>CBDCIS010000003.1:0-690745 GCA_965217565.1 Dehalococcoidia bacterium
CGTTGGACATAGCCACAGGCTGGGTGGAGTGCCAGGCGGTCTGGGGCAAGGGATAGCAGAGGGTGGGAAGCGCGGTGCACAAGATGTCCCGCTCCCTGCCCTTCCCGCTGTTGGGTCTCGACTCTGACAATGGCTCTGAGTTCATCAATCACCACCTCTACTCCTATTGCCAGCGCAACGAGATCACATTCACACGTTCCAGGCCCTACAACAAGAATGACAACGCCCACGTTGAGCAGAAGAACTGGTCTGTGGTGCATCGGATGGTAGGGTACGGCCGCTACACGTCGAGGCCCGCGTTGAAGCAACTCGAACGGGTTGGTCTCATCTACTTTGAACAGTTACTCAGTCCCAGGGACGCTTGACCAGAGGGAGCGTAACCTTCAGAATCAGGGACATGTCACCGATAATCAGCCCCAGAGACCACCTCGGATTCGAGGTGGGAGAGGACCGCTGCCTCGCCGATTGGCCCCAGATAGTCGAATACTTCCACATCCTCGACCGGACGTCTGACCGTGTACAGACCCGCGAAATAGGCAAGACTACGGAGGGCAACCCCTTCCTGCTATCGGTGATCTCCTCGCCGCGCAACCTGGCCAACCTGGAGCGTTATCGGGCCATCCAGGCCAGGCTGGCCGATCCGCGCACGATACGAGACGAGCGGGAGGCCGGCGAGCTTGTCGCCGAGGGCAAGGCCGTCGTCGCCGTAACGTGTAGCATCCACGCAACCGAGGTTGGCGCGGCGCAGATGTCGATGTGGGCGGCGCACCACCTCGCCACGAGCGACGACGAGGACGTGAAACGCATCCTCGATAACGTCATCCTGCTGCTCATCCCCTGCCTGAACCCGGACGGGCTTATCCTTGTCAAGAGGTGGTATGACAGCACCCTGGGAACGCCGCACGAGGGCGTGATTCCTCCATACCTTTATCACAAGTACGCCGGCCACGACAACAACCGCGATTGGTCGATGTTCACCCAGGCGGAGACCCGGCTGACCGTTGAGCGCTGCCTGAACGCCTGGCGCCCTCACATCCTCCACGACCTTCACCAGACGCGCACCCCCGGAATGCGCATGATTCTTCCGCCGTACATAGACCCGGTCGGCCCCAACGTTGACCCCATTTTGCAGAGCGAACTCGCCATGCTCGGCTCCGCGATGGCGAACGAGTTGACGGCGCAGGGCAAGGCGGGCGTAGCGATCAACGTGGTCTATGACGCATACAGCCCCAGCCGCTCCTACCAGCACTATCACGGCGGCATCCGCGTGCTCTCAGAGGCCGCCAGCGTCAGGATCGCCACGCCCATCCGGCTGGAGCCGGGCCAGTTGCAATCCATACGCGCGGAGAACCCAACCCAAGAGTCGTGGAACCACCCGATGCCATGGAAGGGCGGCCGCTGGAGCCCTGCGGCACATCGTGGAGTACGACTTCGCCGCGGTCATGGCGTGCCTGGACAACGCGGCGCGGTACAGGGATACGTGGGTTCGCAACTTCTACCGGGTAGGCAAGAGGGCCGTGTCGTCGAACAGCGACCTCTATGCCTTCATCGTCCCCGAGCGGCAGCGCGACCCCAAGACGGCCTCGGAGTTGCTTGGCGTGCTCTCTACCGCGGCGGTGGAGATACACGCGGCGACCGAGCAGTTTGTCGTGGACGGCAGGACGTATCCGGCGGGCGCGAGGGTAGTCCTGATGGCCCAGCCCTACGGCGCGTTCGCCAAGACCATGCTGGAAACGCGACGCTACCCGGACCTGCGCCAGTATCCGGGCGGCCCGCCAAGGCTGCCTTACGACGTAACCGCGCACAGCCTGCCGCTGAAGATGGGCGTCGAGGTCATCGAGGCCAAGGCCCCGTTCGAGGCCGACCTCGAGTTGCTGAGCGAGCCGGACATGCGCGCCGGACAGGTAACGCGGGAGCCGTCGTCCACCGACATGGCATACCTGCTCAGACCGGAGAGCAACGCCTCCGCCCGCGCCGTCAATCGACTGCTGGCGGAGGGAGCCAACGTCGATTGGGCGCGGGAGCAGGTCGAGGTGGATGGCTGCGCGTATCCTCCGGGAACGTTCATCATAGAGGTCGGCGCAGTTCCTGGCGGCCTGCTGGGCTCGCTCGCCAAGGAGGAGTCGCTGACGTTCACGGCGACGGCCCGTTCCCCGGACGTCTCGCGGTACAAGCTGCGCGCGCCGAGGGTGGGCCTCTACAAGAGCTACGTGCCCAACGCCGAGGAGGGCTGGACGCGCTTCATCTTCGACGACTACGGCTTCTCCTATACGTCGCTGGTTGACGGCGACGTTCGGGAGGGCGAGCTAGTGGGCGCGTTCGATGCGATCGTGCTTCCGCATCAGCGAACGCGGCAGATACACAGAGGCTACAACGCCGCCAACTATCCCGCCGAGTTCTCGGGCGGGCTTGGCACGCAGGGAGCGAATAACCTGCGCTATTTCGTCGAGCGCGGGGGAATTCTAATAGCCTGGGACGGCGCGGTCCGCTACGCGATACAACACCTCGGTCTCCCGGCGAGAAACGTCCTGGAAACCTACTCTCACTCCGCGTTCTTCGCCCCCGGCAGCCTTCTCCGCGTCCTGCTCGACACGGAGCACCCGGTTGCCTACGGAATGTCGAATGAGGCGGCCGCCATGTTCCTCAACGGTCCCGCCCTCGACGTCAATGAGGGGCAGGTCATCGGCAAGTTCCCGCGCGCCAACCCTCTGCTTAGCGGCTGGCTGTTGGGTCACGAGAAGCTGTACGGGCGGGCCGCGCTCGCTGCCGTCCCCCTGGGCAAAGGCGAGGTCATACTGATTGGCTTCCGCCCCCAGTTCCGCGCCCAGGTCAGGGGAACCTACAAGATACTCTTCAACTCGCTGTACTACAGCGCAGCCGCTCCGTAGGCCGTTCCAGGCCGGCGACCGCTCACACCTTGCGCGCCCTGTAAACGATGGCGAACGGCACGCGGCTCAGGCGTTCTCGCTGACCTTCCCAGAACGCGCCGGTGTATGGTGATGCTCGCTGTTCGCCTTCGCTCGAGTCGGTTGGCGGATATGGACAAGGCTCGACGACGCGCTCCACGCGAAAGCCGCTGGAGGTCAGCAGGTCGAACATCTCCTGAAACGAGTGGAATATCGTCACCGCGCCGGGCTGCGCTCGCTCCGGAGAATCTCCCCACACCTCTACCGGCGGGTTGAAGTAGTCGGCCACTATCAGCGCGCCCTCGTGTTCGTCCCACTCGAACGCGGACAGCGGGTGAACTGTGCACACTATCAACAGTCCGCCGTCGGCCAGCACCCGGTTGCACTCGCCAAAGCAGCCGAGCAGGTCCGGCACGAACTCCCAGCCAAAGGACGACAGCACGATGTCGAACGCGGCGTCTCTGAACATCCCAAGCCGCTCCATGTCGCCGCGGACGAGGTGTACGGGCGCTTTCTCCGCCAAGACCAGCTTTCGCGCCTGCCTTAGCTGTATGGCCGAAAAGTCCATCGCCGTAACATGCGCGCCCCACCCGGCAAGCGCGATGGCGTTTTGCGCCGCGCCGCAGGCCAGCTCCAGCGCACGCTTGCCGCGCACATCACCCAGCAGGCGCAGCTCGCGCTCGCCGGGAGCCATGGGGGCATAGTGAACGTCGTCGAGGGAGATTCGCGTCTCGGCCTGGTAGGACTCGGACATGGCATCCCAGCCGGACTGTATGGCCCTCTTGATGTGGTCAGACACTGGACCACCTGGTGTAAATCGGGCGGGTATCCGGCTGGCGGGGGTTCTCCCAGGTGGTGTGCAACGCCCGCTCGATCCGCAACTCGAACAGCACCTCGTCATCCGCGACGTTGTGCTTAGCCAGCCCCGCGGCGGCCTGGCGCAATTTGGGACCTACGACCGCCTCGGCAACGCCCGCACAGTAGAACTCGTCGTCGTTCGCGGCGGGAGGGAACGTATGCAGCGCATAACGCCCATCCCGTTCGAGGTCGTACCGCTTGGGCGAGCCTCCAACCACGAAAACGTAGAGGTGACCATCCCAAATGAGCGGGCACACCGGATGCAGGCGCGGGCCGCCGTCTTTTCGTACGGTTGCGATGAAAGCCAGCCCTACCCCGAACTGAAACAGGAGCTTCTCTCCCGGTCCGGCGATGTCAGGTCGGGCTTCGCTGAATTCCTGCCACGTCAGCATGAACGCCTAACTCAGAAGCTGGCTAACCGCGTTACTGGAAGACTGGCAAACTGAGAGTGTAGGGCGCGGCCCCAACGGAATTCGAATCCGTGTTTGCGGCTTGAAAGGCCGCTGTCCTAGTCCACTAGACGATGGGGCCGCGGGAGGCGGCTACGGGTACATCGCGAGCTGTTCGAGGCCCTCGCGTTCGGGGAAATCGAACATCAGGTTCATGTTCTGGATGGCCTGGCCCGCGGCCCCCTTGACCAGGTTGTCCAGGCAGCTTATCACCATCAGCCTGTTGGAGCGCACGTCCACGGTCGGAAAGATTACGCAGTCGTTGTTGCCGAGCGTGTGCTTGGTCATTGGCGGAACGTCCACTACCTTTGCGAATGGCTCGTCCTCGTAGAAGCTGTTGTACAGGCTGCGCACCTCGTCAATGGCAGACTCACCGCTGGCAATCGCTCCTTCCTTGAGCGGAGCGTAGCAGCTCGCGAGAATGCCCCTGGTCATGGGTATCAGGTGTGTCAGGAACGTAACCCGCAGATCGGCCTCCGGGTCTATCACTCCCAACTCCTGCGTGATTTCCGGCAGGTGGCGATGACCGCCCACCGAGTAGGCCATCACGTTCTCGTTCACCTCGGAATAGTGCGTGGTTAGGGAGAAACCGCGTCCCGCGCCCGATACCCCGGACTTGGCGTCCACGATAATGTCCGGCTCGATGATGCCCGCCTTGATCGCAGGCGCGAGCGCGAGAATCGCCGCCGAAGGATAGCATCCCGGGTTTGCCACGAGGTTGGCCGACGCCACCTCCTCGCGGTGCAACTCGGAAAGGCCGTACACCGCTTCCTCCAGGTACTGGGGGCATGGGTGTTCGGTCTTGTACCACTGCTGGTACTCGTCCAAGTCCTTGAGCCGGAAGTCCGCGCTGATGTCGATGACCTTTACCCCGTCCTTGAGCGACGCTTCCAGCCGCTCCGCGCTGGCGGCGTGCGGCAGCGCGGAAAACACCGCGTCAACGCTTTCCGTCAAGTCCTCGGTGATGGTCAGGTCGATTGCCGACAGATGCGGAAACACCTCTCCGAGCTTCTTGCCAGCCGCGCTTCGCCCCGTGACAGAGGTTATCTCCACTTCGGGATGTCGGTGCAGAATACGCGCAAGCTCCACCCCGGCGTATCCCGTGACATTGATAATCCCCACCTTCATCACGAACGTGTCCTCCATCTATAAGCTATGCATAAAGTATAGCGGGCGTTGGCGCGGTTAACAAGGCGTCCGCCATCCCAGGGTCTTTCCAAAGTTGACTCCTTACTGAAGGACATACCCCAGCGTGCACCTGGATTGCCGAGCGGCGAGCCCCTGCGGGGGTTAAGGGATTTTGGGGATTTTGACGGCTATCGAGGATGCAGGCAGGCCCCTCATGCAGGTCGGACCAGGTGTGGGATTGGCTCACATTTGGATGGCTGGATGTGTTCGCTGGCAGAAAAACGCCTGTGGGTGTCTCATGTTGATTCATTGTGTCTCATTCCTACTTGGGGTCTGTGACGCCGTGAGAGGATTTAGGGGATGTTTCTGAGTTGGAATGTAGTAGGGCTGCGGTTGTTTGTATAGGAAATGAGACACTTGTTTCTGTGGGTTTCGCACATCGGCCGGGCAATTTCCGTTGCGGTCGTGGCGAGCGGGAGCGATGGCGGTTGTGTGAGTCGATGAAGATACGATAGCACGCACGTTCGTATATGTCAATAGGGGGTTGTCAGAATCAGGGTTCACAGGATTGGAGGATTCGCGGGGCACCGCATTCACCGACGGCCCCGAGCTGGCTTACAGCAGTTTCTTGAGGCTCGCCAGGGCGTTGTCTATTTCCTTACCGCTGGCCTCTATTGTGGCTATGAGTTCCCGCGGGGTTCGGGTGTCAACCTGCGCTACTCGGTTGGGGTTGCTGTGCACCTACCGCTCGTCGTACACCTCTTTGGCTACGCGGACTGCGTTGGCGGCGGTGGGCCAACCGGCGTAGAAGGCCATGTGGTTGATGACCTCGGCTATCTCTTCCTTGGTGACGCCGTTGTCGAGCGCGCGGCCTATGTGCCCCCGCAGTTGGTCGGTGCGGTACAGCGCAATCAGCGCTGTCACCGTGATGAGGCTCCTGTCGCGCTTGGACAGTTCCGGGCGCTCCCACACGTCGCCAAACAGAACGTCCCCCGTAAGCTCCGCGAGCTTGGGGGAAATCTCAGCCATAATGCTGCGTGATGTAGTCATGTCTATTCCTCCTGAAATTATACCAATTTGTGGTGATGTCGCCGTATTCTCGCCTGCCGGACTTTCTGGATTACCGAGCGGCGGGCCATTACGATGGATTCCCGCCCCGTATCGGAGTACGGGGCAGGCCTTTCGCGGGAATGACTGGGGCCTACGACGCATACGCATTTGGATGACGGGTGTCACTTGTCCGCGTCGAAGCCGGTTTCGGCGGCCCACGCCTGCAGACCGCGGCGGAACGCGAGCGCGCCCATTGGCGCTATGACGGCCTGGAGCGCCTCCAGTATCTCCTGGGGCGACGCTCCCTCGCGCAACGCCAGCCTGACGTGCGCCTGAATCTGCTCCACGTCCGCCCTGAGCGCGGCTTCCACCACTATCTGAAGCAGTTCCTTCGTTTTGCGGTCCAGCAACCGCTGCCCGGTGTAGGTCGCCTCTATGAAGTCGCCGTACTTCTTGGCCCACTCCAGGTCCGCCGACGCCATGATCCTGTGCATCTCCAGCGTGTAGCCGCGGCTCTCGTGCATTTGCTCCAGGTAGGCCCTTGCCTCTTCAGTGGTCATGCCGACCTCCTCCTCTTTAGTGACTATCTCAAAACTGGCGGCGACGCGCCCCACTCCGCCCCGGTCACCCCCATCCTAACCTTCCCCCGTCAAGGGGGAAGGGACAAGAACCACGCCCAAAACTTCCTGCCAGGGGGAAGGGACTTTTGAGATAGTTTCTTAGTACCGAACCCTCAGTGCGAAGGCGTCTTCGCGTGTTCCACCATCTGGTCAACTATGTCCACGCCGACCATCTCGCTCCAGGCGGCGAGCAGCTGCTTTGTGACCGGCCCCGGGGTCCCATCGCCGACGGTCCTATTGTCCGCCCGGCATACGGGCAGCACGCAGAACGGCGTGCTCGACAGGAAGGCCTCGTCCGCGGTGTACAGGTCATAGGGTTGGAGTTCCTCTTCCGATACCGCGATTCCCAGTTGCTCGGCCAGTTCCATTACCACTGTGCGAGAGACGCCCTGCAGGATGTCGGTGTCCCCCGAGGTTCTCAGCACGCCATCGGTTACCGCGAAGAAGTTGGCCCCAATGCTCTCGCTGATGTTGCCACTGGTGTCCAGCAGCAGGGGGGAAGGAGTCGGGATCGACGTCCGCCGCCTCGAGCTCGGCCAGCACGAAACTCAGGCGGCTGTAGTGCTTGACCTTGGGGTCGAGTTGGTCCGGCGAGAAGCTGCGGGTGCGGGGTATGACCACGTGCGCGCCCTCATCGTACAGAGGCGCGTACCGCTCGAAGCCCATCGGTGACAGCCATATCGACACGTTGGCCTCCATCGGGCTGGTGGCTCTTGCCCCGCCCTCGCCGCGGGAGACCGTCTGCGTAATCATGTAGTCGTCGTTCGTCTGCCGGCGCACGGGCTCGTTTCGCTCGACGACTTCCAGCGTAACCCGCTCCATCTCGTCCATGCTCAGGCCGGGGTCGATGCGCACGTACTTCAGCGACCTGTACAGACGCTCCAGGTGCTCCCTGAGCCCGGAACACCTTGCCGTTGAACGTGCGCGACGTATCGAACACGATGTCGCCGAGACGGAAGCCCCGGTCCGACATGCTTATCTTCGCCTCGCTGCGTGGAAAGAACTCCCCGTTGAGCCAAATCTGGTATTCCATCGTTCACCTCGTGTTGGTTTCCCAAGAGTAGCAGGGCCGTCCCGTCGTTCCCGCGAAAGTGGGAACCCGGATTGCCCGCACACCACGTTAGCGCGTTAGCGTCACAATACCACAACCGACCTCAGCACCTCCCCGCGCTCCATCTTGTGGAACGCCTCCTCCACGTCCCCGAGCCCTATGGTCTCCGAAACGAACCCGTCCAGATCGAGCCTGCCCTGCAGGTAGAGGTCGATGTAAATCGGAAAGTCCCTGGACGGCAGGCAGTCGCCGTACCACGACGACTTGAGGGAGCCGCCCCTGCCGAACACTTCGAGCATGGGAAGCTCTATCCTCATGTCCGGGCTTGGGACGCCCACGAGAACCACCGTCCCCGCGAGATCGCGGGCATAGAAGGCCTGCTCGTAGGTTGCGGGATTGCCGACAGCCTCTATCGCCACGTTCACGCCGTCGCCGCCAGTAAGCTCCCGGATGGCCTCCACCGGGTCGGTCTGCGTGGAGTTGATAGTGTGCGTCGCTCCGAAGTTCCTTGCCCACTCCAGCTTCCTGTCGTCCACGTCCACCGCTATTATCGTGTGCGCGCCGGCAAGCCGCGAGCCTGCGATGGCGGCGTCTCCCACGCCGCCGCAGCCGATGACGGCGACCGAATCGCCGCGAGTAACCCCGCCGGTGTTGATGGCCGCGCCAAGCCCTGCCATAATCCCGCATCCCACCAGTCCGGCCGCCTCGGGCCGCGCAGCCGGGTTGACCTTTACCGCCTGCCCCGCGTCCACCAGCGTCAACTCCGCGAACGCGCCGATGCCCAGGGCGGGCGAGAGCGCCGTGCCGTCCGCCAGAGTCATCTGCTGCCGGGCGTTCCCGCTCGCGAAGCAGTACCAGGGACGCCCTCGGGCGCAGGAGCGGCACGTGCCGCACGGCGCGCGCCAGGCGAGGATGACGAAATCGCCCGGCGACACGTTGCCTACGCCGCCGCCCACCTTTTCCACTATCCCGGCCGCCTCGTGACCCAGAAAGAAGGGGAAGTCGTCGTTGATCGCGCCCTCGCGGTAGTGAAGGTCCGTATGGCAGACGCCGCACGCCTGGACGCGAACGAGTGCTTCACCCGGCCCCGGGTCCGGAACCAGGATGGTCTCGAGCGCAACCTCAGCGCCCTTGGACCGCGCCACGACTCCGCGCACTTCGTTCGCCATGCTTACCTCCTTGCTAGTAGTCAGTGGTCAGTGTTTGCGTTCCTTGGGGTATTGCCAAGGGGGAATGGACTTTTGCGCTTTCCCCAACGATAGGCGGCTGCCGTCAATCATCCTAAATCATTTTGGGGGCGAGTTCTAGTAGGCCAACATCATTGAAACGAAGCGTAGAGCAGCGGAGCCACAAGATTCCCCCGCGCTTGACGGAAGGGGGTTAGGGGGTGGGTGACCGTCGCTCTACCAGGCAATACAAGCGTGTTGAACCACTAGTCTGCTCCGACGTCCTTCACCAGCGCGATGCGGCTCACCGGCTGGCTCAGCGTGGGCTTCCTCGCCATGAGGAAGAGCAGCCCCCCGATGACGTTCAGGACGGCCAGTATGAGGAACGCGGTGGTGTAGGTGCCCTGGATGTCCCGCAATACCCCGGGCAGGACGGGAGCGCCCAGCAGCAAGACGTTCATCGGGACCTGCGAGATGCCCATAATCTTCCCAAAAGACCTGCGGCCGAAGTAGTCGCCCCTGATAGAGGTGGTCAAGGGACTCCGCCCTCCGAATCCCATCCCGAACAGCACCGCGAACACGAACGCCATCATGGTGCTTGTGGAGAAGGTAAGAACGAGCAGCGCCAGCGCCTGGATAAGTGTGAAACCGAAGAGGGCGAGGTTCTTGGGCACGCGGTCTCCTATGTAACCACCGACTATCTGGAAGATCATGGAGGAGGTTGTGTAGGTCGTGACGACCCATGCGGCCTCCGGGAGCGATAGGCCCTGGTCGGTGAGCAGTGGGGCGAGGTGCGCCATGATAGCGATGATCGCCATGGAGGTGAACCCGTGGCCGATGGAGATCAACCAGAAGGCCCTGGTACGCAGCGCCTGCCCTGCGGTGAACTCCAGGTTCGTATCGGCGGCGCGGCTCGCCGTCGCCGATTGGAGGCGGCTTCTCCTTGGGGTCGATTGAACGGGGTCGTCTGGGCTGTCGCCATCGGGCAACAGACCGTAGTCCTCCGGGCGATTGCGTATGAGCCGGGAAATCGGAAAAGCGACGCATATGACCAGAAGTCCGATCAGCATCGCGGTCATCCGCCAGCCCACGTTGTCGGCTTCCGGGTCAACCGCCCAGGCGACAGCCGGGATCAGACCGAGCGCGCCGAGCCGGGCCACCGACGCTGCCCATCCCATCGCCTTTGCGCGATTGCGGTTGAACCAGTTGGTCAACATCGCGTTGAGAGGCAGCCAGCCGCCGAGCCCCTGCCCGAGCGCCATTATGAGGAAGGCCACGTAGAACATCCAAAGTTCGCGGACCTGGGACAAAAAGAGGAAGCCCGCCCCCATGATGGTCAGGCCGATGAACACCATGCGGCGCGTCCCCAGCCGGTCCACCAACGCGCCCTCGATTGGGCCCAGAATGCCGCCCTCGATGCGAGTAAAGGCGAAGGCGAGCGATAGCTGCGTGCGGTTCCAGCCGTAGGCGCTCTCCAGAGCCACGAACCACATACCCATCGAGTGGAAGAGCGGCACGCTGGTTATGATGTGTATGAATCCGGTTATCGGGACCAGCCACCATCCGTAGTAGGTTCCGCGAATCCGGGCGCGTGTGCGCGAAAGAGTGTTCAGCAATGCGGCATGGCGTTCCTTGTCTCCTCATACGAGGGTTTGGTTCATCCCGTTTCGATGAACGGCGCATAGTATAACACAGCGACGAACGGCGTCCCCCAAGCGGCGCGATTGACGGATTGGCCGCTTGCTGATAGGGTCATGGAACCGGACAAACTGCGACGCAGCATCAGCCGAGATGCGTCCAAATTGCGCGTTCTCATCCCCCAATAGGAGACCTGACATGATAATGGTTCGCCGTATCTACACGCCCATACCAGGAGAGGGCGGCAAGCTCTTACGAGTGGTAAGGCAGATAAAGGCCGCCACCGAGGAGGCCGGCTTCCCCACGCTGACCATCTACAGCCAGACACACGGCTCCCACGGCACACTGGTCACCGAACAGAGTTGGGCGTCCGTAGCTGATTACGAGGAGTCCAGGGACAGGGTTCGGCAGACGAAGGCTATTACGCAGACGTTCAGCGAGGCCTACCCCCTGCTGGCCGTTACGCACGTGACAGAGGTGTACCGGGAGGTGGAGTAGGTACAGTCCGCGCGGATGGCGGCGGCCAGGATGAGGCCGCCGTTATCGAGCAGGACCTGCGTTCGGATTAGCCGTGATCCAAGAATTCGCGTACGCGCCCCATCGCCGCTTCCTTGTCGTATATGCCGTAGAGCGCGCTTGCCATCCTGGACGGGTCGCCAAAGAAGAACCGCTCGTACAGCGTCTGCCGCGAGCCGAACGCGCTGCAAGCGACGTCCCACGCCAGCCGGAATAGCCGAACACGCTCCTCTCCCGTTGCCGTCCCGGTGGACAGGTAACGTTCCAGCTCCGGCGCAATCTCGGAATCGAAGTCGGCCTCCGACGGAATCGCCATCAGGCTGCTCGAACCCAGAAGCTGCAGTATCTCCACCATGCGCGGGTACATGCGGGGGAACAGGTTGCGCGCCACGTCGAGCGGCATACGGCTGGGGCACGTGACACCCCACTCGTCCGGCGTAGCGTCGGCCTCGGACGCCCGCAGGCAGGCCCGCATCACCTCCAGGTTCATGATGATCTCGGCTATGCGCTCCTGCACCTGGGGAATCTGCCCCGAACCCAGCGTTTCGGCTACCAGGCACGCCACTCCCAGGATGAACTCCGACTTTGCGACGTTCTTGACCACCACCTGGTGCATCATGTGGACGACGGCGTTGGTGGCGGCGTAGGCCGTGTTCGCCAGCTCCACGTCATCCAGCAGGAACACCCTCTCCCAGGGCACGAGCACGTCGTCGAAGAAGACGATGGCGTCCATCTCCTCGAAGCGGGAACCGAGCGGGTGGTCGAAGCTGGAGCGGCCCAGGTCGAAGCTCTCCCTGCACACGAACTTCAGGCCGGGCGCGCCGCATGGAATGGCAAACGAGAACGCGAATTGCCCCGCGTCCGGCCCGGCGCGCAGCACGGTCGAGGGCGCCACTATTATCTCGTCCGAAATCGGGCCAAGCGTTGCGAGAATGCGCGCGCCCCCGACCACGATGCCCTCGTCGGTTTCGCGGATAACGCGTAGAGCGACCTCCTCATCGGTTCCAATGTCGGACTGCGGAGAGCGCGTGCGTCTTAGGTTCACCAGTGTGTGGGTAAGGGCCAGGTCGTTCTCTCGCACGTATTCGTAGTAGCTTTGTACGTTTGGGCCAAACTCCGGGCGATTGCGCGCGAAGAAGTCTGCCGCCGCTGCCTGGGCCATCAGGCTGCAATTGAGGTAGTCGGGCGAGCGGCCCATCATGCCGCCGCTGGAGCGCGCCCAGCGAGTCATCATGCTCCGCCTGCGCTCCAGGTCGTCGATGGAGCGCGGCGTCAGGAACGACAGGCCCACCCTGTCGCCCGTAGCTGGTGAAGCGTAGGTCATCTCGTCCCGCAGGCCGGGTTCACGCTGCATGTCGTAGAGGGCGGAGAGCGATTCCGCGCCGCGCCGGAAGGCGGGGTGGGCCGTGACGTCCTCTACTCTCCCGCCATCGATCCACACCTCGCGCGCGCCGCTCCGAAGGCCCTCGATGTACTCTCTGCCGGTGCGTGCTGGCACAATGACCTCCCTGCTCGAAAATGCTGGCGGTTTTCCATAGCTGCCCATCTCAACGTTGAGCCGGAGTTTAACAACACCCCCTGAAGCCGGTCAACACAATAGCGCGAGGCCAAGCTAACTCGTTTGACGCCATCACGCCATGCTGCTACACTCCGTGCCACCCGAAGCAGGTGGGCCAATGTGCGGAGGCGTCCCCTGCGGGCGCCCATGCCATGGCATGACCAGCCGGGGCAACCACAAGGGTTTGGTCCCTAAACGAACCTCCGGGAATGCAAGCAGGAGTGGCGCGATGATTGGAGTCCTGACACACCATTGGGCGAAAGAAGACAGGGTGGCCGACGCAAAGACGCTCCTGGACGGCAACGGCCTCGCCCAGAGCAAAGCCCCCGGCTTCTCCAGCCGTCAAACGCTCATTTCTCTCACCGACCCCACGAAGATTACAAGCATCGTCGTCTGGGAAAGCAACGAGATTTACGACGCCTGGCGAGCCAGCCCAGAACGTGCGAAGGCGATGGCCGGCGCGGAGGAGCTCTGGGCGCGCCCACCCGAGTCGGAGCGTTTCGAGGTTGCCGACTGACTGCTCGCCGTCTGACGGCATGGGCGGCGTCAACAACACGCCAAAGCAAAGAGAGGAACGCGGCGCTCGTTTGCCGCGTTCCTCTCCTTTATTGGACCTCTTGAATCGTGGCCTAGTCCTTGGCGAGCAGTATCTGCAAAACCTCCGGCGCGGCCTGCATGGCCCGCTCCCTGAGCGCGTCCTCTGGAAGGCTGCCCAGGGGGTGCGGCACAACTACGAAGGGGTAATCGGGGATGCCGCCTATCTTGGACATGGCCTTTCCGCTGGATATGAACGGCTCCGTGCAGATGACCGCTGCCGGCACCCCGTTCTTCTCGAACTCGATTCCGTCGTGCACACTGCACGACGAGCAGGAGCCTCAATCGCCCGACGCGGTAATCACCACGTCGCACTGATCGACCATCTCCCCCATCATGTTCTTGGGGCAGGGCCTGGATGCGTTGCCCTTGTTCTTGAACACGACGCCTTTGAACTCGAACCGGTCGGCCAGAATCTCCTGGACCATTTCGAGTATCTCGCCGGAGTTGTGCTTGCCATTGGCGAGCAGTCCGATAACTGTGCCGTCCAGCGTTTCTGGACGGGGAGCAATCACCGCGTGAGCGGGTATCGGCTCCACAGTCGGGTCTAGCACTTCTATCCTGGTTGCCGTCGCCATGATAACGCCTCCAATCTTGCGGCTGTGTCAGCCAAGCCGTCTGTCCGTTCGCCTATGTCACCCTATTATTGCCCGAATAAACGCCCCACTGCAACCAGACTGCACAACCGCCGCCTGAACAACGACTCCTGGTGAGACAGCCCCACAGGGGAAGGAAAATAGCTATACGGCGGTTGCCGGAGCCGCGAGTGGCGCCCACGCCTAGCGGTTGCGGCGGCGGCGTTGGCGGCGAAGGCTGCGGGCGCGGTCCAGGCGGGCCTGTTCGCCCTTGGAGCGGAAGAAGCGCCGGTTTCTGAGCTCGCGCAGTATCCCGGAACGCTGCATGGAGGTCTGAAACCTCTTCAGAAGGCCTTCTGGGTCCTCGCCGTCGCGGAGCATTACGTGCGTCAAATAACTCTCCTTGCCAGTTTGAGACGATTTCGATGCCAGGCCAGTATAGCACGTTGGGAGGAGTCTGTCAGCGTGTCGATAGCAGCGTAAATCTCAAATTGCCTGACCCCCGTCTCTCCCCCGCCTGTCCCCCAGTCTCTCCCGCGAAAGCGGGAGTCCGCTATGCCGAGGTGTGCATTGGCGAGCAGCGAGCCGGTGGATTCCCGCGTGCGCGGGAATGACGGTGGACATACCGGGAGCTAAACGTGCAGTTTTGCGCTTCTCTCTATTATAATCCCGTCACACGTTTCTCAGTGTACCGCTCATGATTTAGCAGCGCAGGCCGGTGATGTGATGAGATTCGCCGAAGTCGCGGTTGACGCCCCCGCCGGGTACGCTCGTACCTTCAGCTATTCGATACCCCCGTCACTGAGCGTGCGGCCCGGTCAACTGGTGCGTGTGCCATTCGGATCTCGCACGCTGCAGGGGATGGTGTTCTCGCTGGAGGCCGCTCCGCGGGTTCCGCAGACCCGAGACATCCTCGAGGTGACAGGCCCCGAACCCCTGCTTACCGAGACGCGCCTCGGGTTGGCTCGCTGGATCAGCGGCTACTACATGTGCTCGCTGTTGGACGCGGCGGCCCTGATGCTGCCCCCCGGCGGACGCTCGCGCGTCAAGGCCATTCTCTCGTTAGGCGACGTCCTAGCTGCCCCCGGCGAACTCCCACTCACGCCGCTCCAGCAGCGCGTAATGACCTACGTCCGCAACCGGGGCAAGGTGGACGAGAGCCGCGTCATCAAGACGCTTGGAGAAACGGCCAGGAGATCCATCGGCAGCCTTGTGAGCAAAGGTGTCTTGGCCCGTTCCAATCAACCAGGTTCCACAGTGGTTAGGCCCAAGTATCGCAAGCAACTCAGGCTCGTGGGCGGCGGCAGACAGGCCATGGAGCGATGGCTGGCGGAGGAACGGAGGCACGCTCCGCGCCAGACCGCGCTAGCCCAACGCCTGCTGAGCGAGGACAGCCCACTCTGGCTAACGCAGGCGAGCAAGGAGTATGGCGCTAGCGCCATCAACTCCCTGGTTTCCAAAGGTTGGATCGAGAAGGCGAGCGTGCCGATGGAGCGCGACCCGCTGGCGGGCAGGTGGACAAAAGACTTCCGGGGCGCTCCACCCTCGACGCTGACGCCGCGCCAGAACGAGGTGGCATCGGAGATTCGCGCCGCGCTGCGAGACCCGGCGGCAATCCAGCGCGCCTTTCTCATCCAGGGCGTCACCGGCAGCGGCAAGACCGAGATCTACCTGGACGCCGCGGCGCAGTGTCTGGAGCTGGGCAAGAAGGCAATCGTCATGGTTCCAGAAATCGCCCTCACCCACCAGACCATCGAGCGTTTCTCGGCGAGGTTTCCGGGACGAATCGCCGTGCTTCACAGCGGCCTCACGCCCGGCGAGCGTTTCGACCAGTGGTGGGGAATCAAGCGCGGCGAGTACGACGTGGTCATCGGCTCCCGCGGCGCGATCTTCGCCCCCCAGCCAGACCTGGGCCTGATCGTGATCGACGAAGAGCACGAATGGACCTACAAGCAGAACGACCCCAGCCCCCGCTATCACGCCGGAAGCGTCGCTTCAAGGCTCGCCCAGATGAGCGGCGCGGTGGTGGTTGCGGGAAGCGCGTCACCGGACGTTGGCTCCTACTACAGGGGCCTTCGCAAGAGGATTCGCCTCCTGCTGCTGCCGGAGAGAGTACACGTCAACGGCTCAGCGCCGCTCCCGCGCCCCGCTCCCCTTGCCAGGGTCGATGTGGTGGATATGAAGAGGGAACTCAGGGAGGGCAATCGCCGCATCTTCAGCCGGCGGCTGATGTCCGCGATGGAGGAGTGCCTGGACGGCGGCGATCAGATGATACTGTTCCTGAACCGCCGCGGCTCGTCCTCTTACAGGCAGTGCCGAAGCTGCGGCCACAGCCTGCGATGCCGACGCTGCGACGTAGCCCTGACCCATCATCGACAGGTTGACCGGCTCATTTGCCACTACTGCGGCTACAAGCGCCTGGCTCCCGCCAAGTGCCCCAGGTGTCTCGGATACCGAATGGCCCCCTACGGCTTTGGCGTCCAGACGGTCGAGGAAGAGGTCTCGCGGATGTTCCCGAAGGCCAACGTCGTCCGCTGGGACAGCGACGCCGTGTCGGGAGCGAGGGCGCACGAGCGGCTTTCGGAGCGGTTCAGGTCGGGAGAAGCGAACGTGCTGGTGGGCACGCAGATGATAGCCAAGGGCCTGCACTTTCCTTCGGTTACCCTGGTGGGAGTGGTCTCGGCAGACGTGGGGCTGAACATACCCGACTACCGCGCGGGCGAGCGCGCCTTCCAACTGCTCTGCCAGGTCGCGGGCAGGGCGGGCAGAGGGACGGCCGGCGGCAGCGTGATAGTCCAGACCTACCAGCCGGACAACTACGCCGTGGCGGCCGCGGCGTCTCAGGACTACCAACGCTTCTACGGCAAGGAGATGTCCTACCGCCGGGAGCACGCCAACCCGCCCTACAGCAAGCTGATTCGCCTGCTCTACACCCATCTCAACCAGGCGTTGTGCGAACGCGAGGCCAACCGCTTCACCCGTGTTCTCAGAGAGCAGCGGGAGGTGTGGGGATACTCGGACGTCGAACTGCTGGGGCCGACTCCGGCATACCCGGCGCGTCTTAAGGGGCGATACCGTTGGCATATAGTCCTGCGCGGCCCAGAACCCCGCAAGTTGCTGGACACCGTATCCGTTCCCAACGGCTGGATCGTGGACATCGACCCAGTGTCGTTGACGTAGCGCCAGCGTGAGACCCCGCCAACCAGCGCCCATCCGCCAGCGTGTTGCTACGCGGATTCCACCTGTATAAAATACCAACGGATATTTTTCAAGGACTTCACAGCTGCCCGCTCCCATTCGGAGGCTCGCTTTGCGCTCCAACGTCAGGAGGCGCGTTCGCTTCCATTATCGCCGGCTCATTCACGGTTTCGTTCTGGCAGTTCACTGAAGGAGGTCTCTGGGAATCTTGGACATGGACATCGCCGCCGCGCCAGGCTTCATTGCGGCCATACCCGCAGCTGTCGCGGTTACGCATCTTACTGCCAAGCCGACCAGCAATGTCGAGGCCACCTTCGACAGCGTCAACCCGCGGGCCTGAGTTGGCATCCAGCGAGCGCAAAAGGCCCGCCTTGAGCCCGCACCAGCAGCGGCCTTTGGCGCAATTATCCCCAGTCGTCCGGCTGCTCGTCCTGGCCTGTATCCTATCGGTGGGATGTGGCGACGCGAACCGGGGAGAATCCAAGCCAACCGAGCCTCTTGTCATATACGCCGCACGCAACGAGAATCTGGTCGGCTCCCTCATAGAGCGGTTCAGCGAGAGCAGCGGCATCGAAACGCGCGTGAAGTACGGCAGCACCTCGGAGTTAGCCGCCACCCTCAACGAAGAGGGTGAGAACAGCCCCGCCGACGTCTTCTACACGCGAGACCCCGGCGGACTCGAAGCCGTATCATCTCTGCTGAGTCTGCTGCCGGACGACATTCTGAACGGCGTCCCCGGTTGGGCGCGCTCACCGAAGGGCAAGTGGGTGGGCACCTCGGCGAGGACCAGGGTCGTAGTCTATAACACGGAACGGGTTTCGGAGCGTGAGCTGCCGGACACCATCGAAGGCTTCACAAGCCCGGAGTGGAAAGGCCGCATCGGTTGGTCGCCCACCAGCGGCCCCACGCAGACGATGATTACCGCCATGCGCGTAACCTGGGGCGAGGACAGGACGAGGCAGTGGCTGGAAGGCATGAAGGCCAACGACGCGATTGCCTTCCTGAATCACACCGCCACCGTCGCCGGAGTGGGCGCGGGCGAGGTGGACATTGGGCTGGTCAACCACTACTATCTGCTCAGGTTTCTCGAGGAAAGCGGCGAATCCTTCCCGGCGCGCAACTACCACCTGCGCGGAGGCGGTCCCGGAAACCTGGTCATCATAGTTGGCGCCGGCATCGTCTCAACCACGAAGAACCGCGCGAACGCCGAGCGCTTCCTGCGTTTCCTGCTCTCGCCGGAGGCGCAGCAGTACCTGACTGAGCAAGCCTATGACTACCCGCTGGCCGACAGCGTAGCGCCGAACGCCGCGCTGACGCCACTGTCCGAGATTCGGCGGCCCGACGTAAGCCAGACACTCCTCGGCGACATAAAGGGCACCGAATCCCTGATGAGAGAGGTGGGAGTCATTCCCTGAAGTAAGGGCGACCGGCCGGTCGCCCTTACAAGATAAGAGAGGCCAATACGATGGAGCAAGTAGAGTTGGGCAACACCGGTGTGATGGTCCCGGAAATCGGACTGGGCACCTGGAAATACACCGGCGGCCCGGAACCCCTGCGGCGAGGCGTGGAGCTTGGCGCGTTTCTCATCGACACGGCGGAGATGTATAAGAACGAGGAAGCCGTGGGTCAGGCCATCGAGGGCATACGCGACCAGGTTTTCATCGCCACCAAGGTGCTGGGAAGCAACCTTCGCTACGACGAGGTGCTGCGAGCAGCGGAGGCCAGCCTGCGTAAGCTGAACGTGGGCTGCATCGACCTATACCAGGTTCACTGGCCCAACTCCGGCGTTCCAATCGAGGAGACGATGCGGGCCATGGAGGAGTTGGTGGATTCGGGCAAGGTCAGGTACATTGGCGTCAGCAACTTCTCGGTAAGCGAGCTGCGAGAGGCGCAGGCCGCCATGACCAAGTACCCGATAGTCTCCAACCAGGTGCTCTACAGCCTGAAAGCGCGCGAGATCGAGCGCGACCTGCTGCCCTACTGCCAGCAAAACGGCGTAACGCTGATGGCCTACACACCGCTGGCCGAGGGTATGCTGACGCGCCGGCCCCGCTTCCGGTCGAACAGGGGCGCGCGTGCCCTTGAACGGGTGGCTGGCGAAGTGAACAGGACGATGGCACAGGTCGCCTTGAACTGGTGCACCTCCCACGCCAACGTCATCGCCATCCCCAAGTCCAACAGCATCGCCCGCACAGAGGAGAACTGCCTGGCATCCGGGTGGAGGCTGTCCCCGGAGCAGGTTCGCGCACTGGACGAGGCGTTCGAGGGATAGATGAGCGCATAGTTGACATGAGCATGACTCGGGGCGAGGAAGCAGCCGCGCGCCGAGCTCACCCGGAGGTAGCAGTTGCTGCGTATAAGCAAGAGCCACGTCGATGAGATGATTGCCCACGCTTTGGAAGAAGATCCCAACGAGTGCTGCGGGATTCTGTCCGGCCCGGCCGGGGACGGGGCCATCGCCCGCCTCTACCGCGTCACCAACACCGCGCACAGCCCCTATCGCTATCTGATGGAGCCGCAGGAGCAGCTAAACGCGATGCTAGATTCAGACCGCAACGGCTGGGACATCCTCGCCTTCTACCACTCCCATACCCACAGCCCCGCGTACCCGTCGCCAACCGACGTGCGCATGGCGCAGGAAAGCGGATGGCTGGGGCCGGACATCCGCTACATCCTGGTGTCCCTGGAGGACAAGGCCAACCCCAGCGTAAGAACGTTCAACATCGGCGAAGACGGCGAGGTCACTGAGGCGGAGTTCGCAGTGACGTAGCGTTCGATTCCCGAATGTTCCTTCCCCATTGATGGGGGAAGGCTAGGATGGGGGTGAGCGCGCTCGGTTACGCCAGCACGTTCATGCTGTAGCGCGAGCCGAGCAGCTTACCCTCCGCGAACCGATTCAGGTTCAGCATCGAAATGTCAACACTGGTGGCTTGTCCCTGCGTTATCAGCTCCGACATCACCACTCCTATCATCGGCGACAGCTTGAAGCCGTGACCGCTGAAGCCGACGGCCAGGTACAGCCCCTCGATGCCCTCCACCTTGTCCAGGACGGGGTGCCAGTCGGGCGTGATGGTGAACAGCCCTGACCAGCCGCCCCTGAACAGCGCCTGTGACATGTCCGGCATACGACTGACGAGGCTCTTGAAGGCGGTCTCCACGTCCGGCATATCGACGCCCTGGTTGTAGTCGTCGGGGCCAACTCGCTCGTTCTCGCCCACGCCCACCAGCGTCAGATTGCCCGCGTCGGGCCTTGCCGAGAAGTCGTTCACCACGTCGCCCATGATGGGGTGCTCCGGTATCAGGTCTTGGGGACGCCGCAGCATCACCACCTGGTGGCGCACGGTGTCCAGCGGCACGTCCACGCCAATCCTCGCCAGGAACCGCGCCGACCAGGGGCCGGTGGCGACGACGGCGATGGGCGTCTCGACCCTGCCCTCCGCGGTGAGCACGGCGGTTACTCTGCCACCCGCGACTTCGATGCCCTCCACAGGTGTTCCCGACTGCACCCTCGCGCCCATCTCACGGGCACGGCGCGCGTAGCCGGTGGTGACCGAATACGGGTCTGCGTATCCCGAATGAGGCTCGTAGGCGAAGACCTCGTCGCCCCGCGCCGCCATCATGGGCGCGATCTGCCTGGCATCCTCTACGGAGACGACGCTGGCGTCCACGCCGACGCCCCTCTGCATGGCGACATTCTGCTCCAGCGAGTCCCTGTCCTCGCTGCCCACTATAAGGAAATAGCCGGTACGAACGTACCCAGACGGGCTGCCAACGATATGCTCGAAGTCCCTGAAGATTCGCAGGCTCTCCCACGCCATGCGCGCGGTGACCTCGTTGGAGTAGTGCATCCTGAGAATCGCCTGCGAGCGGCTGGTGGAGCCGGACGCAAGCACGTCCTTCTCCAGAAGAAGGGTGTTGGTCATTCCCCGCTCCGCCAGGTTGTACAGGATGCTGCACCCCATCACTCCGCCGCCCACCACCACCGCGTCGGCCGTTGCTGGCATGTTCATGCTAATCACCTACAAGCGCAGAGCGCTAACCTCGAACTCGAAGAGTTCCTTCTTGGAGTTGCGTTTTCTTGTGTTCCCTTTAGCGTTAGTTCGACTTCTGACAGGTACTCAGTATAATGCAAGTGTCAACATCTGCCAGAGTGCCCTACCAGATTCAGGGACACAGGACACGGCGATGAATCGGTTCCCACAAATTGGCGCAGTCTCATGGGCTCTCTTTACGATGGCGATGGGACTGATCATGATGACGGTCCTGGTAGCACTCGCCTACCGGGGAGATCCCGGGCCCGCGACACCTGCCAGAGTCTTGGCTATCGAAACGAAAATATCGCCACCGTTACCGCCGCCCGTAAGACTTGGCGGCCCGGTCTTCCTAGAATCGTACCCATATCTGCCGCCGGACGCGCCACGCTTGACGCAGAGCCAGGTTGCAGATGTAGAGGTTCTGCTAGCCTCGGATACTCGTCTGAAGACGCTGTTGGCGGGAGTGTCATACACCATACAAGACAAGGGAGTTTGGGTATCCGTTGAATCCCGCGAGGGAGAATTGATAGGCGCGGCGGTCCTCCTCGAATTGGTTAGCCCGGTTTCGTACACGGGATCCCTTCCACACGTCAACTATGCCCCTGGTCCTGAACTCGACAAGCTATACAGCACCTTTGAGAGGCCGTTGCAAGCCCAAGGCATCGAGTCGCTATACGTTCATGTTGACCTGAAAGACCGTAGCGTAGTTGGCGTCAGCGTGCGAGATGCTGCCGAGGTGGTGTACGAGGACGACCAGAGGCAGCCCTTTCGCTGGCTCTACGGGCTTCTCCCGGTGCATTGATCCCCTTCACTCCCCGAACCCCCGTATCACCTTGCCCGGTGTCTGCCCCGTGAACTCGCCGTTTTCGATTACCAGCGCGCCGTTGACGGCCACGTGCGGGATGCCCACCGGGTAGCTGTGCGGCGACTCGAAGGTGGCGGTATCGGCGACGGTAGCCGGGTCCAGGACAACCAGGTCCGCCGCGAAGCCCGGGGCTATGCGTCCACGGCGGCTGAGCGCCATGCGTTGCGCGGGAAGCATCGTCATCTTGCGTATGGCCTCTTCGAGCGAGACGAGGCCGCGCTCCCTTACGAAGCGCGCCAGGAAGCGTGGGTTGGTTCCGTAGCTCCGGGGATGCGGCTTGCCCACGGAGAGCACGCCCTCCGACGACAGCGAACTGCCGTCGGAGCCTACCGAGATGAGCGGGTGGCTCGCTATCGTCTCCATGTCCGGGTCCCGCATCGCGTGGATGATTACCTGGCCGTCGCCCTGCTCGTACAGCCGGAGGGCCGCCTCCGACGGCTCGAGCTCCAGTTCGCTCGCTATCTCCGCCATGCTCTTCCCCTCGTAGCGCGGCTCGTGGATGAACCTGGCGATGACCACTCCCTCCGGGTTGCCCGTCTTGGAGTAGATGACGTCCATGTCCGCCAGCAGCCGCGCCCTCGATTCCGGGTCCGCCATGTGCTTCAGCGTGGCCTCGCGGCCTCCGTCCAGCGACCAGCGCGGGAACAGTGCGCCCGTCAGGCCGGTGCTGCCCGCCGTGTAGGGATACTGGTCGCCGGCCACGTCGAGGCCCTCGCGGTTGGCGCGCTCGAAGAGGTCTAACGCGTCGGCGGCGCGGCCCCAGACGGCAGGCCCCATGCACTTCACGTGCGAAATCTCAACGCGAACGCCGGTCCTGCGCCCAACCTCGATAGCCTCGTTGATGGCTACGAACAGGCCCACGCTGTGGCTGCCCTCGTCGCGCATGTGCGTGGAGTAGAGCTTGCCTCGCTGGGCAGCGACGTCCGCGACCTCGATGACCTCGTCGAGCCTGGCATAGTTGCCGGGCGCGTAGAACAGCCCTGTCGAGAATCCCATCGCGCCCGCGTCCAGGCATTCGGCGGCAAGCGCCTTCATCCGGTCCAGCTCCTCGCCGCTCGGAGCTCTGGATTCGAGGCCCAGCACGCACGAGCGCAGCGTGGCATGGCCCACCTGCACCGCGATGTTCAACGACGGAGCCGCGCTCTGCACCGCGTCCAGGTAACCGCCGAAGTCGTCCCAGCTAATCTCGATTGCCTTGTCGTATTGGGAGGCGCGGGTTCTGAACAGCTCCTCTGCGGCTCCCAGGAGGGGCGCGCAGAAGCTCGAGCCGCAGTTGCCCGCAAGCTCCAGCGTTACGCCCTGGCGAACCTTGCTCTGCGCCGTGTTGTCCAACAGAAAGGACAAGTCGCTGTGCGTGTGCAGGTCTATGAAGCCAGGCGTGACCACCAGACCCGCCGCGTCAACCGTCTTGGCGGACTCGCCCTCAAGTTGCCCGATGGCGACTATCTCATCGCCCGCCACGGCGACGTCGGCGGCATACGCCGCGCTGCCCGTGCCATCCACAATCCGCCCGTTCCGTACAAGCAGGTCGTACATACCGAACCTCCTAGTTTATGCAACGTAGTTTAACACGGCCGCCACAACCGCGCTCCAAGCTCACAGCGGTGGCTGCATATCGTTGAATCAGTTTACGGACTGTCGCTAGGACATGCAGGAAATGACACCTGCCAGAGCGTGCTCGAAGTGTGCTCAAGGTAGGAGGCCATCCCAATTGAACTTGGCCTGATGTTTACATAGAATAACAGCCAGGGGGTTCCTATGAAATACACACCCGTCAAAGAGCTTGCCAGGATTCTACTGCCCGCCTATGGCCCATGTCCTGGGTTCGAGAGTTCATGCAAGGGCATTGCGAAGTGGGACCCACAAAATGGTCACGTGCCTCGCGGGTTCATGGGTGCGACTTCGTCTCTGGATGAAGTGGAAGTCGTTATCCTATTCGCTGAACCCGGCAACCCTTATGGCAGCGATCCTTTTTCGCCTGCACAGAGTTCACGGCGTCTATTGAGCCAGGCAAGCCGGTACACTTTCGGACACCACAGGGGTGGCACCGACCTCTTCCACAGGAATCTGAGGCTGATGCTAGACCTCATCTTCCCAGGCTTTCAGTTCGAGGATCAGTTGAAAAGGGCGTGGATAACGGAGACCTACTTGTGCTCGGCCCCTCGAGAAAGCGGGAACGTCCCGTCTAACGCCGAGCGCGGTTGCGCCGATAGATACTTGGCAAAGCAGTTGGCGTTGTTCGAGGGTTTGCCGGTGATAGCGCTGGGAGGCAAAGCACAAAAGCGCGCAAAGCGGTACGCGCCGAATCTGATCAAGGCCTACTCGTTAGCGCCCCCCGGATGTAACCATAAGCCTGCCCGCCCCTCTTGGGAAGCCGCTGCCGCAAAAGTGCGCAAGATGATTGCTGACAGAGCAAGACGGAAATGACGAGTAGATAATATGTTGACTGCCCTGCGACTGGGTCCGACAGTGTAATCCTACAATCCTTGAAATCCTGCAAATCCTGATTCTGACATGCCCTACGCCCCCGGCTCTTCAACCACCAGGACCTGGTCCGCCGCCACGTCCGTAAGCGTTTGGCGCCGGCCGCTGGGCCAGAGGATGGTTATCTCATCGACGAGCGTGGCCGCCCCTAGTCCGAACTCCAGGTCGATGCTGTCCATGGACAGGTAGCTTGAGCCGGCGCGGACCTCCTGCACCTGTACCAGAGACCCTGCGTCCCCTGGCGCGTTCGCGGTGAGATAGACGCGCGCGCCTATGCTGTCGGCGTTGCTTCCCGTGCCGTCGATTGCCATGCGCCCCCTCAGACGAAGCGCAATCCAGTGATTGTTGCCGCCGCCGTTGCGCCACACGAAGACCGGCCCCGGAACGTCCATCACGTCGTCACCGAACAGCTTCGGTCCGCTGCTGTTCGAGCCGATGAGATCGACGTATCCATCACCGTCGAGGTCGCCGTGCGCCAGTCCTTTGCCGTTTTCGTGGAACCTGCCGCCGATTCGTCTGGCCTCCAGCGACTGCCCGACGGTGAACGGCTCGTCGTACTTCACCCGCTCGATGTCCAGCAGCCGCGCCCGCACCGTGACGTCCTCGAACGCGCCGCGCCCGTCGCCACGCAGCATCCGCCCCACGCCGGGGAAGGCGTCGCCGCCGATGGCTTCGCCGCGCGCGATGGTGGAGCCGAGCCAGTAGAGGTCCTGGGCGCCGTCGTTGTCGTAATCGAAGAACGTCACTCCAAAGCCGAAGTCGTAGGCTTCTAGTCCTGTTGGCGTCTCGTAGAGCGGATGAATCCTCGCGGGGTCGAGCGCGTCGGGAGGCAGCAGCGGACTCGGCTTCACGTTGGTCGAAGGCCCCACGTCCGGGAACACGCCTATCTTCCCCACGCCGGCGACGTCGCGCGTCCCGTCGTTGCGCAGCAGGGCGTGACCGCACGTGCCCCACGCGAACCTGTGATGGTACGGGCAGGCCCCGCTCGGCTTCTGCGGGGGCGGCCTGAGCAGCGGATGGTACCCTATGTTGGTGACAAAGACGTCCAGGTCTCCGTCGCCGTCCTGGTCGCCGACCGCGAAGCCCATCCAGGAGCCTACCTTGTCGATCCCCATCTCTCTCGCCACAGGCGTAAACCGCACGCTCCCCGGCATGGAGTCGTTGCGGAAGAGGTGAAGCCTGTCGCCGTCGTTCGCCAGCCACAGGTCAGGGTCGCCATCGTCGTCGTAGTCGAAGAACAGCGCCGCGTGGGTTTGCCCCGTCGGCTCCCCCACGCGATTGCCCAGCCTGTCCGTCGTGGCGGGGTCGTATCCCTCGAATCGCTCGCCGGTCTCCGGGTCCTCGAACATGATGGGCCTGCCCTCCGCGTCGCGCATCGAGATTTGAGGCCCCCGGACTCCGGCCTCCTGGGCTATTTCCGCGAAGGTCAGGTCTCCCAGGTTGCGATACAGCATGTTGTAGTGGCCTGGGTGGCTCGCCGAGTCGAAGGTGCGGAAGTCGTCCGCGCCCACGTTGCCAACGTAGATGTCCAGCCAGCCGTCGCCGTCCACGTCCGCGCACGCTATGCTCGTCGCCGAGCGCGCGTTGACCGCGACGCCGAACGCCATATCGGTGATGTCGCGGAACGTGCCGTCCCCGTTGTTGCGGAAGAGGCTGTCGCGGTTCCCCTGCCCCTCGCTGGGAGAGCGGAAGTCCAGGCCGTCGGTCCGGCTGCCCCACGCGCCCACGTAGAGGTCCTGGAACCCGTCGTTGTCCAGGTCGCACGCCACCGCGCCGGTGCTGAAGCTGCCGACCGCCATCACGCCCGCCTCCCTGGCGACGTTGGCAAACGTGAGCGAAAGCGGGCTATGCAACTTCACACCAGGCCCGTCCGCCTCGTTCCGATAGAGCAAATTGGCATGCCCTCCCTCAGAGGTCAGGTAGATGTCGAGGTCTCCATCACGGTCATAGTCGAACACCACCACCCCCGGCCGGTCGTTCCAGAGCTGGTGGCCGTCCTTCAGCGCCGTGGCGGCCACGTTGGTAAAGGGAGCAATCGAGGAGTCCGCTAACGCGGCGGGCGTTGGCGGCGGAGCGGGCCCGGCGCAGCCCCCAACGACGGCGATAAGTGAGAGCAGCGCGAGTCCGCAAATCCGGGCGTATCGAGTCACAGGTCACGAATCCTGTACTCGTTCTCGCCCTCGGTTATCTCCAGGTGGGTATCGAGGGGCACGTCGTGAAACACCTGCGTTATGCCGCTGGTGGGCCAGCGCACCTCCAGCGAAACGATGCGCGTGGCCCGCCCAAGACCCATCTCCTGCTCCAGGCTCGACGCGCCGAAACTACCGCCGCTGTTGACGTGGGCATAGACCACGCGCGTCCCATGCTCGGTAGCCAGCGTCGCCCTGATTCTCGCGCCTATCGCAGCCCGGTTGGACTCCACGCCCACCAGCCGCACGGAGAGCCAGCGTGAGCGAAGCGGGCTATGCCACTCCAAACCGGGACTGCCGTGCCCGGGGTTCTCGTACAGCGCGTTCGAGAAGGCGTCGCCGGGATAGAACCCGCCTATCTGGACGAATACGTCCTGGTCGCCGTCCCTGTCGTAGTCTCCGAACGCGATGCCGTGACCCTTCTGCAGGTGTCCGAATCCGCCGGAGAAGGTGACATCGACGAAGGATTCGCCCTCGTTGTTGCGGTACATGATGTTGGGACCGATGGCGTCGAAGGTGGGCCAGCCCGTGCCGAGGTAGAAGTCGGGGAAGCCGTCGTTGTCCAGGTCGCCGAAGTTCGCCCCCATAGTCAGGTGAACGCGGTGCAGCCCCGTTTCGCGGGTGACGTCGGTGAAGCCGCTCGCGCCGTCGTTCCTGTACAGCCTTGGTTCGACGCCCTCGTTGGGCAACCCCAGGTAGTCGGCGGCGACGTCCGCTATGTTGGGGCCGTAGCCTGCCACGAACAGGTCCAGCCGACCGTCATTGTTGTAGTCCCAGAACCATGTTGCGAAGCTGTTTATCGGCTCCTCCACCCCCACGTCGAGCGCAACATCCGTAAACCCCCCGTCGCCGTCGTTCCTGTACAGCCGGTTGCGATGCCCAAAGTTGGAGACGTACAGGTCCGGCGCGCCGTCGCCGTTGTAGTCGCCCCAGACGCTGCCCTTGCAGTAGCGGAGGTTCGTCACGCCGGCCCCGACCGCGACATCGCTGAACGTGCCATCGCCGTTGTTGCGAAATAGCTGGCTGGGGAACTTCATGCCGCCGCTTATCTCGGCCATCGACTCGTTGCAGGAGAAGAGGTCGAGGTCGCCGTCGTTGTCGTAATCGGCCCACGCTGCGCTCTGGCTAGGGTAGTCGGGCCGCGCCAGGCCCGCCTGCCGCGTAACGTCGTCGAATCCCTTGCCGTTGTTGCGGAGCAGCGATACGCGCATCCGCCCATCCTCGAGCATCCAGCCGCCGCGCATCACCAGCACGTCCATGAGGCCGTCGTTGTCATAGTCGGCCTGCACCGCGTTCAGCCCGCCGAGTTGGCCGTCCAGACCCGCCTTCGAAGTGTAGTCCGAAAACGCGTCGTTGCCGTCGTTGTGAAAGTAGCTCATCGACTCGCACGGGTGCCAGGTGGAGGTAATGATGTCCAGCAGTCCGTCGTTATCGAAGTCCTCCATGATGGCCCCGCCCGCGAGATTCACCTGGTACAGCCCAACCGCCGGCGCGACGTCCTGGAACCTTCCGATGTCATAGCCGGTATCCAGCAACTCCCGGGAAATCAGGTGCTCCTCCTCAACCTCCTCCGGATAGGAGCCGAGCGTCATGTGCGCGACGTTGAGCAGCCACCGCGCCTTGAGGTTATCTGGCTCCAGTTCCAGCAGCGCGCGAAGATGTATGACGGCGTTGGTCGAGCCGCGAACGTCGCTGTGGGCGAACGCCGCGTCCAGGGGCAGCGCGCAGATAAGCCCACCGGCGGGGCTGAGACAGTTGCTGAGCTCCCCTAGCTTCAGGTACGCGATGGCGAGCGCCTCCAGTATCTTGGCCCGGTGCCGCGCTTCGCGCCCCTCCCCCCGCGTGTCCTCCAACGCCTCCTCCAGCACCTGGATGGCATGCCCCGTCTCGCCAAACCGCAGGTGGTCATTGGCAAGCGCAAGCTGGTAGGTGACCGCCCAGAAGCGGGACTGCACGGAGGGCGCGTTCACCTCCTGGAGAATCTCCTCGCGCTGCCGAGTTCCCACGTAGGGATTGTTGCCGCCGGTGAGGAGAGCGCAGTAGCGGGCGAGATCGTCATGGACGGCTTCCCCGCGAACGTCCGGCCTCTCGTCAGGAGAGGCGACCATCAGAATGATAGGGAACAGAACGGCAACCACAATCCACAGGCTGCCTACGAAGAAAATCGTGCCTAGCCCGGGTCGGCCCTCGTCTCTTGTAAATGGATGCTCGTCCGTATGCGCCATCGTAGGTTGAGAGCGTAACCCGCAAGAGGTCTGAGGTCAACACTGATAGGCCAACATCACCGAAATGAAGCGCAGAGTGCCGGAGCCACGAGATTCCCCCGCCGTCGGTGGCTGGGCGTGGGCGAAAGCTCCCCCCCTTGACGCTGACAAGGGTAGGTATTTGGCGTCTCATAGCTACGAGCCATAGCCAAGACATCACAATTCAGCCCAACGTATGTCATTCCGAGTGAGCGCAGCGAACCGAGGAATCCCAAGTTCTTGTAGTGCAGATGGCTCTGGATTGCCGAGCGGCTAGCCACTTCGTGGGTTCCTCCGCTACGCTCGGAATGACATGGGCTAAGCGTACTTGCAATTCGCATTTTACCTATCCCTGTGAGCCCTTCACGGGAGAGGGTCAGGCGTGGCGCGAAAGTTCCCCCGCCCTTCACGGGAGGGGGTCAGGGGGCGGGCGACCGTCGCCTTATCCCGGAAGGCCATTCGACTTGAACAGCCTTTCGATGTCATGGAACCTGTATCAACCTAGTCGGTCAGGTGCCCTCTTGACAGGAGCGAACGCCCGTGCTATCTTAGCTTTGCTAAGTCCGGCGGCAATCCGGCGCAACTCCATGCCGCGCACCCATGAGAACAGGTTACACCTCCCTGCCAACGCCAAACATTCAAAAACAGCCCCTAGCCCAGAGAATCCTGAAGGTGACAAGGTGTGACAAATCCTCTGAGGCCGCAGCTACGAAATGTCACAGAATGTCGCGGTTTTCAAAAATCAAACCTTCCAAGCGCGTAGGCCATTCGCCACAAAGCCTGAACAGCAACCCGCTATCGCGCCAAACCCTGCTAGAATAGGCCGCAAGATTTCACGGCAACGAACGGAGGAACTTCAATGACGGGAGCTATCGCGCTGGTTGGCGGGGACGAGTTCAGGGAAGACTGCGAGGCCATGGACCGCGCCATCCTCGAAGCTGCCGGCGTCCCGAAGCCGTCGCTGGTCGTCATCCCCACGGCAGCCGCCGCGGAGAACCCGTCGAGGGCGGCCTCCAACGGCGTCGGTTACTTCTCCGCCCTGGGCGCGGACGCGGCGGCGGTGATGGCCCTCGACGCCGCGCACGCCAACGACGACGCCCTGCTCTCCCCTGTGGACACCGCCAACGTGATATACCTCACCGGCGGAAACCCCGCTCACCTGCTCGAAGTCCTGAGCGACTCCCGGCTGCTCGAAAAGATGAAACAGGCCTTCGAACGCGGCGCGACGCTGGTCGGCTCCAGCGCGGGCGCGATGGTGCTGGGCTCATGGATGCGCTTCAGAGAGTGGCGTCCCGCGCTGGCCGTCGCGCCCGGAGTCGCCACGCTGCCACACCACGAGCGCGCTATCCCCAACGCAGTAGCCGCCGAGCTCGCCGACAACGCGCCGCCGAACCTGGTCGTGCTGGGCATAGACGCAAAAACCGCCTGCGTTGGCGGCCCCAACGAGTGGCGCGTGCTGGGAGCGGGCAAGGTCACACTGTACCGATGCGGCGGGTGGCGCCGCATCGCCTCAGGCGATGGGTTCAACACATCCTAGCAGGCCAACGTCATTGAGATGAAGCGTAGAGCGGCTGAGCCACAAGATTCCCCCGCACTTGACGGGAGGGGGTTAGGGGGTGGGTGACCGTAGCCGTGTAGGGAACTACAGACGATGTGTCATGTTCGTCTTTCACCAACCGGGTCACGCGCAAATCCAAAGTCGCTCTACCCGAACTTCACAGACCGCCCCGGGTTGCGCACCCGCTCCACAACGCGCTCTTTGACGAGGTGCTCCGTAACGATCTCCTCCACGTCCTCCGGCGATACCGTGTACCACGTCCCGCCAAGCGCCGCGCTGGGCCCGAAGACGATGACGTTCCCCTGGCTCGCGTCGCAGACCCTGTGCTCGCTGGTGCAGCCAACGTTGGAGACGCTGACCTTCTCCAGCAGATTGTGCTCTACGAGAAGCTCGTTGAACCTCTGACGCACGGCCTGCCCATTCTTATCTCCGCAGTGTCTCCTGTCCTCAGCGCCCTCCGAGTTGGTGCAGACGAGCACGTGAGCGCCATAATCCGGCATGACGTTCCTCCTTCGTTCTGGGTCCATCCCTCTTTGCGGTACATGCGACGACCCTCCACAAAGCACACGCGGGCTATTGTAACAGCACGGATGTAACACGACAACGAACGCCCTTCGCGGCAGGTTGACTTGAGCAAAAAGATGGTGAAGAATGCCTGCGGGATTTGTTAGCTGCATCCAACCCTAGCAGGTCAGCATGGAATCGCCCCATTCCCCTACGTGGGCAGGATCCAGACGGGTTACACCTAGCAGACGGTCGAAGTCAGCGTCGGAGGAGACGATTCGGTTAGCTCCCAAGCGTTTCATCACCGCCGCGTGGACGAGGTCGTGGGCGCTTATCCTCGGATGGCCGGCTGCCAGCCTCGCCGCCAAATCGATATCCTCCACATATACAGGTTCGATCCGATCATGCATCACCTCAGCGAAACCATGGAGAACCGCACAGATGGATAAGGACGCCAACAAACAAACCGAAGGCGAATTCTTGGCGGCCGCGAGGCTTGTCCCGACGGATTTGCCCTTTCCTCCCAGCTGGCGTCGCCTCAAGATTGATCACGGCTAGGTAGGAGGCGAAATGATTTCAACCGACAAGTTTTGTCCCAAGTGCGGAGGACGCCTCGAGACTCGGCAGATGGACGACAGGGAACGCAAGACGTGCGTGTCTTGCCACTCCGTTCTCTACAGGAACCCTGTCGTCGGAGTTGCGGTGATACTCATGGACGGTGACCGCGTGCTACTCGGGCGGCGCAACAGGGGTGCCTATAAGGGCATGTGGTGCATCCCCTGCGGCTATGTTGAATGGGGAGAGGACGTGAGGGACGCGGCCCGCCGCGAGTTTTTGGAAGAGACGGGACTAGAGGTAGAGTTAGGTCCGGTCTTCACCGTCCACTCCAACTTCCACGACCCTGAATCATTGACTGTGGGCATCTGGTTTACTGGAGTCGCCGTCGGCGGTCGTCTTCAGGCCGCTGACGACCTGGACCAGGTCAATTTCTTCCCGTTGGATGCTTTGCCAAACGATCTGGCTTTTCCCACGGACAGATTGACTCTTGACCAACTCCACCTGTCTGAGCATACGCAGGCAGATATTCCATAGTCGCAGTTGAGCACATAGCTGTGATGCAGCGGCCTGTCAGTGTACTGTTGTGGCGGTGAACATGCTGATATAGGAAACAACCGCGACGGGTCGGCACCAAGGCCAAGCGGAAGAAGGCTGGATGGGGCTGTGACTAACTAATGACGATGCCTGCTCAGTAAAACACGATTGCCTCGCACTGGGCGCATGGATTATCATGTCAAGAGTCCTCTTGTGAGACAGAGTTGTCAACTGGCGCGTTCGGCAATCACAGTCCACCTGGGGGGATATTCCTGCAAGGAGTTCAGAATGACCGCACAAGTTTCTTCAGAGCAGTCGGACACTTCCTTCTTCGGTCGTTTCCTCACCCCGTACAGGGATGAGTTCTTCCTCGTATTCCGCCTAATCTTCGCGTTCCTGGTAGCGTTGCACGGAGCGCAGAAAGCTTTCCTCCTTTGGGGATTTCCGGCAGAGCATCCACTCGGAGCTTACGTGGACATAGCCGCTTGGGTCGAGCTCATTTCCGCTTTGCTCATCGGATTCGGAGTTCTTACTCGATTGGGTGCTGGCGCGCTGGTGGTGACCATGTTGGTAGCCTACTTCAAAGTGCACGCGGACAATGGAATCTGGCCTCATATCTTCCCCAATCCAGCCGGTGACACAGGCTCCGCTTTCGGGGCTCATGGCGGCGAAGTGACAATCCTCTGGTTCGCGATAGCCGGATTGATCGGCGTTCTCGGCAGTCGGAAGTATGGGATCGAGCGTCTCGTATTCAAGAGGGAGATTCTCTAGAAGCGCGGCTGCCCAAACAAGTCCGGCCATGGTCTCAGATTACACACCTAAGACAACTTGGCTGGGCGTCAACGCAGTGGAGTTCGCATTCGGCGATTCGGATTTTCCGCGTCCTCGTCCCATTTGGCGGGGTTGTCGATGATGTACTGGCAGATGCTATTCAGGGAATCCTCGTTACGGATAACGTGTTCGTAGTAGTTGCGTTGCCATACGGGGGTTCCCGGTGTGTCGCGCGATGGAAGGTCGACTGGGCGGGTTTCGAACCCGCCCCTGCCGGTGCGCTAATCCCTGCCACCCCCTTCCGTCAATATCGCCACTCGGCTCTTCCACACCTCGAACGCTATGCGCTCCAGCGCGTCCCTGTTGGGCGTATCTACGTGCAGGATTCGCGCGAGCGTCTTTCCCTCGTAGCGCTGGAGGTAGGGACAGCGCTGGACGAAGGCTCGCAGCGTGTGGCGTTCGCCACCCAGCAGCACGTAGTCGATGCGTTCGCCGTGCCGCGAAAAGACCTCCGCGGTTACAGCGCAGGCCTTGTCGTATAGTTCCCGAACCAGCCGTTCGCGGCTGCGCTCGAAGCGGCGCTGCGACGAGCCGCCGGCACGGTGTCGGTTCTTGACGTACCTCGACGCCGTCTTCGACGACGCCAGCCGCTCCCCCTCCAACACTCCCACCGCGTACCGTCCGAGCCTCAGCAGCGCCACGCCCACCAGCAGGTCACGGCTGAGCAGTTCCCTCAGCGGAGCCGCGTCCACGCCCTCGCTGACGCGGTCTGCCGCCAGCGGAAACGGCGGCGCGATACCGACCGCTTGACGATCACCCAGAAACACCAGGGCCCCGGTCTCTGACGCTCCCACCGCATCCAGCGTATCCCGAAGCCCGGCGGCCTCCGGGGCGACATCTTGCGCGCATCCTCGTTGCCTCCAAGACACCAACGACTCCGGAGTCAGGCAAATCGTGCGCCCATAGCCCCCGGAATCCTCGACTTCCGAGAGCAGTCGAAGCATCCGTCGCTTCCCGGCCCAAAACCTCTCAATTCCCAATACGACGCCTAATCGCCCACTGCCCAATCCCACTTCTCTCCCGCGCGCTCCACCACGCCCTCCACGTCCTCGTCCAGCATGTAGCCCTCCTGCGCCAGCGACTCGGCGGCCTCTCGTGCGCGGGCTAGGTAGTCGTCCTTCGAGGCGTAGCGTTCCTCTATCGAAGAGCGCGGGTCGCCCGACGCTTCCCTGTCCGCGCGAGCCTTGGGCAGCGGCAGCGTCCAGCCGAACAGTCCGCCCGTTATGCCGATCATAAGCCCAGTGTTGCCAATGTCCGCGTGGCGCGTATTCCAGCCGGTGTACGTCGCCAGCGGAACGACCAGGTCCGGCAGCCGAATGCCCGCCACCTCGTTGAAGCTCTCGTCCACGTCCGAGACCAGCGCGGGGTACTCCTCGCCCTGGATGGCGGGCAGCGTCGTCGTGCGCCCTAGATGCTGCTCCGGGCCGTAGTCCAGCCGCATCGCGCGCGTAGGCTCAGCCGGGACCGGCACACCCGGAACCTCGGCGAAGCGGGGCAGCAGCGCGCGAGTCTCCACGGCTGTCCCTTCCGACAGGCTCGGATGCCTGCTTGGAGGCGCCGGCTCGCCCTCGCTTACCCATCTGTCCAGGTTCACCAGCGCCGCCCTGAGCAGCGGCGAGTAGTCAACGCTGTTGAAGGGAAGCTGCCCGCGAAGGCCGTCCGCGGGCCAGATCTCCTGCGGCGGGAACTTGCCGGAGCCGTGCTGTGTGCCGGCGAAGTGGTAGCGGCGAACCGTGTCGGACGCCTCTTCCGCGTCGCTCATGTTTTGAAGGTTCGTGTGAATCAGCGCGGCGTCGCCCCGCCAGTACTCCGCCGAGGTGTTGCAGAACATTATCTTGGGCGCGTTGCCGCGCTCGTTCATGCGGCCCAGCAGCGAGCCGCTCTCGCCCGTTACCGGGTCGGTCTGCTCCGTGTCCGTGAATGGGAACAGCTCCGGGATGACGAAGCAGATGTCCTTCGACGGCTGTCCGAATCTCATGTTGAACTCGCCGCGCATCCCGCCCGCCACGTGAGGAATGATGCCGTCCAGCGCGACCCGTTCCTCCTCGTCCTCGTTCAGCCCCAGGTGAATCATCTGGCGGAGGAATCGCCCGCTCTGCGATATGCCCAGCGCGTAAGCGCGCTCCACGTCGCCCGCGCAGGGGTTGCCCGCGTCCGCCGGGGCGTACTTCAGGAACGAAACGCTGTCCCTCACCGCCGCGAAGCCCAGCCCGACTATCGCGCTGCCCCTCGTGCGATAGACGAGCTCGTATATCTTGCCCGGCTCGAAGCCCGACTGCATATAGACGTGCGACGGCTCCGGCTCCACCTGCACGTCCTCGACCCGCACGAATGACCACTTGTCGCGGCTGATGGGCGTGGACGGGCCGTTCGGATGCTCACGCACCGCGAGCGTGGCGTCGGGGTCGTTCACGTCCACCGGCGGATGCGGGAGATGCGTTCGGTCGGCGAGCAGGAAGACCTGCGTCGGCTGATTCGCCTGGAGCCAGCACATGATTCTGCCGCTAATCGGCCCGCCGTCGGACCCGAGCGCGCCCGGCGCTTGCAGACCCATCAGGCCGGGCGTGGGCGGCACGTCGGCCTGCCAGCCGCACCAGATGACCGTGTAGCCGTGCCGCATCAGGAAGCCGTTGCCCGGCTCGATCGGCGCGTTCGGGTCGATGCCGCGCTCGCTGCTGTTCAGCCCGGAGAGCACCGTCTTGCGCCCTCGGTTCAGCACGTCGAACAGAATGCGATGGTTGCCGCGCTCCGGGTCCGTCGGCTGAAGCATAGCGAAGTGCGCCGAAAATCGCACGTTGCCTCCTGAGTCCCTCGGCGCAATCTCCAGGTCAGTGATGGCCTCGTTGCGCGGACTCAGCGGATCGATCGCGAAGTGCGCGTCCCCCTCCAGCAGCCGGTATGGGCCAACGTCGCCAAAAGATTGCCCGTCCGCGAACAGGCTTCGGCTGGCAATATCCAGTTTCACAAGAGCCATGATGCGCTACCTCCCAATGTGCGAGTCCAGGTTGAAGTGATTCTAACACCGAACGCGAGGGGTGTGGGGTGGCGGAGCGGGGAAATCCCGCGCTTGACCGCCGACCTCCGCCACAGTAGAATGAACTAACTTCGAACTCTATCACAAGGACACCCTCGCTTGGGAACCGTATAGCAGCCCCCTCACGAAGTTACATGTTGACTACATAGCCTCCCGTGTTTAGGCTTTGCACGCGGGAGGCTTACGTTTGCTCCAACTTCCCCCTTACACTGACAAACCAACCAACGGAGGATGCCTATTATGGCCTTTATGCATGACCCCGAACTGGCCGATCTGCGGCAGCGTATTCGGCACTCGACCGCCCACGTCATGGCCGACGTGGTTACAAGGATGTTCCCGGAGGCCAAGCTAGCGATCGGCCCGCCCACCGACGACGGCTTCTACTACGACTTCCTGGTCTCCGAACCCTTCAGCGACGACGCCCTGGAGGAGATCGAGCAGCGCATGAGGGAGGTCGTAGGCCAAGACCTGCCGTTCGAGTACAGCGAGTATTCACGCGAGGACAGCCTCGCCATGAACGCCGACGAGCCGCTGAAGCTCGAAATCATCAACGAGATTCCGGAGGACGAGGCCATCTCGACCTACCGACACGGCGACTTCGAAGACCTCTGCGCCGGGCCGCACGTGGAATCGACGGGCCGCATTCCCGCCTTCAAGCTGCTCAACGTGGCGGGCGCGTACTGGCGCGGCGACGAGCATCGCCCGATGCTCCAGCGCATCTACGGAACAGCGTTCGAGAACCAGGACGCCCTGGACGACTACTTGCACCGCTTGGAGGAGGCCCGACGCCGCGACCACCGGACGCTCGGCAGGGAGCTCGACCTCTTCTCCATCCATGAAGAGACTGGGCCGGGTCTCATCGTCTGGCACCCCAAGGGCGCGCGCGTTCGGGGCGTCCTGGAGGACTTCTGGAAGCGGGAGCACTACAAGGCAGGCTACGGCCTGGTTTACACGCCTCACATCGGCCGGTCGTCCCTCTGGGAGACGAGCGGCCACCTGGACTTCTACAAGGAGAACATGTACGCGGCAATGGACATGGACGGACAGGACTACTACCTCAAGCCGATGAACTGCCCGTTCCACATCATGTACTACCGAACGGCCCTCCGCAGCTACCGCGACCTGCCCATGCGAATCGGGCGAACTCGGCTCCGTCTATCGCTACGAGCGCGGCGGCGTGCTGCACGGCCTCCTGCGCGTGCGCGGCCTGACGCAGGACGACGCGCACATCTTCTGCCGCCCGGACCAGGTGGAGTCGGAGATAGACGGCGTGCTCGACCTCACATTTCGGCTGCTAAGAGGGCTTGGGTTCGAGGAGTTCGCGGTCATGCTCTCGACCCGCCCCGAAAAGTCGGTTGGAACCCGCCGAACGCTGGGAGGTCGCCACGGAGTCGCTCCGACGAACGCTCAACGCTATCGACCTGCCGTTCGAGATTGACGAAGGCGGCGGGGCCTTCTACGGGCCAAAGATAGACGTCCACATCCGCGACGCCATCGGCCGGCTGTGGCAGTGCGCGACGATCCAGTTCGACTTCAACCTCTCGGAACGATTCGGCATCACCTACATCGGAGAGGACGGACGAGAGCACCAGCCGTACATGGTTCACCGAACGCTTCTAGGCTCGATGGAGCGCTTCATGGGCGTGCTCATAGAACACTACGGCGGCGCGTTCCCCACCTGGCTCGCCCCGGTGCAGGCGAAGCTCATCCCCATCGCGGACAGGCATCACGACTACGCCGCGCGGGTGGAGTCGCGGCTGGCTGAGGCGGGGGTCCGCGTGGAAGTGGACGCCCGCAACGAGCGTATGAACGCCAAGATAAGGGAGGCGCAGCTTCAGAAAGTGCCGTATATGCTGGTCGTGGGAGACCGCGAGGCCGACGCGGGCGGCGCGTCAGTGCGGCTTCGCTCCGGCGAGAACCTCGGCGCGCTGGCCGTCGAAGAGGTAGTCGCCCGAATCGCGGCGGAGGCGCGCCCGCCGGACTGACGCGTCGGACGCGCGGGGTTATGCCGTCCAAAATTGCTATTGCCTACCTCTGGGCATTGTGCTATATTCCGTACAGTCAGATAACGGGTCTGGCCTATTAGCATTGGGAGAGGTGACAGCATACCTAGAGATTACCGGGTCAACGAACGCATCCGAGTTCCCGAGGTCCGCCTGGTCGATGAGAGCGGCGGGCAGTTGGGCGTGATGCCCACGCGGGAAGCGCTCAGAATATCCGAAGAGCGCGGCCTCGACCTCGTTGAAGTTGCCCCCGCGGCGGCTCCGCCCGTGTGCCGGCTGATGGACTATGGCAGATTCAGGTACGAGTCGAATCGCAAGGAGCGCGAGGCACGCAAAGTCCGCAAAACGAAGGCGACCAACGAGTTGCGCGAGGTTCGGTTCAAGACTCGCATCGGCGAACACGATCGCTCGGCCAAGACCCGGCGGGTCAAGCGGCTGCTGGACGAGGGGGCTAAGGTCAAGGTCTCCGTCATGTTCAGGGGACGGGAGATGGACCACCCGGAGATAGGAATGCAGTTGCTGCGCTCGGTGGCGACCGACCTCGTAGATGACGCCATGCTGGAGCGCGCGCCAGGGTTCGAGGGCAGGTTCCTCACGATGGTGCTTGCTCCCTCCACAAACGCCAAATCCGTTCAACCCGAAAAGGAGCTCGAGGGTGCCGAAGCTTAAGACGCACAAAGGGGCCGCGGCCCGATTCCGAATAACGGGCAGGGGAAAGATGGTGAGGATGAAAGGCCATCGCAGCCACCTGCGCCGCAAGAAGCCCGCCAACGTGCGGCGGCTGTACTCCACCAAGCTCCCCGTTAGCCCGGCCGACGTGCCGCGCCTCAAGCGCATGCTACCCAACGGCCTGCCGTAAATCACCGGCCAGTCGCTACCAGGAGACCTCATGACCAGGATAAAGCGAGGCGTCAACAAGCGGCGCCGACACAAGAAAGTGCTCAAGATGACCAAGGGGCACCAGGGGGTGCGTCACACGCTCTATAGGCGTGCGCACGAATCGATGATTCATGCCCTGCAATACGCCTACGCCCACCGCAAGGAGCGCAAGGGGGACATGCGCCGCCTCTGGAACATACGCATCAACGCGGCGGCCCGAGCCAACGGCATCTCCTACAGCAAGCTAATACACGGTCTCAAGCTCGCGGGCGTCGAAGTCAACCGCAAGATGCTTTCCGAGATCGCCATCCACGACCCGGATGCCTTCTCCCAGGTAGTCGAACGCGCCAAAGAGCAGCTCCAACCCGCCGCGGCGTAGCCGCCGCACCCGGCGCTATCATCGCTACAAAACGGAAGCGCCATCCGCAAGGGCAGGTTTTGAAACCTGCCCTATCGTTTGTCTGCCAACGACCATAACCAGCGACGACGCCCTGTGGCAAGGCCTAGAGGCGGCTGGCTGACGGGGTTGTTTTCAGGGGAATGACACACACCAACAAAACCACTGACCAACCAAAAGTGATACCCATGCCCAACCCTTCGAACCCCAACCTGTTTCGGGGGACCAGGCTCCGGCTCACGTCCCTTACCAGAGACGACGCACCCGCCATCGCCGCCTGGTATCTCGATTCGGAGTTCGCCCGCCTATACGACTCGAACCCCGCATACCCTCGCGACGAAGCCAGCATCGCCGCTTCGCTGGAATCGCAGGGCAAAGACCCCAACGCCGTTCTCTTCGGCATACGTCTTCTCGACGACGACGCGCTGATAGGCGACGTGCGTATCACCGAGATCGAGTGGTCGAACCAGGTCGCCGGCCTGTCCATCGGAATCGGCGAACGGAACAAGTGGAGCAGGGGCTACGGCCGCGAAGCGATGGAACTCGTCCTCGCCTTCGCGTTTCGTGAGCTGAACCTGCGTCGAGTCCAGCTTACGGTGTTCGACTACAACGAGCGAGCCATCGCCCTGTACGAAAGGCTCGGCTTCCGGCGGGAGGGAGTCTTCCGGGAGTTCGGGCAGCGCGACGGGGAACGCTACGACATGTACCTCTATGGTCTGCTGCGGAGGGAATGGGAGTCCACTGCACACCTACCAACTGAAAGCTAATTCACCAACAGCCTGACGTCGTGAACGAGCGCGTCCACGTCGAGCGGCGGCGTGAACGCGACGCGCATGATGCCCTCGCGGTCTATGAGGTAAACGGGCGTGGAGTGAATCACCTGGTAGCGCTCCTCGATCCCCTGCCGCAGAGCTTCTACGCCGCCCCGCGACCGCGTCTCGTCCGTGCGCGCTTCGCCATTCTCGCGCAAACTCTCCACCACCGCGGGGTCGAGGTAATAGGCCCTCCATATCGGGGAAAGCTCCTCCCTGTCGCCCACGAGAAAGGCCCATTTCTCGGCCATCTCCCACTTCTCCGAATACGCTCTGGCCTCTTCCACAGAGTCGCGCTCCGGGTCCACGCTGATGGCGACGAACGAAACCTCGTCAGCGTCGGCGTCGAGCGCCTCGTGAGCCTTCCTGAGTTGGCCGGTTACGATGGGACAGACGTCGGGGCAGTTGGTGTAGAGGAACGTGAGCAGAACCACGCGGCCTTCGTAGTCGGAAAGGCCAACGCTCTGCCCGAACTGGTCCGTAAGCTCGAATGACGTCGCCGGACTCCCCGAGGTCAGCGTGGTGCCCTGAAACTCCACTGGCGACGATGAGCACCCAGTGATGGCTATGGCAAGCAGCATTGCGCAAGCGCCAACCAGGCCAACCGACCAGTCCCAACTGACAAAGCGATTCACCGATGTCTCCATGCGAGTATCTGGCCGGGCTTGTTCTGGGCGCGTGGCTACTCTTTCTCGATCGCTCGCTGGATCAGCGCCGCCGCCACGGGCACACCCACTACTATGGAGACCCCAAGTACGATGACCCCTAGCACGCCCGCGTCCGAGTGCTCGATCACCATGAAAAGAACCCCCAGCCCGCCCGCGAATGCAACGATAACGAGCATCGACAACAAGGGAAACAGCACGGAGTCGAGCATTCTTTCTTTCATATCAAGCCCCTCTCAATCTTGTTCGCGCCCCCTCACGAAAGCGAGGCACAGAAATCGTCGCTCGCGCCAACCTGGCAATGCCCGATGCCACACCACCGCCCCCACCCTAACATTCCCCGTCCAACAGAGTCGACTTAGTGACTATCTCAAAACCACTCTGGAACATCACAGTTTAGCATCTCAACGCACGTGGATTCCCGCTTTCGCGGGAAAGACGGCACTTTTGAGATAGTTTCTTAGGGCAGCGACCCTATGTCTAAAGCCTGACTCTCAACAACTGGCCGGCTGGCTCACTGGCGACTGCCTACGCCTCCGGCCTCCTCGCCGCCTCGATGCGGTTTAGCTCTTCCTCCTGGTTGAACCAGCGGAAGAACACGATAATCAGCAGCGTCAGGAACAGCATCCCGCCGCCCACCTTCATGATAATCGCCCCAAGCTGCTGGTCCAACAGCGGAGAGATGTTCAGCACTCGCGGAGCGTTGACGTAAAACTCGTACAACGGCTCCTCCGCGAAGGTGATAATCGCGAACACGATAATCTGCGCCACGGACAGCGCGAAAAGGTATATCAACTGGAGCGGGTACGCGAGACGGGGCAGCTCCGGCATCATGCTGCCGATAGGCCACCACATCAGCACGGCTGTCGCCATGAACAGCAGGTGCTCGCCCACGTGCACCCAGTGATTGCCAACCGAGGTGGCGTACAGCGACGGGATATGCCAGATCGAGAAGATTACGTTGAAGAGGGCAAAGGCGATGATGGGGTGAGTCGCGAGCCGCGCGCCCCGAAATACCAGGTTCGGACGCAACAGCGGGCGGATGAGCCAGTCGGGCATCCCCAGGATGAGCAGCGGCGGAGCGACCAGCGTCAACAGCACGTGCTGCGTCATGTGCACGCTGAACAGGTAGTTATCGCTCAGCACGTGGATGGGCGAGAGCAGGGCAATGAAGATAACGAAAACGCCCGCGGTGAAGGTGGCTATCTGCCGGGGCTCCACGCTGTCCGACAGACGGTATCGCTCCCGCAGAGGCCCCACGCCCAGCAGGTAGGCGCCCTGCAGCAACGCGAGCCCGATCAGAGCATCGGGGTGCCCATGCCAGTGTGTCCAAACGGATTCCAAGGCCGGATCCAACGTGACTGCTCCTTCACCCGCCTACAGGAAGAACCGGAACAGGGCCATCAGCGAGAATATCACGCCGGTCGCCACGAACAGACCTGTCACGAACAGACCGCTGAAGAGGCGGGCGTCGTACTTCAGGTGCATGTAGAACATGCCTACCAGGGCGAACTTGGCGATTGACAGAATCGCGAGGATCGGAATGATGCCGTGCCCCAACCAGGTCAGGTAGAAGATCCCAACCTCGACTGCCGTTATCACCGACAGCGTCATGGCGATCTTGAAGTAGGTCATCGGGGTGGGATGCCCCGTATGAACCTCCCCGGAAGGCGGCTGAACGACTGCCTGCTCTGTTTCCTGACTCATAGACTGGCTCCGCTATTTTTGAAAATCCCATTCGCTTGTGGAGACCGTTCCTCACCACACGCCCCAGGGCACTCCCCATCCCAACATTCCTCCCAAAGCGGAAGGGGCAAAGGTGAGACGCCCGCGCTAGAACCCCTCGAACACTCCAAACAGGTACACAACCGTAAAGATGACAATCCAGACCACGTCAACAAAGTGCCAATACAACGCGGCCAGGTCAACGTCCAAGTTTCTCTCCGCGCTCACCTTGCCGCGACGGAAGGAGAAGAAGAACAGCGAGAGCAGCCAGACGACCCCCAGCGTCACGTGCGCGCCGTGGAACCCGGTAAGCACGAAGAACGTAGTGCCAAAGAGATTCGTCCTCGGCGTCAGGCCGACGACCTCCTCCACCTCCTCCACGCCCGGCGCGCACTTCTCCGCAGCCACCTGCTCCTCGAACCTGGTGAGATGTCCACTGCCCGCCTCGGAGCATTCGAAGTGCACCTCGTGGTTGGCGAACGTCCTGAACTCGAACACCTGAAAGGCGATAAAGGTCATGCCCATGATTGCGGTGGACAGCAACCAGACGCGAAACGTCTTGAGGTTACCCCTGGTCAGCGCGGCGTATGCCAACACCATGCTCATGCTGCTCATAAGCAGCACGAAGGTGCTGACAGAGGTAATCGGAATGTCGAATACGTCGATGGGCAGAGGCCCGGACAGGCTCTCCCCCTTGTAAACCAGGTAGGTGGCAATCAGAGAGCCAAAGAACATGCAGTCTGAACCCAGAAACGCCCACATGAGCAACTTCCGGTGGTTCAGGCCGGTCGTCGTCGCTTCGTGCTCTCCGTGCGAAGGTGCGGTAGGTGCGTGCGCCAACAGTCAGCCTCCCTTAGTGGTCCGAGCTCTCGTCGGGTTCATTGACCGGCTCGAAAGACCAGGCGTAGATGGCTATCATCGCGATCGCGCCGCCGACAGCCGCGACGGCGAAATTGAAGACGAGCCCGTAGCCTCCTATGAGCAAACCCGCGGACGCCACTATGGGCCAGTAAGAAGGCTGGGGCAGATGTATGGAGTGCTCTTCTTCTCCGGAGCCGCCGCCAACGGGAACGCCGCGCCTGACGGGCTGCCTCTTCTGCGCCCACCATTCGTCCCTGCCGTACACCGTGGGAATCGTCTCGAAGTTGTACTCCGGCGGTGGCGACGGGATGGACCACTCGAGCGTCCTCGCGTCCCAGGGGTCGCTGTCCGCGATCTCTCCGCTTCTCCAGCCACGGACGACGTTGAAAATGAAGATCGTGAAGGACAGGGCCAGCATTCCCGCCCCGATAGACGACACCCCGTTCCAGAAGGACCATCCCATCTCGTCGCCATAGGTGTAGATCCGCCTGGGCATCCCGTCCATGCCAGTGAAGTGCATTGGGAAGAAGGTAATGTTCGCGGCTATGAACATTATCCAGAAGTTGACCTTACCCATGGTTTCGTTATACATGCGCCCGGTGAACTTTGGGAACCAGTAGTAGATTCCGCCCAAAAGCGCGAATATGGCGCCTGTGAACAACACGTAGTGGATGTGCGCCACAATGAAGTAGGTGTCCTGCTGCTGGGCGTCCGAGGACGACATAGCGTGCATGATGCCGCTGATTCCGCCTATGGTGAACAACACGATGAACCCGACCGCGAACAGCATCGGCGTTCTGAAATCCATCGACCCCTTCCACATCGTGCCAATCCAGTTGAATACCTTTATGCCGGTTGGCACGGCGATTGCCATGGTTGTAATGGTGAACACGGAGGTTGCCACGGGGCCGAGACCCACCGTGAACATGTGGTGACTCCACACCATCCAGCCCATAAAGGCGATTATGACGCCGGCCAGCACCACGGTCGCGTAGCCGAACAGAGGCTTCTTGGAAAACGTCGGGACGATCTCCGAGACTATCCCCATGGCCGGCAGGATGAGAATGTACACCTCGGGGTGGCCGAACACCCAGAACAGGTGCTGCCACAGCACCGGGTTCGCGCCATTGGCGACGACAAAGAAGTTCGTGCCAAAGGTGCGGTCGAACATGAGCTCGATCAGCGCCACCGTTATGACCGGGAACGCCAGCACAAGCAGGATGGCCGTCACCATCGTCATCCAGGCGAACAGCGGCATCCGCATCAGCGACATGCCCGGCGCCCGCATGTTAATGATTGTAACTATGAAGTTGAAGGCCGCCGCCAGCGAGGCTACTCCCAGTATCTGCAGGCTGATTATCCACAGGTCTATGCCATGACCGGGGTTGGCCTCCATGCCCGTAAGGGGAGCGTAGCCGAACCAGCCGGCGTTGGTCGCTCCGCCCATGAACCAGCTAAACTTGAGAATGATTGCGCCGGCAAGGAAAGTCCAGTAGCTAAAAGCATTGAGCCGCGGAAAGGCAACGTCCCTCGCGCCTATCTGCAATGGGATGATGAAGTTGAAGAAGGCCGCTCCCATTGGCATTATCGCCAGGAAGATCATCGTCGTCCCGTGCATGGTGAACAGCTGGTTGAATATCTCGGGTGTTACGACGTTCTGGTCGGCCGACGCCAACTGAACGCGCATGATGAGCGCCTCGATGCCGCCGGTCAGGAACAACACGAAAGCGGTTACGCCGTACAGGATGCCGATTCTCTTGTGATCGATGGTGGTAATCCACGACCATACACCCGTCGGATGCGTGGGCCGGGGAATGGATAATGAAATCGAAGTCATCCCTTGCCTCCCATACTGCCACAGGTCCCTTCCCCCTCAGGGGGAGAGATAGGATGGGGGTTCGTCCCCCCAATCACCCAAAACCGAAGACTCTCCCACTCCCTCATTTAAGCGTAAGCAGATAGGCCACCAGCGCGTCTATCTGGTTGTCCGTCAGTGGCGGGATAGTCCCGTTATAGACCTCGCCGTCGCGCGACATGATGTTGCCCGGCTTCACCTTGTCGGGGTCTCTCAGCCACTCCTTTAGATTCGCCTGAAGCAGCGCGTTGCTAACCAACTCGGCGCCGTCCTCCGTATTCTTCAACAAGCCTGCCGCCAGGTGCCTGCGGCTCGCCACGTGGGTCAGGTCCGGCCCTATGTTCCCCCTGGCAAGCCTGGTGCCCCGGACGCTGTGACACCGGAAGCAGTAGCCATCCTGGCTCATGAAGAGCTCCTCGCCCTCCAGTGCGAGCGGGTCCGCAGGTTTCGACGAATCGGCTAGCTGGGCCGCCACCCATGCGTCGAAGTCCTCCCACGATTCCGCCACGACCTTGAAGCGCATGTTGGCGTGCGATACGCCGCAGAACTCGGCGCATTGGGCGTAGTACTCCCCTTCTCGCTCAGCCTCCAGCCACAAGGCGTTGTCGTTGTTTGGTATCATATCAACTTTGCCCGCGAGCTTGGGAACCCAGAAGCTGTGAATCACGTCCTTGGAATCAAGCTCGACGTTGATGACCTCGTCAACCGGAATGTGCATCTCGTTGGCCGATACCACCCCGTACTCGGGATACCTGAACTCGAACCACCACTGGTGTCCGATAGCCTCCACCACGAAGCCGCCCTCCTCAGGCGGTTCCGGCGATATGGTGGTGTTGTAAAGCACAATCAGCGTGGGTATCGCCGCCACGACGAGAACCAGCGCGGGAATGACCGTCCATGTGATTTCGAGCTGGTGGTTGCCGGGAATCTGCTCGGGGTCGCCATCGCCCGGCCTGCGGCGGTACTTGATAACCGCGTACAGGATGATGCCTTCCACGATCACGAAGACGAACACGCCCAGGCCGAAGATTATCCAGAATACGACAGCCTGCTCGCGGGCGACAGGCCCCAACGTATCGAATGTCGATTGAGGATGGGACGGGGTACAGCCGACTGCAAGGGCGATAAGTGAGCCCAGTAGAACCAGACCGAGAAGTCCACTTGCGCGACGGCATATTTTCAACATCGTGTTGTGTCAACCTCACAGTGTCAATGGCGCGACATTCTCCGCGATGGGGCGCCAGCATAAAAATCTATCAAAGCTGCTATGCCGCGTCAAGGCTGCAGGCAATCGTATCCACACAATCCCACACCGGACACTCTCATCAAGACCTTCCCGCATCAAAGGGACGGGACTATATTTCTCTCGCGTGGGACTGGACCAAATATGTTCCTCTCCTGTGGGCCAAGATTAAGGTAGGGCCATTACGCCCTAACCGAGCTATCAACCATGATCACCAGGAACACCAGCGCGAGGTACGCCAATGAGTAGAGGTACAGCGGCTTCGCCCCCTCTATCCCAGAGCGTTTCCACAGGCGCCACGCGTAATAGATAAACACAAATCCAAGCGCAGCGCAAACACCCAGGTACAACCATCCCAAAGCGCCAGTGGTGAAGAACATCAGCGTCAGCGCGGTAACGAGCAGCGTGTACAGGAAAATCGACTTCTTCGTCTGCTCCACGCCGGCGACGACCGGCAACATGGGCACTCCGGCCCGCGCGTAGTCGTCCTTGAGCAGCAGCGACAAGGCCCAGAAGTGGGGAGGCGTCCAGAAGAAGATGATGGCAAAAAGGTACAGGGCAGGAAGGCCCAGATACCCCGTAACGGCTGCCCAACCCACCATGGGCGGAATTGCCCCGGCGGCGCCACCGATAACGATGTTCTGAGGGGTCGAACGCTTCAGTGCCTTGGTATAGATGAACACGTAGAAGAGAGTCGCGCTCAGGGTCAGAAGGGCGCACAGGAGATTGGCGCCCGCGCTCAGCAACGCGAAGGCCGCGACGTTCAACGCGACGCCGAATATCAGCGCGTTCCGCGGGCTAATCGCTCCCCTCGCCACGGGCCTGTTCCGCGTGCGAATCATCAACTCGTCTATGTCCCGGTCCATGAAGTGGTTCAGGGCATTGGCTCCACCCGCCCCCAACGTTCCTCCAACCAGGACTATCAGCACGAGTGTCCATTCCGGAACACCCCCCGCGCCGAGAAACATCCCTCCAAGAGCAGTCACCAACAGCAGCGAGATTATGCGCGGCTTGGTCAGCGCGACGTAATCCATTACCATGCTTCTAGACGCCGTCATCTGCGCCATCATGGCGTCAACCTCTCGAGACCGGGCGCACTGCCGCCCGCCGGCTCGACGCTTCTGAAGCCGAATCCTTGCCGCGAGAACAAGATCGCCGCCAGGAACGAGAGCGCTATCCAGACCAGCGTGGCGAAACTGAGGTGCAGCGCCTTCATCTCCGCGGAAAACCCGGCCCAAACCGTCCACGCGCCCACCAACACCTGCACGGCGAACACGGCCGCCAGCGTAACCCCCGTCCATCTCAGGCTGGGCATCTGCCGCCCGCGCGAGAACGCGGCGACCGCGGTGGCCAGCACCAGCGCTCCCACGAGGACGCTGAGCAGCCGATGCCCCATATGTATCGCGTAGGCCATCCCCTGCGGGAACAGTTCGCCCCTGCACAGGGGCCATGTCGCGCAAGACGTGCCCGCGCCATATCCCACCATGTAAGAACCAGACAGGATGAGAACGAACACGCCTATGATAGTAGCCAACATCAGCACGTTGAAGCGTTCGACGTCGCCAGCGTCCCGTTTGCGTCGGGACGCCCGCTCCGTCTCTCTCCATCCCGCGACGATGACCACCACCAGCGCGGCCACCAGCGTTTCGGCGATTGCGAGGTGGAGCAGCCGCAGCCACCAGGCCAGTTCGGTTAGGACGGTCGCGCCGCCCAGAATGGCGGCAGCCGCCACAAGCGCGAGAGCCGCCACGCCGCCCCTCAGAATCCAGGTGTTGGAGCGGTAGTACATCCAGGCCAGTCCTGCCGTAACGAGCGCCAGGACGCTGAGGGCCGACGCCGAGAGGCGATGGCTGTACTCGATGAGGGTATCGGTCTGAAACGGGGGTATTACCTGGCCGTGGCACAGGGGCCAGTCAGGACATCCCAACCCTGAGCCAGTCGCCCTGACAACACCGCCCAACGTAACTTGGGCGAACGCGGCAACCAGGGCGGCAACCGCCATCACTCGGAAGAGCAGGTGAATTCCCTCGCCGGGTGTGCGCCTCTGACTAATCACGACAGCCATTCAGAGTCCTCACGCGCGTTCGAGGGACATCCCCACTGAGACAAGCAAAGGGCAAGGACACCCTCAACAGGCGTTGGGAAGTATGTGCAACTTTTCACGAAGTCACAATAGCACAAGCCGCGCTGCTCAGTCAATGAAAATCGGGCCCTGCTGACCTTGCTGACCTGAAGGGCGCCTTTGAGTAATCTGGAGCAGAGGCCGCGTATTCCCACCGTGCGCGAATGAAGGTATTCATCGTACAATGCAACTGATTCGAGTAATGGACCGTTGACGACCGGGAGGAACTATTTTGCAGCACCCCTCCACGTCGAGCGTGAGCTCGGTACAAGGCGAGTATCTGATCCGCATCTACACGACGATTCGTGAGGGTTCGAGGATTGTCGGCTCTCGCCTTGCCAACCGATTGGGTGTATCCGCCTCTGCGGTTACACAGGCCTTCCAGCGAATGGAGCAGCAGGGGCTGGCCGTGATCGATCAGGAGTCTGGCATCCAGCTAACCACTCAAGGACGCAGCATTGCCGAGTCGATCATCCGACGGCACTACCTCATAATAGAGAGGCTCTTGGTGGACACGCTGGGCTTCAAATGGGCTGACGCTGACGACGAGGCGGAACGCATTGAGCATACCCTATCACCCAAGCTGGAGGATTACCTCTACGAAAGGCTGAGCAGGCCGACGACCTGCCCGCATGGCAATCCCTTTCCCGGCTCGCCAGACGAAGAGCGGCTTCTCGGCGCACGCAAAATGACCAATACCAGCACTGGGGAAAGCGTGATCGTTTGGAGGATTACCGAAGAGGGGGAAGACGACAGCGAGCTTCTCCACTTTGCTCACGACAACGGTCTGTTATCGGGAGAGGAAGTCTTGGTAGAGGACATCGATCTCAGAGTGGGGCATGTCGGACTGCGCGTTCGCGGTCGAACCGTTGCCATGCCCGTGCGGTGGGCGCAACACATCCGCGTCTCCGGACCCGTTTCCGAGTAGGCGCCGACGCATAGCACACCGCGAAGGCGAGGTCTTCGCTGCCTCGACGCGTTGGGACATCCTTCGCCTCCGCGCGGCCCAGGTCCGGTTTCCAAGACGCCGTGTTGCCGCGCCCCGAACCTAGCGCCTACCAGCCCCTGAGTTGCTCCCACGCGACCCTCAGCAGAAGCCGTTTCAATTTAGTAAGCGCTATCTTACAGGGGCAAACCCTGCGCACCCACAAGGGAACGCCGGCAGGGGCAGGTTTTGTGCCTATCCTCCTTCCCATACCTTGGCGCCCACAAGGGAACGTCCCTACCGACTAAATTGATACAGGCTCCGGCCCCACGACCGTCTTGACTGCTAAAGCCGGGGAAGACTAGAATTAGATGGCCCATCTCAGGCGGCCCGCTAGCTCAATTTGGCAGAGCAACTGACTCTTAATCAGTAGGTTCTCGGTTCGAGTCCGAGGCGGGTCACTTCATTAGCCGTTAAGTAGTCTCCGGCGCTTGCGCTCTCGGCGATGCAAGCATGAGCCACTCGCCAGTTGGGTGACCTCCTTCGGAGGCGTCGCGCCCTCTCAATCTACGTGCGATTGCCGCGGTAGATTAGCTGTCCCCTCTATCCCCGTAACCACGCCGTCCTTTCTCGGTCAATCGTCATGCTCTCTGCGTCTATTGCTACGCCGTACTCCGTCATTGCTCGCTCAGGCGAGATGAACTCTTCGATCACGTCGCGGAGCACGTCCTCGGGGTCGCGGGTCTTTGGGTCACCCCAACCGCCGCCGCCGGGCGTCCGCGTTGCTATGGTGTGCCCGCTCGGCACCGTGGTCGTGACCTTGGACGGGAGTTTATTGGACGTCAGCCCGCCCGGCGGCCGTATGACGCACTCCGACGGCGAGGCATCCGCCCCTCCGAACAAGCCCCACGGGCTAGTCTTTTCCCGGTCGGAACTGAGCGTGAGGGTGGCGTTCTCGCCAAGCACGCGCAGGCTGCGTTGAATGCCCAACCCGCCGCGATAGTGTCCCGCGCCCTCGCTGTTCGGCACGAGTCCATAGGATTCGACCAGCAGGGGATACGCCAGTTCTATTGCCTCGACCGGGGCGTTGCGAGTGTTCGTCATGTGGTTCTGGACGGCATCCATCCCGTCCGCGTCGTGCATCGCGCCCTGGCCACCGGCGTAGGTTTCGACAAAGTTGTAGTAGATGCCGTTGCGCGGGTCTATCCCACCGATGTTGAGCAGGTTCATCGTGCCTGAGCACGCCGCCAACACCCTCTCGGGAATCACCGGAGCCAGGGCGCCTAGCAGCACGTCCGTTATCCGCTGCGTCGTGATGATGTTGGCGTTGCAGACCGCCGTCGGATACCGTGCGGAGAGAAGGCTGCCATCCCGAACCCTGATCTCAATCGGACGGTAAGCCCCCGCGTTGGGCGGCAGTTCGGGGTCCAGGCAGGCCTTCAAGACATAATAGACGCAGGCGGCGACCGAGGGCCACCGGCAGTTGAGTGGGCCTCGGCAGGCGTCGTCGGTGGCCGTGAAGTCGGCAATGAACGAGTCGCCCTTCGCCTCGATCTGTACCCTGATGGTAATCGGGGCCTCGCTGATGCCATCGCCCTCCACTACGTCCTCGAACTCGTACCTGCCCTCAGGGATCAGCTTCAGCGCGGCCCTCATCCTGCGTTCCGAGTAATTCAACATCTCGTCCAGGTACTGCCTCACCATATCGACGCCATATCGTGACGCTAGGTCACACAGCCTTCGCTCCGCGACGTTGTTGGCGGCAAACTGCGCCAGCAGGTCGCCGCGGACCTCTGTCTGTGGACGCACGTTCTGAGAGATGACCGCCCACAGGTCGCGGACGAGCTCTCCCTTGTGAAACAGCCGCACAGTTGGTATTTGCAGGCCCTCCTGGAATATCTCGGTAACGCCGAACGGCATGGAGCCTGGCGCAAAACCGCCCATATCGACGTGATGCGCCTGGTTGGCCGTAATAGCGATAAGCTCGCCGTCGAAGAACACAGGCGATATGAGCGCCAAGTCATTGAGATGGCCCGGGCCGGCGGGGTAGGGCGTGTTCAGCGCTACGGCGTCGCCCGGCTCAAGTTCATCGAACGGGTACTGCTCCAGGGCAGTCAGGACAGCAGAGTGCATCGTGCCAAGGTGCACCGGCGTGCCTATCTCGCTCTGCGCAACGACGACTACTTCGCCCGAGCCCGTGTATATCGCCCCTGACGTGTCCCGTCGGTCCTTGATGTTGGTGGAGTAGCTGGCGCGAATCAGCGCGGCAATCATCTCGTCCGCGATGGAATAGAACCCGTTTCGCATCACTTCCAGGGTAATTGGATCCACGTTGAACTGTGTCATTAGGAAACCTCTTGAAGCGGCGGCGGCGCTATCGACGGGTCAAAAGAAGGTTGAGGTAACGGTCCACCGTCGCCGTCTGGTCCGCCCACACGAGAGTCGTTGAATCGAGCTGCTCGACAATTGCCGGCCCCGTCATCGCGTCTCCGGGCCGAAGCCTTGAGCGGTCGTAGATTCGCGCTCTGACGGGTCTGTTTCTGAAATAGACCTCACGCTCGCCTATGAGAGCGCCCGACGGATCCCCGCCTGCGTCCCCCGATGCGCGGGCAAGCTCCGGGCGTGGCATGGCCGCCAACGCCGTTACCCGCAGGTTGACGACCTCGATCGCGTTGTCGCGCGAGTCGTACCCGTAGCTGCGAGCGTGGGCGTCGTGGAAGCGTTCCATGATTTCATCGACGTGCCGCTGTTCGAGCTTGCCGGAAGCGACCGCCACCTCCAGCTCGTAGCCCTGGCCCACGTACCGCGCGTCGGCCGCTCGGCCGAGCGTCACGCGTTCTGGCGCGACTCCCTCACGAGACATCTGCTCCATCGCCTGCGCTTCGAGTTGTTCGTACCAGGATGTGATCTCCGTTGGGGACAGCTCGCTGCCTGGTTTGAGCGCCGTCTGCGCGAAGTCATGCCTCAGATCCGCCATCAGCAGTCCCAGGGCCGAGGTGACGCCGGGCGCGACGGGGACAAGGACGGTCGGGATGTCCATCTCCTGGGCAAGCTCTGAGACGTGGAGCGGGCCGGCCCCGCCGAACGCCACGAGGCAAAACTCGCGCGGGTCATATCCCTTGGACACCGATACCACGCGGATACCCTTGACCATACTGGCGTTGACGACCTGCACGATCCCCTCGGCAGCCTCCTCTAAGCTCAGACCCAGTGGACGGGCGACGCGCTCGGTGATGACGCTCTGGGCCAACGCTGTGTCCAGCGTCATCGTTCCGCCGAGAAGACTCGTTGCGCCAAGCCTGCCGAGAACCAGGTTCGCGTCTGTCACAGTCGCCTCCAAACCTCCGTTCCCATAGCAAGCGGGCCCCGGATCTGCGCCCGCGCTGCGTGGCCCAACTCGAAGCGCTCCTCCAGGGTCTATCCACGCAACACTTCCGCCGCCCGCGCCGAGGGTGTGGACGTCCACCATAGGCAACTTGATCGGCAAGCGTTCGAGCTCGCTCTCCTGAGTTCGCCGAACCTCGCCCCGATACGATAGCGACACGTCAAAGCTCGTGCCGCCCATATCGATGGAGATGCTATTGGGCTTCCCCGCCTGCTGAGCAATAGCGACTGCGCCGATAACCCCCGCCGCTGGTCCGGACAGAATCGTATGCACCGGCCGCTCGATAGCGGTCTCGATGCCCATAGTTCCGCCGTTGGACTGCATGATGTACAGCTCCGACTTGAGGCCCACTTCGGAGATGCTCTCCTCGAGTCGCCTAAGATACCGCTCCATGACGGGCGCAACGTACGCGTTGATGATTGTCGTGCTCATCCGCTCATACTCTTTGAACTCCGGCAATATCTGGTGTGAAAGAGAGACCGGGGTATTGGGAAGCGCCCGGCTGATGGCGTCTCCGATGGCCCGTTCGTGCGCCGGATTGGCATAGGAATGTAGGAGACACACGGCGACGGCGTCCACATCGGCGTCCTCGATCCGCTCGATAACGCGGTCCAGCGCCTCGTCCTGAATGGGAACCAACACCTCCCCGGTGTGAACCACACGTTCCAACACCTCGAAACGCAGGTGACGGGGCGCGAGCGGGTCGGAGCGTCGAATACGCCAGTCGTAGAGGCTCGGTCTGTCCTGCCGCCCTATCTGCAGAATGTCCCGGAACCCCGCGGTAACGATCAGGGCCGTCTTCGCGCCCTTACGCTCCAAGAGCGTGTTCGTCGCCACCGTAGTACCATGAATGAAGAAGTCGACCCGGTCCGGAGAAACGGCGTGGCGCTCCATCAGTTCGCGGATGCCGGCGATGACTCCGAGCGCCTGGTTGAGCGGCGTCGAAGGAGTCTTGGTTAACTCCAGTCGGTTCGTCTCGGTGTCGTAGAGGGCGAGGTCGGTGAAGGTGCCCCCGACGTCCACCCCCAGTCGATAGCTCATAGCTCACTTGCCTGTTGGTAGTTGGTGTACAAATTAGGTCAAACGGCACGCCTAGCTTGGAGCGTAGTTGCTTCCTTTAGTCCACCTGAGCCGGGTGCTCTCGGGGTTCTTACCGCGCCGCATCCGGTCTCCGACCGCCGAGGAACGCCGAGGCAACCACCGATGCGGCGACTAGCAGGACGCTTACGGCAAACACGTCACCGATAGCCCCGGCCAGCGATGTCCTGAGGGCAACAAGGAACTGTTCCGCAAGCTGCGTCCCACCCGGTCCGGCAGCGGCGAAGATTGGCTCCAACGAGGCCATTGAATTCGGATCGAGCAACTCCTGTGGGTTCTCCTTCAACGCATTTAGGCGGTCGATTGGCAGGACCTCTTGGACTCGACTTGGCAGGGAGGCCTCCAAGTTGGAAGCAAACCTGTTGACCATTACCGCTCCGAGTATCGCGAGCCCAAGCATTCCTCCCACAGACCTGTAGAACTGCAGGGCAGAGGTCGCGGCGCCCATGAGTCTAAACGGGATTGAGTTCTGCACCGCGAGCATGAACAGAGGTAGCGTAGTCCCCAGTCCAATCCCCATTACTACTATGTACCCGACCGCGCGCGCGAAAGACGTGGTCTCACTCATCGTGGAGACCAAGTACATCCCCATGGCCATTATCGCCGTCCCGATAAGCGCCTGTATCCGGTAGCGCTCACCGGTTCTGGAAAGCAGCTGTCCCGACACGGTCGCTCCGACTACGATCCCCAGCATCATCGGTGTCAGGAAGCTGCCGCTGCTGGTCGCCGAAGCGCCAAGCACCCCCTGGAAGAACAGCGGAATGAAGACGGTCCCTCCGAACATGCCGAATCCGGTCAGGAAGGTGACTATCAGAGAGACCGCAACCATGCGATTTCGATAGATCTCCAGAGGCATGATGGGAGATTCGGTCCTCGCTTCCACGAAAACGAAGGTGACGGCCATCAATGCCCCGAACAGCAAGGTGCCGATCACCTGCGGAGAGGCCCAACCGTAGTGCACGCCGCCCCAGGACAGCGCCAAGAGAGTCGGCACCACCGCGAGGACCAGCGTCACCATACCAGCGTAGTCCAGCTTCCGACTTTCAACCTCGGGCGCTATTTTGGGGAACAGCAGAGTGATGAGCAGGAGTACCGGGATGCCTATCGGAATGTTGACAAAGAAGACCCAGTTCCAGGAGAGGTTGTCAGTGATGAAGCCGCCGAGCGTAGGGCCAAGGACCGATGACATTCCGAATACGACGCCAATGAATCCCTGGTACTTGCCGCGTGTCTCAGGTGGAAAGAGGTCCGCGATGGCAACGAAGCTGTTAGCCATGATCACGCCTCCGCCCAGTCCTTGCAGCGCGCGAAACGCGATTAGCTGGTTCATTGTCTGGCTCGTTCCAGCAAGCACAGAGCCCACCAGAAATACGGCTATTCCTCCCACATAGAATAGCTTTCGGCCATAGATGTCCGTTAGACGCCCCACAATCGGGACAGCCGCCGTGGAGGCCACCAGGTAAGCCGTGGTCACCCACGTGTACCTGTCGAATCCGCCGAGGTCCAGGATGATCTGTGGCATGGCGGTTGCGACGACCGTCTGATCGAGCGCCGCCAAGAACATGGCGAGCAGCACACCCGCCATCGTTAGCGCAAGCTGCCGCTTCGGCAACTGTACGAAGTCTCTTGCTACTGATTGATCGATTGGCGCGCTAGGTTGAGAGTAGCCGCTCCGACTCAAACTCCGCTCCCTATAGTCCCGTAGCTCGGAGTTCATCTAAACCTGGGCATAACCTTCTCCGCGAACAGTCGCAGACTTCGTTCGTTGTCCTCCCAGGACATAGGTCCGACTCTGAAATGCAGAATCAGACCCCCAATGCCAATCCTGCTCAGCCGTTCGATACGCTTTGCAACGGTATCGGGCGAGCCATAGATCATGCTGTTTTCGACTCTGAATCTAGGGTCGGAGAGACCGGTACGCACGGATGCCATCTCATCCGCAGTGTTCAGGCGCAGGCGCGTCTCATCGATGTGTTTGCGGCTGGCCTCGTGAACTTCGGTTGCCAGACTTACGGCTTCGGCATCAGTCTCGGCCACATAGATGTTGCGCCAGATCCAGCAATTGTCCATATTGCGTTGGACCGTCTCTTCGCTGTATCCGGTGTCTCTCATCGTGGTCCGGTAAACATCGAAACGCCGCTCTGTTTCCTCGTCAGGCTGAACAACCAGCATCAGGGGCCTTCCCTGCTTCGCCATCTCCACCATGGACCCCTCGGTGGCGACAGCTCGGACTATAGGCGGATGGGGCTTCTGGTACACCCTTGGCCTGAGCGCCGGAAGCTCAACATCGAAGTAGTCGCCCTTGTGCCTGTAGTTCTCGGTGGTCCAGGCCTGGGACAGAATCCGTTCAGACTCGACCAGCCTGCCCTGCGCCTCCGAGAAGGGAATACCGTAGCTCCTGTACTCATAGAAGTTGTAAGCCGTCCCTCTGCCAATACCGAGGATAATCCGCCCGCGGCTGATGTTGTCGAGCAGCGATATCTGTTCGGCAAGCCTGATAGGGTGATGGAGCGCCATCTGTACGGCGGCAAAGCCTATCTTGATGCGCTCTGTGCGTGCGGCCACGGCTGCGGCAAAGGTCACGGGATCGACGTAAGCGCAGGCGCCGTCGATGTGATGCTCACCGAGCCAAACCCCATCGAAGGCCAGTTCCTCGGTGAGTTCGGCCTCACGGAGCGCATCGGTTACCGCCACGAAATCGGTGTCCGGGGTGGCCGAGTGGGGGAAGAGGAAGTTGGTGAATTTGAGCATTCTAGTCGGCAGGGACCAGCTCCTCGATAAACTCCGGCATAACCTGGGACGCGAACAGCTCGATACATCGCAGCGACTTTTCCTGGTCCAGCCCGGCGGCGCCAAACTTACCGAAAATCCTGTTGATTCCCTTAGATCGGAGGACCTCCAGTCGCTCGCATACGACCTCAGGCGTGCCCACCAGCGGTTTGATTCCCTCCTGCCTGGCGCGTTCGGCGGCCTCGATGCGGTCCCGGTCCCTATGGACCCAATGCCTGTAGTTTTCTGGAATGTTGCCGTCCTTGTCGGCTGGGTTGCCTATACGGCGGAACTCCTCATTGATCTGGGCCTCCAGTCCTCTGATGTCGCTTTCCGCCTCTTCCATGGTTGGGGCCAGATAGACGTTGGCGCTCACCGGTAGATCGACATCCTCATGCGGATGACCGTAATGCTCCATTCGGTCGTGCCACATCCGCACCACCCGGGGAGTCTGGCCGAGCGTAGTGGTTGGGCCGCCCACCAGGATGGGCACACCTATTCTGGCTGCGAAATCAACGCTTTCGGGGCTGGTGCTGACAGCGATGTAGATGGGCGGTCCAGGCTTCTGGATAGGCTTTGGTATTACCCAAATGTCCTCGATGTTCACGAAGTCGCCCTTGTAGGTGATCGCTCCCTCCTCCCAGCATCTGGTGACAACCTCGAGATACTCTCTGAACATCTCCCTGGACTGCTTGATGTCCACGCCCATACCATGGAATTCCTGGGCTTGGTATCCCACGCCAACACCCAGATTGAACCGTCCATTTGAGATGATATCGATGGTTGCAGCCTCTTCAGCGACCTGGACCGGGTTGTGGAACGGCAGAACTACAATGGAGGTGCCGATCCGGGCATTCTTGGTCTTGGCGGCCACAGCGCCCATGAACGAGAAGATGCCGGACAGAATGCCGTGCCTGGAGAAATGGTGTTCTCCCAGCCAAATGTCCTGAATTCCCTGTTGGTCGGCGAACTCGATCTGCTCAAGGGCATTGATGACGGTCTGTTCCCCTGATACGTCCTGATGCCATCTGATTGTGTCGAACATGCCGAATCTCATATGTGCCTCCCTTTGTCGCGTATCGTTGTCTCGAGAGCTTCTAGGAGCCCGGCCCTCTGCCCATCGAATACGGCTGCCAGCGTCTCAGCGACGTCTTTTCCAGCACCGAGGGATTGACGCATGTCCTAGGCCAGCGTCCGCTGAGGGCGAGCGCTATCTCCTGCCCCACACGCCGCCGCGTCTCCGGTCCCATCCTGGCCGATGCCGACGCGACGTGCGGCGTCAGGATTACGTTGTCCATGTGCAGCAGCGGATTCTCCGGGTTGGGCGGCTCCTCTTCCAGCACGTCCAGGCCCGCGCCCGCTATCCAGCCCTCCTGCAGCGCCTTGATCAGCGCGTTCTCATCCACCGTCGGCCCCCTGCCGTTGTTGATGAAGAGAGCCGTCGGCTTCATCTGCCTGAAGTGCTCCTCGGTGAGCATGTGATAAACCTCTTGCGTAGAGGGCGCGTGCATCGAGACGATGTCCGAGCGTTGGAGAAGTTCCGCCAGGCCGACTGGCTCCACGCCGTAGTCGGTCATCATAAGCTCTTCTATGTAGGGGTCGTAGGCCAACATACGCACCCCGAACGCCCTCGCTCGGACCGCCGTCGCCCTAGCAACGTGTCCGAATGACACGAAGCCCAGCGTCTGGCCCATCAGCCGCGGGATCTCCGAAAGAAGCGGACGCCCCTCGCTCCAGCGGTTCTCCCTGACCAATCTGTCCATCGTCGTAAGACGGCGGAAGGACGCCAACAGCAACATCAGCGTGTGGTCGGCGACCTCTTCAATGAAAACGTCGGGCACGTTGGTCACCGGTATGTTGCGCTCGGTCGCCGCGGCGACATCGACCGAATCCGCGCCCACACTGCCGAGGGCGATGATCTTGCAGGCTTCCAGGCCGTTGATGATGTCCGACGAGATGCGGCGCCCCCTGGCGATGATGGCGTCGGCGTCCCGTGCGGCGTCTATGAACTCAGCCTCGGTGTTCGCCGGCACCTCGATAATCTCCGCGTCAATCGGAGCCAGAGACTCCATCTCGAGCTCGTAGGAGCCGCCCGCCATGTCGAAGGTAACCCCTGGAGGCCTCTGGGTAACCACTTTGAACTTTGCCAACTCCATGCCCTCCTCATTATTGGTTCAGATGGAGACTGCGTGCCTGCCAGCCGGCACTAGGATACTCCCGCAGCAGGGCCATGTCCAGAAGGACAGAAGGGATGGAGCAGTCAAAACACGCCGCAAGAACAGGCAGACCTTCGTGTTGCAGCCGGTGTCGTCAGAAGGCTACCCGCTCGACGTTGAAGGCGTTGACCTCGACATCACAACCAATGAGATGGTCAGCATGATACGCGAGAGCCGCGAGCGACTCGGCTGAACGCCGGGGCTCCATTAACGGCGCCGCTCAACTGCGCCCGCCACCTTTCCGCGACCTGAATGCGCTGCGCCGCCTGTTCCAGGCGAGCAGACTGAGCGGAGTTAGCAGGAACATCAACATGCCGAACTCCACGCCCGCATGCCGCTCGGTCGTCGCTGAATTGCAACCGCCGCCCTGTGGGCTAGCCGGCGGAGCGTGCGTCGGCGGCGCTGTCGGACTGGAAACCTGCTGCAGCTGAGCGGCCGGTTGCGGTGTCGGCACAGCGGTGGCCGTGGGTGTAGACCTTGGCGACAGCGTTGGAGTATGTCTGGGAGTGGGCGCCAACGTGGCAGTCGCCGCCACGGTCGGCGTCGGCGTCAACGTCGGCAGTGGAGCAAGCGTTGGCGTCAATGTGGAAGCGGCCGCCGGTATCACAGTGGGCACTGTGGTCGGCGTAGCCATAGGAGCGGCCGTTGGCGTTGGCCTCGGTGTCGGTGTGGGCCAGGAGACGCCGCAGGACTCTTCGTCCTGGGCGAGTACTAAATCCGGCGACCAGTCCGTAACGGGCGAACCATCCCGCGTGACGATCCTGGCGGTCAGCTCCAACCTCTCGCGATCGCTCCAGAGCCGATGACCCAATCTGTCTGCCGCAATGATGATTCCGGTTTCTTCCACTCGCACAAACAAGCGTTGGAAGAGGTCTAGCTCTTCGCTTTGCTCGTCCGTCCGGCCCCGGAATTGCAGCCTCAGATGGAGCCAGTTCTTCGGTACGGAGTTCAACTGGAAATGCAGCCGCGTCTCATAGCCGCGCTGCGAATTGCGCAAGACACAGAGTGGAGCCTCAGGGGTAACCGACTCGAAAGTGACCTGATACTCCAGCGGCGAAGACGCTTTGGGTGTGGCTTGGCGCTCCGGCGCAGTCGCCGCTGTGGGTATAGGTTCGTGCTCCGGCGTCGGCGTCGGTGTTGGTGTTGGCAGGGCGACGCCGCAGGCCTCTTCGTCTTCGGCGAGCACGAATGCCGGCGACCAGTTCGTGAGAGGCGTACCTTCCCTCGAAACGAGCCTGGCGGTCAGCGTCAACTCTTCGCGATGGCTCCAGAGACTACTGCCGAATCTGCCCATGTCAACAATGATACTAGCTCTTTCTACTCGCACAAATCTGCGATCGAAGAGGTCTAGCTCTCTCCTATGAACGTCCGTTGGCCTGCGGAATTGAAGCCTCAGATGCAGCCAATTCTCGGGTATGGCGCTCAACTGGAACTGCAGCCTTTTCTCATAGCCGCGCCGCGAACTGCGCACGACACAATACGGTGGCTCAGGGGTAACCGACTCTATGGTGACCGGGTACTCCGGCGTCGGCGGCGTGATAGCCGATGAGCTTGGCGTCGAATCGGAAAGAGGGTTGGCGAACGGGTTGTGGTACACGAGTACTCTTCCCCTGTTGATGTCGCCCACATACAGGTTGTCGTTGTCGTCGAACGTGGCCGTGTACGGCATCGAGCCGAGGTCGTACAGGTACGCAGTGGGGAGCTTGTCCTTACCCAACGGGTCGTCATAGACGCCGACGAACCTCGGCCCTACGTAGGCGTTATATCCCACCACCATCCTGTTCGTGCTGTCGAAGGCTGTTTCCCAGGTTGAGGCCGACAGGGCAGAGACGCCGAGCCGCCTCTCGATCACCGATTCGCGTTCCCAGAAGGCACTCACCCACAGGTTGCTGACCCCCCTTGAGGATTGAGTGAAAGCCTTTACCGCGCCCCGACCGAACGTGGCCTGCGTATTGTCGGTAGGCAGAGAATCCGCTTTGAATACCAGCAGACGCCGGTTCCCCTCAACTTCCAGTCCATGGTCGGAGACGTAGAGGTTTCCCAACCGGTCGATTGAAAGCGCCCCGGGAGAGCAGAGCAAGCCCCTATGCGCACCAGTGAAAAGCTCGTTCCAATCGGCCGCGGGAAATCGGCCGCGGTTGCATTCGTTGGCGAACGCGCTCTGCTGCCCCAAGATGGCATCCACCACTGGATTGGTGAGAGGGTCGCGAATGCGCAGCACCCGGTGGTTGTCCGTATCGGACAGCCAGACGAACTCCCCGCTGCCCACAGGCGCGATCCCGAAGATGCGGCGCCCCAGTTTGATTCTGAACTTCTGGTCCAGGATGGGAAAGGTGGTCTCAGTAGTAAAGATGGCGTGCAGGGGCACCGAGTTCTCGGTGAGCGGCAGCTGGTAAACTTCCAAGACGTTAACGCCCTCGAATCCGAGTAGCCACAGCCTGCCCGCATCATCCACCTTGATTCTGCCGCAGCAGACAGTCAACCCCTCGAATGTGAAATCGTCTCCAACCACTCCATCGGCGGGCTGGCCGCTGACGAGCGTGTCGAGGCCGTTCCAAAACAGCAAGCGGCCTATGTCGGAAACTATCAACTGGTCTTCCCAGACGGCAACGCCCCTGGCGGAATGTATGCTGCTCAAGTCCTTCAAGTTCGTGCCTCCCGGCGGGTAGAAGAGCCTCCTGTCCGGTCGGACGCCCTGCGCGTCACCGGCCGTAGGGGAGGGGAAGCGGACGACCTCGGCGGTGTCCAGGAACACCGATACCAGAACATTGCCAAAGCCGTCCACGCCGACCCCTCCGGCGATTGGGCATAGGTGTAGGCCTCCCGGCAGCCCCGAATACCATACACCGCACTCGCGCGTCGGTTGATAATAATCCTTGCCCAGCACCTTTAGGACCGAGGCCCCCTGCATGTCCCACAACTCGACCATGTAATTGGCCGAGTCGTTCACCCAGACGCCCTGGCCGGCCGGGTCTATCTCCAGGGACGTGGGACGCCGAAAACCGGAACCGAACACCTGCGAGGCTTCCATTCCCGACTCGAAGGGGGGCTTGAACACGAGAACCCTGTCATTGAGTGTGTCAGACACGTAGAGCCGGCCATTTTCCGCCATCCTCGCGGCGGAAGGTGCGTGCATCTCGTTCAGGTCGTCGCCCGCCTCTTCGTTGTAGAAGCCGCTCTGCCCTAACACCAGGTCCGCGGCTTTCGCGATTTCTCCGGTGGCGGGGTCCACGGGAAAGCGCAGGACGCGGTTGTTGCCCCCGTCTGCCACCCACATGTTGCCTTCGAGGTCGATTTCGACGCCGTTGCCGTAACGGTTCGCCAGGGGGAAGTTGGTGGCCGAGAGAAAGCAGAGTGTCTCCGACGTCGGCCTGCGAGGGCCGCCCCGGTTACACGTAGAGCCCGCGAAGTCCCACTGGCCCCAGACCTCATCGGCGACGGAATCGGTGGCGAAGGGATCTTCGTACTTCAGTATCCTGTTGTTGTAGGTGTCCGGCACGTACAGCGCGCCGCTGCCGTCCACGGCCATGGTTACGAACGTGTGCGTCTCCAACGGACTCAGAGCCTGCTCGGCTATACCGCAGAGGGTGTCCGCCCTGGCGGTCGCTCGGACGGGGAAGCCTTGGAAGGAGCTGTCGCCGTTGCACGCCCCATGGCCGTACCCGGACGGCTGCCCAATAACGACGTCGGCGGAGCAAGGACTTTCGCCCGCGTAGCACTCGGCGAGGTCTATCCCCAGGATGCGGCTGTTGCCACCATCCCAGATGTACGCTCTTCCCGGAGCCGAGGACCGATCCACCAGGACTCCCCCGGGGTTGAACAGCTTGAACGGCACGACACTCTTGGGGCTGGTCTGCGAAAAGTCAGGCTTTCCAATGATAACGTCTGCCCAGAGGTCGCCCGCAGCCCCGCGCGTGGGCGGCGTCGGCGGGAACGGAGCTGGTCTGGGCCTGGAGCAATCGCCGGCTTCCTTCACTACCTTGAACCCATTCGACCAGCCGGAAAGTTGCTCGCCGTTAGCGTCAGTGACTCGCACCTGAAGCGTCATCTTCGGATTCTGCCACAGTTCATCCTCGATCAGCCCCATGTCCAGCGACACCCAGTTTGGGCTTTCCCAACGAGGTTCATCGTGGAACAACGGGCTGAGGGTATTAGTACCCACCTGACGAAATTGCAGCCTACCAGCGTCGGTCGTGGGAAGATAGGCCCCCAATATGGTTAGGGTCCGGTACGTTACAAGGTGCGAGTCCAACTCAATGCAGTGGGGCGGCCCAGGTTCCACTTCGCGAATCACCGCCGCCCTATCTTGAGCATACACGCTGTCCGCGACGTCTTAGCGCTCACCGGACAGGAAAAAGACTACACACAAGATCGCGGCCACGGCTATGAGTAGCTTGGAAACGGCGCCTCCTAACTTGAGAGCCATCATCTTCACCTAAGCAACGGGCCGGCTTAGCCGCATAACCGCCCATCATCCCGGCGGGTAGAGGGCCATGCCTCTCTCAGGAGCACGGAGCAGCAACAGTCGCACCTCAAATCTAGTCCGATGTTATCACATTACCAAACATAGACGGCCGTCGGAGGATTTCCGCCACGAAGCCAACGTTGACATTGCCGCCCGTTTTTGCTAACATGTCCTCTTAGTCCAAATGTTACATATTTCACAGATGCCGTGATGGGGAGTAGTATCGGAGGCGCCGGCCACAGAGAGTCGGAGACGGTGGGAGCCGACGCCAGGACCTTCGAGAACTCGCCCCGGAGCACCCGACCTGAAGGGAGTTAGAGGAGATATGTCGCCGCAGAGCAGATACGTTTTCACGACGCGCTCTGCGCGATTGGTAATTTAGTTCCTCTTCTGTTTGCTTAGGGCCGGGCGGTTGGCTCCGTTACAGCCATCGAGTGATCCCCAAATCTGCTGCGAGTTCGCTTGCGGCAGACGGGATAAATTGGGTGGTACCACGAGATTCACGATCCCGTCCCTTTGCGTAGGGACGGGATTTTTGTTTTAGGTTTTTGGTCCCACTAGCCACCATGGAGGTACTCCCCATGAAAATGAACGGCGGGCAGATGGTATGCGAGAGCCTGTTGCGGGAAGGCGTGGACGTGATATTCGGCCTTCCCGGCGGCGCCATTCTGCCCCTTTACCAGACTCTGCCCGAGTTTCCAGGGCTGAATCACATCCTCGTGCGTCACGAGCAGGGCGCGGCGCACGCCGCCGACGGCTATGCGCGCGCTACCGGACGCCCCGGCGTCTGCTGGGCCACCTCCGGCCCCGGCGCGACCAACCTCGTGACCGGCATCGCCACCGCACAGATGGACTCGGTTCCGATGGTCGCCATCACCGGCCAAGTCGGGCGCGCCGCCATCGGCTCCGACGCCTTCCAGGAGACCGACATCACGGGCATAACCCTGCCCATCACCAAGCACAACTACCTCGTCATGACCGCCGCGGAAATCCCCAGGGTCATCAGGGAGGCGTTCTACATAGCCACCACGGGCAGACCCGGCCCGGTGCTGGTGGACATCCCGAAGGACGTGTTCAACGAGGTGGCGGAGTTCGTGTATCCCGAAACCCCGGACCTTCCCAGCTACAAGCCCAATCTGGCGCCTCATTCGGGTCAGGTCAGAAGGGCCGCACAGCTCATAAAGAAGGCCAGGAAGCCGGTCATACTTGCCGGTCATGGCGTGATACTCTCACGCGCCTACGACGAGTTGAGGGAGTTCGCCGAGAAGACCCAGATTCCCGTCATCACCACGCTCATGGGTGTAAGCTCATTCCCAACCAGCCACGTTCTCTACGCGGGCTGGCCGGGGATGCACGGCATGGCCTACGCCAGTCTGGCCATAGACGAGGCGGACCTGTTGATAGCGCTTGGGATGCGCTTCGACGACCGGATTACCGGCAACACCGCCACGTTCGCCCTCAACTCCAAGAAGATCCACGTGGACATCGACCCGTCTGAGATTGGGAAGAACATACCCGTGGACCTACCTATAGTGGGTGACCTCAAGCGCACCCTCCAGGCCCTCAACAAACAGGTGGAGCCAGGTTCGCGTCTCGACTGGCTCGGACGGATAGACGAGCTGAAGCGAGAGCACCCGTTGGTGGACCCCAACGACCACGAGGCGTTGCAAATCAGGTATATCATCCAGCAGATCGCCCAGGCCACCGATGGCAACGCCCTGATAGTGACAGGAGTGGGCCAGCACCAGATGTGGGCCGCACAGCACTACCCCTTCAAGGAGCAATCCTCGCTCATCTCCTCCTGCGGTTCGGGAGCGATGGGCTACGAGGTGCCCGGCGCGATGGGCGCGCAGGTGGGCAGGCCCGACAGGGTCGTGTGGTCTATCGCGGGCGACGGCGGCTTTCAGATGACCATGGCAGAGCTCGCGACCCTGGTGGAGAACAGGATTCCAGTCAAGTTCGCCATCATGAACAACAACTGCCTGGGCATGGTTCGCCAGTGGCAGCAGCTATTCTACGAAAAGAGCTACGTCGCCACACAATATACCCACAACCCGGACTTCGTGAAGCTCGCGGAAGCCTTTGGCATGTTGGGCATCAGGGTGACGGACAAGACGCAGGTCAGGGCGGCCATCGAACAGGCGATGAACTACGACGGCCCCGCGGTGGTTGACTTCATCGTGGAGCAGGAGGACAACGTGTATCCGATGATTCCGGCGGGTACCGCGATTGACCAGCTGATGGAGGAGCCCACGCTCCAAGAGGTGAACAGATGACGACCACCGGACTGTCTTCCAGGCACACCATCACGGCGCTGGTCGAGGACAAGCCCGGCGTTCTCAACCGCGTCTCGAGCATGTTCCGACGGCGGGGCTTCAACATCTCCAGCCTCGCCGTGGGCCAGAGCGAGGTTCCCGACCTGTCCCGAATGACCTTCGTCGTGGAGGGCAACCAGGCCGTGGTGGAGCAGGTGACCAAGCACCTCCACAAGCTAATCGACGTGGTGAAGGTCACCGACATGTCCAACGAGAACACTGTGACCAGGGAACTGGGCCTGATTCGAGTGCGCGCCAACGTTCAGAACCGCAGCGAGATTATGCAGATAGTGGACATCTTCCGCGCCAACATCGTGGACGTAGCCCCAGAGTCGCTCATCATCGAGGTGACCGGCGACGAGGACAAGATAGATTCCCTGCAAAACCTTCTCCGCGCCTTTGGATTGCTGGAGGTAATGCGCACAGGAACCATCGCCCTTACCCGCGGGATGAATGGAAACGCGGAACGCGCCGCAAGCGCCCACCGAACTCCATCGACCCTAGAAACAGGAAGTGTGTGAGGAGAGTGCCAAATGGTCAAGATGTACTATGAGAACGACGCCGACATGTCCCTGCTGGATGGCAAGCGCGTCGGCGTCATCGGATACGGCAGCCAGGGCCACGCCCACGCGCTGAACCTGCACGACAGCGGCGTCAGCGTCAAGGTCGGCCTGTACGAGGGGAGCAGAAGCAAGGCCAAGGCGGAGGAGGACGGCCTCGAGGTGGGGTTGGTCGCGGACGTGGCGCGGGACTCCGACATCGTTATGATGCTGATCCCCGACCACCTGCAGGCCGAGGTGTACAGGGAGTCGATCGAGCCGAACCTGCTGCCGGGCAACACGCTGATGTTCGCGCACGGCTTCAACATCCACTACGACACCATCCGCCCCACCGCCAACGTGGACGTTTCGATGGTCGCGCCCAAGGCGCCGGGCCACCGCATGAGAGAGGTGTTCACCAGGGGGTCCGGCGTGCCGGGCTTGCTGGCCGTGCACCAGGACGCGACGGGCAACGCCCACACCCTCAGCCTGGCCTACGCAAGGGGCATCGGGTGCACGCGCGCGGGCGTGCTGGATACGACGTTCAAAGAGGAGACGGAGACGGACCTGTTCGGCGAGCAGGCAGTGCTCTGCGGCGGCGTCACCGCGCTGGTCAAGGCCGCCTACGAGACGCTGGTGGAGGCGGGCTACCAGCCGGAGTCGGCCTACTTCGAGTGTATGCACGAGCTCAAGCTCATCGTGGACCTGCTCTACCAGGGCGGCATGGGCTACATGCGCTACTCGGTGAGCGACACCGCCGAGTACGGCGACTACACGCGCGGCCCGGTGGTGGTCGATGAGAAGGTCAAGGACAACATGCGAGAGGTGCTCGCCCACATCCAGGACGGCAGCTTCGCCCGCGAGTGGATAGCCGAGAACGACGAGGGCCGCCCGCGCTTCGACCGCCTACGCCGAGAGAATGCCGAGCACGAGATAGAGCGCGTAGGCGAGGAACTGCGCGGCATGATGTCCTTCCTCAAGGACGCGGACTAGGAGGAAGAGTGTGACTTGCCTAAGGAGTTAGGCCATCAACTCGCTGTTTCAGCGTGGCTTGGCGACGTACCCCGCTCCACAGCCAGGGACTCAATGAAAGCCGTTCCCGTGCTGTCGCTTCGTTACAGGCATTGAAGAACCAAGGTGTTGTGATTGGCGGAGAGGGTTCACCTGTCAGAGGGCTGTGGCGCCTGGTTGAGTGAAGGGCAAGAGATTCCCAATCAAAAAGTAGACAGGCATGACGACAGCCCAAGAAGTCCCAGAAGGCGAAAGTTTAGCCAGGTTAGAGGCTACTGTCGACTTTCTAGTGCGCGAAGTAGGCGACGTCAAGGCAGACTTGTGTGATGTTCGAACTGCTTTTCGCGATCTCGACAGCAAGGTGCGCACCTACTTTCTCTGGATGCTGGCAACGCTTCTTGGGATATTGGCACCATCGTTGATTGGGCTGATTGTTACGCTAATCTTGAAGGCGTAAGCCGCGGGAACCACATCGTTCCTAAAGGGTGTGGGCTGACACGAATGGAAAGGATGGAGTTAATTGAAAGTTGTTACGCAAGCAGATGAAATCAGGCGGTATGTGCTGATTAACTACATCGAGCCTGCCCGCCGTGACGGACGAGAGTATGTAACGGTTCGCGCGAGAGATGTCCATAAATCCATGGGATTGAATGACCGATTACCAGCAGTTTGTAGTGCTCTAGGCACCACGAAATTCCAAGAAATGGCAAGTGTGGAACTTTAATCCAGAACTGGCCCTAGTGTAAGCACGACAACCACATTTCGATACAGACTTATTTGATGAGTGGACACAGGAAGTTCAGCGAACTCACAAAAGATTTCACGCTGGAACGCCGTCAACGCATCGCCGATGAAACGGCAGCTTTGATTGCCACGATGCAAGAAGAGGACGGTAGTTACGCTGTCGCGCCGCAGAACGACTGTCGCCCTGAAGTAGACAGAGCGAAATCAAGGGAGCGAACAATCAGAAGGTCGAGTTAGCATCATACCTGCGTGGTTGGATAGTCTATTTTATGAAAGCAGTCACTTGGGTGTTGCTGTTTGCTTACGCGATCAAACCATATCAAGGGAGGAGACGACATGTACGGCATGGAGGGATCCCACGTAGTCCGCCGTGAGGGCCGAGTCCTAGCTAGACTCGGCTTGGCGGACTGCGTTGTCCTTCGGTAGTCCAGTCCGGGAAACTGAGACCTGACTACTGAACACTGAAAATCAACAGGAGAATGAAATGCCAGAGGACGACAAGGTAATAATCTTCGACACAACTCTGAGAGACGGCGAGCAGTCCGCCGGAATCGGGCTGACCACGCAGGAGAAGCTGGAGATAGCCAAGCAGCTCGACAGGCTGGGCGTGGACGTAATCGAGGCGGGCTTTGCAGCCAGCTCGCCCGGCGACTTCGAGGCAGTGCAGACCATCGCCCGCGAGGTGCGCCGGCCCGTCATCGCGTCGCTGGCACGCTGCGTGCTGCCAGACGTGGACGCCGCATGGGAGGCCATCAAGGACGCCGAGCGTCCTCGAATCCACGTGTTCATCTCCAGCTCAGACGTGCAGATAATGCATCAGCTCCGGCGCAACCCAGAAGAGGTCTTGGACATGGCGATAGCCTCTGTCGAGCGCGCCAAGAGCTACTGTGACGACGTGGAGTTCTCGCCTATGGACGCCACTCGCACCGATATGGACTACCTCTACAAGATGCTGGAGGCGGCCATCGACGCGGGCGCGACGACCATCAACATCCCGGACACCGTGGGCTACGTGATGCCCTGGGAGTTCCGAGAGCGTATAAATCTGATCAAGCAGAACGTGCCCAACATAGACAAGGCCGTCCTCAGCGTCCACTGCCACAACGACCTGGGCCAGGCGTCCGGCAACAGCTTGGCGGCGGTGGCCGAGGGCGCTCGGCAGGTCGAGGGCTGTATCAACGGGCTGGGCGAGCGCGCGGGCAACGCGGCGCTGGAAGAGGTAATCATGGCCCTGGAGACGCGCAAGGACATGTACGGGGTCTCCACCGGCATAGACACGCGACAGATTTACCGCACCAGCAGGCTGGTGAGCGACATCACCGGGTTCTCCGTGCAGCCCAACAAGGCCGTCGTGGGGGCCAACGCCTTCCGCCACGCCTCCGGCATTCACCAGGACGGCGTGTTGAAGGAGCGCACCACGTTCGAGATTATGGACCCGCAGTCCATCGGCTGGCCCAGCAACGAGCTGGTGTTGGGCAAGCTCAGCGGCAGAGCCGGTCTGAGGGCGCGGCTGGACGAACTGGGCTACCACCTGGAGCAGAACGATCTGAACGAGGCATTCGAGGCGTTCAAGAACCTGGCCGACCGCAAGCCGGAGGTGACCGACGCCGACCTGATAGCGCTCATGTCGAGCCAGCGGCGCATTGCCGACGTGCCCTCCGTGTTCACGCTGGAGCACATCCAGGTTACCTGCGGCAACCACGACGTGCCCACCGCCACGGTGACGCTCAAGGACCCGGACGACCGCGCCGTTACCGACGCGGCCACGGGAACCGGCCCGGTGGACGCCGTCTATAAGGCCATCAATCGACTGGTTAACGTCCCCAACACCCTTACCGAGTACCGCGTCAACTCCGTCACCGAGGGTATCGACGCGTTGGGCGACGTTACCATTCGGATCGAGAAGGACGAGAGGGCATACGTGGGGCGCGGCTCGGATACAGACATCATCGTTGCCAGCGCCATGGCGTACATGAACGCGCTCAACCGCCTGCTCGCCACCGAGGATATGCGCCCAACCTTTGACGTGCCTACGTCATAGGCGGGATCGAATGAGCCGATGGGGGGCACGCATGACGCGCCCCCCCATCGGCTCGGCCCACCAAAACCCCATTTTCAGACACAAGATTGACAGCTTAAGCTCCCGGGCGCCAACCGACGTATGGTCATCAAGCAGGTTTCTTATCTCTGCCATTGCGAGGTTGGGAAGGCATTCCAAGAGAGCCTCAAGTCGTCTGACAGGTATCAACCCTCCTATTTTGAATCCTTAGAACGGTCGATATCACTGCTGGACCACGGCGCAGACATCGGGGCGACGGACATTAACCAGGACTGTGTCTCGGCGTGGACTTCGGAGATCAGGGGCAGGTCAACCCCGCGCAAGTGTAACGTGACCGGGCGACCGTTATTTGCAAGCCCGTAGGAATCCAGACGAGGCGCGTCCCATCGTCCTATCCCCTCAGATTTCGGATGATCTGCGCCACCGGCCCGGGGTTGTTTATCTCCCGTATCTCAACCCGGTGAAGGCTGGTTGCGCCGCTGGACACGAGCACGTTGCCCCTGCCAGTGATTGTCTCCATCAAGCTCCTGCTCTCACCGATGGAGTTGATGGATCCGAGGGGTATCTCTTTGACATCCAGGCTGAAAAACCTGTACACGTGCGAGACCCTCTGGTTGGTAACGTAATAGACGGTGAACCGCGTTATCCAGTACTTGGCGACGCCGCGAAAGTACATATACAAGCCAGCCGCGAAAACCACGAGCGGAAAGACGTACGGAAGCTGCGTGAGCACTAGAAGGTAGCCTGCCGCAACCAGAAATGGGATGCTGAGTGCTATCCGCGCGAAGGCTGTCCTCATAGAGGGATGGCGCAACGCCTTTATCTCCTCCCCCCGCGCGAGACTCAGCCGGGGGCGGCTGACTACGCTGCAATATATCCCGATGACAAACAGCAGCGCCCCAACGCACATTGCCACTATGAAGGGGGCGCTCATGTCCATGTCGGGATCGGTCAGCCCGTAGATGCCCACCACAAAGAACGGCAGTCCGATCATCACATTCATCGCCATGTGCAGGAGCACGGACAGGGGGGTGTGCTCGGTAGAGGTCCCCATCTCCTCCCTCGCGCGGGATGCCTCCGCGGCTTCGAGGCGGAGATACTCGTCATCCCCGTAATCTCCATCCGCGGCTGCCGCCTCTCCGTCCATGGACGCGGCGTATTCCCGGTTCGAGTCTGCCCTCACATCTTCCCTGTCGGTCGCCATTGCTATTTCCCTCTCGACAGTTGAATTAGGCCGAAGGCCAACGTCACCAGTATGCTAACAATTCCCAGGAACGACGGGTGGAGCGCGTTTACCCCAGTTCCAGGAATAATGAGTTGGGAAGAGTCAGCAGAGTTGGACAGAAAGCCTCGTCTGAATGTGGGCGTCGGCGGAACGGTCGGCTCCGATGTCGGCGCAGCAGTCGGCTCAGGCGTCGCTGCGGCGGTCGGCTCCGGCGTCGCTGTGGCAGTCGGCTCCGGCGTCGCCGTGGCGGTCGGCTCAGATGTCGGCGCGGCAGTCGGCTCCGGTGTCGGCGCGGCAGTCGGCTCCGGTGTCGGCGCGGCAGTCGGCTCCGGTGTCGGCGCGGCAGTCGGCTCCGGTGTCGGCGCGGCAGTCGGCTCCGGTGTCGGCGCGGCAGTCGGCTCAGGCCCGGGCGTGGCGGCCGGCTCAGGCCCGGGCGTGGCGGCCGGCTCAGGCCCGGGCGTGGCGGCCGGCTCAGGCGTCGGCGATGAGCAGTTGGGGCCGAGAGGAGCGACCCCTTCAGGAAGAATGGTATTAGGACCAGTGGTATTAGGAATGCCTCTCAACCAGGTCTGGAACTCTGCATCCGTGGGCGCGCAAAGCCCGGCGTTGTCGTCAAAGGCGAAGTACGTCAGCGACGCCAGACTCGCCAAGCCCGAGGGAAGTGTGCCCGTCAACTGATTGTTGAAGAGGTACAACTCTTCCAGATTGGAAAGGCGACCCAACTCAGCCGGTATCTCTCCGCTCAACCGGTTCTCGCCGAGACTCAGCCATGTGAGACTGGAAAGGCTGCCCAACTCAGCCGGTATCTCTCCGCTCAACTGGTTGTCGTAGAGGGACAGCATTTCCAGATTGGAAAGGCGGCCCAGCCACGCCGGTATCTGCCCGCTCAACTGGTTGTACTGGAGGACCAGCCATGTGAGATTGGAAAGGCGACCCAACTCAGCCGGTATCTCTCCGCTCAACCGGTTCTCGCCGAGAATCAGCCATGTGAGATTCGAAAGGCTGCCCAGCTCCGCCGGTATCTGCCCGCTCAACTGGTTGTCGTAGAGGGACAGCGTTTCCAGATTGGAAAGGCTGCCCAGCCACGCCGGTATCTGCCCGCTCAACTGGTTGTACTGGAGGACCAGCCATGTGAGATTGGAAAGGCTGGCCAGTCCCGCTGGTATCTGCCCGCTCAACTGATTGCCGCGGAGGTCCAGAACTTGCAGGTTGGAAAGGTTGCCGAGTTGGGGCGGAATCTCCCCGCTCAACCGGTTTTCGCTTAAATTCAGTCCTGTAACGTGGCCGCTGCCGTCGACGATTACGCCGTACCATTGGTCGATGGGCGCGCCGCTCAGCCAGTTGGCGTTGTTCGTCCAGTTGGGACCGTTGGTGGCGCGGTGGCGACCAGCGCGTCCCGGTCCACCCCCGCAGCCTCGATAACCCAGACGGACCCCTCTTTCCCCGCCTTGAAGTGGGTAGTTGGCGGATCGGTTCCCCGCCTCGTCGTGCTTTCCAGTCCGTAGTCGGATGTGCTGTTCTTGAAATACCCTGTTCCAGAGGCATCCACCCAGAACTCTTCGGAAGAGCCGGGGTACGTGCAGCGTTCTCCAGCGCGAACCGTCAGGCCGGGGTAGCAATCACCGACGGACTGGGAGTGGACGCCGCCGGGCGTCAGGAAGAAGACGTAGGCAACCGCCGTCGCGGCGAGGACGATGATTATCGTCGATGCTTTGGTCATGAATCGACTCGGACGTACCATGGAGGCTATAGCTGTGCAAGAGAACCTGCCCCCACGACCGACAGAGGTAGGCGGACCTGATATGAGAACCGTCTCCACAGTTTGGTGAGTGATAGGATACTCCAACCGAATCGGGATGACAACGGGGCTTGAAATCGAAGGGGACAAACACCTATGATTCCCATGAGGTTGCGTGATCGGACACTGTGCAGATAAGCTGTGATAAACTCCTTTGGCGACCAAGCGGACATCATCGCCCTCATCGAGTAGTAGGCGCGCGCCCAGCGATCACAACGACACGACCCATCGAAAAGTTCGTAGTACAGTCGCTTTAGGCCCACTACATGCTCCTGCAATGCGAACGACTCTTGACCTAGTCGCAGGAGGCGGCGATGAACGCAGACAGGATTTCCAGCCAGGCAGTTATCGGCCTTCTGGTCGCCGCCATAGGTGTGCTGCTTCTTCTCAGTACCACCGAGGTTGCCAGCGTCAACAGCGTGATTCGCTGGACGCCGTCTCTGTTCATTCTCTTCGGCCTGTGGAGGTTGGCGGCAAACGGCTTCGAGCGAATCGCGGGGCCGGTGCTTATCATCGTCATCGCCGGATTCGTACAGCTGCTCGCGCTCGACATCGAGGTCGGCAATCTCTGGCCCGCAATCCTCATCATCGTCGGCCTCGCCATCATCCTGCGCCGGGTGAGGGGACGACGCTCCGTCGCGTCGGACAAATCCGGGGCGGGGGCAGGGGACATAGACACGTTCAGCATGTTCAGTTCCGTCAAGCGAAGCGTGACCTCCGGCGACTTCCAGGGCGGGCAAGCGACGGCGCTCATGGGCAGTGTGCAGTTGGACATGCGAGACGCCGCCGTCTTGGAGAAGCCCGTCACGCTTGAGGTAACCTCGGTGATGGGCGAAGTCAGGCTGCGAGTTCCCTCTGACTGGACCGTGCAGTTAGACAACTCCACGCTGTTGGGCGAAACAGAGGACAAGCGTCCCCGCAGCGAGAGCCTGGGCGGTTCACCAGACCTAGTCATTGCTGGCCTAGTGCTAATGGGCAGTTTGAAGATTGACGACTAGGGCCTGTTCACACTAACGCAACGCATCGAAGATGAGCGCAAACAGGATGAACCCAAGGAAGAGAGCGTCCAGCTTCTCAAAGCGAGAGAAGATACGCCGAAAGCCCTTCAACCGTCGAAACAACCGCTCGATTTCGTTCCGACGCTTGTACATCTCCCGGTCGTACTGCCAAGGGTCAACCCTCGTGCTCAGGGGCGGAACTATCGGGGTGAACCCCAGGGCCAACGCCAGTTGGCGGGTCTCATTCCCCTCGTATGCCCGGTCCATTAACAGGAACGGGTTCTGGTCCTGTGTTCCGAGGCGCTTTAGCAGCTTTCGCCCCTCCGGCGCATCGTGGGCCTGTCCGGGAGAAAGGGAGAACGTCACGGCTGTTCTAGCATCCGCGGCAACCATATGAATCTTGGTGGTCCAGCCGCCACGGGACTTGCCGATGGACTGGGGTCCGTTTTTTTTAACGCACCGGTTCCATCGGGATGGACCTTGACTATGGTACTGTCCATGGAAACCGCTTCTATCTTGATACGCACTATGTGCTCTCGTTGAAGATACTCGAAAACCCGGTCGAGCACACCGTTCTTGGACCACCGGTTCATCCGGGTGTAGACGGTGTGCCAGTTGCCAAATCGAGGCGGCAATCCCCGCCATTTGCAGCCTTGCTCGGCGACATAGAGGATAGCGTTGAGTACTTGCAGGTTCGACAGGCTGACGTTGCCACGCTGAACGGGAAGGATCGGCGCAATTCGTTGGTACTGAACTTCGGTGATTTCCATTCTCGGATTGTAACATAATTTGGCTATTAGTGTGAACAGACCCTAACCGCAAGTAGGAGTTGCAATGACCACGAAGACCGATAGGCTGCATAAGAGCGCAACGAATTCTGTGCTATTCGGAGTCGCCGGAGGGATGGCCGAGTACTTCGACATCGACCCGACGCTCATGCGAATAGCGTGGGTGTTGGTTATCGCGGTCTCAGCCGGGACTGCCCTGCTGGCCTACATCATTCTGGCGATAATCATGCCCAAGGAAGCGTCCACCTCCACAGACGAGGCGGATGCCCGGGTGGGCGATTCCGAGGGCGGCGCGCCCACGTGGAGAAGAGGGGGACGATGGACAGGGCGGCGCAGCCTGCTCGGCCTCATCCTCATCGGCGTTGGCGCAGTGCTCCTGCTGAACAATCTCGGCATCTTCGATTGGTGGAGGTGGGACATCTTTTGGCCGTTGGTTATCATTGGAGTAGGAGTGGCGCTTTTCGTCGGACGTTTGAGTGGAAGAAACAATGGCTAACGAGAGACGGAGGCGAGGCTTCCCGCTGTTTCCGGCGTTTCTCATCGCGCTGGGAGTCCTTCTGCTGCTGCAAACCACAGGGGCGCTTCCCTGGGACCTGTGGTTGAGCATCTGGCGGTGGTGGCCTGTTCTCATCATAGCCCTGGGCATCAACATCGCCTTTGCCGGCCGTATGCCTTGGCTGGCGGGGTCTCTCATAGCCATTATGTTGATAGCGGCAGTGGGTATAGGAATTGCCATATCTTATGAGCCTTGGAGCGGCGCGGAAACGGTCGCCACCCTGGAAGAGCCGCTGGACCGGGTGGAGAGCGTTAATGTAAGCATCAGCCTCGGCGCAGGCAGCCTTGTAGTCGGCGCCTTGCCGGCGGATTCCAGTAATCTGGTTGAGGGCGAATTGCGCAGCTTCGGCGGCAAGGAGGCGAGGACGTTCGTGAAGCGCTCCGGGGACCGCGCCGAAATACGTTTTTCGACGGGAGGCTTCAATTTCAACTTCTTCGGGGGCAGCGACCGCCGATGGGAGGTGTGGCTGTCGCCCCGGCCCAGAGCCTCCATAGACGTGGACGCGGGCGCGTCCGACCTGTTCCTGGACCTCAGTGATATGAACGTCAGCGACCTCTCGATAGATGGAGGCGCGTCGGACATCGAAATCCTGGCGCCTAAAGACGCCGGGCACGTGAACATCGACATAGACGTGGGCGCCGCCGACGTTGACATCGTAATCCCAGAACTCGTCAGCGCGAGGATCGACGCAGACGTAGTCGTGGGCGACCTGTCCATCGACGAGGCGCGCTTCCCCAAGACGGGCGACGTGTACATGTCCAGAGACTTCAGTACGTCAGCGAACAGGGTTGACCTGGAAATCGACGCGGGCGCGTCCAGCATAGAGGTTCGGTAGCGTCAGAACCATTTCATAGACTTCAAAAGCCACAAGGAGAAGACATGGCCCCTAAAACGATGTTCGAAAAGATATGGGATAGCCACGTTGTTCACGACGAACCCGGGCAGCCGACCGTCCTGTACGTTGACCTGCACCTGGTTCACGAGGTCACCTCGCCGCAGGCGTTCGACGGGCTGCGTATGGCCGGGCGCGGCGTGCGCCGAACCGACCTGACCGTCGCCACCGCCGACCACAACACCCCCACGTGGGACCTCGTGCTACCCATCACCGATCCCATCGCAAAGCAGCAATTGGACGCCCTGAGCAGGAACTGCGAGGAGTTCGGCGTTACCCTGTACGACAGGTTCAGCCCCCTTCAGGGCATCGTTCACGTCATCGGGCCGGAGCAGGGGTACACCCAGCCGGGCAAGGTCATCGTGTGCGGAGACAGCCACACCTCCACGCACGGCGCATTCGGGGCGTTCGCCATCGGCATCGGCACGTCGGAGGTGGAGCACGTGCTCGCCACGCAGACGCTGCGCCAGTTCAAGCCCAAGACGATGGAGGTTCGCGTCAACGGCAGCCTCCACGCCGGCGTAACCGCCAAGGACGTCATTCTCGGCATCATCGGCAAGATAGGCGTCGCGGGCGCGACGGGCCACGTCATCGAGTACACCGGCGAGGCCGTCCGCTCGCTCTCGATGGAGGGCCGCATGACGGTGTGCAACATGTCCATTGAGGGCGGCGGACGCGCGGGCATGGTAGCCCCGGACGACACTACCTTCGAATACGTGCGCGGACGACCGCAAGCCCCCCAGGGCGACGACTTCGAGGCCGCCGTCGAGCAGTGGCTCAAGCTGGCCACGGACGAGGGCGCGGAGTACGACAGGGTCGTTGAGCTGGACGGCGCCGCGCTGGAGCCGCACGTCAGCTGGGGCACCAACCCCGGAATGGTCGCGCCGGTCAGCGGGCGCGTGCCCGACCCCAACTCCTATGAGGACACCGGCGAGCAGAGGTCCGCAGAGCGCGCGCTGGAGTACATGGGGCTGGAGCCGGACACGCCAATCCAGGACATTCGGCTGGACAGGGTTTTCATCGGCTCCTGCACCAACTCGCGTATCGACGACCTGCGAGCGGCGGCGGAGGTCGCCAAGGGCAGAAAGGTCAACGAAAGCGTTTACGCGATGGTGGTGCCGGGCTCTGCGGCCATAAAGAAGCAGGCAGAGGACGAGGGACTGGACGCCATCTTCAAGGACGCGGGCTTCGACTGGCGCGTGGCGGGCTGCTCCATGTGCTTGGGCATGAACCCCGACATCCTCCAGCCGGGCGAACGCTGCGCCTCAACCTCAAACCGGAATTTCGAGGGACGCCAGGGCAAAGGCGGACGCACCCACCTGGTCAGCCCGGCTATGGCGGCGGCGGCGGCCATCGCAGGCCACTTCGTGGACATTCGTGAGTGGTAGAAGAAGCAAGGCGCTGCAGACTACGCGGCAAGAGTTTGGGCTTTACCGATCACGCGCGTTTGAGGATGCAGCAGAGGAGTATTCCCAGAGACGCTGTATATTCGGTTGCCGATACAGGCGAGGTGATTGAAACTTACCCAGATGATACTCCGCATCCGAGCGAACTAGTCTTGGGTTGGGCGGGCGCTCGTCCTTTGCATATTGTGCTAGGCTACAATGAGGCCGACAATGAGCACATCGTCGTAACGGTATATGACCCGGACATAAATCTGTGGCATTCGGATTTCAGGGAGAGAAGGCGATGAGTAAGTGCTACTATTGCAAGATTGGCGAAACCACACCCGGCTTCGTGACTTCGACTACGCTTCTTGACTCGCTGATCATTGTGACAAAGGAAGTGCCTGCGAAAGTCTGTGGTAGATGCGGGGAGGGCTATTATGAGCAAGAAGTCGTCTCGCGGCTGGAAGAGATTACGGACGAAGCTAAGCAATTGGGCGTGGAGACGCTAGTGCGGAAGTATGACGACGACAAGCCACAGTATCAGCGCGCTCGCTCAGAGAATGGCACGATGAACGCCCGCAATCATAAGCTCAGGCTAAGTGACTTTCTGGTTAGTACGGAAAAGAATTGCTTCCTGTGTAAGAATGACGAACTGAAACCTGGAGTCACCGATACTTCGATTACGCGCGGCGATGTCGCCGTGGTCGTGAAAGGCGTTCCCGCCGGGGTCTGCGCCAACTGCGGCGAACCTTACCTGACGCCTGCCGTGTCGAAGCGACTGAAGGAAGAGTTCAAGGACGCCGAAAAGACGGGTGTGGAATTCATGGTGCGAAGGTACATGTCTGCCGACGTTCTGAATAAAAGACGTATGCTGAGTGCGCGCATGTAGATTAGATGGAAGAACGATCTGGAATAGCGTTCGCGGCCATAAGGGCCGCCGTGCTGGATGGCAGCGTTTACAGGACGATGACCGAATCGCCTGAGCACATGCTGCGCGCGCTGGGCGTCGTGCTCGCCGTGTCGGCTGCCTTTGGGCTGGGCGTGAGGGACACGCTGCCCGTTTCGGCGGAGGGCGCTCAATGGCTGGCCGTGCTGATTCCCGCCAGCACGGTGCTGTTGGGCTGGGTGGTGTGGTCTTTCATCGCCTACGGGGTTGGCACGTTGCTGCTGGGCGGTGACGCAAGCAGCCGGCTCTTGCAGCGCGGGATAGGCCTTGCTCACGCGCCGGGCGTCCTGCTGATTCTCTCCGGAGTGCCCGCGGTGGGTCTCGTCATCTTCGCCCTAGTGCATCTCTGGATGTTGGCGGCGGCCATCGTCGCGGTGCGGGAGATTCAGGGCAGCGACTGGGTAAAGGCTTTCATTCCGACAACCGTCGGCTGGATTGCCGGAGAGCTGTTGTTGAGAATCGCGGTGTTTCGGTTTGTGACTGGTCAGCCCGGCTAACCTGCCTGGCTTGCGCCAACATATTTCACGACCGTTTCCCATCCGGCGCCGAGCAGATTCCTCATGTTGGCGGTGGTCACAGCCTCGACCTCCTCGACCGGTCTGCCCTGCAACGTCGCGAGCTTATCGGCGATGACTCGCAGGTGGCGGGGTTCGGTCCAGTTCTCCCGCTTTGGCTTGAACGGCTGAGGAGCGGCGTCCGTTTCGAGCACGATATTCGCTAATGGCAGGTTCGCCACCGCCTTTTGCAGGTGCGAGAATCTCAACAGGGGGCGCGCAAGCGAGACGTAGAACCCAAGCTCAATGGCCTTCCACGCAGTAACCTCGTCATCCTGGAAATAGTGCATGACGCCGCCCACCTCGTAGGCGCGCTCCTCTCTGAGGACGCGGAACACCTCGTCGTGCGCCTCCCTACTGTGGAACACTATCGGCAGCTTTAGCTCGCGTGCCAGTCGAATCTGCTCTCTAAACCCCTGGTACTGGGTCTCCCGGTCCGGCGCGCCCTCCATGAAGTCCAGACCAATCTCGCTTACGACGACGACCTTCTCCGTCGAAAGGGCAAGGCCGCGCAGCCGCTCGTAGGTGGCGTCGTCCACGGGCCCGGTGATGTTCATCGGGTGTATGCCCACCCCGGAGAAGAAGTCGTCGAACGCCGAGGACAGGTCGATCGACCGCTGAGACGACTCAGGCGTAGTTCCGGCGGAGATGACGAAACCCACGCCAACCCTTCTGCCCCTTTCCAGAATCTCGGAGACCTCGGCGTTCGAATAGGAGTCCAGGTGCGCGTGGGAGTCTATCAGCATTGCCTTTCCTTCTGAGGAGCGGTCAGTCTTCAGTTACCAGTAGTTTCACGCCTGCCAGGGTCTTTCGATTATTCGTGCGCATGGTATTGTCAGAATCAGGATCTGACGATTAAGGGCTTTTTGTGGACTTTGATGACTATCGAGAATTGAGACAGGCCGCTCATGCAGGCCAGGCCAGGTGTGGAATTAGCTCGCTTATGGATGGCTGGATGTTTTCGCCGGGGGCAAACCTCCCGTGGGTGTCGTATTTTCATGCATTCTGACGCTTTCCTACTTGTGGTCCAGGCTCCCGTGCAACGGATTTTCAATGTTTCTGACTGGCATTGCGGTAGAATTGCGGCTCTCTACCCAGGAAATGTGGCACTCCTTTGTGTGGGTTTTGCACTGTTGTGAGAATCAGGATGTTGAGATTTCGGGATTTTGCGGATGAGCCTATCTGCTATACAGAATGTCGATGTGGTCTGGTTGGACGTGGCGGCTGCCTGTGTGTGAACAGAGATATGGTAGCACTAGCGTTCGCATATGTCAAGAGCGCGTTTGTCAGAATCAGGATCAAAAGGACTGGTGTGTGGCGGAGCAGCGGTGAGCCTGTCACGCCGGCTCCCGCGCTGGCAGTGGCAAGCCGCGCTGAATTATACTACACGGGGCAAGCGGCTTCGGAATTGGCTGACCAACCCACTGAAGGCCGACCACTGACTACTTACGAATCATAGCCTCGGAGGGCTGATACGTCCAGCATGAAAAGCACTATAAAAGGCGTTGGTAGGATAGCGCTAGGGCTGGCAGCTAGCGCCGTCCTTGGATGGTTCGTGGTTCGCGGCCTCGACTGGGGGGCCGTTTGGGAATCTATCCAGGGAGTTTCCTGGCCGCTCCTTGTCCCAGCCCTCATCGTCTTCATATTTGCCAGCGTGGTCAGGGCGTTTCGCTGGCAGCTGCTGTTCACCGACGAACGAATCTCGTTGCTGCGCCTCTTCATCATTCAGAACGAGGGCATCGGCCTCAACAACCTCGTTCCAGTGCGCATCGTCAGCGAGGCGACGCAGTTGGCCGTGCTCTCGCTGCGGGACGGGGTGCGGTGGGCCACCGCGCTCGCAACGCTCGGCATGGAGCGCGTGCTGGACCTGGTGGCGAGCGCGGTCATACTCGCCATCGCCATTGTCTTCGTGGACGAGGTGCGGCACTTCACGCCCTACGTGTTGGGTATTGTGGCTATCTCAGTCGCGGCGGTCGCGGCGGTTCGCTTCCTGGCGTGGGGAAGCGACGCAGTGACGTTCTTGCGCCGGATACCCCTTCTCGCCAGTTTCACGCAGGCGGTCAGGGACCTGGAGCAGAAACGCCTGCGGCTTGCGGCTTCACTGGGGCTTAGCTTCTTCTTCTGGGTTTTGGTGGGCGTCACGGCATGGATAGTCGCCATGGCCACCAGCGTTCCCATCTCACCCACGGTAGCGACGCTGGTCATCCTGAGCTCGATATTCTTCGCCACCAGCGTGCCGGGCGCGCCCAGCGCAATCGGCACGTTCGAATTCGCGGTGGTCTATGTGCTGGGCTACTTCGGCATGGAGAGAGAGGCCGGGTTCGGCTTCGCGGTAATAACCCACGTTGTGTTCTTCTTGCCATCGACCATAATCGCCGCGCTGTTCCTTCCGCGCGAGGGAATCGGCTCTTTGCGAAGAATACGCCAGTCGCTGGAGAAGGGCGCGGGTGTGGGCAATGACTCCAGCGGCTGAGCGAAGACCAACAGCCGAGCGCAAATCCTGCCTTGCTCACGCCAACACTATCATCGCGGCGTTGATTGCGGCGCTGGCGGTTGTCGTCGCGTGCTCGGGCACGGCAGACCCCACACCATCGTCGCCGCCAACCGCCGCCGCGCCAGGCTCCCCCGCGACGGTGGTGGCGACCCTTTCGCCGGCCCTGGCGCCAACGCCACGGCCTACACATAAGCCTCTGCCAGGCCCAACCGTTTTGTCATCAACCACCGCGATTAGCCCAACCCCCCGCCAAAGCCCCGCGGCTACGCCCACGAGGGCAGCCGCGTACTCAACGCCCAGCCGAGTCGCCGTCACGCGTGGCGGAACTCTCAACCTCGTCACGCGGCACAACACGCTCCACCAGGACATTCACCAGGAGGTGTCCCCGGCTCTCTCTACCTGGGGGCCTGGCATCGTGTACAGCCGCCTGCTCCGCCTCCAATCCGGCCCGGACGTGGAGCTTCCGAGCCTCGCGGTGGAGTGCGAGCTTTGCGAGTCCTGGAAGATGGAGGACAACACGACGCTCGTGTTTCGGATCCGCGGCGACGCGCTATGGCACGACGTGGCGCCGGTGAACGGCAGGAGGCTTACACCGGACGACATAGCCTTCAGTTACGAGCGTCAGCGTCAGCCGGGCTGGCCCAACGCCGGGCTGCTGGCCGCCATCGAGCGCGTCGAAGCGCCATCGCCGGACACGCTGCGAATCTCGCTCTCCACGCCAGACGCGGACTTCATCGTCAGGCTGGCCGACGGACATTCGAAGGTCGCCGCGAGAGAAGCCGTCCAACTCAACGGAGACCTCAGGAACGGGCCAACCATCGGCTCGGGTCCATGGATTCTTGGTTCGAACGGCGCAAGCGGCGCCCACGCCTTCGAGCGCAATCTCTTATACTTCGAGGCGGGGCTGCCGCTGGTTGACGCCATCAACATGCAGGTGATAAGCGACGCCGCGACGCGCAACGCCGCATTCAGAGTGGGCGCGATCGACGTTCAGCAGATGGAACCGGAGGAGTGGGAGGACTTCAGCCGCAAGAGGCCGAACGCGCCCGTGCTGAGGAGCAAAGACGCGGGCACTGGCCTGGAAGTCGCGTTCAAGACGACGGCGGCCCCATTCGACGACGCGCTCGCTCGGAGGGCGGCATTCCGAGCCATGAACCCCTGGAGGGCCGTTGAAGAGGTGTGGCTCGGCTCAGCGTTCGTCTCCCTGGGGATGCCGCCCGCGCGGGCCGACTGGCTACTGGACGACGAGCAGCTCGAAGCCTACTTTGGGGATGTGGACCTGGCTCGCAAGTTAGCTCGGCAGGTAGCCGCAGACGCGCCCCTGGCGGCGGTGGTCATCAAGGTGGGCGACTTTGGCGAGCGGTACGAGGCTCATGCCCGGCTAATCGCGGATGAGTTGAAGACGGTTGGCTTCGAGCCCACAATTGAGAAGGTCAATCGGAGGGAGTTCGCGGAGGAGGTCTGGCTGGGTGGAGATTACCAGATGTTCGTCGGCCCCATCGCGCCGGTGACCACGCCCAACGGCTACCTGCTCACCCTCTTGCACAGCCAAGGCCGCTGGAACACGACTGAACACCGAGACGAAGTGTTGGACGCGCTTATAGAGGCGCAGGCGCAGGAGTTCGACGCGGCGACCAGGAAGGCGCTCGGCCAGGACATTCAGACGCGGGCGTTCGAGGGCGCTTACCGCTTCATGCCAGCCGCCAGCGTCTCTATCTGGACATGGTGGCCCAGAGTCCGGGACTTCCACCCCAACTTCGCGGGCTTCGAGTATTCCCACTGGGCATGGGTATGGCTGGAGGAGTAGTGCGCAGTGGCTAGTGGTCAGTGGTCAGGGTCAGTAGTGAGGGCCATTCCTGCCGCAGCGTAACATGTCACTCCGGGCCTGCTTTCATGCCCAACCTGCCCCCTTAGCGGGGAGGCACCTTGAGCCGATACTCGTCGATGCCGTCTTCCAGCGCGGACCACGCCAGCAGAGCGCACTTGATCCGGACCGGAAAGCGCGTGACGCCGGACAAAGACTCTAGCTCGCCCAACTCCGCGCATTCCGCTTCGGTTGGGGTGTGGCCGCGCATCAAGCTCTTGAAGAGGTTGGAGAGCGTCCCGATCTCTTCCAGGCTCTTGCCACGCACGGCCTCGGTTACCATCGAGCCGGTGGCCAGATTGATGGAGCATCCCTCGCCTTGCAGGCCTACCTGCGCGACTTTCCCCGCCTCGTCCAGCCTCAACTGAAGGTGAATCTCATCACCGCAGAAGGGGTTTATCCCGTCCGCGCTCACGTCCGCGTCCTCTACAACGCAGGGGTTTCGGGGGTTGCGGACGTGGGCCAGGATGGCGTCGCGGTATAGGTCATCAAGCTCGTTGAGGGCCATGCGCGAAATACCTCAGCGCCTCCTTGAGTCCGTCCACCAAGAGGTCGATCTCTTCTTCGGTATTATAGACGTAGAAGCTGGCCCTGGCGGTCGCGGCGACGCCCAGCGCCCCCATAAGCGGCATGGTGCAGTGATGGCCCGTGCGTATGGCTATGCCCTGCCGATCGAGGACTGTGCCGAGGTCGTGGGGATGCACGTCAGGATGATGGAATGGGATGATGCCGCCCCTCGCGTTGGGATCATCCGGCCCGAACACATCCAACTCCTCCAACTCCTTGAAAGCGTCCAGGGCGTAGCGCGTCATCTGTATCTCGTGCTCGCGGACGTTGTTCATGCCTAGACCTTCGAGATAATCGACGGCCGCCCCGAGGGCGATGCCGTCGCCGATGTTCGGCGTTCCCGCCTCGAATCGCATGGGCAGATCGTTCCAGGAGGCCCTTTCGTATGTAACTTCCAGCACCATTTCGCCGCCGCGCAGGAACGGCTCCATCCGCTCCAGGACGTCACGCTTTACGTAGAGCGCGCCGATGCCGGTAGGCCCCAGCATCTTGTGCCCGGAGAACGCCAGGAAGTCGCAGTCGAGGTCCTGCACGTCCACCGGCATGTGCGGAACGCTCTGCGCGGCATCGACCAGCACGGCGGCCCCGACCGCACGCGCCTTCGCCGCAAGCTCCTTGACCGGAACTATCGTGCCCAGCGAGTTGGACATGTGCACGACGGAGACCAGCTTGGTGCGCGGATTGATGATCGAATCGACGTCTTCCATGTTCACGCCGCCATCCTCCGCAAGCGGTAAGAACCTCAGGACGGCGCCCCTCTCCTCCACCAGTTTCTGCCAGGGCACGAGGTTGCTGTGGTGCTCCATGCGGGTGACCACGATCTCGTCGCCAGCCCCGATGTTGTCCAGCGCCCAGGTGTTGGCGACGAGGTTGATACCCTCGGTGGTGTTGCGAGTCCAGACGATGGCCTCCGGAGTGTCGGCATTGATGAAGCGAGCGACCTTCTCGCGCGCCTCCTCGTACCTGTCGGTGGCCTCCATGCTGAGGGCGTGAACGCCCCGGTGCACGTTGGCGTTGTAACCCTCGTAGTAGTCCACAAGGGCCTGGATTACTGAGCGGGGCTTTTGCGAGGTTGCGGCGTTATCGAGGTAAACCAGAGGTTTGCCATAAACGCTCCTGGAGAGTATGGGAAAGTCCTCGCGGATCTTCTTCACGTCGAGCATTTCATCTCCCTCTGCATGGAAAACGACCTTTCCGCCGGTGAGCAACCGCGCTCAGCCGGCAAAGTAATAGCAAGTCACCGTGATGCGGCCGTATATGTGTAGCTGGCTCTGGATTGCCGAGCGGCGAGCCATCGCGTGGGTTCCCGCCCCGTACTCCGATACGGGGCAGGCCTTTCGCGAGAATCACCATGGCCTCGCGAAGGCCACATAATCGGATGAAAATGATCTATTTTCATGGTAACGACGGTTGGAGGTCAAAGCCGAAAGTCGTAACCTTGAAAAGGCACTGGCCGCTCTGGGGCTGGGTTCGCTTTTGAAACTGGGTCTTTTTGGGTCATTTCGAGTCATTTCATAGCTGGGGCCTCAGAAGATTTGTCCCATTTGTCACCTTCAGGATTCTCTGGGCTAAAGGTTCTTTTTGAATGTTTGGCGTTGGCAAGGAGGTGTATCCAGTGGCTCGTGGCCTGCGCGCGCCGGATTGCCGCCGGACTTAGTAAAGCTAAGATAGCACTTACGTTCGTCTATGTCAAGAAGGCGCGCGACCTCCAAACTGTATCAGTTTTCATAGGAATGACGGACCTGCGAATTTGGGTTCCACCTCAACGACAGGGCAGGCTCTCAAACCCACCCCTACCGAGCATCATCTTCACCTCCCCGCGTGGGGCCGGCCGCTACACCTCGATTTCGATGTCCTCGCCCTCTACGCGGACTTTGAAGGTGTCGATGGGGACGACCGCGGGCAACGCCTTCACCTGGCCGGTTCTTACGTCGAACCTCGCGCCATGCCGAGGACACTCGATTTCGTAGCCGTCCACGTCGCCCTGTTCCAGCGAACCCTCGTCGTGCGTGCAGACATCGTCCACCGCGAACAGGTCGCCGTCCACGTTGCACACGGCGACGGCCCTATCGCCTACCTCGAACACCTTGGCCGTTCCGGGCGGAACGTCGCTCGCCTTGCCTACCTTCACAAACGCCATCTTCTACTCCCTCTCGCTTTTGGGTTAATCCGGTTCATCGACCGCCTGCTCAGAACGCTCTCGCCAGTTCCCTGACACGGCCCTCGTTTATCTCGCGAGTGCGGGCCACGAGGTCGGCGATGCTCGTCGAGCGTAGTATGTTGAAGACCGCCTCCGCCACGTCGCGCCACACCTCGCGCTGGGCGCACGCCGGGGCGTGAACGCACATCTGGGCGTCATCGAGGCACGCCACCAGAGTTTCGGGGCCGGCGAGACACGCCATCACGTCGCTCAGCCGTATGGCGGACGCCTCCATCGCCAGCAAATGGCCCCCCTGTGGACCGCGCTGGCTCCTCACGATGTGATTCTTGCGAAGGGCGTAGAGCACCTGCGCAAGGTACGGCTCCGGTATCGCCATCCGCTTCGCTATCTCTGCGGCGCGAACCGGGCCATTATCCGAGTGCTGCGCGATGTCCACCAGCGCGCGCACGCCGTAGTCCACCTTGATAGGGACGTGCATCTGAATCTGCCTCCCATCTCGGGCGCGGCCGTTCGGCGTCCGCCTACTCGGTCGTAACCCGCTGCTTTTGCCCATTCAACGCTGAGTTCAGGGCGTGCCATGAAAGCGTGGCGCACTTTATCCGCGCCGGGTACTCCGACACGCCCGACAGGATTTCGAGGTCGCCCAGCGTGTCGGCGTCATAGCCCTCTTCCGGCTGCCGGGTTATCATGTGCCTGAAGGCGGCGAACACACTCTCCGCCTCCGCTACGGGCGTTCCCTTGATACGCTCCGTCATCATCGACGCGGACGCCTTGGAGATGGCGCATCCGTTCGCCAGGAAGCCCACGTCTCTGATAACCTCGTCATCTACGGACAAGTACAACGAAATGCGGTCTCCGCACAATGGATTGAACCCCTCCGCCGTGCGGTTGGGGTCTTCCAGCTTGTGGAAGTTGCGCGGTCTCCGGTTGTGGTCCATGACCACTTCCTGGTACAACTCTCGAAGGTCGTACATGCTTCAGCACCAATCCTAGCCTTCCCCTTGAGAGGGAAGGGACTTGTTACGCTTTCGCCAAAGGCGGCTGTGCCTGTTTTGAAAAAACCTCAGAACTCGAATTTGTAGCTTGGCAGCGAATCCAGGAACAGCCTTTCGAGGTAGTCGCGGAAATCGTCCAGTTGAACGGTGTCGATTATCTCGCTGGCAAAGCCATAAATCAGCAGGCGACTTGCGGTCTCCAGGTCGATCCCCCGGCTTCGCATGTAGAAGACCGTCTCTTCGCTGATGTTGCCCGCCGTCGCGCCGTGCCCGCACTTCACGTCGTCCGCGTAGATGTACAGCGCGGGCTTGCTATCCACCTCGGCGAGGGGCGACAGCACCAGGTTTTTGTCCGACTGAAGCGAGTCGGTCTTTATCGCTCCCTCTCGCACCCAGACGGTCCCGCCGAACACCGCCCTAGACCTGCCGTCCAGAATGCCCTTGTAGAGCAGGCGGCTGGTTCCGTAGGGCTTGGCGTGTTCTATGTTGATGAAGTTGTCCATGTGCTGCCTGCCCGACGTGATGTACAGGCCGCCCAGGTCGCACGAGCTTCCCGGCCCGTCCAGTATCACGGAGAGGTCGTAGCGTCCTATGCCGGGGCCCTTCTCAAACGACTTCGACGAGAACACGCTGTTCGCCGCCTGGTGAACCCGCGCGACACCAACATGGTACGCCGCCTCGCTCTCCGCCAGCAACCGATGGTGGTCGAGCTCCGCTCCTTCTTCCAGCACGATCTCGGTGACGGAGTTGGTGAAATACCGCTTCTCGGAGACGCCGACGTAGCTCTCGATGAGCGTGGCTTTGCTGTTCGCGCCCGCGACGACGAGCGCCCTCGGATGCGACGCGGCAGGCTCGTCCTGTGTGGTGGAGACGAACACGAGATGCAGCGGCGTCTCCACGGATTCCCCCTCCAGGACGTGAACGAAGGCGCCGTCGCGGAGGAACGCGGTGTTCAGCGCGACAAAGCCGTCCTCCTCCATGAACGCCTGCTTCGCCAGGTGTTGCTCAGCGGCCGGTTCCCCGGCGGCCAACGCCCGCGCGAGGCTCATCGCCCGGACGCCGTTGGAGCCGCCGGGCGGCGTGGACAGCGACTCGCAGAAATGGCCGTCCACGAATACGAGGTTCGTCCAGCCGTCCAACAGCGGCGCGGTCCGGCGAATCGCGGCGGAGGTCGCGCCGTCAACGCCGGCGTCGGCTGGATAGCGAAAGTCGGCGTCGGCTATGGGGCCGACGTTGGTGTACTTCCACTTCTCGTTGCCCTTACGAGCCGTGGGCAGACCCTCGGCGCGGAACCGCTCCCAAGCGGCGCGGCGCAGGTCGAGCAGCCAGCGGGGCTGGCCGGCGCCGTTCAAGGCAGCGAAGTCGGAGGCGTATTGGTCGTAGCGTGTTAGTGTGGTTGTCATAACCACTACCCTGCCTCCCGCACCCAATCGTACCCCTTCTCCTCCAGCTCCAGCGCCAGTTCCCGGCCGCCGGACATTGCCAGGCGGCCGGCCACCAGCACGTGCACGTAGTCGGGCGTGATGTAGTTCAGGATTCGCTGGTAGTGCGTCACCAGCACAATTGCCTTGGACGGCCCCCGCAGGTGGTTGACGCCGTTCGCCACGATTCGGAGGGCGTCGATGTCCAGGCCGGAGTCCGTCTCGTCCAGCAACGCCAGCTTGGGGTCGAGCAGGGCCATCTGGAGAATCTCGTTGCGCTTCTTCTCGCCGCCGGAGAAGCCCTCGTTGACCGAGCGTTTCACCAGGTCCGACGACATCTCCATTAGCTCCATCTGCGCTTCCAGGTGCCTGTCGAACTCCCGGATGCTGAACTCCTTCAGCCCCTTGTGCTGCCGCACCGCGTCCACAGACGCCTTCAGGAACTGCCAGGAGCGCACCCCCGCGAGCTCGACCGGGTACTGGAAGGCGAGGAATATGCCCTCCCTCGCGCGTGTCTCCGGGTCCATCCGCAGCAGGTCTTTCCCCTGGTAGTAAACCTCCCCGCTGGTTATCCTGTACTCGGGGCGGCCCGCCAGCACGTTCGCCAGCGTGCTCTTGCCGGAGCCGTTCGGCCCCATGATGGCGTGCGCCTCGCCGATGTTCACCGTCAGGTTCACGCCGGTCAGTATCTCCGTCCCATCCACGGAGGCGTGGAGGTCTCGAATCTCGAGCAGAGGCTCGCCGTTCTGCGTCGTCATCGTCTAGCCAACCGTCCCTTCCAGGCTCACCCTGAGCAGTTGCGACGCCTCCGCCGCGAACTCGAAAGGAAGCTCCTTGAAGATGCCCCGGCAGAAGCCGTTGATTATCATGTAGTTCGCGTCGTCCAGCGAGATGCCACGCTGCTGAAGGTAGAATAGCTGGTCGTCATTCACCTTGGACGTGGTGGCCTCGTGCCCCATGCGCGCCGTCGGATTGCGAACCTCGATGTAGGGCACCGTGTGCGCGCCGCACTGGTCGCCGATTAGCAGCGAGTCGCACTGCGTGAAGTTGCGGGCGTTCTTCGCCGTCGGCATTATCTTCACCATGCCGCGATAGGTGCTCTGGCCGTGCCCGGCGGATATGCCCTTCGCCACGATGGTGCTCCTTGTGTTCTTGCCCAGGTGTATCATCTTGGTGCCCGTATCCGCCTGCTGGTAGTTGTTGGTGAGCGCGACCGAGTAGAACTCGCCGACGGAGTCGTCGCCCTGGAGTATGACGCTGGGGTACTTCCAGGTGATGGCCGAGCCGGTCTCCACCTGCGTCCAGGAGATCTTGGAGTTGGCGCCGATGGCGTGTCCCCGCTTGGTGACGAAGTTATAGACGCCGCCGTTGCCCTCCTTGTCGCCCGGGTACCAGTTCTGAAGCGTGGAGTACTTGATCTCGGCGTCGTCCAGCGCGACCAGTTCAACGACGGCGGCGTGAAGCTGGTGTCCCTTCCTGATTGGCGCGGTGCAGCCCTCAAGGTAGCTGACGTAGCTGCCCTTGTCCGCGATGATGAGCGTCCGCTCGAACTGGCCGGTGTCGATTTCGTTGATGCGGAAGTAGGTCATAAGCTCGACCGGGCAGCGCACGCCCGGCGGCACGTAGCAGAAGGAGCCATCGCTGAATACGGCGGAGTTGAGCGTCGCGTAGAAGTTGTCGCTGTACGGAACCACCGAGCCGATGTACTTCTTCACGATGTCCGGGTGGTTCTGCACAGCCTCGCTCATGGAGCAGAAGATGACGCCCGCCTTTTGAAGCATCTCTTTGTACGTTGTGGCGACCGAAACGCTGTCCAGCACGGCGTCAATGGCTACGCCGGTGAGCCGCTTCTGCTCTTCCAGGGGGATGCCCAGCTTGCTGAACGCCTCCAGCACCTCGGGGTCAACGTCCTCGAGACTCTTGGGACCGTCCCCCTGCGACTTCGGAGCCGCGTAGTAGATGATGTCCTGGAAGTCGATGGGCGGATGCTCGATGTTGGCCCAATCCGGCTCCTCTTTGCCAAGTTGGAGCCAGTGGCGATACGCCTTGAGCCGCCATTCGAGCATCCACTCAGGCTCGTTCTTCTTGGCGGAGATGAGGCGAACTATCTCTTCGCTTAGCCCCCTTGGGGCGACGTCCGACTCGATGTCGAGGTCGAACCCCCACCTGTAAGCGGCCTCTTCGATACCCGTTTTGCGCGAAATGACCTTCTGCGTGGTCATAGAGTTTTCGTCTCCTAGTGTGGTTGTGGGTTGTTGATGAAATTAGTCAACAATAGGATACCACAATATCACCGACGGGGGGATAGGGTCAACAGGCTTCCTTGGCTCGGTTGCATCCTACTCTTCTGAGATGGTTACAGACGTGATAACGTCGCCCGGCGCGCGCGCTGTGGAGGGGTCTCGCGGGGAAATGGCGTTCACCACATCCATCCCTTCAACCACCTCGCCGAACACTGTATGCATGTTGTCGAGGTGGGGCGTTGGGACGAAGGTGATGAAGAACTGGCTGCCGTTGGTGTTCGGTCCAGCGTTGGCCATGGACAGAATACCTGGCCGGTCGTGGCGGAGCGAAGGATCGAACTCATCTGGGAATTGGTATCCCGGCCCGCCGCTTCCCGTGCCGGTTGGGTCTCCGCCCTGCGCCATGAATCCAGGAATCACGCGGTGAAATGTAACGCCGTCGTAATAGCCTTCCCGCGCCAGGAAGACGAAGTTGTTGACTGTCACGGGGGCTTCCTTAGCGAACAGGGCAACCTCGAACTCGGCCCCACCTTCCATAAGAAAGGTAGCGGTATAATTTCTGGCTTGGTCGATGCTCATGGGCGGCGGTGAATCGTACTGCAACATCGCGGCGGGCTCACTTTCTTCGGTATCGGAAGGTGGCGAGGGGACCTCTATGGTTGCAGTCCCGGCTATACGCTCGAATACAGGGGTCATCTCGTCGATCCGGCCCGGCGTTGTCGTAAACGTTACGATGTACGGCTTGCCGCCGTTCACCATGACGTACTGGACTTGGGCAATGGAGAACTCATCATCAAGGGCAGCCATGAAAGCGATTCTTTCGGCGTCTCCGGCAGGCAGAGTTTCCGTCCGGCGCTCGACTGCCCCGTCTATGCGAAACAGCTCCCTGGCCTGGCTGATCCCTTCCTCTATGTACTCGTCCAGATCAGTCACGCTTTCGCCTTCTGGAATCACCACGTTGAAACTCGCGAGGAGTGTGGACTCGTTCCCCGCTACGGCTTCCATACTCACCAGCTTGAGGGAACCGTAGTAATAAGCCGTGTCGATCAGGTTGAACATCCTATCCTGGACTTCGACAGGCAGGGGCGCAAGGTATTCGACTGCCATGTCAATCGACTCGATATTGGCGGGGAGCAGCAGCCAGGTTGGCGGAGCTGAGATGCTGAACCCTTCTGAGGGAAGTTCTGCCCTGGTCCACCCGGAGTCGAGTTCCGTTATGACCGCGCTAACCTCATCCAACTCGAAGGCGGTGGCGGCGTCAATGTACTGATCGGGCGCGCTGACTTCCAAGGGAGCATTGAAAGAAGAGAATGCAATCGTGGTCTCGCCCTCTCCACCTACAAGGGCGGAAAACGGATCGCTGGCGGAAGCGTCGCTTCCCGCATCGAGCCCGGAGCCCCCCGAGATGGTCATACGACGAATGAGGCTGTCCGACACACCGATCCAGATGTCGGAATCCAGCGTACCACTACCGCCGCCAAGCGTCGCCGTCGGCAGCGACCCTCGTATGTGGTAAACAGGGACTCCGTCCATCTGCTCGATTCCGACCAGTTCACCCGCACTGAGTCCGCCGAGTGTTTCAGGGCCGGCCACGTCGATCATGCTGGCGGCCTGCTGTCCGTCGGTGGTGGGGCTGAGAATCCACTGCTCTGAGACTGGGTCTTTCAAGTAGAAATCGTCTCCTAACTGGACGAATGTGAACTCGATCGAGGGCGCGTCGTCTATATAGAAGGCAAATGCGCCTTTGGAACTGTCGGGGCGCAATATATCGGCCTCGGCGACTGTTTTTATCTCAACGAGCGACCCTGTGACACCCATGGACAACTTCATTTCTATTAAGGTGTGAAAGCTCGACAGCGCGTCCATGGCTGCCACGCTGTCTGCCAAAATGCGCGACGGGTCCACGTCAACGGGGGCAGGCGTAGGCTCGGGCGTGGGAGTAACTAGCACGCTGACGGGGGCAGGCGTAGGCTCGGGCGTAGGTGGGATAGGTGTGTTGGTGGGGACAGGCGCAGCCTTGGTTGGTGTAGATAGTGCGGGCGTGGGCTGGACTTCGGCAGAGCCGCCACAGGCGACTGCGGCAATGAGCAGTACGACCGCTGAGACTACCGCGATGAAGGGCCGCGTATTTGTGAAGTGATCTTTAGGCATCCCGGTCCTCCTCCGCATTTCCCAAACTTTATGCCGGCGCGATTCCAACAGACGCCCATTCCTCAGAAAACAGAATCTGGGCCTGTTCGAGTGGAAGAGTCACCGCCCGCGCAGCAGCCCCTTCACCGAAGCCGTCGCCGCGTCCGACTTGACCGCGCGCGCCACCCGCACGTTGCCCGCGCCGTAGTGGGCGGTCGTCTTGCCGAGCCGTTCCGCGTCGTCGGTTTCGACGCTTACCGCTGCCTGCTCGTATGACATCAGGTCGGGCTGTATCGCGGCGGCCACGGTCAGCGGGTCGCACAGGTCGTACTTGTCGCTGCCCTCGCGCATGTCAAACCAACCTTTCACAATGGCAAAGGCCAGCCGTTCCCCCTCGGACTGGCCCGGCGTCTCGGCTACGTCGGCGCGCGACAGGTGCGGCTCCCGGCACACGTCCAGTCCTACAAGCGTAACCGGCGCGCCCGACGAGAACACCACGTTCGCGGCGTGAGCGTCGTTGTAGGTGTTGAACTCCGCGTGGGGAGTGACGTTGCCGGCAACCTCCAGCGCGCCGCCCATGACGAAAATCTCCTTCAGCCAGCCGGCAACCCGCGTGTCCTTCCTGATTGCAGCGGCCACGTTCGTGAGTGGGCCCAGCGCGATTATCACGAGCTCGCCAGGATGGGACCAAGCCATGTATGCGATGTAGTCCGCCGCCCGCAGCGGCATCGGCCGCGTCTGGGGTCGCGGCAGCCGCACGGTCAGCCCGCCCGGCCCATGGTAGTGCGGCGCGTAGCGAAACCGGTCCTGCATAGGACGCGCCGCGCCGCGCGAGACTGGCACGTCGGCACCCAGCCGCTCCAGCAGCGCGAGGGCGTTTCGGGTCGTGTTCGCCTGTGAATGGTTGCCGCCCACCGTCGTAAGGCCCAGCACCTCGAGTTCGGGCGCGTTCAACGCCATTATCAGCGCGAGCGCGTCATCCGTGCCCGGGTCCGTGTCGATTACCACTTTCATCGGCTCATGCCTCCCATAACCGCGCTGGTCTTCTCACGCCGCGCGAACGTCTCCCACGTCTCCCTCGAATCGTAGCGCGGACGGATGCCCAGTTCGCCCTTCAGCTTCTCGTTGCTCGCCGTCCAGCGGTGGGTGATGAAGCTCAGCCCGCAGGCGGGGGAGTCGCGTTGCAATCGCAGCGCCCAACTCAGCGCGGTCAGACCGCGCAGCAGCGGCCCCGGCAGAAACACCAGCCGCTGGCCGGAGAGCCGCGCCATCTCGCTCCATCCAATCGTGCCGTCGCCGGCGAGGTTGTACGTTCCGGAGACCCGCGTCAGCAGGCAGTGGCGCAGGGCGTCCGCAAGGTCGTCCTCGTGCAGGAACTGCATCGGCGGGTCGTGGCCCCGAACACCTACCAGCAGCGGCTTTGAGAATGCGTTGGCGATGAAGTTGTCCGCGTTCGGCCCCAGCACGGGGCAGCTTCGCAGCACGATCGCCGTCGTTTCCGGGTGGCGCGCCGTGAACTCAGCGATGAGCGTCTCCACCCTGGCCTTGTCCTCCGAGTACTGGAATCCGCGAACCGGCCTTGCAGGGGAGTCCTCGCTGAGCATCGGCGGGTTGCTGGCGTGCGCACCATAGACGCTAGTGCTGCTCAGGTACAGCATATGCTGGACGCCCGCCGTCGCGCAGGCGTGCAGCGCGTTGACCGCGCCGCCGACGTTCACCCGCTCGGCGGCGGCGCGGTCGTGTGACTGCCTGAGCGCGTAGGCGAGGTGTGCGATGGCGTCGATCCGGTATTCGGAAAGCAGAGCCGCCATCGGCTCGGCAACGTCGTGATGGCGAAAGACGACCTTCGAACAGGGCTGCCCAGGCAAGGGCCGCACGTCCAGCGCGAGAATTAGCTCCACACTCGGCTCTCGCTCCAGCCGCGCCATCAGCGAGCGCGCGACGTAGCCCGACGCGCCCGTGACAGCCACGCGCCGAATCTCGCTACCCATCCGCCACGACGTCCGTGAAGTCGAACCTGAGCGCACCGAGGCCCGGCACTTCGAACCCCATGCCTATCCTGCGCGGCCCGGCGTCCAGCGTAACGCCATCCACCCTGATGGTGATGCTCCTGTTCATGGCAAGAGTGAAGGTGTTCTCCCTGGACACCTCGCCGAAGCCGATCGCAACGCCGTCGAGGACGAACGACGCGCTTTCCAGCGGGATTTCGTCGCCGTCCACTGTCAGCGGAAACAGCTTGTGAGCGTAGCCCGACCCGAGCCCGTTCTTCAACTGGAACTCGAAGCCCGTGGGCGTATTTTGAAGGCTCTGCTTCACGTACAGCCGTCTCAGCAGAAAGCCCGGCACCGTCACCATCTCGCTCCATCTCCTTGTGGATTGTACGACATTCGCGTCATTTGCTCTGGCGTTTCATCCTGAACAGGGAAAGCTCCGTCTCCACCACGTCTGAGGGCAGTGGGTTCACCCTGCCCATGAGGGACGAGTACACGAATATCTGCGCGACGCGCTCCACCAGCGCGCACACGTCCAGCGCGCCGCGCAGGTCGCGGCCCACGCCCACCGCGCCGTGATTGCGGATGAGCGCGGCGTTGCGCTCGTCCAGCGCGGCGACCACCTTGTCCGCAAGCTCCTGTGTGCCGGGGAAGGCGTACTCCGACACCTTGACCGGCCCTCCGATTGCCAGCATCATCTCGTCTATGATTGGCGGGATGTCCAGGCCCGCGACTGCGGCCACGCTGGAATAGACGGAGTGCGTGTGTATGACCGCCCCCGCATCTGGCCGCGCCCCATATATCGCCAGGTGGAGCAGCGTCTCAGACGACGGCGCAAGCTCGCCATCGACGGGTTCGACCTCGTAATCCACGATAACGATGTCGTCGTCTTCGAGCAAGGAATAGGGCTTTCCCGACGGCGTGACGGCGAACAACTCCGTCGGTCCCCGCGGTTCGAGCCGCAGGCTGACGTTGCCGCTCGCGCCCGTAACCAGTCCGAGCGCGGCCATCTCCCTGGCCGCCGCCGCTACCTCGCGCTTGGCTTCGCGCCACTCGCCGCTCATAGCTCCAGGCCCCGCGCTTGGTCGGACAGCCGCAGCCATCTCTCGTAGCAGTCCTGGTACTCCGCCGAGTTCGCCGTGTCCGGCGTCAGCGTCGCCAGCCGCGCCCTCGCGCTAAGCGACGCCTCCTCGAGTGATGCGAAGCCGCCAAAGGCGACGCGAGCGCACAGGTAGGCCCCAAGCGCGCTGGGGTTGTTTGAGGTGGACACCCGAATCTCCCTCCCTAAAACGTCGGTCAAGATTCTAACGAACGTGGGCGTCCGCGTCATACCCCCTCCGAGCGTAACGTCCTTCGCCCGAACGCCGACCAACTCCTCGATCTGCTCCAAGTTGGCCCTGATAGCGAACGCCGCTGCCTCCAGGGACGCCCTGACGATGTGCCCCCTGCCAATCTCGGTAAAGGTCACCGGCACGGGGAACATCAGGCCGCCCGTCCTCATCCCCATGCTGCCCGCGTCCATGCGCGGGGGCCCCAGCAGCGCGGTCGCGCCCTCCGAGCCGAGCGGCGCGCCGGCGGCGAGGGCATCCATTTGCGCGAACCCATCCTCGGAGTCGCCGAACAGCGTTTCGTCGAGCCAGTGGTACGTGTTGCCAATGTCGCCCGCGTTGCTCTCGAGCACCCACCTGTCCCTTTCGAGGAAGCAGCCCGCCCACGTCTTGGCGTCCGGCGAGAGCATCGGCTTGCGGGTAACCATCTGCAACGGCGCGCTCCAGCCCGCGACGATGCCGACCTGGCCCTCCTCGGTAACGCCCATGCCCAGCAGGCCGCACTGCGTGTCCGCACCCGCGACGGCCACAGGGACGCCCGCAGCAAGCCCCGATTCGCGCGAAGCGCCCGCGCTCACGCTGCCCACGAACGCTCCCGCGTCAACCAGTGGGGCCACGTTCGCCGCGATTCCTATCTCGTTGAACAGGGCTTTAGAAAAAACCCGCGTATGAATGTCCAGCAGCCCAGCCTCCCCCGCGAGGGTTGGCTCGCTGGCAAGCGCACCGGTGAGCTTCCAAGCGATCCAGTCGGGCAGCGTCAGGACGCTGGCTATTCTAGCATAGGCAGCAGGGCGATGTAGCTGGAACCACCGCAATTTGGCGGCAGTGAAGAGGAACGATGGCAGGTGGCTGGTGGTACGGTAAACGGCGTCGCGCATCTCCTCGTCGATAGCCGCGCCCTCGAACACCGCCCGCAGGTCTGTGTTCGGGCCGGCATAGACCTCGCGCCCAGACTGGTCCACAAAGACTACACCCTGTCTCTGGCCGGTGACGGCGACGGCGGCAACCTGGCGGGGCGTTACGCCCGCGTCGATCATGCCGCGTTGGATAAGTTGACAGAGGCTTGCCCAGAGCGCCTGCGGGGCGAAGGCGCGGGCCAGAGGGGAGACGTCGTTCTCGGCTGCGTATTCCCATTGCTGGGCGGAGGAGCCGCCGACGCGGGCCGTCTTGTCGAACACGAGGCATCGCGGCCCGCTCGTTCCCGCGTCCAACACGACCACGTATCCATCAGCCACAGTGCTGCCACACCTCCGGGTTGACCAGGTTTTGCGGCCTTTCGCCCCTCAGAAAGCGCAGTATGTCGTCCGCCATCATCCGGGAGTGGCGTTCGACGGTCTCCTCGGTTGCGCCTCCCAGGTGAGGACTCAGCACGACGTTGTCCAGGGCCAGCAAGGGGCTGTGGGGCGCGACGGGGTGGGTCTCGAAGACATCGAACGCCGCGCCGGCTATGCGCCCCTCACGCAACGCGTCCACAAGCGCGTCTTGGTCCAGAACCGACGGGGCCGTGGCGTTGACGAGGAACGCCGCAGGCTTCATCAGCGCGATACGCCGGGAGTCCAGCAGCCCTTCCGTCTGCTCGGTTGGCGGCACGTGAAGGCTGACGAAGTCCGAGCGCGCGAGGAGTTCATCCAGGTCTAGCAACGCGATCCCCGGCGCGACGTTAGTGACGTAAGGGTCGTAGGCCGTGACCGTCATGCCAAGCGCGGCGCATACGGCTGCCAACCTGCGCCCAATCGCGCCCAGCCCCACGATGCCCAGGGTCTTACCTGCAAGCTCGACGCCGCGCATGTTCGAGTATGGCTCAACCGGGTTCTGCCAGCGACCCTCGGCGACGTACCGGTGAGCGGCGGGGATTCGCCTCGCCAACGCCAACATCAGGCCAAGAGCGTGCTCGGCAACGGCCTGAGCGTTTCTGGCCGGTGTGTTTACGACCACCACGCCGCGTCGAGTGCCCGCCTCCACGTCAACGTGGTTCGTCGCGCCGCGGCAGATGCCCACGAATCGAAGCGAGTCTGCCTGCTCGAACACCTCCTCGAAAACAAAGTCGGACTCGATCACCAGGATGTCGATCCGCTCCTCATTTAGCCTGGACGCAAGCTCGTCCGGGCCGTAGAGTCGGCGAGAGCGCAGCCAGCTTTCATGGGTAACCTCAATCGACTGGCGAAGCGTCTCGAGGCAGCCGGAACTGAAGGGGGCGAGGATGAGCGCGCGTGTCATTGGTCACACCGCCCCGTGATGACAGATAGATAGAGGAGGTTCATAGCGGGAGGCCGCGGAGCTACCGCCGCCCGGAAAGGGGCAGGGATGGCAGCAGGCTGTTCGCCGCCCAGAGCTTGGCTGTTATCAGCAGTTTCTCGCGCGTGCCGAGCCCGATGCGCCGTTCGAACACGTCGAATCCCCGCATCTCTATGCGATCGAGCACCGCACTGTAGATTCCGTGTAAAACCATCGGGCAGGTCCTAGACCCGGGAGATAGCAGGGGGAACAGCCGGCTTCCCCTCTCGAAGTAGCGGCGCGCCCGGTCCGCCTGGAACTTCATGAGATTTCGGAAGGCGTCGTTGTTAATCCCACTCATCAACTCCCGCTCCGAGTATCCAAAAGCCCCGATGTCGTTGAGCGGGATATAGATGCGCCCGCGTTCGGCGTCCTCTTTGACGTCGCGTAGGATGTTGGTCAACTGCATGGCAACGCCGAGGTCAACGGCGTGTTCTCTGGCCTTGGCGTCTTTGTAGCCGAACACTTCAATGCAGATAAGGCCTATTATGGACGCCACCTTATAGCAGTAGCCGTTTAGCTCGTCGAACGTCTGAAAGCGTGTCCACGTCAGGTCCATCTCCACACCCTCTATGACCTGTTCATAGTATTCGTATGGTATGTGGAAGGCGCGAGAGGCGTCGTTAAGCGCGGTAAAGACGGGGCCGTTGGCTCGCCCTTTCTGAGAAAGGGACAGAAAGCGACGCGCCTCGGCAAAGAGGCGCTCTTTCTCGTCGATTGGAAGGTCTTCATCGGCTATGTCGTCACAGTAGCGGCAGAAAGCGTAGGCGGAGTATATCGCTCGGCGTTTTCTGGCGGGCAGTGTGCGAAAGGCGTAGTAGAAGTTCCTCGCATGCTCTTTGGCAATGCGCTGGCAGTAGTCGTAGGCAAGCTCGACCTCGGTTGTCATTGGAACCTCCGAGCGGACGCCCTACCCTTGCGGCCCAAGCGCCGCTGTCGCGCCTGCCGCGATACGACGGATGGGTTCCTACACTCCCATTACCTGTACGAGCACCTGGCGGCGATCTCTGTCGGGGTCCAGTTCCACCATGAAGAGCCGCTGGAACTCGCCGAACGCGAGCTGACCGTCGATAATGGGAACCGTTTCGCTGGTTCCCAATATCAGGTGCTGACAGTGAGAGTGTCCGTTTGCGCACTCGTCTTCGTGCATGTGGACCGTGCGCACACTGAAATCGTTGTGCCGGTAATGGCCTGTTCTGGGCGAGTTGCGTTCGAGCGTATTCGCCAGGTCCACCAGTAGGAGGGGTTCGTTTTCCTGGATGACGATGGCCGCGGTGGTATGTTTGGAAAACACGACGGTGAACCCGTTGGACACTTCGGACTGTCGCACGTACTCGGCAACCTGGTCGGTTATGTCGATGAATTCGGGCGCAGTCGTCGGTTCCACGTCAAGCGTGAACACGCAGGTCTTAATGGAAGTCTCGCTTACTTTCATTGAGCAACCTCGCTGGGGTTCACCAAAGCGTCCGGCAGGGAACCAAAGCCGAACACTATCATATAGGCAAGAATCTTGGCAATCTCTTTTGACGCGCTCTTCTGGTCTGAACGTACAGCTTGCTTTGCAGGTTTGCCCCGCCGCCGGGGTTGGAGCTTTCACCCCTCGAGAAGGCGCGGTAACGTCCAAGCGCCATGGGGGGCCAGTAGTTGCTATACATGTGATAGTTGATCATGAATCCCGCTGGAAGCTCTTCACCCTGGTACCTAGGGTCTTCCTGCGCCAGGTAGCCATTCAGACGTTGCCCAATTCCATAGCCTGGAAAGCCCGTCCCTGTAAAGTACGGCTCGTCCCAGGTGCCATCGCCCTGCTGGGTCTGAATCAGATACTCGACGCCCCGCCTGGCAGCCGGGCTCGCTCCCATGCCGCCGGCCAGGAGCGCGATCAAGGCCCATGCCGTTTGCGACGCCGTGCTCGGCCCTCTGCCCCGGTAGGCAGGATCGACGTAAGATTCGCAACTCTCTCCCCAGCCGCCGTCGGAATTCTGGTGGTCTATAATCCACTTCACGGCGCGATGGACGTAATCTGCGCTCATGTCCATTCCCAGCGCCTCGAGAGCGGGAAGGACGGCTGCGGTTCCGTATATGTAGTTGACGCCCCAGCGTCCGAACCAGACGCCGTCTTCCTCCTGCTCCGCCAGCACGTACTCGAGCGCCTTGGCGACGGATGCGTGGCTGCTGTCGTAGCCGAGCCGACCAAGCATCTCCAGGATGTGGGCCGTTACGTCCACGCTGGGCGGGTCTATCGTCTCGCCAAAGTCCGCAAACGGGATCTTGGCGATCAAGAGCTTCGTGTTGTCCTTGTCAAAAGCGCCCCAGCCTCCGTTGCTGCTCTGCATCCCCAACGTCCAGCGCACCGCCCGGTCGATGGATCTGCAAGTGTCGTCCTGGGATGGCAAGCGAACCCTGCTGAGAGCCATCACTATCTCCGAGGTATCGTCCATGTCGGGATACTTGTCATTTTCAAACTCGAACGCCCAGCCTCCGGGAGGAACGGTTCCAGCCTTGACCTGCCAGTCGCCGCCTGTCAGTATCTGCTCCTTCAGGAGCCACTGCCCGGCCTTCACGAGCGCCGGGTGCTCCGGCGCCATCCCAGAGTCCACCAAGCCGATCATCGTCAGGCACGTGTCCCACACCGGCGAGACGCACGCCTGGATTCGCATGGTATCGCCCTCCTCTATGGAGAACTGCTCGAGGCCCGCGATGCCCTTGGCGTTGACCGGATGATCGAGAGGGTAACCCAGGCTGTGAAGGGCTATCAGGGAGTACACCCAGGGCGGCTGGATCCCGCCCCAGCTTCCGTCAGCGTCCTGGTGCTCGACAATCCACTCTTCGGCGCGCTTGATCGCCTGCCCCCTGGTGGGTTTCCAGGGCAACCTCTCTATGTTTCTGAGCGCCAGATCGCCCGCGTAGAAGAAGGTCTCCCAACCCCTGAGCCGGCTGGGACGCTGTATCGTGTAGTCCGTCTGCTCTCGTGGCAGCGGGTAGAGTTCGTCGATGCGCGCGTATTCGGGTATCTGCTTCACCGGCTTCTTGTCTTGGAGAATGAGCAGGGGCACTATGGTCGCCCTCGCCCAACTGGAGAAGTCGTAAATGGTTATGGGGAACCAATTGGGCAGCAGCATGATTTCCGGCGGCATCACCGGAACACCTTCCCAATCCCACTGGCCGAACAGGGCAAGCCATATTTTGGTGAAGACGCGGGTGTTTGGAACGCCCCCCTTTGAGAGGATGAAGTCCTTGGCCTTACGCATCAGAGGCTCGTCCGGGGACACCCCCGTCATCTTCAGCGCGAAGTAGCACTCCGTCGAGGTGCTGAGGTCCCCGGATGCGCCATAGAACTGGCCCCAGGTGCCGTCATCCCTCTGGCGGCTCAGGATGTGGTTCGCGACCTTGCGCAGACGCTCCTCTTTGGCGATGCCAAGGAAGTGGGTCAGCAGAATGTACTCTGCTTCCATGGTGGGGTTGGACTCGAGCTCACCCCACCAGTAGCCATCCGAATGTTGGACGTTAAGCAGGTAGGTCTGGGCATCCTCGATGGCCTCGTCCAGCCCCGGGATGCCGCTTGTAGGGACGGATTTCAAACCCGCCCCTACCCTGTTACTGACATTCACCATGAGAATGTTCGCCTCTATCTATCGTGAACGTAGGACCTAGAGTCCATTCCAGGTTTGTGTTTCAAGAAATGCGGCGAGTGACTTCCCGGCCCTCTTGGCCTGCGACGCCAGCTTGAACAGCTTTGGCGTCTCCCAAGGCTTGGCAGAAGCGTACTTGAGGGCGTGAACCCAGGCTGGACCGCCGCGCGAGCTTACGGCGTCCCCGACAAAGGTGGGCAACGTCTGCTCCACCGGGTCCAACACGGCTCGCACCACCGCATGGCGTATCCCGAACGACGCGGCTGTTTCGCTCACCCAATAACTTTCCATGTCTATTACGCTTACCGGAAACTTTCTGCCTATCCATGCCTTCATCGAACTGCTTGGCACCAACTGGGGGACTGACAAGCATCCGGGCGGCGAGTATCCCTCGTGAGAATCCCTCATGTCGGCCAAATGCGCCGCTTCCAGCAGTCGCTCGTTCGCGGCGCCCGCCCGCCAGAGGGCCGCCGGTCCCTCTACCGACATGACCCGCTCACACACAAATACGTCCCCCGCGCTGAGTCCCTTCTGCACTCCACCGGCAAAGCCGGCGGACACGATGAGCGTGGGGGCATATCCCTCAACCAGTTGCCTGGTGGCCTCCACTGCCTGCCACCGGCCCACGCCGCCCTGGACTAGCGCCACGCCGGACTCTGCTTCTGAGCGATAAAACTTGAAGCGGCCGTTGCGCTCCACGAGCCGAAATCCGCCCTGTTTCAGATAGTCGCGCGTCTCCTCCCTGAACGCGGTTACGATGCCCAACAACGACTCAGCCTCAACGCGAATGGGCGAACCTAGCCCGCGCCGACGCCGGCGTTCTTTATCGCGCCTTCCCTTATCATCTTCAATGCGTCCCCAGGACTCTTGATTGCGCTGAAGACGGACGCCGACTCGAAGCCGCAGTGCATCATGCAGTTGGCGCACCTGGGATCTTTGCCCACGCCGTAACGCTCCCACAACTCGTCAGAGTACAGGTCGTTGACGTCTTGGGTGTGCCTGTCACCAAGAAGATAGCACGGCTCCCTCCAGCCCATGACGGTGTAGGTAGGGTTCGACCATGCGGTGCACTGGTACTCGCGGTCTCCGCGAAGGAAATCGAGGTACAAGGGATTGTTGTAAAAGCGGATGTTGCGCTTCGGGTGCAGCACGTTCTTGAAGATAGCCCTTGCCTTTTGCCTGGAAATGAAAAGCTGCTGGTCCGGCACCGTATCGTACTGGTACCCGGGAGAGACCATCGCGCCCTCGACCCCCAATTCGGTGACCTTCGTAAACATCTCTATCAGGTCTTCCTCGTCACACCCGTTGAAGACCGTGGTATTGGTGGTCACCCTGTACCCTTTCTCCAGGGCAGTCTCGATTCCACGCATGGCTATTTTGAATACGCCCTTGCGATAGACCGACTTGTCGTGGGCCTCCTCCATACCATCCAGGTGCACCACGAAGCAGAAGTACTTGGAGGGAGGAATCCTCTTCATTACGCGCTCCATGAGCAGCGCGTTGGTACACATGTAAACGAACTTCTTGGTGGCTGTTATGCGATTGACTATCTCGTCTATCTGCGGGTGCAGCGTAGGCTCGCCACCCGCGATTGAGACTATCGGTGCGCCCGACTCCTCCACCGCTGCCAGGCACTGCTCGACCGACAACATACTGTCTATGACAGGCTCGTACTCCCTTATGCGCCCGCATCCCACGCACGCCAGGTTGCACTTTTCGAGCGGTTCGAGCATGGTGACGAGGGGATAGCGCTTGCGCCGAGTGATGCTGTTCTTCAGGATGTACCAGCCAAGTCGAACCGCAATCTCGAGTGGCCTAGACATTGGGTTATCCTTTCATGCTCCGCCGCCCGTCCTAGTGTTGCCTGATGAGCAGGAAGTGGACCAGCTCCTCAGTCTCTCTGCGGATGCCGGTGGCCATTTCAACGCCGGATATGGCTTCCAACGCCATGCCGGAGTGCTCCTCCGCCAGGCTGTGAGCATAGCCTTTGACATCTACGCGTTCCATAACGTCGAGCACGCTGACAACGTCGTCGTCGTCCAGCCGCTCCTTTCCGTAGATGCGGTCGAGCAGACGCTTGTCGGCGGCGTTGGCCTGCGACATCGCATAAACCACCGGAAGAGAGTTCTTCTTGCGGCGAATATCCGCGCCGACGGGCTTGCCTGTCGCCTCCTCGTCGCCCCACACTCCCAGAACGTCGTCTCGAATCTGGAAGACGTAACCGAGTGAGCCGCCAAACGCTCGAAAGGCCTGGATAGTCGTCTCGTCCGTGGTGCCGATGGCGGCTCCCAGGTTGACGGCGCAGCGTATCAGCGCCCCGGTCTTCTTGGAAATCATCTCCAGGTAGGCGTCAAGGGCGATGTCAGGCCTGCCCTCGTAAGATATGTCCAGATACTGCCCCTCTATCATTTCCAGGTAGGCCTCCGTGAGTATCCCAACGAGGGCCAGCGCCTGCTCGAAGGCTATTCCCTCCTCCAACAGGGATTCAAGCGATCTGTCGGCGATCACCCTGAGAACGTTGCCGGCCACGAGAGCCTTGGGCATTCCCCACGCAGCCCACAGCGTTGGACGGTGGTGGCGCGTCTCGTCCAGGTCCTGGATGTCGTCGTGAACCAGGGAGAAATTGTGGATGAATTCGAGGGCGACTGCGGCAGGCATGGCCTTGTTCATAGAGCCGCCCGCGGCTTCGCAGCCGAACAGGCACAGCGTAGGCCGGAGCGCCTTGCCCTCCGTGGCCGTGCATGGATTGCCGTCCACGTCAACCCAGCCCATGTAGTACCTCAGCATATCGTACACGGCCATATAATCCCTGGACAGGCCGATGCGCAACGCCTGGCTGATATGCGCTCTGTACCTCTGGAACATGCCCGGAAGTTGAGCGACTCTTCCGTCTATCGCATGAATGGAAGGGTTAGTCAAGGGAGCGCCCCCGGTTGCCGATTGTTCCCTAATGTTGTAGCCGACTACATAGTATTGCGATGCTGAATCCTAGCATTGAAAGGGTTGGGTGTCAATATGAATGCGAGCTAATCGGTTGATGTCGTCGCGGCGACTTGCGCTTGAAATCGTTCCGTGCTCTATGCTATATTCGGCGAAGCCTGTATCATGGACGCCAGTGGATGCGGGCATGTTGTGCAGGAGCCTGCGTCAGGCTGCGTGAAAGATTCTCGGTAGGCGATGCTCGACGACTACTTTAGACAGTACGGGATAGTCTCCATCTTCATAGCCCTCGCCGTCGCGGTTCCCACCGGGATGCTTTTGATGTCCTGGACGCTCTCCCTTTTGAAGATAAGGCCGCACAATCCCAGCCCCGTCAAGAAGAGCATCTACGAATGCGGGTTCGAGACCCTGTCCGGCAGGTGGAGCCAGTTCAACTTCAGGTACTACGCCCTCGCCCTCGACTTCGTGGTGTTCGACGTCGAGGTGGTCTTCCTGTTTCCCTGGGCCGCCAGCTTTGGCATCCTGTCTATACAGTTTGGGCTATCCGTCCTCTTCGCCATGGCGGTATTCTTGGGCATCCTCACGCTCGGCTGGGTCTATGCCTGGCGTAAGGGGTCATTGCAGTGGAGTTGAACATGGACGCGGAAAACGGCACGGCATCCGGCCTCAGAATACCGCTTCACGTCACCACCTGGGAGGTGGACAGGGCCGAGGGCGAGGTAGTTAACAACCTGAAGGCGACGCACACGCAGGCCATAGCGGACTCCGTGATAGAGGTGCCGGACGACCTGAAGCGCAATCTCACGGTGACGTCGGTGGACGCCCTCATCAACTGGGGCAGAAAGTCCGCCGTGTGGCCGCTCACCTTTGGCCTCGCCTGCTGTGCATTCGAGATGATAGCCAGCGCGATGTCGCGGTTCGACATCTCGCGCTTCGGCATGGAGGCGTTCCGGCCAACGCCGCGCCAGGCCGACCTCATGATTGTGGCGGGCACCGTGACCTGGAAGATGGCCCCAGCTATCCAGCGCGTCTATGAGCAGATGGCCGACCCCAAGTGGGTCATCTCCATGGGCGTCTGCGCGACCAGCGGCGGCCCCTACTACGGCTCCTACAGCGTCGTGCCCGGCGTCAACCACATCGTGCCGGTTGATGTGTATGTGCCCGGCTGTCCGCCGCGCCCCGACGCGCTGCTGTACGGCATCATGCGGCTGCACGAGAAGATAAAGCGCCAGTCCATCAGGGACCGGCAATAGGGCGCGGCCGGGAGCGAAGCGGGCTATGCGACTTCAAATGGAGATGATGATGACCAAAGCGCTGCTCGGAGAAGACATAGCCCGCCGCCTCGACGACGCCCATCCCGGCGCGGTCGTGGGCTTCGACGAAACAGACGTCCGGATCGAACTCGACTCGCTGGCCGACGTCGCCAGGTTCCTCAAGGAGACGACAGACCTCGATTTCGCCTTCCTGACCGCGATTACCGGCGTCGATTACGTGGAATACTTCGAGCTCATCTACCACCTCCTCTCCATGCGCCACAACCACAGCGTGGTCCTGAAGACGCGCTGCTACGGCAGAGAGGAGCCGACCGCCCCGTCTCTCGTGTCGCTCTGGCAGGGCGCGAACCTCCAGGAACGGGAGATCTGGGACCTGCTCGGCATCCGATTCGAGGGGCACCCGAATATGAAGCGCATTCTGCTGTGGGAGGGCTTTCCCGGCCACCCGCTGCGGAGGGACTTTGTCAACTAACAGCCGCAGGTGAACGCCATTACCGAAGGAATCAGGACAGAGCCCGTAACAATCAACCTCGGCCCTCAGCATCCCAGCACGCACGGCGTGTTCAGGCTGAGGGTCACCTTCGACGGCGAGGTCGTTCTGGACGTGGAGCCGGTCATCGGCTATATGCACCGCGGCAGCGAGAAGCTCGCGGAGTCTAGGACCTACGTCCAGATTGTGACGCTCACCGACCGCATGGACTGGCTCGCCAGCATGTCCAACAACCTCGCCTACGTCAGGAGCGTGGAGAAGCTGGCGGGCATCGAGGTCCCGGAGCGCGGCATGTACCTGCGCGTCATCAGCGCGGAGCTGCAGCGCATCGCCAGCCACCTGATGGCGACTGGCTTTCTGGTCAACGACCTCGGCGCCTTCGCCACGCCGCTGATGTACTGCTTCCGCGAGCGCGAGCGCATCCTGGACATGTTCGAGATGCTGTGCGGCGCGAGAATCACGCTCACCTACATGCGGCCCGGCGGCGTCTTCCAGGACGCGCCCGACGACTTCTGGACCGCGCTGGACATCTTCCTGAGAGACATGCCCCAGTACATCGACGACCTGGAAGGGCTGATTACCGGCAACGAGATAGTGCTGGCGCGAACGCGCAACGTGGGCGTGCTGTCCGCGGAGCAGGCCATCAACTGCTCCATCACCGGCCCCATGCTCAGGGCGTCCGGCGTCCGGTGGGACGTCCGCAAGGCCGACCCCTACGAGATATACGACCGGCTCGACTTCGACGTGCCCATCGGCGCAATCGGCGACACCTTCGACCGATACCTGGTTCGCATACAGGAGATGCGCGAGAGCGTCAGGATAATCGAGCAGTGCGTCAAGACCATCCCCAACGGGCCGGTGAGGGCCGACGCCCCCTTCTTTATCAGGCCGCCCGAGGGCGACGCCTACGCCTGCGTGGAGGGCCCAAAGGGCGAGCTTGGCTTCTACATCGTCAGCGACAGGGGCATCGCGCCGTACAGGTGCAAGGTGCGCTCCCCCTCGTTCATCAACCTCTCGGCCCTGCGCGAGATGACAGTAGGCTGGAAGATGGGAGACCTCATCGTCATATTCGGCTCCATAGACATTGTTCTTGGCGAGGTGGACAGGTAGTGTGCGTTGACCCCACAGGCGGCATCCTGGACTTTTGCAGCATCTACTTCTTCTTCAGGGCGTTGCTGCCCGGAGGAGAGACCTGGCTGTGGCTGGCCTACGCCCTAGCCGGAGTGTCGCTGGCTTTCATTGTGATCAACGCGCTGGTGATGGCGACGGCGTTGAACACCTGGTTCGAACGCCGCGCGATAGCCCGATTCCAGTCCAGGCTGGGTCCGAACCGTTGGGGGCCGTTCGGACTGCTCCAGCCGCTCGCGGACATCATCAAGCTGACCCTGAAAGAGGACACCGTGCCCGAGAGCGCGGACCGTCCGGTGTTCAACGTCGCGCCCGTCGTGCTGCTAGTTGGTACGGTGGTCGGCGTGGCGGTCATACCCTTCGGGGAGAGCTCCTTCCTGGGCAGGCTGAACGTTGGGCTGCTGTTCATCCTCGGTGTATCGTCCATAAACGCCATCGCCATATTCATGGCAGGCTGGGCATCGCGCAACAAGTACGCCATGCTGGGCGCGATGCGCGGCGTGGCCATGCTCATCAGCTACGAGATACCCATGGCCCTCGCGCTGGTGGGCATTCCCCTCGTCGCCGGCTCCCTTTCGCTCTATGACATCGTTAAGGAGCAGAGCGTGCCCTTCCTGCTCGTGCAGCCGCTGGGCTTCTTCGTGTTCCTGGCGGCGGCGAGCGCGGAGATGAGCCGCACCCCATTCGACCAGATAGAGGCCGAGTCCGAGCTTGGCTCCGGCTATCATACCGAGTACAGCGGCATGAAGTTCGCCATCTTCCAGCTTGCCGAGTTCATGGCGCCCGTCGTCACCGCCATCATCATCACCACGGTGTTCCTGGGCGGCTGGCGTGGATTCGACCCCATACCAGGCCAGGTGTGGTTCGTCCTCAAGGTCTTCCTGGTGGTGTTCGCGCTGCTATGGGTGAGGGCCACCTGGCCCAGGCTCAGGGTGGACCAGATAATGGAGTTCGCCTGGAAGGGCCTCTTTGCCCTCGCGCTGGTCAACATCTTCCTGATAGCCATCGAGGTCCAGGTCTTGCGGGACCCCGCCGACGGGCGGCTTTCCACCGACGCGATGTGGCTGATGGCGGGCATCAACTGGGTCGTGACTATCGTCTCTATAGTCGTCATCGCAAACATCCTGGGACAGCGAAGGCTGCGGCGTCCGGAGCCTGTGCCCTCGCCGCTCGCCAACATGAACCCCACGGAGGCTGATTGACATGTACGGAATTGGCATGGTTAAGGGACTCGCGATAACCATGAAGAACATGGTCCTGCCCAGCCGCATGTTCACCCTGCACCAGTACCCGGACAGGCGCATAGGTCTGCTGGGACTGGCTAAAGAGGCGCGGACCAACGTGTTCAGCTACGCGCTCCGGCAGCCCAAGCGCGCGGTGAAGGCGCTGGTCGGCCTCGAGTCGGTCGAGGACAAGCTGCCTCAGCACTCGCGCTTCCGGGGCGAGGAGTTCAGTTGGTACGAGCAGCGATGCACCGGTTGCGCGAGCTGCGCCAAGTACTGCCCGCTCGGCATCATCCGCATAGTGACCAGCCCCAGCGGAGACGACATGCAGGAGGGGGAGAAGTACGCCATAGACGTGTTCGACATCGACATCGGACGCTGCATGTTCTGCGGCCTCTGCGTGGAAGCCTGCCCCTACGACGCCCTCCACATGGGCAGCGGCTTCGAGGAGGGGCAGTACCGCCGGAGCGACCTCGTCATCGGCGTTGATCGTCTGAAAGAGGCTCCCAAGCATCCCAGCACCTGGTTCCGGCCACACCTGGAGAGCAAGCGCTACCAGCCGCTCAAGCAAGGCGAGGCCCCTTGGAGGGAGGTCGGGCGTCACGAGCAGCCCAGCCAACAAGACCTCGAGGAGAGGTGGGCCAAACGATGATACTTGGCGAGGGCGCGGAATCCACCCTGTTCATCGACATCGTATTCTGGACGATAGCGGTGTCGAGCATAGTCGCCGCGATTGCCGTCGTGCAGCTGCGGGACGTGTTCAGGGCCGCGCTGTTCCTGATAGTCTCCTTCATGGGCGTCGCGGGGCTGTTCGTGCTCATGCGCGCCGAGTTTCTCGCCGTCATACAGGTGCTCATCTACGTGGGCGCTATCTCCGTGCTCATCATATTCGCCATCCTGATGACCAGGGACGTCGAGGAGGGCAGCCCGGCGAACCGGCTGCGCGCGCCCGCCGCCGTGGTGGCCGCGCTGTTCGCCGCCGCCGCCATCTTCGTCGCCTTCTCGACCGACTGGCGGCTGCTCGACGCGGCCAGCCTGGGCGCGGACGCCACGGCGAAGGTCGTCGAGGTCTTCTCCAATACCATCCCCTGGATAGCCCGGCTGCTGGTGCGCGACTTCGTGCTGGCGTTCGAGATAGCGGGCGTGCTGCTGCTGGCCGCCATCATCGGCGCGCTCGCGTTGGTGCGCGAAAGGTAGGGCGATGGCGAGGAGCGCGACACCGGCGAGCGCCCAATGACGGGCGTGCCCGTAGAGGTCTTCGGCTATCTGGTGCTCGGCGTTGTCATAGGCGCGCTTGTGATCGCGGCGATACGCAGAAGGAAGAGGTAGAGCTTGAGCCTGGAAAGCATACTGGCCGTGGCGGCCATCATCTTCTCGATAGGGCTGTACGGCACGTTGACCAAGAGCAACGCCATAACCGTGCTCATGTGCATCGAGCTGATGTTCAACGCCGTCAACGTAACCGCCGTCGCGCTCTCCCGTTACATCGTGCCCGCGGGCCTGGCCGAAGCCCCGGCGCAGTCCATGGACCAGGTCGCGCAATTCCTGCTCACCGGGCAGGTGTTCGCCGTCTTCATCATCACCGTCGCCGCCGCCGAAGTCGCGCTCGGCCTAGCCATCGTTATTGCCATCTACCGCAGCCGGCAGAGCGTGTTCGTCACCGACGCCAACCAGATGAGCAAGTAGGAGGCCGGCCGTGTGGGTCGAGTACAAGAGAGTCCCCAACCTCATGATGGCCGAGATGTGGAAGGACGCCCTCGAGGGCGACGGCCTCCCAACCAAGATTCTCCCCGAAGGCGACATCATGACCTGGGGAGAGCGAGTCCCCTTCAGAGTCCTGGTCCCCAAGGGCCGGGAGCACGTAGCCGACGAGATCCTACGAAAGCTGTAGGGGCCCCTTGTGATTGCCTGGTTGGGCGTCCACACCCTGGTTGGGCGTCCACACCAGGACGCCCACAAGGGACGTCCCTACGGATTCCTGGCCCGGTTGAGCGGACCTAGTGCCAAATCCCCTCCAAATTTGCGCCGCAAAAGCCTATCCTATATTGCGGTGGCCATGTAATATATCTCGCGGACAACACCATTGGCTCACTCTGGAATCGGCGCTCTTGTTTTTCGGCGCGTGTTGCGGCCCTTATCGGCAAGCTCGGTCTTCGCCCAAGCCATTATTCGCGGCGTCTTGGACGCAAACGAAAGCGGAAGTGACAGGCCCAATCCAGGAACCCCAGAACATCGCCCTTCCAGACTACGGCCCCGGCAGACCCGATGCCGCGCCGGCGTTCGCCAGTCTGGGAGCGATGGACGCTGCCGCGCCGCCCGCGGGCGCGCTGCCCGTCGCCGAGCCGCTGCCGGACGCCGCCAGCCCCTCTGAAACGCCCGACGCGCCGGGCCCCGCCGCCGCCAAGCGGCGCTCCTTCCGTCCCGGCTCGTTTCGTCCCCGCCGTCCTCACGTGCGGCCCATACACATACACGTCAAGGTTCACACCTTCGACTCATTCCAGTTCCGAAGCTACCGCTTCATGTGGGCCACCACCTCCTTTTCGAGCGGGGCCTTCTGGCTCCAGCAGGTCATCATAGGATGGCTCGCCTACAGTCTCACGCAGTCCGCCTTCCTGACCACCCTGGCCATGGGCCTGGACGCGCTCCCCATACTCCTCATCGGCCCCGTCGGCGGGCTGCTGGCCGACGCATGGGACCGGCGGAAGCTGCTCGCCTACATTCTCGCCTACCAGTGCGTCGCCACCGCCGCGTTCAGCGTGGTCGTCATGTTGGGATTGCTGCAAACCTGGCACATATTCGCATACATCCTGATGATGGGCCTGGCGTTCGTCATACTCGACCCGACCAGGATGACCATCATTTCCAGCATCGTGCCCCGGCAGAACATCGTGAACGCGTTCGCCCTCAACTCGTTGGGCTTCAGCGTCATGCGGCTCATCGCGCCCGCGTTGGGCGGCGCCGCGCTCGCCTTCGTCGGCCCCGGCCCGGCGCTGATGCTCGAGGCGGCGCTTCTGCTGGGCGCCGTCGGCTTCTCCATGGGGGTCAGGCTGCCCGACACCGAGCGCGCCACGCTCCGGGTGAAGAACGCCTTCTCCGACATACTGGCCGGAGCGCGTTACGTGCGGGACGAGCCGCTCATCCTGGGGCTGGCGCTCATGGGCGTGCTGATGCCCCTGTTCGGCTTCTCCTTCGTGCACGGGCTGATGCCGGTTTACGCCGCCGAGGTGTTCGGCGTGGAGTCGGTCGGCCTCGGCCTGCTCATGGCCTCTATCGGGGCCGGTTCCACGCTCGGCACGCTGGTGCTGGCGTCCTTCACCGACATCAGGTTCAGGGGGCGGCTGATAATCGCCGCCATCGCGCTCACCGGCGCGACCATGATAGTGTTCTCCAGAGTTCCCACCATCCAGATGGCGATACCCGTCCTCATGCTCGTCAGCGCCTGGACGATGATTTTCTTCTCCACCGCAAGCGCGACGGTGCAGAGCGTCGTGACCGACGCCTTCCGGGGCAGGGTCGCCTCTATCTACGCGCTGACCTTCGGCTCCCTGCCCCTGGGCAGCCTGCTCGCGGGCGGCCTGGCCCAGCTTGTGGGCGCGCCCATGGCCACCCTCATAGCGGGAGCGCTGATGCTCGTCGCGCTGGCGGTCCTGGCGTTCATGTTTCGCGCAATATGGAGGCTGCGGTAGGGGCAGGTCTTGCGCCTGGGCGCCCACAAGGGAACGCCCCTACGGATTGGTTGCCCCGCAGGGCATTTTCATTGTGAAGGCAGGGCTGCTCGCCAGGAAACTTTTTCCAAGTGGGTCATTTTGGGTCATTTCGTAGCTGAGCGGCATAGCGCCTCGCCGGATTGCCGCCGGACTTGGCAAGGCAATGATAGCACGGGCGTTCGGCAGGTGTCAAGAGGCGGTTGGCGGCGGAATGCGTTTCAATTTGGTGAGTGGGCGCCAATGCCATGGGACGACCAGGCAGGGCAACCACGAGGAGCCTGTCCCAGAAGTCGGACATCTCCGAGAATTGGGCCTTCTGGATTCCCGCTTTCGCGGGAATGACGGGCTTTGAGGCCATATTTCACACTCTCTCACCCGGATAGGCGTCGAAAATCGCCTTGGCATGCTTGGCATACATCATAGGTGAGGACCTATGAGACACGCTCCGAGGGAACGCCCCTACGGATTGGTTGCCCTATCCCTTGTGGTTGCCCCGCCCTGATTGTGTTACAATGGCGTTGCGCTGGAGGCTTCCCCGCAAACGGGCGCGGTCAGGCCATTCGGCATGTATGAAGGTATAGGGAGATGTCACCGGAGTTCTACGCGATTATCGGTTCTGCCCTCTTGATTCACCTGGTGATTGTCCTGTGCACGCTGGTTATGGTGATTTCGTTGGAGGAGAGACCCAGGCGAAACAAGCGCATGAAAGAACGCAGAGACCGGCAGTTCGCGGAAGTGAACCAGCGTAGAGACCAGCCGGTTTGAGCGTTTGCGCCATCGCCGTCTCCCGTCCGTCCGTAGGGGCAATCCCTCGTGGTTGCCCTGTGTCAATCATCATACCCGGGGCGCCCGTGACAGGGGTAGGCAAATCGAGAATCGAGATTGGATGAGCGCCCCACCCCTCTGGGTTCCCGCGAACGCGGGAATGACGGTTGAGGCTGATATTGAAATACCTACCCTTGTTAGCCAGGGCGCGCACGAGGGGCGCCCATGCCGGGCAGCCGCAAGCCGCCCGGGGGCAGCCACGCAGCCACAGGGAACTGACATTATGCCGCGGAGCGCCCAAACCGGCAGACCGAAAACCAAAAACCCGCCAACTCGCCGCAAAGTGGGTTGTCTAACTTCTTGACAGCGTGCGCGTCTCTCCGTTATAGTTTGCGCTGTCTTATGAAAAGTGTCCGCCTGAACCCCTGTGCGGTCGGCGAAACCCAGCTTGGAGGGTGCGCTTTGACATCGTATAAACTCGAGGGACGCCCCACGCGCGGCGTCTCCTCGTCTCTTTTCTCCGGGCATGACTCTTTTTCGACTCCGCTCTTCCTCGACAGGGCAGAGTCCACTCGTGTAGTTGACGGACTGACCAATAGCAGTGAAAGCGAGGTTATCGATGCGGTCGCCTTCCGCCTCATCCAGAGCGGACCCTCTCCACCCGCAAGGGTGTAGCTTCAAGCCAGGAATTCATCTCTTTTCTTCAGATGAAGCGAGTCCTCAAACGGTAAACCCAGTTTTAGGGGGAAGTCAGTGAAAAGTTCATTCAGGATACTAGCCATAGGCTTGGCGCTCGCGCTCTTGTTGGTGGTTCCCGTCAACTTCGGCGGCACCGCAAGCGCCGCGGACATCGACCTCGACAACAACGAGGCCGCATGGTCGTCCGGGACGATGGACGCTGGAGGAGACCTGCAGGAGGCCGGCTTCTTTGGCCCAGGCGCCACGGGCGTAAGCTCGGTGTCGCTCTATCTCAGGAGCGATTCGCTCCAAACCACCGAAACCTCGTTGGCTACTACGAAGATGGGGATTAGCGATACTCAGATCGTGGTACTTAGCGACAGCGCCGATATCGAGAGGGTGGAGCTGGGCAAATTCAAGGATAACGACCCCGACCTGGTGATGAATGCGCTGAGCACCAGGGAGTACGACCAGGTCACTCCGGCCAATACCCCAGTTACCACCGACAACGTGATTATCCATCTCTATAACAGCGCCAATACATACCAGGGGTATGCGAACGGGCAGGTCATAGACCCGACCTCTGGCAGAATCAGAATCGACTATGTCGAAGCTGCTGCTGCCGTCCATGATCACGCGGTGATCCAGTTCAGTTACGACATCGCGGATATGTATGAGCCCACGGCTGATACCGAGGACGGGGACGTCGTAAGGAACAGCTACACCAGCGGCTACCAGCGCGCCAGGGTAACGAGCAATTCGGACGGCTCCGGTGAGTGGGTGTTGCTCGAAGAGGTCGCCGGCGTGGGAGACGACGCTGCTGACCCGAAGAGCGACTACTTCAAGGTCACAACCATGATCTCCGATGACCCTGACGATGCCGGCGGCGCCGACGACAAGGTGTGGGTGCAGGACGGCGACACGCTGACCGCCACCATCTACTCCAAGAACAACGACACCGACAGCACGGTCATAGCCACGGCCACGGTCAGCATCGACGCCGAGGACCCCGCGATCAGCGGCCTGACCCCGGTGGACGGAACCATCCTCAACAAGGGCGAGGAGATAATCTCCATCAGCTTCGACATATCGGACTCGGGCGCGGGCTTTGACATAGCCACGCCGAACTCTAATGTCTCGTCCATAGAACTGTGGGTTGACGACGACGGAGATGGCGATTTTGACGATTCCTCGTGCTTACTACCGAATAATGTTCTCTCCTTCCCGTCAAGGACCAGGGACGAGGTGGGCGCGATCTACGCCCCTGAAACAAGGAAATGGGCGGACAATCCATGCGCGGGCGTCGTAAATGCCACCGCCTTGGACGACAACCACCACGGCAGGGAGTTCGAGCTGCGGGTTACCGCCGTCGATTTGGCTGGCAATCAGGATGTAGAGACTGTGGTGTTGCGTCTGGACACCGTGGCCCCCAGCATCATGCCCAACGGTGTGGCCGCCGGCACAGGCTGGGACTCCTCTGACAAGAAGACAGTGGGCCAGGCCGACTCCATTCTCATAGAGTTCAACGAATCGCTGGACCCGGGCACCGTGTCTGAGGACGACTTCGACGTCGCGGGCTTCCAGATAACTGACGCCGACGTGGTGGGTGTCAACGCCGACAACGACGAAATGGAAGACCAGGACAGGAACGAGTACGTGGCGCTGACGCTGAGCGAGGACTTGGACCAGAACTCCAGGCCAAACGTTGGCATCGTAGGCTCCATAGCGGACGAGGCGGGCAACACCGTCTCTGGCACGGCCTCCAAGCCTAAGCTGACGCAAAAGGCGCAAAACAAGCTAAAGCCCGGCGTTACGGTGGAAGCCTTCACGGCCCTCCTCAGCGACGATGGGGAGCAGGCAATCAGCTTCACGGCCGATGAGCCTCTGCGAAAGGCTATTACACAGGACCTTTGCACCTGTGTGTCGATCAGTGGAGGGACATTCTCCAGCAACGGCCTGGAGGCTAACAAAACCACCGTGGGCGTATCGCTGACCACTACCATGGAAGGCGCAGCCAAGTTCAAGGAGAGCGCAATCTCCGACACTGGCGCCTACGGCGTGATAGTCCAGGCGGTTGACTACGACAAGAACGCCACAGTAAAGGGCGCTGTCTCGGCAACGGAGGAGGACGTGTCGAACGACATTACCGCTGACGTAATGGGCGGCAATGGCGTGCAGACCTTCACGGTCAAGCCGAACAAGTGGCCCCTGGCCGACAGCGACGCTGACGGCTCCCTCGCCGACGAGTTCAAGGTGACGGTCGGAAGCGGGAGCGCGCAGAGCGTGATGGCCGAAAGCATAGATTGGGGCGCCGGATCGGTAACCCTGATAGTGCCAGAGAGCGTAGGCACCTCCACCAAGTTCATCGCGAAAGACGACAACGTGAAGCTGACCTACAAGTACGTTGATGCCTCACAAGTCATACAGGTCGATACCCAGGCGCCGACCGCCAGCTTCGAGCCTGAGGCGGGCTCTACCATAGAGCACCAGAGGCCGATCATACAGATAATGTGGGACGACGCTGAGTACGCCGGCGACACGCACAAGACGGTCACACTGACCGCCGCGACGCTGAAGGGTCCGGACGGCGAGACGGTCGACATCATGGACATGCTGGAGACGACGGACAACAAGGACTGGGTCTATGCGCCGGCAGATGCCCTCGCACTGGGCGAGTACACCCTCAGCGTGAGCGCGGACGACGAGGCCGGAAACTCCAAGAACAAGCAGACGGCCAAGTACACAATCAAGGCGAGGCCCAAGACCACCGTCGCCCTGAGGGCGGGCTGGAACCTGGTTTCCCTCCGCGGTGCGCCGGCGAGCGTTGACATCAACGACGTAATCACGGCGGCGAGCGTCGAGGTGGTATCGACCTACGATGCGTCCCTGGCTTCCCCCTGGACGGTCTGGACGCGGGACGCGGACGGGGCGCTGATGTCCACGCCGGCTGGCAGGAACGCCATCAACCCAGGCCACGGGCTGTGGGTGAGGAGCTCCAACGGCGAGGACCTGAAGGTTGACATACCCGGACTCTCCAGGGACGACCTCTCTACACTCCCGCCCATAGTCGAACTGTCGGCGGGGTGGAACCTGGTCGCCGCGTCGAGCGTTGACCCCGGTGTGAAGACGCTCGACCCCGACGTGTACTTCCATGGCCTCGAGTGGGTCAGGGTGTACGAGTACGATACCCTTACGGGCAGACTGGCAGGCGCCCTGCCCATGCCGGACCCCGATGACGGTGACAACGACGAGTTCATCGATATCGGCAAGGGCTACTGGGTGTACCTAGCCGAGCCGGGAACGCTCGTTCCCTAACGGAAGCGCAAAACCGGCGTAAGGTGGGTTAGGAAGTGGTGAAAGGCCCCCTTCCCCTCAGGGGAGGGGGCCTTTCAGTATCTATCGCAAATCGCCCTGTGCAATACGACAATAGGGGCCGCAGCCGTGACCAGGGCACCCACACGGGATTGCCCCTACGGGGGACGGTTGGTCGGGGCGCGAACTGGGCAACCACAAGGGGTTTGCCTCTACGACGTTAGAAGGAAGGTCGAGATGAAACAGCCTGGAATGAGAGCCAACACGCGCGCGATAGCGCTAGCGGGCGTGGCCGTCCTGGTGGCGATGGCGGTCGCGCTGCTCGGCGACTCGGCCAACGCGCAGGCACCGCCGCCCGCGCCGGAGATATACTCCGGGACGGCGACGGCGGCGGGCCAGCCGGTTCCCGATGGCTCGGAGATAGTCGCCAGGATAGGCGAGGAGTACGAGTCCGAGCCGGTGACGGTAAAGAACGGGCGCTACGCGACATTGGGCGTGGCGGCTCCGGACGCCTCCTTCGCGGGTAGGACCATAACCTTCCACCTGTCCAACGTGCAGGCGGAGGAGACGGACAAGTTCGCCGCGGGCACGTTCCCGACGGTGAAGTCGAACTTCAACCTTACGTTCGCCAGCCTGCCGGCGCCGACGCCGACGCCCGCACCGGAGGTTGTGTCGCCCGAGGTCTATTCCGGCAGGATAGCCGTGTCGGGCGGCATCATCCCCGCAAACGCGATGCTGGTCGCGCGCGTGGGCGACTACACGTCAGAGCCGGTCGCCATATCCGGCGACTCGTACAGCAGCCTGGTGGCGGACCCCGGCCTGGCGACCTACGTGGGCATGGGCGTGACGTTCGAACTGAACGGAATAGCCTCCGCGCCTCCCAGCCCGGCGGTGGTGTTCACGCCCGGCGCCTTCGCGACGGTCAACCTGATATTCACGGGCCTGCCGACGCCCGTCCCACCGACGCCGACACAGGTCCCGCCGACGCCCGTCCCGCCGACGCCGACACAGGTCCCGCCAACGCCGACACAGGTCCCGCCAACGCCGACACAGGTCCCGCCGACGGCAGTCCCGCCAACACCGGTCCCACCGGCGCCGACGCCCGTCCCGCCGACGGCAGTCCCGCCAACACCGGTCCCACCGGCGCCGACGGCAGTCCCGACGACGGCCCCAGCGCCAACGAGCGCTCCGCAGGCAACGCCAACGCCGGAGGAAGAGGGCGGCGGCGCGTGCTCGCTCCCGAGCGGCAACACGCCGGCGGCGACGGCCATGGCCAACCTGGCCCTGCTGGTAGCCCCGCTGGGCCTGATAGCCGGCTACCGCACCTGGCGCCGGAGAGGGTAGGTCACAAGATTCCCCCTCCCTTGACGGGAGGGAGATAGAAAGTATGGGCGGGTCTCGACCCGCCCATACATCGTTATCGCGAATGGTGCGAAAATGGCCCGTCGCTTGGCTAACCGCGGCGGGCCGCCGTCGGCAGGGCGCGCACGGCTTCGCCTACTCGCCGTTCGGCGGCGGCAAGGTCGAACTGTGTCTGGAGATTCAGCCAGAACTGGGGATCGACGCCAAACCAGTGTCCGAACCGCAGGGCGGTGTCACTGGTCACCGAACGCTTGCCAGCTATGATCTGGCTCACGCGGTTCGACGGCACCTCGATCTGACGCGCAAATACCGTCGGGGGCACGCCCAACTCCGCAAGTTCATCCTCCAGTATCTCCCCCGGATGAACGGCTCGTTGTAACATTCCTGTGGCCTCCATATCTCTAGTGATAGTCAACAATCTCGACATCGGTTGGCCCTGGGCCATCTGGCCAGGTGAAACAGATACGCCACTGCCGGTTGATTCGAATCGAGTATTGTTCCTCTCTATCTCCTCTGAGAGCCTCAAGTCGATTACCCCGCAGCGCGCGCAGAGCCTCCAGCGATGGCGCCGCGTTCAGCATTGAGAGCCGCCTTGCCGCCTGTCTTTCAATCCCAGAGAACGCCGCGACAAACTCTCCCCCCGCAAACTGTTCAGTTCGCCTGCCCTCGTATCCAAGAATCATGCTTGGTCCAGTATGCAGTGAGTTGACGATAGACGTCAAACGTCATAGCCGGCGGTAGGGACCTCTCCCCATTACATTCGCGGGTGATTTGACACCATCTTGGCGCGCCAAGTATGATACGACTCGCAGGGCCGGGTTCATCGTCGCGAAAGCGCAGCCGGCTCATCTCCGTTCCAGTTCGTTTTCGCGCTTCCGATTCCGTTTTCAGGCAAGTGGCATGAATCACAGCACCCGCGTGGTTGTCGTATCCAACCGTGTGCCTCCGCCGTCTGAGGTGTCCCCGCGGGAGGGACGCACGGAGCCGGTCGGCGGTCTCGTCAGCGCGGTGAAGCCCGCCATGGAGCGCAGCGGCGGGCTGTGGCTCGGCTGGAGCGGCAGGAGCACGCAGCGCAGGCCGGACGCGAAGCCGCGGGTGTCGCGCTTCGGAGCCGTGGAACTGGCGACGCTGGACCTGTCCGAGGACGAGGTCAGCCTGTTCTACACCGGGTTCGCCAATCGCACCCTCTGGCCCCTGCTTCACAGCTTCCCCGAACGCGTTGTCATTCGACGCGACACCTACCGCGCGTATCGACGCATCAACCGCCGCTTCGCGGAGGCGCTCTACCCGATGCTGGAAGAGGGCGACCTCGTATGGGTGCACGACTACCACCTGTTCAACGTGGGAGAGGAGCTGCGGCAGATGGGCTGGCGGGGCAAAATGGGGTTCTTTCTCCACGTGCCCTTTCCCCCCGGCGACATCTTCTCGATTCTCCCCTGGGCGCGGCAGATTCTCAAAGGTATGCTGCACTACGACCTTGTCGGAGTCCATACGGAGCGCTATCGCCGCAATCTCGCCGAGGCGCTGGAGTCCGAGTTGGGGGGCGACCTCGCGGATTGGGTGTTCACTCGCGAGGACGCATCCACACGGCTCGGCGTGTATCACATAGGCATCGACATGAGCGTCTTCGAACAGCCCGACGACAGCAAGATGGAGAGCCTCGCGGAACAGTTGTCGATTCCCCTGACGGCGGAACACCAGATGATTCTGGGCGTGGATAGGCTGGACTACAGCAAGGGCATTCCCGGCCGTCTCAGGGCGTTCGAACGTCTGCTGGACCACCACCCTTCGCTGGGCGGCAAGGTCAGCTACGTGCAGATATCTTCGCCTTCACGCACGAGGGTGCCGGAGTACATCCAGGAAAAGGAGCAGGTTGACAAGCTGGTGGGGCAGATAAACGGGCGCTTCTCCGAGGCCGGGTGGGCACCAATTCGCTACCTTTACCGGTCATATCCCCAGCAGGAGCTCGCCTGCTTCTACTCCGTCGCCGACGTGTGTATGGTGACTCCTCTGCGCGACGGCATGAACCTGGTGGCCAAGGAGTTCGTCGCCTCCCAGGGCGAGAAGCCTGGCGTGCTCGTGCTCTCCAAGTTCTCGGGCGCCGCGAGCTCGATGACCGACGCGCTGCTCGTGAACCCATACGACGTCGATGGCATAGCCGAGGCGACCTACCGGGCGCTCCGCATGTCGGCCTCAGAGCGTCGTTCGCGCTGGCAGGCCCTCATGGACGTCGTCCGCGACCACACGGCCAACAGTTGGAGCGACGCCTTCCAGTCCGACCTGCTCCGCTCCTGACGCCGCCCACGCAGGGGCAATCCCTTGGAGTCTGTCTCAAAAGTCGAGCGGGGGGATATGGCTCGGGGTATACTTGGGAAGCGACAGCCCATCTCTGGAGGTGATAGAGATGCCACTGCGTCCGATGGGTCGAGAGCAGATGTGGATGTTGCCGCCGACCCTGGATGAGATGATCCCGGAGGACCATCCTGCGCGGTTCGTGGCCGAGTTCGTCGATGGGCTGAACCGAGACGACTGGGCGGAGCTCGGCGTCGATATCGAGGGATGTTGGATGGGAGCCCCGGCGTACCATCCCAGGGCGCTGTTGGGCGTGTGGCTGTATGGATTCATGACAGGCGTTCGGTCGTGCCGCAAGCTGGAGGCGGCCTGCGGAGACCAGATATCGTACCTGTGGCTGACCGGATGGCAGCGTCCAGACCACAACACCTTGTGGAGGTTCTACAAGAGCCACCGCCAGTCGATGCGCAAGTTGCTGAAGCGCACAGTGCAAACGGCGGTCAGGATGGACCTTGTGGAGTTGGCGTTGCAGGCTGTGGATGGTACGAAGGTGGGAGCGAATGCGAGCGGAGACAGGACGCTCGATGCGGAAGGACTGCAGCGTCTGTTGAGACGTCTGGAGGATGCGGTGAGGGATCTGGAAGCTCAGAGCGAGGCGGGAGAGGACGCTGCGCCCGTCCATCTGCCTCAGGAGTTGGCCGAGAAGACGGCGCTGAGAGAGCAGGTGCGCCGAGCTATGGAGGAGCTTTCGGAGCGTGGAGACCTCAATCACATCAACCTCACCGATACGGACGCACGTCTGATGAGGACTCGCCAGGGGATAACGCCCTGCTACAACGCACAGGCGATGGTCTCGCCGACGCAGACCGAGGCAGGGAAGAGAGGCATGTTGATCACTGCGGTGGAGGTTACCGATGACCCCGACGACCATTCTCAACTGGCCCCAATGCTTCAGAAGGCAGAGGAGACGACGGGTGTCAGGTCTGAGATGACGTTGGCAGACGCAGGTTATCACTCAGGGAGCAATCTGGAGGAGTGCGCGCTCAGAGACCAGCAGGTTGTGATGCCCGAGGCACAGCGTCGGGCGCTGGGCCACCCGTATCACAAGGACCGATTCACCTATGACGAGGAGACCGACAGCTACATCTGTCCAAAAGGACAGTGGCTGCGCTTCACCCGTATGAAGCGCAGACGTGGGATAGCGGTGAGGCTCTACCGGGCCTCCGGCGCTGTCTGCCGAGCGTGTCCGGTCTTTGGGGTGTGTACGAGGGATGGCCGAAATGGGCGAGCGCTTGAGATAGGGCCGCACGACACAGCGCTGCGTCGTCATCGGCGCTGGATGCGCACCGACGAAGCCAGACAGTCCTACGATCGCAGGAAGGGTCTGGTCGAGCCGGTCTTTGGGATCATCAAAGAGCAGCAGGCGGCGCGTAGAGTCCTGCTGCGTGGCATAGACAACGTGGCCGCTGAGTGGGGCCTGTTGGCCACGGCCTTCAATCTGCGCACCCTGTGGCGCGGGTGGCGTGGCCGGGCAACCCGCATATGGCGCCGCAATCTCAGCCCATCGTTTGCGCACAGATCCCTCATCGGCGCATCCGGCGCTCTGGCCTGAGACACCCGGACCGATCATTGCACAAATGCGACCGGAGTCGGCGCTTCACTCTTATCACCACAACCCTCTTGTGAGACATGCTCCTTGTGGCTGCCCCGGTTCGTCGCCACGTGGCGTGGTCGGCACACCATCAGGGCGCCCACAAGGGACGCCCCTACTTTGGACCGCCAGGGAGAAACTCAAATGACCGCATCCGCCGGAATGAGCACATTCGAGGAAGTCAACATATTCTTCAACCGGGCGGCTGACCGCCTGGACATGGACGACGGGGTGAGGGACCTGCTCAGCCGTCCATGGCGGGAGCTGAAAGTGTCCGTTCCCGTGCGCATGGACGACGGGCACCTCGAGGTCTTCGCGGGCTTCAGGATACAGCACAACGGCGTTCGCGGCCCGTACAAGGGAGGGCTGCGCTACCATCCTTCAGCCGACGCGGAAGAGGTCAAGGCGCTGGCCTCCCTGATGACCTGGAAGAACGCCCTCGTGGACGTGCCCTTCGGCGGGGCCAAGGGCGGCGTCCAGTGCGACCCCCACAACATGAGCGAGGGCGAACTGAACCGCCTCACGCGCCGCTACACGGTCAACGTGGAGCACTTCCTGGGCGTGAACAGGGACATTCCCGCCCCGGACCTCGGAACCAACGCGCAGGTCATGGCCTGGATGATGGACGCCTACAGCCAGATACACGGTCACACGCCGGGAATCGTCACCGGCAAACCCGTGGAGCTCGGGGGCTCCGTAGGGCGGAACACCGCCACCGGCAGGGGCGTCACTCACGTCTTGCGGGCGATAGCCGGCGACCTGGGCATACGCATGGAGGGGGCGCGTGTCGCGGTGCAGGGCTTCGGACAGGTGGGCTCGTGGACGGCGCGGTTTCTCGCGGAGGCGGGCTGCAAGGTGATCGCCGTCAGCGACGCGCGGGGCGGAGTTCACCGCGCGGACGGGATCGACGTGGACGAGCTGGCGAGGCACGCGGGACGGGCGGGCACCGTCGTCGATTTTCCCGCCGCGGACCCGATACGAAACGAAGAGCTGCTCGAACTCGACTGCGACTTTCTCGTTCCGGCAGCCATAGACCGGGTGATTACGGCGGCGAACGCGCCCCGCGTCAGGGCCAGGGTGATAGTGGAGGCCGCCAATCATCCACTCACGCCGGAAGCGGACTCCATTCTCAGCGACGGCGGCGTTCCCATATTGCCGGATATCCTCAGCAATGCGGGGGGTGTCGTCGTATCGTACTTCGAGTGGATACAGAACCTCTACCAGCACCACTGGGAGCAGGGAAGGGTCAACCAGGAGCTCGAGAAGATTATGACGACGGCCTACCGGGCGGTGAAGGAGGTCTCGGATCGCGAAAACATCACTCTCAGGGAGGCGGCCTTCGCCATAGGGGTGGAGCGCGTGGAGCGCGTCGCCAGGATGAGAGGGTTCATCTGATCTATCACTTCAGCAGGCCGTCGTCAACGATGAAGCCGTCTCTCATTCTCACTATGCGGTCGCACTGATCGCCGATCTCCTCCGAGTGGGTCACAACTATGAAGGTCTCCCTGTTCTCGCGATTCAGCCTCAGGATAAGGTCCATTATCTCCTGCGCGGTCTCGCTGTCGAGGTCGCCGGTAGGCTCGTCCGCCCAGATGATGGCTGGATCGTTGACGAGGGCGCGCGCGATGGTGACACGCTGACGCTGCCCCCCCGAAAGCTCCGCGGGCTTGTGCGCGGCGCGTTCGCCAAGCCCTACCATTTCCAGCACGCCCAGAGCCTTCTGCCTGGCCTCGCTCGACTTCGCGCCCGAAATCAGCATTGGCAGCTCCACGTTCTCCACGGTGCTGAGGACCGGCAGCAGGTTGTACAACTGGAACACAAACCCCATCTGCCTGGCCCTGTAGTCCGTCCTGGTGTTGTCGTCCATTCTCCGCAGGGAGACGCCGTCGATGTCGATCTCCCCTTCGTCTATGTCATCAATACCGGAGAGGCAGTTGAGCAACGTGGTCTTGCCGCACCCGCTTGGCCCCATGATGGCGACCACTTCGCCGCGGCGCACCTCCAGGTCGATTCCGCGCAGCGCGTGGACTCGCATTCCCTTGCCGCTGTGGTAAATCTTGTGCACGCCCCTGGCGACGACTATATGATCCGTACCCGAATTGACCATGACACTCCTTGCCAACGCTGGCGAACAGCGCCGGACGGTAGCTTTAGCGGGGCATCGCCTATGGGAGAGCCTATCTCCCGCGTTCGGCTTCTCTCCTTTTGCCCTCACAACAATTGTCCAATGCTTGCCGAACGCTTGTCAACCGCGAAGCGGCGCCAGATGCCGTATCAATTTGGTTAGTGGGCGCCCAAGCCATGGGACGACCAGACAGGGCGACCACAAGGGATTGCCCCTACGGGACGTCGCGGCGTCTTGACCAACGGCGTCCTACGGCGTAATCTTGGCATACGTCGGGTTAAGCTCGGCTGCCGGCGCTTGCGGTGAGCGCGACGAATGCCAAGGAGTGTTGTAATGGAATTCGGGTCTTTCATGGAGTTTCACTGTAGGGAGGGTGAAAGCCAGGCCCAGGCCTTCGAGGAGTCCTTTTCCCAGGTTGACATGGCGGAGGAGCTGGGGCTGGACGCCGTATGGCTGGCCGAGTCTCACTTCAGTCCAGCGAGGGCCGTACTATCGTCGCCGCTAATCGTCGCCTCCGCCATCGCCGCGAGGACCCGGCGTCTGAAGGTGGGCACGGCGGTTCACGTGCTGCCGCTGGGCAACCCTCTCAGAATCGCGGAACAGGCGGCCACGCTGGACCAGGTGAGCCAGGGCCGGTTCGAGTTCGGCGTGGGACGCAGTGGGCTTCCGGGCGCGTACGAAGGCTACAACATCTCCTACGCGGAGAGCAGGGAGCGCTTCTACGAATACCTGGACATCATCCTGGAAGCGTGGACGAACGAGCGGTTCTCCTACGAGGGGCAGTACTTCTCCTACGACGACGTTTGCCTCGTCCCAAAGCCGTACCAGTCGCCGCATCCCCCAATACGCATCGCGGCCACGACGCCCGACACCTTTCCCCTCATCGGAGAGATGGGCTACCCGGTATTCATCGGCGTCAGGGGGCAGGGCATGAGCGAGGTCGCCGAGCACGTCAGCAGCTACAAGCAGGCATGGCAGGATGCGGGCCACGCGGGGCCGGTGGACGTGTCGCTGCGAATCCCCGTCTATGTCGCCGACACGAAGGAGCAGGCGTTGGCGGAGCCGGAGGAGAGCTTCATGAAGCAGTTCAGAAGGCTCGGCGCGCAGCTCGCAAGCTCCGTAACCAGGGCAGGAACCGACCCCGGTGAACAGCGGGCGCAGCGAGGCGAGCAGCTCGCCGTCCTGACGTGGGAAGAGGTACAGAAGGAAAAGGTCGCGGTGGGCACGCCGGAGATGGTGGTGGAGCAGCTGCACAGGATGAAGGACGCGCTGAGTCTTAGCGGCGTCGTAGCCGAACTCAACGCTGGGGAGCTCATCCCGCGCGAGAACATCGCGCGCTCCCTGCGGCTGCTCTGCGAGAAGGTGATACCCGCGTTCAAGTAGGCGAGCTCACAGCTGCGCCAGCTCACGCGCGAGAACCACCACGCTCGTCACCATGATGACCGCGATCGCGCCGACCCTGAAGACGCGCTCGTTCATGCTCCTCGCTATCTCGCTCCCCAGGAAGAAGCCCGCCAGCACGGGCAAGGTAACCACGAGGGAGAGCATCACGCGCTCGGTCGTGTACAGCCCGCCCAGGGCGTAGCCGAAGACGGCGGTGGGCATCACGAACAGGAAGAGCAGCGACATCGATCCCCTGATGGTGTCCCGCTGCCAGTCTCTCGCCAGCATGAACAGCGCCAGCAGCGGCCCGCCGATTCCGAGAGCCGTGAGCATAAGGCCAACCACGAAGCCCACGACCGGTCCCACGATTCGCGGCTTGGGAATTGGACCGCGAAAGTTCAGCGCGGTGACAAGCGTCAGGGCGATTATCAGCGCGCCGATGCTGATTCTGAGCGGCCTGTCGGCGGCGGATACCAGGACGAACGCGCCCAGCAGCGCGCCAACGAGTCCCGCGACGGCTATCGGCAGCATCTCCGCCATCTTCAGGTAGGAGCGGTTCTGCCAAACCATCAGCGCGACCAGCGGCACCTCGACCGAGTTCAGCACGACTATGGTGGTCTGCGGATCGAACTGCAACAGCAGTATAGGTATGGCGACCATGCCGATACCAAAACCGAGCGAACTGAATACGGTGGAACCGAGCAGCGTCGCCCCCACCGCGACGATGAGGCGGGGTAGCGTCAGAGCGCTCATCGCGCACCGCCTGCGGTCCGGGGTTCGGGATGCGCGTCCGTGCCTTGAACGCTCAACTCGCGCTACGGCACTGCCTGGCCCGCCATGACGCCGGTGCAGCGTTCATGATCCACCGCGACCTGGCCGTTCACCACCACGTGGGGGATGCCGGTCGGGAACTGGAACGGGTCATCATAGGTGGCGTTGTCCATGATCCGGTCGGCGTCGAAGGCCACGACATCCGCGAAGTATCCCTTCTCGATTCGTCCTCGCCGCGTGATGCCGAACCTCCGCGCGGCGTTGTCGGTCATGCGCTGGACCATCTGCTCGAGGCTGAGTATGTCGAATCGCCGCCTCAGCCGCCCAAGAAAGCGCGGGAAGCAGCCGTAGGCGCGCGGGTGCGGCATTCCGCCTATCGGTATGGCGTCGCTTCCCACCATGTAGTCGTCCCGCGACAGCAGTTCGACGCAATCGCGGCTCACCTGCTGCCACAGCGCAACGCTCGCAGGGGGAGCGCCTCTGAAGCAGATTCGCATGTCCTCTTCCAGCAGCAGGTCGCACAGCACCTCGCCCGGCGACGAGCCGCGCTCAGCCGTCACGTCGGGAAGGCTCATGCCCTCGAGGTGGCTGTTGACAGGCAGGTAGGAGAACACCACGTCTTGGAGCGCGCCGGGGTAGTCGTTGTTGAGGTAATCCACCAGCTTCTGCCGCTCCGAACTGTCCCTGAGCCGCCGAATGACGGCGTCCGGCCCGCCTTCGTGGGCATAGCTCGGCAGGAAGCTGAGTGGGTAGGTGCTGCCCGTGGGATAGGGGTAAAGCTCCAGGCTGCAATCCACGCCCTCGGCCTTCGCCTTGTCGATCAACTCCACGCGCTCCGCGACCTTCCCCGCGTTGCTCGCCTGTGTGCGGTAGTGAGAGAAGTGCACCTTGATGCCGGAGCGGCGGCCTATCTCCAGCGCCTCCGGCACGTCGCCGCCGCCAAAGGCCCGGTCCGTGTTGACGTTGCGAAGGTGCGTGACGTAAACGCCGCCCACCTCGTTGGCCGCCTTGCACAGCTCGATCATCTCCGCCGTATCGCTCCAGGAGTTGGGGAAATAGGACATTCCGGTGGCGAACCCGACCGCGCCCTGTTCGATGCCTTCCCTGATGAGCCGCTTGGCCCTCTCCAGCGCGTCGCCCACCAGCGGCCTGTCCTCGAAGCCTAGCGTCTCCAGCCGGACCGCGCCGTGCGCCACACAGTAGGCGGTGTTCACCGCGCACTTCTTGTGGTAGTGGGGGCGGAAGGCTTCGACGCTGCTCATGTCGAGGTCGTCGGGCGGCTCGCCCAGTATTCCGGCGAGGTAGCGCCTGATGATGCGGTAGTTCTCCGGCGAGAGAGGGGCGTATGACAGTCCGTCCTGCCCCAGTATCTCGGTGGTGATGCCCTGGCGCAGGCCGTTGGCGTGCTGTGGGTCGAAGAGCAACGCGCCGTCGGAATGAGCGTGGGTGTCAATGAAGCCGGGCGAGACGACGAGCCCGGTGGCGTCGATGACACGACCGGCGTCGGACTGGGACAGGTCACCTATCGCCTCGATGGTCTCTCCGCTGATTCCGACGTCGGCGCGATAGCCCGGCTCCCCGGTTCCATCAACGACTGTTCCTCCAACGATTGCGACATCGAACATGGCCTCTCCTTATCCGTGGTTCAGGTCTTTCGAGTTACCTATTGTCAGGGCCTTTCCAAAGCCGGTGTTATCGCTATTTCACGGGCATCCTTGCCCTGGGTTCCCACCCCGTATCGGAGTACGGGGCAGGCCTTTCGCGGGAACGACGGGTGGGGGGCGAAGCCGAAAGTCGCAAAACCGAAATGGGTCATTCTGGGTCATTTCGTAGCTGTGCCCTCAGAGGATTTGCGCCATTTGTCGTCTTAAGGATTCTGGGGGCCAGGGGTTCTTTTTGAAAGTTTGGCGTTGACAAGGAAGTGTAACCTGTTTTCATGCAAGTGTGGCATGGGATGAATCCGGATTGCAGTTGACTGCTAGTCCTCGCCCATGTAGGACGCCGGGCTTGCGAGGAACTCGTTGCGGCAGTCCAGGCTGCAAAGGTAGTACCACTTTCCCTCGTGGAAGCGGCGGGTTCCCTTCGTGGGGTCCACTTCGGGCGCGCCTCCGGGAACAGACCCCACGGGCCGGTTCATCTCATCGGTGTCGAGCTCCCGGCCGCAAACCGGGTCATTAACGATTGCCATGTGGTTCTCCTTAGCCTTGCTGCGGCGCGCCCCACCTGGGTCACCCACTCCCTGACCCCCTCCCATCGAGTTGACAAGGGTAGGTAAAATGCGAATTGCAGGTACGCTTAGCCCATGTCATTCCGAGCGGACCCGAGGAATCCAGAGCCATCTGCACTACAAGAACTTGGGACTCCTCGGTTCGCTACGCTCACTCGGAATGACATACGTTGACCTGAATTGCGATGTCATAGCTATGACTTGTAGCTATGGACCGCCAAAAACCTACCCCTGTCAGCTCCCTTGACGGGAGGGGGGACTTTCTTACGACGTAAACACCGACGGGCTGACTAACTGACCAACTCAACAAATGGCTAACCTATGAACTCGCTCGCCACCACCTCCAGGTGCTCGTCGGCTGTGCCCAGGCGTAGGGCCATCCCCTGCATCTGGCGAGTGTAGATTTGGAGGTCGAACTCCTGCATAAACCCCACGCCGCCGTGAAGCTGATGAGCGGTCAGGGTGACCTGCTGGCACGCCCTGCTGCAAAAGGCCTTTGCCATCGCAACCTCGCCCCGGGCCGGCAGCCCCTGCGCCAGGCGCGACACCGCCTCCTGGGCGGCAAGGCGCGCTCCGTCGGAGAGAATAGCCATATCCGCGCAGTGGTGTTGCACCGCCTGCAGCGAGCCCAGCGGACGCCCAAACTGGACCCTCATCTTGACATACTCCACCGTTCGTTCCAGCACCCTCTCCGCTATGCCAACCATCTGCATACAGAGCAACGCCGTGGCGGCGTCCAGGACACGGCGCAAGACCTGCCATCCCTGGTTCAGCCCGCCTATGACGTTGCGGTCCGGAACCATGGCGTCATTGAAGCTAATCTCCGCCTGTTTGTCACCGCCAGTGGTGTCGAGAGGGGTTACGTGGACACCGGGGTTCGAACTGGGAACCAAGAACAGCGTGATGTCCTCGCTCTCCGGACCTGTCCGCGCCGCGCAGAGTATGTAGTCCGCGACGTGACCGTACTCCACAAAGAGCTTTGTCCCGTTCAGGACGTAGTGGTCTCCCCTGGCCTGCGCTTGCAGCCGGATGGCGGAGGGTTCGTACTTGCCCGTCTCCTCCAGCAGAGCGAGGCAGAGCAGCGCCTGTCCCTGGGCGACCGCGGGAACAATGCCGCGCTTCTGCTCGTCGCTTGCTCCGTACAGCAGAGTGAGGCCGCCGAGCACGACGGTGGAGAAGAAGGGGCCAATGTACAGGCCGCGCCCCATCTCGTCCAGGATTACGCCTAGGTCCATCAGGTTGCCGCCCGCGCCGCCCAACTCCTCGGGGATAACGGTGTTGATCAGCCCGGTCTCGGCCATCTTGCGCCATACGTCGGGAGAATACCCGCGGTCGCTGGACTCCAACTCACGAAGCAGGCTGGTCGGGAACTCCCTCTCCAGGAAGTCCCGCGTAAGCCTCTTGAGCATCTCCTGCGTTTGGGTAAGCGCCAAGTCCATGGGCCACTCCTTTTGCGGGCAGGCGGGCGACTGGTCAGCGGGGCAGGCCCAGGCCGCGCTGGGCGATGATATTGCGCTGTATCTCGTTCGTGCCCGCCCCGAAGCGCATCAGCGGCGCCTGGCGGTACATCCTCTCGAACCTGCCCTGAAGGTTCGCCCACCTGGAGCCGCGCTTCAACTGGCCGCGCGGCCCCATCATCTCCAGCGCCTCCGCGGCAAGCCTCTGCGTCAACTCGGATGACCAAATCTTGGCGATGGACGCCTCCTTTGTGGGAACCATCTCGTTCTCTATCATCCAGGCGTTTCTGTATGAGAAGAGCCGTAGTATGCCAACCTGCACGGCGAGATCGGCCAGCTTATGGCGAACGATCGGGTCCTCGGCCAGCGTTGCGCCGTTGCGGCTGGTCTCCCTGGCGAACTGGGTCAGTTCGTCTAGGCTGCGCTTCAGAGGGCTGATAGGGGCGACGGCGGCGCGCTCGTAATCCAACGCCATCGCAACCACGTAGAAGCCCCTGTTTTCCTCTCCCACGAGGTTCTTGCGGGGCACTCGCACGTCCTCGAAGAAGACCTCGTTGGTGCGGCCGTCTCCCATCGTCCAGAGGGGGCGTATGGTGATTCCGGGCGCGTCGAGAGGAACTATCATAAGGGACACGCCGCGGTGCTTGGGCTCGTTCGGGTCCGTGCGCGCCGCGAGCCAGATGTGCGTGGAGTAGTGGGCGGCAGAGGTGTAAATCTTCTGACCGTTGATAACGTAGTCGTCGCCGTCGGCGACCGCCCTGGTCTGAAGCGAGCCGAGGTCCGTGCCCGCCGACGGCTCGGAGTAGCCGAGCGCGAACTCGACCTCGCCGCTAAGGATGCCGCTGAGGTACTCCTGCCGCTGCTCGTCCGTACCGGCCCGGAACAGGGTAGGCCCCACGGAGGTCAGGCTGAGTCCGCCATAGGGCAGCCCATGGTAGCCAAGCTCTTCCGTCAGAATGAACTGGTGGACGAGGGGCTTGCCGCCGCCGCCGTACTCGGTGGGCCAGCTTACGCCCAACAGTCCCTTCTGGCCCAGCAGCCGCTTGAACTCCCTGCCAGCCTCCGACGCGGACCCGTCCGGCGCGCTCTGTATCTGCTCGATAAGCTCGGGGGGAACCTCGTCGCGGATAAACGCCCGCACCCGGTCTCTGAACTCCTCCTGGTCCGGAGTGAATCGATAGTCCATAACACACCCCCCTAATCGGCCAATGCCCACGTTGACGCCGAGATTAGCACCTTCCAAAACAGGTGTCAATTGGCCCCGCACCCAGGTAGTGCATCAGTTTCAGGAATCATTTCCCAAGTGCGACATTGTGGGACATTTCGTAGCTGGGGCCTGTGGTTATCGGAACCAGGACTTTCAGGATTAAGGGGCCTTCAGGGGTGTCATGGTTGCGCATGAGAAGATGATAGCACAGGTGTTCGTGCATGTCAACGGGCGCGTGACCTCGAACCTGTATCAGTTTAGTAGGTGTCCAATTCTTAGGGGCGTCCCTCGTGGACGCCCTGGATATGATGACCGACGTGGGCAACCACAAGGGATTGCCCCTACGGGCATCTGACCGACCAGGTTGATACAGCTTGCGGGTTGCCGGGAACGCGCGAGAATCGAATGGACGTGGTTGACCTCCGGCAACGAGATTGCTACGCTAAACCCCGTCACTCACACGCAGCGCCATGCTGCGAACCACGAGGTAACCAGGCCCATGACGCCACAGACAGGCGCGCTGTCCAACATTCGCATATGCGATTTCACCGGCCAACTGGCGGGCGCGGGCGCGACGCGCGTCTTCGCCGCCTTTGGAGCGCAGGTCATCCGCATCGAGGACCCGTTGACCAGGGGAAGCTGGGACATCCTGCGCGGCATCGCGCCCTACGCGGACGAACGGCGTGGAATCGAGCTTGGCGGCGCGTTCAACAACCACAACGTGGAGAAGCTCGGCATCACCCTGAACCTTCGCAAGCCCGAAGCCAAAGAGATTGTACGCCATCTCATCGCAATCAGCGACGTGGTGTCCGAGAACTTCAGCGTGGGCGTCCTCGAACGCTGGGGACTCTCCTACGGCGAGATGGCGGCGATAAAGCCCGACATCATCTACGTTTCCAACTGCGGTTTCGGCCATGAAGGCCCCTACTCCCACTTCAAAACCTGGGGACCCATCGTCCAGGCCGTCTCCGGGCTGACCTTCCAGTCCGGGCTGCCTGACATGCCGCCCGCCGGCTGGGGCTTCTCCCACATGGACCACACCGGCGGCTACTTCATGGCTATCGCCATTCTCATGGCCCTGTATCATCGCAATAGGACCGGCGTCGGCCAATGGGTGGACATGTCATGCACCGACGCGGGGGCGTCCCTGAACGGCCCGGCGATGCTGGACTACACGGTGAACGGCCGCGGTATGCGCCGGCCCGGCAGCCCTCACAGCAACCGCAGCGTCTATCCGCCGATGGCGCCGCACGGCATCTACCGCTGCGAAGGGGACGACCGTTGGGTTGCCATCGCCGTCCGCGACGATCGCGACTGGAATGCCATGCGCGAGGCGATGGGGCGGCCGGAATGGGCTGAAGACGCGCGCTTCGAGACCCTGGAGGCCCGCCTCGAACACGAGGATGCCCTAGATGCCCTCGTGGAGGTGTGGACGAGCGTCAGAGGGCCGATGCAGGTGATGGATGCCCTTCAGCGGAAGGGAGTCCCCGCAGCCGCGGTGCAGCGCCCCTACGAGCGAATCGACCACGACCCCAACACGGCCGACTGGGGCCTGTTCCCCGAGGTCGAACACCCCGAGATGGGGCGCGTGCGTGTCGATGGGATGCCAATCAGGCTCTCCGAGACGCCCGCGCGGTTCCGCAGGGGAGCGCCCACCCTGGGACAGCACAACCGCTTCGTGCTTGGGGAGATATTGGAGTTCACCGACGAGAAGATTAGGGCTATGGAAAGCGAAGGGATGATATAGAGGATGGCGGCGCAAACGGACAACGGCGTCCTACGGGGCGTCCGCGCGCTGGAGGTGGGAGGCGAGCTGGGCGCATGGTGCGGTAAGCTCCTGGCCGACATGGGCGCGAGCGTGACCAAGATCGAGCCTCCATCCGGAGACCCTACCCGCTCATACCCGCCCTTCTACCAGGACCGACCCCATCCGGACCGCAGCCTCTACTTCTGGCACTACAACACCAACAAGAAGAGCATAACCCTCGACATCGATACAGAGGCCGGGCGGGACGTCTTCACTCGCCTTTCCACCGGCGTGGATGTGGTGATTGACAGCCTTCCCGCCGAACATCTCGACGAGCTGGGGATCGGCTACGACGCGCTGCGCCGCGCAAACCCAAAGCTGGTGATGGTCGCGGTTACGCCTTTCGGACAGCACGGCCCATACAAGCATTACGCGGCCACGGACCTCACCGCGCTTGCGTTCGGCGGCCCCGCGTGGAGCTGCGGCTACGACGACCATTCCCTTCCGCCGGTGCGCGGCGGGGGCAACCAGGGGTATCACACCGTGGGCCACTTCGCGGTCATGGGCGTCATGATCGCGCTCCTGCACCGCCAGTATACCGGCGCAGGCCAGTTCATCGACGCCAACATGCACGCCGCTCAGAACGTCACGACGGAGGCCGGCTCTTACACCTGGCTGGTGGCCCAGGACAACGTTCAACGCCAGACCGGACGCCACGCCTCAGTTCGCCGGACGGCCCCCTCGCAAGTGAGGTGCCGCGACGGGCGATACATAAATATCGGCTTCCCGGCCCGCACGGAGGAGCAGTGGCTCCATCTGCTGGCCTGGCTGGAGGAGGAGGGCGTGGTCGGAGACCTCAACGAGTACCTCAGCCCGCCCAGCAGGAGCGCGATGGCCCAGGGCGACCTCGAGGCCATAGAGCAGTTGCGAAAGGTCTCGGCGGCTATCGAAGCGCTGGCCCAGAGGATGAACGGCTACGACATGTTCAGACGCGCCCAGGAGCTCGGCTTCCAGTGGGGCATCATCTACGCGCCCGAAGAGGTCATCGACGACCCGCACTTCCGCGCCCGCGGATTCGCCGCGCAGGTCGAGCATCCCGAGCTTGGCGAGTCCTTCACCTACCCCGGCGCGCCGTACAAACTCCCCGCTTCGCCATGGGCGATACGCAGCCGCGCCCCACTGCTTGGCGAACACAACGACGCTATCTACATTGGGGAACTTGGCCTGACTCCCGACGAACTGTCCAGCCTAAAAGGGGCGGGAGCAGTCTGAGCGTGGCTTGGCCTCGCGCGGCGACGGTCACCCGCCCCCTAACCCCCTCCCATCAAGGGCGGGGGAGGCTGGAGGCTCCCTCATGTCAAGGGTGCTGACAGGGGTAGGTAAAATGCGAATTGCAGGTACGCTTAGCCCATGTCATTCCGAGCGCAGCCGAGGAACCCACGAAGTGGCTAGCCGCTCGGCAATCCAGAACCATCTGCGCTACAAGAACTTGGGATTCCTCGGTTCGCTACGCTCACTCGGAATGACATACGTTGGCCGCAATTGCGATGTCTCAGCTATGGTCTATAACTACGAAACAACAGTTACCTACCCTTGTCAGCGTCAAGGGCGGGGGAACTTTCGCCCAGCTGCCAACCACTCCCTGACAACGAGGAAGCTTTCGCTCAGCTTACAAGTGAGCGCAGGTAGTACGTTGGACGCAGCTCTTCGGGCAGGGCCGTCGTCGTTGCCGGGGTTATGCCGGTGCCAACCAGCGCCGAGTCGATGCCGAAGGCGTTGGCGCCGCGAATGTCCGTCTCGAGCTGGTCGCCAATCATCAACATGTCCCTGGTCCCGCTCCGCCGCAGGGCCTCCTCGAATATCGCGGCGTAGGGCTTCCCCAGCCGGACGAAGCGCAGGTCGGCGCGATTCGGGTAGCGCAACTCCAGCGCGGCTTCCAGTATGAGCGCGACGCTTGCGCTGGCCATCCCAAATCCGCCCTCTGAAGTGGGAAAGATGAGGTCCGGGTTGGGCATCACGAGGCGCACGTTCTCCCCCCGGTCCAGCTTGCGAAACAGGGCGCTCATCACGGCGTCCACCGTCTCCACAAATGGAAAGCCGGACTGGTTTCCGATGACTACCGCGTCGAACGCCTCCGCGTATGACACCACCCTGCCGCCGGCACCCTCGACGTAGCGCGCGCTGTCCTCAGTGCCAAGCACGACGCACCGCGCCCCTTGGAGGCCGTGCGCCTCGAAGTGGCCCTTGAGGAGAACGCCGGAGGTGATGATGCGGCTCGCCTCGATGGGCAATCCAAGCCTCAGGCAGCGTTCAGCCCTGGTGGACGGCAGCGCGGAGGCGTCGTTGGTCATCAGGTAGTAGGGCTTCCCAGTCCGGTTCAGCTTCGCGATTAGCTCTATCGCGCCGGGGAACGTCCCACTCGAATCGACGAGAACACCGTAGGCGTCCAGCAGCAGCGCCGCGTAGCGGTCTATGAGCTCGTCGATTGTGATTTCGCGCGCACCTTCCACTCACGTCTCCCGTGTGAGCGTTACGCCGTCACGGCGGGCCGGCGCTTCCAGAAGCCGGTCGCCTGCTCGAAGGCGTGGGCAAGCTGCAAAACCCCGAAGTCGTCGCGGTAACGGCCGACTATCTGCACGCCTACCGGCAGCCCCTCCGGTGTGAAGCCGCAGGGCACGGAGATGGCCGGATGGCCCGTTAGCGTTATGTAGTAGCAAGACTTCATCCAATCGATGAAGGTATCCATCTTCTCACCGTTGATTTCGGTTATGTAACGCTGCTTCACGTCGAACGGCGGAACCTGGCTCACCGGGCAGACCAGGAACTCGTAGGTCTCCATGAAGGCGTGAACGCGCTGGAAGAGCTCCATGCGCTTGATCTCCGCCCAGCCGACCTGCGGGCCACTCAGCTTGACGCCCTGTTCGATGTCCCATATCAGCGTGTCCTTCATCCGGTCTCTATGGGCATTCAGCATCTCGCGCTGCCCAAGCTCACGACTCCAGCCGCGCCAGACCTTGAAGGCCTCGTCCGCGTCCGTGAAATCCGGCTCGGCGTCCTCTGTTACGCACCCCAGCGATTCGAAGACGCCGCGCTGCGAATCGATTACCGCGTTCACTCGCGAGTCCACGGGCAGCCCGCCAAGGTCGCGGCTCCAAGCGACGCGAACCCCTGAGAAGTCGTGTTCCAGCGCCTCCCGAAAACGGCTGCCGGCCTCGGAAATCGAGATTGGGACACGGGCGTCCGGGCCGGCGATCGCGCTCAACATCAGCGCGGCGTCTTGCGTCGTGCGCGCCATCGGCCCCTGCACGGACGTGGGAACCCAGCCGGAGCGACTCGGCCACGCGGGGACCCTGCCGGGAGAGACGCGGAATCCCACCACGTTGCAGTAGCCGGCGGGGTTTCGCAGAGAGCCGCCCGTGTCGCTGCCGTCCGCGATTGGCTGCATCCCGCAGGCCAGCGCGACCGCCGCTCCCCCGCTGCTGCCGCCGCACGTCTTTGTCGTATCGTAGGGGTTGAGCGTTTCGCCGAAAACCTCGTTGTAGGTCTGCGACCCCGCGCCGAATTCAGGCGTGTTGGTCTTGCCGATGGTGATGGCCCCCGCCGCCCTAAGACGCTGAACTATCAGCGCGTCCTCATCGGGCACGTTGTCGCTGAAGATGGGGGAGCCGAACGTCGTGCGGATGCCCTTCGTGGGAACCAGGTCTTTGTGAGCTATCGGCAGGCCATGCAGTGGGCCAACCTCTTCGCCCGCAACTAGCGCGCGGTCAGCGGCCCCGGCCATGCTCAACGCCTGCTCCGGCACGAGGGTCACGATGGCGTTCACCTTCGGGTTGACTCTCTCAATATGGCTAAGGTGAGTCTCCATCACCTCTCTAGCGGACACTTCTCTCGCTCGAATTCGGCGCGCCAACTCCGTGGCCGTCAGAAAGCAGATCTCAAAGTCGGTCATATGCGGTTTCCCTCCCAGTCTGTCCCCCGTCATTACCGCGCACGCGGTAATCCACACCTCGGTATAGTGGACTCCCGCTTTCGCGGGAGAGACGGAGTGAGGCGCGGGAGCGACGGAGCCATGCAATTTGAGTTTTGCGCTTCTCTTCTTGGAGGAGGAGTCATTTGGATGACGGCGTCACAACGGCACAATGCCATGGCTCTTCCACCGGTTGATAGCCGCCTGACCGCGAGGGCTGACCTCGCGCCGCACCTGCACGTTTATCAGCGCTGGGCGCGCCAACTTGAGGGACCTCTCTATGGCGGGCGACAGCTCCTCCGGGTTCTCTACGTGCTCGCCGTGACCTCCAAGGCCGCGCACGACGAGGTCGTAGCGGGTGGGCAGCAGGTCGGTCGCCACCGTCTTGCCGTAAACCCCAAGCTGAATCTGGCGGTCGATTCCCCAGGCGGAGTCGTTGCCCATGACCGCCACCACCGCGAGGTTGTGCCGGACGGCTGTGTCGAACTCCATGCCATTGAAGCCGAACGCGCCGTCGCCTGTGAGAGCTATGACACGCCTGTCTGGATGCGCTATCTTGGCGGCCAGCGCGGTGGGAAGGGTAGGGCCGAGCATCCCCGACGTGCTCACGTAGAACCAGCTTCGAGGGCTCAGCGCCGGTATGTATGCTCTGCCAAAGTGACAGAAGTCGCCGCCGTCGAACACCAGGAAGTCGTCGGGTCGAAGATGGTCCCGCAGCGCCTTGTGGACGTAGGAGGCGTGCATGGGCATTTCGGGCGCGGCCAGCGACTCCAGTTCCACCCTCTGGGCGTCCTGCTCGCCCCGCAGCGCGGAGAGCCAGGGCAGGTCGCGCCAGGTGTGCCTAGCCGCCGCCTCGGTTAGCTGCTCGACCACAGTCTCTATGTCGCCGGCGATGCCCACCGCTACGCCCCTGTTGCGGCCTATCTCGGCCTCCGAGGGGTCAACCTGGACCAGCTTTGCCCCGGCTGCGATTAGCGGCGGCATGGCGTAGCCGACGATGAGGTCCTGCTTCCGGCCAAGCAGCACCACGAGGTCGGCATCACGAATAAGGCGGGCCGCCCGGTTGAGTCCGCTATCGTAGAAGCCGAAGCAGTATGGGTGGTCGTCCGAAACCAATCCACGGGCGTCGCCCTCGGTCATCAGGGGCAGACGAGTGGTTTCGATGAATTGCGTGAGCGCGTCGCCGGTCCTGGCGTAGGCGGCCGGGCTTCCCGCGATGATAAGCGGCCTGCTGGCGGAGCGCAGCAACTCCACAACCCGCTCGATCAGGTCAGGAGCAGCCGGCGAAGGAACCATACTCCGGTACTCCGCCGGCTGGTAGTAGCTGACCTCGTCCTCGGATACCTCTTGCTGTTGAATGTCCACGGGTATCGTGAGGTGCACCGGCCCCCGGCGCCCGCTGTACGCGACGCGCAGCGCGTGGGCTATCATGTCGGGAATGCGCCGGGCGTCCGTGACCATCCACGCGCCCTTGGTGGTTGGCTTCGCCATCCCAACCTGGTCTATCTCCTGCATGGCGCCGCGGCCAAGCTCCTGTAGCTCGGCGCAGCCACTGATGGACAGAAGGGGGCTTTCGGAGTGAGTGGCGTTCGAGAGGCCGGGAATGGCGTTGGCAAAGCCGGGCGTGGTGTACATCGCGACGCCCGGCCGACCGGTGATGCGGCCCCATGCGTCGGCCATGTGGACGGCGGCCTGCTCGTGGCGCGTATCGTAAAAGCGAAAGCCCATGTCGGCCATCACGTCCAGCGCCGGCAGGATGTGGTCTCCAGCCAGCGTGAAGACGTTCTCGACGCCCTCCATGCGAAGCGCCCTGGCGATAAGGTGGCCGCCGGTGAGCGTCCTGGACTGGCTCATCGATTCCTCCTGAGAGCGGGATGGCGCGCGTATGACGGCAGAATCACTGCGGCTATTCGAGGAAGTCGCGCAGCTTCTTCGAGCGGCTCGGGTGGCGCAGCTTCCTAAGCGCCTTGGCCTCTATCTGCCGGATGCGCTCGCGGGTGACGCCAAAGTCGCGGCCCACCTCTTCCAGCGTTCTGCCGCGCCCGTCTTCGAGGCCGAAGCGCAGTTGCAGCACCCGCGCCTCGCGATCGCTCAGCGTGCTAAGGATGTCCTCCACCTGCTCCCTGAGAAGTTGGTAGGACGCGGCGTCGGAAGGAGTAAGCGTACCCTTGTCTTCGATGAAGTCTCCAAGATGGCTGTCTTCTTCCTCGCCTATGGGCGTTTCCAGGGAAACGGGCTCCTGGGAAATCTTCAGAATCTCGCGCACCTTTTCCGGGATGACCTCCAGGCCCTGGCCTATCTCCTCGCTGGTGGGTTCGCGTCCGTACTCCTGAACAAGCCTCCGGCTCACGCGGAGCAGCTTGTTGATGGTCTCAACCATGTGTACGGGAATCCTGATTGTGCGGGCCTGGTCGGCGATGGCCCTAGTGATGGCCTGCCTTATCCACCAGGTGGCATAGGTGCTGAACTTGTAGCCCTTGCGATAGTCGAACTTCTCGACGGCTCGAATGAGGCCAATGTTGCCTTCCTGGATGAGGTCCAGGAGCGACATGCCCCTGCCGATGTACTTCTTGGCGACGCTCACGACGAGCCGCAGGTTTGCCTCCGCCAGGTGGCGCTGCGCCCGTATGCCCTCGTCCTTGAGGCGCTCCACGTGCCTATGGAACTTCAACTCGTAGGACTTCAGAGCATCTACGATCTCGTCGTCCTCCACCAGTCTCTCGAGGTCGGAGGACGCGGGCTGGCCGTCGAAGATATAGAGGATCTCTTCAGGGAGCAGCCGTGTGTCCAGAGAGTATGCCCTAAGGTCCACTTTCACGTCGTCGGGCTCTTTGTTGAGAACGTCGGCGATGAAATTGAGCATCTCTTCCGGAAGCTCCCCGTCGAGGGCGTCTCGCATCTCTGGCTGCGACATCAGCTCCGGCAGGGTTCGCGCGCCCTCCAGGCCAATGTACCTGGTAAGCGCGCGCTCCAGGGGTCTGGCCTCGCTGATGCGCGTCAAGAGGAGGAGCATGTACTCCCATGCCCTGGGCGGGCGATTGTCCTCGGAGCCGAGCTCTGATTCCAGCAATTCCACGTGCTTGCTGGCCTCCATTCTACGAGCCAGGGCGCGCTCATCGGCGGCCTTCAGCAGGCTGACCCTGCCTATCTCGCGCAGGTACATGCGAACCGGGTCGTCGATCATCTCCGCGGTATCCAACTCCTGCTTCCACTCACTGTCGAGATCGGTCTCTTCGTCGTTGGGCCGGGCCCTCTTGGAATCCCTGTCGGCCGCGTCCTCATCGTCGCTGGTCGCGAGCCTCTCCCCGTCCTCATGCGGCCTGAACCCGTCTTCCCGGGACTTTCTCAGCCCGATCAGGTCCTCAGTGGAAGAAGACTGCCCTATCAATCCAATGGCCAGGCCGTTGTTGTCATCGGTGTCGATTGACCTATTCATACTCTCATCCCCGTTTCTTGCATGATTCCGTCGGTTACGCGGGTAGGACGGTTGGCGCGAAAATTCCGGTTGTCGCCCTAGGTTCCCGGATTTTGACGCTGCGCTGTGTGGGCGGAAACCGCCGCGTAAGACTCCCGTATCCCTGCGTTTACACTCGCGATTTCTCCCTCCATATCCCTGGGAGGCGGGATGCTGGCGTCGTCGGAAGCAAGCAGCGCCTCTTGAAGTTCCAGCAGGTGCCTCCGCCGCAGCCTGAGAAGGCATTGCCTGAGCGCGGCCTCACCGTCGATGTGGTCTGTGGGCGCAAGCTCCTTCCGTGTCAGGTATGCCAGATGCTCATGCAGGGACTCGTCCAGGCTTTCCCAAAGGTCTTCTATGGTAGAGCAGCCCTGCCAATGCCTGAAAAGCTCGCGGTCTTCACTATTATGGAACATTTCAGGAGGGAAATCGTTAGTTTGCTCTCTTAACTCAGGCCTCCTCAACAGCAGGGCCAGCGTGTAATCATCGATGGAGCGCTCGGGATTGCTCGACAGCCGCGACGCGCTGGCTCGTGTAGCGCGGGCGTCGGCCTCCCGCCTGTTCGAACGCGATTGGCTGCTTCTACTGTATCGGGGAACGGCAATGCTTGCCCTGAGAGCCTCATCGCTCACGCCCAGCGCGTCGGCCAACATGCGGAAGTAGCGTTCTTGGTCGAAGGCGTTCTCGGTAGCGGCGATAACCGGGAACAGGGCTTCGACGGCCTGGGCCTTGCCTTCGCCCGTGTTCAAGTCGAACCTCGCCGCTATCGCGGGTATGAGATACTCCACGAGGGGCGGCGCTTCCCTGGTCAGGCGCTCCCACTCGGCAGCGTCTTCCCTGATCAGCTTGTCCGGGTCGCGGCCCTCCGGCAGGGCGGCGATTCGCAGGGTAAGCGGCTCGCGCTGGTAGAGCGGGCCGACCGAGCGGCTGCCCGCGACCGCCTGCTGGCGGCCTATCACCCGCCACGACGATTCCAGGCTGCGAAGCGTCGCCTCCTGTCCCGCGGTGTCTGGGTCGAGGGCGAGCACGAAGGAGGACGCCAGCGATTTTAGCTGCGAAACCTGCTCCTCGGTGAGCGCGGTTCCCATCGAGGCCACGACGTTGGCGTAGCCGTGCTCGTGGGCCGCGATGACGTCCATGTAGCCTTCCACCACCACGCCCACGCCCTCGGCCTTGACGCGCTCCGCCGCTCGGTGCAGGCCGTACAGCGTGCCGCGCTTGTTGAAGATGGGAGTTCCCGGCGTGTTGATGTACTTCGGGGTAGAGTCGTCCAGGGCGCGCGCTCCGAACCCTATCACCCGCGACTGGCGGTCGTGTATCGGGAACATCAGCCTGCCCTTGAAGAAGTCCCATGAATCGCCCCCGGCCTCATTGCGGCGAACCAGCCCCGCTTCCACCGCCAGGCTCTCGTTGAAGCCCAGCGCACGTAGGTGATTCTTCAGCCCGTCCCGTCTCTGAGGACTCATCCCCAGCTCGAACCTCTCGATGGACTCCGCGCTCACGCCGCGCTCCTTCAGGTATCCAATGCCCTGCTCGCCGTCCGGGGACCTCAACACGTCCTGGTAGAAGCGAGCCGCCTCCCGGTTGACGCCGTAGAGCGCGTCGCTGCGGTCGCTGTCGCTCCTCGATTGGAGTGCAACGCCGGTCTTCTGAGCCAACAGCTTGAGCGCGTCGCCAAACTCCAGGTTCTCCATTCGCATGACGAACGAAAGCGCGTCCCCGCCTGTGGCGCACGCTCCGAAGCATCGCCAACTCTGCCGGTCGGGGCTGACGACGAACGAGGGCGTCTTCTCCGTGTGGAACGGACACACAGCCTTGAAGTTGCGCCCCGCCTTTCGCAAAGACACGTAGCCGGACACCGTATCCACGATGTCCAGACGCGCCTTTATTTCGTCAACTACGCTCAATCGATTCCTCGTATTCGTGTCACCCGGTAACACCAATTTGTGGTGATGCCGCCGTATTCTCGCCCGCCGGACTTTCTGGATTGCCAAGCGGCGAGCAATTGCGATGGGTTCCCGCTTTCACGGGAATGACGGCAACGCGGGCCTGACGGCTCGAAGGCAATTCTGAGATAGTCTCTCACTCCATGCCCTTGCGATAGGCGAACCGGGTAACGCGGTTCAGCGGTCTGCGCACGCTGTTCAGATGCCACGCGATGTGGTCTATGCTGGCCCTGAGATCGACCAGGTGGTTGCCAATGTGCTCCCAGTCCGGGGGCGACTTCAGAAGGCTCTCGAGACCGTCGGCCAGCGACTTCTGCGCGCTCCAGATGTCGCCCAGGTCCGTGCTCACGCTGGCAAGCTCATCGTCGAGGCTCTCGGGCAGCCCCATCTCCTTCAGCTTGATTACCACGCTGTGGGCCATGAGCGCCATCTCCCTGGCCTGCTGCATGTCCGGCTCCAGTCCATCTCTCATGTGACCCTCTCTGTTGTGCGTCGAAAGACTTCTTGCCGCCATGGTATCACTGTGTCACCCGCGCTTCACGCCTGCACGCCGTAGTGCGAGATATAGGTAGTCCAAAGCTCCCTGATCGACTCGAGGGCGTCTCTTTGCGGATCCGGACTCATCCGACTTATGTGCCCAAAGATGCGTTTCCAGAGGTCGTCCACCTCTCTCTTCCAGGGAGCGTATTCGAGGCCATGGGCGTCTCGCTGCATGGCCTCCAGGTGCTCGTGGATGCGCCTCAGTTGGTTGTCCACCGTGCGGCCGCGTATCTTGTCCATCGGGGTAACCGCGGGCATCAGAGCAGCCTCGAGTGAAACACGCTCGCTATCCCCGGCTCGATGCCTTCGGCTGCGCGTATGGCGTAGCGGTCTGTCATGCTGGCTATGTAATCGATCTTGGCCCTGTCGCCGCAGAAGCCTTCCGCGGCGTATTCGACTGGCATCTCTCGCGGGTTGGTGTCGTAGTGATGGTATAGAAGCCGAACGATTCGCCGCGCGGCCAGTCCCTCCTCTTCCTCGTCCGTGGGCAGATAGACCCTCTGGAACATGAACTCTCTCAGGGTCATCATGGCCTGCCTGACGGGCAAACTCATGGAAATCGCGAGCCCGTCGGCTTCGCGGCCCTGTTGAAATCCGCTGGCGGCCCAGGAGGTCTCAGCTATATCGCTCACCATGGTGTCAATGCGCCGCGAATGGCGTTTTCCCAACACATCCGCCACCTCGGCCGGTATGTCATCCTCGGAAAGGACCCCGGCGCGAAAGGCGTCAGCAAGGTCGTGATTCAGGTAGGCTACGGCGTCCGAAATCCGGCATATCTGGCCCTCGAGGGTCAGGCCATCGGGAGGCCCACCGCCCAGGAAGTCGCCCCTGGGCTTGGAGTGACGCTCAATGCCCTGTCGAACCTCCCAGGTGAGATTGAGGCCCTGTCCGTCTTTCTCGAGCCGCTCCACGATCCTGAGACTCTGGCGGCTATGTTGGAAGCCCTCCGGATAGAGCCTGTCGAGCGCGTCCTCGCCTATGTGACCGAACGGAGTATGCCCCATGTCATGGCCCAGCGCAATGGCTTCCGTGAGGTCTTCGTTCAGGTTCAGCGCCCTTGCGATGGTGCGCGCGATCTGCGCCACCTCCAGGGTATGGGTAAGGCGTGTGACGTAGTGATCTCCCAGGGGCGCTATGAACACCTGCGTTTTGTGCTTGAGCCGGCGGAACGCCTTGCAATGCAGAATCCGGTCGCGGTCGCGCTGGAACTCGGTGCGCAGTTGGGAAGGCTCTTCAGGAATGGCGCGGCCTTTGCTCTCGCGAGACCTGACGGCGAAGGGCGAAAGACACTCCTCCCGCTCTTCCAAGCGATGCCGGATCGACGCGCTCGTCACTGTGATTGGGGCAGTAGAGTCTCGCGTAACTTTAAGGTGGCTCCCGGCAGGCTGTCCGCTCCCGGCGCCCAAGCGCGCAGGGCTGCTACTTGACTCTGCTCGATGATGTCGTCAGCATTATTATATCACAGCATGGGGGAGTTGTTCAGAATGGCGGCAGATTCTCACCAGCGGCACATACCGTTCGAGCGTTGCTTCAACTTTCGCGACCTGGGAGGCTATCGGACTCGCGGCGGCGGCGCGGTAGGGTGGCGGCGGCTGTTTCGCAGCAGCGAGATTCACACTATGACGAACGCCGACGTCGAGCTGGCGCGCGGCGAACTCGGCGTGACGACCGTCATTGACTTGCGGCAACCCGGCGTGGCGGCGCAGGATGGCGACAGCGGGCTAACCATGCCGCCAATCCGCTACCGAAACATCCCGCTGATTGAAGATGGCGACGCTCCCGGGGATACCAGCGGTCCGTCGCCGAGGGTCGCCATGTCGGACGAGTACATTCGTCGGCTCGAGCAGCCTCGCTACGGCGAGGGCATCGTGAACGCTCTGAGAGCGATAGGCGAGACGGATGCGCTGCCCGCGGTGGTGCACTGTTCCGCGGGCAAGGACCGCACCGGGTTGGTCGCCGCGGCGCTGCTAGGATCGCTCGGCGTGTCGGACGAGGACATCGTTAGAGACTACGCGCTGACGGCGCGCTACATACATAGGCTGGTTGACCACTGGTGGGAGGTCGAGCGCGATTCTTCGCTGCGCTACTTCGAACTTCTGCCGCGTTACACCTACGACTCGCGCCCTGAGACGATGGAGTATGTGCTGACCACGCTCAACCGCAAGTATGGCGGGATACGTGGCTACGTCGAGCGGCACGGCGGCGACGCGGCGCTCATATCCCGTCTGGAAAACGCGCTTCTCGTTTAGCCGCCGGTCCGCACTCACCAACTCGATAGAAGAAGGAGACGCCAATATGATCGATTCGCAATTGGCGCCCTATGGGTCCTGGAAGTCGCCGATAACTTCGGATCTCATCGTGGCAGGATCGATTGGGCTTGGGCAAACCGCGCTGGACGGGGATGACGTTTACTGGATAGAGCAGCGCCCGTCGGAGGGCGGGCGCAACGTGATCGTGCGGCGCGCGCCAGACGGCCAAGCGGTTGATATGACCCCTGCCCCTTTCAACGCGCGTTCTACGGCGCACGAATATGGCGGAGGGGCCTTCAGCGTGGCTGAAGGCGTAATCTATTTTTCGAACTACGCCGACCAACGCCTCTATCGCCAGAGGCCCGGCGAAACGCCCCGGCCGCTTACGCCCGAGATGGACATGCTCTATGCCGACGGCGTCATCGACTCCGTACGCAACCGTATGGTGTGCGTGCGCGAAGACCATACCTCGCCCTGGCAAGAGGCCGTGAGCGCTATCATGAGCGTCAATCTCGGCAGCGGGGCCGCCCGGGCGCTGGTTTCGGGTAACAGCTTCTACTCTTCGCCGCGCCTCAGCGGGGATGGCGCGCGCCTGGCGTGGCTTACGTGGAATCATCCCAACATGCCCTGGGACGGGACTGAGCTATGGGTGGGCGAGTTGGAGGCCGATGGTTCGCTTGGGGCGTCGAAACTCGTGGCGGGCGGCGTTGACGAGTCGATATTCCAGCCCGAATGGTCTCCCGACGGCGAACTGTATTTCATATCGGACAGGACAGGCTGGTGGAACCTGCACCGCTGGCGTGACGAGCGCGTGGAGCCGCTGTGCGGCATGGACGCCGAGTTCGGCGTGCCGCAGTGGGGCTTTGGAATGTCCTCCTATGGCTTCGCGTCGGCCAAGCGCGTCATCTGCGCCTACAACGAGCGGGGAACCTGGCATATCGGGGACCTGGACACCGAGACGCTCACGCTGCATCGCGTCCCTACGCCGTTCACCGAGATAGCGCGCTCCGGGCTTCGAGTGTCGTCGGGGCGGGTGGTGTTCGGCGCAGGCTCGCCGACGATGCCGGAGTCGCTGATGCTGCACACGCTGGCGACAGGCCGGACCGATACGCTGCGCCGTTCGAGCGACATCACTGTCGAGATGGATTACCTGTCGGCGCCGGAGGCTATCGAGTTCCCAACCGAGAACGGGCTGACATCGCACGCCTTCTTCTACGCGCCCGTCAACCGTGATTACGCCGCCCCGCCGGACGAAAAGCCACCCCTGCTCGTGATTAGTCACGGCGGACCGACCGGGGCGACGTCCACGACGCTGAACCCGAACATCCAGTACTGGACGAGCCGGGGCTTCGCCGTGCTGGACGTGAACTACGGCGGCAGCACGGGCTATGGGACGGCCTACCGGCGGCGGCTCAACGGACAGTGGGGCGTCGTGGATGTGGACGACTGTGTGAACGGGGTTCGCTATCTCGTCGCGCGCGGCGAGGTGGACGAAGAGCGGGCCGCCATCCGCGGAGGCAGCGCGGGAGGCTACACGACACTCTCGGCGCTCACTTTCAAGGACGTGTTCAGGGCCGGTGCCAGCTACTATGGCATCAGCGACCTCGAGGCGCTGGCCCAAGATACCCACAAGTTCGAGTCGCGCTACCTGGACACCATGATAGGCCCCTACCCTGAGAGGAGGGAACTGTATGTAGAACGTTCACCTATCCACCACACCGAGTTGCTCTCGTGTCCTCTCATCCTGTTCCAGGGCCTCGAGGACAGGGTAGTCCCGCCCAACCAGGCGCAGATGATGCTCGACGCGCTGAGAGACAAGGGTCTGCCCGTTGCCTACGTCCCGTTCGAGGGTGAGCAGCACGGTTTCCGCAAGGCCGAAAACGTCAAGCGCGCGCTTGATGCCGAACTGTACTTCTACTCCAGAGTCTTCGACTTCGCGCTCGCCGAGCCTATCCAGCCCGTCCACATAGAGAACCTCGAATAGCCCTAGCCGGACCCGCTTCAAATTGGCAGGTGCCCCAACGTGTAGGGGCAGGTCTTGTGCTTGCTCTCCTTCCCATACCTAGCCGCCCGCGAGGAACGCCCCTACTGATACAGCATCATCCTCCGTGCGGCCTATTGACATATACGAACGCCAGTGCTACCATACTCCCATCACACACAACCGCCATCGCTCTCGCCCGCCAGACCGCGACACCAATTGCGCGACTGATGTGCGAAAGCCACAGAAACGAGTGTCTCATTTCCTGTACAAACAACCGCGACCCTACTACATTCCAACTCAGAAACATCCCCTAGGCCCTCTTACAGCGTCACAGACCCCAAGTAGGAATGAGACACAATGAATCAACATGAGACACCCACAGGCGTTTTTCCGCCAGCGAAAACATCCATCCGTCCAGATGCGAGCTAATCCCACACCGACGTTGCATCCTGGAAGGCGCCGGAACCCAGCCGACCTGGTTGGCTTGTTGTCATAGGCAGGCGCTTGCGTCCCCTCGAATCCGAAAAGCTGCCAGATGGGAACCTGTACCAGTTTGGTAGGCGTCTCCCGGGAGAGCGCCTTCTCCCTCTCCCTCGATGGAAGAGGGCTGGGGTGAGGGTGACACCCCACCGGCTAAACTGATACAGCTTCGACGACGCGCGGGCGGTTGCTCATATCAACTCCAGAGACTACAATAGCTTACAGGCAGCGGAAAGGGCGAATCGTGAACGAACCGCAAAGGCGTGGAGGGGTGGCCGAGCGGCTTAAGGCACTGGTCTTGAAAACCGGCATCTCGCAAGGGATCATGGGTTCGAATCCCATCCCCTCCGCCACCACAATCGTTTCGACGCCCGCCCACGCGGACACCGGCGCCCAACCCCAGCCCAGGATGCACGGAGTCGAAGAATGAAGATTCACGAGTACCAGGCCAAAGAGGTTCTCGCGCGATATGGCGTGCCCGTCCCCAGGGGCGGCATGGCGGCAACTTCCCACGAAGCCGCAGGCATCGCGAGAGAGCTCGGCGGCAAGGCGGTCGTCAAGGCACAGGTGCACGCTGGCGGTCGCGGCAAGGCGGGCGGCATAAAGGTCGTGGCCTCGCCCGAAGAGGCGCAGCGCGTGGCCGCGTCGCTGCTCGGCTCCCGGCTGGTAACATTCCAGACGGGGCCGGACGGCGCGCCGGTGCGCAGCGTCCTCGTGGAAGAGGTTATAGACGTTGACAGGGAGCTATACCTCGGCATGGTCATCGACGGCGCCGCCGAGGGCGTGGTCGTCATGGCGAGCGAGGCGGGCGGCATGGAAATCGAGCAGGTGGCGGAGCAAACACCGGAACGCATACTGCGAGCCACAGTCGATCCCATTCTAGGACTCCAGCCATACCAGGGACGCAAGCTGGCGTATGGCCTGAACGTCCCGCCTGGGTTGGTGCGCTCCGTTGGCGCGCTGGTGGAGCGCCTGTACAGCGTGTTCACGACCAACGACTGCTCGCTGGTCGAAATCAACCCTCTCGTCGTGACCAAAGACGGCCGCGCTCTGGCAGTCGATGCCAAGCTCAACATCGACGACGACGCGCTCTTCAAACGCAGCGACCTCCAGGAACTGCGGGACGCCGAGCAGGAGGACCCCCTCGAAGTCGAAGCCGCCAAGCACGACATCAACTACGTGAAGCTGGAAGGCAGTATAGGCTGTATCGTCAACGGCGCGGGACTCGCCATGGCTACGATGGACGTGATAAGCGACGCGGGCGCGTCTCCCTCCAACTTCCTGGACATAGGCGGCGGCGCGGACGAAGAGAAGGTCGCCACGTCGCTCAAGCTCGTCCTGCGAGACCCGAGCGTAACCACCGTGTTCGTGAACATCTTTGGCGGCATACTGCGCTGCGACGTGGCCGCGCGCGGTTTCGTGATGGCCGCCGACCAAGACCCCCAAGCCATGCGCCCGATGATAGTGCGTATGCTGGGCACCAACGCCGAAGAGGGCCGCGAAACCCTGGCCAAGTCCAACCTGAACGTAACCTTGGTCAACGACCTAAACGAGGCCGCCGCAGCCATCAAAGCCACCGCTTGAGCACGCGGAAACGTCCCAGCCGCCTCGACGAGGAGGCCGCCAAAAGTCCGGTCGGAGCAACCACATGAGCATTCTTGTCGATAGCAACACCCGCCTTCTGGTTCAGGGCATCACCGGAAGGGAGGGCAGCTACCACGCTCTGAGGAGCATGGAGTACGGCGCCAACCTGGTGGCGGGTGTGACGCCGGGCAGGGGCGGCGCGATGTTCGAGGAAACGGTACCCATCTTCAACACGGTCGAGCAGGCGGTGGCCGAAACCGGCGCCGACGCCTCCCTAATCTTCGTGCCCGCGCCCTTCGCGCCCGACGCCATCGTCGAAGCCGTCGATGCAGGCATAGGCATCATCGCCTGCATCACCGAGGGCATCCCAGTCATGGACACTGTCAAGGTCGTCAGGTACATCAGAGACAAGCCCGTAACCCTCATCGGCCCCAACTGCCCCGGCATCATCTCGCCGGGTGAAAAGTTCAAGATGGGCATCATGCCGGGCCACATCCACCTGGCGGGACGGACCGGCGTCGTGTCCAGAAGCGGCACCCTAACCTATGAAGCGGTGGGACAGCTTACAGGGCTGGGCATCGGTCAATCGACGTGCGTGGGCATCGGCGGAGACCCAGTGAGCGGCACGTCGTTCGTCAAGATTCTCCAGCAGTTCCAGGACGATCCGGATACGGACGGCGTGGTGATGATAGGGGAGATTGGCGGCACAAAGGAACAGGAGGCCGCCGAATACATCAAGAGCGATTTCACCAAGCCAATCGCGGCCCTCGTCGTGGGCGAAAGCGCCCCGCCCGGCAAGCGCATGGGGCACGCAGGCGCCATCATCACCGGCAGCGCAGCCCGCGCCGACGAGAAGAAGAAGGCTCTCGCGGCGGCCGGCGTAGCAATAGTCCCAGCCCCTGGCGAGATAGGCAATACCTACCAGCAACTGACCGGAAGCGGATAAAGGAGGGTCCCGGATGAAGTTCACCTACGACCACATTCACCTGCGCACCCGCGACCCCGAAGCGACCGCCCAGTACTACAACAAGATTTTCGACGCCCAAATCATCGAGTCCATACAATCGGACGGCCAGAGTAGAATCGACCTGGACATCAGCGGCCTAACCATCTTCATCGCCAAGGCGCCCCCGGACGACGACGTTCCCGACGCCCCATCCGACGCATACCTCGGCCTGGACCACTTCGGCTTGCAGGTGGATAACCTCGAGGAGGCCGCCACTGAACTGAACCGCCGCGGCGCCCACTTCACCACAGAGCCATTCCAGCTGCGCCCCGGCCTAAAGATAGCCTTCATCCAAGCCCCGGACAACGTGCGGATCGAGCTGCTGGAACGCGCCTAGCGCGTGGGCAAACATTCCTTCCCGCCATCCCAACACCGGCAAGGCAGTGACACCAAACTCCTGTCTATGTCGGCGACGCGAGTGCGGCCGCAGTAGGCCATGGCCCTATCGAACTCGGTTCTCAGAATCTCCAGCGCCGTTCGCACGCCGTCCCTGCCATCGACCGCGAGCCCCCAGAACAGTGGGCGGCCCATCAGGACTGCGCTCGCTCCGAGCGCCAACGCCTTGAGCACGTCCATCCCCCGGCGTATGCCGGAGTCCAAGTATATCTCCAGACTGCTACCAACGGCGCCGGCAATCGCGGGCAGTGTTTCGATTGATGAGAGCGTGCCATCGAGCTGCCTTCCACCGTGGTTCGAGACGATGATGGCGTCAACCCCGTGTTCCGCGCACAACGCGGCGTCCGCGGCGGTCCTGATTCCCTTGATTATCAGGGGCAGCCCCGTCAGAGAGCGCAGCCAGTCCAGCCGCGACCACGTGAGGCCGGTGAAGCGGGGCGGGGCCCAATCCGCAGCGTCGGGCACCCCCACTTGACGCTGTTGGACAAGGTCGGGCCGGTCGCGCAGACTGCCCCAGACCGCGTCGGGGCTGGTGGTGAAGCCATTGCGCAGATCGCGCTCCTTGGGGCTTGGGCTTGGCGTGTCGACGGTCAGGCAGATAGCCTTGTAGCCCGCAGCCCCGGCGCGAGTCACCAGTATCTCGGTGACCTCGTCGCTGAAGTGGTAGAGCTGGAACCACAAGGGGCCTGTGGCGGCGGCGGCGACCTCTTCGATGCTGTAGCCTGAGCTGGTTGGCAGGGCGTACAGCGTGCCCGCGTCGCCCGCCGCCTGGGCGGTGGCGAGCTCGCCGTCGGGGTGCACTGCCCGCTGGCCGCCTGCGGGAGCGATCATTACCGGAAAGCTGATTCTTTCTCCGAGGACGCTCGTGGATGCGTCCCTGTCGTTCACGTCAACTAGGAAGCTGGGGTTTACGCTGATCTCGTCGAAGGCGATGCGGTTCCTACGCTTGGTGATTTCGTCAAACGCGGCAGCGTCCACGAAGTCCCACAGATTGTGCGGCATCACCTGCTTAGCCATCGCTTCGAGGTCGAACAAGCTGACTGGACGCATCTCAGGCTCACCTCCCATTCATTTGCATCGAGGCCTATTCTATCCCCGTTGCGACTGAAGTGAAAGCGGCGGCGGCCAGCCGCTGGGGCGACAGGCGGTTGCTCCTACCCCGGCAGGGACGTTACCTACGCCGACCCAAGTTTTCTGGTCAGATTCTGAAGCATATCATCGACCATACTCTCGATGTCGTAGGCCGGCTGCCAGTCCCACTCCTCGCGAGCGGCTGAGTCATCAAGGGAGTTGGGCCAGGAGTCGGCGATTGCCTGGCGGAGCGGGTCGATTTCGTATTCGATCGTGAAGCCGGGGACGCGCCTCCTGATGGCGTCGGCAAGCTCGGCGGGAGTGAAGCTCATCGAGTTGACGTTGAAGTCGGCGTGGTGTCGGAGTCTGCTCGCGTCCGCTTCCGCCAGCTGGATCAGCGACGAGATAGCGTCCGGCATGTACATCATGGGCAGCGCGGTATCCGGTTTCAGGTAGCAGGTGTAGCGCTTTTTCCGTATCGCGCCGTAGAAGATGGCGACCGCGTAGTCCGTCGTGCCCGCCGTCGGCTCGGTTTTGAAGCTTACGATTCCGGGAAGCCGGGCGCCCCTGACATCCAGCCCCAGTTTCTCCGAGTAGTAGTTGCCCATCAGTTCCCCAAAGACTTTCGAGATGCCGTAGAGCGTGTTCGGCCTCTGGAGGGTTTCGTTGGGGGTGTCGTCGCTGGGCGTGTCCGGGCCAAAGGCGGCGATCGAGCTGGGCACGATGACCTGCCGGAGGCCGTTGTCCCGCGACGCTTCCAGCACGTTGTACAGCCCGGTGATGTTGACGTCGTAGGCGGCCTGGCGGTTGCTTTCGGCGAGGGCGGACAGAATCGAACTCATGTGGTAGATGGTGTCAATGCCGAACCGCTCGATGGCTCCGCCTACCGCGCCGTAGTCGGCGACGTTTACGCTGGTGGACGGCCCGGTTTCCCTCACGTCGTCCGGGAGCGGCGTAACGTGCCCTGCCGCGACGACATTTTCGTTGCCGTATCTCTTGCGGAGTTCGGGGACGAGCTCGGAGCCTATCTGCCCCGCCGCGCCCGTAACCAGTATGCGGGTCATATCTGGTGCTCAGTCTGTCAGTTGGTCGGTATTTCAGTGGTAACGGCTAGATCATCAGGTCGCCGCCATTGATGTCCAGAGACGCGCCCGTGATGTATGAGGCCCTGTCGGACGCCAGGAAGGCAACGAGCTCGGCCACCTCGTGGGGTTCGCCGAGTCGGCTGATGGGGAAGCCCTCGGCATACGCCCTGGCGCGTTCGTCGCTGATGACTTCGCGCACCATCTCGGTGTCTATCAGGCCGGGGCAGACCGCGTTCACCGTGATGCCGTACTGGGCGACCTCCTTCGCCAGGTGGCGCGTGAAGCCCAGGACGCCCGCTTTGGCCGCCGTGTAGTGGGCGCCACCGACGGTGCTGACGTTCTTGCCGGCCGTCGAAGAGAAGTTGACGATTCGCCCCCAGCCGGCGGCTCTCATCGCCGGAAGCGCGGCCCTGGAGCAAAGGTATGTTCCCTTCAGGTTGACGCCGACTACCAGGTCCCACTCGTCTTCTTCTATGTCGATCACGGGCGTTGGACGAAGGATGCCCGCGTTGTTGACCAGGATGTGCACCGCGCCGTAGCGCGCTCTCGCGGTCGCCAACATGCGGCCTACGTCGGCGCTGGAAGTGACGTCGCCCGGAGACGCGGTCGCGTCGTAGCCGCGTCCTCTGAGGTCGGACGCGGTGCGCTCCGCGGACTGCGGGTTCACGTCGTTCACGACGACGCTCGTGCCGCCCTCCGCGAGCCTGCGCGCCACGGCATAGCCCATGCCCTGCCCCGCACCCGTAACGATCGCCACGCGACCGGCGAATTCGGTTGTGCTGTTCATCGCGCCCTACCAATCCTGGGATTCCAGAGCCTAACGAAACGCGCCCTCCATGGCGGTCCAAGGCCGCCCGTGGAAGGCGCGTCCGGGCAAGCCGTCCTTCTAGTGAACCAGCTGCTTGTAGGGCTTGGTGAAGGTCTCCCAGTTGTGCGTGTCCGGGTCGAACCGCGAGTTCACGAACACCCGCCAATTCTCGTCGTCGAGATTCGGGTAGTCGCTCCTGTAGTAGTAGCCCGGCCAGCGAGTCTCCTTGCGATAGAGCAAGTGCCGCACGTGGGCCTCCGCGACCCAGGCGCGATGCACCACCTCCCAACTCCTGAGCAGTTCGTGGAGGTTCCGGGCGGCAAGGCTCTGGAGATCTTCCCTGAAGAACTTGAGAAGCTCCAATCCCCTGGTGAGCAGCGGCTCGTTCATCGTGTACTGCGTGGAGATCCCGCCCGCGTACTCGTCCATTATCTTCTGAAGCCTTATCAGCGCCTGCTTGGGCATCAGGTAGTTGGGATTGACCTCTTCACTGGTGGACGCGCCGCTGTGCGACCGGAAGGTTCCGAGCGGCCGCATGATCGTCTCGCTGAGCTCTCGCACCATGTTGTCGTCGATCTGGGGGGCGTCGGCCACGTCGCGGGCGTATGCCACGGCGGACTTGGCCGCTATCTTGCCCTCAGTGAACGAACCCGAGGAGAACTTGTGAGGTGCCGCGCCGACGCCGTCCCCGGCGGCGAACAACCCGTTGATAGTCGTCATCCTGTTGTAGCCCCACTTGTAGTCCGACGGCGCAAGGTCATCGGGGCCGCTCACCCATGCCCCGGCTTCGCCGGAGTGGGATCCCATGATGTACGGTTCGGCGAGCACTATCTCGGACGCCGTGTCCTCTGGGGCGATGTTTTGCGCCGCCCACATCAGAGCCTGGGAGATGGTCATGTCCAGGAAGTCCTCCCACGCCTCGCTCCTGACCTCCTCGAACCTCTCGGGGTCGAACTCGCCAGCATCGCCCTTCGAGAGCTTGGCGATGGCCTCCTCGGTTCTGATGTAGATGGGCGACTTGCCTTCGGTGATGTCCAAGAACATCTGGTGGTTGCGTAGTGGCGTCGGGGTGGGGACGGCAGAGCCGTAGGGCTCGAACTTCTTCAGTTCGTCCGCCCTGGTTACGGTGTAGTCCTCCCCGTAGGCGTTGGTTGCTCTCGCACCGAAGAACTGGAACCACATTCCAATGGGGCCGTAGCCGTCCTTGAACCTGGAGGGAACGAACCTGTGCTCCATCTGGGTCATCTCCGCGCCGATGGGAATCACGAGGCCATAGACCGAGCCTGTGTCGAACACCGAGTACCAAGTCCTGCCCAGTCCCTCACCGGTGGAGCGCGGCCTGAAGATGTTGGAGGCCCCGCCAGAGGTGCATATGACCGCCCTAGCCTTGAAGACGTAGATTTTGCCGTCCCTGACGCCGAACCCGATGGCGCCGGCGATCCTGTTGGGGTCTCGCTTGTCGGGGAGCAGGTGAGTGATGAGTATCCGCTCGTAGAGATTGTCCTCTCCGAGGGCGGCTCTCGCGGGCTCGGCCACGACGGGCTTTATGGACTCGCCATGAATGGGAAGCTGCCATCGTCCCACCCTCTGGTAGGATCCGTCCGGCTTCTTGAAGATGGGCAGTCCCCATTCCTCCCACATGTGCACGGAGGCGTCAACGTGGCGGGCCACGTCATAGACGAGGTCCTCCCTGGCGAGGCCCATCATATCGTTGCGGACGTAGCCCACGAAGTCCTCCGGCGTGTTCCAGCCCGACCTCATGCCCATGTAGCAGTTGATGGCGGAGAGTCCCTCTCCGGTGGCTCCACTGCGTTCGATGACGGCCTTCTCTACCAGAACGACTCTGAGGTCTTTGCCCCAGAAGTTCGCCTCGTAGGCCGCGCCGCATCCGCTCATACCGCCGCCAACGACAAGAACGTCGCACTCAATGGTTTCGATTTCAGGCGTTGTCATTGTTTACGCAACCTCCCTTGTCAGCTTTTCAGCGTCGATAGCCGGTCCACGCCCAGCCATATGGATTCGCCCGCGAGTCCCTGTCCGGCGGCGTCGGCCGGCCCAGGCTCCGGGAAGTTCTTGTACGGCTCTGTGGAGCCGACGGGAGTAGTGCGGACCGGGAAAGTGAAGTGCAGGATGCGTCCGTCCCTGAACTTCACCTCCCAGGTGATGTCGCTGTCCGTTCTGTGCGGCTTCAGCGACGCACCCAGCGGAACGAAGTCCGAATAGCCGCGCACCTCGATGGCTTCCTGCGGGCACATCTTCACGCACGCGAAGCACTCCGAGCACATCTCCGGCTCCTGGTTGAAACCCTTGCGGCTATCCAAGTTCAGAACCATCAGGTCGTTGGGGCATATGTGCACGCACTTGGGCATGTCAAGGGTGACGCAGCCGTCGCACACGTTGGGGTCAACGAAAGTAGGCATTCTCTCACCTCGCCAAAAATATCCCAGAGACAAGATGATGGCATCGCGTTAGCAATGCCATCACACTGAAGAGACCTCGATTGTCCTAGAACACGTACAGATGCACATTTTAGCAACCTTCTCCTAAGCTCACCGAGTGGAATCGTCCGCGTCGCCGCCAACGCCCCCCACGGTATCCCGCTCTGGGCGGCAACATATTACCACAAGTCACAGAAATTGTCACCAACTGCCCGGAGCCAAAACCCGTATCAATCTAGCGCCCAATTCGTAGGGGCGTTCCCCTGTGGGCGCCCTGGGTATGATGAACGACGCGGGCAACCAAAGGGACGCCCCTACAGTCGATCATCCCATGAATGGACTATGAGGCCGAATGTAGTAACATAGAGGCTATGAGAATCCTTGGCATAGAGACCTCCTGCGACGAGACCGCCGCGGCCGTCATCGAAGACGGCAGGGTCATCCATTCGAACGTCGTCGCGTCGCAGGCCGAAATGCACGCCAGGTTTGGGGGGATCGTTCCCGAGGTTGCGTCCAGGCAGCACTTCCTGACCATCGTCCCGGTGATAACACAGGCCCTCGAGGAGGCCAACGTGGAGTTGGCGCGGCTGGATGGCATCGCCGTAACTCACGGCCCGGGACTGGCGGGGTCCCTGCTGATCGGCGTAAACACGGCTAAGGGTTTCGCGCTGGCAAACGGGCTGCCGTTCATCGGAGTCAACCACCTCGAAGGGCACGTGTACGCCGCATGGCTGGAGGAGCGTGACCCGGAGATGGAGCCTGGATTTCCCTTAATCTGCCTGATCGCTTCCGGGGGCCACACGGACCTCATCCTGGCGGAGGGTCACGGGCGGTTTACGCTAATCGGCAGGACGAGGGACGACGCGGCGGGAGAGGCGTTCGACAAGGCGGCACGAGTGTTGGGGCTTGGGTTTCCCGGCGGCCCGGAGATACAGAGGGCTTCGGCCTCCAGCACGGGCGAGGAGCCGAGGCTCCCCAGGCCTCGCGTCAAGGACTCGTTGGACTTCAGCTTCAGCGGCCTCAAGACTGCCCTTGTACGGCGGGCAGAGGACAAGGGGATGTACCCGCCGCCCGAAGATGCCGAGCTGGATGCCCAGCAGGTAGCCAACGTCGCTGGAGCCTTCCAGGAAGCAATAGTCGATACGATGCTGCGGCGCACCGTGGAGGCGGCAAAGCTGCACGACGTCAAGGGGGTGCTGCTGGGAGGAGGCGTGGCCGCCAACAGCCTGCTGCGCGAAGAGATGGTCAAGCACTCACCCGTAGAGGTAGTTGTGCCTCGACCTGCGCTGTGCACCGACAACGCGGCAATGATTGGAGCGGCCGCCTACTTTCACTTTAGAAGCGGCGCGAAATACGAGTGGGACATCGACATCGTGCCCAACCTCAGACTGGGTTAGTCTCCACTCTATCGCGGCGCGAAGCGGTTGGCGCGAGAAAAAGCGTCCGAGCCATCCTCTTCCTTCTCCTTGAGTTGAAACAGGCGGTTGATGAAGTCGAACACGTGCGCGGAGGCGCCATCCACCTCCAGGTCTGCCTTGAGCTCCGACGACCCCGTTTTGAAGACCACGAACTGTTTACCGGGCGAGGTGAAGTGGTCGATGATGAGGTAGATCCCGAGAATCACGACGATACCCGGAGCAGCCATTCTGCCCACAGAGTGATCGATTATGAAGAAGAGAAAGAATGCGGCGATAAATGCCAGTCCGGCCCATACGAAGGCGCCGTTTCCCTCCCTATGAACGCTGAACTCAACCGCTTCCACGTCTCGAACCGACGCGAACACGGCTCTTCGGTTCTTGCCGCTGCGGTTGATATAGATGATGCGCTTATCGGTGAGCAGCATTACGGCAGAGGCAGCGGAGGAGTCGCGGTTGGGTTCGTCCCTCAGAACAAGCGCGGACTCCAGCTTTTCTTTTTCCAAAAGATTGACATCGTTAACCCCTAGCTGATGCAGCTCCACCTGCGCCTCCACTCAGGCCAACGTTCGTTCAAACAACCGTCCAATGATACCGCCTCTCGTTGAGACTGCCGCGCAACCGTCATTCCCACTTTCGCCGGAATCCATGTAGCCACGCAAAGGTCTTCTTACCGCATAAGGTTGAGATAGGGCCACGTCATCGCTCTGCTTGCGTCACGCGGGAGGTCTGCTGTCCAGAAAGACATCTCCGCCCTTCATCACGAAGACAACGCTCTTGCCGAACTCCAGCGACGTAACGTCGCTCAGGGGGTCGCCCTCGACGAGAATCAGATCAGCCGCCTTGCCCGCGACTATGGAACCGGTCTCGGCCTCCAGTCCCAGGCACTCCGCCGCAAGGCTCGTGGCGGCGACGATGGCCTGCATGGGAGTCATGCCCGCTTCCACCAGGCAGCTTAGCTCGTGGGCGTTGTTGCCGTGCATCCAGCCGCCTTCGTCGGTGCCCGCCACGACCTTGACGCCGGCTTCCATTGCCATCCGAAGGCTGTTGACGTGGTGCTCCCGGAGCTCGGCGGCGCGCGCCCTGCCGTGAGGCGTGCCCCGCGAGCCGTGGAAGACATACACCCCGAAGGTAGGGATAAAGAAGACGTCCCTCTCGGCCATGATTTGCAATAGCTCCGGGTCCTCATCGAGATATGTCCCGTGCTCGATCGAGTTCGCGCCCAGTTCCACGCCCGCGCGCAGACCGGGGCCGCCCAGCGCGTGGCACATCACACGCCTGCCGAGGTTGTGGGCCTCGTCAATGAGCGCCTCAAGTTCGGCCCTGCTGATCAGCATGTCCTTGGGGCCGAGTCCCGGCCTCGAGCTCGCGCCGCCTGTCGTCGCCGTCTTTATCACGTCAGCTCCCGCGCGCACCATCTGACGCACCCTCGCGCGCATGGCGTCCGCGCCATTGGCCACGCCGGGAGGCAGGGCAGGATCCGGAGGAGCGGGATGGCCGTAGCCGGACGGGCTGACGTGGTCGCCGATTCCGCCGGTAGGCGAGATGATGTTGAGCGCGACCTGGAGCCTCGGCCCGGGAACAAGCCCCTCATCGACCGCATCGCGGAATCCTGCGGCGAGCCCTCCGGCGTCCCTGACGGTGGTGTAGCCGCTATCGAGCGTCTGCTTGAGCACGGACGCCACGCGCATGTCCCGCAGGCTGCGCGTCTCGGTCAGCCCCCATCGGCTCGCCACTTCATAGCCAAAATTGGCAAGGTGGTCATGGCAGTCGATGAGGCCGGGAAGCAGCGTCAATCCAGCAACGTCAATGACCTCCGCGCCGGGCGGAATCCTCACGCTCGCCGACGCGCCGGCGGACGCTATCCTGCCCCCATCGACCAGCACGGTAGCGTTGGGCACCGGCGAGCCGCCCATGCCATCGATCAAAGTCGCGCCCGTTATAGCTCTCATGCGCCGCCTCCACAGGTGGTGAATCGCGTCAATCCCCTAATGCCGCCATGTTAACACGGGGCTACCTTCTGTCCAAGTGTGGGCGGGAGAAGCGATAGACGTACTGAACGCGCGCGTGGTATTCTGCTCCTTGAATACCGCTATGCGCCCACCCTGCGGGAATGGCGCAGACAGGATAGGTTATGGAACGTCCTATATTCAAGCCCATCGGAACCCCTGTAGAAGAACTGGACACCCCCACCCTGGTGGTTGACCTCGACGCGCTGGAGCACAACATCGAGACGCTGCACTCGTTCTTTCGTGAGCGAGAGGCCAGGGTGCGTCCTCACGTCGAACCCCACAGGTGTCCCCCCATCGCGCACATGCAGCTTGCCGCGGGCGGCACGGCTGGCGGCATCTCCGTCACCACCGTGGGCGAGGCAGAAGTCTTCGCCCAGAGCGGCATCGACGATATATTCGTCGCAAACGAGGTGGTGACGCCGCAGAAGATAGCCCGCCTCTGCGCCCTGGCGCGCCGCTGCCGTGTGACCGTCGCCGCCGACAATCCCCGCAACGTCCAACGCCTGTCCGAGGCGGCCCAGAGCGTCGGCGTTACGCTGAACGTCGTCGTGGACATCCACACGCGGCTCGAACGCTGCGGCGTCGAACCCGGCCAGCCGGCGATAGCTCTCGCCAAGGACATCGCCAGCGCCCAGGGTCTCCACTTCGCCGGGCTGATGAGCTACGAGGGAGCCATCCTGAACGAGGACGCGGAGGAGCGCGCCGCGGAGTCCAGGAAGTGGATTCAGCAGGTCCTGGACACGCGCCAGATGGTGGAGAGCGAGGGCATGGACGTCGATATGGTGAGCGTCGGCGGCACACACAACTACGACGTGGCGGGGGACATGGCCGGCGTTACTGAGGTTCCCGCAGGCTCCTACGCCCTCATGGACTACCGCTACCGCTTTCGCAGACCCCAGTTCATGCAGGCCGCCAGGGTTATGACCACAGTGATGAGCCATCCCGAAGCAGACAGGGCCTTCCTGGACTCCGGGCAGAAGGCCATCGGCGTGGACACCGGCCTGCCCGCCGTGGAGGACATCGAGGGCGCGGAGATTGCTCGCATGAGCGCGGAGCACGGCTTCCTCACGCTGGAAGGCGACGCGCAGAGCAGCGTTGACCTCGGCGACAAGGTTTGGCTCACGCCCTGGGACACCGGCACGTGCGCTAACGTCTATGACTACATCAACGGCGTCCGCGGCGGTAAGCTGGAGGTGGTCTGGGAGATTGCCGCCCGCGGCCGATACCGCTGAAGCCGGGATTCCGTCGTTCCCGCGAAAGCGGGAATCCACTCAATGGCTCGCCGGACGCCAGCCTCATGCCCCAAGCAAGTTCTGAGGAGACGAAAAATGGAAAACTATCGCCCGCCTATCGGAACCCCTGTCGAGGAGCTCGACACGCCGTGCCTGCTCGTTGACCTGGACGCGGTGGAGCACAACTTCAACATCGTCGCGGAGACCTACCGCGACACCGAATGCAAGATGCGTGAGCACTCCAAGGACATCAAGACGCCCCTGCTCGCGCGTATGCAGATTCGCGCGGGCGGCACCGTCGGCGGCGTCTGCACGGCCAAGGTCGCAGAGGCCGAGGCCATGATAGAGGGCGGTATCGAGGACATCCTCATCACGAGCGAGGTGCCGACGCGGGACAAGATGGCGCGCGTGTGCGCCCTGTCCAAGCGCGCCGACATGAAGGTGACGATCGACGACCCGCGCAACGTCCGCCAGCTTTCGGAGGTGGCGCAGGCGAACGACACGACCATCGGCGTGGTCATCGAGGTCAACACCTCGATGGGCAGGGCGGGCGTCCGAGAGGCACAGAAGGGCGTGGAGCTCGCCAAGCTCGCCGACTCCCTCCCCGGCATAGCCTTCAAGGGCGTGATGAGCCACCAGACGCTGCCCGGCAGACCGGACAAGGAGACGCGCATGATCGAGGGGCGTAGGTACATCCAGATGTGCCTGGACGTCAGGGACGCGATAGAGGCGGCGGGCATCCCGGTCGAGATAGTGTCCTCCGGCGAGTCCTGGAGCTACGACGTGGCGGCGGGCATCCCCGGGGTGACCGAGGTGGAGGGCGGCACCTACGCCCTCATGGGCACCAACTACACCTACATGGACGAGTTCTCGCAGGCGGGCCGCGTGCTGGGCACGGTTATCAGCGCGCCGAGGCCCGGCGTGGCAATCGGCGACGTGGGCTACCGCGCGCTCGGCTCGCCCAACGGCGTGCTACCCGACATAGACGCAGCCCCCGGCGTGCGAGTGGAGGCGCTGCACGAGCAGCACGTAGTCCTGCGCTCCGACGGCGACATGCCGCTGGACGTGGGCGATAACTTCTACCTGTACAGCGGGCAGTCGGACATAATGGTCAACCGCTGGGACAACATCATAGGCGTCCGCAACGGCATCGTAGAGTCGGTTATGCCCATAACGGCGCGCGGCTGCCACAACTAGGGGACGCTTGTCAGAATCAAGATTGCCGAGTGGCGAGCCTCTGCGGGGGTTTGGGGATTAAGAGCGCGCCTAAAAAGGGCAAACGCCTCGGTCCCACCCGCCCGCCCTGTGGGGTTTTATATCTGGGGGCACATCCCCCAGACCCCCTGCCAGAGGGGGACACCCCCTCTGGACTCCCCCGATACAGGATTTTGAGACACGCTCTGAGAATCGAAAGGGGCTTGGGTGGCAGAGGTAGACGATCACCAGTATTCGAGCCGTCTCTTTGCCCAGGGAACGAGCATTTCGTAGGGTTCGTTGAGGTCAAGAACGTAGCCGTCGCGCTTGGCGCGGTCGATGAGTTCCGCGACGAGCCTGAGTTTCTTCAAACCGAGATCGGTGATGCCCTTCTTCTGCATGATGTCCCACGCCTGGTAGTCGGAGCCGGCGAATTCGGCCCAGTTGCGGGCGAGGAAGTCAAAGAAGGCGCGGACTTCTATTTCGGCAAGTTCCCTGGCGTACTTCCTCTCCAAGCCGCGGATACGGCCTTCAAGTGGACGCGAGATGGCTATGCCCCCCTGAGATCCATGGCGTCGATGGCCTTTTCGAGGCGCCTAGAGAGTTCACGCCCGTAGTTGGCTTCCTGCGCAAACTTGAGGGTGGCCTGGGCTGCGCTGAGCCTCGTGCGGGGGTTGTCGTCCTGCATGGCCTCGTAGATGACTGTCGTGGCCTCGTAGGCCATGGACTGGAGCTCGGTTTCGGCCAGGCGAAAGACCTGCTGTTTGAGGGAGTCGATGGCTTCCTTGAAGGCGTCGTCGCGCATCCACCTGTAGAGGGTGTCTTTGCTAATGCCAGCCTGCTTGGCGCGTTCGGTCATGGGGCCGGGTTTGAGCAGGTATGGCAGGGCGGCCTTCTGCCTCTCGGTGAGCTTGGTGGCGAAAAGGGTCAAACTGCTCTGAGGAGTCTGATCTTCATGCATTTTGCTGTATCTCCTAGCTGGCTGGGGGTTTGGATTGTCAAGAAAACGCCGCTCAATCAGGTTGGTTTGCCAGTCAAATCGTACATTTTGCGGGACGGGTCAGACGGGCGGTCTGGGTTGGGTTATGTGCTCCTGGGCGGGTGGTTTTCCGGTGGACAAGAAGATAATAGCACGAGTGTTCGTATATGTCAATGGGGGGTGTCATAATCGGGATTTGTCGAGCGGCGAACCCCCTACCGGGGTTTTGTGATTAGGGGACTAGCAGGGATTGCGGTTACGCGGAGTTTTCAGAACCGGTGATTAGGGAATGTTCACAGCGTGCTCGAGTCCCGTTCGATGGCGGAATGCACGAGGTGAGTCTCTTCCTAGTCAGATAGACTGGACGAGGAAACCTGTGAGTTTAGGGGACCGAACGTGGCGACCAAAGACGAAATCAAAAATAGGGTGCTTACCGAGAATACTGCGCAGGGTGTTTTCCACACCCTGCGTGAGTTGGAATCAAATCGTGCTTCAATGCTCACGCGGTGGGCTTGGGAACTTTTACAGAATGCGCGCGACGCTTCCACAGGTGAAGATACCCAGTTGATTGCGTCTGTTACGTATCTGGGTAAGGAGCTTGTGTTCCAGCATAACGGTCGCGGATTCAATGAGGATGAAGTTGGCCACCTCATCTTTCACGGTTCCACCAAGAGCGAAGATGAAGAGACGATTGGTCAGTATGGCACTGGTTTTCTGACCACACATTTGCTGTCGGCAGAAATCAATGTCCGCGGCAACCTTGAAGATGGCCGAGCGTTCGAATTCAATCTCAACCGCAGGCCTGATTCAATCGAGGCTCTCCGCGAATCCATGGATGAGTCGTGGGACAGCCTTTACCAGTCCCTTACACCCACTGGAGGAGAACCATCGAGTACTTCTTCAACTGAGTTCCATTACCCGATTGAGAGTAGCGCAATTGAAGCCGTGGAGATGGGAATTGAGAATCTGAAACAGGCCGCTCCGTTTGTGGTGGCATTTAACCAGCAATTCAGCCGCATTGAGATTACCACTTCCGAAACTACTTCGAGCTTTGAAGTGGTCGACCGAGAGTCGTTGGAACGCGACGACCTTCAGGAAGTTACGGTAAGGGAAAGTAAGAATGGAAATCGGGTGCTGAGGAAGTTTGTCATTGCCTTAGGTACTAGGTAGTGTTGACATTTGAGATACCGGGCATTTCATAACCAAGTAAGCCGTCCAAATTGTCATTCTGAGGAGCAAAGCGACGAAGAATCTAAAGCCTATGCCTGTAATGCCCCTACCGCTTTAGATTTCTCACTGCGTTCGGAATGACACGAAACCGGAATGTCAACACTACCTAGATATTAAACTCCGAAGAGAGGGAAGATTCGTTATGGGACAAAATCCGGGGTTGCTGACTTCTTGTGTCTTGACAATAAAGTTAGCATTGCTTCTGGCGGGCTGCGGCGGGGACTCCACTGCCCCTGTACCAACTCCTACACAAGCCAACCCTACGGAGACTACGGCCACGATAGAACCCACCTCCACACCGATGCCGGGGTTAGCTACCGCGTCTACGCCTACACCGGGACTTACTGCTCCCTCGCCGACACCCACGGCATCGTCTACGTCGCTACCTACGCCTTCTCCTACACCGATGCCAGGGTTAGCTACCGCGTCTACGCCTACACCGGGACTTACTGCTCCCTCGCCGACACCCACGGCATCGTCCACGCCGCTACCTACGCCTTCTCCCACACCGATGCCGGGGTTAGCTACCGCGTCTACGCCTACACCGGGGCTTACTGCTCCCTCGCCGACACCCACGGCATCGTCCACGCCGCTACCTACGCCTTCTCCCACACCGATGCCTACGGCTACCCCAGGTCTTTACCAAGGACCTTTGTTTGATACCCACCTCCATCTCTCTCCTCAAACGCCCGATTCAGCCGAGGAATTCCTCAATTACCTCGACAGGAGGGGAGTCTCCTGGGCCATCATGTTCCACATTTTTGAGCCAGAGTTCGAAGAACCCTGGGTGGCAGAGGCGGGGCCGTTGTTTTTGGAACTCCCGGTTGTGGCAGAGTATATCGAAGGCGTCAGATCCCGGGTGATTCATCTATACAACGTGATTTGGTGGCACGAAGAATTTCCTGAGGGAGTGTACACTCAGGAGATAATAAGCGAACGAATTCGGCAAGGGCCGTTTCACGGCGTAGGAGAGATAGCCCTGTATTACGAATGGCCACGGCTCGAATCAGTCGCCTACTCGGGTCCCGCGATGCAGGCGATTTTTCGGGCCGTCAACGAAAAGAGCGGGATAGTGATGATTCACCCGCCTGACGGCAACTGGGGTTCGGTGCAGCGCCCCGAAGACCCTACCGAACTTGAGGAGGTCGTCCGAAGTTGGCCGAACGTCACCTTCCTTTTCCATGGCCTTCCAAACGTCCTTACTCCGCTTCTCTTCCCCCTTGTTGAGAAATATCCCAACGTCTACTACACCTATGACGTTATTCACATGATTATCGGCGAACATCATATGTATGGGGGCGAGCGCATCTGGGATCCGCCGGTCGAGTATTTTTTGGAGAATGTCGAACGCGTTGGAGTAGACACTATCGTCGAATGGGGTATTCGAGACAGCGCCGCCTGGTTCGAGCAGCACCCGGAACGAATCGTTTGGGGGACCGACCTGTTCGGCTTTAACTGGGAGGAACCTGCCGCCGAGAAATTCATGGAAATAGGCCGGAAATTCATCAGTCGGCTACCGGAAGACCTGCAGGAAGACTACGCTTACAAAAATGCCCTCCGTGTCTTCGGCAAGTACCTCGTTCCTCCCCAATGACCGCCGGTAATCCGAAGACCGGAATCAACTAGGTAGTGTTGACATTTGAGATACCGGGCATTTCATAACCGAGTAAGCCGTCCATATTGTCATTCTGAGGAGCAAAGCGACGAAGAATCTAAAGCCTATGCCTGAAATGCCCCTACCGCTTTAGATTCCTCACTGCATTCGGAATGACATAAAACCGAAATGTCAACACTACCTAGTGCTCAAGTTGCCATTACGTTGAATTCGACCGCGGACGGTTATGAGTGTCGCCCTCTCAGTAGTACAGCTAGGCTCTTCTTGGGATTCCCATTGATAGGCACAGAGAGATTCAGTTTTCCAGCCGTGATCAATAGTTTCGATTTCACACCAACTACGAATCGCGACGGCGTCTATCTGGGTCGAAGCGGCGACGAGGCGAATGTCAACAATGAGAAGGTCGTCCGGGAAGCCTGCGAATTGCATATGCAGTTAGTTCACTATGCAGCAGTATCCGGCTGCAGAAACATTCACTTTCTTGCGGATATACCGCAACCCACGGGTCAACCGGGGCTAAATGAGCACTGGCTACAAGAGTTCTTGATTGGGTTAGTGAAGGAAGTCAGAGGAACTCCGGCAGTTCTCAGCGGCCAATGCGCAATAAACCCGGAAGACTCTGTCATTCCGTTCTCTGAAGGCGACGCAGCGGTGAAAGACCTGTGGGGACTGCTAAACTGCGTCAAAGAGTTTCAGCCTAAGCTGCCGAGTATTGATGAAGCAACTGGATGGCGTAACGCCATCCCAAAGTTGGACAACTGTTCAAGAATGTGATGCCACAGGCTTCAGAGAAGCCATTGATGGCCGCAAACTGGCAGAATACGTGGAGGAAAGAAGTAAACAAGATGGGGACGGATACGGTAAAGTCGAAAACCTTCAAGGCCTGCTAAGGGACGACGTTTGCGCAGTTGAATGGTTGAATCGGCTGTTTGAGTTCCTCACGGACAATGAATTCGATGATGTGATTCGTAGTTCCGCCTTGGTGTTGGATCAAGGAGGTAATCTTGACAAGCTCTCTAACCTTTATCGTGACAAAGAGATAGATGATGAACTGAAGGACATCGCCGACTCCCTTGACGACGTAGAAATCAAAAGGGCATGGCTACGTGATAGTCGACTCACCGCCCTTTATGCTGAGGTCGGCAAGGGCGATCGTAACAACAATGATGTCGTTCGAGACATCATCCAAGAACTGAAAGAGCTCGCAGACAATGAAGACTTGAGCAATGAATTTACAACTGCCAGTGTGCCTCTATTTGGCTGGCTGGTTGGCAAACAAGATTGGAACCGCTTGCGTGACCTTCCTATTTTCTCAGACAACCCAGCGATAGGCACTAACCGCCCGCTTAGGCTGAGTCAAACTCCAGGTGGCAAGTTCGACTCTGAGAGGCCACTGGCACCTGTACGGGCTTGGCCCGAGGGACTGCAGTGCTACTCCAGTCTCTTCCCATTGAGCCACACCATGGCGGATGCCTTTTACGATGCGGTACCCACTCCTGAATCATGGAAGGGGTTAAAGGAACAGGGCTTGCTACATGTAACAGTTCTTCAAAGAGTACCGAGGAAAGCCAATTTCCGAGACCACATAACTGTCAACGCCTTAGCGGAAGGAGGTGGCCACAACGCGGCCGAGACTGGCACTACAACGGAGATATCTTTCTTTACAAGGGATACTGAAGGAGTGATGGCTCGAGTACGTGACAGCCGCGAAAGAGGTCAACTCTTTTGGCGATTCTTGACGGAATGGTTGGCTGTCAATGATTCCACAGGATTGAGCCTCACAAATGACTCTTGCGATTGCGGCGAAACGCATGAGTATTATCCGGGCCTATGGCTTGTTCCTGTGAAAGATAACAGGTGGGTTCAGACTGGAAATAATGCACGCGAGACACTAACTGCGCGGTCACTGGCCAAACTCTTTTCGGATCGCTCCTGGGACCCAAGTTTGATGAACGAACACCCTGGCACGGCAAGACTACTCAAAGCAATTGGTGTTACTCAGTTAGACTTGGCATTAGCCTTTTTTGAAGAGGGTGGAGGCGGCCTTGAAGATGTTGAGAGTCATTTGACGCAGTTGATGTCCATATCTGGCGGGAAAGGTATGAGCCATGTGGTTCAGTTTGCCAAGGACCTTAAGTTCGACCCTGACCTGCCGGACCACCTTGCGGAACGCAGGAAGCGCCGGAAAATCGTCCACAAGAATCAGCGGATAGGTAGCCACGTAGAGGACTTAGTGAAGGAGAGCCTCGAAAGAGAAGGGTTTACGGTCAGGCGCACCGGAATTGGTTCTGACTTTGAGATTGAGTACGATTTTGTCGTAGATGGACAAGAGCAAGTCATTGAGGCTACCAAGCAGAACAGGACGTGGTTGGTCGAGGTCAAGGCGGCGCAAGAACTGCGAGTGCGAATGACGTTGAAACAGGCGGAGACTGCTGTCGCCAACGGAGATGGCTTTCTATTCTGCGTTGTTCCAATCGATACCGACGACTTTGGGGCGGACGACGTTCGCGAATACATGCGGCTCGTGCAGAATATCGGTCCTCTTGTTGAGCCGCTTTGTGTTAAGGCTAAGGGGCTGGAAGATTCCCGCGAAGAGGCGATTGCGCTTGTCAGCAATGAGGTTCAGTTAGAAGTTCAGTCCGGTGCCACGCGAGTTCGCGTACAAAACACCCTTTGGCAAGACGGTATTCGCCTAGACGACCTTGCCAATGTTCTGACAAACCAGACCTAGTATCGTGTAGTCCAACCTGGGTTACTTTCACATCGAGGCGGAATATCATTTTGCCGAAAGAGACGAATCATGATTCTCGAAGACCGTGTAACCTAGTACCGTTTCCAGGTGTATTTGATGATATCGCGGTCGCTTTGCACACTGGATTGCCGAGCGGCGAGCCATTGCGATGGCTTCCCGCTTTCGCGGGAATGACGGTCACTGTTCGGTGCTTGGTCACTTTCAGGTGGAAGCGGTAGTAGCTACCTGTGTGGTGGGCGCGAAGGGAAAGAATCGTGACCATCGAGGAACGTGTCAGGCAGCTAGAGATTCAGTCCCAGATGAGGGTTATGAATGGTCGGCTCAATACGCAGATCCAGGTGACGATCGGCATGTGGGTTACGACTATGCTCGCGCTCATAGCCATGTTTGTAACACTGATGTTGACGCTGATTGCGCGAACCTAGCGAGGTTGTGGTCCCCTCCTGTTTCCCTATAGCGCCCCACGTCTCTTTCGAATGGACTATTGACGGCAGATTTCCCTCTCACTCCAGGCGGTAGCCCGCCGCGTGTTGTGCGCAGCGGTTGCCGTGGCGGGTCACGTAGTCGTAGGCGGCGGTGGCCGCGAGCGCGCCCGATGCGGCCGCCGTTATCGTCTGCTTCAGGTCGCCCGCGCCGTCCGTGAGGTCGCCGGCGGCGAACACGCCCTCGACGTTGGTGTTGCCGTGCTTATCGACGATGACCTCGTCCTCGTCGTTCAGCTCGACTCCAAGCTGATTGGCGAGCTCCACTCTCGGGTCCGCGCCGATTTCGATAAACAGCCCGTTCAGCGCGAGCTCGGTCGAGCCGTCGAGCGCGCGGTCCAGGACCACCCCGTCCAGGCCGTCCTCGCCAAGCAGACCGACGACGTTCGTGTTGAAGAGCGGCTCCACGTTGGGGCTGGCCTCCAGTTGGCGCAGGTTGACCGGCTCCGGCCGGGTGAAGCTGCCGCGCCGGTAGATGACATAGACCTGCCGCGCGTACTTGCCCAGCAGCGCCGCGCCCTTGATCGCCGAGTCGCCGCCGCCCACGACGCCCACGACGTTGTTTCGATGCAGCGGCGCGTCACAGGTGGAGCAGTAGGAGACTCCCCTACCCGTCCACTCCTCTTCGTGTTCGAGGCCCAGCTTGCGCCGTTCGCGGCCCACCGCCAGGATGATCGACGCGCCCTGGTAAACGCCGCCCTCGGCGGTCGTGAGCTCGAAGCAGTCGGACTGGCGGCTTATGGACGCGGCGTCCTCGTTCACGATGGGGACGTCGTTCCTCTCGGCCTGCTCTCGAAACTTCATCATGAGGTCGAAACCGTCTATCTCAGGGTAGCCCGGATAGTTCTCGATCAGCCCCCCGGTGGCCGTTTCCCCGCCGAAGACCGCGCCCAGAATCACCGGCCTCATCTGGTAGCGGGCCGCGTACATCGCCGCGGCGTAGCCCGCGGCTCCCTGCCCGGCAATGAGAACGTCGTAAACGTCGTTGTGGGTTGTCATGGCGTCACCCCCATCCTAACCTTCCCCCCTCAAGGGGGAAGGAACTTGTAAGCTCAGCCCGCTGGCGTGTGCTTGTTTTGCGCCAGCAGCTCCCCCAGCCGTTCGCGGTCTATGTTGCCGCCGCTGAGCACGCAGACGACGCTCGAGTTCGGCGGCGGCTGTATTTTGCCGTACAGCAGCGCGGCGAGCGTAGATGCGGCGGCGGGTTCGGCCACCACCTTGCAGCGTTCCATTATCAGGAACATGGCCTCGATAATCTCCGCGTCGCTGACCAGGACGACCTCATCGACGTATCGCCGCACGTGAGCGAGCGTCTGCTCACCGGCGAACGGCGCGGCGAGTCCGTCCGCCACCGTGTTGACCTCGAGGGTCGCCGGGCTTCCCTGCCGAAGGCTCAGCGTCATGCCCTGCGCTCCCTCCGGCTCGACGCCTATCACCCTGGCGTTGGGCTTCGACTCCTTTACCGCCGCGCCGACTCCCGAGACGAGGCCGCCACCGCCGATTCCGGCAATCACGACATCGACGTCGGGCGCGTCCTCGACTATCTCCAGTCCCAGCGTTCCCGCGCCCGCAATTATAGCGGGGTCGTCGAACGGGTGCACGAGCGTCAGGCCGCGTTCGCGCTGAATGGACGCCACCCTCTCGAGCAGGTCGCCCCCCGCTAGGATTACCTCGCCGCCGTTGGCCCTCGTGGCGTCAACCTTGCTTTGCACCGATGTGTTGGGCATCACGATGGTGGATGATATGCCCGACTGCGTGGCGGCGTAGGCCAGAGCCTGCGCGTGGTTGCCCGACGACATGGAGATTACGCCCTTCGCCTTCTCCTCCGGGCTTAACTGCGCCATCTTGTTGAACACGCCGCGCACCTTGAAGGCGCCGGTCACCTGGAACATCTCCATCTTGAACAGCATCCTGACCCCGAGCCGTTCGCTGAAGTATTCGGAACCCATCACCGGCGTGCGGCGCAGGCGTCCCTCGATTTCGCGCCTCGCCGCCCTGATTTCGCTCAGCCCTATCATGTCTCACCCTGCCTGCTGTGTTATGCTCCGTTACGTCAAATGATACACACTCAGCCGACGGGAGGAAACTGTTCAGAGTTGAGGGGAAAGCAAGCGCCAGGGCAGGTTGAGGGAAAACCCGCCTCTACAATTTCTCACACGGTGTGTGGACATTTATTCCAGGAGGGAACAGATGGCAGATTTGGAGAGAACGATAGTCAACCCGCACCCGCCGATTGGCGCATACTCGCAGGCGGTGCGAGTCAGGGCGAACGAGCTGGTGTTCATCGCCGGGCAGATAGCCGTGGGCGCGGACGGCAACTTCGTGGGCACGGACGACGTCGCCGCGCAGACGCGCCAGGTTTACGAGAACATAGGCAAGGTACTGGAGGGCGTGGGAGCGTCCTTCAGCAACGTAGTGGAGTTCACCACCTACCTGGTGGGAAGGGAGTCCTTCGAGCCTTACGCGCAGGCGAGGTCGGAGCTTTTCCCCACACTCTTCCCAGACGGCGACTACCCGGCGAACACGCTGCTCATAATCAGCGGCCTGGCCCGCCCGGAACTGCTGGTGGAGATTAAGGCCGTGGCGGCGCTGGGATAGGAGCCGGTTAGTCCGACCGACTGACACACTGACCAGTCGCTGCCATGCCACATCTCAACTACGACGATCCCAAGTACACGGACGCCGCGCGCAGCATCCTGCGGCGATATGACGACTTCGCGCTGGAGGCGAACATCACCAGCGCGGTGCGCGACTTCCTGACTCTGACCGGGCTGGCGAACGCCGACGCGATGCAGGAGGAGACGCCTCCCGGCGAAGGCTCCCGCCTCGCCGTGGACCTGACCGCGCTCGATACGCTCATCGAGGTCAAGCGGCGCATCGGCACCACCGGCGGCATGAACCCCAACCCGGCGTATGTCGAACAGCTCGACGACTACCTCGCGGCGTCCGGCAAGAGCGGCAAGGGCGTTCGCACCGGGATTCTCACCGACGGCAAGCATTGGCTGCTGCGCTGGCCCGGCGCGGGCGAGGTCAGGACGGCCAGGCCCTACGCCTTCACTCTCGAAGAGGCGCGGCGCTGGATTCCGCTGTACGAGTGGCTGCGCGACGAGGCGCTGGTCTCGCTAGACGACATCGCTCCGAGCCGAGCCAACATCGAGAAGCACCTCGGCCCGAGCAGCCCGTCCTACGAGCGGGACATCGCCGCGCTGGGCAGGCTGTTCGAGGACGCATCCGCCTACGAGACGATCAAGGTCAAGCGGCAACTGTGGTTCGACCTGCTGCGCGCCGCGCTTGGCGAGATAGCCGACTCGCACGAGCAGTTGGACGACCTCTTCGTGCGCCACACCTACCTGAGCATGGTCATCGGCATGGTCGTGCAGGCGTCCTTCGGCATCTCCATCCGGCAGATCGCGGAGAACGACCCCGCCGACCTGCTGCACGGGCGCGCCTTCTGGAGTGATACCGGATTGCAGGGAATCGTGGAGTCCGACTTCTTCGCGTGGCCGGCGGAGGTTGGCGGGCAGGGTCTGATTCGCGCGTTGGCCCGGCGCATCGCCCGCTTCGACTGGCGCGCCGCGCCCGCCGACGTCGCCGCCATCCTGTACGAGACCGTTATTCCGCCGGACGAGCGTCGTCGGCTCGGCGAATACTACACGCCGGACTGGCTGGCGCGGGTTATGGTGCGAGAGCTAATCACCCTGCCGCTCGAACAGCGCGCGCTCGACCCCGCCTGCGGCTCCGGGACCTTCATCGCGGAGGCCGTTACCCACTTCATCGAGGCCGCCGGGGAGAGCGGCCTGCCGCCCAATGAAACGCTCAACAGGCTGCGAACCGCGGTAACCGGCATAGACGTCCATCCCGTGGCGGTGCACCTCGCCCGTGCGGCGTGGGCGTTGGCGGCGCGTCCCGCCATTGCGGACGCCGTGAAGTCGGGGCACACCACCGCCATGACGGTGCCCATCTACCTGGGCGACGCGCTGCAACTGCGCTTTCGCGCGGGGGACATGTTCGCCGAGCACAACGTTACGATATACGCGGGCGACGACCAGGGCACGGAGCTTGTCTTTCCCGTCAGCCTCGTGGAGCGGGCCAACGACTTCGACTCGCTGATGGGCGACGTGGCATCGTACATCGAGAGCGGCGAGGACCCCACGCTCGCGCTGGACGACAACCACGTCAACGACCCGGCGGAGCGGGAGACGCTGAAGGCCACCATCGGCGCGATGCAGCGTCTCCACGAGGCGGGGCGCGACCACATCTGGGCCTACTACACGCGCAACCTCGTGCGCCCGGTCGCGCTCGCCCGCGGCAAGGTGGACGTGATTGTGGGCAACCCGCCCTGGCTGAACTACAACCAGACGGCGGACACGCTGCGGGCGGAGCTGCGGCGTCAGAGCAGGGACATCTACGGGATATGGGCCGGCGGCAGATACGCCACGCACCAGGACGTGGCAGGGCTGTTCTTCGCCCGCAGCGTCGATCTGTACCTGAAGGACGGCGGACTGATAGGCATGGTCATGCCCCACAGCGCGCTTCAGGCGGGCCAGCACTCCAGGTGGCGAAGCGGCAAGTGGAGCGCGCGGAGCGGGACGCGAACCCTGTCGGTGGATTTTGGCTGCAAGAGAGCGTGGGACCTGGAGAGGCTGGAGCCAAACACCTTCTTCCCGATTCCGGCGTCGGTGGTGTTCGCCAGGAATATGGGCTTCGCCGGCGGCGCCGCGCCTCTCGCGGGCGAGGTAGAACGCTGGCTCGGCGCGCCGGGCGAGAACGCCGACAGGCGCACTCGCGCCGCCATAACCGACACGTCCGGCGGTGGTGATTCGCCTTACGGCGGACACTCCCGGCAGGGGGCTGTAATCGTGCCGCGCTGCCTGTATTTCGTGAACGAAACCGAAAACACCGCCATAATCCAGGCAGGACAGACCATCACCGTCAACCCTCGTCGTGGGTCAAACGATAAGCAGCCGTGGCGCAGCCTCGATTTGACGGCAATCACCGGCCAGACCATCGAGACCGCGCACGTTTACGAGGTTCACCTGGGCGAGTCGGTACTCCCCTACACGACTCTCGAACCACTCAAGGCGGTATTGCCATTGAGACGCTCCGACTCCGAACTGCCTGTCGATGATAAAGGAGTGGGCGGCATCCGCGTAGGCGGGTTGGAGCGCAGGATGAGGGAGCGATGGCAGACCGTCAGCCGCCTGTGGGATAAGCACAAGACACCAAACAACAGGCTAGACCTTACCGGTCAGTTGGACTACTACGGCAAGCTGTCATCTCAACTTGCATGGCAGCAAGACCCTGGTGAGAGACCGGTCCGTGTGGTGTATTCGAGCTCTGGTTTCCCAACTGCAGCGCTTCTCTCAGAACAAGACACCATAGTGGACTATACCCTGTTTTGGATTGCCTGCAAGGACATCCGGGAAGCCCACTACCTGCTTGCCATCATCAACAGCCAGACCCTGTATGACGCGGTGGAATCGCTCATGGCCAAAGGCCAGTTCGGGGCGCGCCATCTGCAAAAACACCTGTGGAAGCTGCCCATCCCGGAGTACGACGCCGACAACGCGCTGCACGTCGAGCTCTCCGAGGCCGGCGAGGCGGCGGCGGGCGCGGCGCGGCAGCTCGCCCGACTGCGCCAGGAGCGCGAGCGGGTGACGGTGACGGTCGCAAGGCGGGAGCTGCGGGCGTGGCTGCGCGCGTCCGCGGAGGGCGCGGCGGCAGAGGCGGCGGTGAGGCGGCTGCTGGGGGGCGGGTAGCGGTTAGAACATCCTGGCCTGCGGCGTATATGGTTGGAGGATTCTAAAGTAGCAAATGGACGAACCAGCAAATAGGGTATGCGCTATGCCGGGGTGTTGCGATAACCCCAGTCAGGCTTGGAGTTGCCACCCAGGGGTTCATAGGGAAGATCCAGGCGCACTTTCCTTGTCCGCCACTATCTGGGGGCAATCTCATCCAGCTTGGCGTTGATGCTCTTCCATCTCCACAGTATCGGTTGCTCGAAGTGGGGCACGCCCTTGTGCGGCTGCCAATCGTGGACAACCTGAATGACAGGCACTTGGAAGCTTCTGGCCATGTCAGTTTCTATGCGTACGCCGCTGGCATTGTGAGTATCTCGCCCAACCACCACTACCACTACGTCACATTCCCGGATAGCATCACTCGCCCTTCTTCTCCACTCCACAGTCGGATATGCTTCATTTAGCGAAGAATTTACGATACGGTGCTGAGTGTTGTTCTTGGCTTGCCCAATGAAGTCGTTCTTGAGCTTTTGATCTTTGTCAAATTCGAAACTAACGAATACCCTGAGAGTTGCCAATTGAACGCGCCTTCCTTCCGATTGAACTGCAAGGGCAACTTCTGCCAGACTCTGTTGGTAGCTCCTGACGCGCCAGCCATGAGCGCCTATCATCGGCTCTCGTCGGTGCTACATGATAAAATGGCGACGAACGAACGCACATCCCCCACCCTAGCCGCCTAGAGAGACGCGCTGCTGCTGAAGCTGGTGGCGGGGACCGCAAATGCCTTGGAGAGTCACTATGGTCATGGATCAGGATTACGTTCTTGATGCTCTACTGCAGCATGATTTCTTGCCGAATAGTAAGGAGGACCCAGAGGAATTGCCTCCAAACTTTTCATCGGGTTCATTCTCAAAATCTGCGGCAGAGCAACTTGTAAACTCAACGTATAGGCGACCAAAGGGCTACCCAGGATACGACACGGTTGAGTACAGACTGACCCGATTCAATGGTGTATCACGGACGTTGTCCATTCCTCATCCAAGAGCGCATGCACAGCTTGCCTTGCTAATTGCCAAGAACTGGGGCAATCTGCAATACATCACAACCAACAGTACCAGCCAGAGTCGTCCGGGCCGCCACCCCGATGGGCGAATCAGCATTATGAACTACTCGAATCGAATACAAGGCACGAGACGTACCTTTCAAACCTCCTTTGGACGGCGATTCTTGGTTCGCACCGACATATCGAATTTCTTTCCAAGCATCTATTCCCATTCAATTCCCTGGGCATTGGTAGGTTTCGCTAAAGCAAAGAAAAATAGGGGAAAGACATGGTTCAATAACGTGGACAGAGCACTCCAAGCCACTAAACGAAACGAAACAAAAGGTATTGCCATTGGCCCGGCCACGTCACACATTCTTTCCGAGGCCATTCTCGCCCGTGTGGATGAGAAACTCTCAACTGAATTCACATACTCTCGCTTTATGGACGATTACAATGCATATTGTGCATCTCACGATGAAGCACGTAGATTTGTCCTTAGATTATCTGAAGAGTTAGCAGAATATAAGCTGGAATTGAACATTAACAAGACAGATATACTGCCTTTGCCCCAACCGTCTGCCAGCAATTGGCTTGTTGAATTGAACAGCGCTCTGCCCAGCAAAGGAAGGGTTTCAGAATACGATGCAGTCAGATTCCTAGACCTTGCGATTCACTTGGCAGGGCAGTCACCTGACGGAAGCGTACTGAAGTACGCTCTAAAGACCCTCATAGGGTCTCTAGGTAAGGACAAGCTAACAGTGTTCTTGAGCCAGTCCCATGCAATAGGAACCATACTCAGTTATGCCCTCAACCTCTCCTTTCACCAACTAGTTCTGGTACCTTTGCTTGATCGATTGCTCGATGTCGCACTACTATCTAGAAGGCGGTTTCCATACAGAGTTGAAATCCAACGGCTATTGTGCGAGTACACGCGCGCACGTTACTCGGATGCAACCTCATGGATATTGTACTATTCCAAGATTTACGGGGTGCCGGTCCAAGAATGTTGTGCAGAGCGGATAGTTGCATCCAGAGACTGCGTTCCCCTACTATTGCTTTACTTGTCAGATGACCCGAACCATCAGACTAAAGTGATTGATTTTGCCAACGCCCTTGACAGAGCTGACCTCTACGAGCTCGATAACTACTGGCTATTGTTGTATCAACTTTTCGTGGATAAGAGGATCAAAAAACCCTATACGAATAGTGATGATACCTTCGACATTATGAAGAAAGAAGGTGTTAGTTTCGTGTCATGACTCGCCAATCAATGCGGCCAAGGTCACGCCAGATTTCGACTTAGAGCCTATCCGATAACCTTAATTGTCCTTGCTGGATATCAGAGACTTTGGATAAACTTTCTCCATTCTACTTGAGTGGAGGAAAGACATGTCGAAGATCGATCATGGAGGCGTAGGCGCTGATTGGCGGATTCCCGATGCTCTGTGGGAGAGGATTGAGCCGTTGCTGCCTGCAGAGGAGACGAGTCCGAAGGGCGGGAGGCCATGGAAACCTGCTCGAGAGTGTATGGATGGAATCTTCTACGTGCTGCGGACCGGCTGCCAGTGGAAAGCGTTGCCTCGCACGTTCGGTGCTCCGAGCACTGTGCATGACAGGTTCCAGCGTTGGCGAGCCGCCGGAGTCTTCGAGGAGCTATGGAAGCAGGGGTTGTCTGAATACGACCAACTGCATGGAATAGATTGGCAGTGGCAGGCAATGGATGGAGCCATGACAAAGGCTCCGCTCGGGGGGTGAGGGCACTGGGCCAAACCCTACAGACCGGGGCAAGAAGGGGACCAAACGCAGTCTGTTGACAGAGGGGAACGGTATTCCCATAGGGGTGTGTGTGGATGGAGCCAACCGCCACGACATGAAGATGGTTGAGCCGACATTCGAATCTATGGTGGCGGAACGTCCGGTTCCCCGACCCGGACAACCTCAGCATCTGTGTCTGGACAAGGGCTATGACTTTGCTGAGGTTGAGCAGCTGGCGGCACGGTACGGATACACAGCCCACATCCGCAGCCGAGGCCAAGAGCGGGAGGAACAACAGACCCTCCCCGGTTACCGCGCCCGCCGTTGGGTGGTCGAGCGCAGCCATAGCTGGCTGAATCGGTTCAGACGCCTGCTCATCCGTTGGGAGAAGCGTTTGGACAACTATCTTGCTATGCTCCACTTTGCCTGTGCCTGGATAACATATCGCGCTGCCGGAGTTGTCGGATAGGCTCTTAGCTTCCTCGATACCAGGAAGGCTGCCAGCGGGTTTATGCGGGAAGGTCGTGCCCCCATCAAAACGCGGCGCATGGGGAAAGATTATCAAGGGTAATGAGCATTAGCCAGCAGGAATTCGAAGCCATCCTTGCCGACGATACCAAGCAGGTGTTTGGAAACATTGTCTGGGATAACGACGTGGACAACTCACCTGCGAAAGAGTTCAGGATCGAGGTACACTACGTTCAAAACTACTCTTTGTTCATCGCCGGTAGGTGGAATCCCCTCAGTGGTAAGCTGTCATACAGCTTCATATTGCGAGGAACGGGCCGTATCTACGGACTGGACCTGGGTGTGGGCCATCGGAACCCGGACGGTGAAGTCCTCGAAGACAGGCACAAGAACAGCTGGTGGCAGGGATCAGGCACCAAGTGGGCTTATGTCCCCAAAGACATTACCGCAACCTGGGACCGTCCGTTGGAAGTGTGGGAACAGTTTTGTGCCGAGGCGAGCCTGCGCCATCACGGTATAATGTTCCCACCAGTTGTGCAGGAGGAGCTTGCGCCATGAACGCAGCCGAACTGTGCGCTGCTCTCAGACAGGGGTTGCCCGCGCTCTTCGAGTGCGCGCCCGCCCCACGAGACGCCGTGCGTGTGCGTACGCCCATGATGTATCCGGATGGTGGCATCGTGGATGTTTTCGTCCTGGGTCGGGGTGATTCCTTTACTCTAACGGACTTTGGCGAGACACTTGGCTGGCTGCGAATGCAGACGGTCAGCCCTAAGAGAACGCCAAACCAGCGCCGGCTTATCGAAGATGTGTGCGATACCCTGGGACTGGAACTCCATCGGGGCCAACTCGTGCTACGCGGCGTTGCGGTCAGCGAACTGTGCGAGACAGTCACCCGTTTGGCGCAAGGCGCAGTTCGAGTATCGGACATCTGGTTCACCATGCGTTCACGCTCATTCGTGTCGGCAGTGGAAGAGGTGGGCGAGTGGCTCACCGAGAGGGATATCGCCTTCGAGCAGAGCGTACAGCAGGAGGGTAGATCGGGAAACACGTGGACTGTAGATTACCGTACCTATACTGATGCCAGGACTTCGCTCATCTTCTTGTTGAGCACGGCTTCTCGTTCAGTGGCGCGGCGAGTCTCAGAGCACGTGGTGTCAGGCTGGGTGGACCTCAGCCACCTGAAGAATGTCGAACCCAAGACAGCCTTCGTATCCTTATTCGACGACACTTCGGATGTATGGCGGGAGGAAGACTTCCGCATGGTGGAGGACCTCTCAGAGGTTGCTCGCTGGTCTCACCCCGAGGAACTTGAAGAGATACTGAGGGCGGCATGAGCCTGATCAACTTCTCCGGTGCAGGCATCGAGCGGGCCGTCGCCTCTGGCATAACGTATTGTAGTATCTACAGTGCCTTACGTAGCCATATCCGGCGGTTCTTTGGATTGCCACCCGCCGCAACCGCCTAAAGTGTGACTGGGAACGCGAGCAGGGCCTTTCGATTATTGCAATCGGGGCAAGCCCGCTCAACCTCAGGTATTCTCTACAGGCGCAGGCCATCAACACCCTCATTCCCGCGCAGGGCCTGCCCCGTACTCTGATATGGGGCGGGAATCCACACCTCAGCTACTGGACTCCCGCTTTCACGGGAGAGACGGAGTTGGGCAGACTGAGTTTTGCGCTTGCCTCTGCTGACAACATCCCCTTGACACACACGAACACTCGTGCTACCATGCTCTCATTACACACAACCGCCATCGCTCCCGCTCGCCAGACCGCGACACCGATTGCGCGACTGATGCGCGAAACCCACAGAAAGCAGTGTCTCATTTCCTATACTAACAACCGCAACCCTACTACATTCCAACTCAGAAACATCCCCTAAATCCTCTCACAGCGTCACAGACCCCTAGTAGGAATGTTACAAAATGAAACGAACTGAGACACCCAGGGGCGTTTTTCCGCCAGCAGAAACATTCAACTCTTCAGATGCGAACCAATCCCACACCTGGGCTGACCGGCATGAGCGGCCTGTCTGCATCCTCGATAGCCACCAAAGTCCCCTGACCCTGAAATCCTGAATCTGACAACGCCTGCACGCGAACAATCGAAAGGCCCTGGGAACGCGAGCGCATGTCTTGCCAATACTGTATAATGTTTGCAGGCGCAGCGGCGCGATGGCGGCTCGCCGGAATAGCGGCACACCTTTCGTAGCAGTTGGGAGAATCACGATGCAGATGCAGCAGAGAACACCGCCACAGCCACTTACGATCAACATCAGCGAGGAAGCAGCCAAGCACGTGCGCGATTTCGCGGCGCAGGCAGGGAAGCCCGACGGGAACCTGCGCGTGGGCGTCAAGGGCGGCGGCTGCTCCGGCCTCACTTACATCCTCGACCTGGTCGAGGAGCCAGGCGAGAACGACAAGACTGTCGAGGAGCACGGGCTGAAGCTGTTCGTTGACAAGAAGTCGTATGTCTTCCTGGCGGGGACGATCCTCGAATACTCCGGCGGGCTCAACGGCAAGGGCTTCGTCTTCAACAACCCCAACGCCAAGACGACCTGCGGCTGCGGAACGTCTTTCAGCGTTTAGGCTCTTCTCGAAGATACATCGACTATCGCCAAGCGCGCCGCCTTGCTGGAACGTCGCGGCTGGGTTTGCAACCCGCCCGCTGCGAGATACGCGCCGCTTTGAAAGAAAGGGATGACCCTGTGATGGCTACGAGCCCTGAAATTGAGTTGCGGAGTCCGGTTTCGGCGCAAGCCGACAGACTTGGCGCGCCAGGCATATACTCCTCGCCGGATGAGGAGTACGACGCCCTCACCGGGGCCGTCGGCCTTGTGGACCGCTCATACGTGGGCCGCCTGGAACTGGCCGGAGACGATGCGCTCGACCTTCTCAACCGCCTGTCAACGAACAAGCTCGAGGAGCTGACCGCCGGACGGGGAATGGGAACCGTCCTGACCTCCGGCAAGGGCCGTATCGTGGACCTGCTCCTCGTCCTCATGCGGGACAGCCATCTGCTGGTGATTACGGGCCCTGAGAATCGCCAGAAGGTTGCCGAGTGGATAGATTTCTACACCTTCACTGAGGACGTGACGGTACGGGACGTGACCCCGGATACGTCCATGTTCTCGATGATCGGCCCCAAGACGGCAACGCTCATGGACGAAATCGCGGGCGATGGCGTGTCGTCGATGGCGCGGCATGACGTGGCGGCGGCGAGCGTCGGGGGCGTGGACGCGACCGTCGTCCGCAACGACCTCGGCGCGCTCACCGGGTTCGACCTGATAGTGCCGTCTGACCAGGGGGAACGCCTGTGGGACTATCTGCTGGCAAGAGGCGCGGTGTCGGGCATTAAGCCGGTGGGCGCGGACGCGCTGGAAGTCGTCCGCGTAGAGCAGGGCGTCCCAGCGCAGGGCAGCGAACTCAGCGAGGACTACAATCCCCTGGAAGCCGGTCTGCTGGAGCACATCAGCTTCGACAAGGGCTGCTACGTTGGGCAGGAGGTCATCGCCCGTCTCGACACCTACAAGAAGGTGTCCAAGCATCTCGTGGGGCTGTCGTGGGACTCTCCGACAACTCCCGCGCCCAACGCAAGCCTGCTGAGAGACGGCAAGCGGTCGGGTGTAATCACGTCGGCGGCGCGGTCGCCGCGGCTGAGCGGCGGCATCGGACTCGGATACGTGCGAAAGGCCGCGGCCGAGCCCGGTTCGACGCTGACGCTGGACTCGGACGACGGCGACATCGAGGTGCGCGTGGAGACGCTGTCGTTCAGACAGTGAGGGACACGCCGCCATCCACTATCAACACCTGTCCCCGAATCATCTCCGCCGCGTCCGTGCACAGGAACGCGACGACCCGGGCGATGTCCTCAGCCGTTACGAGTCGATTCACGAGCGTCCGCTTTCCGGTCTGAAGCATCTCTTGACGGTTGGGGAACGAGTCCAGCGCGCCCGTATCGACGTAGCCGCCTGATACCGCGTTCACCGAGATGCCCTTGGGAGCGAGTTCGACCGCGAGGTAGCGGGTCATCGACTCCAGGGCGGCCTTCGACACGCCCACCGAGAAGTAGTACGGCAGCACCTTCTGCGAGCCCTGGCTGGTGATGTTGACCACACTGCCGCCGGCAGTCATCAACCTGGACGCCTCGATAGCGCACACCCAGGGCGCCTTTGCGTTGATGTTCATCGTCCAGTTCCAGTGCTTTTCCTGGAGCTCGCCCGCCGTGCGCTGAACCCCGGAGGCGGCGTTGTTCACGAGGACGTCCAGCCTGCCGAACTCCCCCTCGATTCGAGAGAACACCTCTCTGATCTTGCCGGTGTCTCCAAGGTGCGCGCGGATGCGAAGGCAGCGCGCGCCCATGCGCTCGATGTCGCGCTGGGTCTGCTCGGCGGCCTTGTCGTTCCAGCGATAGTTGAAGGCGACGTCCGCGCCGCGCGTGGCGAACTCCAGCGCAATGGCTCTTCCGATGCCCCTAGAGCCGCCCGTAACGAGCGCGAATTTGCCTTTGAAGTCCTTCATAAAATTGGCAAAAGACTGGCGTTACGCCGGCGCGCTATATCGCCATGCCGCCATCTATGCTGATGACCTGCCCTGTCATGTACTTGGCCTTTTCGCTGGATACGAACGCCACGAGGTGCGCCACGTCATCGACCTCCCCAAAGTGGCCCTGGGGAATCCACGTCATGATGCGGTCCTTCTGCTCCTGCGTGAGACCGGCGACCGTGTCGGTGCTGATGTAGCCGGGGGTAACGGTGTTGACGGTGATATTTCGTGTGGCAATCTCCTTGGCAAGCGCCTTGGTGAAGCCAATCAACCCGGCCTTGGACGCGGAGTAGTTGGCCTGCCCCACGTTGCCGCGAATGCCGACGACCGAGCCGATATTGATTATCCGGCCCCATCTCCCGCGCATCATGCCGCGAAGGGCTGCCCGCGTACAGTAGAACGTGCCCGTCAGGTTCGTGGCGACGACTCTATCCCAAGCGTCGTCGGTCATCCTCACCAGGAGGCCGTCGTCTATTATTCCAGCGTTGTTCACCAGGATGTCAACGTGGCCCCACGCCTCGTTGACCTTGTCCACCATGGCCGTAACCTGGTCGATCTTGCTGACGTCGGCCTGTATCGAGAACGCCTCTACGCCCTTCCCCTGAATGGCTTTGACCACCTCATCGGCGGCGTCCGAAGAGGTGTTGTAGTTTACGGCTACCTTCACGCCCTGTTCGGCAAGCCTGAGCGCGATTGCCCTACCGATGCCCTTGGAGGCGCCGGTTACCAGGGCGCCTCTCCCCTCTATGTCGGATTTACTCAACTTGCCTCCTGACTCGATAGTGTTACAACCGGCAGAGGGTTGCGCAGTGCGATCGACCTACTGCCCGACCTTGAGGCGCACCCTGGTCAGCTCCTCGTTGAGGCCGGTGACGAAGCCGCTCTCCACTGCCCTCTTTGCCGTGGCGATGGCGCGCTGCACAGCGGGGGCCTTCGCGCGACCGTGGCCAACAATGCTGACGCCATTCACGCCAAACAGGGGGCCGCCGCCCCAGGTCTCCACCACGTTGTTCAGTTCATAGACCTCTTTTACCACGCGCTCCAACTCCGAGGAGGGCAGCGAGTTACGCAGACTCTCCCGCAGGCGTTCGGCCATCGCCTGGCCGAGGCCCTCCGTGAGCTTCATGACTATGTTGCCCACGAAACCGTCGCACACGACCACCTCGGCCCTGTTTGTCGGCAACTCGTTGGCCTCCACGTTGCCTATGAAGTTCAGGCCGCTCTTCTCGAATAGCTCCGTGGCCTCCTTGACCTGGCTGTTGCCCTTGCCCGCCTCGCTGCCGACGCTGAGCATAGCCACGCGAGGCCGCTCTATGCCCCAGAACTTGCGAGCGAAGACATCGCCGATGACCCCAAAGCTCAGCATCTGGGCCGGACGGCAATCGACGTTGGCCCCAACGTCTATCACGGCGGTCTGCGGAGCCAGGCCCACTATCGGGCCGCCAATCGCGGGGCGTTCGACCCCCTCGGACATACCCAGCCCGATAGCGGCTGCCGCCATCGTCGCGCCCGTCGAACCCATCGACACGCAGGCGTCCGCAAAGCCGTACTTGACCAGGCCGGTGGCGATGATGATGGAGGCGCGGGGCCGCTGGCGCAGCGCGAGCACGGGCTGCTCGCCTTCCTTGACGTAACCCTCCGATGGAACGACTCTTATGCGCAGCCCCTCTATATCGTGCTTTGCCAACTCCGCTTCAACCACATCCTCGTCGCCCACCATACGGACATCGACGTCGTTCTCCCTGACGGCGTTGATCGCGCCGGCCACGAGCTCCGCGGGGGCGTGGTCGCCCCCCATCGCGTCCAACGCTATCTTGACGCGCCTTCGCTTACGTGCTGTCAAATCCAATCCTCCCCGTGTCACTCGCACGGCTAGACGACCACGCTGGCGTCTCCGTTTATGACCTCTACCCCGTTCTGCCTTTTGACGCCAACCTCGCAGTTGACCAGCGTGTTCTCGTCCCGCTCTTGAACGCTCTTCACGCGGCCATAGGTCGTCAGGGTGTCGCCAGGGTACGCAGGCGCTCTAAGCCGCAGTTTCAACCGGCCCGTCGCCATCCAGCGCTCATTGAATGCCTGGGTCATCATCTCGGAGATGAAGGCAATCACCATCATGCCGTGGGCGATGGTTCCGCCAAAGTCCGTGCTTGCGGCGAAATCGTGGTCGAGGTGAATCGGGTTGAAGTCGCCCGCCGCTTCCGCGTATTTCTCGATCCGCTCCTGGCTTACGGTCCTCTCGACTGTTGGTAGGCTATCGCCTTCTCTCATTTCGTCCGATTCGCCCGTCGCGTGTTATACATTTCGTCTGAGAATCTATGAATTCGAGGGGAGCTGCGCCGGAACCATTACAGTGCTCTTGCCTTCCAGCGCCCGGTCGCCCGCGCCGTCGCTCACCTCCAGGAGTACCACCATGACCCGCGTTCCTCTGCGAACCGAGTTTTGCAGCAGTTTCGCGCTGCATCGCACGGTCTCGCCTACGGCCACGGCTTTGCTGAACTCGAGCTCCTGTCCAACGTGAACCGTGCCGCCCGGCAACTGCAAGCCGTCCAGCACGCCGCGAAAGCTGAGCGCGGCTACCGCCATCGCCGGGACCAGTTCCCGGCCGTCTCTCGACTTCACCCGCGTCTGGTCGCCAACCGCATCAACGTACTTCGAGACCGTGCCGGGGTCCAGCACGTAAGACTCGTTGGAGATTTCCTGCCCCTGCGTTAGCTCACCATAATCTATCGGCAAATGGCCCCTCTCGAAGACGACTTACGGGATTACAGAAGGATTATAGAAGGAAGCGCACGCCAAAATCAACGCAAAGAGGCGGCGCCGAGTTCGGCAATTCCCTGAATTGCGGCCAAAATGGCGTCAGCGGCTTGCTGTGACTTGCGCCCTGAATACATACGTCATAAAATGCCAAAGTTGGTTCTAATGGACAAAAGAGGAGGAAATCGCAAGTGAGCAACATATACGAGCAGTTGGGAGCCAAGCCGATTCTCAATGCGCACGGAAACCGGACGCTGCTGGGCGGCAACACACCCAATGAGTCAGTTCGCGCCCTCATGGACGAGTCCGAGGAGTACTACGTGGACATGGGGGAGCTGATCGACAGGGTTGGCGAGAACATCGCGGACATGCTTGGCGTAGAGGCCGCGCTGGTGACGCCCGGTTGCGCCGCCGCGCTGTCGGTGGGCGCCGCGGCGTGCATAACCGGCAACGACGTCGAGAAGATCGAGCGAGTCCCGGACGTCACAGGTATGCCCTACGAGATCATCATTCAGCGACAGTTGCGGGTCGCCTATGACAGGACTATGACGATATCGGGCGGCAAGCTGATCGAGATTGGCGACCCGGAGCAGACGCGGCCGGAGCAACTCGAAGCGGCGATTGGCCCACACACGGCGGCCATTCACTACCTCGCGCCGGGCGACCGCAACCCCGGCGCGCTTCCCCTGGAGGACGTGATTCGCATCGGGCACGCCCACGACATCCCCATTATCGTGGACGCCGCGGGCCAGGTCTATCCGACGGACCTGCTCAGCAGATACGCCAAGATGGGCGCGGACCTGGTCGCCTACGGCGCAAAGTACTTCGGCGCGGTCAACTCCAGCGGTATGCTGACCGGCAGAAAAGACCTGGTGGAGGTCGCCAGAAAGCATAGCTCCATCGGGTTCGAGTCGGACGGGATACGCTCGTTTGGCAGGCCGATGAAGATAGACCGGCAAGAGGTCATCGCCGTTTACGCCGCGCTTCGGGAGTGGCTCACCATGAACCACGAAGACCGTTTCGCGGCATACGAAGCGCGCATTGCCACGCTCAGCGCGGACCTGGGCGGCATCCCCAACATCCGGATGCGGGGCTACCCGGACGACGGCCCCTTCGAGGGCCTCAGAATCACCATCGACGCCGAGAAGCTGGGTAAGAGCGCCGCCGACGTGGTAGATGGGCTTCGCTCTGGAAACCCCAGCATCTGGGTGCGCTTCACCGACGACGATCCCGATTCGCTCATCGTGCGGATGGGCACGCTCAAGGATGGCGGCGAAAAGGTGATTGCCGAGAGGCTCAGGGAGATTCTTTAGAGGGCGAACGTCGGCAACGTCGAGGAGGAGAACATGGCGGATTCAGGCGGAACCTTCAAGATTATCAAGGGAGGTCGGCTGATCGACTGCCTGGGCGGTCCGCCGATGGAAGACGGCGCGGTTCTGGTCCAGGGATCGAAGATCGTGGCCGTGGGGCGCTTCGGGGAGATCGCCGCTCCGGAAGGGGCGGAGGTCGAGACCCGCGACTATCCCGGCAAGACCATCATGCCCGGAATGGTGGACTGCCACACGCACCACAACGGGTTCGGCGACGGCCGCATGGGCGAAGAGGTGGCGGCGCAGCCCGACGAGGTGCTCATGCTCCAGTCTGCCCGCAACGCCAGGGCCAGCCTGTTCACGGGCGTCACCTCCATACGCGAGAACGGCCCCAAGAACATGACCATGTTCAGGCTGCGCGACGCCGTGAACCAGGGCATCGTCGTCGCGCCGAGGATGGTCCTCTGCGGCAGGCCCGTCGCCATCGTCGGCGGGCACATGGGCTACTTCGGCTCTGAGGTCACCGGCCCGGTGCAGGCCAGGGGCATGACCCGGCAGCTCATCAAAGAGGGGGCGGACTACATCAAGATAACCGCCACCGGCGGCAGCACGCGAACGTCCTTCCCGCTGCGCCCGTCCTTCACCCTAGAAGAGCTGCTGGCCATCACCGAGGAGGCGCACAAGTTCGGCAAGCTGACCGCGACCCATTGCCTTTCCACCCAGGGCATCATCAACTCCCTCGACGCCAACGTGGACATGATAGTTCACTGTGCGTTCATGGAGGCAGACGGCTCCAACAACTTCCGCGAGGACGTGGCCGAGCGCATCGGCCAGCAGGGGGCGTTCGTCAACCCGACGCTGCATGTGGGCAGGGCGAGGGCCTGGAAGCTCCAGCACAAGAAGGAACGGGAAGGGCTATCGGACGAGGAGCAGCAGGCGCTGGACGGCATGTTGCTCGCATACGAGGCGAAGCAGAACGACTGCCGCCGGATGCAGGAGATGGGTCTTAAAGTCATCACCGGCTCGGACTCGTCATGGGGCGACTACATGCTCGGCAACACGCTGTACGAGACCGAGTGCCTGGTGCACGCGGGCTACTCACCGATGCAGGGCGTTCTCTCGGTCACCAGCGAAGCGGCGAACGCGCTGGACATGGATGAGGCAGTGGGCACGCTGGAGCCGGGCAAAGAGGCCGACGTGATTGTCGTGGACGGCAACCCCGCAGAAGACATCACCGCGTTGTGGAACGTGGACGAGGTCTTCCTGGCGGGGCAGCGTGTCGACCGCGGCTCGTCCGAGTCTGTAGAGACGTTTCGCCAGCGGCGTCCGGCGGATTCGCCGATCTAGCCGCCGGCCCCGGTTCACCGCCCCGCCTCAATTCTCCCCCATGGGGGAGGAGCAAAGGGGGAGGAGCAAAGCAGGTTGCAACGTCTTGGGTTGCTCTATGTCCAGATGTGGGATTAGCTCGCATCTGGACGGGTGGATGTTTTGGCTGGCGGAAAAACGCCTGCGGGTGTCTCACTTTGATTCATTGTGTCTCACCCCTACTTGGGATCTGTGATGCTGTGAGAGGATTTAGGGGATGTTTCCGAGTTGGAATGTAGTAGGGTCGCGGTTGTTCGTATAGGAAATGAGACACCCCTCTCTGTGGGTTTCGCACTGTTGTCAGAATCAGGATGAGGTTGTGTGTGATGGGAGCATGATAGCACGTGCGTTCGTATATGTCAAGGGCGCGTTTGCGAAGTCAGAGCCTTTCCAGAGGCAGACCTACCGTCGCCCGTGAAGAAGAACCGAGGATGTAACGCATGTCCAGCCAATCGGGCTTCAAACTAATCAGGGCCGCCCGCATCATCGACGGCAAGAGCGAGAGAGCTGTCGAACGCGGCGCGATTCTCATCGAGGGCGACGTGATACGCGCCGTTGGCCCCGAAGAGAGCATCACGCCACCAGAGGGCGCGCGGGTCGAGGAGTTCAACTACGAGGACAAGACCGCGCTCCCCGGCCTGGTGGACTGCCACGTTCATCTCGTCGGCATCGGCGACGGCCGCTCCGGCGACGAGCTCGCCACGCTCCCCGACGAGGTGCTGACGCTCCAGGCGGCGCGCAACGCGACGACGCACCTACATTCCGGCGTTACCACCGTGCGCGACTGCGGCGGCAAGAACCGGACGACGTTCATGCTGCGCCGAGCCATGGAAATGGGCATCACCGAGGGACCCAGGTTGTCCCTCGCGGGCAGACCGCTTGCCATCGTCGGCGGTCACCTCGGCTACTTTGGCATCGAGGCAACCGGTGTCGATGAGTGCCGCGCATCCGTGCGCCAGCTGGTCAAGGAGGGCGCGGACTTCATCAAGATAACGGCCACCGGCGGCAGCACACGAACGTCACTCCCAACACGCCCGTCCTTCAGCGTCGATGAGCTTACGGCGATTGTGGATGAAGCGCACAAGTTCGGCAAGCACACCGTCGCCCACTGCGCCTCCACGCAGGGCATGGTCAACGCCCTGGACGCGGGCATAGACACCATCGTGCACGCTATCTTCGTCGAACCGGACGGCTCCACCCTGTTCAGACCGGAGGTTGCCGAGCGCATCGCCAGACAGGGCGTATTCGTCAACCCGACGCTCTACAATGGGCGCGGCCGCATCCTGTCGCTCGAGGACAAGCGCCGCTCGAGCGGCCTTACCGCGCCGGAGCGGGCCGAGCTGGACGCGCAGCTCAGGAGTGCCGAGGTCAGACTGGAGAGCTTCGCCGCCATGCGTGAGCTTGGCGTGAAGCTGGTCTGCGGCTCGGACTCGGCCTGGAGCATGTACCCGATGGGCGGCTTCCAGCACGAGATAGAGGTCCACGCGGAGGGCGGCATGTCACCGATGGAGGCCGTCCTGTCGGCAACGAGCGTCTCCGCACGCTCCTGCTGGCTGGACGACGAGGTTGGCGCGCTGGAGCCGGGCAAGCAGGCGGACGTGCTGATAGTCGATGGCGACCCCTCACAGGACGTGAAGGCCCTCTGGAACGTGACGGACGTGTTCCAAGACGGGCGGCTGGTGGACAGGGGCGGTTAGGCGTGACCGGGCCGCCGCTGGCAATGCGCGGGCAGCCCGACCTGGCGAGGGGCCTTCAGCTTACGGCGGGAGCGCCGCAGAAGGCCTCGTAGTCGATTAGTTCCGTCACCGTGGGGTTGTCGCCGCAGAGGGGGCAATCGGGGTTGCGCCGCATCTTCACGGTGCGGAAGTCCATGTCCATCGCGTCTATGAGCAGCAGCCGGCCCGACAGCGACTCGCCTATGCCCATGATGAGCTTCACCGTCTCGGTGGCCTGGATCGTGCCCACCAGGCCCGGCAGCACACCCAGGACGCCCGCCTCGGCGCAGCTTGGCACCTCGCCCGGCGGCGGCGGCGTCGGGAAGAGACAGCGATAGCATCCCTGCCCCGGAATATAGACGGTCGCCTGGCCGTCGAACAGCAGGATGCTGCCGTCCACCAGGGGCTTGCCGCTGAGATAGGCGGCGTCGTTGACGAGGTATCGCGCGGGGAAGTTGTCGGCGCCGTTCACGATAACGTCGTAGTCCGCCATTATCTCCATGGCGTTGTCCGAGAGCAGCGGCTCTTCGTGTATGTTCACGACAACGTCTGGGTTGTAGGAGAGCAGCATCTCTTTCGCCGACTGGACCTTTGGCCTGCCGATGTCGTCGTTCTGGTGGAGAATCTGGCGTTGCAGGTTGGTAACGTCCACCGTGTCGAAGTCCACTATCCCCACGGTTCCAACGCCCGCCAGGGTCAGGTAGATGGAGATGGGCGAGCCCAGTCCTCCCGCTCCGACCATGAGCACCTTTGATTCCAACAGCTTTCGCTGTCCACTGCTGCCCACCTGGGGCATGATGATGTGCCTGCTATATCGCCTTACCTGGTAAGGAGTTAGCGCCTGTGCGTTGGTTGTCGCAACCATTGTCTCGATCCCCTCCATGCGTCGTATCGTAGAGTATAGCACGCGCGCACGCACGCTTCAACACGCGCGCGCGGCTGGGCGGGGTCTTTGCAAAGGGAATTATATACCTGGCTACCCAGGCATCGCATGTTGCAAGTTACTTCTTTGGAGACACCCATGACCGAAGTAGTTCTATGGACTTTCTTAGATCCTTGCCTTCCATGTCAAGCGTGTTTGGGTTGTCTCTAGTGTGAGCGAGGATGTTCCTGACTGCATATGGCAAAGGAACAAGACGCGACTTACCATATTCCTTGTAACACTTCATGTACTTCTTGTGTCCGTTCACCAAAGCCAGCATCTTGTCTCTTGTCTCCGTTCCCTTGTTTAGTTCGTACTTCCCCTGGAACTCACCGTAGAGTTGAAAAAACTCCCCGATACTGTGTTCATACAGGCCCTCGCCTTGAATGATTGACCTTAGTACGGTCGGAAGTCCCGGATCGAGAGAATCGAGTATGTAGGCTTTGGTAATCATATCCCTTGCGGATTCGACCATTTCCAGTTTCGTTGTGATTTTCCAATCGAGCTTGATGACAACTCCGCTCAGTGGAACTGTATCCCCGCCTTTCATCTCCTTCGGAGCCAAAGGCTTCACGATGAACGGCTTATCCTGTTCGCGCATCTGGTTTGCCACGCGATTACCATCTTCCTTGATGGCGGGCTTCTTCTTATCCCACTCATGCTTAGGCATGACAATGACGTTTACGTCACCAGAAGTCGAAATCTTACTGTAGTCCATTGAGCTGTTCCTCTAGGTTGGGTACCATCGTATATAATCCCCTTTCGAAAGCCCCGTGTCTCGTTCTTCGACGAGCTCAGGATGGAAGGGGACAAGGTAGGCTGCCCATGGAGGTGCGCGACCACCAAGCCGAGCATGGGCAGACTATCCAAGGCAACCACAAGGGTTTGCCCCTACGCGGGACGGACGGGGTTGCCAGTATGCCTACCAAATTCTGACAACGAGGCGTTCAACGTGTTATATTCTCCCTGAACGTGTGCACACATCCGGACTATGCTCAGGGAGGCCTGCTCATGCGAACGATTGACGCGATTGCCCAGATACTGAAGGAGGAGGGCGTTGAGTATCTCAGCGCCTTTCCGACGACGCCTGTGATAGAGGCGGCCGCCGAGGCGGGGATACGTCCCGTCATTTGCCGCCAGGAACGTGTGGGCGTTGGCATCGCGGACGGCTACGCACGGGTCAAGAACGGGAGGCCTCCCGGCGTGTTCGCGATGCAGTATGGCCCCGGCGCGGAGAACGCCTACGCCGGAGTGGCGACCGCCTTTTCCGACGCCGTGCCCATGCTGTTGCTGCCGCTGGGACATCCGAGGGAGCGCGACGGCATATTCCCACACTTCAGCTCGGTGCGCAGCTACGAGTCGGTGACCAAGTCCGTCGAGCAGCTGAACACCGCCGACCGGGTGGTGGAGACGATGCGCCGCGCGTTCGCCGCCCTCAAGATGGGGCGTCCCGGTCCGGTGATGGTGGAGATACCCGCGGACGTCGCCACGCAGGAGGTCGATCCGTCCATTCTGGACGGCTACCGGCCGGTCAAGGCGGCCATCTCGGAGGCCAACCCCCAGGACGTGCTGGAAGCGGCGAAGGCGTTGCTGGGAGCGCGCAATCCCATCATACACGCCGGCCAGGGCGTGCTTTACGCCGACGCGACCCAGGAACTGGTGGAACTCGCGGAGCTTGTCCAGGCGCCGGTGATGACCACTATGGCCGGAAAGAGCGCGTTTCCAGAGCGGCATCCGCTGGCCCTCGGGAGCGGCTCCGGCGTGATGAGCGCGCCAGTGTTCGAGTTCCTCAGTAGGGCCGACGTCGTATTCGGCGTCGGAACCAGCTTCACCAAGCACGGCATGACCACGCCCATTCCCGCCGGCAAGACGATGATACACGCCACGAACGATCCCATAGACGTGGGCAAGAACTACCAGGTGGAGTATCCACTGGTTGGAGACGCCAGGCTGGTGCTTCGCCAGTTCATCGACGCCTGCGAGGACTTGCTGGGTGATAGTCCAAGTCGAGGCGACAGCTCCGTGGCGGAGGAGATAGCGGGCATAAAGGCCGAGTGGCTGAAAGAATGGATGCCCAAGCTCACCTCCAACGACACGCCAATCACGCCATATCGCGTGATATGGGAGTTCATGAACAATGTCGATCCCGCCGACGCCATCGTCACCCATGACTCAGGAAGTCCACGTGACCAGATAATGCCCTTCTACCAGTCGGGCGGGCCGCGAACCTACCTGGGCTGGGGCAAGTCTCACGGCCTCGGAACCGGGCTGGGTTTGAACATCGGCGCCAAGCTCGCCGACCCCGACAAGTTCGTGGTCAACTTCATGGGCGACGCCGCCTTTGGGATGACCGGGTTGGACTTCGAGACCGCGGTGCGCTCGAACATACCCATTCTGACTGTGGTGTTCAACAACTCCACTATGGCGATAGAGACGGCGGCGATGGCGGCGTCGCACGGCCTGTATGGGACCCGGAACCTTGGAGGCGACTACGCGGACATGGCGCGTAGCATGGGCGGTTGGGCTGAGCGCGTCACCGAGCCGTCGGAGGTCGCGCCGGCGATTCTGCGCGCAAGGAGCGCCACCGAGGACGGCCACGCCGCGCTGCTGGAGTTCATAACGAACGAGGAGGGCGCGTTCTCCTACAGACGCGCCTTCGCGTAAGCATCGCGCGCGAGGTATAGAGGTGAGAGTATGCTCGTAGCCAAGAACACGGACGTGCAAAGCCTGACCATGACGACGGTGGAGGGGCTTCCCATCGTGGGCAACGTGACGCTGAAGCCAATGATGGCCGGCAAAGAGATGGTCATGCTGGAGATACGCTACCCGCGAGGCTCCGGCTCGCCGACTCACGCGCACGCGCACGAGTCGGTCTGCTACGTCATAGAGGGCAGGATAAAGGCAGTCGTGGAGGGCGCAGAGCACACGCTCGCTGTCGGCGACGCCTGCGTCCACCCGAAGGACGTGCCCCACAGCGTAGAGGCGCTGGAGGACTCGACCATCCTGGAGATAAAATCGCCGCCAATGCCGCTGGAGCAGTTCCTGGGCACGGCGTGATTGGGCACGGCCCCACTCCCCCTGGATTGCCGAGCGGCGAGCCATTGCGATGGGTTCCCGCCCCGTATCGGAGTACGGAGCAGGCTTTTCGCGGGAATGACGGCGAGGCCGGGCTGACGGGGAAACCGTCAATCCCTAGCAAACGCTATTCCCTCACACAACCTCCTCGTACAAATCGCGCCACGTAGGATTACACTTCTCAATCAACTCAATCTTCCACAACCGCCTCCACTTCTTCATCGCTTTCTCCCGCGCGATCGCGCTCACGATCGAGTCGTGGACTTCGTACCAAACAAGGTAATGCACGCCGTAACGCTTCGTGAAGCCATCCACAAATTCGCCCTTGTGTTGCCAAGTCCTCTGCGCAAGGCTCGAAGTGACGCCGAGATACAGCGTGCCGTTGCACCGGCTTGCGAGAAGGTAAACGAAGCCTTGTTTTGCCATCAAACGTCTTTCATGCCAATGACAGCGACAGGGTGTTGCGGCAGCACGCGATGCCACCGCCCCACCGCCTTGATTCCCGCTTTCGGGGGAATGACGGCGAGGCAGGGCTGGCGGCTCGGTGGGGCTGACGGCTCGGCAGCCACCGCTCCTCCCCCTGGATTGGCGAGCGGCGAGCCATTGCGGTGGATTCCCGCCCCGTATCGGAGTACGGAGCAGGCTTTTCGCGGGAATGACGGCGAGGCGAGGCTGACAACGAGGCTACCACCGCCCCACCGCCTGGATTCCCGCTTTCGCGGGAATGACGGGAAGGCGGGGCTGACGGCTTGGCGACCGGGCGGTCGCCCCTACCCGGACAGGAACCCCTGCACCACCTGCACGAACTCGTCGGGCTTCTCCACCTCCGGCTGGTGGCCGCAGTCCTCCAGGACGACTAGCCGGGAGCCTTGGATCGACTGGTTGTAGCGCTCTCCCGCGCTCAGCGGGATTATGGGGTCCTGCCGCCCCCAGACGATGAGGGTGGAGAGCCTCTTGAGACGGCTCAGCAGGTGCGGTAGGCCCGGATAGTGCATGTAGGGCCTCCACGACAGCCGGCACGCCTCTTCTCTCGCCACTTCCCACGCCTCGGCCTGCTCAGGAGTCGGCTCCTCGGGACAGAGCAACTCGAACTCCGGCGTCGAAACCGGGTCCAGCACGCTGGTCGTGATGTAGTCCTTCGCCACCACTAGGAACATGTCGAAAATCTCACCGGTGGGAGGGCGAACGCCGGCGGGCGCGACAAGCACCAGCTTCTTGAACATGTCGGGGGACATCGACGCCATCTCAGCGGCGAGCCAGCCGCCCAGCGAGAAGCCCATCAGGTTGACCTGGCCCAGCCCGAGGTCGTCGATGGCCTCCAGGTACCAGCCCGCCATGTCGCGGACGCTCATTATCCAGTCCAGGCGCTCGGAGCTTCCAAACCCGGGATGTGAGGGGATGTGCAGCGTGTTCCCCTGCGACAGCCCCTCATGGTAGCGCATCCATCCGGGATGGCCCATCTCCCCGTGCAGCACGAGCAGAGGGTCCCCCGCGCCGCCCTTTACCACTTGAATGTTGGCGCCCGCAACCTCTATCATCTCTTCAGTCCAAGACTTGGTGGTTGTAGTCATCCGGCAGTTTCCTCCTCGATGAAGGCTTGGCTTGGTTGTGGATTGGCCCAGTGTGCCGATTGCCCCGATTGTCCGATGGCGCCGTCGTATTGTCAAGTCGCGGCAGCGCGGCGCGGGTTGTCAGAGAAATAAGGAGATATGATGAGTTCGGTGTTGATTACGGTGTTCGATGGTTTGCAGCCGGCACAGGTTACACCGGAGCTTATGCCGAACCTGTCCGCCTTTGCGGCGGAGGGCGTCGCCTTTGGGAATCACCACCCGGTGTTCCCGAGCGTGACACGCATCAACGGCGCGAGCATGGTGACGGGCCGCTACCCCGGAGCGCACGGGCTGACGGCGAACACGCTCGTCGTGCGCGACTTCGACCCGTACCTGGCCTTCTCCGCCCTGGAGCCGACGTTGACGCAACTGGCAGAAAAGACGGGCAGGGTTCTTCTCGCGCCAACTCTTGCGGACATACTCTCTCGGCACGGCATGGAGTACGTGGCAATCGGCACCGGCACGAGCGGGAACGCCTACGTGCACAACCCCAACGCGGAGGTCTCCGGCGGCGCGACGATACACCCTGAGTTCACGCTGCCGCGCGGCCTGAACGACGAGGTAATCGCCCGCTTCGGCGCGTGGCCCGCAGACGCGATGCCCACCACCGCGCGGCTGGCCCACGCGGTGGAAATCATGACCAGCTACATACTGCCTGAGCGCAGGCCCGCGGTCGCGCTGATATGGTTTTCCGAGCCGGACCACGCCCAGCACGCTCACGGCGTCGGCAGCGAGATGGGCGTTCTGGCCGTGCGCGCGGCCGACGCGCAGTTTGGCAGGCTGCTGTCGTGGCTCGAACAGTCCGGCCTGGCAGCGGACACGGACGTGATGGTGGTTTCCGACCATGGCTACTCGACCATCCAGGGCGTGGTCAACCTGGAGAGCGAGTTGAAGGCGGCGGGCTTCCCGGAGGGCAGCGAACCCGGCGGCGTGATTGTCGCGCCCAACGGCGCCTCCGCACTCTTCTACGTCCGCGACGGCGACCTCGCCGCGACGGACCGGCTGGCGGCGTGGCTGATGGCGCAACCCTGGTGCGGCCCCATACTGGCGTCGGACTCCGTCTCGGGCATCGCGGGAACGCTGCCCGCGTCGCTGATCGGCAACGACGGGGAGCGCGCGCCCGAACTGGCGATGTCCTTCAGGTGGGACTCGAGGCCAAATGACGCCGGTTTCGCTGGACACGCCTTCTCAGCCGGAGGCGCGCCGGGACTCGGACAGCACGGGTCGATGAGCCGCCACGAGATGAACAACGTCCTGTTCGCCAGGGGACCGAACTTCAAACGGGGCATCGTGGTGGAGACGCCGACCGGCAACGTGGACGTCGCCCCAACGGTTCTTCGCCTGCTGGGGCTGTCTGCCAGAACACCGATGGACGGCCGCGCGCTGGAAGAGGCGCTCGAGGGCGGGCCGGCTCCCGCCGCGTCGCGGTGGACGACCGACGTCCACGAGGCGGAGCGATCGGTGGATGGCGGGGTCTATCGCCAGCGCGTTAGCGTGTCCAGGATGAGCGAGACCTTCTACCTGGACGAGGGCCGCGCCTGGCTGGAGGGCTAGGCCTACGCGAGACTGCCGACGGGGGTTCTCCCTTCTGCGCAATCCCTTGACAGCGCGGACGGGCCGCGCCTAGACTACGCCCGTCCGGTGGCGCGCATATCCGCCATTCCGGCAGACGCGACAACGTCTTTGCGAGGAGGAGTCGAGTGTTCAAGTGGGTGGACCACGTGGTAATCGCGGTTAACGATCTGAAAAGCGCGGTGGATGACTACGAGACCAGGCTGGGCCTGAAGGCCGAGGTCACCGACAGGGTGGTTCCCGAGTTGGGCCTTCGCCAGGCAATTTTGCCCCTGGGAGAGGGCGGCCGGTTCATCGAGTTGGTGGAGGCGCTCGGGCCGGAAACCCCGGTGGGCCGCAGCCTGGCGCGTCGGGGAGAGGGGATTCACCTGATCGCCATCGCGGTGGACGACCGCGAGAAGGCCGCCACCGAACTGAAGGCAAACGGAGCGCGCATCATCGAGGCGCCGGGCGGGCCGTACATTCATCCCAGCGAATCGCACGGCGTGCTCATCCAACTGGTGGAGCGAAAGTAGTCCAGCGCAGCCCGTCGCCCGTGGTCGAGAGGAGCCTGCTACGGGCGAATCTCCTCCAGGAGTTTTCTTGCTTCGGCCAATTGAAAGGGCTGCCGAAGCGGGTCGTAGTGCCGGACGGCCTGCTCCATGTCGGATACCGCCTTTTCGATGTCGCCCAGGTCTCTGTGAAGCAGCGCCCTGTCCTTGTACGCCTCGGCAAAGTCCGGCTTTAGCTCGATGGCCTTGTCCAGGTCCTCCAGCGCGGGCTTGAACAGGTTGTTGTTCTCCTTCTCTTTGGCCTCATTGTGGTAGGCGACGCCTCTACCGTGGTAGCCCAGCTCGAGGTTGGGAAGGATTCTAATCACCAGCCCATAGGCCGGAATCGCGTCCTCCCACAGGTTGGCTTCCAGCAGCATTGCGGCTCGCGTGTACTCGAACAGCCCCCTTGACGGCTGCTGCGAGGGAGAGGAAGTGGGCGTCGGCTCCGGCGTCGCCGTAGCGGGCGGCGGCGTGGCAGTCGGCTCGGGCGTCGCCGTTGGAGGCGCGGGCGTCGGCTCGGGCGTCGGTGTCGCCGAGGGCGACGAACACCCGCCAACGAACACCAGCGCGGCAACGGCAAGAAGCGCCAACAAACAGGTCTTCAGCTCCATGACGATCCTGAAAATCTCATACCCCTGGTATCCTGATTCGACAATTGGCTTCTCACACCCGAAGAGGGCCGTCTTATGTCCGCCTCGTATGGCATCACTCCGAACTGCCGAGCGGCGAACCGCCACGCTCCCGATGACCTACTCCCCTCTAGGATAGCATATACTTGGTTCGAGCAAAAACAACACTCTTGGAGGAGAAAACGTGATACGCAGCCTGGACGGGTTAACCCCCCGGATTCATCCGACCGCCTTTGTCAGCGAGTTCGCCTACGTCATCGGAGACGTGGAGATAGGCGAGGGGTCCGGTGTCTGGCCCGGAACGGTTATTCGGGCCGACGCTGGCAAGATTACGATCGGCAAGAACACCTGCATTCAGGACAACTCCGTTATCCACGGCGACGACGACGTGGTCATCGGCGATAACGTGGTCATCGGGCACAGGGTGATGTGTCACGCCCAGGCGGTGGGCGACCGCGTGCTCATAGGCAACGGCGCGGTCATAAACGACGGCGCGGAGATTGGCGATGACTGCGTGGTCGCCTCCGGCTGCATGGTCATCGAGACGATGAAGATCGAGCCTCGCTCTATCGTCATGGGCGTGCCTGCGCGGGTGCGCGGCGAGGTGGAGGAGCGGCACACAGAGCTTATCAAGAGAACTGGCGACACCTACGTGCGGAGGGCGCAGCGTTACAAGAGGCAGGGCAACCTGGAATCGGAACGGCCCCAATAGGCGGCGCTACATCTGGTCCGGCGCCTCCATCGTCATCAGGCCCAGGCAGCGAGCGAGCGCAATCCTGGCGGCATCGACCAGCTTGAGACGAGCCCTGCTGATCGCCTCTTCGCCCTCCACGCCGGAGACGACCCTGCACTTCTGGTAGAACCAGTGGAAGGCGGTGGCAAGCTCAACCGCGTAGTGTGGCAGGTGGTGCGGCTCGAGGCTGCGCGCCATCATCTCGACAACCTCAGGCAGGAGCAGCATCTTGCGTATCAGGGCGAGTTCCGCCTCGTGGGTGAGCAACGAAAGGTCTCCCCCTTCGTACTCTATCTCGCCCTCCCGCGCCAGGCTGAGGATGCTGACGATGCGCGCATGCGCGTACTGGACGTAATAGACCGGGTTCTCGGAAGACTCCCGCTTAGCCAACTCCAGGTCGAACTCCATCTGGCTCTCCGGCGAGCGCGACAGGAAGAAGAAGCGGCAGCCGTCGGGGCCGACCTCGTCCACGAGCTCCCTCAGAGTCACGATGTCGCCGCTGCGCTTCGAGAGCCTCACCACCTCTTCCCCGCGCCTCAGCGTGACGAGCTGGTTGATCATCAGCGTCAGCCTCTCCGGCGGGATGCCGAGGGCGCTGACGACGGCCTTCATGCGGGCCACGTGCCCCTGGTGGTCGGCGCCCCAGACGTTTATGACGTGGTCGAAACCGCGCTCGACGAACTTGTTGTAGTGATAGGCCACGTCCGACGCGAAGTAGGTGGGCGCGCCGTTGCTGCGAACGACGACGGCGTCTTTGTCCTCGCCCGCCTCGACCCAGGCGAACCAGGTCGCGCCGTCCCGCTCCACGAGGTTACCCTGTTCGCGCAGCAGTTCCAACCCTCTCTCGTACTGGCCCCTCTCATAGAGGCTGCGCTCGCTGAACCAGACGTCGAAGCGCACCCGGAGCGCTTCCAGGTCGATCCGGATGGCGTCCAGCATCTTGCGCAGCCCGATCTCGCCCATCTCCCGGATAGCGTCGGACTCCGGCGCGTCAGCGAACCTGTCGCCCTGCTCTGCCCTCAACTCCCGGGCCAGTTCCACCATGTACTCGCCCACGTAGCCGTCCGGGGGGATCTCGGTCTGCTTGCCGTGAAGCTGTTGGTAGCGGGCGTAGAGGCTCTCGTTGAACCTGTCCATCTGGTTACCGGCGTCGTTGATGTAGTACTCCCGCTCCACGTCGTAGCCGGCCGCTTCCAGGACGTTGGCGAGCGCGCTGCCGATGACCGCCCCCCTGGCGTGCGCGACGTGCAATGGGCCGGTCGGATTGACGCTGACAAACTCTACCTGCATCCTCCTGCCGGCCCCCACATCCACCTCGCCGAACGACATGCCGGCCTGGCGTATCACGTCAACCTGCTCGGCCAGCCAGGAGTCCTTGAGGGAGAAGTTTATGAAGCCGGGGCGCGCGGCCCAGACCCTGTCCAACGGCCCCCGAACAGGAATCAGGGACACCATCTTCTCGGCGATCTCCATCGGGTTCATGCGCATGGGCCGCGCCAGCTTCAGCGGGAGGCTGCAAGCGAACTCGCCGTGCTCAGGGTTGGGCGGACGTTCGATCGCCAGGTCGTCCACCGGCGTGGCCGGCAGCAGTCCCTCGCGCTGAGCGTCGTCGAGCGCATTGGTTACCAGTTGGGTAATGTGTTCTCTGATAGTCATCCGCGTGTCCGATCCCGTGGTCAGCCGCGTCGTCAATTCCGATGTGGCAGCCTAACGATACCAGATGGACATTGCAGCCGCCAGCCGCTGTCCTCTCGCTTAACCTGTATCGACGTAGGGGCAAACCCTTGCGGTTGCCTTGGTTGGTCGGCCCGTGGCCTGGGCGCCCAGGAGGGATGCCCCTACATGTTGGGCGCCGACCAACCAGATACAGGTTCCCTCTCGCTAACACCCCGGCGGGTAACTCTTCGTCGAAACCAACGCCCCGGCCGCATCGAACAGCCCCGCCTCGTCAGGCTCTCCGTTGCTCCATATGGCCCTGCCATGGTCAAAGCTAAAGCCACCCCAATCGCCATGAACCCCGTTGGTATAGACTCGGACGCGCTGGCCGGGCGCCAGCGTCCACGCGGGGAACACGAACTCAGGTCTCTCGTCGGCTATGTCCGTCAGCCTCCAGCCGGACAGATTTTGCGGCACACCGCCGCGGTTCACTATCTCGACATACTCGTCGGATTCGACTCGTGGGACTTCGCCATCGAAGAAGATACATCCTATGCGAACGTCGGGCGGAGGTGGACTGGGCGTAGGCGTGTGTGTTGGTGTTGGCGTGGGCGAGTATGTGGCGGTAGGTGTTGGCGTTGGCGTGTGTGTTGGCGTTGGCGACGGCGTAGGTGTGGGCGTAGGTGTTGGTGTCGGTGTGGGCGACGGCGTTGGCGGCAGTGTTGGGACCGGTGTCCAGGTGGGCGCGGGTATGGACGTAGGCCGCGGCGTTGACACCTGGGTTGCCGTTGGCTTGAGCTCCGCCGCCTGAGTTGGTTTCGACGTTGCGGCCGGTAAGGGGGTGTGCGTTGGCGTCGGCGATGGGGCGGACGAGGCCACGGTCGGGGTGGCAGGGGGCATGGGTGTCGCCGTCGACAAGGGTCGCGGAGGCAAGTTCGCGGATGAACGAGCGGGCGGCCGCGGTGCCGCGGCCGTCGGCGGGTCAGCGGCCGCTGGAGAGGGCGGCGGCATAGGCCTCTCGGTAACGGTAGGGGGTGATTCGGGAAGAGCGGTCGGAGGTGGCGCGACATCGCAGCTTAGCGCGATAAACGATGCCGCCAATGCCAGGACCACAATGGACGCGCCGGCCCAGGTTATGGCAGCGCCTCGATGAGCTTGCCGTCGCCCAGGGAACCGCGCGCCACTATCTCGCCTATCACTGCCCTAGTCTCCACTCCCGCGTCATCGAGCGCGCGGAGCAGATCATCTCGCTTATCCCGCGCAACGCTGATGAGCAGACCGCCCGACGTCTGAGCGTCAGCTAGCAGCAGCTGTTGCGCCTCATCGACGTCTCGATGCCACTTGACTAGATGGTCCACCGACTCCAGGTTGCGGTGTGTGCCTCCCGGGGCTATGTTCTCCTGGAGAAGCTCCCAGGCCCCTTCGAGGATGGGAAGCGAGCCGAACTCTACCCTGGCTTCGACGCCGCTGGCCTCGACTATCGCCCTGAGATGTCCCAGCAGGCCGAAGCCGGTAACGTCGGCGCAGGCGTTCACGCCGACCCTGGTCATGGCCTCAGAGGCCGCGCGGTTGAGGGTTCCCATGATACTTACGGCGTTGTCGAGAATCTCGCTGTCAACGCGCTGCTGCTTGCCTGCCGTCGTGATTATCCCCGTGCCGAGGGGCTTGGTCAGCACCAGCGAGTCGCCGGCCATCGCGCCCGCGTTGGTAACCTCCATACCAGGCTTGACGACGCCCGTGACCGACATGCCGTACTTGGGCTCCTTGTCGTCGACGGTATGCCCGCCGACTATGAGCACGCCGGCCTCCTGCGCCTTCGACGCGCCGCCCTTCAGGATTTCGCCAAGAATCTCCTTTGGAAGCTCGATGGGGAATCCAACGATGTTGAGCGCCAGCAGAGGCTTACCGCCCATGGCGTAAACGTCGCTCAGTGCGTTGGCAACCGCTATCTCACCGTACCGGTAGGGGTCATCCACGATTGGCGGGAAGAAGTCCACCGTCTGGATTATCGCCGTATCGTCGTCCATCCTGTAAACCGCGGCATCGTCCCCTGTGGAAAGCCCCACCAGCAGGTTGGCGTCGGTTACCGTTGGTAGATGGCGCAGAACCTGCGCCAGGTCCGAAGGACTGAACTTGGACGCTCAACCGGCGCAGCTTGCCAGTTCAGTTAGCCGGACCTCGTCTCTCAATTGTGTCACGTCAGCCCTCCTGATTGCCGCCAGGCGAGAGTTTGCCCCGTAGTATGCCCAAGTATAGCACAAGCCCAACCAACACACCCACCCACGCCGACAATGGATACCGCATCGATTTGGCAGGCGAGCCAATGTCAGGGGCCGTTTGCGGTTCTGCCGCTTCGCGGGGTAGAATGTGGGCATCAACCTGGAGGAGGTATCACATGCCAGGATACACAGCCAAAGTCGGGAACGTGGAATTGGTTTCGCTAACGGACGGGCAGGGCGCGGGCCCGCCAACGGCCGTCTTCGCGGACAGCACAATCGAGCAGTGGAGGGCAGAATACTCGGAACTGCTAGACAGCGACGAGATGATACATCCCCGGTTTGCCTCACTGGCGATGCGCGCGGGTGGCAAGCTCATCGTGGTGGACACGGGCCTGCAGGCCCCGGACGGCAAGCTGCTGGATGAGATGAGCCAGAAGGGCGTTGATCGCAACGCCGTTGACCTCGTGGTGTTGAGCCACCTTCACCCCGACCACGTTGGCTGGAACCTGACCGACGGCAGCCCCACCTTCCCAAACGCCCGCTACCTGGTTTCCAGGCTGGATTGGGAGTACTGGACCCAGCCGTCGGTGCTGGAGTCGTCCGACCACATCAAGAACCAGGTCATGCCGCTCGATGAGTTGAACATCCTCGACCTCATGGACGGTGAGTACAGCATCACGGATGAGTTGACGAGCCTGCCGACTCCCGGACACACGCCGGGCCACATCTCTATCGTCATATCGTCGGGCGGAGAGCGGGGATTCGTTCTCGCCGACGTCGCCCACAGCCCGGCGCAGGCTCACTACACCGACTGGAATCCCGGATTCGACATCGACCCTGAAACCTCCAGAAAGACGCGCCACCAGATTCTGGACCGGCTCGAGGCGGAGGGTTCGCTGGTCAACGCGGGACACTTTCCCGATCCCGGCTTTGGCCGCTTCGTGCGCAGCGGCGGCCGCCGCGTCTGGCAAGGGATATGACGGCAGAGGCGCGCCGGCGTATGCGGGGCCTCTAGGCAGCCGGCCGGCGCTTGCTGGAGCGCGCGGCGCGAACCCGGTTCGATGGGATGCTAGCTGAAGTGGTGTCTAGGATAGTCAGCGCCAAAAGGGGGATGCTGTCCGCCCTGGCGCTTGCGGCGATCGCCGCCGTTGTGGGCGCGGCCTGCGGCGGCCCGGAGCTGCCGCCGGAAGAGGAGGCGCGCGCCGAGTATGAGCGCGGCCTTGAGTTCCAGGAGCAGGGCAACCTAGCGAGGGCGTTGGAAGCCTACGACGCAGCCCTCGAGATCTATCCGAGACTTGCCGAGGCCTACTCCGAACGCGGGTTCATCTACCACAGCGGGAACGACAACAGAAGGGCCCTTGCCAATCTCAATCGCGCCATAGACTTGGACTCGGAGTTGGCGGCGGCCTACAACTATCGAGGGCTGGTCTTCGACGAGCTCGAGGACACCGAGAACGCCCTGCTCAACTTCAGCAAGGCCATCCAGATAGACCCCAACATGAAGGACGCCTACCTCAACCGCGCAAGGGTAAACTTCAACGCGGAGGAGTTGGACGCCGCCGCTGAAGACCTCACATCCGCAATATCGCTCGACTCGCGGGACGCCAGGCTCTACTTCATTCGAGGTCAGGTTTATCTTCGCCTCGAAGACGAGGCCAGGGCCATCGCGGACCTCGAACAGGTCCTGGGCCTGACCGAAGACGAGACCCTGGTGGTTCCCGCCAAGCAACTGCTTTCAGCCCTGAGATTGAGATAGGCTGAATCCACGTGAAGGCTGGACAGGCGCTCACAGCGGGAATCGTCCATTGGCTGGAGGGTGACGATAAGCGAGGCCTCATCTGGCTGGCGCTGATGGCGCTGATGCTGTTCGCCCTCTTGCTGCCGTTTGCCAGCTACGTAGCCGCGCTGCCCTTCGTCCAGGACGAGTGGCAGGTCAACAACACGCAGGCGGCGGTAATCTTCTCCGCGTTCCAGGCCGGCTTCGCGGCCGCGGCCCTGCTGGTCATCCCGCTCACCGACCGTATAAACGCCAGGCACATCCTCCTCGCGTCCGCGACGACCTCGGCTATAGCCAACGCGTTGTTCCCGCTTGTGGCGCAGGAGGTGGTCACCGCTTCGATTCTGAGGGCCATCGCCGGCGCGGGACTCGTGGGCGTATATGTGCCGGGGCTGAGAATCATCTCCGAGCGGTTTGCGGACGCGGGCCGCGGCATGGCGATGGGCCTGTTCGTCACGGCGTTCTACGCGGGCAACGGCGTATCGCTGATCGCGACCGGCGGGCTGATGAACTGGCTCTCCTGGCGCGAGGCGTACCTGGCGCTTTCGCTGGCGTCCTTCGTCGGTCTGCCGCTTGCCTACCTGCTGCTGCGTGGTCTGCGCCACACGGCGGCAGCCGGGTCGGCTGTAGGACGGCTCGACCTGGGCGTGCTGAAGAACAGGCCCGCGCGCTACTACATCCTCGGCTACACGCTTCACGCGGCGGAGTTGTACGTAGTGCGAGTGTGGCTGCCCACGTTCCTGATGGCCGTGCTGGTAGCCAGGGGAGTCGAGAACGCGCAGGCCGCGGCCACCGCCGCCGCTGTGGGAGGTATTGCGCTGGCGGCCGGCTCGGTCGGGCCGGTGATGGGCGGAGCAATCTCGGACAGGTGGGGCAGAGCGACGTCCGCCGCCATGATATTCGCCCTGAGCGGACTGTGCTCGTGGCTGATCGGATGGATGGGCGGCTTCCCCTGGCCCCTCATCGTCGGAGTCGCCGTCGTTTACGGCTGGGCCATATCCGCCGATTCCGCCATCTACTCCACCGCCGTCACCGAGGTGGCCGAGCCGCAGCGCCTGGGTTCGACCATGGCCATGCAGTCGTTCCTGGGCTTCATGGGCGGCGTAATAGGCCCAATCATAGTGGGAGGAGTCCTCGACATCGCCCCCGAGTCCCTGAAATGGGGCGCGGGCTTCTCCGTCACCGGCCTGCTGGCCATAGCCGCGGTGCTAGGGCTGTGGCGGCTGCGGACGACACCGCGCTGATGTACAATCTGTAAACACTGAAGTCGGATGAGGCAGGGGCAGCCATGGAATCTGCGATGCAGGGAGGCGAACAAACGATGAAACGAGTGATCACGGCGAGCGTGCATAGGGAGGGCCAGTGGTACGTAGCGCAGGCACTGGACGTGGATGTAGCCAGCCAGGGGAAGTCGGAGGATGAAGCGTTGGCGAATCTGGCAGAGGCATTACAGCTTCATTTCGAGCCGCCGCGCCCCACGGTCGCACCCCAGATTCGCCGCGTCGAGGTAGAAGTTGCCGCCTGCTAGACCGCTGCCCTATCGGGAGGTCGCGCGGAAACTCACGACAGCAGGGTTCGCAGTGGTCAGTCAGAAAGGTAGCCACGTCAAGTTCGCCAAAGAGACCTGCGAAGGTGTCCTTACAGCCATTATGCCGCGTCATAGAGAAGTGGCTGTAGGCACTTTGCGTAGCATACTACGGCAGGCCGCTTCTTGCGAGACTCGGTGTGCCGGACCACCTTCCACTGTTTGCAGAAGACTCACCCTTTTCCTCTCCCCCTTCCAGCCGCACCAGCCGACGCCCTGGCTCCGCCTACCGCCCGCGGTACCGCATCCCTCGCAGCTTGCGGCCTATGCGGGCAAGCTCCGGCAACACCCCGGATTGACCTATCCCGAGGAACCTGCGATAGCAGTCCTCAACCGTAGCGAACGGAAACTCACTACCGGATTCGTGATCGGCTGGACCTCTTTGAGCATTGAGTTCCTTCATGGCGCAAGGCAGAGTCTTGACCATGAATGCCTCTTCACTTTGTTTGAGTCTTCGTGAAGTCGAGAAGTCCCTGAAGAAGGGGCGCTCGCAAATATTGATGAATTCCCACACATTCGGGGATGAGCGTATCGGGTGTTTAGCGACCTTGTCCACGTAACTCTGAATCTCCGGGTACGCTTCCTTGCTCTCCTCCAAAGGTTGCCAGATAAACTCATAACACATCTCTTCCGTTGCTCTGAGCAATTCGTTGAGAATCGACTCTCGACGCACCCTCCCGCTTGAGTTCCAGGTCTGGTCTGCGGATGTTAGTGCCTCCTGAGCGCGTGGAGGCAAGGCTAGCCAGTCATTGCGAAAGAAGTAGTTCTTCAGACGATCTTCCGCCGCAGTCCTTTGGCTCAGATCAAGAAACGCTTGCAACTCGCGTGGGCTGAGTTGGGCGCTTGCCCACGCATGAGCGCCATGCCAGTATTCACTCCATGTTAGCGGGCCGCTCTGTTCATCCGTGGTTTCGTCCTCAACACCGGACACATTCCAGGCATATGCCAATGTCTTGCAGTCCGCGGCGACCTGTGCCCAATCTTCAAAGGATGCTTTTTTTGCTTTAACTAGCTCAAAAGTGGACTTTGCCTCTTTCAGCGAAATCTGCAACCCTGTCAAGTGGCCTTCCAGAATGGACCGCAACTGGGATTCTACTGCGCCTACTCCTTCAAGGTCTTCCGCATCGTATCGTTGCTCCATAGGAATTTCATTGTAGGCAACAGCTGAATCGTAGTAAATCGCCGCTTCGGCCAGGTAGTGGAGCGCACGAGTGTAATCTCCGCTATTGCGACTGGCGCGACCTAGCTCCACGAATGCCAGCGCGGAAACGGCGATCAGTGAGGTATCGAATGCGGGACCATCGAACGAGTCCAGCCTTTTCCTGACCCCCAAAAGCCGCTTCATCGTGCGCTCGACTTCATTCAGGCAGCCCACAACCTCTTCAGACAGGCCGTCACTCTGCTTGAGTCTGAAGGCTCGCGCAGCAGCGATATGGAGATGTATCGAAAGCTTGTCATTTCTTGGCCCATCATCAATGTCGGGTTCGTAGGGCGCGCGGTGTCGCTTTTCCAGATACTCGAGCAACTCCAGCATCAACCCTTCATGTTGCGGCGACAGTCGTTCTGCCAGATCTTCAGTAGTCCGCCATCCTGAGACGTCTATTCTCGATACTCGAGGATAATACTGACTCCAGAACAGCTCGAGAGCATCATCTATCGGATTACGCGCGCCACCTGGGAGCGGCTCATCGACGCCTACCATGAAAGGCGCTAGGTGAGCTACATCCAACCGATAATCGGACCGCCAATCCTGTGTTTTGTCATCTGGGATCGGAAAACCGAAACTCGTTTGCGCCATCAACTGCTTCCACTTCTCGCACATGTCTTGCAGTTCAGTGTCTGTCATATCCGCTCCCGCGTACCTGCGAATCCTTCTGGCATTTGATTAGATACTTGACGTCCAAAACACTGGGCGACTCCCGCTTCACCCCTGCAGTCGCACTAGGCGGCGCTCCCTGGCGCCGCGGCGCAGTATGAGGACGCGGCCTTCGATGGCGTCTTCGAGGCGGACGCTGTGGCGCGCGTCGGATACGCGCTGGTTGCCCAGCGTGATACCGTTGCCCTGCATGAGGCGGCGGGCCTCGCTGCGGGAGGAGGCCAGGCCGGTTAGCGTTAGAAGCTCTTGGAGGGCTACGCCGTCGCCCTCGAGCCTTTCGCGGGGGATGGTCGATGACGGCACGTCCTGGAAGATGTCCAGGAGTTCGTCCGCGCTCAGGCCGGAGATGTCGCCGCCGAACAGCACGTCCGTGGCCGCCCGCGCCTTCCGCAGGCCCGGCTCTCCGTGAGTCATGCGCGTGACCTCGGCGGCCAGGCGTTGCTGCGCCTCGCGCTTCTCCGGCTGCGTTGCGGCCCGCTCCTCGAACTCGCCAATTTCGTCCTGCTCCATCAGGGTGAAGCATCGCATCAGCCCGACGGCGTCGGCGTCGGCGGTGTTCAGCCAGAACTGGTAGAACTGGAAGGGCGAGGTCTTCTCCGCGTCGAGCCACACCGCGCCCGCCTCCGTCTTGCCGAACTTGTTGCCGGACGAGTCAGTGATTAGCGGGGCGACCAGCGCGTGCGCCTGCCCTCCTCGCGCCCGGCGAATCAGGTCCACGCCCGCCGTGATGTTGCCCCACTGGTCGCTCCCTCCCATCTGGAGCACGCAGCCGTAGCGGTCGAACAGCGTCAGGTAGTCATACGACTGCAGCAGCATATAGCTGAACTCGGTGTAGGAGATCCCGTGATGCAAGCGGCTCTGTACGGAGTCTTTGGCGAGCATGTAGTTGATGCTGAAGTGCTTGCCAACGTCCCGCAGGAAGTCGAGCGCGCCTATCCGGTCCAGCCAATCCAGGTTGCTGACCATGAGCGCGGCGTTGTCTCTGGCGTCGAAGTCCAGGAAGCGCGCCAGTTGGAGCTTGATGCCCTCCAGGTTCGCCTCCATGTCCTCCCGCGTGAGCAGTGGACGCTCTTGGGTCTTGCCGCCGGGATCGCCTATCAACCCGGTGCCACCACCCGCGATGGCGATAGGCGTGTGACCGTGCCGCTGCATTCGGACTAACAGCATTATCACGAGAAGATTGCCTATGTGCAGGCTGTCCGCCGTGGGGTCGAAGCCGATGTACGCGGGAATCTTCTCGCGGGCCAGGAGCTCCTCCAGTCCGGGTGTGAACAACTCATACCCGTCTTCAGTGACGTGAATCAGCCCCCGCCACCGGAGCTCGTCGATGACCGTGTGAGTGGTCTGCTGGGTGGCTTGCGCCATAGGTTTCCTCCTCTGCCCTACTACTGGGCTATGCTCTCCCTGAGTCGCCTGATGGCGTCGGCCACGCTGGTCTGGCTGTTATAGACCGCCGACCCGGCGACCAACACGCTTGCGCCCGCCTCTGCCACGGCGCTGGCCGTGTTCGCGCTGACGCCGCCGTCAACCTCGAGGTCGGCGGGCAGGCCGCGTTCATCCAGCAGCGCGCGCATTCGCCTTATCTTATCGACCATGCCGCCGATAAACGTCTGGCCGCCGAAGCCAGGATTGACGGTCATCACCAGTACCTGGTCGAGATCCGGCAGAACCTCTTCGACGGCAGACAGTGGAGTGGCCGGGTTCAGCGCGACGCCCGCCCTCGCGCCGGTCTCCCTTATCTGGTGGACCACGCGGTGCAGGTGAGCGCACGCCTCCGCGTGAACGGTGACGATGTCCGCGCCTGACTCCACGAACTCGGCGATGAACCGCTCGGGCGAGGCGATCATCATGTGTAGGTCTAGGGGCAGCGTGGTCCAGGGCCTGATTGCCCGGACGACCAGCGGCCCCATGGTGATGTTCGGCACGAAGTGGCCGTCCATGATGTCAACGTGAATGTAGTCGGCGCCGCCTTCCTCGGCCTCAGCCACCTGCTGGCCCAGCCGGCCAAAGTCCGCCGAGAGAATGGAGGGCGCGATCTTGATGCGGGCTTCAGACGCCATGCTCTGCCTCCAGCTTGGCCCTGGCCGCGTCGATTGCCTGCTTCACCTGCGCGAACGACGTCCCTCCCGGCACGTCACGGGCGGCCACGGACGACTCAACCGTGATCGAGAGCACGTCCCGCTCGAACAGATCGGAGAAGTCTCGGTAGGTTTCCAGCGGTAGTTCATCGAAGCGTTTGCCCCGCTCGACGGCGTACTCCGACAGTCGCGCGACCACGCCGTGCGCCTCACGGAACGGCATGCCCCTTTCGACGAGGTAGTCCGCGATGTCGGTCGCCAGGACGTAGCTGCCCTGGACGGCGTCCAGCATACGCTCCGTATTCAGCCGCAGTTTGGGCATCATGTCGGCGAAAACCTCCAGGGTTGCCAGCAGCGTGTCAACCGTGTCGAAGAATCCCTCTTTGTCTTCCTGCAGGTCGCGGTTGTACGTCATGGGAAGGCCCTTGAGCAGCGTGAGCAGTCCAAAGAGATTGCCATAGACGCGGCCCGTCTTGCCCCTGGCAATTTCGGCGAAGTCGGGGTTGCGCTTCTGCGGCATGATGCTGCTGCCGGTGGTGTACTCATCGCTGAGCCGCACGAAAGCGAACTCGTCCGTGGACCAGATGATGAGCTCCTCCGAGAGACGGGAGATATGCATCATGCATATCGCCGCCGCTGATTGAAAGTCCAGCAGAAAGTCCCTGTCGGCCACCGCGTCCATGCTGTTGGCGGAGACCGAGCTGAAGCCCAGTTCGCACGCCACGAATTCCCTATCGATGGGGTATGGCAGCCCTGCGAGCGCGCCGCTTCCCAGGGGCAGCACGTCGGCCCTCTGGTAGGCCTGAGCGAACCGCTGCCTGTCCCTGCCCAGCATTTCGTAGTACGCCAGCGCGTGGTGAGCGAACAGCACGGGCTGCGCGCGCTGGAGGTGGGTGTAGCCCGGGATTATCACCTCGGCGTTGGCCTCCGCCAGTTCAACCAGGGCCTTGCGAAGCCGCTGTATGACGCCGATGACCTCGGCTATCTTCTCCCGTGTGTACATGCGTACGTCCAGCGCAACCTGGTCGTTGCGAGAACGCGCCGTGTGCAGCCTGCCCGCGGTGTCGCCGATCTTCTCGTGGAGACGGCGCTCGATGTTCATGTGGAGATCCTCGAGCTCAGGACGCCAGGGAAACGTCTCGGACTCGATTTCGCGCCGAATGTCCTCGAGGCCGCGCACTATCTTCGCCGCCTCGTCGTTGGCGATTATCTCCTGCTTTGCCAGCATACGGGCGTGCGCGACCGACCCTGCGATGTCCTGCTTGTACAGCCGCCGGTCATAGTGAATCGAGACGGTGTAGCCCGATAGGACTTCCCTCATGCCGTCTGGCCCTCCCGCTTGGGAACTAGGAAGCGACGGCGCAGGGTCAGTATCTGCTCCTCGCGCTGGTTGAAACCGCGGCTCTCCAGATAGACGATGCCTCTGTCCGGGCGGCTCCTGGACTCTCGCACTTCCAGGATCTCGCTCTCCGCGTAGATGGTGTCGCCGTGAAACACGGGGCCGAGATGCGTGATGCGCTCGTACTCCAGGTTGGCGATGGCCCGACCGGAGGTGTCCCTGACGCTCATCCCCACGACGAGGCTTATGATGTATGCGCCGTCCACAAGTATCTTGCCGTGCTGGTGATGGGTCTGCATATGGTGCTCATCGATGTGCAGCGGGTTGTGGTTCATCGTGAGCAGGGAGAACAGGTGGTTGTCCATCTCGGTAACGGTCTTGCCGGGCCAGTGCTTGAACACGTCCCCAACAGCAAAGTCCTCCAGGTAACCGCCATAGCTGTCGCGTCCGTCGTGAATCATTGTTTCGTCACCTCGGCAGAGTTATTGGGGTAGTTTCCCATGACGCGTAGATTGTCGATCAAGGGGTCGTTGGGATGAATGGCCAAAAGCTGGCGGACGTTTACTCGTCGCGTTTCGCGCTTCTCGCCTGACACAACAACGTAGTCCGGGCCTATCTCTTTGACCCAGACCTTCGCGCCCTGTTCCGGCATATTGATAGGAGAGCCTTGCGTTCTTTTGGCTTTGAGTTCCTCAGCCAGCGTTGCCCTGTGGGTATCTATGTTGTCCATGAAATGCTCGATTTCAGGCAACATGAGCCGCTTGGAAGCGCCCAGAACCTCGATTCCAATCATTCGGTTCTCATGATTGAAGTCTATGTGATTCTCATTGAGAACTCTCCCATCGCCCGTATCTAGCGATTACGGTCACGCTGCTCCAAACTCATGAGGCCCGGGCCAGATTGCTACGACTACATTCGCGAGTTTTGCGCTTCGCTCATCGATGCCTTCTTCGTTCCACTTGTTAGGAGCCGCTTGAAGTAACCTCTTGTTGAGAAACAGGCTGCTGTGTTTGTCCAGTGCTGTCCGTTTGATGTCCCACTCCCCATTTGAGATGCTCGAGTTCAGTTTTCCCGTGACAAGGGTCAAATTGCCGAGTTTATTCACTGCCTTGTCTCTCAAGCTGGATACTTGATCTTTGTCCTGAGTATCACTAGGCAATGGCCAATGGGTTGCCCACTTTTGGGGCATTACGTGCTCAAGCGTCAGCGATTGTGTGTTTCCAAGCGGCTCAGCCTTGTCGTCCCGAAGCGCAAGTTCAACCGCTTCCAGTACCATCTTGCGGCGGCCGATAGTTCCCTTCATCTCCTCTAACTCTAGCCGTTCCCTTAACATCTCGTCATTCGGCCAAATCTGTGTGTCTGAGGTTCTGCGTGCGAGGTACTCGACGATGGTGTGGTCGGCTATCAAAGGGTCCTTTCCCTTGAGTTCCACAACGAGGCTGATGAAAAGCCTGTTAAGCCCCTGCGATTGCATTCCGCATAGCATTCGCCTCACCAAATAGCTTTCCAATGCCCTTATGCTTCTTAGACGTGCTTTTTGGGGTGTATCAGATGTGCATAACCATAAGAGCACGGGCATTACTACGCCCAATTCCATAACCCTCATTCGGGAGAGGAAGGACTCCATGCCTGCGACTGTACCCTGAACTAACTCCCTGTAGCTGAGCCCTGTGTTGCGAACTTGCGCAGTCGTTGTTTCAATATCCTCGTCTTCGATGTACTGGCGGAATTCAGCGGCTACTCTGTTTGCCGATACGTCGGTGCCAGTTTGCATCGTAATCCAATAGTTTAGAAATCTGTCCAGATGTATCCTGACATTTCGCCCCTCTGTAGTTTCTCCTCTCCACCACTGATCTTCAAACATGCCCCACAATGCACGCGCCCTTTCGGGCTCTTCAACAATGTTCGCCTCGTACATCACAGTATTCTTTATCAGATCGGACTGTAGCAGAGGTTCGCCGCGTGCATTAAGCGTCTCAAATATGATGTGAGGCTTTTCCTCCGTATCCAAGTCAATCACTGCCATGAGCAGATAACTTTTCAGCGTTTCTTCTATGGCTTCAGACCTTTCGAAAATCTTCTGTGGAACCTGATTCAACCATTTGTCAATTTCACGATAAAAGTATGCGTGCGCTCTTTCTATTGGCCACAAGGAATTCTCGTCACTATAGTCGTTCCTAATGGCTTCTTGGAAAGCTCACTGGTCGTTGGTGTTCGCTTGGAGAATCTTAGGCTCATTGTTGCTGTCGTCAGCCCAATAGACCTTTGGATTCGCGGTCAATTCCCTCAGTCTGTTGGCCCTCACCGTGTCGTCGCGACCCTGAAGAACTCGCTGTGATGCCCTAATCATCAGTTGCAAGGTCGTCAATCGCTGCTGCCCATCAACTACAAGCCGCTTGGCTGGTTCTCCCGAATTGTTGGTCATCTGCTGCAACACAATGGCCCCCATAAAGTGGGGCCGGACATTCCCGCTATCAGAGACATAGCGTTCCGCAACATTTCGAATATCTTTCCATAGTGGTTCCCACTGATTTTCTTTGCTCCAAGCGTACGGTCTCTGGAACTGAGGTATTCTGAAAGAAGTTGGTATGCCGAAGAGTTTCTCAAGGCTATTGATGTTTGCTTCCAACTCTTAGCTCCTTGCGTCTTACCGAAGTTTCTAGCCTATATCTTATACTGTTGCAGCAGCCGGCGCGCTATCACCAGCTTCTGGATTTCGTTCGTGCCCTCGCCGATTATCATCAGCGGAGCGTCCCTGTAGTACCGCTCCACCGGGTAGTCCTTGATGAAGCCGTAGCCGCCGTGAATTCGCATGGCCTCGAGCGCCACCTCCCCGCAAACCTCGCTGGCGAACAGCTTGGCCATGCCCGCCTCCAGGTCGATGCGCTCCTTGCCGCCGTCCTTCTTGGCGGCGGCGTCGTAGGTGAGCAGCCGCGCGGCCTGCACCTTCGTCGCCATGTCCGCCAGCTTTATCTGAATGGCCTGGTGCTCGGCTATGGGCACGCCGAACGTCCTGCGCTGCTGCGCGTACCTGACGGCAGCCTCGAACGCCGCCGTGGCGACTCCCACCGCCCTTGCCGCCACGTTGATGCGGCCCGTCTCCAGCGCGCTCATTACCTGGCGGAACCCCTGCCCTTCGGACTCGCCCACGAGATTGTCCGCTCCAACGCGGCAGTCCTCGAACACGAGCTCGCAGGACTCGATTCCCCGGTAGCCCAGCTTGTCCAGGTGCCTGCCTACGCTGAACCCCGCCGAGGGCTTCTCCACGATGAAGCAACTAATGCCGCGATAGGCGGGCTCGGCGTCCCGGTCGGTCTTGGCCAGCACCGCGAAGGCGTTGCCGTTCTCGGCGTTCGTAATGAACATCTTGGAGCCGTTGATGACGTACTCCTCCCCGTCTTTTACGGCGGCCGTCTGGATATTTTGAACGTCGCTCCCCGCGTCCGGTTCGGTCAGACCCAGCCCACCTCTGATCTCTCCCGTAACCATCCTGGGCAGGAACCTCTGCTTTTGCTCCTCGGTGCCGGAGGTGGCAATGATATGAGACATCACGTGATGCGTGCCGATTATGCCGCTGACGCTCATCCAGCCCTTGCTTATCTCCTCGAATATCATGGCAAACGTGGTGTAGTCCAGCCCCATGCCGCCGTACTCTTCAGGGATGGTGATGCCGAACAGCCCCATCTCCCTCATCGTGCCCACGAGCTCGTGAGGATAGATATCCTCGTTATCGTACCTGTTCGCTATGGGTTCGACGTCGCGCTGTACGAAGTCGCGTACCATGCTCACTATCTGGCTGCGAATCTCCGGGGAGGTGTTGGCGGTCAAGTTTCTATCCTTTCGGCATAAGCTCGATGGCATTGTGATCGCTGATGGCCGACGCCATCCTGCGCATTAGTGTCTCGAATAGAGCGAGGCCCCTCTCGGTCTCACGCTCCGCCGCCGCGGCCGCGATGACGCCCAGCATCAGGCAGGACAGCAGCGAGAGGCGGTAGTCTTCCAGGCAGTGTTCCAGGTCGTACCCCGCAACGCCGTTCAGCGCCAGCGTGGACACGTAGAGACGCAGGAGGTCTCGCTCCCACGACCTGCGCGTTTCGGGGCTGAGACAGCCCGAGAGGAACCAAGCGACGTCGAGTACGCCGCGGCCCCGACGAAAGAGCTGCCAATCGACCACGGCAAACGCCGCTCCTCCGCGCGCGTCGAAGAACATGTTGTCGAGCCGGTAGTCGCCGTGAACCAGCGTCTGCGGAGGTCCGGCGGCCAGGCTTCTTAGGGCCGCGACGTTTCGTCCAAGCCGTTCGCCGACTTCCGATAGGGAGCCGGGCAGCCCGTCTCCCATCTCCGCCGTGAGCCGCGCCCACGAACGTTGGTAGAGGCGTTGAAACTCGGTAGAGCCGGAGTCCGCCAGCCTCATCCAGTCGAGTTCCGCAAGGCTTGCGTTCTCCCACCACGCAGCGTGAAACCCGGCGATCTCCCGGACGGCTTGCTCGGACTCGGCGAGGGAGCATCCGGCCACTTGGTCGCCCGCTCGGGCAGGGGCGAGGTCTTCCAGGAGCAAAACGAACCCGCCCGATTCCGAATCGAACGCGCTGTAGTAGCGGCGCGGCGTTCTCAGCTGGACGCGGGCCGCGATCCATTCATAAAAGCCGACCTCCCGCTCGTAGAGCGCGTTGCCATCGGCGATCCTTCGCATGACGCGATTATCCGTAGGCAGCTTGACGACTAGTGAGAGCGGAGCGTCCTCTTCATGTGGATCGTATTCTACGCTCAGTCGAGCGAGCGAGCCCGCGAATCCCCTACCTTCTGATAGGCTGACGGCGTCTATCGAGGCAACGGCGGCGTTGGCTATCGTTCCGCTCGAGCGCAGAGCCGCGGTCAGCCATTCGGGCGTGACGTCCCGCAGGCCGCCGGGAATCCTGGGACAAGGCAACGCGCCTGCGTCGGTTCTCTGTTCGAGCAATGGGCACAACTCCGAGGGTTACCGCCCCAGGCTGGGAAACTGCTTCATCCCAACATTCTTTGCCGACACGCCAAGCACCTTCAAGAATCCCTCCGCATCGACGTGGTCGTAGGAACCCATGGCCTCCATCGAGGAGTCGTCGGTGTAGAGCGAGTGCGGCATAGCGTCCGGCGTGTCCTCTGCCGTCTCGAAGTAGATGTCGCCCTTGTATAGCCGCACCGCTATCGTGCCGGTGGCGAGGCGTCGTATCGGCTCCAACGCCGCCAGCGCAGATGTGGTTGCCAGATCCAGCCAGTAGCCCTGGTATATCTGGAGGCTGATAGTCCGGGAAAGTTGATCGAAAAACTCGCGCGCGCGCCTGTCCAGGATGAACTGGAGCAGGTACTCGTAGCTGCGTCCCAAGAGTTCCATCGCGGGCGCTTCGTACAACCCCCTGGACTTTACGCCGACGAACCTGTTCTCCACCACGTGCGCGCCTATGCCCACGCCATGCTTGCCCGCAACCCGGTTCGCGCGCTCGAACATGGGCACCATCTCCAGCCGATCGCCATCGAGCGCGACGGGAACGCCCTCCTCCCAGCGGACGCTCACGACCTCGGGCTTGTCCGGGGCGTCCCAGGGCCACACGCCCATGCCGGGCTCGACGAAACCGGGCGCGATACGCACGTCCTCGAGGTCGCCCGCTTCGTGCGTCAACCCCAGGAAGTTGGCGTCGGTCGAGTAGCGAGACTCCCGCGACGGCTTTATCGGCAGGTGGTTCGCCTCGCAGTACTCGATCATCTGCTGGCGGCCGGGAAACCGGCTCACGAACTCGGCGTCTCGCCAGGGAGCGTAAACCTCTATGGACGGGTCGAGCACGTTCGACGCAAGATGAAACCGCACCTGGTCGTTGCCCCGGCCCGTCGCCCCGTGAAAGAGCACGCCGATGCCCTGCTTCTGAAGCTCGGGCAGCATCGTGCCTACCGTGATGGGACGCGCGATGCCGGTGGTGTTCCAGTAGCCGCCCTCGTAGCGCGCCTGCGCCTGGATGACCTTAAGGCCCGCCTCGGCCAACGCCTGCTGCCCAGGAACGATCGCCGCGGTCTCCGCGCCGCAGCCGACCATACGGTCTGTCACGGCATCTAGGCTCTCCTCGTCGGGCTGTCCCAGGTCCACGGTGAAGCAGCGCACCGAAAAGCCCTTCTCACTCAACCAGTGCGTAACCGTGCAGCTATCCAGCCCGCCGGACACCGCTCCACCAACAATGGTAATATTGTTGTCCTTGAGTTCGCGCCAGTTCATGTGTGGTATTGAACCTCGTAAAACAGGGTTGCCAAGACTAGGGTGGAACCACGCCGTCGGAGGGACGGCAGAGCAAAGCGCTTCCCGCACGTGCCACCACAATTATAGAGACATAGCGAAATGGCGGTCAACCTGGAGCAGGCCATCCAATAGATTGATACATCCCCCGGCTGGAATAGCCCAACTGGGTAGGAGCGCCATAGGCTTCTCCAGGCATACTCTGACCGCTAACCTTCGCCGGCTGCCTTCCCGCTACCTCCGTTCGTGCCACTCCTTCACCGCCTGCGGTATCGCCATCAAGTTCTCCAGCCTGGTTGCCAGGGGGACAGCGCACTCCGGCGCTATCATCTGCACGCCCGCGTCCAGGCAGGCGAACACCTCTTCCCGGACCTTCGCCGGGCCGCGCGCGTAGAGCGTCTCAGGGTTGTTGATGTTGCCAACCAGCCCGATGCGCCCGGCCGCCACGTCCATCGCCTCTTGCGGGTCGTTCTTCGAGTCGAAGTGAAAGCTCGCCATGCCGCTCTGCGCGATGTAGTCCAGCCTATCCAGCGTGTTGCCACAGATGTGCAGTATGAGGGGAACCTTCAGCCGCTCGGCCATTTCCTGGTGGATTTCGAGCAGGAAGCGCCTGTAATACTCGCCGCTCACCAAGTCGCCGGTGGCGTGGTCCGGGAATGTCAGCGCGTCTGCCCCTGCGGCGATCTGCGCCTCGCCGAACAGCACCGAAATCTCCTTCAGCCTGTCGAGGCAGCGCATCACCATGTCCGGGTCGTCCACCGTCATGAGCAGGAAGCTCTCGACGCCAAACACGTGGTAGGCCAGCGTCCAGGGGCCCATCGTCTTGCCGATGACCGCCGCCTCGGTGCCGTACTCCCGCTTCAGTATCTCTATCGACTTCACGATGGTCTGATTGTCGGGGTGTTCGAGGAAGCCGTTGGGTATATGGATGTCCTCGAGGCCCTTCCAGATGGGGTTGTACATGCGCACAGTGGGCCAGTTGTCCTTGTCCTCCCATTGCATGTCGCAGCCCAGCGCGGACGACTCCTGGATGATGGTGAAGTACGGCATCACGGAGTCGAATCCGAGCTCGGTGTAGCCCGTGGCCGCCAGCCGCGCGGCAAGCTCCGGGTCGCGGCAGGCGTACGGGAAGGGCGCGTCCACCAGGTCCATCAGCTCCACCGTGGCGACGTTGGTGGGATTGGCGACGGGGGTGCGGTCAACCGGTTTCCCGGCGAGGGCGTTCAACACACGCTCACGCGGCGACATTGTTTCGATTAGCGGCATGATGGGGCCTCCCTCACAAAAGATCATAAATGGAGCCTTGATTAGGCAGGAAGAGCCTTGCGTATGTCTTTTGAACGTAGCTGTCAGTCATACCGGCAATATAGTCGCTCACTACCCTCGCTTTGTCTTCATTAGAATCGACTTGACGCAAGTGTTCTTTCCAGTCATCTGGTAACAAGTACTTGGTATTGTCATCACGCATGAACTTCAAGAATAGGCACCTAACAATGTGTCTCGCCTTCTCTTCTAGCGTGTAGACCTGAGGCGATTCTATGACAAATTTCATGACGAGTTTGATTATCAGCGCAACTTCCACTTTGTACTCGACAGGTATGGAGACTGTGTACATATACCTTTCAGAGATGCGACTATTGCGTACATTGTCTCTTTTGACCCGACATGTGGCCTTTATGTATCTACTAATCAGGTAACTGGTCAACTGCTTTCTGTTTGATTTCTTTTCATAAAGACTGCTTACATTGCTAAATGGTTGGAAGTCGGGGTTATTTTTTCTGAGGCTGTTGCGTAGCTCAGTCCACACTTCGGAGACACTAACGTCACAATCTTTGAATTTTTCGGTTACTCTATTGACGATGTCATCGATACGGTCACTGTCTTGAAAGGTAGATGCACTAACATATCCAGCATGAATACTGTCTTCAAGGTCATGAACAGCGTATGCAACTTCATCTGCCCAATCCATGATTTCGCATTCGAAGGATCTCGATTTATTGCCGCAACCTTCAACTGCGGATCGAGCCTCTTCACTAGCCCAATCTGCCAGTTCAACATCATCCGCATAGACAAACTTCTTCTTGTTTGCAGAGAATATGTCCTTGTATTTCATTTGACCATCAATGACAGCACGTGTTAGGTTCAATCCTTGGTACTTGTCGCTCTTACTTTCTAGTTTCGTAAATATGCGGATGTTTTGAGCATTCGCTTCAAATCCTCCGTATGATTTCATTAGCCTCTTGAGTTCATGCTCACCAGCGTGTCCGAAGGGCGGATGTCCGATGTCATGAACTAATGAAATAGTCTCCACCAGATCTGTATCGGCTCCTAGCCGCAGAGCCAAACCTTTCCCTATCTGTGCCACTTCTAGCGAATGAGTAAGACGGGTACGAAAAAAATCTCCCTCGCCAGTTGTGAACACCTGAGTCTTTCCCTGAAGCCTTCTGAATGCCGCAGAGTGTACTATCCTTGAGCGGTCGCGCTCAAATTCGGACCTTTCTTCGTGTGTAGCGCGTCTTTCTGGGCATAGCCTTTCTCTATCATTCTTCGTGTACTTGACCTTTGGGGTTGCTCGCCCTTTACGCATCCTCATAGTCTGATCATTCCTCAACACTAGAAGGTGTCGACACTCTCCGTCATTGAAACGAATGTAGACGTACTGTATGAATCTCACGTCGGCGGCGTAAACCCCAGCGTGCCCGTCGTCATCTGGCCGCGCAGGGCCTCCGCCGCCATCATGCCCTCTACGCTGGAGATGTTGCGGGAGTAGGGCAGCAGCAGTCTGACCAGCTCGTCGTGGCGTCGGCCACACGGAAACGTCACCTCATAGTCGCCCACCTTCTCCATCTCGCCGTAGCGCAGGAAGCCCGCCACCACCATGCGCAGCCGAACCTGCGGATTAGGCGCGTCGCCCTGGCCCGACACCCGATAGACCCACCTGTCGCCCGATTCCTCCCCGGCGACCGTCAGCATGAGCGGAGACCTCGAATCCTTGATCGACATCTCTCCGCTGGGCGGCGCGAAGTCCGGGGCCTTGCCGACGGCCTGGCTCAGCAGGAACTTCAACGGCCTCTCGTGCACGAACCCGCAGGCGAATTGCGCCTGGTCTGCGCGGCCCGGAAGCGGCTCCATGCCGCCCAGCGCGACGAGTTGGTCACGGATTCTCTCGATGCGTTCCCGAACGCCCGCCTTTTGGCTGAAAGTCCACACAGTGCAGACGTCGCCCTTCACGTAGAGGCAGACGCTGATGTTCTCGAAGTTGGGATCCATCGGTACTAGTTCCAGACACCTGCCGTACTTCTCGATAACGGCGGCGACGCGGAGCCGTTGGTGGGTTCCTGTTTCAGTCATGGCATATACCTTGTTTCTTGGCGCTTGGTCGGGCCTGCTAACCGCGAACCGCCTTGGCCAGCGCGCGAATGTGATCTGGGCCTGTGCCGCAGCAGCCGCCCACGATGTTGACGCCCACCTCTTCGACCATCATCCTGAATCGCTCGGCCATATAGCCGGGCGTTTCGGGATAGACTATCTCGCCGCCCCGCGTTGCCGGGATGCCGGCGTTGGAGTGGATTAGCAGGAAGCCGTCCGTGGCCGCGCGCAGCTCCCGCGCCAGCTCCAGCATAACGTCGATGCCGTTGCCGCAATTCGCCCCAACGATGTCTGCGCCAGCGTCGAAAAGCTCCCGTACCGCGCGCTCTGGCGGTGTGCCCATCATGGTGAAGAAGCCACGCGGCCCCTTGTCGAAGAACATGGTCGAACTCACCATCAGGTTGGTGTTTTCCCTCGCCGCCCTGATGGCGAGCTTCGCCTCGTTGACGTCGATCATCGTCTCGATGTTGACGGCATCGACGCCTCCCTCTGCAAGCGCGATTATCTGCTCCGCGAAAGCCTCGTACATCTCGGCTTCGGTTATCGGGTCGTCCTTCAGCGGGTTGTTGAGGACTTCGCCCGTTGGGCCGACGGAGCCGAGCACGTAGCATCCCGACGGTGCCTGGCTCCTGGCGTGCTCGGCGGCCAACCTGTTGAACTCCCTCACCCGGTTCTCGAGGCCGTAGTGCTTCTGCCTGACCATGGTCCCGCCAAACGAGTTGGTCAGGACCATGTCGGAGCCCGCTTCGAAGTAGGCTTTCGCCATGCCCCTTACGACGTCCGGATGGCTGGCGTTCCACTCCTCCGGGTCGCCGTCTCCCAGGCCGTGCTGCTGGAGATACGTCCCCGTCGCACCGTCGGAGATGAGCGTCTCCCCGCGGTCCAGGCGTTGCAAGACGGTCAGCGAGCTGTTCCGCGTCATCCAATCTCTCCGGCGTTCGCCTCATTCATCCAGTGATCGACCGCCCCTGGGCGTGGGTCGCGCCGGCCCGACTCTTGAAGCTCACGAATTCTACCGACGAAGCCCTGGGGGAAGCGCGAGTTGAAGCGCCGCGACACCTTATCGGCAACCTTTTCAGCCGCGCCCGCGCTATCGGTAAACTCACCCCAATCCCAGGCCATCAGGTACTCATCGCTGCCACTGCTGCCGTCGAACATCGAAATAGCGTCAACTCCACGCTGAAACCTGTCGTCCAGCGGCTTCGACACAACCCCCACGTCGTCCTCGGCTTGTACCTGGACCGGAATTTCCTTCCAGTACATAACCCTAACCCTGGCCAATTGCTGTCAACTCCAAGCACAGTCCATCCATGCCAACCTCAGCCGCGCCCACTACCCGCTCTCCGTTCGCCAATTATACCTGTCACACGCCCAACTTTCACCGTGTGGCGTAGCTTGTACCCCAATCCCGTATATGCTATCGTCCTACATGTCACTCAACACTGAAAAACCGACACACCAAGACACTGCCCCGAGGTATCCATGTTTGACCACGATGTGCTTATCATAGGCGCCGGCTTGGCTGGCATGAGGGCGGCCCTGGCCGCGGGCGAGAATGGCGCGGACGTGGCGGTTGTAACCAAGGTTCATCCGGTTCGCAGCCATTCAAACGCCGCGCAGGGCGGCATCAATGCCGCTCTCACCGACAGGGGCGACGACTGGCGGGAGCACGCCTACGACACCATCAAGGGAAGCGACTATCTTGGCGACCAGGACGCGATTTCGATAATGTGCCAGGAGGCGGGCCAGGAAGTCATCGACATGGAACACATGGGGGTGATTTTCAACCGGGACGACGAGGGGCGGCTCGGCACTCGCGCGTTCGGCGGGCAGCGCCAGGCGCGCACCTTCTTCGTATCCGACTTCACCGGGCAGGCGTTGCTTCACGTCCTCTACGAACAGGTGATGAAGGTCGGCGTGAGGATATACGAAGAGTGGTTCCTGCTGTCCCTGGTGGTCGAGGATGGCGAGTGCTGCGGCGCCGTGGTGATGGAGATCAGGAGTGGCGAGATTCACGTGATACGCGCGAAGGCCGTCATCATGGCGTCGGGCGGCTTGGGCCGCGTCTTCGAACCGAGTACCAACGCCCTGATATGCACCGGAGACGGCATGGGGATAGCGTACCGCTCCGGCGCGTCGCTCATGGACATGGAGATGGTGCAGTACCATCCAACCACACTCAAGGGCAGCGGGGTGCTCATCACCGAGGGCGCGCGAGGCGAGGGGGCCTATCTGCTCAACGCCAATGGCGAGAGGTTCATGGAACGCTACGCCCCCAACATGATGGAACTCGCCTCCCGCGATGTGGTCTCCAGGTCGGAGCAGACCGAGATCAACGAGGGTAGAGGCGCGAACGGCTGCGTTTTCCTCGACGTGCGCCACCTCGGGGAGAGGCTGATTCGGGAGAGGCTATCGCAGATCCTGGACATCGCCCGCGACTTCGCCAACGTTGATCTGCTGAACGAACCCATACCCATTCAGCCGGGGATGCACTACCAGATGGGCGGAATCAAGACCGACGTTGACGGTCAGACGCAGTTGCCGGGCCTCTACGCCGCAGGCGAGTGCGCCAACGTCAGCGTTCACGGAGGCAACCGGCTGGGCGCCAACTCGCTGCTGGACACGCTCGTATTTGGCCGCCGCTCCGGCGAGCACGCCTCAACGATGTCGAAGCAGAAGGCGCACAAGAACATTACCGACGCGGCGGCAAACGACGACCGCCATTTCATCCAGAGCCTGCTGGACCACGACAACACGGGCGACCTCTTCGGCAAGATCAGGCTGGAAATGGGCCAGGCCCTGAACCAGCATCTCGCTGTCTATAGAGACCAGCAGGGCATGGAGGAGGCCCTATCTAAGGTGAGAGAACTCAGGGAGCGTTTCAACAGCGTTTACGTCCCCGATAAGGGCAAGACGTTCAACACCAACCTCATGTTCACTCTCGAGCTTAGCCTCATGCTGGACTGCGCGGAGTCGATCGCTCTGAGCGCTATAGAGCGCAGGGAGAGCCGCGGCGCGCACACTCGGACGGACATGCCCAACAGGGACGACGAGAATTGGCTGAAGCACATCCTGGTCAAACAGACCCAGGACGGGCCCCAGGTGGATCACCTGCCGGTGGTAATCACCGATTGGGAACCCCAGATTAGGACGTACTGATGCGGGCCCTTTCAGGCAAAGGCGCCTCAATTGAAGTCAAGAGCGTACAGGCATGACAACCGACAGGATTAGCAGATTGGAAGGGGCCTACGAACAGGTCGATAAGCGGCTGGACGACCTGCAGCAGGCTGTCACCACACTGCGGGGCGACATAAATAGCCTGCGTAACGAAATGAACAGCCGGTTCGACAGCATGGAGACCCGGACAAACAGCCGGTTCGACAGCATGGAGACCCAGACAAACAGCCGGTTCGACAGCATGGAAAGCCAGATGAACAGCCGGCTCAATAGCGTAGAGACCCGGCTCGACAGCATGGAGACCCGATTCAACAACCGGTTCAACCAACTCGTCATTTTGGTTGGGGGAGCCTGGGTAACGATGATGGCCGCAATGGTTGCCATTTTCTTGGGGTCAAGCTAACTTGAGTCGACAACCTTCGCGGCACAGCGGTCGGGCTACAACACGAGGATCAGACGATGGAAGTAACCTTTAGCGTTAGACGGCTGAATCCCGACGCGGATCGGCCTGCCCCGTATTTCCAGGAATACGTCATGGAGATGGACGACTCCGCGACGGTCCTGGACGGCCTCATCAAGATACGGGAGGAGATCGACGGAACACTCTCACTCAGGTGTTCCTGCCGCAGCGCGATATGCGGCTCCTGCGCAATGCGAATCAACGGCGAGGCCGGCCTTGCGTGCAACACCAAGATCGTTGACGCCGCGCCGCGCAATGGCGCGCCGATAGTGGTGGAGCCGGCCGGGAACATGCAGGTCATCAAGGACCTGGTCGTGGACTTCAAACCCTTCTGGGACAAGGTCAAGGCCGTCGAACCCTGGCTCCAGCACAGGGGCCCGCAACCCGAGCAAGAACACATCGTGCCCAACGACGCGATGGTTCATCTCGCCGGCGTCATGGCCTGCATAATGTGCGGCGCCTGCGTCTCCGATTGCACCGTCCTGGAGGTCGATCCTCACTTCCTCGGCCCGGCCGCGCTCGCCAAGGCGTACCGCTTCGCCGGCGACCCCCGCGACGATGCCGATAACTCCCGCCTCGGCCAGCTCAACGAGTACGGCGGCGTTTGGGACTGCACTCGCTGCCTCAAGTGCGTCGAGGTGTGCCCGAAGGACGTGGCGCCCATGGATCGCATCATGGCTCTGCGGGACAAAGCTATGGAGGCCGGCTACACCAACACTAACGGAGCTCGCCACGCGGAGGCGTTCACCACGTCCATCGAGCATAGTGGTTGGCTCGATGAATTCAGGCTCCCGATAAAGACGTTCGGAATTACCAACGTCAAGGAGATGTTCAAACTGGCGCGCGTCGGGCTGCGCGCGCAGCGTGCGGGGAAGGTGCCGCCCATCTTTCACAAGAGCATACCCGGCGTCGAGAACGTCAAACGCATCTTTGAGAAGGTAGAGAACAAGCGATGAAGTACGCCTTTTATCCGGGTTGCGTCTCTCGCGGCGCGTGTCCCGAGCTCTATGCCGCCACCATAGAGGTCTGCCGAACGCTGGGGATCGACCTGGACGTCGATTCCATGCGCGGCGCGTCCTGCACCGGCTCCGGCGTCCTGCAGGAGAAGAACCAGCGGCTTGGCGACACGCTCAACGCCCGCAACTTCGCCCTCGCGGAGCGCAGCGGGCTGCCCCTTATGACCATTTGCAGCACCTGCCAGGGCGTCATGTCCCAGGCCAACAAGCGCCTCACCTCCGACAGCGATTACCTCGAGTCGGTAAACGCCGACCTCGCCGAGGAGGGTCTCGAATACAGGGGCACGGCAGACCCGCGGCATCTTCTGTGGATAATCGTCGAAGACACTGGCATCGACACGCTGAAGTCGGAGGTGGTGCGTCCCCTCGAAGGCTTCAAGTTCGCGCCGTTCTATGGCTGCTATATCGTGCGCCCGTCCTCCGCGTTGGGATTCCAGGACCACCCGGAGCGTGAGGACTCGCTGGAGAGGGTGATCGAGGCCGTGGGCGCGGAGGTGGTGGACTATCCGGGCAAGACGCTCTGCTGCGGCTTCCCCATCCTGACCATAAACGAGGCCAACTCCATCAACATGGTGGCCAATCACACTCTCGACGCGAAGGGAAGAGGCGCCGACGCGATGGTGACGCCCTGCCCGCTATGCCATCTCAACCTGGACGGATACCAGCCAAACGCCGCCGCGGCGCGGCGCACGCCCATCAACCTGCCCATCCTTCACCTGCCCCAATTGCTTGGGCTTGCGCTGGGCATCGACCCAAAGGCGATGCGTCTCAACAGGCATATCGTATCAACCAAGAAAGTGCTGTCTGAACTCGCGGTAGCGCCCTAACCGGCCTTTTCGTTTGAGGGTGATGTTGGCGTGAGGTCTGCCGCGCTTCAGCTTGCGCAACCACGCTCTAAATGTTGTATAATGGTTGCCACGCACTTGGCGAATGAATGAAGGACAAACACACACGTGTATAGACAAGAAGAGCCAGAAGTAAGCTTCGACCAGATACTGGAACGCATCCGCTCCTTCTTCGGACGATTTCGTCTGGGAGGGGGAAGAGGAGTATTTAGCTTCTTCGTTTTCGGATTGCTGTTCGCCGCTTTCGTCGCATGGATGGGAACAGGTTTCTACACCGTCCTGGCCGGCGAACGGGCCGCGTTGCGATTGCTTGGCAGGTTCGACAACACCGCCGAGGCGGGCTTGCACTGGTTCTGGCCCTCCCCCATCGGAACACGCGCCATCATAGCGGTGGACGAGGTTCGCAGCCTCGAGGTTGGCGTCAGAGGCAGCACGCCCGTGCTCGATGAGTCCTTGATGATCACCGGCGACGAGAACATCGTGGACGCCCAACTTCAGGTTCAGTACGACATCTCCGACATCGAGCTATTCCTGTTCAGAGTCGTTGATCCCGCGGGAGTGACCATCAAGGACGCCGCCGAAACGGCTCTCAGGCAGGTTGTAGGGGCGCGCGGCATCGACGACGTTCTCACCACTGAGAAGGATGCCGTCCAGATAGAGACCAAGCAGCGCCTCCAGGACCTCATGATCACGTACCAGACGGGCATACGAATCAGAGAGGTCAAGCTGCTCAACGTAAAGCCGCCTGTTCAAGTTCAAGACGCTTTCGACGACGTCGTTCGCGCCCTGGAGGACAAGCAGCAGGCCATCAACCTCGCGGACGCTTACAAGGAGGACATCATCCCCAGGGCAAGGGGTGACGCCGACCGGTTGAAAGAGGAAGCCCAGGCATTCAAGGCGCAACGCGTTAACCTTGCCACAGGTGAAGCCGAGAAGTTCCGTTCCATTCTGCGCGAGTTCAAACTCTCTGAACGGGTTACCAAGCAGAGGTTGTATCTCGAGGCCATGGAGGAGATTCTTCCGGGAGTCACCAAGTTCATCGTTGACCCGGAGAATGGTGGCAGCCTTCTGCAATTCCTGCCACTGAGTGATATACCCCAGACCTCGCAGCCTTTGACAGGAGCTCCATAAAGATAACAATGAGATTTCTGGCTACGTTCTTAGTTTTGGTCGTGATAGTGCTCGCCGTCGTTGGCCCTCAGGTGTTGTTCGTCGTTGACGAGACCAAGGTTGCCATCGTCACGCGCTTCGGTGAGCCGCGGCAGCAAATTAGGAATCCCGGTCTCAATGTCAAAGCGCCATTCGTGGATACCGTAACGTACTTCGAGAAGCGCCTTCTCAACTTTGACGCGCCGGCCGAGGCACTGCTGACCAAGGACAAGAAGACCCTGGTTATCGACGTATTCGCCAGAGGAAAGATCGTTGACCCGCTGACCTTCTTCAGGACTCTATCCACAGAGGGAAGAGCGCAGGAGCGAGTCATTGGCATCGTCTCGTCCGAGTTGCGTAGAGAGATAGCCAACGACGACCAGTCCGAGATAATCGAAGCCACCCGTGAAGTAATCATGAATAGGGTGAGGGATGCCGTATCCCCCATCGTAGCGGAGTTCGGCATTGAGATAGTAGACGTAAGAATCAAGCGCGCCGACTTCCCGGAGGCCATCGCCGACAGCATCTACAACAGAATGAGAGCCGAAAGAGTGAGAATCGCCAATCGCGACCGCGCGGAGGGTGAAGAGGTAAGCCTTCGAATAAAAGCGGAGGCGGATAGAGAGGCCGTTGAGATTCGCTCCGAGGCGCAAAGAAACGCCCAGATAGTTCGCGGTGAGGCCGAGGCCCAGGCAATCTCCATTTTCGCAGACGCCCTGGAAGAGGACCCCGATTTCTACGCCTTCCAGCGCAGCCTCGAAGCGTACAAGAAATTCCTCTCCTCGAACACTACCGTAGTATTGCCAGCCAATAGTGAACTCTTCCAGTTCCTTCAGTCGCCTCAGGGGCTGAACGGCCAGGAGTCGGGCAACTAGAGCGGCCCCCTCTGTCGGTTCTGGTTCACTTTCCTCGTGGGTAGGCGAGGGCCGTCTCAGCAGCATATCCCCATATGTCCCTGATAAAGCTATCCTGCCATACCATTATCGTCACCACAATAGCCGCATAGCCGCACGCCGGCACTCTCATGCACCTTCAAAGGAAAAAAACGACATCCATACAGTAGAGGTTCAAGTCTTCGAGGAGTTCGAGGAGTTCGTCTCCAAACACGCGCTGGCAACAATTGCGGAGCGCACGCTCGCATCCGAGGTGGTAGGAGCATCGGAGGCGGTGAGCATCGTAATCGCCGATGATGCCACCGTTAGGGACCTCAACAGCAGGTACAGGGGCCTCGACGAGAATACCGATGTTCTCTCCTTCGCTTTTGGTCACCAAGGGGAATACTATGGAGAAGCCGGCCCGGTGTATGAGTTGTCTGATGATGCGGGCTTTGTCACACCTCCAGGAGCAGTCTCCGGGCTGGGCGAGGTCATAGTCTCGTATCCTCAGATGGCGCGCCAGGCGCAGGAATCGGGCCATTCGCTCGAACGAGAGATGGCCCACCTCGTGGCGCACGGAGTACTGCACCTGCTAGGCTACGATCATATGGAAGCCGAAGACGAGGCTATCATGAAGGCCAAAGAGTCCAACGTGTTGGCCCAGGTCCTCAGAGATGAGTGAAGTCTTCTACCGAAAGTGGCGTCCCAAGACGCTGGACCAGTTGGTGGGCCAGGAAGTGGTCTCGCAGACGCTGCGAAGGGCTGTCTCCCTCGGGCGGGTTGCCCACGCCTACCTATTCTGCGGCCCGCGGGGCACGGGCAAGACCAGCACGGCTCGCATACTGGCAAAGGCGGCCAACTGTCTCTCACCCGTCGATGGCGAGCCGGACAACGACTGCGAGCTCTGCGTCTCCGTCAACGAGAGTCGCTCACTAGACCTGATAGAGATCGACGCCGCCAGCAACCGCGGTATCGACGACATACGAAACCTGAGCGAGAAGATACATTTCACCCCCAACGAGGCTCGCTTCAAGGTCTATATCATCGACGAAGTGCATATGCTGACCGAACCCGCCTTCAACGCACTGTTGAAGACACTCGAAGAGCCGCCCGACCACGCCATCTTCATCCTCGCCACCACTGAGGCGCAAAAGGTACCCCTCACCATCATATCGAGATGCCAGCGATTCGACTTCCGCCGAATCCCGCTCGATTCCATGGTCGACAAGCTTGGTGAACTGTGTCGCGAAGAGGCCATAGAGACCGAGGATGAGGCCCTGAGACTGATTGCCAGGGCTTCCGGAGGCAGCCTCAGAGACGCCGAGAACCTGCTGGAGCAGGCCGTCGTGTCCTACGGCTCGCCCTTAACCGAGGAGCACGCGCGGGACCTCCTGGAGATGGGCGGAGACGAAGTTGCCCTCGAACTAGTGGAGCACATCGTCAACAGGCGCGTCAAGGACGGCCTGGCCATCATCAACCAGGTCGTGGGACAGGGGAACGACATAAGGCAACTGCACCGCGCGGTCATGGAATACCTCAGGGGTGTGCTTCTCCTAAACACCATCACCGGGCCGTCACTGGGGTTCTCAGAAGAGACCACCAGCCGCTTGAAGTCGCTGTCTGAGGAGGCTTCCATCGAGCGACTCGTGCACGCCTTGAAGAGCTTCGCTAAGGCTGACCTGCGCCGGGATAGCTCCTCGCCGCTGCCCCTCGAGCTCGCGCTCGTTGAGTCCTGCGCCGATCCGCCCGTCCCGATCGCCCCTGTGTCGCAGCCAGCGCCAAGCGCCAGGGAGAGCTCAGCGCCGCCCTACGAGAGCTCACCACAACGACCCTATTCCCCCCGGGCGCAGGCCCCGGCCCACCAGGCCCGGCCGGCCGCGTTCGGTGGCGCTCCCAATTCGCCGCCCGAGTACGAACGGCAACCGCCGGCTGAGCTTCCAACGGAGCCTGCCGCTCGACTGGAGAGCCAGTGGCGGGAGATCCCGAGAGTGCTGCGTCACGTCGGTAAGAAGTTCAAATTGGGCGCCCTCCTGAATGCCTGCAAAGAGCGAGAGATTGCCGATGGAGTCATTGTGCTGAAGTTTTCACACCGCTCCCACATGGAGCGGATGCAAGAGGAATTGGAGAACCCTGAGAGTCGCAAGGGATTCATGGATACCCTGTCCAGGGCAATGGACGACACCTACGAGGTGGAGCTATCGGTGGTGAACGGCGGAAACGGCGCCCTCAACCAGAGTGCCTCCCAGAAGAGCCACCTTGTCAGAGCCGCCCAGCAAATGGGCGCCAGGGTCATAGATGAAAGGGAGGAAGAGACGTAATGATGAATAGAAAGATGATGAAGCAGGCGCAGCAGTTACAACAGCGAATGTTGAAGCTTCAAGAGGAACTCGAAAGCGCGACAGTGGAAGCAAGCTCAGGCGGCGGCATGGTGAGCGTGGTGGTCAGCGGCAAGATGAACGTCGAGTCCGTCACCATCGACCCGGAGGTCGTATCCCCCGATGACGTGGAGATGCTTCAGGACCTCGTGCTCGCCGCGGTCAACGAAGGGCTGAACAAGGCCCAGGAAATGGCCTCCAGCAAAATGGGGGCCATCACCGGCGGAATGAACATTCCCGGGCTGACGTAGCGTCGGCCTGACATAGACCTGATGGCGCACGACCAGGGAATCGTTATGGAAACGCCATGACAAGCCAGGACTGGAAGAACAACCTATACTTCGGGGATAACCTCGACATTTTGCGCGAACACGTCGCCGATGAGAGTGTTGACCTCATCTATCTCGACCCGCCCTTCAACTCCAACGCAACCTACAACGTGCTCTTCCGGGAGACGAGCGGCGAGGACTCGGCGGCGCAGATTACCGCGTTCGACGACACCTGGCACTGGGGGCTGGAGTCCGAACTCGCCTATCGCGAGGTTGTAACCGGCGGCCCCAGCGCATTGGCGGACCTGCTCCAGGCTATGCGCTCGTTCCTGGGCCAGAACGACATGATGGCCTACCTGACCATGATGGCGCAGCGGATGATAGAGTTGCATCGCGTCCTCAAGCAGACCGGCAGCATCTACCTGCACTGCGACCCCACCGCTAGCCACTACCTGAAACTCTTGCTGGACGCTGTGTTTGGAAACACCAATTTCCGCAATGAAATCACCTGGAAGCGTTTCAACTTCCGCGCCGACGCAAGGCGTTTCGGGCGCATCTCAGACCGTATCTTGTTCTACACCAAATCAGACGAGTTTACGTGGAGCACGCTAAGGACACCGTTTAGAGAAAGCTACGTTGAGAGTCACTTCAGAAACGTCGATGAAGACGGTCGACGCTACACACTTGACAACCTCAATCCTCCTGCAGGGCGCGGACCCGTCTATGAATTCCACGGGTTTACCAGGCCATGGCGATACACTCAGGCAAACATGTTGCAACTGGAAGAAGAAGGCCGCATATTGTTTACGCCGGGAATGGTACCAAGGTTGAAACGATACTTGGATGACCTCTCTGGCGAGGCCGTGAACGACTTTTGGAGCGACATATCGCCCATCAATTCGCAGGCCCATGAGCGGCTGGGCTACCCCACGCAGAAGCCCGAAGCCCTGCTCAACCGCCTCATCGCCGCAAGCAGCAATGAGGGCGACGTCGTGCTCGACCCCTTCTGCGGCTGCGGCACCGCCATCGCGGTCGCCGAGCGGCTCAAGCGCAGGTGGATTGGCATCGACATAACCCACCTAGCCGTAGGGCTGATTCGCCACAGGCTGCACGACTCCTTTGGCACAGACCTGCGCCCTTACGACGTGATTGGCGACCCAAAGGACCTAGCAAGCGCGGCCGCGCTTGCACAGCAGGACCGCTACCAGTTCGAGTGGTGGGCCCTGGGTCTGGTTGACGCCAGGCCCGCGCAGGACAAGCGCAGGGGCGCGGACTCGGGCATAGACGGCTACATCAACTTCTTCGACGATAACAGCGGGCGCGCAAAGCGCGTCATCGTGCAGGTCAAGAGCGGCAACGTAAACGTCTCCCAGGTGAGAGACCTCAACGGCGTCCTCGAGCGCGAGCAGGCGGCGATTGGGCTGTTCGTCACACTCTGGCCGCCCACCGGCCCGATGCTCAGGGAGGCACTGGCGGCCGGTTTCTACGTGCCTGAGAGCTTTCCCAACCATAGCTTCCCGCGCTTGCAGATACTCACGGTTGAGGAGATGCTATCGGGAAGCGAGGCGCAGTACCCACGCTTCGCGCCCGACGCCACGTTCAGACGCGCGCCGCGCCAACAGAGCGGCGACGGTGAACAGATGAAGATGGTCTAGCTATGGAGTTGTCCCATGACCACTGACGGCGTGCCCGCGGCGGCGCCTGTGGCCAGGCTGGTCGAGGAGTTTCACAAGCTCCCCGGTATCGGCCCAAAGATGGCGCATCGCCTAACGTACTACCTGATACGAATGCCGGAGGACGAAGCCCGCTCACTGGCCGAGTCGATACTCGCGGTGAAAGAGCGCATCGTGCTCTGCTCCGAGTGTTACAACATTACCGAATCGGACCCATGCGCCATCTGCGGCAACCCGAACCGAGACCGGACTCGCATCTGCGTCGTTGAGGAAGCCCTGGACGTGGTCGCCCTGGAACGCACGCATTCGTACAGGGGACTGTATCACGTTCTGCACGGCGTCATATCTCCAATGAACGGCATTGGCCCAGACGACCTGCGGATTCAGCCGCTCCTGGGCAGGCTCAATAGAGAGGCAGTTCAAGAGGTTATACTGGCAACAAATCCCAACCTGGAGGGCGAGGCCACCTCGATGTACATTCAGCGACTCATCTCGCCGCTCGTGCCAAAGGTGACGCGCCCGGCGCGCGGCCTGCCGGTGGGCGGCGACCTCGAGTACGCGGACGAGGTGACGCTGGGCCGCGCCATCGAGGGACGCCAGGAGTTTTGACCGCTAGAACAGGGGGCAGGCAGCCCGCGCGTGGACGGGTTGCCGCCCAGTTGACAGGTATGAGCAGGTTCAGAACCTACAAAACCGAGGCCGTCGTTCTGAGGCAGACGCCGCTTGGAGAGGCGGACCGCATTCTCACGCTTTTCACGCCGGACAAGGGGAAGCTGCGCGCGGTGGCAAAGGGAGTGCGCCGGCCCAAGAGCAGGTTCGGCGGCCACGTCGAACTGCTGAACCACGTCTCGGTGTCCCTGGCGGAGGGAAGAAACCTGGACGTGCTGACCGACGTCGAGGCTGTACAGAGCTTCAGAGGCCTTCGCGACGACCTACAGGGGCTGTCTCGCGCGATGTACGTGGCAGAGTTGGTGGACCGCTTCTCTATCGAGCGCTCGCCCAACCCCGCGGTGTACCGGATGCTCGTCGATGCGCTCGCGCGGCTTGAGGAGACAGAGGGGAGGGAGTTGCTGCTGCGCCACTTCGAGATGAACCTGCTGGAACGCTCCGGCTACAAGCCCGAACTGCTGGTGTGTGTGGATTGCCGCTCCACGCTGGAACCGGCGGACCACTACTTCAGCAGCGCAAATGGCGGCGCGCTGTGCCCCGCCTGCCGCGTCCGCGCCGACGGGTCGGTGATTCCCATTTCGCTCAACGGCATGAAGGTGCTGCGCCTTCTCCAGAGAGACGCGAACTTTGCCGCCGCCGCGGGGTTGAACATACCGCCCACACTGCTGGCGGAGTTGGAGCGTCTGCTGCGTTCCTACATTCGCTACCTTGTAGAGCGTGAACTGAAGAGCGCGGAGTTCGTGAGCCTCGTGTCCTCCACCACCACGCTGAGGGCTCCTTAGAAGGCGTTTCGTAAACGCCTTGCAACGGTTTTGGTGTGGGTGTATGGCTCGGCGTTGCGACCTTTGGGTATAGGCGCGCCGCCCAACTGCCTTTGCGGCCTAGTCGCGAGAACCACGGAGGCGAGGGTTCAGGATGTCCCTCAGCCCATCGCCGGCCAGGTTGAAGGCCAGGACTGTCAGAGTAATCGCCGCTCCCGGCCAGAACATGAGCCAGGGGTTCCTGGACATGAAGTTCCGCGCTTCACCCATAATGTTCCCCCATGTCGGCGTGTCTGGGTTGACGCCTACGCCGAGGAAGCTGAGGCCGGACTCTATCAGAATCGCCAACGCCGTAATAAAGCTGGCCATCACGATGACAGGAGCAATCATATTGGGACGTATATGGCGAAACAGAATGCGTGGCGCTCCAGCGCCTATGGCCCGGGCCGCATCGACAAAGGGTTGATTGCTCAGGCTCAATACGGATGAGCGCGCTACCCGAATGGTGCCGGGCGCTAGAACAATACTGAGCGTCAAAATGATGTTGAATACCGTCGCGCCCAGAAGCGTCATGATTGCGATAGCCAGAAGAAAGGCAGGCATCGCCATTATGCCATCCACTATCCGCATGACTATCTTGTCGGCAAGAGGATAGTAACCGGTAAAGAGTCCGACTACCACTCCGATTACAGTTGTCAGGAAGGCCACCCCGAAGCCCACCACCAACGCTACTCGCCCTCCGGAGAGTGTGCGGGAGTACAGGTCTCGCCCAAAACCGTCGGTCCCGAACCAGTGCTCCAGGGAAGGGCCTTGCAGCCGGTCTGGAACGTTGGGAGCCTTGGGGTTATGGGTAGAGAGCACGGGCGAGAGAAGCGCCGTCAAAACCATGAACGACAGCAGGGCTACGGCCATCGCCATAGCCGGATTCCGGGCTGTCAGTCTCGCGCCTCTCCTCAGCAATCCCGCCAGTCTGGCCGGTGTGCCATCACTCGGTATGGACTGCGGTGTCCTTTGTGCCCGTTCAGAGCTTCTCATGAGTAGCGAATTCTGGGGTCGAAGTATCCATAGGTCAGGTCAATAGCTATATTCACAAAGACGTATATCAGAGTGGCGAGAATCAGCAACGCTTGGACGACGGGATAGTCTCGCACCAGTATGGATTGGGCGATGAGAGCTCCAAGCCCTGGAATTGCGAAGAAGGTCTCCGTGATTATCGCGCCGTTGAGCAGCCCCGCAACCCCCAACCCGATGACGGTAAGAATCGGGAGAGAGGCGTTCTTGAGGGCGTGCCGCGCCACGACTATCTGCTCGGCCAGCCCCTTGGCCCGCGCTGTGCGGATGTAGTCTTCGCGCAGCACTTCCAGCATCGTTGCCCTCGTCATGCGGGCAATAAGCGCCACCAGGCTAATGCCAAGCGTCGCGCACGGCAGCACCAGGTGACGGAGGTATGGCCCCAGTCCATTGTCAAAATCCGTGTACCCCAACACCGGCAGAATGCCGAGGTTGAGGCTGAAAAGCCATATCGCCAGGAACGCCAGCCAGAATACGGGCATTGCGAAGCCAACCGAGGCAAACAGGATCACGGCCCGATCGATCCAGGAGTTGGCTTTCCACGCGGCCAGAACACCCAAAGGCACACCCAGCAGTACGGCGAACACCTCGCTTATGACCGCAACGACAATTGTCGGGGCCATGCGCTGCCCGATAATCTCAGACACCGGGACGCGCTTGCCCACCGACTCGCCAAGGTCGCCGCGCAACAGCTTGCCGACCCACGTGAAGAACTGCACGGGGACCGGCTTATCGAGATCCAGCGACACGCGAATCGCCCGAATCTGCTCAGGCGTCGCCTGATCCCCGGCTATCAACTGGGCCGGATCGCCGGGGGCGAGGCGCAGCAGGGCGAACACGAAGACGACGACGAGAATCAGTACCGGTATCGCCGACAGCAGCCTCGTCGCGATGTATCGCTGCATGGGGTCCTATCTTCTGCTGGCGTCCTTCCAGTACATGCCGGGGAAGTACGGACCGTTGACTATCGTGTGCTGGTAGCCTTCGAGGTCGGCGCTCATGGGGTGCATGAAGAAGAACATGCCCAGCGGGATGTAGGGCGGATCCTCGAAGGCCACGCGCTGCATCTCGTCGTAGATTCTTATCTGCTCGTCGAAGGTGGCCGCCTTGGCAAGCTCCCCCTGCAGAGCGCGGAACTCGTCGCTCTTCCAGAATCCCCATTGCCCGTCGTACTCGAGCAGTCGGTTGGCGATGGGGGAGAAGTGCCAGGTGCTTAGCCAGGTGGTGGCGATGTGCCAGTCCTGGTTTTCGAGCTGCACTTCCCTTTCAGCTAGCACGGTCGCGCTGCCCGCGGCGGGATCCAAGGGCTTCAGTGTCACGTTGAATCCGGCCGCCTCCATTCTGGGCTTGAGCAGCGTGGCAATAACGTGGCCTATGCGGAACTGCACGAAGTCGAGCAAGATTATCTCTTCGCCGTCGTAGCCGGCCTCAGCCATTAGTGCCTTGGCCTTCTCAACATCTTTCTGGTTGTAGTACTCGGGCGCGACCGACCTGCCGAAGGCGGTGCCACAGGCCCAGAACGAGTCGCACAGCGTCCACAGGTCGGGTGGGCCCGCGATGGCCGTCATCATCTCCTCGGCGTCGATGACGGCCGCGACAGCCTGCCTGAGCTTTCTGCCTTCGGGCGTGTTGTCGAACGGCGGGTACAGCTTCTGGAACCAGAACTGGGGCTGTCCGCCGGGCTTGGCGAAGTAGAGCTGAACGTCGGGAACCTGGAGAAGCCCGTCGTAGAAGTCGGTGTCTATCGAATGCAGGAAGTCCATCTCACCGCTGGTGATGGCGGCTACACGCACCTCCTGGTCCGGTATCTCTATGGCCTCGAGCACGTCGAGATAGGCTAGCTTCCCGCCGGAGGTGCTGTCGCCGGGCTCTTCGCGCGGCACGTAGTTCTCAAACTTCTCCAGCACCAACTTATAGGTGACCTGCCACTCGTCGAGCATGTACGGGCCGGAGCCGACGTTCGTGATTACCGACTCGCTGCTCGGAATCATCGCCTCGTCGATGGGGTGGATCACCGGCACGGGGCCGTCGCCCTTGCCGAGCGCGGGAATGAACACACCGTTGGGCTCGCTGAACTCGAACTCCATCGTTCTGTCGTCCACCTTTGCCGCCTTCTCCAAGGTGGGGTTGATGAACGGCCCGTAGGTATCGGCGGAGCGCCAGCGGTCGAACGAGGCGAGCACGTCTTCGACCGTGACGGGGCGGCCGTCATGGAAGGACTGGCCGTCCCGAAGCGTCAGCACGAAGCGTTTGCCGCCGTCCTCTACGGACCAATTCTCCAGCGCCTGGGGGTGGAGCGCGCCGTCCTTGTCCCACGCGAGCAGCGTGTCGTAGAGCATGAAGGACAGCCCGTTGACCAGCGCCCAACTGCTTGTAGGATCTGTTGTGGTGAAGCTGCCCGACGGCACCCATCTGAGCGTGCCGCCGTACTTGTCGTCGGACGGTTCAGGCATGGCGACCGCGGCTGCCTGCGTTGGCGTCGCCTGGGGCGCGGCGGGCGCGGCGGGCGCGGCCGTCGGCGCGGGCGCGGCCGTCGGCGCGGGCTGCGCGGGCAGCACGCCGCCCAGCGAGGGCGTGGGCGCGGCCGGGGGCGTCGCGGTGGGATCAGGCTCAGCCGGTTCCTCCGATCCGCAGGCCACGGCGAGCACAGACAGGAGCAGCACGGTCCCTACAATCCAGAACGTTCTGAGCATAAGACGTTTTCGCACGTTCATTAAGAGGCACCTCCTTGGCATCTGACCACTCCAGTCCACCAACTCAAACTGACCTTGCGGCAGTTCTCGCAGCCTTCCACGCCAGTGGTGGCAGGCTGCCATGCAGCGGTGTAAGAGTCAAGGGAACTCGCGGGTTCGGGCCTGTTTCCTTCAGCAGTTGGCGTTCTATATGAGCAAAACCTTTTTTGCCTCCCCGCAAGCCCGCGCGTGTCCCGAAGAACCCACGAAGGAACGCCCTGCCGGGCCGAAACAGGGACCGCAAGTTTATTTCTCGGGAGTGACGTGCTATTCTGCGGCGCAAGCGGAACACCCGCCACACAAGCGCTGATTGCCCTTTTGTGGGCGGTGGGAATGCTGTACTCGGTGAACCCAAAGCCAGATGAGGAGGAAGCCGCATGAACGAGATAGTATCTGCGTCGGCGACACAATTGGCCCAGGGAATTCGTGACAAGACATTTTCCTCCCAAGAGGTCGTGGAGGCTTACCTCGAGCGCATCGAAGAAGTAAACCCGAACATCAACGCGGTGGTGCAGTCGGCCTCAGATAGAGCGCTTATCGAGGCGCGTGAAGCAGACGACGCTCTTGCTCGCGGTGAGGTCAAAGGCCCGCTTCATGGCGTCCCCATCACGATAAAGGACTCGTTCGATACGGAGGGCATCGTCTCGACAGGGGGGACTAAGGGCCGTGTTGACTTCGTGCCGGAGCGGGACGCTACCGTCGTGGCGCGGTTGCGAGCCGCGGGCGCCATTCTGCTTGGTAAGACGAACACCCCGGAACTGACTATGTCCGGGGAGACGGACAACCTCATCTATGGTCGCACCAACAACCCTTACGATCTTTCACGTACTTCAGGAGGCAGCAGCGGCGGGGCGGGGGCGATCATCGCCGCCGGCGGATCTCCGCTCGACCTGGGAACCGATACGGGTGGAAGCATTCGCTACCCATCCCACTATTGTGGAATAGCCGGCCTGAAACCAACCTCTGGGCGCGTGCCGCGGACGGGCCACATCATCTCCTATGACATGGGCGCGGTGGAGTCTCTCACGGTGGTTGGCCCAATGGCGAGGCGGGTGGAGGACCTGGAGCTGACCCTGGCTATAATCGCTGGACCGGACTATCGCGACCCCGCTATCGTCCCAATGCCACTGGGTGATTCTAAAGAGGTGGACCTGAGCAGTTTGCGGGTTGCCTACTATGCCGACAACGGGCAGATGTCGCCCACTCCCGAGACAGCCCAGGCAGTCAATGCCGCCGCGACCACTCTCTCCGAGGCGGGAGCCTCGACAACGGAAGAGCTACCCAAACCTATGGCCGCGCTCGACGACAAGCTCCTCACGCTCATAGGCGCGGACGGCTGGGCATGGGGCGACAGGCTACTCGAAAAGCACGGCACTACGGAGATACATCCATGGCTCACCATGTGGAAGGAAAGGGCCGAACCTCTGGCAGTAGCCGATTACACGGCGCTCCTGGAGGAATTGGACAGGTTTCGCGGCGCCATGATTTCCTTCATGGAGTCATACGACCTGATCGTGTGTCCTGTGACGGCCTTCCCCGCGCTTCCGCATGGAACTTCATACGATGAGCAGAACATTCACGGCTTCAGCTATTCCAGCGTATTCAATATCACGGGATGGCCGGCGGCAATCGTCAGAGTCGGCACCAGTCCCGAGGGTCTGCCAATTGGCATTCAGATGGTTGCGCAGCCCTGGCGCGAAGACGTGTCGCTCGCAGCGGCCCGGCATATCGAATCCGCCTTCGGTGGTTGGCAGCGTCCTCCCATGTGAGATAGACCTGGAAGGCTGGCGAAGGGCGTCGATTAGGAGACCACGCCCTCCTTCTCTCTCTCGACCAGCCCCCAATCGATTTCGTAGCCCAGCCCAGGCTGGGAGGGCGCATAGACCAGCCCGCTGCCGTCAACCTCGATGTCCTCGACTAGCCCATACTTGTTGGCCCCTGTCGCCGGGAACACCTCGTAGAAGTCGCAGTTGTGCACGGCCATGGTCACGTGAAGGTTGGCCACGTTGTTGAGCGAGTTGCCGCCATGGTGAATCTCGCACTTCATGCCAAAGCCCTCGGCGATGTGGGCTATCTTGAGCAGCGGCGTAATGCCGCCAGTAACGGCCACGTCGCCGCGCAGCATGTCGGTTGCGTAGCTCTGAATCCACTGGGCCATGCCATAGAGTCGTCCCGGCGCGTACTCCGTTGACATAATCGGAATGTCGAGCTTGCTCTTGAGCTTGACGTAGTTGTAGATGTCCTCCTCCACCAGCGGGTCCTCGTACCAGAAGTAGCCGAGCTCCTCGATTGCCCTGCCGACCCGCAGCGCGTCCTCGTATCCGTATGCCCACATCGAATCGAGCATGAGCGTCATGTCGTCGCCGACCGCGTATCGAACCTCCTCGCATATCTCGATGTCCTTCTTGGGTTCGCCATGCGGGTGAATCTTGTGAGCCGTCCAACCCATGTCCTGGAATCGCTTGGCCTCTTCGGCGTACTCCTCCACCGTCGGGTGCCACGCCGTGCTCGAATAGGCCGGCACGCTCTCCCTGCACGTCCCCAGCAGGCGGTGAATCGGAAGACCGGCGACTTTGCCGGCGATGTCCCACAGGGCCACGTCCACCGCGCCGATGGCATTGGTGGAAACGGAGCGGTTCTGCTTCCACATCTCGCGCCAGATAGCCCCGATGTCCAGCGGATTCCGTCCCATCACCATCGGCTTGATGAACTCCATCAGCGGCCCGACGTGCGCGTCCGCTCCCTGCCGCGACGAGCCGAGAAACGAGTGGCCCTCGATGCCGTCGTCCGTGTGTATAGTCAGGACTCCCAGCAGCTTCTGCCCGCCAAACGCCGTGCCCACACCCGTCTTCCAGGGCGCGAAGTTCCACCTAAACATGGTTACACTGAGATCGGTTACTTTCATCTTCAATCCTTTCGCGCCGAATCTCTCGAGAGCGCTGCTGAACTCGCTCAGAAGCGGTTATCGAACGCTCTCTCCCAGCCGAAGCCAAACATTCTTGGGTTGGACGAAAGTCCTGCATCCACGCCTGTCTCCAATTCCCCTACGTCAGATCTGTCAGCTTGGGCATGACCTTCGTCTTGAGGAGAGTCATCGACTTCACCCACTGCTCCCGGGGCTGCCACTCGTGGCCCATCGCCAGCAGCACCCCAAATCCTCCCACGTCCTCGTGAAGTTGCCGAAGCTGACTGGCCACCTCATCCGGACTGCCTACTATCCATACATTGTCCATCATGTACTCGAGGGTGACGTCCGAGTCGGGCATGTTCGGGTCTTTCTTGAAACGCTCGGCCGGCATGAGATTGAACCAGTAGTGTTGGAAGTCGCGTCCAATCGTTCCCTCCAGCGCCTCCCTGCGCGCCTGCTCGGTGGTTTCCGCGACGTAAACCTCCCGCGCGATGCGCCAGGAGGAGCGGTCCGCGGTGTTTCCCGCCGACTCCGCGCCCTCTTCTACCGCGTCCCAATGAGTCTTGATAACATCTACCGGCACCAGGTTTATGCTCAGCGGAATCCAGCCGCGCTCGCCCGCTGCTATCAGGGTGTCCGACCTCGCCGACACGCCGGCCACCGCGATGGGCGGATGGGGCTGCTGATATGGCTTCATGTGCATTCGCAGACCGATGTTATCCACGGGTTCCGGGATTTTGAAGCTCCAGTTCTCGCTCTCGTACAGGCCCGGCTTGGGATCGTCCCATATCTTTAGTATCACGTCGAGAGCGTCTATCGCGGCCTTCCTGCGGTCACTCTTCTCAGGGTCGAATCCGAACATCTCGTAGTCCCCGGGAGTGGAGCTGGTGCCCACGCCCCAGTAGAACCTGCCCTTGGCCATGTGATCGAGCTGGGCTATCCGATGGGCCAGCATGGCCGGGTTGTGTATGGGCATACAGGTGATGCCGGTGCCGAATACAATGCTCTTGGTCTTGGCGAGGGCGTTCGCGATGAAGAGCTCAGGGGACGGGATGTTCTCCCAAGCGAAGGTGAAGTGCTCACCTATCCACGCCTCCTTGTAACCCAGTTCGTCCAGGAGCACCACCTGGGCCAGGTCGTCCTCGAGGGTCTTGGTAAAGTCAGAACCAGGCGGGTGCAGGGGCATCGTGAAAAATCCGAGTTCCATAAATCAATCTCCCTTGTGACATGTACTTGAGCCAGCTACGGGGACTACGACCTCGCCGACGTCGTAGTTCATGGTCTCCCTCTGGGTACAACTCGCCGTTGGATTTGTCAGCATATCAGAGGCATACTACCACATAGACCCGGAATGTTGGCGTGTGAAATCTTGAAGCCGCCTTTGAGTCATGGCACGATTCATAGTAAGATAAGGGGGATAAGGCTACGCACCCGCCAGGGTCGGCCGCGCAATCTTGGGGCCTGTGAAAACTAACCGAGCGCCGGACCCGGCTGTTCATAAGCCCATTCGCGCCCCTGTAGCTCAGGAGGATAGAGCATCGGTTTCCTAAACCGAGTGCCCCGGTTCGAGTCCGGGCAGGGGTACCAGACCTTACTGTTGACAGAACCGACCCTGGCAGGGGGACATTCTCGCTGACTCGCCCAGCCATCCGGCCGTCAAATGGCATTGGGACGGTACAGTGAATGGTGGCCTTGCCGGGACGTCGGTCATCGCGTACCCATCGGAGGTGCACCGGTCCGACGACAGGCCAGTGACATGAGTTCGTGCCGGGTTACAAGCGTTCCACGAGCAGGTGGCAAGAACACCTTCTGGGGACTGGGGTTCAGGCAATCCAGCCTTCCCCATATCACGCGGGCCTTGCGGAACTGGTCTTACAACGCCTTCAGGCCGTAACCACTTTACCGACATGCTGCTTTCCCACTTGGCTTTCGCCTCAAGGTGAGTCGGTTGGCCCAGAAACCCCCTCCGAATTTCTCCCCACTAAACCGGGAGTCCTATGACGCATGACGCGGTGTACCCATACTCTTGTGGTTCACACCCCAACCACATTCTCTCAACAGTGCCGTCACCCTGCGGTAGCCGTACCTGCCGAACTCGCTTGCCAACTGCACAACCTCTCCTGTGAGCATCTGTTCCTCTTCCACATCCACCGGCTTGCACAGGTGCGTGGACCGAGGATGCCCCAGTACCTTGCAGGCCCGTCGCTACGAGACTCCGAGGGTCTTCTTAACGTGCTCAACACACTGACCACGACGGGTTGGGTTCAGAAGTTTCCCTCCACTGCCTCCCTCAGTATCTGGTTGTCCAACGTCAACTCCGCTACCGCTTTCCTCAGCGCCATGCCTGGTCTATCCTCAGCCCCCGTACTCCGTATGCCACCGGTAGAAGGTCTGCTGCGTCACTCCTACCCGGCGACTGGTCTCAGCCACCGTATTGCCCCCCAGATATCGCCACCTCCGCCTCTCTGAGCTTGTTGATCACCGGCTCCCGAGTGTGCTTCCTCCTGGCCATTTCTCCTCCTTTTTATATGGCCCAAGACTAACATTCGCCCTGAACCAGTTTGGGGGCAGGTCACGGATTCGCCCCGGCTCTAGGGCAGACTGTTGTGGCGCGAGGGTGGAGGATGGGCTGGACGATGTGTCAGTAGAATCCCAATGTATTGAATTACCTGACTGAGGATTGTATTTCAGCTGTCAGGGGGGTGATAAACTCTGTCGCTATTGCTCGAAACCGAGCTGGGATGAGCAATTAGGCTATGTGATTCCATACACAATCTGAACGATTGCCTTGACGAAACCATGACAGTATGTTAGTTTGCCCCGAAACGCATGGGGTTTTACGGACTACATAGGCTTTCTCAATTTTTAGGGTTGGATAACACTGCAAAAGAGTTCGTCATCTATATTTCATCCCCAGTGGTTGTCGTGGCAGGACGATCTTGAGCACGAGACAGGAGGAAGGCCCACCATGAAGAAAATTGTTAGTTTAATTGGCGTACTCGCAATCACAGGTCTGCTTGTCGCGGCATGCGCTTCCTCCGTTGAGGAAGCGGAAGAGCCAGCTAGTGTACCTCCAACTGCGGCAGCAGCTGTTGCCACAACCGCACCGGCCGCAGCACCTGTTGCCACAACCGCACCGGCCGCAGCATCCGTTGCCACAACCGTGCCGGCCCCAACGGTTGCTCCTGCGGTGCAGCAGCCGCTCTCGGCTCCGACAGGTACGCTCGTGTTGGGTAAGCAATCGGACGTGTGCGGAGTTGACTTGCAATGGAGTGGATGTCAGGCCACATGGATGGTTAGTACCAATGTGGGGGACGGCCTGGTTTACGTGGATGAGAACCTGGAAGCACAACCTATCGTGGCCGAGAGCTGGAAAACGCCCGATGAAACGACCTGGATTTTCAACCTCCGCCAGGGGGTAAAGTTCCACAATGGCCGTGAGATGGACGCGGACGACGTGGTCTTCAGCCTAAACCGGCTAATGGACCCCGACGGTACGTCTTATTGGGGGAGAAAGATGAAGGCGGCCGGTACGACGGTTGAAGCCCTTAGCGATTATGAGGTCAAACTCACTACTCCGCAGCCGTACGGTGCTATGATGACGTTATTGGGGCACATGATGGCCTCCATCGTTCCGAGCATCGAGTCGGCCAGCGGCGAGATAGACCTGCAAAAGCAGTTTTTCTCGGTTGGACCATTCAAAGTGGCCGAACACATCGAAGAGTCCGTGTGGAAGCTTGATGCCCACGAGGAGTACTGGGAGCGAGAGCTTCTAGGAAAAAACTCGCCACGTGTACAGAGCCTGGAGTGGCGGATCATCCCAGACAACGCGACGCGGGTCGCTGCCCTACGTACAGGTGAGGTGCAGATAATCTTCCCAGAAGACCCCAAAATGCTGGACGCAGTTGGCAAAGATGAGAATATTACTGGAGTACAGCAGTTAACCACGAACTACTACCACATGCCGATTATTGCTGGCAGGGACCAACTGAGCGACGTAAGGGTCAGGAGAGCCATAATGCTAGCGACCGATCGCGACGCCTTGGCACAAGTAGCCGCCTTCGGCTACGCAGTGCCTACGGGGCCGATATCGGCAGGGTTCAAGACGCTGGCCACTCCCTTTTCTGATCTACCGGGCTATGAGTACGACGCAGAGGAGGCCAAGCGGCTACTCAAGGCGGCCGGCGCAGAGGGCCTTGAAATCGAGATAAACGTCACACCATACATTCCTATGACGATAAACCTTGCCCAGGTAGTGAAGGAACAGTGGAAGAAGGCGGGCATCACTGGGAATGTTATGATACGGGAGCAACAGACTTGGCTTGAATATCTTCTCAATGCCAAATCCGATACATCGATCTCCTGGTGGGTTGGATACACGGACCCTGCGTTCAACTTTGTCCGGACTAAGAAAGAGTTGGTGGATAGATATGGACTCGAGGAGACGGTGGCTGAGGAGTTGGCGCAGAAAGGGAACCAACTCATTATGGAGCCGGACCCCCAGAAGAGGATGCAACTCTACCGCGAAGTAGAGAGGCGGTGGGCAGAAGAGGCGTTCACGTCGATGTTGATATCGCGCAACAACTTCATCGCTTACAGGAACGACTTGGTCAAGAACATCGTATTACAGGAGTTCGGGGAAGGTTATGGGGTGCCTCTCTGGCAAGGCATGAAGCAGGTTGAGCTGGCGCAGTAGTCACATGTCTCCAAGTGGCGACTATCGTCTGTCAGCCACCCCATTAAACTAAAGAGCGAGGAATGCCCGGGGTCGAACGTGTTTTACACTGCGGGGCGAGCGTGGAGTTCCGGTCTGCAAGTTAGACCTCTGTTTCGGGTGAGCTTGATGGAATCCATGGGCTTTGGTTCATCAAGCTCACCATGAACGGGAAGCGCTCGTGGCCCGCCCTTTCCGACCCCTTATATGGAATAACTTCGTCCCGACGTATTGGGATTCCACGACGATAGGGCATCTCTGCGGACCGATTCTTCTGAGAGCCTGTCGCAGGGCCAGTTCTAAATTGGCTCTCTTTCTCAATCATGATAATTTGGGAGTTCTGAGATGCTGACATCTGAGGAAAGGGAGCAGCTAGCCCTAATCTCCGGGGAACGTGCCCGGCAGACTCTGTCGGAGCTTGTCCAGGGCGCAGAGAGGGTGGTAGGTAGTCCGGCTGAGCTGGAAGAGGCGCGCCGTGTGCGAGACTTGCTTCAGCCATTCGTGGACTCCTGTGAGCTGGAGTCATACCCAGCCACGAGCTACGTGCGTGGTCAAGGACGCCTTGAAGTCATCGGACGGGACCCTCTGGAGGTTCCTTGCGAGGTCAACCCTGTGGCGCCCGCCGGTTCTGGGGAAGGTGTTCTGATAGACGTCGGGAATGGCACGTGGCGAGACTTCCGCGCACTGGGCAACGTAGAGGGCAGGGTGGCGCTGGCCACGACAACTGAACTCGGTGAAATGGCAAGTATTGCCAGGGAGGCCCTCACCCACGGCGTCAAAGCCCTAGTGTACCACATCTCTGGAGTCAGGGACGACCTGATTTCGATACACGGTGTCAATGTGGGTTTGCCCGTGCTCAGCGTGTCCAACCAGGACGCGGCTCGTCTTCGGCAAGTCTTGTCACAGCCCCGGGAGGTGAGCGTCCGCTTCGAGGCACCGCAGGAGGCTACACAGTGTATGTCGGACAACGTCGTGGGCGTGATCGAGGGCACGAGATTCCCCAATGAGGTCGTGTATATCTCCGCCCATCACGATACATGGTTCCAAGGTGCCAACGACAATCTTTCCAGTGTTGCGGGGTTGGTGGAGTTGGCCCGCCTGTTCCACCGTTTCAGACCCGCGCGCACGGTACGCCTGATAAGCTTTGGAGGAGAGGAGTCGGGGACACCATTTGACACCGATGCCCAGTACTGGGACAAGGGTTCCAAGGCTTACAGTGTAAGACACCAGGCCACCCTATCCGGCGAGGGTGATGAGGTCCCCGTCGCGATTGTCAACGCGGAAATCATAGCATACACCGACCAGACCGAAATCCTAACCACGCAGGAGTTGCTACCACTGGTACACGCTGCTATAGGAGACCTGAACGGCCGTGCCGTTGCAAAGGAACCCGTCCAAGACCCCGAGTCAGCTTGGAGTGGCAGTGACCATTTGTGCTTCCACACCCTTGGCGTTCCTTCAGTGGTAATGTTTCCGCTGCAAGGGCACGGCGGGCCGGATTTGCCGTCCTACTGGAGCCTTTACCACACTCCGGCTGAGAATATGGAACGTGTGGACCAACAAGCTCTGGAGGCCAACATCCGTGCTTGGGCTCTGGTAAGCAGCCGATTGGCCAACGGTGAAGATGGGCTGATTGACCTCAATTCCCTGGGTGAGGTGGCTGAGCGCGGGTTTGGGACTCTTCCAGAGGCCCAAAGGGTACGTCAGGCGATTCAAGAGGCCATCAACTTCTGCCGAAACTCTGACGCCAGAAAGACATTACGTCAGTCCCTTTCCTTGAGCCGATTGCTCCACCGTAACCTGTACGCCTTCCACGGCACCAGGACACTGCTCCGCGGTCCGTCAGCAGAGGAGGCCGTGATCAAGCTGCGAGAAGCGCGCCGTCTCCTGCCTCAGGACCGAGCACGAGCTGTAGAAGCTCTTTCTTCAATCCTCACTGCTGAAGTCTACCGTGATTTGAGCAGCGGTCCCTTGGAGAGGTTGCGACAAATTCAGGCGCGCGGCGCAGTGGTTTCACGCTTTCCGCCCTTCTGGCTCGACCTCTCTGAGATATGGCAGGCGCTTGAAGGAGAGAATGGTGTTTCCGAGGCCGACGCGTTGTCTCTTCTGGATGACAAAGCCCAAACCATCAGCGAGCAATCCCGGTCGTGGGCGAGAGGTCTGGTGGCGGATCTGCACGCATTCTGTCAATAGGGTACGTGCCCGCAAATTGTGAGGCTCAGCGTGTGCACGGAAATGAATCTGGTTTGAGGCATCGTCAGACTACTGCCAGACTTGGAGGAGACAATGGGAAATCTAGACCTGCTGTCCCAAGGGATCACTGAAATCGCTCCGCAGATCCGGGAGCGCAAGATTTCCCCGGTAGAGTTGACGCAGGCGGCAATTGCCCACGCTGAGAGAATGCAGGATGTTTTGACTTCTTTCATCACTCTCACTCCGGAATTGGCCCTTCGGCAGGCCCAGGAAATGGAGACGCTCCTTATGCGAGGCGAATATCTGGGGCCCCTTCACGGGATTCCCATAGGCCTCAAGGACATGATTCTCACTCAGGGAGTACGCACCACCGACGGGGGCAAACCACGGGAGAACTACGTGCCGGAATGGGACGCCCCAGTAGTAGAGAGGTGCAGGGCGGCGGGAGCGGTTCTCATAGGCAAGGAAAACATGCACGAGATGGGTGCTGGATTTACTAGTGCCAACGCTTGGTACGGGCACGTGCGCAATCCGTGGGACCTCAATCGCTTTGCCGGCGGTTCCAGCGGAGGCTCGGCGGCCAATGTAGCTGCATTTGTGACCTTCGCCTCTCTTGGTACGGATGGAGGAGGCTCGGTACGACAGCCATCCGCAGTCTGCGGGATAGTAGGCCTGAAGCCGACCTATGGCAGAGTCCCCAACCGGGGAGCGCTTGAGGGTATGGATCCAGCCAACTTCCACATAGGCCCTCATACTCGCTCCGTACGCGACTCCGCCATCGTGCTTCGAGTTATCGCGGGCCATGATGCGCTCGATCCGTCCACCATCCCAATGCCGGTGGAGGACTATGACGCCGCTCTTGACCGCAGCACTAAAGGCTTGGTTATGGGCATACCGTCCAACCACTTCTTCGAGCCTCTAGATCCTCAGGTAGCAGACGCAGTGTCCAAGGCTATCACGGTACTTGAGGAGTTCGGAGTAAAAGCCAAGAAGGTGGAGATCAAACACACCGAGCTTCTCCCCGCAATAAGGGCCGCGACAGCGTCTAGCGTTGTGCAGTACGAGTCCGATCTCAGGCGCGATCGCGAACAGTTCAGTCCAGAGATCCGTACATCTTATCTCAGCCGACAGTTTGTGTTGGCAAGTCACTTCATCAAGGCCCACCAAATGAGGAGGTTGTTCCAGCAAGAATGGCTCAGGGTGATGCAAGAAGTCGACTTCCTGGTCACTCCTACGACTCCGTTGCTACCTTGGAGATTCGGCACCGAGAAAGTTAAGGTGGGTGATATGGAGGAGGACGTGTCCACCACGCCCACAGGGATTTCGGGCTGGGTTATGGGCCGGAATACCAGCCCGGCGAACATCACTGGTGTGCCCGCGATTACGGTTTCCTGCGGATTCTCCGAAGAAGGGTTGCCAATCGGTCTCCAGATTATGGGCAGGCCGTGGGAGGACAGCCTCGTGCTCCGGGTAGCTCATCAATACGAACAAGCCACTGATTACTCGGGCAGGGTACCCGCAGCGGTGACGAACTGACGTCGTCTTCATGATGGATCGACGCGCTTACCTAGTCCGGACAGGCATTGATGGACTCAGTGGAGGGTAACATGGCAGTCTCTAAGGAAACTCTGAGGAGAATGGTCGAGGAGATGGACCTCATCCCCTTGTCCGATGAAGAATTGGACCAGACTCTGCCCGAGGTTCAGGCTCTGGTAGATGCGATGAGCGAGCTTTCAGAGGTTGATATAATGGAAACCAGGGTTTCTCATGTATTCCGGGCTGATCCAACAACCTAGCGATCGAATTGTGCAGCCATGATAAGATTCCTAACTACACGGGCAATCACAGCGCTGATAACAATCTGGGGCGCGTCACTCCTTGTGTTCATAGCAGTTCAGCTGGCACCGGGTGACTTTGCACAAAGCTATCTTGGTTACCAGGCTTCCGACGACCCGGAGTTGCTCGAGGCAGTAAGAAAGAAGTACGGACTGGATCGGCCCATGATTGTTCAATACTGGGCTTGGCTTGGCAATGTTTTACGAGGTGATCTTGGGATCTCACTTCAAAGCCGCGAATCCGTGGCGCGCGAATTGGTAAACAGAGGTCGCGTAAGCATGGAATTGGCCCTGCTTGCGACCTTGTTCTCGGTGATGATGGGTATCCCTATCGGCCTTGCAGCGGCAATCTGGAGACATCGCCTTACCGGCGTTGTTATGCAGGCAATAGCCATTCTGGGGCTGTCCATCCCAAGCTTTGTTCTTGGCACCTTTCTGATTTTCATGGTGTCCAATTGGAGCATCGGGCTTCCTGTATCTGGCTACATTCCAATCACTGATGACTTGGCCGGGCACTTTGGCTCTATGCTTCTCCCCTCCGTGACACTCGGCGCCATCACTATGGCGGTAGTTGCCCGATTTACGAGATCAAGCGTATTGGATGTACTGTCCCAGGACTACGTGAGGACAGCGTACAGCAAGGGATTAGAAGCCAGGACCGTGATGGGAAGACACGTGCTCCGCAACGCGCTAATTCCAACGGTAACGGTAGTCGGCATAAATGTGGGATACCTCATGGGTGGAACCATCATCGTAGAGGTGCTTTACTCGTTGCCTGGAATGGGGCGTTACGTCCTTCGGGGCCTAGGCTCTCGGGATTTCCCAGTAGTTCAAGGAACAATACTGGCAGCCTGCGCAGTCTTCGTGCTCGCCAGCCTCGCCGCTGACGTTATCTATGCGTACCTCGATCCACGGATAAGATACTGATGTCTTGTATGCTGCTGCCTCGGAACCCAGGACTCATTCAAAGGCCAACCAAGTCAGCGCACGAAGTAATCTCTCCGGTAAGCTGGTATCAACATGAATGACTTGTTAGTAAGCGGTGCGGTTGACAAGTTTAACCGCCTGCTGCAGCTCCTTAAACGCGGGCCAACTGCATGGGTACCCGCCATTTGCTTGATATTCCTGATAGGCGCTTTCGCCATTGCCTGGATTGGCCCAAGCCTTGGGACCGGGGACCCGGAAGCGATGTATCCAACATTTGCATTCACATCCCCCTCGGCGCAATACCCTATGGGCAATGATTACCTGGGGCGTAGCGTACTGGCTCGCGTGGTTTTTGCGCTTCGCGTGTCTCTGGTTCTCTCCGCCGTTTCTGCCATGCTGGCCGCGTTGGCGGGCACCTTTATCGGGATCACCGTCGGCTACCTCAAGGGGTGGACGGACGAAATTGTAATGCGGTTTATGGATATCCTGTTTGCGTTTCCTTCAATACTGGTGGCTATCCTGATAGCCACGATCCTTGGGCCAGGCCTATATAGCGTTGTCGTGATTATCTTCGTTATATCCTTGCCGTCGTTCACCAGAATGGTTCGAGGACCGACATTGAGCGTCTGCGAGACAGAATACGTTACTGCCGCCCAATCAATAGGGGCCGCCCGTCCACGCATAGTCTTGCGACATGTGCTGCCAAACGTAATGGCCCCCATATTGGTGCAATTCTCTTATGCTTTATCCGTGGCGCTCATAATCGAAGGCTCTCTTAGCTTTCTGGGCCTGGGTGTACAACCGCCTCGGCCATCCTTAGGTTCCCTCTTGTTGGACGGAAAGAAATACATGGAGCTGGCGCCATGGATGGTGCTCTTTCCTGGAGTCGTTCTGGCATTGGCAGTCGTGAGCATCAATGTCTTCGGCGACTGGTTGAGAGACTACTTCGATCCTAGGTTGCGCGATTCCAGGCTGCAATAGACGCCCTCCCTTGCTTGGAGGTGCATTGCGGAGATTTTTGCATCTCCCTTAAGCCCGAACATCGGAAGCAAACCGATCAAGAACGTTCTTCATTATGCGGGACACATTGTTGTTGTAGTTGTTATGGGAAAGGCTCCCACACCAGGAGATGGAACCCACCGAGAAAACACCTCCACCGCCTGGCCCCTCAATGTACACCAGGTCGCCTCTAACCAAGGGACTTTGGGTCCCCCCTTTCGGTGCTCTAAAGGGCAACTCCTCATCAGGACTAACTTGGTACTCGTCTGAAAAACCGGTACAAGTTGCCAGAACCAGAGCGTGGGGAGGGGTACCCAGACTGTAGTCCGCGCGGTCGATTTCAATACCTCCGGCACCACCCTGCTTTAGACCAAAGTCCCCGATAACCTCGTCCTTTCCGATGCCTTCAAAGATAAAGGCAGCCCTGGGATCGTAACTGCCCTCCAATCGGTGATAAGGTAAGCTTTCGTCGAATCCAATGCCGGAAAAGCCTACGCCTATTAGCTTATACTCCGGCCGGCCCCTGGCTCGCCAGTTCACACCTGGCTCGCCAGTGAAGCTATGGTAGAATTCTCCGAGTTCTCCTTGTCCCAGCGGCGGGCCTGCCGTTCGACGCATCTCCATACAATGCGTGCTATCCTGAGGAAACGACACGACTGAGTAAAAACCGTTGCCGCCCAGGTACATGAGCCTCCCGCCACCGGTCAGATACGTCTCCATCGTGTCGAGGCCCTGTCCCGACCAGTACTCGGGATGGCTTCCCGTCACAACCACGTTGTAGGGCTTAAGGAGGTCCACACCTTCCAATTGAAGGTCTTCGTCGGTGGCCACGTCGTAGTCGTAGCCTTGCTCATCCAGCCAGTCCACCAGGTGCAAGTCCCCATTGAACTGCCAGGGACCGCCTCTGCCCATGTTTGGAAAGGAAAAGTTGTATTTGGGGCGCATGGTCATGATGGGGCGACGGCGGGAGGAGTAGAATACTTCGGAGTCATCAGTATGGATGTCATAGGTGCTATTCAGGTGGTTTTCTACTATGAACTTGTCTTGAGGGGAGACTGGCCCGGGCCACTCGGTAAGATATGGCATTCGGTCGTACATATGGTTATTGGCGTAGGCAAGATAGCTATTGGTGGGCACCAGAAACAGGATCTTGGATGTAGAGGCGCCAATTGCCGGACGGACAAAGAACGGCACATAATCCTCAGAGTCGCCCTCCGTAAGACGGGCACCGTACACCCCGCTCTTGAGGTCCGTTGGCACCTGGAACTCGAAGCTTACGTCCCATCGAGCGTCATCCAGGTCATCGTCGTGAAAGTGAATGGCCCCATATTCCTGGGGAGCCATGTTGTAGTCGATATAGTTCGCTGTCCAGTTGTGACCTTTCATGGCCCGGGTGGGCCTGTTAACTGTGTTGCCGTGCAGGCCGTTCTTGGAGCTATCGGTGGCTAGGTCAGAGGAGAAGTCTCTACCAAAGTCCCAGGCTCCAACGAGGCTATCCTCGAACTCTGAGGGCGAAGCGCCATCCCGGAGCGCTTCAAGCTCTTGTAAGCTCAGGCCGCGCCCGAAAACCGCTGGTCGGTCGATTTTACCGTTGTAGAGGCCAGCTATGCTCGGTCTAGCGGATTCCTCTCCCTCGCAGTAGCCCGCCATTATGAGTGGCATACCATTCTCAGCGATTCCCAACTGCCCGATGTCTCTTTCGACCACCGCAGCAGTGGGATCTTGAGGCCACATGGTCTTGGGTTGCTGGTACAGCAAAACCCTTCCAGTGGATGAGTCATAGGACGCAGCCACAAAGTGCCAGACGCCACGGCGCAGAGGCACGCCGGTGGAAATGCGCTCCACCCGCCCGTCGCTGCCCCCGACCCATAAGGTTAGGCCATTGTCGCCGTCCAGGACCAGGCCATAGCCTGTGCCACTGGAATCCGACCACTTGGTCAGCAGGCCTTGCGAGTCCTTGGTAGGGGTGGTAGAGGAGATCCAGGCTAGCAGCGTAAAGCTCTCCTTCATTCGCAAGAGCGGGTGGTCCGGGACGACGACGTAGGACCCTATCACCAATTTCTGGAACTGACCCGAAAAGGTCCCAACATTCTGAACGAGCTTCTCCTTGAAACCCGGCCCCTCGGGGTTGAGGTCACCATGGATCAGCCGCACAATGTCGGCTTGGTAGCTTGGTAGCTTGCAACTCACCATAAACCGAATTGTATCCCCTGCGCGTACGCTGAATCGGTCGGCATAGCCCACTATATCCATCGTATCCTCCCTGCGTTCGAAAACTCTTATGCGGGCATGTTAGCATCGGCCCAGCCTATTGACAAGAGCCTTGATGCGTCTGTTGGTTGCTGTACATCCGCCTCCTTCGAGGAGGTCACAGTGTCCTTCTATCAGGGCGCAGACGTACAATCTCTCTTGAGCCAAGGTTGAAGTGGATACGCAATTCTTGGTGTGACAAGTAAGGTTCGGCGAAGCGACCCAGACCCACACTTTGCCGTTGCCGCCAAAGGGCATCAATGGCGAATGCGCGTGGGCTGTAGCCATTGTGCAGGTTGGTGGCAGCCCTGACCGCAAAAATGGTCATCGCCGGTGTAAGAGATGACCCATTAGAGCCTGTCCCAGAGGGGGTTTTGCGGCTAGGAGGAGTCGGCACAGGACGGTGGGATTCGCTAAACGACCCCGGCCTGAAGCGTCAAAGTGGGCGATAGCTTGACGCGGGGTGGGTGCCTTCTGTCATCGCCGCAGTTCAGGAGATGAACCTCATCCCGTTGTCCGACATACTGGTGCAATTCTCTTATGCTTTATCCGTGGCGCTCATAATCGAAGGTTCTCTTAGCTTTCTGGGCCTGGGTGTACAACCGCCTCGGCCATCCTTAGGTTCCCTCTTGTTGGACGGAAAGAAATACATGGAGTTGGCCCCATGGATGGTGCTTTTTCCTGGAGTGATACTGGCATTGGCCGTCGTGAGCATCAATGTATTTGGCGACTGGTTGAGAGACTACTTCGATCCTAGGTTGCGCGATTCGAGACTGCAATAGGCCTTTCCCTGTGCTTGGAGATGCATTGCGGAGATGGTTATAGCTCTCTTAAGTCCGAATATCGGAAGCAAACCGATCAAGAACGTTCTTCGTTATGCGGGACACATTATTGCTGTAGTTGTTGTGGGAAAGGCTGCCACACCAGGCGATTGAACCCACCGAGAAAACACCTCCACCGTCTGGCCCCTCGAAGTACACCAGGTCTGTCCTAACCAGGGGATTTTGACTTCCGCCCCGCCGCCTTCCGCGCGAATAGTCGCCGACCGACTCAGCTTCAAAGATAAGCTGGTAATGGTCCGAAAAACCGGTAGCACATGCCAGAATCAGGGCGTGCGGAGGGGTACCCAGACTATAGTCCGCGCGGTCGATCTCAACGCCTCCGGCGCCGCCTTGCTTCAGACCAAAGTTCCCGATAACCTCGTCCTTTCCGATACCTTCAAAGATAAAGGCGGCTCTGGGATCGTAGCTGTCCTCCAATCGATGATACGGCATGCTGTAATCGAATCCAGTGCCGGTCGAGGAGCCTACCCCTAGGATGCGCCCCGACGGCCGGCCCCTGGCATTCCAATTCATCCCTGCCTCACCTGTGAAGCTGTGGTTGTTTTGTCCCGCTTCATCGTGAGGCCGTGCTGCCGACCGGCGCATCTCAATACAATGCGTGCTGTCCGGAGGAAACGAGACTACCGAGAAGAAGCCGTTGCCGCCCAGGTACATGAGCCTCCCGCCACCAGCCAGATACGTGTCCATCGCGTCGAGTCCCTGTGACGACCAGTACTCGGGATGGCTTCCCGTCACGACCACGTTGTAGGCCCTAAAGAGGTCCGCACCTTCCAATTGAACGTCTTCGTCGGTGGCCACGTCGTAGTCGTACCCTTGCTCATCCAGCCAGTCCACCAGGTGCAAGTCCCCATTGAACTGCCAGGGACCGCCTCTGCCCAACCGGAGATACCAAAAGTTGTATTTGGGACGCATAGTCAGGTTGGGGCGACGGCGGGAAGTGTAGAACACAGGGGAGCCATCGGTATGAACGTCATAGGTGCTATTCAGGTGGTTCTCTTCGATGAATTTGTCTTGCGGGGTGGTGGGCACCCATCCAACCCGTCCGGAAAATTCGGTTCGGGCGTACGAATGGTTGTTGGCGTAGGTGAGATAGCTATTGGTGGGCACCAGAAACAGGATCTTGGATGTAGAGGCGCCAATTGACGGACGGACGAAGAACGGCACATAATCCTCAGAGTCACCCTCCATAAGACGGGCACCGTACACCCCGCTCTTGAGGTCCGTTGGCACCTGGAACTCGAAGCTTACGTCCCATCGAGCGTCATCCAGGTCATCGTCGTGAAAGTGAATGGCCCCGTATTCCTGGGGAGCCCGGTTGAAGTCGATATAGTTCGCTGTCCAGTTGTGACCTGCCATCGCCCGGGTGGGCCTGTTAACTGTGTTGCCGTGCAGGCCGTTGTTGGAGCTATCGGTGGCTAGGTCAGAGGAGAAGTCTCTACCAAAGTCCCAGGCTCCAATGAGGCTATCCCCGAACTCTGAGGGCGAAGCGCCATCCCGGAGCGCTTCAAGCTCTTGTAAGCTCAGGCCGCGCCCGAAAACCGCCGGTCGGTCGATTTTACCGTTGTAGAGGCCAGCTATGCTCGGTCTAGCGGATTCCTCTCCCTCGCAGTAGCCCGCCATTATGAGTGGCATACCATTCTCAGCGATTCCCAACTGCCCGATGTCTCTTTCGACCACCGCAGCAGTCTCATCCATGGGCCAAATGGTCTTGGGTTGCTGGTACAGCAAAACCCTTCCAGTGGATGAGTCATAGGACGCGGCCACAAAGTACCAGGCGGGCGCGTGCAAGGCCGGCGCGCGCACGGGCACACCGGTGGAAATGCGCTCCACCCGCCCGTCGCTGCCCCCGACCCATAAGGTTAGGCCATTGTCGCCGTCCAGGACCAGGCCATAGCCTGTGCCACTGGAATCCGACCACTTGGTCAGCAGGCCTTGCGAGTCCTTGGTAGGGGTGGTAGAGGAGATCCAGGCTAGCAGCGTAAAGCTCTCCTTCATTCTCAAGAGTGCGTGGTCCGGGACGACGACGTAGGACCCTATCACCAATTTCTGGAACTGACCCGAAAAGGTCCCAACATTCTGAACGAGCTTCTCCTTGAAACCCGGCCCCTCGGGGTTGAGGTCACCATGGATCAGCCGCACAATGTCGGCTTGGTAGCTTGGTAGCTTGCAACTCACCATAAACCGAATTGTATCCCCTGCGCGTACGCTGAATCGGTCGGCATAGCCCACTATATCCATCGTATCCTCCCTGCGTTCGAAAACTCTTATGCGGGCATGTTAGCATCGGCCCAGCCTATTGACAAGAGCCTTGATGCGTCTGTTGGTTGCTGTACATCCGCCTCCTTGCCATCGAGAGCGGCGTACTCTCTCCCCTCCAGAGGGGGTCCCCCTTTGCCAAGGGCCGAGTCTGCTCTCTAGATCGACGGGTTAGGAGCTTTGGCTTTGCTGGATATCGACAAGATGATGGTAGGGGACCCTAAGCGAGTACCCATCTTTGTGGAACCCAAATGACAAGCCCACCGTCGTCAAAGGAGGTTGGCTGATAATGGGAGCTTAAATCAGCGGGCGAGGCGTCTGAGCCTAGGGTCCCAGAAATCGCGCAACCAGTCGCCAGAGACGTTGATGGCTATTATGGCTAAAGCGAGGGTGACGCCCGGGAAAACTACCAGCCACCAAGCTGCCTCCATAAACACCTTGCCATCGCTCAGTAGAGAACCTAAGGAAGGAAAAGGCGGCTGGACTCCAAGTCCCAGAAAGCTCAAGGACCCCTCAATAATTAAAGCTACCGACAGAGTGTAAGAGAGCTGGACTAAGATGGCCGCCATCACGTTAGGCAACACGTGGCGAAGGACGATCCGTACCGGCGACGCTCCCATGGCCCGTGCTGCCGTTACATAATCCCGTTCGCGAACGCTTAGTGTGGGCCCACGCACAACGCGACTGAAAGAGGGACATGTGACGATGATGATAGTAATGATTACGCCCTTTATCCCAGGCCCCAAAAGGGCGGCGATGAGGACAGCCATTAGCAGCACGGGGAAGGCAAAGATGATGTCCATCAGACGCATGACTATTTCGTCCACTTTCCCCCCGACGTAGCCAGCTATCAGACCTATGAGGGCGCCGACCATAGCAGCGAGCAACGCAGACGTAATCGCAAGGCCTAGAGAGACCCGAAGGGCGATAACAAGCCTGGCCAGTACACTCCTGCCCAGGTGATCGTTCCCGAAGGGAAACTCCCTGGATGGGCCAGTCAATACCTCCACGGGGTTAATGAATTCTGCGTTTCCAGTTCCTAAAGTAGGACCAACCAGCGCTACCAAGACTGTTACAAGAAGAAACACCAGTGGAATCGATGCACCCGGGTGTCGGCGCGCCAAGCTAAGTAAAGCCCCCATGTGCCTAGCGGTTGAACTTATGTTTGCCACAGCCATATCGATCTAGTACCTGATGCGCGGATCCAAAAAGGCGTAAACGACGTCTGTGATGAAGTTGACCAACACAAACATCGCGGCGCCGAAAAGAACGGCACCTTGGGCTACGGGATAGTCTCGCCCCATCACCCCTTGGAGGGCAAAACGGCCCAGCCCTGGTAACGAGAAGATCTGTTCAACAATGAGAGTTCCGCTCAGAAGGTAGCCCATATTGATTCCTACGACGGTTACGGTGGGGATTAGGGCATTGCGTAGGACATGCCGCCGCAAAACTATGTAATCGCCCAGACCCTTGCTATGTGCAGTGGTCACGAAGGGCTCCGACAGAACCTCGAGCATGGTGGATCTGGTAAAACGCATCACGACAGCAGTGGTAATGGCTCCGAGAGTAAAGACTGGAAGGACCATAGAACCAAAATGACCCAAAAGGTTTTCGCTGGGTGGTACATAACCAGCAATGGGGAGCCCCAGATGTAAGGTGGAGACAAAAAAGATGAGGAATGTGCCTATTACAAAGCTAGGGATAGATAACCCAAGGATTGCCCCCAACTGAATAATAATACCCACACCTTTACCCCGCCAGATGGCGCTAATAACACCTGAGGGTACGCCCACTACGACCGAGAACAGGGTCGCGAGCAGCGCTAGCTCAGCACTCACCCGTCCTCGGTTGTAAATCTCTTTTCGTACAGGAATCCGGCTCCTTAGGGAGGTTCCAAGATCGCCTTTCAGGGCATTCCCCAGCCAGACGCCATACTGTACTATCAGCGGCCTATCAAGGCCATATTTTTTATTTACATGCTCTATGAGCTCGGGGTGCTCAATGGCTATTTCTCCTAGATAGCTCTTGGCGAATCCCCCTGGAACGAAGTGAAGCACTGTGAAAATTATTGTGGCTACCCCTAAGAGGGTGAACAGAGCCGTCACCGTCCGAGTAACAAGAAATCTGGTCATAATTCCCCAGACGCGCCAAAGATAACGCGATAAGCGCTAAAGTGGCACCTAGTCCTGACGGATAGGTGCCAACCGCGTACCCCTTCTGTCAAACTCATCGTGTCAGTGGAGTTTTAGCTCTCGCGAGGTATCCAGCGCATTGAAGTAGTCCTCGCTAATCTTCCCCGAACACTGGTAGCTGCCACCGACCTTAGACTGTTAGGTTCTCGGGTCGGCCCGAAAAACATGCAAGATTCCTCATGTTCAGCAGGACTGCCCGCGGGTGCATTACCTATGAAAGTGTCGTCGCCTCCAGTATGCTAGAGTCCATGGGTATGGATGTGGACCTAACCACACGTGGAGGCGAACCAAGTGCCAGTATATCAGTTTTGTCTCTCGTGAAGGCCAGGGGTGCCTGCCGCACTTGTTGCTCTCGCACCGTGGAGACCATGTGGTGGGCAAGGTAACTCTGAAGCGGCTTTACTCTTACTGCCTCCTGAGGTGTGAGAATGGGTTTTACCCCGTGACAAGCCCTTGAACTATCCGAGCGTGCCAGGCAACGGGACATCCAGGTGTGACCGGGTGAAACATTGCCCAACAGGCACCTCTACATACCGCCTCCATAGACGGCTACAAAACTGTCGGTAGGAAACAAACCCATTATTTCAGCAGATGAACCTCCTGAATGGCTTTCCATAATGGAACCCCGAACCCGTCAACCTTTTCAAATTTGAGCCCCCCCACGATATCCTTTCTCCACGCAAGCAGTGTGTCCTTTGTAATCACAGGCAGATGGAAGGCCAGCTCAGCATACTTCCGCTCCACATCATGGACCCGCTGTACGCGAAGGCTTGCATCGACCTCGTTGGCCATGGCACCCAGTAGCTCGTGGAATTCGGGTTCGACCAGGCCGTACCTTGTCTTGAGGGACTGCTCGTTATAACCCAACAAGTTAAGGACCGGGTCGGTGTATCCGGCGCTCCAGGATACTAGAGTGTCGTACTCCCCCGCGAATAGGCCGTCAATCCACACGCTCTGTTCTTGCACAACAATCTCCGCTTCCATACCCGCTTTAGCCCACTGCTGCTTCAACAGTTGCCCGATGGTAACTGTCAGCGGAATGTATGGAGTCACCATCATCTGACCTACGTCCGCACCGTTAGCGTACCCTGCGTCGGCCAGTAGTTTCTTAGCTTTTTCCACATCGTAGGTGTATCCAGGCAGGTCCTCCAGTGGGATAGCAAACTCACCACGCAGGGCCGAAACCATCGCTGTCGGCCTGGCATATCCGAACGCAGCAACTCGCGCAATTTCCGCGCGATCGGTTGCGTACATCAAAGCCTGGCGCACCCGTACATCTGCCAGTGCAGGGTTTTTACTAACAGGGTTGGCGGCTTGCACGTCTATCCGATAGTAGTTGGTCGTCGGTTGGTCGCGAATAGTGAGGTTAGGGTCGCCCTCTGCTATGTCCAGCATCTTTGGGTTTTCAAAGTAGGTCAGATGTATTTCCCCCACCCGCAGCGCAGCTAGACGTGTAGCATCATCGGGGATTATAGGCTCATCCACCCCGTCCAATATAGGGACATCCCTTCCCAACAGTTTTGGCTGCCAGTAATCGTCGAATTTATCTAAGCGCCAGCGAGCGTCCTTTACCCACTCAGTCACCTCAAAAGGCCCGGCGCCAAGCATTTCTTCCTCCATGTTAATCGTACCCTCGGCAACTTCGGCTCCTGGGACGATGGCGTGATTCATGTGGCCTATCATGGGGAGCACCAGCGCGTTAGGCTCTGCCACGGTGATGCTGAACTCGTAGGGCCCTATCACCTTGATTTCAGGGCCAAGGCCAAAGAGCTTGCGCCCCCAGTATCCACCGACATCTGGGTCTACCGAGCGCTTGAGGCTGAACACTGCATCATCCGCGCTGACCTCCCGGCCAGTGGGGAACTTGGTGCCCTTGTTATTCTTCCGGTGGAACTGGAGATCTTTACGGAGCTGGAACACATATGTTTTATTGTCGGAGGTCTTCCAGCTTTCTGCTAGAAGGGGAACAAAGTTGAGGTCTTCGTCGACGTACAGGATGCTCTCGTATACCATGGTGGTAATCTTCCACGTCGCTTCACACCCGCCTCCGGGGCCGTGGACGTCAAGGCCACAAACATCAGCTATCTTCCCGATGATCAACCTGCCCCCTCTTTTGACCGGCTTGGCGGCTGGCGCTGTTGTGGCTGCGGGTTGCACAAGTGCAACCGGCGCGGGCGCTGAGGTAGCCGTAGGCTGTACCTGTGCGGCCGGCGCGGGCGCCGTTGTGGCCGATGGTTGCGCCTGTGCGGCCGGCGCGACGGTCGGCTCGTCCTCAGCTGCACCACAGGCTAGTGCGACGGTAAGAACCGCCGCAAGCGCAAAGCCTATCATTAGTCTTCTATCCACAGATTTTAGCTGCATGGTGCCATACTCCTCTCCTTCGAAGCTCTAACGTCTCCACCCAAAGACATTGTCGCATTGCGATAATCCGTCATCTTAGACACAAACATCCCCAATTGTCAACTCCTCGGATGGAACGGTACTGTCTCAGTTTCAATCAGGGAATTTCTCTTGACAAATGTTCGGAAATTCTCCATAATGGGGAACGCCTCGGTGGGTTCCTACATCGAGGCGTAAAATTCGGCAGAGAGCCAGAGGTATACGACTGTGGCAGACAAGCCCAAAGACAAACCCAAGAGCGAGACGCAAGAACCGAAGAAGGAAGCGCCCGACCCGAAGCGTCCCGTTCTTAGGGTACACGTTGAGGACTCGGAGACAAGGGCTGGACGTTCAGAGGACGGCAAGAAGGACAAGCCACGTCGTAAGGGCTAGTACTTCTATGCCGAGGCCGACGACTGCGATTCTGAGACATAGTCCCTTGACACGAATCTTCTTGTACGTATCGCGGTACGCGGATTCGACAAAGCGCCAGTACTGGACCTGAGCCTCTTCTCGGTTCATACCCCAATAGCTCTCTCTAAGGATCGAGGGGTCATCGGGGCCTGCAAACTCTTTTGGAAGCAAGACGAGCCAGCTTAAGAGCAGGACACCTAGGTACGACGCCGCGGCGACCACTAGCGGCGTAAGTGTCCAATCCAAGTCGATGGCATCTATGCGAGTTGCTGCAACACCAACGATCAGGCTGGCCGCCGCAAAGACACCGACAGCCTTCATATCAATGGAATCGCCAATCTTGGCTAGCTCATCTGGGGCCGTTCGACCCCACTCGAATGTCAGGTCTCTGCTAGGGGATTCACCAGTAGTTGCCATCTCGTAACCTCCTACCAAGCAGAGTGTACAGGCCTTAGCTGGGCTTGACAATATGTATCACTAGCCCTTCTTCCTGTACGACCCTTTTTGGGGACCTGGCGCCATCTCGTCCATCAGGTTCACCAGCCAGCGCATGTCCCTGGGATACGTCGCTAGACCAGCGACCATCGCAGGCGTCCTCCTACCCAGGCTCATGTGGGGTCGGCAGAAGTTGTACCAGACCGACAGCAGCGCCAGTGCGTAGATGTGGTTCTCTACCTTCTTGGAGAAGGCATTCGTCAGCCGGGTGAACCTACGCAGCGACATGCGGATAGTCAGGTTGTGCCGCTCTATGTGGGACGTGCTCACCTGGGCCATGTCGGGCGAGCCGGACACGCTCACCTTCTGAGCAAACGACACCCTGCCTGGTGAGTAGCGACGCTCTGGTCCCCTCGACGGAATGCCGCTGTACTGTTTCACCAACTGGGCGTAGTCAACGTTCGCGCCGAAGGCCCCTTCCACTGCCTCGAAGTAGGCCCTCAAGCCGTCAGTGGTCAACTGTACCCTGCTGGACAACCTGGATTGCAGGTCGGACATGAAGGCCTTAGCAGTGTCCGGGCTCCGGTCTCCCACCAGCCAGGAGATGAGCAGCTTGCTTTCCTTGTCTATTGCAGTCCAGGTCCAAACATCCCCGGCATGGTCTATGACCCCAGTGGCCTGTGCCGCGTTCTTCTGCTTCGCCAGGACGAACGACCAGATTTCGTCCGACTCAACGTAGCTGGCATTAACTCTGTGCACTGCCAGGTTGTGATACCACAGGCAGGTCCGGCCGGCATCGACCAACAGCTTGGACACAGTGTTTATCGAGATGCCCAAGACCCGCGAGACAGAGCGCATCGAACTACCCTCAACTAACATGCTGAGAGCCTGCATTCTCAACTCTGTCGATAGGCGATTCACTTACATATTATAGGATATTTGTGCGTATTTGGCAACACTTTCCTGCCACGATGTGGGATTCAAACGAAGACCCCCAGCGTTGTTGCGCTGGAGGTCTCTCTCGCTAGGGACACCACTTACATCTTGCTACTTGGGAGCAGGACGCTCTACCACCTCGATTATCTTCCTGTTCGACGGCTTCTCGATGGCCTCCCCGGTGGCAATCTCCAGCACTTCCAGAGCACGACCCATCACACTGTCGGGACGCTTCTCACCATTGGGTCCTGGTGACATTTTGACCTCCTGTTCAGAGTACATTACTATATCACACACAGACAATGATGAGGATACTATGGGAGGCATAGGTTAGCCATGCAATTCGCGATTCAACGTCCGAATCATTTCATGCCAGCCATCTGCAAATTGGGCCGCACAGTCATCTTGTGGTGGCGTAGACGGAGACTCAACCGGCAGCTCAGACAATACCAGCTTGATCGGGTCGATCAGTCTTTCTTCGTTGGAGGCTTCTTCTATAAGGGGGGCTACGAAGCGTATAAGCGTGAGCGCGCTAAGCACCTCAAGTTTCCCTTCTAGGTAGTCACAGCGCGCGTGCCAGTATTGTTCTCGTAACTCCCTTCGGCGTTCCGGGTTGGCCCAGACTGGTTGCATCTGTTCGTCGTAGTCACTCTGTACGGTCGGCACAGCTTCTACTATCCCTTCTCTCTTGGGCCTTAGTCGTAGTGCCTTTCTAGTAGCAGTTCTGCTATCCAGCCACTCCCACTTGGGGTGTTGCCTGTGTCGAGCGTGACCACCAAGGTTCCCGCGGTCATCTCGATTTTCTTGCGACCCCCACGCGGGTAGTTGTCGTACACCCAATCGCGTACACGGTCTGTCCAGTCTGGATCGAGTTCTGCTATAAGTATCTCGACGGTTAGAGCCACGACCATTGTCTCGTTCAATCCGCTGAAGGAAACCCCAATGGACTCTATATCATTCGGGTATCCGTACAGACTCACGATGACAGCGCTGCCACCTCCGTCAAAGTACATGGCGGATCGCTCTGTATCGCTAAAGCGGTCGAACGGCTGATACCCCGTATTCTCGAACAGACTCTGTATCTTGCTTAGCGACACTCCCAGTGTGGATACGACAGTCGGCCGAGGCGTAGGAACGGCCTGTGCCGTAGGCGTCATCCTGGGAGCAGGAGAAACCTGTGTCGCAGGTGTCGGCTTGGGAGTAGGAGCAGCAATAGCCTGTGTCGGTTCATCGGAACTGATAAGCGACGAGACCCCCCACCAGACCAGGCCTATGATGAGGGCGGCTATCACGGCAAGAATTATAAGACCGCCTACGACCCCCTTCGTCTCTGGTTGCTGTGACACGGAAACCCCCTCGACGACCAAGGTTGAGGCTACGTGTCACAGCAGTTCACCCTTACGCTTTATCAGCACACCGACGAGGGGGCACGATGCGCCCCACGCCATTGGCCGATCCTCGATGTGCCTTGCCCTGCCATGAGAACTGCTGTGACGGTCTCATGGTATGATACTTCTATATGCAGGGTCAAGCGTTTTCGGTTTCAAACTGATACACCTACCGCCCTGAGACTGAGAGGGTGTGTGAGAAGTTCAAATTAGGTTGGTGCTAAGCGTCGGAGCATGAGATGAATCATAGCTATATGGGTCCACGCCTCGGTTGTATCGGACAGAGCTTCGTAGTCCTTGCTCATCCGACGGCACCTGCTGAGCCACGCGAATGTTCGTTCGACCACCCATCTTCGCGGCAGCACTTGAAAACGGTGGCTGTCCCTGGGGCGCTTGACAATCTCGAGTGCCCAGCCTGTCAGGGCCCAGACCCACTCGACCAGCTTTCCAGCATAGCCAGCATCGGCCCAGACCAACCTCATGCGGGGAAACCTCCCTATCAATTTATCGATGACCAGCTTCGCCCCATCCCTATCCTGGATATTGGCAGGATGCACCACCACCGCCAGCAGCAACCCCATGGTATCTACAATGATATGTCGCTTTCGACCGTTGACCTTCTTGCCAGCGTCATAGCCACGAGGCCCCCTTTTTCCGTAGTCTTGACCGACTGGGGCTGTCTATGATAGCAGCGCTAGGTGTCGGGTTCCTCCCCTCGGCCTGCCGGACCTTGACTCGGAGAGCGTCATTGGCTCGTTCCCATGTACCATCCTCTCTCCACTCCCGAAAATACCACCATACAGTACCCCAAGGCGGGAGGTCATGCGGCATGGCTCGCCACGTGCAACCGTTGCGCAGAACGTATAGAATGCCGTTGACGACTTCCCGCAGGTCTACAGTACGTGGCCTTCCCCCAGTTTTGGCTGCCGGGAGTAGCGGAGCGAGCATCTTCCACTGTTCATCAGTCAGGTCACTGGGGTATGCTTTGCGTTTCATGCCTCCATTCTAATACATATCCAAGACTTCTCACACACCCTCTTAGACACTACCGATGGAACCCAAATCCACCGCCTAGCATCGACGAGAGGCTCATGTTGGTACTGAGGCGACCCATGGCCTCCAGACAAAGACCGATCTGGACGCCCAGGACGCTGGTCAGGGACATACGGGCTCATCTGTGGCCTTCGAGGTCTGTTTTCATGCCCTTCGCGGTCTTTAGGAGGCGTGACCGTCCTTGGCGGCTTTGAGTCAGCCACCTCAATTGAAGGCAGTATTGGTTCAGATATCTCACGGTGGGCTGTGCGCCAGTGCGACAATGCCCTTCCGTGCCCTCAGCAACAGCCTGTAAGAGGGATGTCCCCAGCTCAGGCGGATGATAAGCGTCCTGGCCCTCCGCACCACTCGACCTGGAAGTGAGATGAAGGCAAAGCGCACAGCCTTGAGCCGCTTGCTCACCCACTCCTTACCCAATACCAAACGTTTCATCGCCGAGTTCAGGTTGAAGGCCAACACCGCTATGGCCCACCACGCAGCGTTCACTCCGAAGTAGCCTGACGGCAGCTTGCCTGCTGCCAGGTCGTCCTTCAGCACTCCATGGGCCTCCCCGCTCTTGCCGCACCTCTGCCGGTACCACCAGATCAGCTCGTCTCCCCGAAGGTCTTGGTTGGTTACCACTCCAAAGACCTTGTGCCAGCTTTTATCCGCCATCTCCATGGTGGGAAATGGCAGGTCTAGCTGCTCTCCCATTCCCACTAGAGGCACCTGTCGCAGAGGCTCCCTAATGGCTATGAAGCGGTAGTCAGGACTCTTCTTGCTGTGGCCTATCCAGTTGGGCACGAAGCACACCTAGGCCCACTGCTGGTCCGTTGGAATCTTATTACCGTCAATCTCACGTTCCAGCCTCTGCCACTTCCGATACCGCCTTCTTGAACTCCCTCGTCACATCCACACCCACGGCGAACTCGATGACACTAAAGGGCTTATTCCCATCATCCTCGGCGCAGTACTTGAGCAACTCCTGCTGATAGCCTGCCGTGTCCGAGCGCATCAAGACCTTCTCTACCCCAGCCGGTACATGCCGTAACGCCTCTTTGAGCACCCAAAGCTGCTGATGTCCCGCCCGCACGTGCCGTCCCGGAACTCCGAGTGGACAATGAGGTCAGCTTCAGCCCAGTAGGTTGTCAGTGGTTGATAGGCCTTATACTTCTTGTAACTGTAGAGCGCCTGATGCTTTTCGGTCTCAACCAGGCACGTGTCCATGTCCAGCGTAGCTTGAGTATGGGACGAACGGCTCTGGACGAAGCCGACTAAATCGCCGTTAACCTTCCCCAGTCCCTCCAGCGCTTCGTTGGCAGCAGGTATGAAAGCGGTGTGAGGAAGCCTCCTTTCCTCCTCACCCTCGTCGTGGAACGCCATAAGGTAGCGAAACACCGCCGAGGCCGACGGCACACTACGTCGCCGGTCCGTTCGCCACCTCCTCTCTGTTGCCCTGCGCTCCCTCCGACGCATCGCGTGGGTCTCCACCTTCCCCAACACCCTGCAGAACCCCTCGTCCTTCTCCAGAATCCGCAGATCGTCCACAAACTCCCCGCCAGCCAGGTTCAGCAGCACCAGCAAGCTGATCACCTGGCTATCGCTCCCGCCCTGACCACCTTCCCGCAGACCCACGTGAAGCTCCACCATTGACCTCAAACCCCGCGACCTGTGCCAGGTCCAGATATGCAGGCAGCCCTCCCAGAGCCGTCATACCCGTCCTGGGGACTGATGATCGGAACGGCCAAGTCTTTCCTGAATCACGCGCCGTGGTACGGCGTCGGCCCTGGCTTTATGCTGGTCCTCGTGGTCCTGGCCCTGAATGGGTTGGCGGATGGAATCCAAATGTTCCTCGACCCGCAACGGCGTAGGGCCTGAGCCTGACCCCAAGCCTGAATCTGAGCTGCGTCCCAGACCGATTCCGAGACTGGCTCGACCACCAAGACTGGGGGGTTCCCGCTTCATGCCGATGGGGCCGTCTGCTGCAACCGTTGCCTTTACCGTTACCGAGGGCCCACCTCGCCAAGTCAGTATTACGATGACTCCGGCGGCAAGTGAATGCGGGCAGGGAGAATCGGGTCGAGATTACAGAAGCAACGGTTATCAGCCCGAAAGGCCAAGAGGCAAGTCTCCATGGCGGGGTGGTGTCGTTGGTCCCACGCTCAACCGAGCGGGTCATAATCGAAACAGCTACCGAGTCGACGTAGACGACTCGTTGGACGAGCCCGGTGCAGAACGCCTGAGAAACACGAGCGCTAGTTCAGGCGGGCTTCCTTCACGGTTACGGTGCCCTAGCTCGTTCCAAATAGGTGCCGAGGGCTCCCCTCAACAGATCATGAGCGATGCAGACTACGAAACGCGTCCCGTCGGCTCGCAGCTGCGTAAGGTCTCCGTGCCGGCTGCCCGCGCCTACCACCTTACCCGCGTCAAGAACGACCTTGCTCATCTGGCTTACAATGCGCTGAACCTCAGTCTGCCCCGGCCACCCCAGCTCCGCAGCGAGGTTGCCTGCCCCGATCCAAACGGCGTCCAGGCCGGGCACCGCCGCAATCTCCCCAATCGCATCTATGGACTCTATGTTCTCGCACAGCGCGACGCACAGAACCTCCTGGTTTGCGAAAGTGCTGTATTCCTGAGGAGTTCGGTTCATGCCGAAGTCGTTGGTCTGTATGAAGGAGCACTGGTCGCGTATCCCATCGGGCACGAACTTACATGCCTGGACGAAAGCCTCCGCGTCTGCCCTACTCCGCACACTAGGCATCACTATACCCAGCGCGCCCCGGTCCAACATCCGCCGGCATCCGTACAGATCGCCCTCCGAGCGCACAGATACTACCGTTGGTGTATTCCGCACGAATGCCGCTCGCACTATGTGTTCTGCTTGTTCATCGCTTATGGAGCTGTACTCGGCATTTATCAGTACGAAATCAAACCCTGCAGCCCCGATCAACTCGGCAACGAAAGGAGAGGCGAATGACAAGTCACACCCCACAACCGTCTCACCTCTAGCGAGTTTTTCCTTCAACGAATTCTTGCGCATAGGAGACCCGCATGGCGGAGTCCTGATAAGCCTTGATCGCTTTGTCGGCCACGTTCATACTGACAGGGCTTCGAGGACCTCCCGCTCTGTGAATAGCCTGTACGGTGGTAGTTCCCGACTCGATCATCTGTATGGCGCCATACAGCTGGTCCAGATATGTATCCACGTCTCTGGTGCTCATCCGCGCTATGATCCACAGTTCCAGTAAGTCTGGGTCGCCTCCAGCCCACCAGCGTGATACCTCGCCATGGCTTCGTCCACCACGAACTTGGTGTACTCGTCGGCGGAGACATACCAGCCCGATGCGAACAGCAGCCCATCGTGCCTCACCACCTAGACGTGCTTGTACTCCAGCGCGCCGGTGTGATCGGCCCCGATGCCCCCGCTCTCCGGGTTCTCGTACACGTAGGACACCCACTTGCCCTCCTCGGTGGCCGGGAGCATGTCCGGCCCGAAATTGTAGCCGTTGGCGTCAGTGCCCACCCAGCCCTTGAGGTCGAGGCCCAGGCGGTGGGCGTCGGGATGCCCGATGACCAGGTCGTTCTCGTCGACGATGAACACGTACCACTGGCCGTCGATGCTCTGCTCCCCGTTGTAGTGGGCCAGAGTGGCGTCGAGACCCTGGGTCTCGTAGTGGCTGATGGAGAAGTCGTCGCGGTTGTCGCCGGACAACGACCTAGTGATCGGAGCGTCAGACCAAGGCACCGTGTACGTAGCCACCGACCTCTCGTCGTTCTCTTTGTATTCGGCCATCGTGTTTCCAGACAAGGTAAGTGGCGACGCGGTCGACCTCTCTATGGATGCCGTGTCTACAAGCGCGTGAGGTGCTGTCGGGATTGGAGCAGTGGACCTTCTCGAAAACGAGAAGGTCGGACGCAAATAGCGGAGACATCCCCGCGCTCCCAATGCCACTGATTCTGGTGGGAGACAAGGAGGACATACCGGACGCCACTTTCGGCAACGACTACCCAGTCATAATGTCGAGTGCTGATGGGGGAGGTAGGCATAGATGAATTGGCCGAGGAGACCTTCCAAGCCCTCTACGAAGTGCGAGTATACACAAAGTCGTCGACAGAGAAGCTGGAGGAATTCCAGCGTGATGTACCGTTCGCCTTGCCTGTGGGCAGTACGGTGGCGGAGCACGTACACAGGGATTTGGTGCGCGGGTTGAAGTATGCGGTGCTATGGGGCCAATCGGGCAAATTTCGCGGCAAGCACATCAGTCGGGACACCGGCTTAGCGACGGGGACATCATCGAACTGCACGCCTGAGTCTCTATGATAAGAAAGATATGACTTCATGCGCTGCCCTAGCTGCGACTCAGAGAACGCGGAATCTAGCATCTACTGCATACACTGTGGCTCATCCTTGAGGCTCGAGTAAGCTGCCGAAGCCCCTTCTGAAGAGCTTTCGCTGGCTGATCTTCAGCGCATGGTTTACGAGTTGCAACCAGAAGTCAGGCAGATACGCGCAAGCTTGGCCAGCTACGGTTTGTGTCGTTCTTCCAGAGAGGAATGCCTAGCTCGCGGAGAGAGGAGACTCTCGCCCGCTCGTGCGCCGGGCCCCGTCCTGGCTGTAGCGAGGGCGATTGCGCCCGTGTCTCCTGGCAGGCCTGTTGGGCCTTCAGGGCCTTCCACGCCCACGTAGCGTTTCCAGATGGACTGGGAGCTTATCCTGGGAGGCAACTGACTGGCTCGAATAGGATTACTGGTGGTCGTGATTAGGGTTGGCTTCTTTCTGAGGCGGGCTTTCGGTACTAACTGGGTCGGCGAGGCGGGCCCCGTATTCCTAGGGATCATAGGCAACCTTGGGCTCATTGGAGCCAGCGAGTACTGCTTCAGGAGGTACTTTGTCTACTCGCAGACCCTTGCAGGCGGTGGCACTGCGATTTCTTACCTGGCTATGTTCGCCGCCTTCGCCTTCTATGGTCTGATTGGCGCATATACGCCCGTCGGGCTGCTGTTGCTCATCAGCGTGGCGGCGTCGGCTCTGGCTCTGCGGCACGACTCGGTGGCGTTGGCGTTGATCGGCATATTCGGTGCGTTCCTAGCCCCATTCATCATCGGCGCGTTCGACGAGGGAGCGGAAGAGGCGTTCAGCGGCTACGCGAATGCCCAGATTATGCTCTACATCATAATGGTCGACGTCGGCGTTCTGGCTCTGTCAGCGTTTCGGAACTGGCGCCGATTCACCCTCCTCGCGCTTGTCGCATCTCTGCTACCCTTAGGCGTCTGGTATCAGGATGGCGGGCAATCCCTGAGTCTGGCGATCTCTCAGGGGAACCTGACGGCGATATTCTTGATCTTCGTGGGTGCTACGATGCTCTTTCGCGTCATCTGGCGGAGCGCGCCTCGGGCGTTCGACCTGTCCTTTATGATTAATAGCGCCTCGGGGTATCTCGGAATAGGTTATGGCCTACTCTAGGACGAATTCCATCCCTGGATGTGCGCGGTTACGCTCGCGCTCGCGCTGTTCCCCACGTTTCTTACTGCGGGCAACGTTGTGCTAACCCTGCTTGTGTCAACCCAGCTAGGGGGTGTCTGGGAAGTGGTCACATGGGTGGCTATCCTTCTGGCTGCGTTTGTTCGAGTTGCGGCTGTTCAGCGTGGGCTTATTCGCGACCCTTGCTGCGTGGCTGCGCGTCGTTGAGACGCCCGTCGATTCGAGCGACTTTAGAGTGTTCCTCAACTACCACACGCTCGCGTTCGCTTCGGGTATAGCCTCGCTGTAGCTTGCGGCTTTGGTCATGTGGAGAAGGAGAACCGATACTACAACAATAGACACGGACGCCATTCTTCCCGTTCTTGTTGTAGGCGCCAACTTACTGACGCTTTGGACCCTCAGCGCTGAAGTCATCGCGGCCGCTGACAGCGGCATCGTGGACGCCATTGGCAGAACGGCGTTCTACACAAAGAACCTGGCTCTCAGTCTGGTGTGGGCGCTGTACGCCAGTGCTGGGATCCTACTGGGCGTCATCAAGAGGTGGCGGATACTCCGACTCGCCAGCAAGCCGAGGCTGGCGAGTCTCATCGTCAAGCTCTTCCTGTTCGACTCTTTCGCCTCGGAGCAGGGCTATCGCGTGGCCGCTTTCCTGAGCTTGGGCGGGCTACTTCTAATCGGACGCCTCCTGTACCAGCCCTACAATGAAATCATAACGGGGTTCCTCTTTGAGGGGCAAACCCCCTCCCTCTAGCCTCCACCGTGTACTAGTCGTAGCGAGCCTCGGGGCGTCCCTGGCGCGTTGGTTGGACCAAAGCCCTACTCATCGCTCCCTTAATTCAATGAGAGAGTTGGCTTTGATAAGGCCAAGCGCGACTTGTTTCCGGCCAGAAGGCCAGAGCACTTCGACGCGATCGACGATTTCAGAATCTCCCAGGCCGAAATAGAGTGGATAGAGGCTTTGGGAGAGATATCCCGACTTCCCATCGTTGACCTTAGTGTAAGTCTCGCCGCCTGCGCTGACCTTCACAACAGACCCCAGTCCGCTGCGATTCGACTCCGTGCCTACCAGTTTTATCTTCAGGAAGTTGATGTCCCTGTTTTCGGTTAGGTTGCTGATTAGCACCATCGGCTCAGAATTGAAATCGTTGGTGACGATGTCTAGGTCTCCGTCGTTATCCAAGTCGAATATTACCGATGACCTTGATCCAAGTGCTCCCCAGATGACAATCTCACCAGTATGGCCTATACAATCTTTACGTATCCTGTCTTTGGTTGAGCAGTCGAGCTTGAACCAGGGCGTGGCGGTTCGACCATCTCGGCGCGGCTCTACGCCCAAGATGAACTCGCTGTCCAGAAACTTAGCCCCCCGGTTGTTCAACAGCACTGAGTTGATGCCATAGCGATACGGGTAATTCATGCTTGAGGCGATAAACACATCCTCGTAGCCGTCGGCATTGAGGTCGCCGGTGCTGATACCCCAGGGCCAGTAGTTCTCGACCCCAATTTGCCGCGAGACCTCCTTGAGCCGTCCCTTTCCCTCGTTCCTATAAAATGCATTGCCGAACAGGCTGGTTCCTTCAGTGCGCAAAACCGCCTCAGGCCATTGCATGCGGGATTTGAGCTTCTCACGCTCCGGCCCGATGTCTTCGCTCATATCAGAATGCATGTCTGAAACGAAAATATCCATGTCGCCATCGTTATCGTAATCGAACGTCTTGATTCCCATAGATCCCCAGGGGGTTTCCGGAAAGACCTCGCGGCTTCTCTTCACAAAATACGCCCCCTCAACATTTTCGTAGTACTCGTCAGACCCCTGCATGTTCAAGACGTAAAGATCGAGCCAGCCGTCCCCATTTACATCAACGGCGCTGGCATCGCCCGACCAGCCTGTATCTAAAAGTTGTGCCTCCTCGGACACGGGAGCGAACTGGTTGTTTCCTAGATTCTTGAATAAAATGCTTCGCTCAGAGCGATTGGTCTTGAGATGGCCGCTGAAGGCATCATGGACGCCCAGGTAGCAAGTATATCGGATGTTTTCCTGGCCACCAAGCGTTCCACTGGTCAGCGAAGTTGGGTCGCTGAAGCTGTAAGTTCCCACGTTGGTCAAGAATATGTCCAGCAATCCGTCTCGGTTGTAGTCAAAGAACACTGCCCCAGATGAATGTCCCTGGTAGTCGAGGCCGGACCAAGCGGAAATGTCTTTGAACTTGCCGTCGCCGACGTTCTCGAACAGCATATTGCCTGCCCGAACGCTGGTGATGTATAGATCGGGATCCCCGTCATTGTCGGTGTCGGCGAACGAGGCGGTTACGCCAATCCGGTCGGCTACCGCAACCCCCGCTGATTCTGTAATATTCTCGAACTTGCCGTCGCCTATATTTCTCCAGAGTTCATTGCCGCCTACCTGGTTAGAGAAATAGATATCGTAGAGGTCATCGCCATCCACATCTGCTATGGAGACACCGTTTCCATGATCATAGTGAACAGACTTGTAGTCTCTGCCCGCGTCGTCCACGATCCTATGCCGAAAGGTGACGTTGCTCCGTTCGATCTCGTCCGTGAAGACGAAATCGTGAAACACCTCGAACTGCCCAACAGTAGCGAGTTGGGCTTCTCTTTTACTTTGGAGCCAAGGTGGGTCGATTATCTCCGTGGGGATCGCCAATCGTTTTTCTATCGGCTTGGTATGGCAGGAAGCGAGGAGCAGCGCCGCACCAATTGCCGTAGCGATGAGCAAGAGGGTGGAACAGCGAACCCTTAGGATATGTACGGTTGTTAGTTGCAGCGACACATCACGCCTTAGGGCTCGGTTACAACAATCTTCTGGTTGACAGCCACGTCCGCGAGAGTTTGCACCCGTCCGCTCGGCCAGCGGATCTCCACAGCGTCAACCTCTTTGGCTTGACCGAGACCAAAATGAGCAGGGATGACACTGTGAGAAATGTGACTTTGGCTGCAACCCATCTCGCGAATCTGGGTGACGCTTTCTGTGGTTACTTTCAACCTGGCACCGATGCCATCCCTATTGCTGGCAGTGCTCACTAGCTTTATAGTCAACCAATTATTACCGTGAGAGCAATTGTTCCACATGGCCCTGGAAACGCCTGGTGTTCCTCTGTTGTCTCCCAGATTGAGGACAAAGATATCTTCACAGCCATCGTTGTTGAAATCAGCGATTGCTACGCCTCGTCCAATGCCGGTGTCGTCTGCGCCACTGCGCAGAGACACATCCTCGAACGTGCCGTCGCCTCTATTGACAAACAGAACGTTGGGCTGCGCGCGTGGATTTGGAAAGGGTTCCATATCCACAAAGCCAGCGGCAGCATAAAGGTCCAGAAGTCCATCATTGTTGAAGTCAAAGAAACCCGTTCCCCAGCCTACGTTGGTTTGGTAGCCTGGGGGGCCAGGAACGGTAGCACGGCCCACTCCCGCGACTTCCGTTGTATTGCTAAAGGTTCCGTCGCCTTCGTTACGAAGCAGCTGGTTTGGCCCCATATTAGTCATGTAGAGGTCAAAGTCACCATCATTGTCATAGTCTCCGACTGCCAGCCCCATCCCAAAGATGCCTAGGTCAGCTCCGGAAGCGGCGGACACATCGCTAAATTGCCATTCCCCTGTATTAATAGGGCCGTCATTGCGCCAGAGAACGTTTGGATTCAATTGGCTTCCAAAATCGTTCACCAGGTAAATATCGGGATCGCCGTCGTTATCGAAGTCTAAGAATCCTGGCTTGAATCCCGCAGTTACTACGTTACTTGGAAATTCGTCAGTGTTCCCGAGTAGCGAGGTTTTATCGGTGAAGGTTCCATCTCCATCGTTGTGATAGAGGGCAATTGGCCGCGGGACATCTCTAAACTCCATGGACTTTGGCCTTTCCAGATGATACTCGCCAAGGTGTCGTACTACCAGAAGATCTAAGTATCCGTCGGAGTCGTAATCGCCCCATGCAACGCCCATCGTTCGATAAGTGCCATCGGGGTCGCCCACACCAGCAGACCTGGTTACATCGGTGAATGTGAAAGTTGGAGGGCCATTGTTGTGGAAAAGTCTGCTCGCTCCCCAGGCCGCGACGAAGAGGTCAAGATTACCGTCATTGTCATAGTCGGCCCAGCCAGCGCCGTTTCCAGAAGGTAGGGGACCAGCGACCCCTGCAGTGTCGGCGACATCCACGAAAGTGCCGTCAAGGTTGTTGCGATACAAAGCATTTGGACCATTGGAGTTGACGGCGTACACGTCTAGGAGTCCGTCGTTATTGTAGTCGCCGATGGCCGCTCCACCGCCGAGGTTGAACATCTTGGAGTCCCTGGAATGCTGGAAGCTTAGTCCAGTGTGCGCTCCCGCGTTGGTGAAGAACTGTTCGGTATCCCTAGTATTGGTGGAAGCATGGGTTGGGTCAAGTTCCCTTGCCGCCTCCGCGGTGACTGCAGTATCCACCTCTTGCCTCGCGTCACTTCGACTGCAAGCGGCCAGCAACAATCCGCTCACCAGGACGGCAAGAAGCCAAAGGGAGCCTTGTAACATGATGCAATCGTCTCTGTGAATGCTGCGCGCTCTCTGGGAGATGTCCAAGCTGATTGAACGAGATACGCCACTAGTTATGTTACTTTTGGCGGGAACACAAAACACCGGGACGGGCGGGATGCTCGTCCCGGTGCTGTTAGGGTGAAGTTCTGTCCAAGCCTTCCTCGTTATTCATACGGGCTAGGGCTACTATCTGTAGAAGAAGTCCTTCACATACCTCATCATCGCCTTACCATTCGCTGCTCTGGGCAGCTCCAGGTCAGCACTGTGGCCCCAGAGGTCGTCTGGCCAGCCTGTAAAGAGTACGTACTGGTCTTCGGCCATCATGCTCTGAAGCGCCTTGTAGCTCTGCGCCTGTATGGCAGGGTCTAGGGTCCCATTTGCGGTTTCAATGAGGGTTTGATAATCCTGGGCATTGGGCCATCCATTAATGCCTGAGACGCTTAGGAGGTCTAGCCAAGGAACGATGGGGTGGAAGTTGAACCCAGCCTCATTACCCTGGGCGAGCGCTCCGTGACTGCCTTCAAGATAGATGGGGAAGAAGAAAGCGGCCCACTCGTACCCCTGTACCTCAACGTCGATACCTGCATCCTTCCACTGCGCGTGCAAGGCAGGGCCGAACTGGAACGCGGACGGGTAATGTGAGAGTTCAAAATTGAGCGTGTTGCCGTCACCGTCCTTGAACAGGCCGTCCGAACCTATGGTGTACCCGGCGTTGCCGAGTGACTCCGCTAGCTTGACACTGTCGGCGTTGGGGACTGAAACATCTGGATCGTAGAAATCGGTGAATGCCGGAGGGGTTACGTGTGGATGGGAGATCCACCGGCCAGAGTAGAGCCCTTCGCCGATGGCATCACGGTCAGTGGCGTAGGAAAGTGCATAGCGCACGTCCTTGCTATCAAAGGGAGGCGTGTTCAGATTGTATTCGACGACGAACACATTGGTCCCTCGAAACGCTAAGAAGTCTATTGACGGGTCAGATTCCGCCTGAGGAACGAAGTCATGGGGCATGTTGCAGAAGAAGGCCATCAGGTTGATTTGCCCCACCTTCATCTGGGTGAATGCGGCAGACCTCTGGTCTCCAAGACACCACGAGATGACGAAGGAGTCGAGGCTAGGGCGACCTTCCCAGTAGTCCTCCCTGGCACGGACGATCAGTTTCTCATTCTGCGTCCAGGTTTCCATGACAAAAGGCCCAGTGCCTATAGTGCCTTTGCCCAACGCAAAGTCGTGCCCACCCAGGTCCGCTGCTGGTATGCTCTCCAGGGCGTGCTTGGGAAGGATGTAATTCTGGGTGGTCAGGCTGAGGAAAGGAGCATATACGTCGGTCATCTTTATGCGAACTGTGCTTTCATTCATCGACTCGATGCCGGAAATTCCGCTCGCGTTGCCTGTAATGTAATCAGCGGCGCCTTCGATCAGATTAAATCCTTGACTACAAGCGTTCTCGTTTCCGGGAATGTCGGGATGGCAGTAGAACTCCCAAGAGAACTTGACATCTCCTGACGACAGGGGCTGACCATCGCTCCAGGTGACTCCAGGGCGCAGGTTGAAAGTCCAAGTCAGTCCACCGTCTGAAACATCCCAGGACTCTGCCAACTCAGGTGTTGCCGCCAACGTAATCGGATCTGGTCTGGTCAAGCCGTTGTAAATCAGGGAGTTCGTGTACTCCTCAACGATGTTTGTGGCGATGAGAGGGACCGTCGCCTGTGGGTGCTCAGTGGCCATGACCACAGTTCCTCCGATATTCTGTGGCGCTGAAGGTGGGGCGGTTGCAGGAACCACCTGGGCCAGCGCCGTTTCGATTGCTGCTTGGACTTCCTCCTGAGTCGCACCAGGTCTCTCGGACAGCGCGCTGCCTATAGCGGAAGCCACCTGAGCTTGAGTCACACCAGGTCTCTCCGAGAGCGCACTGGCTATAGCGGAGGCCACCTGAGCTTGAGTCACACCAGGCCTGTCGGACAGCGCACTGGCTATAGCGGAGGCCACCTGAGCTTGAGTCACACCAGGCCTGTCGGACAGTGCCCTGGCTATGGCAGAGGCCACCTGCTGCTCACTGACGCCGGGTTGCTGTGCCATCGCATCCTGTACGGCCTTGGCGACGTCTGCTGGAGTTACACCCGGGGGTTGAGCTTGGATAGCTTGCTCGATCAGAGCCGCGGCGTTAATCGGTGTAGGCGTAGGCTGCGTCTCCTCGCCGCAGGCAACCGACATTAACAAAATTGCCGGCAGAATAGTCAACACGATCACGTTGAGATTGGTTAGCCGCGGACTCGTCATAACTGGACCTCCACGTCTTTGCATTAAAGCCGCCAAAATAGTATACATGGCCGGGTACATTATTTGAGATGCTTGGTATGTGCGTAGTGGTGGTGGAGTCGTTTGCTGAGCTTAGCAAGTCACTAGCCCCGCCCTTTGACTGATCACGTGGGACTTGTATCATACGGAATGCGGTTTGTCAACGAATTTCATGTAATCGAGGCCCTACTTCACACTTGCGTTACCTTAGCCTGATGCGGGGGTCCACCACACCGTACAGGTAATCGACGAGGAGATTCGCGACAACGACTATTATCGCGGATGCCAAAACAGCGGTCATAATCACCGGGTAGTCTCGCCCAAGAGCAGCTTGGACGGTGAGCCGCCCGAGACCCGGCAGAAAGAATAGCTGTTCGACAATGATCGCGCTGCCTAGCTGGAGGGGCATTACGATTCCCGACACGCTGATGACTGGCACCAGTACATTACGTAGAACATGCCGGGACAAGACTATGTTGTTCGACAAGCCCTTGGCATGGGCGGTGCGGACATAATCTTCTCCCATGACGTCGTCGACCGCATCTCGGATGTATCGGGCGAGAATCGGGGTTGCAAACAGGCTGGTCACCAGGGCCGGCATAATGACGTAGGGCGCCATCTCGATAGGATTCCAGCTTGTAGATTCGAGTGGCCTGATGCCGCCGGAGGGCAGCCAGCCCAGTGCTTCCGAAAACAAACGAATCATCAACAGCCCCACGACGAACCTGGGTACTGAAACAAATAGCATTAGACTGCCACTCAGCAAATTGTCAACTACACCTCCAGGTCTGCTACCTGCGACAAGACCTACTGGAAAGGCGACAACCCAGCCGATGATGTTGGCGACAAGAACAATCGACAAGGTGACCGGAATAGCGCCCAATACCATCTCCACCGCAGGCCGGTTGCGGACCAGAGATCGGATGTTCCCGGTAAATATGCCCGCCGTCGTCTTTACGTACTGAACTGGTAGCGGATCATTGAGGCCCAAATGCTCCTTCAATCTCTCGATGGTCTCGGGCGAAGGCTTCTTAGGCGTGCTACTTATGATAAACGACGTTGGATCGCCAGGAGCCAGTTGAAGGATAACGAAGACGATAACAGTTGATCCCAGCAAAAGTGGAATGGACTGAAGTATCCTACGAATCCAGTATCTCGTCATGCTAAACCCATACCTCTAGGTCTCTCGTGCTCATCCGATCGAACGTCGGCTCAGTACATCTCGCAGTCCTTCTCCCAGCAAGTTGAACCCGCTGACCGTAATGAGGATTGCAAGCCCGGCGAATCCAACGAGGTACCAGCTCTGGCGTATGAAGAACGCTGCGTCGGATACCATGTTCCCCCAGCTCGCCGTCGGCGGCTGCACGCCAAGCCCAATGAAGCTGATGCCCGCTTCTACCAAAATGATGCTTGGCACGGCAACGGTGGCGGAGATGATTATTACGGAAGTTACATTTGGAAGAATATGGCGCGCTATAATTCTCAAGTCCGAGGCCCCAATGGCCTGTGCAGCTAGGACGTAGTCTCTCGCCCTCACTTTCAGGACTTCGCCCCGCATGATGCGGGCACCGACAACCCAAGAAGTTAGCCCCAGCGTTAGGATAAGGACGGTGAGAGAATTGCCGAAGGTGGCTGTAATGAGGATGATCAAGAAGTAGACCGGGAAAACAAAGACCAGCTCTGTGAAGCGCATGAGCAACGTATCCACTATGCCTCCGAAATGACCCGAGGCCGCTCCAATGAGCGTACTCATGCTGACGCCTATGAACATCGCGAGTAGTCCTATGGATAGAGAAACACGGCCGCCCCATAGGATCCGGCTTAGAAAGTCGCGTCCGTATTGGTCTGTGCCCATCCAGTGTTCGCCCGTTGGGGTCGACAGCCTGTTAAATAGGTTCTGCTTGTCAGGATCATAGGGGGAGACCCATGGAGCGGTCAAAGCCGACAGTCCCATAATCAAGACGACGGCCAAACCTAATACGAGCCGCCCATTCCAAGGGCGACGGGTTTTTCGAGTGCGATGGGCAGACAGTTCTGAAGAATTTGCGGCGGAGTGCTCGTACGTGGGAGACTCGGAGGACGATTGCGCCATCTTCACTACCCTTCGTGATACTCTGGCGGCTTGAGGGGCTGGGTGGATGCGCGGATTATATTCACATCCCTGAAAGGGTGTCAAGTTATGATGACTGCTCGGCACCTATTGGCAGCAGTGCAGAGAGAATTCTGCTCCGAGTTCAAATTGACACTACCTAATCTCGGTGATAGACTCTGACTCACCATCGTCGCTAGTTTTCGTCAGTTTGGGCTGTGTGAAAGAACCAATATGATTAACGTTACCGATGTCATAAGCGGCCTTGCGGTGGAGAGGTTGAGGTCGATTCTCAAGGACGAAGGCTATCGAGAGTCCTGGTTGCGCATCATCGCGGCGCCGGACACTCTCGAGGGAGCCTCGTATCTGCTAGACCTGGATGAGGAAGACGAGAGCGAGAACGACTCTATAATCCATTTCTTCGCCAACAACATCCATGTCGTGGTTGACCGAAGAAGCAATCTTTTGCTTGATGGCGCTCATATCGAGCCCGCTGTCACGCTGGTCCTCGAGCTCGACACCCCCGACTCATAGCGGTTACGAAGCCCAAGCGAATCCATCCGCCGCCGTCGTTGACATCTCTGGACGTTTGTTCATATACTTGAACTCGGCTTCACCTTTAATAGACGCGGCTACACGTTTCTTGCGTGAAGGCATCTTGAGGGGCAGGAGAGTAATCACCATGCTAACGTCGAAGGAAAACGAGCTTCTCACAAGAGTTGGATCGAGCACTCCCATGGGAGAGTTCTTCCGCAGATTCTGGCTGCCCTTCCTGATGGCAGAGGAGCTTCCAGAGCCTGATTGCCCGCCGGTCAGAACGAAACTGTTGGGAGAGGAACTGGTCGCCTTCAAGGATAGCGCCGGCAAGATCGGTCTTCTGGACCGATACTGTCCCCATAGAGGAACAGAGCTTTTCTACGGTCGTAACGAGGAGTGCGGCCTACGCTGTACGTATCACGGCTGGAAGTTCGACGTGGACGGCAACTGTCTTGACATGCCCTCTGAGCCGCGACAGAGCAGGTTCAGGTCAAAGGTCGCCATTAAGTCATACCCTGCGCTTGAGTATGGCGGCGCGATCTGGGCGTACATGGGGCCGCCGGAGCTCAAGCCTGAGTTGCCTCACCTTCCGTGGGCTATGGTTCCAGATAGTCACAGGATGCTCGGCAAAAACTTCTCACCTAACAACTACGCCCAGTCTCTAGAGGGGGATATAGACTCCGCTCACGTCTCGTTCCTCCACTTTGGGATGAGCACCGCACAAAGAGAGGCTAGGCAAGCAAGAGGTGAGGATCTAAATTTCACCCAACTTGATGCCGTGCCACGCTTTGATGTGAGGAAGAAGGACTATGGCCTCGTAATAGGAGCTAGGAGGACTGCGGAGCAGGGCGGCCACTACAAAGAGCTCAGATCGAAAGCCCAGAAGGATGTTTACTACTGGCGTATCACCCAGTTTCTGATGCCATGTCACACTCTGTTCCCTAGGGCCATGGTCGCTCCGGGCAATGGTCATGCCTGGGTGCCTATAGACGACGAGAACACCTGGACATGGAGCTTCCACTGGCGAGATGATGAGCCATTCACCGATGAGGAGCGAAGCAAGCTTCTCGACCCAGAGAGCACCATCTATCCTGAGCTTATGTCAGATGGGTCATTCAGAACTTTAGCCAGCGCAAGCAATGACTACTTCCTCGATAGGGAACTTCAGAAGAACGGAAACTTCACCGGCATACGAGGTATCCGCCTTCAAGACCTGTCCATCGTTGAGCAGATGGGCACCATTATGGATCGGACAAAGGAGCACTTGGGCACCAGCGATACTGGTATCATTGCGTGGCGTCGTATGATGCTAAAGGCCGCCCGGGACCTTCAGAGGGGGACAGAGCCCTATTCGGCCAGTCACCCCGAGCTTTACAAGATTACCTCGGGTTCTGCTGTGCTTCCGAAGGGCGTGGACTGGGAGGAGGCGTTGAAGGAAGCATTGGTTGCAAAGGTGTAATCCTTATTGGAACCTGTTGAGTAAAGGGAAACCTTTGCTAAACAGCTTGGATTGAGGGCCGGTTCGCGAAATGGAGCCGGCCCGATTGCATTTTCGGGGTTCGAGTCAAGCCCTCATGCACTGGCTAATGCGCTATGCGAATACTTGGAGGCTCAAGTGACTGCTTATTCTAGCATAGGGAAATCGTTCTCTCGCATCGAGGGTCCTGAAAAGGTGACCGGTCAAGCCAAGTACGCAGCCGACATCCTGATACCAGGTACTTTGTGGGTGAAGGTTATACGAAGCTCGCTTCCTCACGCCCGTATCCTGAGCGTGGACACTTCGCTGGCTCGTAGCCTTCAGGGTGTTCACTCCATTCTGACAGGGGTTGACCTGCCCGACATTCGTATTGGTCGGCAACTTGAAGATATGCCAGTCCTCGCTCGGGACAAGGTACGATTCACTGGTGAGGGGGTTGCCGCGGTGGCAGCCGAGTCTACAGACATTGCCGAAGAGGCCGCTAGTCTCATAGATGTGGAGTATGAAGACCTGCCAGCTGTGTTCGACCCACTGGACGCGATGGAGCCGAGTGCTCCTATCGTGCATGAACAGATCAATAGTTATCGAGGGTTGCCAGCACCCGTTGACGAGCCGACCAACCGAATAGTCCGCAGCATGTGGTCATTAGGTGACGTTGAACGGGGGTTTAAGGAGGCTGATCTTACGTTCGAGCATACGTTTAGCCTGCCCAGGAATCACCAGGCTTACCTGGAGCCTCACGCGTGCCTAGTACATATTGATGAGACAGGGAGGGTGCAGGTCTGGGCTAACCACAAGTCGCCCTTCATACTGCGTAACCATTTAGCTGCGGCGGCAGGGTTGGAACCGAGTCAGATCCGCGTCAACGTCACTTACATAGGAGGTGACTTCGGAGGCAAGGGTGATCCCCTAGACGTTGTATTGTGCTACTTTCTGGCCAAGGCTTCGGATCGGCCTGTCAAGTTAGTCAGAAGTTATTTTGAGGAATTCACCGCCGGCGAACCTCGTCATCCCGCGTCCATTACTCTCCGATCCGGCGTCAAGCGGGACGGGACGCTAGTAGCCAGAGATGGCAGGATAGTGTTCAACAGTGGCGCCTACGGTGCATTCAGACCCAGTCCGCCTCTCAACTTGCCTGGGGCAGCCAATCTGGAGGGTTCTTACCGCATACCTCACGTGCGGATAACGAGCGATTTCGTTTACACCAATTCTGTACCTTGTGGCTTCATGCGAGGGCCGGGAGCGGTCCAGGCGGCGTTCGCTGTAGAGTCCCATACAGATATGATCGCCAAAGACCTAGGAATAGACCCCCTTGAGTTTCGCAGGCGCAATGCCCTTCGGGAAGGCGACCCCAAGGCTGAAACGAATGGTACCGGATTACGTCGTGTGCGCGAATTGGAGACTCTGGATGCTGCGGCCAAAGCCATTGAGTGGGGTTCTCCTAAACCAGGATCATTTGTGGGTAGGGGCTTGGCGTTATATGATCGGCAAACGACCGGGGCAATGGGTAACTCGGCCGTAGTGGTTGAGGCCGATGGCACCGTCAAGGTATTGACTCCTGTTCTGGACGTTGGGCCAGGGACTCATACCGTGCTCTGCCAGATTGTGGCCGAAGAACTCACCCTGCCTCCCGAGGCAGTTGAAGTAGTCGTCACTGACACAGACGCGGGTCCGTTTGACCCAGGCGTGGAGGGGAGTTGGGTCACAGTGGCGCATGGCAACGCTACACTTGATGCGGTTCGCCAAGTTCGCCAGCGCCTACTCGAAGTGGCAGCAACCCTCTTGGAAAGCCCAAAGGAGCGCGTCCAGCTAAACAACGGACGCTTTTCCACCGAAGGCGTTGGCTCCAGAAGCCTCTCCTTCGAGATGGTCGCGGCCACAGCGGCAGAATCGGGGGAGTCACTCAAAGCTCAACGGTCCTATAGGCCTGAGCTGGGGAGGGAACTGCGGACTTTCTGCGCCATGATTGCCGAGGTAGAAGTCGACCCTGAAACTGGAGAAATTAGTGTGTTAAAGCTAGTTAGCGCACACGACGTAGGCACAGTGCTCAATCCTACGACCCACGATGGGCAGATCAAGGGAGGTATTATTCAGGGTCTAGGATATGCACTCATGGAGGAGTTAAGTGTAGAAGAGGGTCAGGTAACCTCAGTGCATTTCGGAGATTACAAGATCCCCACCATTCAGGACATTCCAGAGCTTGTCACTGTGCTCTTGGAAGAACCCTTTGGGCCGACACCCTACGGAGGCAAAAGCATCGGCGAAGTCAGCAATGTTCCCGTTGCCCCGGCCATCGCCAACGCTGTTGCCGATGCGGTAGACGTGCGTATTATGGCCCTGCCTATCACGGCTGAAAAGGTGCTGAAGGCGCTGAAAGCGAGTAAGTGAGGGGAAACTTCGCTCTTATCTTCGTTCTCTCCGCAGGCAATCCCCTGCGACGGGCAGACAGACACTATCACAGACTTGCTACGCGACAATTCTGCTCAGTGGTCGTGAGGCTGTCGTCCACTGATCTGATTACGGAAGGGGAATAAGCTCGCGCTGCCCTCTGAAGGACGGCCCGTGCATCCCAAGAAAACGATCATCAGAGGCCAGTCTGTAGGTCTGCTCGATGGCTTCCGTGGATCGAGCAATTTTCACTTGCCAATGGGCCTCTTTGGCGTCAACCTCAAGTGCCGAAATCGTCATCTCTGACGCTGTAGTCCCGGCAGCGTCAACGTGAAGCATGGGGATCAGCGATTCTAAGTCCGTCTCGGCGCCCTGTCCAAGCATCAAAGGCAGTACGGTTAGCGCCAACCTCTCGCTTGGAATCAACATTTCGCCGGCGAGAGTGGAGACAGACTCGTAGCCGTCCACCTCTGTAAGTCGAATACTGTAGCCGTAAGTATCCGACCAGGTAATCTCGCACGTCTCTTCCCCCACCGGCGACTCGATTCTGTATTCGCCATGGCGGACTTTGAAATCTGGCGTTAGGGTCAATCGTGTGGTAAGTCGTTCAAGGAAACGGCGGGGCATCCCCGAGTATCGCTCCTCGATAAGCCAGTCGCCGTTGTGTTCTTGTAGGTGACGGTAGCTCAGCTTTCCAGCGTCTTGGCCGCCTATCCTCTCGGCCCACTCACCTTCAGCTACTACTAGGCCATCGCTGTTTAGTGGGGAGAGGTTTGTACTTGGTGTCACTGAGGGAGCTTCAACCGATGCCGCGCGCTTCTCTAGGAGTCTATCCAAGTCTTCCCGGGTGAATAGGTAGCCGTTGATGAACACCGCCTCAAGTTCCCGAAGCGCACCAATATCCTCAAGCGGGTTAGACCGAGTCATTACAACGTCCGCGCGCTTACCTACGGCAATCGTTCCCCATTTGCCGCTCTGGTCCAGAAAGCGGGCCGGTTCGGAGGTAGAGCAGCGTAGCGCCTCGTAAGGCGTCATGCCCGCTCCCACGAACTTGTCCAACTCCTGAATGAGCGCAAATCCAGGGATGGTGAATGGTCCGGGAGAGTCAGTGCCCGTAAGCAATGGTGCTCCTTCTTCATGCAAGATGCCAACAACCTTTGGCAAAGTCTGAGCCTGCCCTTGCTTCGCTTTCCGCCAGACTCCGATCTCGCTGCTCGATCTGGCCGCAAAACGGCCGAAGGCAGCCTCCCAACCTGTGATTGCCGATTGGGGCATGTACTTCAGCATCGGGTCCGCCAGATTCGCCGATGGCTCGCGGCTTATGCGGTCGTGCCATATCAGTGTGGGTGTGTTCCAGACCTGCTCGCCTGCTAATAGCCGGCTTAGCCGATGGATCTTGTCGAAATCCAAATGGCGAGCGGTCAGATTCAGTACATCCACACCGAAGCGGTCCCAGCGCTCAGGCGTTTCAACTCCACTTTGCAGATGCCCCCTAGCGACTGTGTGCATCTGATCAATACATGTCTGCCCAGCGGCAATTGCCTCCTCGAACGTCAGTCGATCAGGGCATTTGCCCACCAAACGCAAGCCCGCACCGGCAGAGGCTTTCCCCAAAGCCCCTAGATTCTCCTTGGTCAGCAGTGAGTACACACGAATTTGATGATAGCCCCTCTTGGAATAGCGTTGGACCAATCCTTGGGCCTCATCAGGACTGGTCATGGGCACTCCAGGCGGCAAATCGGTCCTGCCCGTAGGCCCAACGCCGTCAATTGTTGGAGTCGTAGTGATCATGCGTGGGCCCGGGAACTCGCTCCGCTCCACCATACGCTCAAGGGCCAGTTGGGAAGGCGTGCCGCCCGAAGTTCGGATAAGCGTAACTCCGTTCGCCAGGTACATGATCGAGTCGTCAGGGTCAGAATACCCACAGTACATATCGCACAGCCCGGGCATTAAATACCTTCCCGTTCCATCTACAATCTCAGCGCCCTCTACGGATATCCCTTCAGAAGGACCCATTGCGTCGATCATCCCATCTTTAATGAGAACAGTGTAGTCAGACAGCACTTGGTTTGTGTCCATCGGGATGACGTTAACGTGGACGATGGCCAATGGATCGACCAGTCGAGATGGAAAGCCAGTAGGAAGGAATTCCTGATCCATGGTGATGCTCTCCAAGTGATTGCCAACGAGGTGGGGGATTCTAGTACCCGTTACATTCTATATAGCGAATCATACGATGTCTAGTCGCCGAATTGCCTCATAATAAATGTTACCCAAGGGGGTATCGTTGCTTCAGAAATCGTGTTACCGGAGGAGGGTATGAGGAGAAGCAGCGTGAAGGAGTATACGGAGGCTCTGATGCAACACTACACGGGTGGTTCCCGCATGGAGAAGAGCCATCTGCTGGACGAGTTCACGAGGGTGACCGGCTACCACCGCAAGTCAGCCATCAGGCTGCTGTCGGGCGTCAACTCCACCTGCTCAGCCAAGAGACGAGGCAGGTCTCCGGTGTACGGGCCAGAGCTGAGGGACGCTCTCGCGACGGTCTGGGAGGTCTCTGACCGTCTGTGTGGCAAGCGTCTGACACCGTTCATGGCTGAGTTCACCGACAGGCTCGTCGAGCACGGCGAGCTGAAGGTGTCGAATGAGATACACGAACAGTTGAAGAGCGTAAGCGCTTCGACGATTGACCGGCTGCTCAGTCGGTACAAGGACAGCGGTCTGAGACGTGCCTTCAGCATGACCAAGCCCGGCAGCCTGCTGAAGGCAGCGATCCCTATACGCACGTTCGCCGAGTGGGAGGAGAACAGTCCTGGCTTCATAGAGGTGGACCTGGTGGCCCACTGCGGCGATACGACTGAGGGATTCTACCTCAATACGCTGAGTGCGTTGGACATAGCCACAGGCTGGGTGGAGTGCCAGGCGGTCTGGGGCAAGGAATAGCAGAGGGTGGGAAGCGCGGTGCACAAGATGTCCCGCTCCCTGCCCTTCCCGCTGTTGGGTCTCGACTCTGACAATGGCTCTGAGTTCATCAACCACCACCTCTACTCCTATTGCCAGCGCAACGAGATCGCATTCACACGTTCCAGGCCCTACAACAAGAATGACAACGCCCACGTTGAGCAGAAGAACTGGTCTGTGGTGCATCGGATGGTAGGGTACGGCCGCTACACGTCGAGGCCCGCGTTGAAGCAACTCGAACAGGTCTACAGCCTCGTGGGCCTCTACGTCAAACTTCTTCCAGCCGGTGATGAAGCTCAAGCACAAGAGCCGCAACGGGGCCAGGGTCCACAAGGTCTACGACACCGCCCAGACTCCGTATCAGCGCCTGTTGGAGTTCGATGTCCTAACGTCTGAACAGCGGGTGTCCATGCAGAGACACTACGAGATGCTCAATCCTGTGAAGCTGAAGCAGGGAATCGACCGGGCTGTAGAAAACCTCTTGGAAACGACTGAGAGAAGGACATTTCCGGTAGCATAACTTCTGAGGCAACGTATGCCCCTTCGGTCGGTAACACTTTTATTTGACGCAACACGGTCGCTGTCTTTCGGGGAGAGAAAGCTTAGAGGGTGTGTGAGAAGTCTTGGATATGTATTAGAATGGAGGCATGAAACGCAAAGCATACCCCAGTGACCTGACTGATGAACAGTGGAAGATGCTCGCTCCGCTACTCCCGGCAGCCAAAACTGGGGGAAGGCCACGTACTGTAGACCTGCGGGAAGTCGTCAACGGCATTCTATACGTTCTGCGCAACGGTTGCACGTGGCGAGCCATGCCGCATGACCTCCCGCCTTGGGGTACTGTATGGTGGTATTTTCGGGAGTGGAGAGAGGATGGTACATGGGAACGAGCCAATGACGCTCTCCGAGTCAAGGTCCGGCAGGCCGAGGGGAGGAACCCGACACCTAGCGCTGCTATCATAGACAGCCAGTCGGTCAAGACTACGGAAAAAGGGGGCCTCGTGGCTATGACGCTGGCAAGAAGGTCAACGGTCGAAAGCGACATATCATTGTAGATACCATGGGGTTGCTGCTGGCGGTGGTGGTGCATCCTGCCAATATCCAGGATAGGGATGGGGCGAAGCTGGTCATCGATAAATTGATAGGGAGGTTTCCCCGCATGAGGTTGGTCTGGGCCGATGCTGGCTATGCTGGAAAGCTGATCGAGTGGGTCTGGGCCCTGACAGGCTGGGCACTCGAGATTGTCAAGCGCCCCAGGGACAGCCACCGTTTTCAAGTGCTGCCGCGAAGATGGGTGGTCGAACGAACATTCGCGTGGCTCAGCAGGTGCCGTCGGATGAGCAAGGACTACGAAGCTCTGTCCGATACAACCGAGGCGTGGACCCATATAGCTATGATTCATCTCATGCTCCGACGCTTAGCACCAACCTAATTTGAACTTCTCACACACCCTCTTAGAGAGCAATCTGGTTCAACTTGACAGACACATAAGCTTGAATGTATATTCGGGCCACCCCTTTAGACATCACCTGTGCAGCTTTTCGTTGTGGGTATTCCAGACCGTTCGACTAGGAGGCGACGCTATGACCACACCTGTTCATTTTGAACCGTTCACCAGGGAAGAAAACCGGCTTCTCACAGAGACTGGTCCTGGGACTCCAATGGGCAACTACTTCCGCAGGTTCTGGCTCCCCGCTCTGTTATCGGAGGAGTTGCCTTCGCCTGGCTGTCCTCCCGTGCGCGTCACACTCTTGGGAGAGGAGTTGGTAGCCTTCCGCGATGCAGGCGGTAATGTGGGTCTCTTGGACAGATACTGCCCGCACCGTGGAAATGACCTCTTCTTCGGGCGCAACGACGGAGACGGCCTGCGGTGCATCGTCCACGGTTGGAAGTTCGGGGTAGACGGCGGCTGTGTAGATATGCCTACAGAGCCTGCTGAGAGCAACATAAAGGACAAGATTCCGGCTGCAGCCTACCCCGTCAAGGAGTACGGTGGGTGCATATGGGCTTACATGGGGCCCAAGGAGTTGCAGCCTGAGCTCCCAGAGTTGGAGTGGGCGGTGGTCCCGGAAGACCATCGATACATAAGCAAGCGTTTGCAGGAATGCAACTGGGCCCAGGCTCTGGAGATAGACATCGACTCCAGTCACATTGGATTCCTTCACTCCCGTGTTGATGGCTCGCAGCCTTGGAGTGACAAAGCGCCGCGCTTCACCATTAAAGAGACGCCTGGGGGCCTTCTGATCGCCGCTCGGCGAGATACAGAAGAGGAGGATACCTATAGCTGGCGGGTCAACTGCTTCCTGAAGCCTTTTTATACATTTCCCCCCGGCAGTCCCAAGGGCCACTGGCCCGGCCATGCCTGGGTGCCAATAGACGATGAGAACTGCTGGAACTTTAGCGTGACTTGGCGGCTGGACAAGCCGCTCACGGAAGATGACTATGACGAGTTGCTCAAGTCAGGTATTGCGAATTACTCGGAAGTTGAGCCCGGGGTTTACCATCTTCCTGGGCAATACTTGCCGGTCGCCAACAAGGCCAATGACTTCCTGATTGACCGCGAAACGCAGAGGACTCAGACGTTAACAGGTATGATAAATAACGGGTTGCAGGACAGCGTGGCCATAGAGCCTTTGAGGGGTGGAGCCATCGTGGACCGTACCCGTGAGCACTTGGGAATGAGCGATATCGGCGTCGTAACGTTCCGTCAGACAATGATGAAAGCTGCCAGAGACCTTCAGAGCGGAATCGAACCTGAGGCTGCTTCTAGCGGTAAGGAGTATAAATATCGATCCATAGTCAAAACTTTGAAGAAGAACCAGGACTTCTTTGAAACGACCAAAGAGGAGATCAAGTCACCAGCCTAACAATGCATTCAGTGACAAACGCGCTACGCTTTGGCTTTTATTCGGTTTAGAGGAAGATACAAACATCGGCCGAATACCGGCGTATTACTGAGTCTGCTGTACCGATTGACTTGGATCGTGGCGAGGAGGAGTTCTGAGCAGAACTGCTCTAGACATCAGGAACGTGTATGCCACAGTTTCAGTCATTCCGCGCGCTTCCTGCATATCTACGGAGCCTGGCCAGCCTTGCCCACCACTCTGGTGCTGGTGGTTGTGGGCTGTGATGGTGGCAGTCCGCTTCCGACTCCGGATCCTCGAATCGATCATCTCCAGCAGGCGAACAGGCAGATGATGTCGGGAAGTTCATTACGCAGGTTACGAAGCCGGATCTCGGTCCTGCGCCATCAATCACACCAATCCCCAACCGCGCTCCCGTCTCCTACAAGGACATCGACCGCTACATCTGGGCCTAAGGCAACGTGAACACCCACACCCACCGGCAACCCTAATTCTTACACCCACTCCGGGCCCGGCGCTGGCCGAGATCAGGGAGGTGTTCGACGCAAGCATCGCTACAGCGGTAGCGGCCATTCCGACGCCTGCACTCGGACCAACCGTGCAAGATATTCAGAGCATGGTAGAGCAGGAGAGCGCTGTTGCTATAGTACCCTTCTCTCGCACCGACGCCGCTCAGAGGACCGTTTGTTGTCCGGCATCCCTACAGACAGGCTGCGACTGGCCATTTGGGCCTTCAGGTTCTTGGCTCGTCACCGCAACTCGTCGATAACTCCCGGAAGGCTCTCATGGCTTGCGTATTTCAGGTCTGCAACAGGTTTTCAATACTCCCATATGCCACAACCCCCTCCCACTGGCGCTAGCATTTTTCAGCCCTTTCTCATCTAATCTGAACAGCTACAATGCTACTGTCTCCCTCGCAACAGCCACGGACTTGCGGCGTTCTATGTTTTCAAAACTCTATTGTGATGTGCAAACTCGTAAGATATGATGCACGCCATAAAGGCGCCACTGAAGGATGAGAATGCTTGACGTTCATGCCGAAGGCGGAGGAAGGCGGTTCTAGGAACTCCAATGGCTACATTATGAGCTAAACGCCCCTGGATACGGGCCTTCACCGGTATGACCGGAGGACCCTTCACACGAGAAAGACAGCAGATGACTTCGAGCGACGGACTGTACAACATAAACATCACCGTAAATGGCAGCGAGTACAACCTCGAAGTGCCTGCTCAGCGCACGTTGGTTGATCTGCTAAGGTATGACCTCGAACTCACAGGCACAAAGGAGTCGTGTGGCATTGGTGTATGCGGGGTCTGCACCGTGGAGGTCGACGGGCGCATCATCGCCTCCTGCATTGCTCTGGCATTGCAGGTTCAGGGAACTGAGGTAACAACGATCGAGGGCCTAGCTAACCAAGAAACGCTGCTTCCCCTACAGAAGAGCTTCATCGAAAACGGCGGCTTCCAGTGCGGGATCTGTACTCCGGGACAGGTAATCGCCGCAAAGGCACTGCTCGATGTCAATCCTGATCCGAGTCAAGAAGAGGTCAAGGAGTGGATGATGGGTAATCTCTGCCGTTGCACAGGCTACTATCAGATTGTGGATTCTGTTATGAGGGCGATAGAGGCTCCACGCCGCTAGACCCATGCAGAACTTTCATTTCCACACGCCAAGGAATGTAGAGGAGGCTCTCGAGCTACTATCGAGATATGGCGCGGATGCGCGGCCTTTCGCGGGCGGCACCGCTCTGGTCAATCTCATGAAACAGTCACTCGTCTTTGCCGAGCACATTGTGAGTCTTCAGAACATCTCTGACCTCCGCAGCATCGCTTTGAGTGACGGTGAGTTGCACATAGGCGCGCTGGTCACACACACGGAGGTCTATGCATCCCACATTGTGAAAGAACACTCGCCCCTTCTGAGTGAGGCCTACGGAAAGGTCGCCACGGTGCGTATTCGCAATATCGCTACCGTTGGGGGCGGGCTTGCTCACGCCGATCCTGCGCAGGACCCACCTCCGGCGCTAATTGTTTCAGGCGTCAAAGTTCGCCTCGCTTCCGTACGGGGCGAACGGGTGTTGCCCGTGGAAGACCTGTTCAGCGATTACTATGAGACGGCAATCAGGCATGACGAAATCATCGCAGAGCTTATTGTTCCAGCAACTTCTGATGCTACTCACGGCGTATATCTGAAATTTCTGCCTCGAACAGCCGATGACTACGCAACGGTGGGCGTCGCCGCCTTGGCTCGGCTGACGGACGGCCGTTTCAGCGACGTGCGCGTGGCGTTGAACGCCGTCGCCCCGACTCCGGTGCGTGCGAATGCCGTGGAGGACGCTCTTACGGGTATGCCAGTGAACCAGGACTTGATAGTTGAAGCTGCTCAATTGGTCCACCAGTACCTGAATCCCCTGGATGATTTCCGAGGCTCTTCAGAGTACAAACGCGAAATGGCGGTGGTGTTCACGCAACGAGCGCTGAGGCAGGTGTCGAGGCTTACATAGCGTGAGATTTGAACACTCTATAATCGTTGACGCCAACCCAGAAGAGGTCCGGGCCTTTCTGGAAGACTTTCCGAGAACTGCCCTCCTTATGCCCGATGTGAATGAGGTGCGGGAGTTGTGTAGTGGCAGCTTTGAGGGCACTATGCGGGTCCGGGTCGGCCCTATTAGTCTAAATCTTACGGGTACGATCGTAGTGGAATATCAGCATGACAAATGGGACATGCACGCGAATGCGCAAGATAGGCGAGCTGGAGGTGTGCGCGCCAACATAGAGGTTGTTTTGGTCGAGAAGTCCCACGCCGCGCCTGAGCTAAGGATATCGGCGGACGTTCAACTTATGGGACGCTTAGGTGAGCTCGGTCTACCACTTATCAGGCGCATGGCCGATTCGGCTATTCAGGGGTTCGCGGAGAATCTCAAGCGCGCAATGTCTTTTGAAGAGAGATAATCGGAGTAACTATTGATGAAGGAGATCAGAGCGTCAAGTGATACCATTTGATGATAAAGAGACCTGGAAGTATCTGGCGATGTCCTAATAGTTCATCCATGCTCTAGCCAACACAGGGTGTTGGAGGGCATCATGATGATGGGTCGACCTCTTCGAATCGATTGGAGTCGGGAGGATACGCCGGAGGCGCTGAAGGCAGCCTACCGGTCAGAACGTGACACTGGCCTTCGTACTCGACTGCATGGACTGTGGCTGGTCCGGTCGGGATGGCAGCTCGGTAAGGCGGCAGGAGCGGTGGGAGTCCACTACCGGACGGTGCAGACATGGGTGGGTTGGTATAGAGAAGGTGGTGTGGAGGGAGTACTGTCGCACAAGATGGGAGGCAGGGGCAAACCGCGCTTTCTGAGCACAGATGAAGAACGGGAGTTGACCGAGGAGGTGTCGACAGGGCGATTCAAGACGGCGGGAGAGAGCAGGGACTGGATAGAGTCCGAGTATGGAGTGAGCTACAAGTTGGGCAGCGTCTATGGTCTGCTTGAGAGGTTGGGATGCAGCCCGAAGGTACCGAGGGGTCGTCATGAGAAGGCAGACATAGGTGCGCAGGAGTCGTGGAAAAAGGGGGCCTCAGTCGTTGCCTTGCCAGAGCGGGCGTGAGTTCTGAGACGGCCTTTGGCTTTGCCGATGAGATGCGAGTGGGGTTGCGGGGGATGGTCCGTAGGGTATGGGGTCGTCGTGGAGTGAAGGTACATCAGCGAGTGCAGTTGGTGTACAAGTGGACGTACCTGTTCTTGGTGGTAGACGTTCGGAGGGGCAGGCTGCTGTGGAGTTGGATCGACTCGATGAAGTCTGCGGCTATAGCGGTGGCAGTCGATAGCTTGAAGCATCACTCGGATATCGAGGCCCTGGTGTGGGATGGGGCGCGTGGTCACCGGGGCGAGATGGTACGGAGTGTTGGACTCGCAACGATCGTCCAGCCGCCATACAGTCCTGAGTTGAATCCCGCTGAACGGGTCTTCCAAGAGGTCCGCAGATGGGTGGAGGGCAGAACATACTGGGGCATAGAGGAGAAGATGGAGGCGGTTGATGCCTACCTGGGTGAGCTTAAATCTGATCCGGGCCGGGTGCGGTCGCTCACCGCCTGGAGTTGGATCGAACGTACAACGCGAAGTCTTCCCGCACACTATGCGGCCTCGTCAACATGAAATGGTATTATACCATTTGATGATAACAAGACCTGGAAGTATCTAGCGATGTCCTAATAGTTCATCCATGCTCTAGCCGACATACAGTGTTGGAGGGTATCAGATGATCGGACGACCGCTTCGAATAGATTGGCATGGGGAGGATACACCGGAGGCGCTGAAGGCGGCCTACCGGGCAGAACGTGACACTAGCCTTCGTACTCGACTCCATGGACTGTGGCTGGTCCGGTCGGGATGGCAGTTCGGTAAGGCGGCAGGAGCGGTGGGAGTCCACTACCGGACGGTGCAGACATGGGTGGGTTGGTATAGAGAAGGTGGTGTGGAGGGAGTACTGTCGCACAAGATGGGAGGCAGGGGCAAACCGCGCTTTCTGAGCACAGATGAAGAACGGGAGTTGACCGAGGAGGTGTCGACAGGGCGATTCAAGACGGCGGGAGAGAGCAGGGACTGGATAGAGTCCGAGTATGGAGTGAGCTACAAGTTGGGCAGCGTCTATGGTCTGCTTGAGAGGTTGGGATGCAGCCCGAAGGTACCGAGGGGTCGTCATGAGAAGGCAGACATAGGTGCGCAGGAGTCGTGGAAAAAGGGGGCCTCAGTCGTTGCCTTGCCAGAGCGGGCGTGAGTTCTGAGACGGCCTTTGGCTTTGCCGATGAGATGCGAGTGGGGTTGCGGGGGATGGTCCGTAGGGTATGGGGTCGTCGTGGAGTGAAGGTACATCAGCGAGTGCAGTTGGTGTACAAGTGGACGTACCTGTTCTTGGTGGTAGACGTTCGGAGGGGCAGGCTGCTGTGGAGTTGGATCGACTCGATGAAGTCTGCGGCTATAGCGGTGGCAGTCGATAGCTTGAAGCATCACTCGGATATCGAGGCCCTGGTGTGGGATGGGGCGCGTGGTCACCGGGGCGAGATGGTACGGAGTGTTGGACTCGCAACGATCGTCCAGCCGCCATACAGTCCTGAGTTGAATCCCGCTGAACGGGTCTTCCAAGAGGTCCGCAGATGGGTGGAGGGCAGAACATACTGGGGCATAGAGGAGAAGATGGAGGCGGTTGATGCCTACCTGGGTGAGCTTAAATCTGATCCGGGCCGGGTGCGGTCGCTCACCGCCTGGAGTTGGATCGAACGTACAACGCGAAGTCTTCCCGCACACTATGCGGCCTCGTCAACATGAAATGGTATTACATACGATGATACCCTTACAGGGACGCGATGAAACCGCGTAGCCACTGCGACCATGCCTCCCTGTTGTAGGTCGCCTGGAGCATATCGGTCGCCATTGATGACGTGCAGACTGAGAACGTCTATATTGGCAACCATCAAAAATGGGACTGCGATAATCTCACACGGGTCAATTCGGCTCGGGCCTGACTCGAAGTGGGACTGGCGCAATGCCCTCTCAGCGAACGCAACAACTGTTAGCAACCAGCAAGAATGGGACGCTGTGAGAGCCGAGAGATCAGAGGTCTGATTGAAGTCTCGTCTGCTCCTTCTGAGTCAATGTCACTCCTTCCATGGGGTGACATTTTCCCTGACCATTTAGCTACTGACATAATCGTAGAACAACAACATTGTCATCCCCAATCTTTGTACCACGTGTTATGGTAATCCGACAAGCACAGGGACATGCCCAACGGTCAGGACAGCCTCGAACGCTGGCTGGACTTAGAGCCTATCCGACAACTCCGGCAGCGCGATATGTTATCCAGGCACAGGCAAAGTGGAGCATAGCAAGATAGTTGTCCAAACGCTTCTCCCAACGGATGAGCAGGCGTCTGAACCGATTCAGCCAGCTATGGCTGCGCTCGACCACCCAACGGCGGGCGCGGTAACCGGGGAGGGTCTGTTGTTCCTCCCGCTCTTGGCCTCGGCTGCGGATGTGGGCTGTGTATCCGTACCGTGCCGCCAGCTGCTCAACCTCAGCAAAGTCATAGCCCTTGTCCAGACACAGATGCTGAGGTTGTCCGGGTCGGGGAACCGGACGTTCCGCCACCATAGATTCGAATGTCGGCTCAACCATCTTCATGTCGTGGCGGTTGGCTCCATCCACACACACCCCTATGGGAATACCGTTCCCCTCTGTCAACAGACTGCGTTTGGTCCCCTTCTTGCCCCGGTCTGTAGGGTTTGGCCCAGTGCCCTCACCCCCCGAGCGGAGCCTTTGTCATGGCTCCATCCATTGCCTGCCACTGCCAATCTATTCCATGCAGTTGGTCGTATTCAGACAACCCTCGCTCCCACAACTCCTCGAAGACTCCGGCGGCTCGCCAACGCTGGAATCGGTCATGCACAGTGCTCGGAGCACCGAACGTGCGAGGCAACGCTTTCCACTGGCAGCCGGTCCGCAGCACGTAGAAGATTCCATCCATACACTCTCGAGCAGGTTTCCATGGCCTCCCGCCCTTCGGACTCGTCTCCTCTGCAGGCAGCAACGGCTCAATCCTCTCCCACAGAGCATCGGGAATCCGCCAATCAGCGCCTACGCCTCCATGATCGATCTTCGACATGTCTTTCCTCCACTCAAGTAGAATGGAGAAAGTTTATCCAAAGTCTCTGATATCCAGCAAGGACAATTAAGGTTATCGGATAGGCTCTTAGCTACCGTGTTGCCCTCCAATATCACCACCTCTCTTGGGAGGTCAGGTCACTTATCTAGGCTTACAGTTCAACTACCAACTCGAAAGTTCTACGTCAGTAAGGTCAGGTGTACCAGACTGGACAACATCGAGAACCTTCGTGCTCAGGTTCAGGTTGGCGGTATAGCCCCGCTAGAGAAATCGCGAATAAGTTCCCTCCCTGCGCCGTCAGTAACCACTTTGACCGGATTGCACTCTTTCCCCCCAGATTCCGTCTGAATCAGCTTTGATATCGGCCCCATTACATTATGCAATGCGATTCTATTCTCCTTACAGCCCTGCCACTGCAAAAGTCGCTCCCGACGATTGCACTTTCTTCTTGGCCGCCGTCCACTACTCAGCGTGGATCTGGCGGGGCGATTGTTTAGGGCGGGCTCCAAATAGTACAATCTGGATCGTCACTGCCAAGCATGGTAGTGGCGAGGCTTTTGAGATAGTCTCTACGCACAGGAGGCGCCCGCGTTGGAGCCGCAGACTTATGACATCATGGCGTTGATAGCTCGAGCCCCCTGGCGCGAGGCGGTTACCTACCGGGACACGTGGCCTCACGAGTACGTGGTGGTCAAGAAAGACGGCCAGCAGGCTCTGCTGGCCGAGTTCCGTGCGCGGATCGCGCGTGGAGAAGGCGTCGAGTGCCGGTTCTTCGGCCAGAAGCGGAAGTACCTCTTCCTGGGCGAGCACAAGTACTGGACGATGACGGACTGCCCCTATATAGACCTGGACGCGGACGACTACGTGCTCAACCGCGCGCTGCTGTACCGCGACCGACGTGACTTCGTGATCCGGCCGGGGGATACCGGTATGAGAGGAGGAGAGCCTGGTATGGACACTCCCGAAGAAGGAATCGAGCAATTGGACGTCCGCACTATGTGGCAGCATGAGGCGCTTGAATTCACGCCCTGGTTGGCTAGGAACCTCGACCTCCTCGGCGAGGAGCTTGGCATGAAGCTGGAGCTGGTCCAGCAGGAAAAGCAGATAGGTCCGCTGTACCTCGATATCCTGGCGAGAGAGGCCGACGAGGGCGTGCTAGTAGCCATCGAGAACCAGTTGGCGTGGACCGACATCGGCCACCTGGGCCAACTGCTCACCTATGCGACGGGAAGCGATGCTCACGTGGCAATATGGGTTGCGCCTGAGTTCAGGTACGAGTATGCCAAAGCCTTGCACCGGCTCAACGAATGGACCCGCGATGAGATCAGGTTCTACGGCGTCAAGGTCGAGGTCGTCAAGAAGACTGGAGAATCGTGCCCCGAGCCGAGATTCCGCAAGGTGGTGTATCCTGGCGGCTGGAACAAGGACATTACGCTGCCGTCCGACCCGCCAGTTCCACCGTGCATTCAGAAGTACCGCGACTTCTTCCAGCCGCTGATCGCCGAGCTGGTTGGGAGCAACTTTGCCGGTAAGGGTGTCTATCACTTTGACTACACCGGTCGGTTCTTTCCATCCCGTCTCAACAATGGCTTGGGGTACGCGGCGTCTCTCGAAGGGAAGAACGATGCCTGGGTGACCCTCCACATTCGAATGGAAGACAAGGAACAAACCAAGTGCCTATTCGACCAATTGCACGCTGACCGGGAGCAGATTCAAGATGAGATGAAACGGAGCGTCAGTGATGGCCCTGCCCTCGAATGGCACTGGAACAGGTGGGACAACTTAGCTTTCTCCAGCATAAACATAAGAAAAGACGGTTCCATAGGCGATTGCGCGAAGAAGCTGGAAGAGACCAGGGAGTGGATGCTCGACCTCCTACCCAAGCTCAAGGACGTCTTCGATCCGCGTGTGGCTGCTATCCTGGAGCGAGCCACAGCCGTGAATGACGGGTGATTGGGAAACGGGCAGGTTGCCATCATCGCCTCAAGTGGTATGATGTCCAGAACTGAGAAACCGGGAGACCGGGAGAAAGTGAGTTGAGCCAATGCTAGGCAGGATGCTTGGAGCCGCCCGTTTGAGCGCCGACACCTTCGAGGACGTGGAGCACGACCGCAGCGCCACCTTGCAAGCGCTGCTCGTGGTGGTCATCGTCGCCATCGCCAGCGGTGTTGGCGGTCTGCTGAGTGGGGAAACGGACATCGTCAGAGGACTGATTTTCGGCATAGTCAGAGGAGCGGTGACCTGGGCCGTGTGGGCGCTGGTAGCCTGGCTTGTGGGAACCACAATACTGAAGACCCAGGAGACCAAGGCCGACTGGGGAGAACTGGCGCGGGGCACGGGGTTCGCCCAGACACCGGGCATTCTCAACGTGCTTGTATTCATACCGCTAGTCGGGCCGTTCATCGCGACGTTGGTGTTCTTCTGGCAATGGGCAGCCATGGTGGTTGCTGCCCGGCAGAGCCTGGACTACACCTCGACTCTCCGGGCGTTCTTCGTTATCCTGATCGCCGCCATTCCTGTCTTCATCATAAACGCGATCATCTTCTCGGTGCTGGGCATCTGGGAGCAGCCCGCGGCCTGACCGGCCTATGCGGCCGCGTCCGTCGTCCTTTGCGACCCCAATGTGGCGCGGTTCGAGCGGCGCCAGCCGTCGCCCGAACCGCCTCATCCGCTGCGCGTGTTCGCCCCTCGGCGCCTCAATCCCGTCCTCGACTGTGCCACGAAGACCTCTGTCCGCACGCTCGCCTGGCTCCACCACTGGTCCGAGAGGAGGTTGGCGCATCGACACACTTGCGCAATGGACACTAACTAATTACAATAGTACTGGATGGTCCCCTCAGGCACTTGACGCAGACACGGAGGCTCGGCATGGCGATAGATCGAGACCAGAAGTATCGGGAAATGGCGGTCCGGGGCAAGTATCAGAGACTTTATACGTATCTGTGCGGTCTTCAGGCCGAGGAGTGGAGGACCTCCTTCGGTGAGATCGAGTCGATCATAGGTTTCGAGCTGCCCCCGTCCGCGCGTCTTCACCGGCCTTGGTGGGCAAATCAGGGCAGCGGCAACGGCCACAGTCAGGCTCTTGCCTGGAGTGTCGCCGGATGGGAGACGGCTGAGGTAGATATGGATTCTGAGACGCTGCTGCTCAGACGGCGAAAGCGTCCAGAAGCCGTTCCCAAGCTAAGTCTTGATGAGGTGTGGCCCGTCCACCCTACTGCAGTGTGGCCGGAAGGCCTGAGTCTCAGGCGAGAGGACATCTACGAGGACAGTATTTAGCCACCGATGTTCATAGACACCAACGTCCTCGTAAACTCTCGTATCCCTTATGCTCCTGACCACGACATCGCTAGGGCGAGACTGGAACATGCCCTCCAAGGCCATGAACCGCTGAGGATCAGCCGGCAGATTGTACATGAGTACCTGTCGGTCGTGACTCGGCCGCAAACTTGGCCGGTCGCCATCACACGTGAGGAAGCGCTCGATGACGTGAGCAGACTGATTGGCGGCTTCGAGATACTCGAGGACGGTCCTGTGGTAACCGAGTCGCTGATCACGCTGTGTCGGGAGGTTTCGGTAGGAGGTCGTCAGATTCACGACGCCAACATCGTCGCAACCATGCTGGCTTATGGCGAGCGCAGGCTGCTGACGTTCAACACAGGGGACTTTCGACGCTACGGAGACCACATCGAGTTGGTGGGCAGTTAACGGCGTGCGGATTCCGGTCCGTGCAGGAACAGCCCAAGCCGTAGTTCTGGGTGCGCTGGAATGCTTGGGACGATTCGGGACGAGATGGAAGATGGTCACTTGCAAAGGGGACCTAACTTTACACAGCAGGAACGGGAGGCTGAGGGTCATCGAGGTTGAATTTGAGGACGTGGAGGGCAGACTGGAGCGACTCTACGAGGCCCCGGAGAAGAGCGAGTTGACCCTGGAGGCGCTGCCTCTTCGCATACTCTCGCTGCGCCACCGCCAGGACCAGCTCACGGCGGCGCGTGACGAGGCTGCCGATGTTCTCGATTTTGTACAGGCAGGTGTACCATCCCACGACTGTAACATATAATATGATTTGGCGCGGCGCGGCTAGACCATGCTCTTGGCCTATCCATACACGTTGAGATGAGAGAGGAGCACAACCCATGGCTAACGTATATCCAGAAGACAAGTGGGCGCAGGTTAACGGCCTGAACCTCCACTACCTTGACTGGGGTGGAGACACGACGAAGAAGCCGCTGATTCTGATGCACGGTATCGGGGGACATGCCCATATGTTCGACGAGTTCGCTCCACACATGACGGACAGGTGGCGCGTCATCGCGCTCGACGCCCGCGGCTGCGGCGACAGCGAATGGAGTCGAGGCGGTTACTCCACGCAGGCGTTCGCGTCCGACATAGGGCTGTTCGCTCAAAAGCTTGGCCTGTTTCCCTTCGACTACTACGGCCACTCGCAGGGCTCCCGAATAGGGATACCGCTGGGCGCGTACTATGGCAATCTAATAGACCACCTCGTGCTGGGAGACTATGGGCCGCTCCCTGACCCATCGCCGAGGGGACGCGACACCGCGGCGCAACGGCTCCAGAGCGGGGCCAAGCCAAAGCCCAAGGGCTTCTTCAATTCGCAGATGGCCTATGACTGGTACAGCGAGCAGAACCCGGCATGGTCTGACGAGCAGATTTGGCGCACGATCCGCAACACCCACCGCACCAACTGGGACGGGATTCTGGTAGCCAAGACAGACCCCGAGATGTCCTGGCTGCTCGGACGCACCGCGCTCAAGGAAGGCCCGTTCCTCTGGGACTGCGTCGGCAGGATTTCCTGCAAAACGCTGGTTTTGCGCGGAGAGACCAGCACGGTCCTCGACACGGAGCAGGCCCAAAAGATGGAGGCCGCCATCCCAAACGGCAACGGTACGTTCAAAGAGGTGTCGAGCGCGGGGCACGGACTTCACGGCGAGAACATGGAAGAGACGGTGCAGATCATCCGTGAGTTCCTCGATACGTAATGCTGCGTTCGCCAGCCGCAAGGGAGCGGCGCGGAGTCGCCACCTAGGCCAAGCTCGAACTTGACACAGCGCATGATAATTCAGTAGTATCTTGCGGTATTTCGCTAAAGACGCGAACATCGGAGATTGGCGTTGTACTTCGTAAGATTCGTGCTGTTCTGCACGGATACCGTCAATGACTTCTTGGACAGGAACTGCCCCTTTGTGGCCGGGGCTATCTCCTTCTACGCCCTGTTTTCCCTCTTCCCGCTCACCCTTGCCCTCGTTTCCATCGCTGGCTACGTGCTTGGCCCCAACGCCGAGGATACCAGGGTGGCCCATGACATCGCGAGGGTGCTTCCCGTATCCAAAGAGTACATCGGCGACACCCTGCACGGCTTGGCAAGCGCCAGGGCAATAACAGGCGTGGCCAGCATTTTCGGCCTGCTGTTTGCCTCAACCGCCGCTTTCAGCGCCATCAGAAAAGGAGTCAACGCGGCCTGGGGCATCACGAAGACCCGCCCTTTTATCAAAGAGCGTCTTATGGACCTTGCTCTCGTGCTGGGCGCGGGCCTTCTCGTAACGGTCCTGCTGTTCGTCACACCACTGTTCTCGTTCCTCAGCCAGATCACTGAGTACATAGCGCCTGAAGCGGAGTTAGCCCAAAGGCTGCTGGGGTTGGTAGGCCGATTGATAGCCCCGGTCATCTCTTTCTTGACATTCCTGCTGCTGTACCGCTATCTGCCCAACACCGAGGTGCGTTTCAGCGATGTCTGGGTGGGAGCCCTTGCGGCTTCTATCGCTTTCGACATAGCCAATCTGATACTCGTCTGGTACGCCACGCGATTCCCGGTTTACAACGTCGTCTATGGTTCTGTGGGCGCAGTCATGGCTTTGTTGACCTGGGTGTACGTTTCGGCTATCATACTTCTTTTCGGGGCGCTCGTTACCTCGCGCTATACGGCATACATCCACAAGGCGCGGGATCTGCAGGGCTTCAAACTTCTCTGGGCGGGGCTTTTGCGTGTTAGACTTCGGGTTGTGCCATCCACGCACACCGGATAGCGGTGGAAGCCATCTCATTCCGATAGGGTGCGCCCTCCTTCTGATAGCCGTCTCATTGGCCTGTTCCTCACAGCCCGCGCCCGCTCCGGCAGAGACGCCGATCCCCGTGTCGGATTCGCGGGAGTCCGACGCCAATGCATCATTGGCGGCCGCAAGTCCCTCGAACATCCAGTTTGCCGCGCCCGCCGTCGCCGCGCTGCCTCCGCCCGCAACCCTTGCGTCGTTGCCCTCCGTATCCAACCTCGTGACAAAGGTCAATCCCGCCGTCGCTTCCATTTTCGTTGAATCCGTCACAAGAGGACTGTTCTTCGACTTCAACGACGAAGGCGCCGGTTCCGGGATCGTCGTGCGGCCCGATGGCTACCTCGTAACCAACTACCACGTCATCCAGAACGCCGACGAAATAGTGGTCACGCTTCCCAACGGCAACACCTACAGCGCTGAGGTGGTCGGACAAGACTTGATAACAGACCTCGCCGTTATCAGGGTCGAAGCCGAAGAGCCTCTACCCACCGCTACCCTCGTCAACTCAGACTCGCTAAGGGTTGGAGACTGGGTGGTGGCCGTTGGCAACGCGCTGGCCTTGAAGGGTAGCCCAACGGTCACGCTTGGCATCGTTAGCGCGCGGGGACGCTCGATAGACACGCAGCACGGCGCGCTGTACGACATGATCCAGACGGACGCCGCTATCAACGACGGAAACAGCGGCGGCCCTGTCGTCAACATGAACGGCGAGGTCATCGGTATAAGCACGGCCATTCAACGGCAGGCCCAGGGCATCGGCTTCGCGGTTAGCTCGTCGGTGGCCGCGCCGATCATAGACAGCCTGATAGAGCATGGTCGCGTGGTTCGGCCCCTGATAGGGCTTACCGGCGCGGACGTCACCCCGTCCAACGCGAACAGACTGGACCTCCCTGTGGACGACGGCATCATAGTCACTCGTATGTCCAGCAACGGCCCTGCGTACAAGGCCGGCATTCGTGTGGGCGATGTCGTCACCAAGATGGACGGCATCCCCACTCCCGATATGGCCCGCTTCCTGACGCTACTCTGGAGCTATCGCGTGGACGACGAGGTAGAACTCGAATACGTCAGCGGCGGTAAATTCGAGGTCGCCACGGTGAAGTTGGAGGAAAGACCCACCGATCTTCCCTGATTCCAGCCCTATGCCGCCAGTTCGAAGGACTTCCGGGCCAGCTCCACAATGTAGCGACTGATGGACAGCGACGACGTGGCTCCCGGTGACGGCGCGTTCAGCACGTGTATGGCGTTTTCGGTTTCCGCGATACTGAAGTCCTGCAACAGCTTGCCCTGCCTATCCACGGCTTGCGCCCGCACTCCCGCGCCCGGCTCGTACAGGTCCCCAAGCTGTACCTCCGGCACCAGCGTTTGCAGCGAGCGAACGAATTTGGTCTTGACCAGTGAGCGGTACTGCTCCTGGATGCCAGTCTTCCAGAATGCCATCGACATCTTCCAGAAGCCGGGGTAAGTGAGGTTGCCCAGCGTGTCGCCGAGGCTGAATCTGGTCTTCCTGTAGCCCTCCCGCGCGAGGGCGAGCACCGCGTTGGGCCCAGCTTCCACGCTGCCACCTATTCGCTTGGTAAAATGGACGCCCAGGAAGGGCAGACTGGGATCGGGCACGGGATAGATTAGCCCCCGCACCAGGTGGGCTCGCTCCGGGCGGATGGAGAAGTATTCGCCTCTGAAGGGGATGATGCGCACGCCAATGCCCACGCCCATCATGCGGGCCACGCTGTCCGCGTGAAGCCCCGCACAGTTGATCACGCGCTTCGCGCTAATCTCGCCTCTTGACGTGAGCAGGTAGTGCGTCCCGTCTCGCACGGCTATGCCGCGCACCATCGTGTTCGTCAGAAGGTCCGCGCCGTTTTCTCGCATCTCGATGGCGTATGCCCGCGCCACCTTCGTATAGTCAATGATTCCGGTGTTGGGAGAGAATATAGCCTTCACGCCGGCGGCATGAGGCTCCAGCTCCCGCAGCCGCTCCTGGCCCACCATTTCGAGTCCTTGCGCTCCATTGGCCGTACCCCTGCGAAACAGCTCCTCCAGGCGCGGAACTTCCGAGTCGTCGATGGCGACGATCAGCTTGCCGCACATCTCATATTCGATGCCGCGCTCGTCGCAGAACTCCCGCAACAGCGTTCCGCCCGTAGAGCAGAAGTTGGCCTTCTGAGACCCCGGGGCGTAGTAGATGCCAGCGTGGATGACCCCGCTGTTGTGGCCCGTCTGGTGTTGCGCGACCTCTGCCTCCTTCTCGAGGACCGCCACCCTGTATCTGGGGAACTCCTGCGCCAGCCTCATTGCGGTGGCGAGGCCGATGATGCCGCCGCCAATAATCGCGATGTCGTACTCTTGGAAGTTCATACTGTTCTCCGCAGGTGAACGTGTGCCGTAAACTCGCAACGATTCTAACACAACGTACGAGTGGTAATGCTCAATCGTAACAACCCGTATCAGTTTGGCAGGCATACCGGAAACCCTGGCCGTCCTCGTAGGGGCAATCCCTCGTGGTTGCCCCGGCCGCCGCTGTGTCGAGGTTTCCAAACTACTACGTCCGTGCTAACCTGAGTTACGCGCTCCGATGCCGCGAGGCGGCGGCCCTATAGCGCACGCGCGAAGAGGAGGTCTATGATGGTCGAGCGTTATCCGGCGATTGTGGTTGGGGGAGGACACAACGGCCTTGTGGCCGCGAACTACCTGGCGAAGTCTGGAATTCGGTCGCTCGTTCTGGAGCGGCGCGACTTTGTTGGCGGGGCGTGCATTACCGAGGAGCTATTCCCCGGCTTCCGCGTGTCGAGCTGCTCGTACATCTGCCACATGCTCCAGGACAAGGTCATAGACGACCTGGAACTGCGGAAGCACGGGTTCGAGGTGCATTACCTGGAGCCGACACGCTTTCAGCCGTTTCCGAACGGCGAGCATCTACTGAGCTGGCACGATGATGAGCGCACCGCCGAGGAGATACGCCGCATCTCCCCAGCGGATGCCGACCGGCTTCCCGCTTGGCTGGCCTTCTGGGAGAGGGCCGCGGGCATACTCCACCGCTACTTCCTCACCGAGCCGCCAACCATCGCGGAGGTCGCCGAGAGCGTGAGGGGCACCCCCGACGAGCCGGTGTTCGAGCGGATGCTCACCGGCAACATGAAGGACTTGGTTGAGGAGCACTTCGAATCCGACACGATTCGCGCGGCCTACATAGACGCCCAGGACGCGGGCGACGTGAGGGCGCCGGGCAGTATCATGGCCGTTGCATACATCAAGGGCAGCCTGTTCAGCGACGACAGCAACGTCGGCATACCCAGGGGCGGCATGGGCGGCATAACCCAGGCCATGTCGCGCGCAGCCCAGGCCAACGGCGTCGAGATACGCACGGGCGTCGAGATAGCGCGCATCTCGGTGCGGAACGGTCGGGCCACCGGTGTCGTCCTAGACAGCGGAGAGCAGATCGAGGCCGACGTCGTCCTATCCAACGCCGACCCCAAACGCACCTTCCTGTCACTAGTCGATCCCGAAGCGCTCGAACCCGCTTTCGTGAAGCACGTTCAGCGTCTCAAGACCAACGTATCCTATCTGAAGTTCCACTGCGCCCTGCGCGAGTTGCCCGACTTCTCGTCCTATCTCGGCGACGGCTTCGACCCACGATACCTCGCACAGACCAGGATATGCCCGTCGGTGGAGTATTTCGAGCAAAGCTGGGATGACGCACGACGCGGCCTGCCGCCAAGCGCTCCTGCAATGCACATCCAGATTCCCTCGGTTTATGACACCACGCTGATCCCGCCGGGCAAGCACGTGATGTCCATCTGGGCCCTATACGCGCCCGTGCAGTTGCGGAACGGCTCATGGGATGACGAGAAGGAGCGAATGGGCGAGCGCATGATCGACATCATCGACGGGTACGCTCCCAACTTCCGCGACGCCGTCATAGACTGGGAGCTCTTCACTCCGCAGGACTTGGAACGGCGAGTCTATCTGACGGACGGCAACATCCGCCACCTGGACGTTACCTCAGAGCAGCTGCTGTCCCGGCGTCCCAACCACAGGCGTTCGGGCTACGGCACGCCCATCGACGGGCTGTACCTGTGCGGCGGAGGCACCCACCCGGGCGGCGAAGTAACCGGCGCGCCGGGCCACAACGCGGCTAGGGCGGTGCTACGCGATTGGGAGGTGGAGGGGGCGTGAGGGAATCGGACCTAGAGCTTGGGTTGCTCAGGCGCGCCCTATCGGACCGCGTCATAGGGCGTCGTCTCTACCACTACGACCTGCTCGGCTCGACGATGGACGAGGCGCGTGGTCTGGCCGAACGGGGCGAGCCGGAGGGTGCGGTGGTCATAGCGGAGGAACAGTCCGCCGGGCGAGGCCGCTTCGACCGCGTATGGGTCTCGCCTCGCGGCGAGAACCTCTCCTTTTCCACGCTGCTGCGCCCCGCGTCGGCCCAACTGCCGTACATGAACATGGCGGCCACGCTCGCCGTCGCAAGGACGGTGGCGCGCGTGGCCGGCGTCGAGGCGCTGGTCAAGTGGCCCAACGACGTGCGCGTTGGCGAGCGCAAAATCTCCGGCATACTCATAGAGACCGCGATGGAGGCGGGAGAGGTCAAGTACGCCATCGTGGGCATAGGCGTCAACGTCAACTTCGACCCGTCCAGGTTCCCGGAGATTGCCGACATAGCTACCAGCATCCGCAGGGAGACTGGGCGCAAGGCGGACCGGACGAGCGTGCTGACACTGCTGCTAGAGCAGTTCGACGACCTGTATCGCACGGTCAAGAGCGGCGGCTCGCTCACAAGCGAATGGGCCGCCGCGCTGGAAACGCTGGGCCGCAGGGTGCAGCTAAGCTGGCAGGACCAGATCGTAGAGGGCCGCGCCGAGTCCGTGGACGACCGCGGCAACCTAATCCTGAAGCGCGCCGACGGCTCCACCTTCACCGCAGTAGCCGGAGAGGTAACCTCGCAGGCGTAGCTCTCGCCATGTGGAAATAGTTTAAGAGGGTGTGTGAGAAGTTCAAATTAGGTTGGTGCTAAGCGTCGGAGCATGAGATGAATCATAGCTATATGGGTCCACGCCTCGGTTGTATCGGACAGAGCTTCGTAGTCCTTGCTCATCCGACGGCACCTGCTGAGCCACGCGAATGTTCGTTCGACCACCCATCTTCGCGGCAGCACTTGAAAACGGTGGCTGTCCCTGGGGCGCTTGACAATCTCGAGTGCCCAGCCTGTCAGGGCCCAGACCCACTCGACCAGCTTTCCAGCATAGCCAGCATCGGCCCAGACCAACCTCATGCGGGGAAACCTCCCTATCAATTTATCGATGACCAGCTTCGCCCCATCCCTATCCTGGATATTGGCAGGATGCACCACCACCGCCAGCAGCAACCCCATGGTATCTACAATGATATGTCGCTTTCGACCGTTGACCTTCTTGCCAGCGTCATAGCCACGAGGCCCCCTTTTTCCGTAGTCTTGACCGACTGGGGCTGTCTATGATAGCAGCGCTAGGTGTCGGGTTCCTCCCCTCGGCCTGCCGGACCTTGACTCGGAGAGCGTCATTGGCTCGTTCCCATGTACCATCCTCTCTCCACTCCCGAAAATACCACCATACAGTACCCCAAGGCGGGAGGTCATGCGGCATGGCTCGCCACGTGCAACCGTTGCGCAGAACGTATAGAATGCCGTTGACGACTTCCCGCAGGTCTACAGTACGTGGCCTTCCCCCAGTTTTGGCTGCCGGGAGTAGCGGAGCGAGCATCTTCCACTGTTCATCAGTCAGGTCACTGGGGTATGCTTTGCGTTTCATGCCTCCATTCTAATACATATCCAAGACTTCTCACACACCCTCTAAGATAAGGCGTGACAGCAAGGCCGCCCACGCTCTGAACCCAAGCGCGAGGAGAACCGCGATGAAACTCCACATCAAAAATTTCCGCTCGATCAAAGAACTGGATATGGAGATTGCGCCCATCACCGTGCTATACGGCCACAATGGAACGGGCAAGTCTAGCATACTCTACGCGCCTCTCACCCTGAAGAACATCGTTCTAAATCCCGATCCGGATGTTAGTGGATTCTTCGACTACAAGTTTGCCAGCTTGGGTGGTTTCAAAGAGGTCATCTTTGACCACAGCTCGGACCTCGAGATGGAATTGGGTGTATCGCTGAATCGCAACGGCGACAGTTGGCGCTACCACGTTGCCCTGAAAGGCAAATCCGTCTCATTCCGACTCAAGACTCCCGCTCTTGGTGGAATAGAGTTTAGATTCCCGCCCGCCGATTCTCCCCAAGCCTATGGTTTGACTGATGAAGAAATTGCTGAAATCGAAAACCCTTTCTCCATAACTTGGAATGGAGTAACTGTTGATGTCACAGTTCCTGAGCATTCGCGCCAGTCTGAACAAAAGATGCAGAGCCTGAGGGATACCCTGAACTACCCAATGAACACTCTGAAAAAGCTCAGTTTCGTTCCCCTGGCGAGAGGATTCTTCAGGCCGGTGTACTCCTTAAAATCGGTGTCGCCGATGGCTGTCACAGAGGCCGAGGTAACGAGCCTGCTCGCTACCGACAAGCATCTCGAATACTCAGTGAGCAGATACATGGAGCAGATGCTTGGCAAAGATTTCCGTGTGCGAGGTCAGATAGGGTCAGGAAGTTTCTCCCTCGACAGCATCGACAGGCGCAGCGGCGTTGGAGTGGAACTGGTAAACGAAGGGTTTGGCGTCAATCAGCTTGTGTACATGATGACCAAGGTTCTGCGTCAGGATACCGGCATCGTCTGCATCGAGGAGCCGGAAATCCATCTCCACCCCACGGCGATTCGACAACTTGCGCGAACGTTGGTCGAGATAGTTCGGAACAATGACAAGCGCCTTATCATCTCTACCCACAGCGAGCAGTTCGTTTTATCTTTGATGGCAATGGTAGTGGAAGGCGCATGTTCTCCGGATGATATTGCAGCTTACTTGGTTACAAAGGATGGCAAATCGACTCGCGTTGAGCGCCAGGAGGTGAATGACAAAGGGCAAATACAGGGAGGTCTGAGTAATTTCATGGAGGGCGAGCTTGAGGACATGAAGACCTTTCTAGGAGTCGGCTGATTGGTTCTTAGGTTGCTGGTGATAAACGAGTGGCTCTTCCACGACCTTCAAGGCGATAACGGACCTAGGACGCAACTGGAATCGGCGCGATTCCTCGAGGAACTCAAACGCCGAAAGGACCGCTTGGTTGTGCCAACGGAAGGCCGCTGGATGGAAAAGGCAATGGGCCAAATGTCTCATAACGATCCGCGTCGAAGAACATTGAGTAAACTGTTACAGAGTGTTCTGAATAGTCAAGTCTTTTCTGAATGGCATGTGCTCCAAGGCCTAAGCGAAGTATCCAACGACCTAATCGCTATCACGCCACCGGAAGACCTGTATCTGGTTCAAGTGTATCTTTCCGCTGAAGCAGACCTGCTGGTCACTACCGACCAACCACTGCACGACGCACTGTCCCGTCGCCCGGAAGTCGAAATCTCCTTCAGAGACGAATTCCTTGCAGCTTACCTTGACGACCGCTCGTGAGGAGCGTGCCTTTGAGCGGCGTCCTGAAGTTTCAGCCCGAATTCAACGATGTGTGACGGCTCCCTTTCATTGCGGTCACACGGGAGGCCCAAACAAGAAATCTCAAATATCGAGGAGGAAACATGCTGGAGAAACTCAGTCTCGACGGCAAGTCGATCGTGATTACCGGGGGCGGCACGGGCCTGGGCAGGGAGATGTCGCTGGCGATGGCACGCGCGGGCGCCGACCTCGCCATCGCGTCGCGCCGCTCCGGCCCCATCGACGAGGTAGCCGACAGGGTGAGGGAACTGGGCAGGCGCGCGATCGCAGTCCCCGCCGACGTCACGGACTCGTCCCAGGTCAACCGCCTGATCGAGCGCAGCCTGGAGGAGTTCGGCAAGATCGACGTGCTGATGAACAACGCAGGCATCGTCCGTGGCCAGGGCGCGATTCCCATCTGGGACATCACCGACGAGGACTGGCGTATCGGCATGGACACCAACATAACAGGCTCCCTCTACTGCTCGCGCGCCGTTGCCAGGCACATGGTTGACAGGGGTGAGGGCAAGATAATCAACGTCTCCTCCGGGTTCGGGTTGCGCGGCGGACGCGACAACTACATGTACACCTGCGCGAAGGGCGCCGTCGTCCAACTCACCCGCACGCTGGCTACCAGCCTGGGCAGGTACGGCATCACCAGCACGTGCATCGTTCCCGGCTTCATTCCAACAGAGGGAACCGCTGAGGATAGGATGAATCTGCCCGCGGGCAGGTTCATACCGCTTGGCAGGGTGGGCGACCCGTCCGAGATAGGGGCAATCGCGGTTTTCCTGGCATCGTCGGCGTCGGACTACATGAACGGCGAGATGTTCATGATCGACGGCGGCGCGCTAGCGGGCGGCTACGCCCCAACCGGCTACGCCCCGGACATCCCCCTGGCAATCTGACCATCTGCCTTGCAGATACGCTGACATACTGACCAACTGAACCACTGACATACTAACTTCAAGGAGACCAACATGCCCATTCCCGCAGAGTGGAACCTTACCGGAAAGACCGCCATCATCACCGCGGACAGGCGCGGCTGGACGCCCTTCCTGGCCGCTGCCCTCGCCGAGGCGGGCGCGGACGTCGTCGTGGCCGGCGCTGCCGGCTCGGACATGGCTGACGCGGCCTCGGCCGTCGAACGCCAGGGCAGGCGCGCGCTGACCGTCCCCACCGATGTGACCGATTCCGCCGCTGTCGCCTCGATGGTGGACACAACGCTATCGGAGTTCGGCAAGGTGGACATCCTGGTGAACAACGCCCGCGTCGAGTTCGGCAAGCCCTTCGCCGAGGTGTCGGAGGACGAGTGGAAGAGCGTCATGGACTTTAACGTAAACTCGATGTTCATCTGCTGCCAGGCGGTAGGCAAGCACATGCTGGCGCAGGGCAGGGGCCGCATCATCAACATGAACTCGGGCCTCGCCCTTCGCGGACTGTGGAACTCGACGGCGGCTTGCGCCAGCCACGGCGCGATACACCAGCTAACGTCGGCGCTCGCCCTGGAGTGGGCGCGCGACAACATCAGGGTTAGCGGCATAGGCGCGGGCTGGATGACCACCGACGAGCCCACCGAGGAGTCCCAGAACGATTCCCTCGCGCGCTACCTGCCGTCGCGCCGCCGCGGACATCCCACCGACCTGTGCGGCCTCCTGGTCTATCTGGCCTCAGACGCCGACGACTTCGTAACGGGCCAGACCATCTTCATAGACGGCGGTGCGCTGGCGCACGGGTAGAGAGTGGCTTTAGTTTGCACCTCACCGTCAAAGTCCACCCTAGGGCCTCCCGCAACAGCGTCGAGATTGACGGCCATCGTGTGGTCGTGCGTGTTACGGCGCCGCCCGAGGGCGGCAAGGCCAACGACGCGGTGGTGGCGTTGGTGGCCGAGCGGCTCGGCATCGCCAAGAGCAGGGTGCGTGTCGCGAAGGGGCACAGGTCGCGGAACAAGCGGCTGTGCCTTGAGGGCATGTCGGCTGAGGAGGCCATTGCCCGGCTGTCGAGTTAGCCGGCGGAAGCGAACAGCGATATGAGCACTCTTTGGATCAGACCGATAAGCAGAATCGCCACTATTGGCGACAGGTCCAGCATACCCATGCGGGGCAAGAGACGTCGTATCGGCCCCAGAATCGGCTCCGTGATCTGGTTGAGGATTACGACAATCGGGTTCTCCGAAGACAGGTTGAGCCAGGAAATTATCACGCGGCCCAGAATCGCGATGTATAAGACCATTCCGAGCAGATTTATGAACTGTACCAGGTAATCACTCAATTCTGCTTCCCCAGCGCCTTCGACTTCTCATATGCGGCTATGACGGCCTGGAACACGGACGCCCTGAAGCCGCCCTCTTCCAGCGCGAGAACCGCCTCGATGGTCGTCCCGCCCGGAGACGTTACCATATCCTTGAGGTCGGCCGGATGGCGGCCCGTCTCCTCCACCAACTTCGCGCTGCCCAGCACCGTCTGAAGCGACAGCGTACGGGCCATGTCGCGGGGCATCCCTAGATAGACCCCGGCGTCTATCAGCGCCTCGATGAACATGAAGACGTAGGCTGGCCCGCTCGCGCTCAGGGCCGTCGCCATGTCTATCAGCTTTTCGTCGGCCACCTGTAGCTGCGCGCCCAGCGTGGCCAGCACGTCGCGCGTCGCCGAGACCCTGTCCGCCAGCGTCTCCGGGGAGGCGGTCCAGACGCTCATTCCCGCGCCTATCTGCGCCGGCGTGTTGGGCATGACCCTGATGACGGAGGGATGGCTTAGTCCCGTGACCAGCGTGCTCATGCTCGCTCCGGCGACTATGGAGACCACGGTCTGTTCCGGAGCCAGGCAGCCCCTCAGCTGCGGCAGCGCGTCGGGCAGGCTCTGGGGCTTGATTGCCAGGAACACCAGGCCCGCGCCCTCGATCGCCTGCGCGTTATCGGCGAACGCCTTCAGGCCGTGCTTCTGCTCCAGGTAGCCCCGCCGCGCAGCCACAGGCTCGCCCACCCTGACATTTTCCGGCGAGGCCAGGCGCGCCTCCAGCACGCCTCCGATGATGGCCTCGGCCATCACGCCTCCTCCCACGAATGAAATGGCTGTGTCCGCCGGTGTGCGGAGGGACGCATCCTCGGCCATCAAGCTGCCTCCTCTAGTAGGGGCAGGTCTTGTGCCTGCCCTCTTTCCCATACCTGGGCGCCCACAAGGGAACACCCCTACCGACTAAACCGATACAGCATCGGAGGTTTGTGCCTCCGCCTCAGATTGGATAAAGGCCTTCTCAGGCTGGACAAAGGACTTTACTACGTCAGCCTGCCTTCGCTGGTCAGCGACACGGCGACCCTTATGGCCTCCAGCATACTAATGTGGTCAGCGATGCCCTTGCCAGCGATGTCGAACGCCGTGCCGTGGTCCACGGACGTCCTGATGAACGGCAGCCCTAGGTTGACGCTGACGCTCCTGGCCCAGTCGTGAACCTTGATAGGTATATGACCCTGGTCGTGGTACATCGCCAGCGTCACGTCGTACTTGCCGTCGATAGCCTGGTTGAAGACGGTGTCGGCGGGCACCGGCCCGGTGGCATCGATGCCCATGGCTCGCGCGTCCGCGACCGCGGGGGCTATCTGCTTCTTCTCCTCGTCGCCCAGCAGGCCGCCGTCGCTTGCGTGCGGGTTAAGCGCGGCGACGCCGATTCTGGGCGCGTCGAAGCCCCACGTCCTGAAACTCGCGTCGGTCAGCTTCAGCTTCGCCAGCACGTTGGCCCTGGTAACGTAGTCGCACGCCACGCGCAGAGAGCGGTGCGTCGTCAGGTGAACCACTCGCAGCGTTCCCGCCATGAGCATGGTGGCGACCTCTTCGGCCCCGGTCTGGCTCTGGAAAATCTCCATGTGACCAACGTCGGAATAGCCCGCGAGACTGCACGCCTCCTTGTTGATGGGCGCGGTGGCGATGGCCTGCACCTGGCCAGAACTCGCCAGCTCGCCCGCCCTGAGAATCCACTCCACCGTCGCCTTGCCCGACGCCGCGGAGAGTTCGCCGTACCTTACCTGGCTGTAGTCGAGATTCTCCAGGTCGAGCACGTCTATCTTGCCGTACTCGCCCTCGACCTCATCCAGCGAGTGTGCGACGCTGGCGGAGCCGGACGCGCCGACGAGGTCGAGGGCCACGCTCATTGCGGCGGCGCTGCCCACCACGAAAGGGCGGGCTTTCTCGTACACCCACCTGTCCTGAAGCGCCCTCGCGGTGACCTCGGGGCCTATCCCGGCGGGGTCTCCCATCGTTATGGCAAGCAAAGGTCTGTGGGGCATGTTGTTCCTCGTAAAGTCCGTCGAATGCCGGGCCCGCCGCGAGTCTCACCGTCTTGTGGCTTACGGCTTCATTATAACGATAACGCGCCCCAGCAACAATGACGAATAGCAAACCGCTGCGCGCCGCTAGTCCTCGGTCTGCGTGAGCGAGAAGGCGTTGCCCTCGGTGTCGGCTGCCGTGGCAAGCAGGATGCCCTCTCCGGGCCGGTCCGACGGTGCGGCTATGACCTTGCCGCCGCCGGCCTCTATCTCCGCGCAGGCGGCGTGGACGTCCGTGACGCGAAAGCCCAGCCCCGTGTTCCGCGGCTCGCTGTCGCCGCCTCCGTGCAGGGCGAGAACCCCGTCCCCGAACGTCAACTCGCTCCACCACTCCGACCGCGACCTCAGCGAAAGCCCCATCACTTCTCGGTAGAAGCGAATGGCCCTCTCCATTTCTTCGACCATCATCACGTAGTACATGGTATTGACGCGCATCGTTGTACACTCCTCGCAAGCAGGAAGGGACAGGCGCGAAACCTGTCCCTTCAGGCATGACGCGGGCGCCCCTACGCACCCGTTACTCGCACTTGGTATAGCCGCACTCCAGGCAGCTTATGCAGCCCTCTTGGTGGACGATCCGTCCGGCACACTTGGGGCAGGCGGCGCCAAGCGCGGGACGGTAGCTTCCCGCATTTCGTTTGATGCCATTCTCCGGGCTGAACATGCCAAGCTGCGCCGCGGCGTCGCTGCCCATGTTCTCGATGTTGGACGTGTGGGGGTTGTCGAGGTAGCGCCTGAGCACGTGGGCTAGGCCGTCCTCAGCCGAGCGGATCAGCACGCCGTTGTCCCAGAACGGCTCCGACGTAATGCCGCTGAGCTGATCGACAATTTCGGAGGCGTCGATGCCCGAACGCAGGCAGATCGAGATTATGCGCGACAGCCCCTCCAGGTGCGCCGGCTCACTGCCGCCCGCCTTGCCGATGGTGGTGAAGAGCTCGAAGGGTTTGCCATGCTCGTCGAAGTTCAGGGTAACGTACATCGTGCCGTGTCCTGTGCCAACCCTCTCGGTGATGCCGCTTACCCTTGTGGGCCGCTGGCGGGGGAACAGCACGCCCGGCGTCGCCGGTTCTGCCGCCGCGTCCTTGCCGGTCTCCAGCACCTGCATCGCCTTGGAGCCGTCGCGATAGACGGTTACGGCCTTGCACTTCGTCTCCCACGCCAGCCGGAAGGCGCTCTCCACGTCCTCGACGGAGGCGCTGTTGGGCAGGTTGATCGTCTTGGAAACCGAGTTGGTCACGTATTCCTGCCACGCGGCCTGCATCCTGACGTGGGACTCTGGGCTGATGAGCATGGAAGTCCGGAAGAGGGCCGGGTCGATTCCATGCCCGGCGAGGACGCGCTCGGCGTCGTCCGGGGCATCGGCGATCTGACCCAGCACGTCGCGCACCTGCTCCTCTGAACCCAGCCGCTCTCGCAGGGCTTCCCACACCGACTTGGGCGCGTCCAGCAGCCGGTCGCTGCTGCCCTCGTGGTCTTTCCAGAGCACGTTGGACCACCAGGCGTTGGCGAAGTGCGGCTCGATGCCGCTCGAGCAGTCGGCCAGCCTGCTTATCGTTCCAGTGGGCGCGATGGTAATGACGCTGGAATTGCGCACCGGGGACATCCCGCGCTCCTTCAACGCCGAGTCCTCATAGGCGAGGAAGGGGCCGCGCTCCGTGGCGAGCCTTGCAGACTCGTCCCATGCGGTGTCGCGGATAAACGCGCCCACCCTGTCCGTCAGGTCGAGGGCATCCTGCGAATCGTAGGGAACTTCCAAGCGAATGAGCGCGTCGGCCCAGCCCATGACGCCCAGCCCGATGCGCCGCGTCGCCAGATTCACCTTGCGCAGCTTCTCCAAGGGGAACTGGTTCACCTCGATCACGTCGTCCAGGAAGCGGACGGCTGCGCGCACCGTGTCTTCCAGCGCATCCCAGTCGAACGCGCCGTCCGCGACATGCTTATCCAGGTTGATGGAACCCAGGCAGCAATTGCCGTAATTCTCGAGGAACTCCTCGCCGCAGTTGGAGATGCACATGCCGTTGGCGACGAAGGAGTGGGTCATCGGCTCCGTCAGGTCATAGACCGGCTCCTCGCCCAGCGGCTCCAGCCGGTCGAAGGTGGCGAGAAAGCGTTCTCGGTAGAACCCCTTCTTGTAGGCCTTCACGGCGTCCGCGAGGCGGGCGTTCTTCGACTCGTTGAGGAATCCTATCTCGTCCATGAACCGTCGGACGTTGTCCTTGCCGATGACCACCTCGTAGTTCGGCAGGGTATCGTAGTCCCCAGTCCCGCCCTTGCCGTCCGGCATGGACGCGACGCGCGCTTTCCGGCGCAGGTAGATTCGGGACGCGATTCCGAAATTGAGCAGCGTGCGCTGCACGCCTTCCAGCAATTCCGGGCGCGAGGAGTTCAGCCTGACACTTACGCCCTTCTCCGGGCCGCTTCCCGACACGGTGCCGTCCGCTCCGAACAGCGCCTGGAGATAGGCGCGCTGCATCTCTTCAGTCCCCTGGTAAACCACCTCGGGGACGTGGTGCCAGTCCTCCTCCATCAAACCGTAGCCGCGCACAACGTCCCGCAGGCGAGTCGATTGCACGATGCCGCGTCCGGCCGCCGTCACGTGCATGTCCGTCGGGTACGTCCTGGTGGGACGCTGCCCCGTGCCCGCTACCACGGACTGCGTGGCCTCGGCCATCAGAGGGCCGAGAGCGTGGTCTTCACCGTAGAAGCTCAGCACGGCGCGCCTGACGTCGATGTGGCCGTCACCGGTGAGCCAGCCGAGTACGAGTCCCAGTTTCCTGTCCCCGAGTTCTCCGAAGGCCCCCTTATGGTCTATCAGGCGAATCTTGTCGCCTTGCCGCAGGTCTCCGGCGGCGACCTTTCCATTGTCTGTGAAAACCTGGTGGTCCGCGGTCAGCTTCAGCGTATAGCCCTCCCTGGTGACCACCCGATAGACGGGCTTGACGCCGCTCTGCCACACCTTGGTGGCGAACGAGGACTCGGCCCCCGACCTGCTGTCCAGAGAGAGTGTCGGCATCCCGCCCACCAGCTCGCGTATTGGCACGAGTCCGCTCCCGGTGTAAACCAGCGTGTCGCCGGTAACGCAGGGATTGCTCGTCTGTATATTCCCCATCTGCGGGTTGGGCTGCGTCTCCCATACGCGGTCCATGAATACGACCCCGGGGTCGCCGGTCTTCCATGCCGACTCGCATATCTCGCGCCATAGCTCTTTGGCGCGGAGCGTGCCAACCACCTCGTTGGCAGGACCTGCGCCGCTGTTGCGCGGGTTGATGAGCGGCCACTCCTCGTCGTTATCGACGGCGCGCATGAAGGCGTCGGTTATCTGCACCGAGATGTTGAAGTTCTGGAGCGTGTCGTCGTTATCCTTGCAGTGTATGAACTCCCGGATGTCCGGGTGGGTGATGACAAGCTGCCCCATGTGCGCGCCCAGCCGGAACGCGCCCTGCGTGAGCGTCGCGCCGACCGAGGAGTACAGCTTCATGATCGCGATGGGCCCGCAAGCCTCGCCGTGCGTGGTGGCGATCCTGTCGCTCTTCGGCCTGAGCTTGGAGAAGCCGAAGCCGATTCCACCGCCCCACTTCTCGATCATCGCGGCATCGCTTGCCACCTCCATGATCGAGTTCATGTCGTCCTCCGGAGAGACGACGAAACACGCCGAGAGGCAGCCCCGTCCGCCCGTGCCGGCGTTGACCAGCGTGGGCGAGTTGGGCAAGAACCTCAGCGAGGTCATCAGATTGTAGAAGCGGGCTTCCCAGTGCCTGCGCTTGCTTTCGGACTCGCCGTGAGCGACGGCCCTGGCGACCCTGCGGAACAGTCCTTCGGCATCCTCCAAGGGTCTGCCGTCGTTGCCCTTCACGAGGTAGCGCTTTTCGAGGATGACGCGGGAGTTGTCCGAAAGCTCCAGCGTTTCGTTGAGCGGCGGAATTTCCGCGTAGGTGATCGCGCCGTTGCCATTCTCGCCGGTGACGGCCGCCGTCGCCGCCTCGCTCGTCGATGCCGCGCCGGCCGTATCGTCGAGCCGGGCGACGACTTCCTCTATCTGGTTTTCCGAAACTCCGTAAGACTCCAGCAACATTTCCATCTCACGTTGGAGACCCCTGGAACTGTGTTGAACTGGACAACCGTTGGTACTGGTCTCAAGTGAACGCTTCCCGGTGTTAAGTTTGCCTTGCATATCCTCCTTGGCCTTGTGCCCTGCCATCTTTCTCCTCCAGGCCGTCTGATTGATTGGTACGTTGTTTTCCATTGGGAAAGACAAGTGACAATACATATCGCGAGTTGCCGCTTCCAAAGCCTTTGGCCTCAGTATATGCTTTGAGTCTTAGTTCCCCAATGTCTATGTCCTCAGTGTCAGAATATAATTGGTTAGACCGATAGGCCTTCTCCGCTGTCATGAGGTTGGTGGATTGTCCTCTGGGAATGAAGTAGGGAGGTTTCCCACGAAGCCTTCGCACATTCTGGCAAGTCCACCGTACCCTTAGCCTCCGGCCAGACCTACCGTTATGCAATTGGGAAACAATGACCACACTTGGTTCATCAACAATCTCTACGAACCTAACGGTCGTTGCTTGAATGGATGTCTTAAAGATTCGTGCGAGGTTAATGACAGCCGGTATCGAAAACGGAGTTGCATTTGCATAATTGTTGAAAGCGGGATCTGGCATGAGAAGTAGAGCAGCCAGTTTCTCACAGTTTCTTTCCCGCACGTTGCCGGCTGGTCCCGAGTACCGACGCATTGACGGGTTCAGTTTGGGGTCGAGGATGGCGTGGGCTATTTCATGGGCGCACGAAAACCGTCGCCTGGCAGGACTGTCATTTTCATTTACCAATATCATGAAAGAGTCTCTAGTGGGCAACAGCATACCAGCAGCAGGTATGTTTGCCTGCCGAACAGTTTCGGCTCCAATGACCCGGGCGACTCTTTCAATGTTCACTGGAACGCCTGAGTTTAACAGCCTGTCGATTCCCAGTTCAGCTATGAGCCGAGTAAAGTACTTGGAATCATTCTTCCTATTGTCAACATGCCCAGAATCGCAATTCGACACAATTGCATCAATGGGGGAGTGACTAGCCATAGCTAGCCTCCTAACTTGGCGTTGGGCGACCTTACCAGTTCGGATTAAATATGGATCGATTCCCGCAACTACCGCACTGGGAACCCTGAGACATTAGTTGCTCCATATCGCACTGCGGACACTGAATCAATTGTTCGCTTTGTCTGTTTGGCTGAGTATGTTGGTAAACACTTCGGTTGTGTGGTGACGGCAAATCGGGAGTATCTTCGCTATCGGCAACTTCCAGAAGAAGAGGAGCAATTTCGGTCCCCAAGAGACTGCTGCCAAATGACTGATCTACCCAGGAGTATCCATTTAGTTCAAGTGATATGGTCTTAAGAGCCTCTTCCCATATCCTTATGTCGTCCACTACCGTCTGCCCCCGTAACCTAGCCTCAAAGATCTTAGAGGGTGTGTGAGAAGTCTTGGATATGTATTAGAATGGAGGCATGAAACGCAAAGCATACCCCAGTGACCTGACTGATGAACAGTGGAAGATGCTCGCTCCGCTACTCCCGGCAGCCAAAACTGGGGGAAGGCCACGTACTGTAGACCTGCGGGAAGTCGTCAACGGCATTCTATACGTTCTGCGCAACGGTTGCACGTGGCGAGCCATGCCGCATGACCTCCCGCCTTGGGGTACTGTATGGTGGTATTTTCGGGAGTGGAGAGAGGATGGTACATGGGAACGAGCCAATGACGCTCTCCGAGTCAAGGTCCGGCAGGCCGAGGGGAGGAACCCGACACCTAGCGCTGCTATCATAGACAGCCAGTCGGTCAAGACTACGGAAAAAGGGGGCCTCGTGGCTATGACGCTGGCAAGAAGGTCAACGGTCGAAAGCGACATATCATTGTAGATACCATGGGGTTGCTGCTGGCGGTGGTGGTGCATCCTGCCAATATCCAGGATAGGGATGGGGCGAAGCTGGTCATCGATAAATTGATAGGGAGGTTTCCCCGCATGAGGTTGGTCTGGGCCGATGCTGGCTATGCTGGAAAGCTGGTCGAGTGGGTCTGGGCCCTGACAGGCTGGGCACTCGAGATTGTCAAGCGCCCCAGGGACAGCCACCGTTTTCAAGTGCTGCCGCGAAGATGGGTGGTCGAACGAACATTCGCGTGGCTCAGCAGGTGCCGTCGGATGAGCAAGGACTACGAAGCTCTGTCCGATACAACCGAGGCGTGGACCCATATAGCTATGATTCATCTCATGCTCCGACGCTTAGCACCAACCTAATTTGAACTTCTCACACACCCTCTCAGTAGTAGATGCCCTTTTGACAAGCGATGCAACACCTTCCAGAGGGAGTTGCCTCTGGCGCACCACTCGCACAAATGCATTGACAAACTCTCCTAGGAGGCCATGGTGGCTTTGACTATCAAGGGCAGAATCAACAGCCCTTTCGGCTAACCCCAAAATGTAGATTTCAGTTACGTCCTCTTCTACTTCAGGGGATGGCCTACCAGCGTGCATCTGCTTCAGAAATTTCGGGGAGTACTTATCTCCAGACTTCTTTGACACCAAGTCTAAAGACCAGCCCAAGTACTTTCTTACACTTTCAAATTGATCTGGTAAGTTCATGTGATGTTCCATGTATTATTATATCAGCACTTTAGTGCTAATGCTATAATTCTTGATAAATCCTGAAATTGAATTGTTCCAGCCTAGGATTCGGTCTTACGCCGTCTGCCACGGCGGCGCAGACAGCGTCGCTGGCTTTCGTCCGTTTCGTCCTCCAGGAAGGAGAGTTGACCGCTGTCGTCGAGGGTGGCGTCCTGAAGCGCGAGAAGGGCGTTTATCTCGTCCCTGAAGCTCTCTATGTCGCGGAAGTCGCGATATACACTGGCGAATCGTATGTAGGCCACGCGGTCCAGGTCTTTGAGCTTCTCCATAACCCTTTCGCCTATGACTTTGGAGGGTATCTCTGCCCTTCCAATGTTGGTCAGCTGCGTCTCGATGTCCTCGACCAACTTCTCGATGCTTCCTATAGGCAGCGGTCGCTTGGCGCACGCCTTGACCACACTGGTCCGCAGCTTTTCGCGGATGAACTCCTCGCGCCGCCCATCGAGCTTGACTACGAGCAGCGACCTTGTTTGAACGCGCTCGTAAGTGGTAAACCTCGCCTCACAGTCCGCGCACTCTCGCCTGCGCCGGACGCTCTCGCCCGAGTCGCGGGAGTCAACCACCCTGGAGTCGCCGTTGCCACAATGGGGGCAGTGCATCTCAGTCTTCCGTGCGGGCCGAGGCCAATCCGATTATATGCGCTGGGGATTTTGTAAAAGTTTAAGACTTTACCGAGAAGCTACAATTTGTCGTAGCGTTCGGCTAATATACTACCATATATTGGGGTATGTTAACCGAGATTTGGGTTAATTGCAAAAAGATTTCCCCAAGATACTCCGCACGCCGCCCAGTGCGCCGCCCTCGTGAACCTGTATCAGTTTAGTAAGCATACTGGAAACCCCGTCCTTCCTCGTAGGGGCAATCCCTTGTGGTTGCCCTGGCTGGTCGTCCCATGGCCTGTATGCCCACCAATTAACCTGATACAGCATCCGCAACTCAGGACCTTTTCAAAGGGGATTATCCTCACCTCAGAGGACGTGGGCGATTCTTCAACCGTGTTGACCTGTCCAGTGGATAAGAAATTGCTATGGTTAGTGCAGCGAGGCTGTAAGGAGTTAGAGCGCCTGCGCCAGCGAAATGAGGATGCCGCCAGTCCGGTGTGGAGTATGGTGGCTCAGTTCTACGCTGCGGTCCTGCTCGAGCACAAAGATTGCTCCATTTTGCTGGGCAAGCGTGTGAGGATATGGCCGATGCTACAGCAGGGGGCTACGAGAACATAGGTTTCCTCCGTCTTGAATGGGCTAAAGTTGGTGGGTGGTATAGGAGTGTTGTGAGTAGTGCAGGTAACGATGACGTGTTGTGCCAGCACGTTGATTCCTCCAGATAGCGGCTAGGCTAGGTGGGTTGTAGTGTCGTGGTTATTGTGAGCAGGTGTCAATATGTCTTTTAGTGCTCCATTATTGATATCATGTAGGTATAATCACACTGGAGAATGGAAAGATGACGGAGAGAGCACCAGGAGAGCACTACCGCGAGGGGGTATCCCTCGTGGAACTGCTGAGGATGTTTCCAGACAATGAGACGGCGGAGAGGTGGTTCGCCCAGGAGCGCTGGGGCAATGAGCCTTACTCCTCACACTACGGCTCGCTCAACGTCCAGAGCGGGGCCATCCACAGGACGATGCCCTATCGCTGTCGGGACTGCCGCCGCCGGTTCAGCGTGCGGACGGGGACGGTCATGGAGGGGTCGAACCTGGGCTACCAGACGTGGGCGCTGGCGATCTACCTGCTGACCACCAGCCTGAAGGGAGTGTCGAGCATGAAGCTGCACCGCGACCTCGGCATCACGCAGAAGTCGGCGTGGCACCTGGCGCACCGGCTGAGGCAGGCCTGGGAGGGTGAGGTGGAAGTGGGCGGCGTTCGCGTTGGGGGCTTTAGTGCTGGTGGCTATACTGGCCTCACCGTCCGCAGGGGTGCAGGGCAGGTGAGACGCAATGCTGACTGTGCCGAAGGATAAGTTGTCTGCTGTGGACGAGGAAAGGCTGGAAAGGTGGCGCGAGGTCGAGGTGCACTGGGCTAACATTGACGCGTTGAGGGAGAGCGTGGAGGCGGTGATGGCTGACAAGGTAATTGACCAGGCGGAGTCCCGGGACCTGTGCTTCAAGGCGGCGCAGTGGCGGACTCAGCTGGAGGCGGCGCAGGAGTACATGGCGAGGTATCGCAGGGTGGAGCCTACGCTAGTGGCGAACACGCCGCGCATTCACCTGCTGAAGCCTGAGTCCGAGCGCACGTTGAAGGTAGTAGCTGGGCTGGAGGCGGAGTGCCAGTGAGCGAGGAAAAGTCGGCCAAGACTAAGGATTTGAGAATTCCGACGACGCCTGAGAAGCTGGTGAAAGCGGTGGTGAAGGGCGAGGTGAAGCGCAAGAAGCCCGCTTGACATGACAACGTGCCAATCTTGTGTGTGATACTTGTGTGTGTTATAGGCTTGACGACTATTCCTATGTGGTATAGTATCCTTGTTAACAGCTTACACCTAGCTGTTACAGGAGGCAGTCCTTACTTGGCGGGTAAGGTAGCCGTCGCTGTGAGTCCACCACTCCGTTGAACATCCTGATGTTCAACTTGGGTTTCGTTGCTGCGGAGCCAGGGGTGGTGGACTTGTTTTAGGCTAGCACCATATATTGGGGTATGTCAACTAAGACTTGGGCCAACTGCGACGTGATTTTCCCACGATATTCCGCACGCCGCCCAGCGCTCCGCCCTCGTGAACCTGTGTCAGTTTAGTAGGCATACTGGAAACCCCGTCCTTCCTGGTAGGGGCAATCCTTTGGAGCATGTCTCATAATCTCAAAAGGCCGAGATTCTGCCACGTAGGTGTTACTGTTTAACGCATATATTTTAAGAGTTAGGTTGATAAGTGGTAATCTAGTCACCATTGTGTGGTATAGCCACGCAGAAGAACCCGAATTTCAAGTGAGTTTGACTTCTGAGACACGCTCCTTGTGGTTGCCTTGGCTGGCCGTCCCATGGCCTGGCGGCCCACTCACCATATTCAACCGGATTCCGCCGCCAACCGCCTCTTGACATCTCTCGAACACCCGTGCTACCATCGCCTTACCAAGTCCCGCGGCAATCCGGCGCCGCGCCATGCCGCGCACCCACGAAAACAGGTCGAACGTCATTGCCAACGCCAAACTCTCGAATAGAACTCTCACTCCCTGGAGTCCTGGAGGTGACAAAAAGGGGAAACCCTTCTGAGCGCTCAGCTACGAAATGTCACGAAATGTCACACAATGTCGCACTTAGAAAACCTCTTTTGGCGAGTAGCCCTGCCTTCACAATGAAAAGGCCCTGTCCGCAACTTATGCGAGCGGGAATCGTACTGTGGTATATTGTTGGCTGAAGAAAACCCCGAACCAGAAACGGAGAAGAGACGTTGGAACCTTTCGTAAAGCACAAGGGCGCGGTGGCGCCGATAAACCGCGTGAACGTTGACACCGACCAGATTATCCCCAAGCAGTTCCTCAAGCGCATCGAGAGGACGGGCTTCGGGCAGTTCCTCTTCAACGACTGGCGCTTCAACGAGGACGGCTCTCCTAACCCCGACTTCATCCTGAACAAGCCGGGCTACGAGGGCGCGTCGGTGCTGGTCGCCGGACGCAACTTCGGCTCCGGCTCGTCCCGCGAGCACGCGCCCTGGGCGTTGCAGGACTACGGCTTTCGCTGCGTTATCGCGCCCAGTTTCGCCGACATCTTCTACAGCAATTGCTTCCAGAACGGCCTGCTGCCGGTGACGCTGCCGGAGGAGACGGTGGAGCGTATCCTGGCAAAGGCGGAGGCGAACCCCGGCTACAACCTGAGCGTCGATCTGGACAGCCTGCGCGTATGGGACGACGACGAAGAGGTCGTCGCCACGTTCGACGTGGAAGCCTTCCGCCGCCACCTGCTGCTCAACGGCCTGGACGACATCAGCCTGACGCTGGAGCACGAGGACGCCATAGCCGCCTACGAAGCCAGACGCGGGCCGCATGGCAGGGTTGCGACGGTTTAGCCGAGCGCGAGCACCGCGGCTTACCGCCGCCGCAAAGCGACCGTCGCGGCGCCTGAACCTCGCTCAGGAGACCCGCAATGCCGTTGGTAGCCTTGTCCATGACATTCGCGACACTGCTGGTAGTCGCCAACATCGTCGCCGTCAAGCCCCTCGGATTGGGCGATTGGGTCTTGCCGGCGGGCATCATCGCCTACCCGTTCACCTTCCTCGTCACGGACACGTTGTCCGAGGTGTACGGACGGAAAGCCGCGACGCGCGTGGTGTGGCTCGGATTCGCGTTGAGTGTCTTGATGGTGCTCCTGGTTTACGCTGCCAAGATTCTGCCCGGGGCCGGCTTCTGGGAAGGGCAGGACGCCTTCGACACCACCCTCGGATCCGTACCGCGAATCGTGCTGGGCTCGATGGTCGCGTTCCTGGTGAGTCAGCACAACGACGTGATAGTGTTTCATCTCGTGCGCCGTCTCACAGGTGGACGTCACCTGTGGCTCCGCAACAACGCCTCCACGGTCGTCTCTCAAGCCATCGACACCGTTATATTCATCGCGATCGCCTTTGGCGGCACGGTGCCGGCGGGCACGCTGCTGAACATGATGGCAACTCAGTACGTGGTGAAGGTGGGCATCGCGGTCGTAGATACGCCGTTCGTCTATGCGCTCGTAGGTGCGATCCGGCGTCGGGAGGGCACCAGCGAGGCGGATGAGGTTGCAGCACCCGGAGCGGTTGAGTGAGCCGGATGTGGTGGAGCAAGCCCCTGCCGCCCCCTACCCGTCCGGGTTCAGCAGGCCTTCCAGCGCCTCTTCGGATACGTCGTCGGTAGGGGTGGTTGCGCCTCGGCGGGCTATGCGGCGGACGCCCGTGGCCACCAAGCCCTGGAGGGCGTCGGCCTCGCGGTTTATCGCCGTGCGGAAGTGGGAGCTGTACTCGCCCATCTTGCGGTACTTCCTATACCTGTCCCGGAGCAGACGCTTTTGGGGGACGGTTTGCAGCTCCATCAACTCCTGGAGCAGCACACGTCTGAGTTGGCGGGCCGCGTCGTCGGGGCTGACGTGTGAGCCGCCCGGGGGCTCTGGTACCACAACGTCGATGATCCCCAGCGACAGGCAGTCCCTGGCGGTGAGTTTCAGCAACGCCGCGGCCTCGTCGGCCCTGGCCTCGTCTTGGTAGAGCAGTTCGGCGGCGTCTTCGGGCGAGATGGCGGAGTATATGGCATTCTCCATCATCAGCACTCGGTCGGCCACTCCCAGCGCGAGCGCGCCCGCGTTGCCTCCTTCGCCAATCACCACCGAAATGGATGGAACAGGCAACTCGGACATCCGGGCCATCGTAGCGGCGATGGCGTTGCCGAGTCCGCCCTGCTCCGCCTCCAGACTCAGGTAGGGGCCCGGCGTGTCTATCAAGGTTATGAGAGGTATGTCGAACTTGGCCGCCATGCGAAGGCCGCGGTGGGCCTTTCGGAAGCCCGCGGGCGACGTCCGTCCGTCGTGGCGTCTGCCGTTGTGGTCGTGTCGGCCTCGTTCCTGGCCTATCACCATCACCGTCTGACCGCCAAGCCGCCCGATGCCGCAGGCTATCGCCCTGTCGTCCCCGGAGGAGCGGGCTCCGTGAATCTCCACGAATGGCGTGAAGATGCGGTCTATGTAGTCCAGCGACGACGGCCGCGACTCGTGCCGCGCAAGCTGCACCGAGTTCCACGCCGGTGACGGCTGCGGCTCGGCGGCCCGCTTACTCTGCCCCTTCTGTCTCATCGTCAGCCGGTACTGCGGCCCCAGAAGATCGAGCGTCACGCCTAGTAGGTCCCTCAGTTCTGTGCGCTCTACGACCGCGTCCAGCACCCCGTGCTCCATGAACGACTCCGCCGTGTGCGCTCCCTGGGGCAGCGGTTCTTCGCTGGACTCCTGTATTACGCGAAGCGAACTCACTCCCACGATGGACGCGGGTTCGGCCAACATGATGTCGGCAAGGTTGGCGAAACTGGCGTAGGCCTGGCCGGTCGCGGGGTTCGCCAACACTGAGATGAAGGGCAGACCCCTGGCGTTGAGCCGTCCCGCCGCGATGGACGTCTTGGCCATCTGCATCAGCGACAGCACGCCCTCCTGGATGCGCGCACCGCCGCTGGTTACCACCGCGATCGCTGGCAGAACTTGCCTGGCCGCCCGCTCCAGGGCCAACGCGACCTTTTCGCCCACCACGCAGCCCATCGTGCCGCCCATGAATCCAAAATCCAGCACAATCAGCATCACAGGGCTGCCGCCGATGGCGCAGGTCCCCGTAACGGCCGCCTCCGTAAGCCCGGTGCGCCGCTGGTCGCGGAATATGCGCTGCTTATAGGAGACCTTGGACGAGAAGGACAGGGGGTCTAGGGAGATGACGGAGCGGTTGATTTCACGGAAACTGCCTGGGTCAGCCAACGACTGGACGCGCTCCCTGGCCGTCATGCTGTAGTGAAAGCGGCACGCGTGGCAGACCCGGTACTGGGCGTACAGGGAAGATTCCGAGAGGTCGGCGGCGCACACCAGGCAGGCATCTCTTGAGGTTGAGACACTTTCCTCTTCTGTTGTGCGGCCTCTTCCTACAACGGCGTTGAGCAGACAACTTAGATTTCGGGACACCGGAACATCTTCCCCTACGACGTACAGCCAGGTCGGGACGTTACCTTTACGTGCTGTTCATTATAACATCTCTCGACCTCGAACCGTCGCTTGGGCCAACGATTCCTCGATCCTCGAGCTCGTCCATCAGCCGGGCCGCGCGCGGGTACCCGATTCGCAGGCGTCGCTGGAGCAGCGACGTCGAAATTTTGCTGTGGGTCTGCGCCATGCCCACCGCCTTATCCAGCATTTCATCGGCCGTATCGCCGTCCATGCCGTCTTGACCTTCGCCGTCTTCGTCATCGAGTACAGCCTTGAGCGAAATGCTTCGCACATAGGCCCAGGGGGTCGTCTGCCAGAAGTTGACCAGGTGTTCAACCTCCCTGTCCGAGATGAAGACGCCCTGTACGCGCTCCGGTCTCGATGCGTCGAGCGGCAGGTACAGCATGTCACCGCGCCCAAGCAGCTTGTCCGCGCCGTTGGTGTCCAGGATGGTTCGCGAGTCCACCTGCGACGTTACACCGAAGCTTATCCTGCTGGGGAAGTTCGCCTTGATGAGTCCCGTCACGACGTCGACTGAGGGCCTCTGCGTAGCCACGACGAGATGTATCCCCGTCGCCCTGCCCAGTTGGGCCAGGCGGCACAACGCCTGCTCGACGTCGAACGCCGCGGACATCATCAGGTCCGCCAACTCGTCTATCGCCACCACCAGCATAGGCATCTTTTCGGGCATCCTCTCGTTGTACGCCTCGATGTTTCGGACGCCCGCCTCTTCCATTCTGCGGTAGCGGTCCAGCATCTCCCTTATCATTCCCTTGAGCAGACCAACTACCTGGTCGGTCTCCACGACAACCGGCGTCAACAGGTGAGGAATGCCGTTGTACGGCGTGAGCTCGACTCGCTTGGGATCGATCAGCAGCAGGCGTAGCTCAGCCGGGCTCTTCTCCATTATGAGCGACGATATGATGCCGTTGAGGCAGGCGCTCTTGCCGCTGCCGGTGGCGCCGGCGACTAGCAGGTGGGGCATCTTCGCCAGGTCTATAACCATGGTCTCGCCGCCGCTCCCTTTGCCTAGCGCTACCGGCAGGTGCCCGCTCTCTCGAATACGCTTGAAAGCGTCGCTCTCCATGACCGAGCGCAGGGACACCGCGCCCGGATTGGGGTTGGGAATCTCGATGCCAATCAAAGACTTCCCCATCACAGGTGTCTCAATGCGTATGCTGGGGGTCTTCAGGGCCAGAGCCAGGTCTTTCTCCCGAGAGAGTATGCTGCCCACCTTGACGCGGGTCTTGGTCTCCTCCCGTCTCACGATGGGCTTGCCGAACTCGTCCAGCTTCGGGCGGCCATCCTCGTCCGTCTCCCTCACTTGTCTGTAGCGGCGCACCCAACCCGGAATCAGCCCGTACATCGTCACTCGTGGGCCAGGCCTGATCTGGCCTATCTCAACTTCGACCCCGTACTCCGAGAGAGTATGCCGAATAGTCTCGCCGGTCCCCAACATCTCCTTGTCCGTGACGCCGCCCTCTGGAAGCTCTCGCAAAAAGTCCGTCGTAGGGAGCGTCCATTCCATCGCCATAGGGCGCGCTTCGGGGGCGAAGCCAGGCTCAAGCTCATCTCCGCCATTTAGCGGCGTCTCACTTGCGTCGGTGCTGAAAGACCCCCAGAGGCTGTTGAACTTGGTGTCATCGGAAGAGAAGAGTCGCTCTGGAAGACCATTCGCCGCCGCCGATTCCACGACTACTCCGGCATCCAGGTCGTCTTCTTGTTGGCTGAGTGTCTCCTGGTACTCCTCTTCCGACATTCCGTTTTCGTAGCCGTCGGCCTCCGGCGTGTCGTGTCCGTTCGTCGCATACGCTTCTTCCGCGCTCCCTACGATTGAGTAGCCGTAGTCTGCCGGGGAACCGGGCCGGACGGAGTCGCCGCTAATCGACGCCTCTGGGCCAAGGTCGAGATTGTCCTCCGCTGTTTCCACGCCGTTGTCCTCGAACGCGCTCCCGCTGGCGTATGGCGATGGCGCCTCGGAGGGTGCGTCAGGGTCCGCGTCGAGGTCGAACTCACCGGCTTCGATCCCCGCGCCGTCGTCCCCGAACGCGCTCGCATACGGAGAAACCATGTCGGGCTGAGCGTTCGGCCCCGCGTCGAGCATCTGCGGCTCCACTCGGAGGTCGAACTCGGCTGCCGCGACTCCCGCACCCTCACCCTCGAACACGCTTGTGCGGGCATACGGAGAAAGGAACGCGGGCTGTGTGTTTGACTCCACGTCGGGCATCGGCGACTCCGGTCTGAAGTCGAAGTGGGCTGCCGCGACTCCCGTGCCGTCGTCCCCGAACGCGCTCGCGCTCCTATACGGAGAAAAGGCGTCGGCCTCCGCCTGCTGTACATACGCGGTTGACGCGGTTTGCTCAGGCTCCTCCGCGCTCTTGTCCGAGCGTAACAGGTTGGCGACGCCCTTGACCGCCACGATTAGAATGACGTAGGCAAACACGACGGCCCTTACGAGCACGGCCGCTGCCTCGCTGGACAGGACGGGGGCCACCAGGAACGCGCCGACTACGAAAACCAGCGCGAGCCGCAGCGCGGCCAGCCAGGTGACGGAACCAATGACAGCCTGCCCCGCGTAACCCCCAAGCGATACGTCGCCGTACAGCGTGAACGCCGCGAGCGTCCCCCTGGACGGCTGGAAGAACGCCATCGCGCCCAACATCAGCACAACGAGCGCGACCGAACCCAGCCAGAGTCTATACTTCCTGAACCACGACCTCCGGAGGGCCAGGGTGATAACGAACACGGCCAGCCACAAGGCCACCGGCACAACCCCCAGCCCAAGCGCGGATATGATAGCGTCCGTCACCGAAAGGAAGAAATCGCCTATCGGGCCGCGGAACCAGTAAACGGCCCCCGCTCCCGCCGCCACGAGCGCGGTTGCCGCGACAATGCCAATTGCCAACCATGGGGGAGAGTGTCGCTCGGGCTTGGATTTCTCGGAACCTGCCTGTTTCTTCTTAGCCATAGCATTCAACCCTGCATGTGTCTTGGAACCTGTTTCAATTTAGTGACTATCTCAAAACTACTCTGGAGCATCAAAGTTTCGCATCTCAACGCACGTGGGTTCCCGCTTTCGCGGGAAAGACGGCGCTTTTGAGGTAGTAGGGGCAGGTCTTGTGCCTGCCCTCTTTCCCATACCTGGGCGCCCACAAGGGACGCCCCTACGGACGGGCCGCCAACTAAACTGGTACAGCATCGTTACGGCGAGACAGAGATTCGCCAGAAGATCAAGAAGCGTGCGTTAAACCACCAGCCCGACAAGAGGCGATCGCTTAAATCTTCTCGATAACGACGAGGACTGTGGGACGCCTCCGCGTCTCCCTGTACAGGAACTTGGAGATGGTGTCGGTTAACCTGGCCCTGGCCCTTTCCAACTCTAGATTGTGGATGCCTTCCTCTTCTAGGCTTGAGAGGGCTATTTTGGAGGTTTTTTCAAACAGGTCCTGGCTTTCGTCCATCTCCACAAAACCCGATGATACTACGGCAGGAGGCCTGAGCACTTCTCCCTCGCTGACGGTGGCAAGCACCACCACGATACCGTTCCTGGCAAGGCGCCGGCGGTCGGCCAGCGTCTCGCTGTGCATATTCCATAGCGTATGCCCATCCACGAAGACGTGGCCTGCGGGAACGCTGCCGACCACCTCTCCGCCGTCAGCGGAAAGCTCCAGTACATCCCCGTCGGTCAGCACGAAGGTATTGGACTCGGGTATGCCCATAGACCGCGCGAGGGAGGCGTGGGCCACGAGGTGCCGGTATTCGCCGTGGACCGGCACGAAGTGCCGCGGCTTGACCAGGCTGAGCATCATCTTGAGCTCTTCCTGGCTGGCGTGGCCGTGGACATGCACGAGGGCGATGCGGCTGTGCAGGACCTCCGCTCCTCGCATGAAGAGGTTGTCGATGGTCTTGGCGATGACGGTCTCGTTGCCCGGTATGGGAGATGCGGAGATTATCACCGTATCGCCAGGGCCGACCTCGATGTCCTGGTGCTCGCCGTTGGCGATGCGCACCAGCGCCGAGGTGGGTTCGCCCTGGCTGCCAGTGGCCACGATCACTATCCGGTCGTCCGGCAGTTGACGCGCCTCGTTCATCGAGACGAGCGTGCCCTCGGGAACGTCGAGATAGCCCATGTTCAGGGCCATCTTCACGTTGTTGGCCATACTGCGCCCCACCACTGTCACTTTTCGATCGTACTTCACGGCGGCGTTGATGACTTGCTGAATTCGGGAGATCAAGGAGGCGAAGGTCGCGACCATAACGCGCCCGCCCGCCTCACCGATAGCTCTGTCGAGCGCCTCGCCGACAACCTGTTCGGACTCCGTGTAGCCCTTGACCTCCGCGTAGGTCGAGTCTGAGAACAGGAGCAGTGTTCCGCCGGCGGTCAGCTGGGCCAACGTAGAGAAATCGGTCGCGTTGGAGTCCACGGGCGTGTGGTCTATCTTGAAGTCCCCTGTGTGTACGACCAGGCCCAACGGCGTGGTGATCGCGATCCCCATCGCGTCGGGAATCGAGTGGCAAACGCGGAAGAACTCTACACGGAACTTGCCTATCCTGAACGGGGATTGCGGCTCGATAACGTTCAACCTGGCCTCACGCAGCAGGCCGCGCTCGCGCAGCTTGACCGTAATCAGGCCGTGGGCCAGGCGGGAGGCGTAAACGGGCACGTCCAACTCTGAGAGCACGTAGGGCAGCGCGCCAATGTGGTCCTCGTGGCCGTGCGTGATGAGAATGGCCTTTACCTTGTCTCTGTTCTCTACAAGGTAGGTGATGTCGGGGATGGCGAAGTCCGCGCCCGGCATGTCCTCTTCGGGAAACAGCACCCCCGCGTCGATGACGATAATCTCGCCATCGTACTCGAGGGCCATCATGTTCTGGCCTATCTCACCGAGGCCGCCCAGAGGTATCGCTCTTAGAGGAATTTCGGGCATCGAGATCTATTCAAACAGGCTCAATTGCTGTGTGGTGGACGCCGCATCCCGCTCTTCCTCTTCGGGCAACCGGTTTACGCTCTCGATGAGGGACGGCAGGCTTCGGAAATCGTTCTCCAACGCGGGGCGCAGTCGCGGGTTGTGAAGGGCCGCGGCGGGATGGTACATGGGGAATACCACCAGGTTGTTCCATCGCCTGGGCTTCCCGCGCGCCTTGCTGATAGCCTCTCCTGGGAAGAACTTGGAGAACGAGTACCTGCCCAGGGCGACCACGACTTTGGGAAGGATCAGTTCGAGCTGCTCATCCAGATAGGGTTGGCAGGCTCGTATCTCGCCAGGCAGCGGATCGCGGTTGTTCGGCGGGCGGCACTTGAGCATGTTGGTGATATAAACGTCCTCCCGGCTCAGGCCGATAGTGGCGAGCAGCTGGGTCAGAAGGTTGCCCGCGGGGCCCACGAACGGCCGCCCGTCGCGGTCTTCGTAGAAGCCGGGGCCTTCCCCGACGAACATCACGTCCGCATTGCGAGAGCCTTCGCCAGGCACGGCCTGCGTCCGCTTCTCTGAGAGCGTGCATTTCGTGCAGGCGTTGACTCTCTTGATAAGATCGTCGAAATTGGACATCGCGACCAACGGCGCTCCTCGACAGGCCCCGGCTCCTCCGCGAAGGAAGGGAAACGGGCCATCCAGGAGGGGGTTCCGGTACGCGCACATAGTAGCAGGTGGTCACGGGCGCGTCAACGCCGGTAGGGGCAGGTCTTGTGCTTGCCCTCTTTCCCATACCTGGGATTGCCTCTACCACGGAGATTGACGCCGCATTGTGGATGCGCTAGTGTTTGGGCTGAGAAGCGCGGGCCAACCCGACCTGGACGATGGAGGCAACATGAAGAGCAGAGCGGCAATCCATCTCAACTATGGCGAGCAACTCGTCGTCGATGACATCGAGATCCCGGACCCTCAGCCGGACCAGGTCATCGTGAAGCTCATGTCGAGCGGTGTCTGCCACTCGCAGTTGCACCAACTGCACAGGCCCGAGGCCGACCGTCCCGCCGTGATGGGACACGAGGGCACGGGCGTCGTGACGCACGTGGGGCGCGACGTCACGCACGTCAGCGAGGGCGACCACGCCATCGTAACCTGGGTTCCGCGCACGCCGGCAAGGGCCCGCGCCGCGCCCGCGCCCACCGGCGCTACCTACCGCGAAGAGGTCTTGCACGGCGCGGTGTACACCTGGAGCGAAGACGTGCTCACATCCGGCGAACTGGTCGTGCCAATCGGCAAGGAGCATCCCACAGACGTGAGCTGCATCGTCGGCTGCGCTGTGCTCACCGGCGGCGGCGCGGTGATGAACACCGCCAGGGTGCGTCCCGGAGAGTCCGTCGCCGTCTATGGCGTGGGCGGCGTGGGGATGTCCGCTATTCAGATGGCCTCGATACTTGGCGCATATCCCGTGATCGCCGTTGACCTCAGAGACGAAAAACTGGAGTTCGCCGCTGAGTTCGGCGCGACTCACTTCGTAAACGCGTCCACTACGGACCCCGTGGAAGCCATCCACGAGATAACGGGCGTCGGCGCGGACTACGCCTTCGACGCAATTGGCCTGCGCGTAACCAACGAACAGATCCTGCCCTCGACTCGCGGCGGAGGCTCCGGCGCGGACAACATAGGGGGCACGGCGGTTCTCGTCGGCGTGCCGGGCAACGAGATGACGCTGAACCCGCGGCTCTTCTTTAGCGGTCAGCGGATATACAGGGCCAGCCTTGGGGCAACCTATCCCGAGAAGGACTTCGCCATGTACCTGCGCTGGCACCAGGAGGGCAAGTTCCCGCTCGACAAGCTGGTTACCCGCCGCTACAAGCTGGACGAGATAAACCAAGCCTGCACCGACCTGGAGGCGGGAGAAATCCTGGGCCGCGCCATAATCGAATACTGAGCGCCCACCTCACCGCTTGCCGCCCGCCATGCGCGCCGCAGCCGGCATTCGGCGCAGCGCAAGCAGCAGGACGACACCGACGACGGCGAGGGCGCCGTTCAGGCTGAACGCCAGGCCCCAGCCGGCTGACCCCTTCGCCACGTCCAGGATCGACCCGGCCGCGACGGGGGCTATGGCTCCCATCGTGAACCCGATGAACGCCTGCACCGCCTGCGACGAACCTATCCTGCCCCTGGGCGAAAGCTCCGTTACGGCGGTAGAATAGATGGCTGAGTCCGCGGCCGTGGCGAAGCCATAGAGGAAGCCGATGGCAATCAGCGCGGCCGGCGGCGCGCCAACCAGCCACCCGGTCGCGAACGAGCACGCGCCGCTCACCGCGAATATGCAGATAGCGCCCACCGTGCGCCCGGCGTAGTCCGACACCAGCCCGCCCACCAGCACGCCGCCGACCCCGGTCATGAACATGAACCCTGCCCAGGTTGCCGCGAGCGCGGCCGCTTCCACCGGAGGCGTTCCCCCCCGAATCAGCATTGCGCCCAGCAGCAGCGGCAGCCAGAGCCGCGCCAGGTAGAGTTCCGCGGTGTGCAGCGCGTAGGCGAGTATAACCAGCGTCACGGAGCGATCGCGCAGTATGCTGAAGTCCAGCCACCATCCGGCCCTATCCACAGGCGCGGCGCCGGTCTCCTCGTCCGAGCGACCGCGTGCCGCCAGCAGCGCGGGCGCGATGCTGACGAGTCCTACCAGCGCCGTGATGAAGTACGCCGTCTGCCATGCGGGCGTGATGCTCAGCAACTGTCCCATGAACACATAGGAGACTGTCGTTCCCACGTAGCCCGCGCTGACGAACACGCCCACCGCCGTGCCGCGCTTGCCGCCGGCGAACCGCAGTGACACCAGTTGAATGCCCGTAATGTACGCTCCGACGTGGCCCATGCCCGCCAGGAACCTCAGCAATGAGCCGCTCCACATGTCCCCGGCCAGCAACGGAAACAGCAGATTGCTCGCCGCCATAACGATGACGCTGCCTATGAGCAGACGCTGCGGTGACAGCCGGTCGGCCAGCGGTATCAGCAAGACGGACGATACGGCGTATCCAACCAGGTACGCGGAAAACACCGCCGCCGCTTGCGCGTTGGACAAGCCCCACTCTTCGCGTATGAAGGGCGCGGAGACGATGTAGCTGGAAAACGGAAGCAGCGCCAGCACGAGTATCGAACTGACGCCCGCGAGCCAGGCGACGTCGCTCCAGCGAGTGGCGGCGGACGCGGTCGGCTCCTCGTTGGTTGGCTGTTGGGAGTGTGACATGCGCCTTCGGTTTTGCCCACCGCTTCAGGGGGAATTAAGGGAACGCCGGCAGGGGCAGGTCTTGTGCCTGCCCTCTTTCCCATACCTGGCCCCACACAAGGGAACGCCCCTACCGACTACATTGATACAGGTTCGGAATTGCGCTGCCGGACTTGCGGGCGAGCCGATGTCTGCCGCCGATTCCCCGCTCTAGCCCAGCGCGCGCGCGATGTCTTCGATGAGGTCATCTACGTGTTCCAGGCCAATCGACATGCGGAGCAGGTTCTGGGGCGTGCGGCTCTCCGGCCCCTCGATTGAGGCGCGGTGCTCTATCAGGCTCTCGGTTCCTCCCAGGCTCGTCGCGCGGGTGAACAGGCGCACGCCGGCAGCGACCCGCATCGCGGCGTCTCGCCCTCCTCTCACCCGCATGGACACCATACCGCCGAATGCGTCCATCTGCCGCGCCGCGACTTCGTGGCCCAGGTGACCCGGAAGGCCGGGATAGTGGACGGACTCCACACGAGGATGCTCTTCGAGGAACGCGGCGAGCTTCATCGCGTTCTCCGAGTGCGCCCTCATGCGCACGTGCAGCGTGCGGACGCCTCGGAGCGCCAGCCAGCAATCGAACGGCGAGGGAGTCGCGCCGTAGATGGTCTGAGCCTGCCTGACCCTGCTGAAAAGGTCGTCCTCAGCCCTGGCGACGACAGCGCCGCCCATCAGGTCGCCGTGTCCGCCGATGTACTTGGTGGTGGAGTGGACGACGAGGTCCGCGCCGGCCTCGATTGGGCGTTGGAGCATCGGCGTCGCCCAGGTGTTATCGCAAGCGCAGGCGGCCCTCGCCTCGTGCGCGATGGAGGCGACGCGGGCCACGTCGGTTATCTTCAGGAGCGGATTCGATGGGGTTTCCACCCATACGAGCCTGGTGTTCGGCCTCATGGCCTCCTCGACCTGCGCCGCGTCCGTCGTGTCAACAAAGGTGGTCTCGAGACCCCACCTGGTGAAGACATCGCGGAGCAGCGCCGCCGTGCCGTGGTAGCAGTCATTCGGCGCAATCACGTGGTCCCCTGGCGATAGCGCCTGGAACACGGCTCCCGCCGCCGCCGAGCCGGATGAGAAGCAGACAGCCGACGCGCCGCCCTCCAGTCTGGACAGCCGCTCCTCCAGCATCTTGCGGTTGGGATTGTCGCTGCGGGCGTAAGTGTAGCCGTGCGGGTAGCTGCCATCCGCATCGCGCTCGAACGTGGTGGACAGGTGAATAGGGGCCGTCACCGCTCCGGTAGAGGGATCGGCGTCGTGGGCGGCCTGGGCCGCAAGTGTTTCTCTTCTCACGGGTCTTCTCGTGTTTCGCTGTTCAGAGTCGATGTAGGCATTGCGCTTGCGAGGCTTGTCAGAATCAGGATTTTCAGGATTGAGTGATTAGGGAGGGGCGCAGCCAAAATTTCCCCCTCCCGTCAAGGGAGGGGGTTGGGGGTGGGTGACCGTCACGTATCGATAACACCCGATTTTGAGATGGTTTCTAAAGGCCAATGGCCCGCGCTACGCCCTCGAGGTGCTGGCTGGAATCGCCGAACGCAAGCTCGGCGGCCTTGGCCCTGCGGGAGTAGAGTTGCATGTTGTGCTCTTTGGTGAAGCCGATCGCGCCGTGGCTCTGGTGCCCGGCGGCGCAGACGCGCCGGATGGCGTCGCTGACCCATGCCTTCGCCATCGCCACCTCCCGCTCGGCTGGCAGCCCCTCGGACAGACGCCACGCGGCCTGGCTCGTAATGTAGCGGGAACCCTCCACGTCGGTCGCCATGTTGGCGCAGTGGTGCTGGATCGCCTGAAAACTGCCTATGGGTCGTCCAAACTGGACGCGCTGCTTGACGAACTCAACGGTCATGTCCAGCACCTGCTGACCGTTGCCCACCATCTCGGCGCACTTGCCCACGGCTCCCCACTGCAACACCCTCTCGATGGTCTCCCAGCCGCTGTTGACCTCTCCCAGCAGGGCCGACGCCGGCACGTTCACGTAGTTGAAAAACACCTCGGATTGCCTGTCGGAGGCAATCGTCTTGAGCAGCGTCTGGGTTACACCCTCGGTTTGTCTGGGTATGATGAACAGGGAGACGTCCTCTTCGCCGTCGCCCGTTTTCGCGGCCACTATGAGGTAATCGGAGACATGCGCGTTGGGCACGAAGAGCTTTGTGCCGTTGATGAGGAAGCCATCGCCGCCTGGTGTGGCGGTCGTCCGGACGCCGGCGGCGTCCCACCGCCCGCTCGGCTCCGTGAGAGCGAGAGTAACGATGATCTGCCCCTCCGCGATTCTCGGCAGGTACTCTTGCTTCTGGGCCTCGCTGCCGGCGTCCATGATGGTCATGCCGCCGAGGATAACCGTCGAGAAGAACGGCCCGGGAAGCAGCGCGCGGCCCATCTCTTCCAGCAGAATGGAAAGGTCGAGGAACTCCAGGCCGATGCCTCCATACCGCTCGGGGAAGATGAGCCCGAGCCAGCCGCGTTCCGCGATTTTCTGCCAGATCTCGGAGGTGTAGCCGCGCTCGTCTTCCTCCATGGCGCGAACGAAGGCATCCGGGCACTCGACTCCCAGAAACTCGCGCGCGCTGTTCTTCAACATCTGTTGGGCTTCGCTAAGACCAAGGTCCACTTTTCATTCCTCCGCAGGGTCATCTTCTCTGTGAACGAGAGGGTTGGCATGTGGGCTGCCGCTCACGCTGTGAAGAACGACAGCCCCGAAACCCGCGTGAGCAACCGGCGCTTTCGCTTCAATGGCGTTGGCGTTGAGTGCTGGGCGGCAGACACCTCGAACCGGGGCTATTCGCTGCCTACGGACAGGCAGGTCACCGTGCGGACGATTCCGTTGATGGTGTGAATCTGGCTGGTGACGAGGTCGCCCACGGCGTTCAGGTCCGGCGCGACGACCACCGCTATTATGTCGAACGGCCCGGTCACGGCGTCGACGGTCTGCACGCCGGTGAGCGAGCGCAGCATTTCGGCGACGCTCCTCGACTTGCCGACTGAGGTTTCAATCAGTATGTAAGCCTTCGTTGACATCGTTGACCTCATGTCCCCTCCTCTATCGGGAAGGGTTATTGCCCGTCCGCGTGAATGCGGGAAGATGCGGCGCTTCAGGTTTGGTCGCGCCCACTGCATTCTAAATGCGGCCAACGGGAGTGTCAATTGCGCCGGCTTGGGCCGAGTAGGGGCGTCCCTTTTGGGCGCCCAGGCCGCGGGATGACCGGCCAGCGCAACCACGTAGGGATTACCCCTACAATTCGCGGCAATGTAAGGTTATACTGTTGCGCGTATCGGTTGAGTCCCCTTCAGTCGCCACCAGTGTGGCTGGGATACTATCACAAGGAGGAGAAAATGGCGGACTACACGGCTTACTTCAATGGCGAGTGGGTTCCCTATAGCCAGGTAAAGCTGGCCCCTGATGACAGGGGGTTCACCGTGGCCGACGTCGTATTCGACGTGGCGCGCACCTTCAATGGCAAGAGCTTTCGGATGAAGCAGCACGTAGATAGGCTCTACCGCTCCCTGAAGTTCGTGCGTATTGACCCCGGCCTGTCGCCGGATGAGATGCTCCAGATAAGCGAAGAGTCCATCGCGCGCAACGAGGGCCTGCTCACCGAGGCGGGCGACTTCACTGTGAGGCAGTGGGTGACGCGCGGGCCGGGCCGCTGGGCGCATAGCGCGGGACCGCCCAGCGTCTGCGTCGAGGTCCACGGCATCAGCTTTGGCCGCTTCGCCGGGCTGTACAAAGACGGTGCGCACGGAGTTATCGCGCGCACTCGCAGCTACCCCGCCGAATCGCTCGACCCCAAGGTCAAGCACTACAGCAGGATGAACTTCAACCTCGCTGAGCTCGAGACCGCCGACGTTGACCCCGACGCGTGGCCGATTCTCATGGACGTCGATGGCAACATTACCGAGGGCACCGGATACAACGTGTTTCTGGTCACCGACGGCGTCATCCGCCTTCCCGGGGACAGCACGCTCCTGCAGGGCGTGTCCAGGGGCATGGTCGTGGACCTGGCCCGGCAGTTGGACATTCCCGTCGCGGAGGAGGAGCTTCAGCCCTACGACGTCTACACGGCGGACGAGGTGTTCTTCTCCGGCACCAGTCCGTGCGTGCTGCCGGTGACGAGCGTGGACCGCCGCGAGATCAGCGACGGCAAGCCCGGCCCGATTACGCAGCAGCTTCTGGCGGCGTGGAGCGAGTCGGTGGGGCTGGACATCGTTGACCAGGCGCTGCGCTTTGACAGGGGATGAGCCGATTTCCTGAGCTTCCGGGCAGACAACGCGCGGATGCGGCAGGCCGGTGATGGACGTCACGCGACGGATATCTGGCGCCTTCAGTTTCAGGCGGGCGCTCTCCGCCATCCGGCAGGAGACGCTGGTCGTCCCCGTCGTCCTCGCCATCCTCGCCGTGGCCCTGGGGCTGCGGCTGTACGGGCTGAACTGGGACGCGGGCTTCGATTGGACGCCTCACCCGGACGAGCGCGCGATACTGGCAAAGACGGCGGAGCTCTCGCCCCCCTCGTTGGGCAACCCCGGCGTCCTGTTCGACGCAGAGCGGAGCCCCTGGAACCCCCGGTGGTTTCCCTACGGGAGCCTCCCGCTTTACCTGCTGAGAGGCGCGCAGATTCTCTCTTCGGGGGCCTTTGGCGGCGAGAGCGGTGACCTGAGGCCGCTCGGGCGCGCGATTTCCGCGCTGGCCGACGTAACCACCGTCCTGATTATCTACGCGCTGGGCAGACGCGCGTATGGGCGCAGGGTGGGCCTGCTGGCCTCCGCGTTGGCCGCGCTGGCCGTCATACACATCCAGCTCAGCCACTTCTTCGCCGTGGACACCCTGCTCGCGCTGTTCACGGTAGTCTCCATCTACTTCATGTACAGGGTCGCGAAAGAGGGAAGGCTCAGCGACTCCGTATGGGCGGGCGTATTCATAGGGTTGGGACTCGCCACCAAGGTGAGCCTGGGGCCCATCTACGCCGCATTCTTCGTCGCGCACCTGATGCGCGTCCTCTCGGCCATAAGAGACGCCGACTCCGCGCCCGCGCCGTTCTCACGCCGCTTCTCCTCCGCGATAACGGGCGCGGCAGCGGGAATCGGCGTGTCGCTGGCGATATTCTTCGTCGCGCAGCCCTACGCCCTGCTGGACTGGTCACGCTTCTATGCCGACGTCTCTGAGCAGTACGAGATGGTGAACCGCATCAGGGACTACCCGTACACCCGGCAGTACATAGACACGACGCCCTACCTGTACCAGGTTCGGCAGCTCGCGGCGTGGGGTCTGGGCTGGCCCCTGGGAATCGTGGCGTGGGCCGGCCTGCTCTACGCCTCCCTTCGAGGGATACGCCTCCGCTACGGCCTGACCTACCTGGTCATCGGCTGGGGCGTTCCCATCGCCATCGTGGCGACATTGACCGGCTTCCTGGCCGTCGCGGCCGCGTCGGGCATCGCGCTTCTCGCCCTGCTGGGCACGCTCCTCGTGCGCTCCCCGTCCTCGCGGGTTGACGTGCTGCTGCTCTCCTGGGTCGTGCCGTACCTGCTGATAACCGGCGCGCTCCAGGTGAAGTTCCTGCGATACCTCATCCCGGTAACGCCCTTCCTGCTGCTGTTTGGCTGCCATATGATGTGCGACCTGTGGCGGCGCGCGGGCGAGTGGCGCGGCGGCGCGGCGCAGCCCCTGGCGTTAGCGGCCATAGGGATAGTCGTGGGCGCGACCGCGCTGTATGCTCTGGCCTACGTGGTGGGCGTGTACGGCCAACCGCTTACGTCTGCGCACGCGGGCGAGTGGGTCAGGGAAAACGTGCCGCGCGACGCCGTCATCCTCAAGGAGCACTGGGAAGAGGGCCTGCCTAGGCTGGGGGGCTACGACATTCGAGAGCTTGAGATGTACAACCCCGACGGCCCCGCCAAGCTGCGTCACATTGCCGAACGGCTTGCCGAGGGCGATTTCCTGGTGTTGTACAGCAACCGCCTCTATGGCACGATCTCGCGGCTGCCGGAGCGCTACCCGCACAGCCGCTGGTACTACCGCCTGCTGTTTGCCGGACAGCTCGGATACGAGATTCGGCTTGTCGAAGCGTCCTATCCCAACTTGCTGGGCGTTGGCCTGGTGGACGACACCTTCGGTCGGGCGGGTCTGGAGGAGCCGTCGGCATCGCGCGAGCAAGCCGACTTCCCCGTCACGCTGCGGCTGGGCTACGCCGACGAGAGTTTTACAGTCTACGATCATCCCAAGGTGTCGGTGCTGGAGAACGTCGGCCGCCTCAGCGCCTCCCAAATTGCCGAGATGTTGGAGCGGGTCCGCAGGCCGTTGGATGACGCGCCGGCGGGCGAGCAGGCTGCTCGCCCGCCGGCTACTCGCGCGGGCATCGGACTGATGCTGTCGCCGGATGAGGCCGCGGCGCAGCAGCGGGGCGGCACCTGGAGCGACATCGTGCGCGCCGACAGCTGGACGAGCCGCTTTCCCGTGCTGGCATGGCTGATCGTTCTCCAGGGCATTTCACTGCTCGCCCTGCCGGTGACGCTGCTCCTATTCAGACCTCTTCCCGACAGGGGCTATCTCTTCGCAAAGGCGCTGGGGCTGTTGACCGTCTGCCTCGTCGTCTGGCTGCTGGCGAGCCTGCGCTGGATAGCCTTCTCGCCCGGCTCGATCAGCCTCGCGGTCCTGCTGCTGGCCCTGGTATCGGCGGTCGCCGTCGCCAGGCGGCGAAGAGAGCTTGCGTACTTCGTTAGGAAGAGGTGGCGAGGGCTCGCTATCATGGAGGCGGTCTTCCTGATCGCCTTCTTGGCATTCCTTGCTATCAGGATGGCGAATCCCGACCTGTGGCATCCCTACCGCGGCGGAGAGAAGCCGATGGACTTTGCATACCTGAACGCGGTGATGCGCTCCAGCTACATGCCGCCCTTCGACCCCTGGTTCGGGGGTGGGTACCTCAATTACTACTACTGGGGACAGTTCATCGTCGCCATGCTCATAAAGGCGACTGGCATACAGCCGGCAGTGGCGTTCAACCTGGCCGTGCCGACGTTCTTCGCCCTCACTATAGGCGGAGCCTTCTCGGTCGTTTACAACCTCGCCGAAAGCACACGCCGCGGTCTCATTGGTTCCTTCCCACCCATTGGCAGCGCCAGGACAACGGAGCTAGGCTCATCCTCCACTATCTGGGAACTGGCAAGGAGGAGGGCCAGGGAGCAGGGTATTTCGCACGCCCAGCCAGCGACCGGTGCCTCCATGCACCGCGACCCCCTTCGCCCCGGTCACCCCCACCCTGACCTTCCCCGGCCAAGCGGGAAGGGGCTTTCTTCCCTTCTCGCGGGCAACCGTCATTCCCGCGAACGCGGGAATCCAGAGGGGTGGGGCGCTCATCCAATCTCGATTCTCGATTTACCTACTCCTGTCAGCCCGTCAAGCGGCAAGGGGTTGTCCCCCCTTCTCGCGGGCATCTGCGGTGCGTTGTTCGTGGCCGTGCTCGGCAACCTCGACGGCGCGGTGCAGGTGGGCAGCGGCATATGTCGCGCCGTGGCGCAGAACGTTCCATTTGGCGCGTTCGACTTCTGGCGCAGCAGCCGCATGATGGCCCCCGACCCGCCGGGCCACGAGATAACGGAGTTCCCGTTCTTCACGTTCCTGTTTGCCGACCTGCACGCCCACATGATGGCTATACCCTTTACGCTCCTGTCGATAGGGTTATCGCTTGCGCTTGTGCTGGCCGCGCCGCGCCGCGCCTCGGCACAGTCGCACTGGGACACCGGCGAGATTGCGAGGCTGGCCGTTCTGGGCGTGGTCATCGGCTCGTTGAGGCTCATCAACGCCTGGGACTTCCCAACGTACCTGCTCATCGGGGCCGCGTCGGTGCTCCTCGCCGAGTTCCTTGTCCAGGGCGGCTTGGGGGCGGCCATGCTGGCAAGGGCCATCGTCAAGTCCGCGCTCGTCTTCGCCGCGGGCTACCTGGCGTTCCTTCCCTTCCACCTGGCGTATGAGACATTCGTTAGCGGCGTGGAATCTACCACGAACACCACTGTCCTCTGGCAGTTCCTGGCGATAAGCGGCCTATTCGTATTCATCATAGGCACTTTCTTCATCAGGGAGAGCGGAGACCTGCTCGTCAGGGTATCCAGGAGTCTGAGCCGCCGGGTCGCCCGTGTGGCCCGGGCGACCTCGAGCGACGACGAGGGCGGGCATGGAGCAAACGCCTGGAGCGTGTTGGAGCTTATGATTGGCGCGCTGCTCATAGGCTTCGCGTTGACGGCCGTGCTCTCCGGCGTTGGCGGCAGCACAGTCCCGTTCGCGGCGGCGCTGCTGGCGCTCGCGCTGATCGCGGGGTACAGATGGCTTTCGCGGCCTCGAACCGACACGCCTCCGCTGGCGTTCGCCGCGCTCCTCGTGTGCGTCTCCCTGGCATTGGTCGTTGCGCTGGACTTCCTGCGCATCGAAAACGACATAGAGCGCATGAACAGCGTGTTCAAGTTCTACCTCCAGGTCTGGGTGTTGATGGCGCTGGCATCGGCCTACCTGCTCTGGCGCATGGTTAGAGGCCGGCGCGTGTCTGCCGGGAATCTGACACTGGTGAAGAAGGCATGGACCGCGGCGCTGGCTGTCCTGGTGATTAGCGCGGCGGTCTATCCTGTCATGGGCACGCACGACCGGCTGCGAGATCGCTTCGACACCGAGACGCTTCCGCTGACGCTGGACGGGACGGCATACGCGGAGCAAACGGTCTATCGAGACGAGCATGGCGACATCGACCTCTCCTTGGACTTCGAGGGCATACGCTGGCTTCAGGACAACGTGGAAGGCTCGCCGATAACCCTGGAGGGGCTGACGCCGTCGTACAGGTGGGGCGGGCGCATAAGCGTTTATACCGGGCTGCCCAGCGTGGTGGGCTGGCAGTGGCACCAGCAGCAGCAGCGAGGCGACTACGCCTGGGCCGTGAACAGGCGCATCGACGACGTGAACGACATCTACTCCACGACCGACGCCCGGCACGCCCTGCGCCTGCTGCGCGAATACAACGTCCGCTACGTGTACGTAGGCAAGTTGGAGAGGCTGTACTACCCGGAGGAGGGCATACGCAAGTTCGACGACACGATGAGCGACAGCCTCGACAAAGTCTTCCAGAACGACGAAGTCACCTGTATCGGTTTGGTAGGCATACTGGAAACCCCGTCCTTCCTCGTAGGGGCAATCCTTGTGGTTGCCCCGGCTGGTCATCCCATGGCCTGGGTGCCCACAGACTAAACCGATACAGGCACGGAGCAGATGTTAGGCCTGGCGCTCAGAATGGCGAGTCTGGCCCCAATGCGCTTGGTCGGGGTGGCCGGGATTGAACCGGCGACCTCCTGCTCCCAAAGCAGGCGCGCTCCCGCTGCGCTACACCCCGCGAATATGCCAGAGTTCAATTATAGAAGCTCGCGCGGCTGGGAACAAGACGCGTTCGCCCCCTGAACAGCCCCAGCACTTGGTGGTATAATGGCGCTGCCGCATGTAGAATCGCCCTAACCATACGAATGGAGGCTGCGCAAGAGGAATGTTCGAGAACTTTCAAGCGGGTTGCGCGCAACCCGCAAACAACGCGACTTCAAGGCTAGCACCGCTTCCACTTGAAGATGACAGGCATCGAATACGATCCGTCTTTCCCGCGAAAGCGGGAATCCAGTGTGGAAGGCAGCCGAGATCTTATCAAATACATCTGGAAGCGGTACTAGGGTTGGCCAAAGACCTTCTGAGGTCAACATGCCCGGACAAGCTGGCGCTCGCGGCGTGCGCCGCTCTGGCCCTGCTCATCGTTCTGGCGTGCGGCTCGGAGGCGGAGCCTACGCCTGCTCCCGCTCCAAGACCAACAGCCGCGTCCCAGCAAACGTCGGCGCCCACTCCTAGGCCAACGGCCGCAACTCAATCATCGGAGGCTCCCATGACCCCCAAGCAGTACGACTCTCCCCCGGCCATGGTGATCGACCCCAGCAAGAGCTACACAGCGACCATTGAACTGGCCAAGGGCGGCAGCATCGTCATCGAGCTGTACGCCGAGGAGGTCCCGAACACGGTCAACAACTTCGTGTTTCTGTCGCGTGAAGGGTTCTATGACAATGTCACCTTCCACCGCGTGCTGCCCAACTTCATGGCGCAAACCGGCGATCCCACTGGAACCGGAACCGGCGGCCCCGGCTACCGCTTCGACAACGAGTTCCATCCCAGCCTCAGCCACGACTCCCCCGGCATCGTCTCGATGGCCAACGCGGGCGTCAGGAACGGACGCGGCACCAACGGCAGCCAGATATTCATAACCTTCGTGCCAACTCCCTTCCTCGACGGCCTGAACCCCGACGGCTCGCCCAAGGACTGCGGCGCGGCCGGCACGTCCTGCCACTCCGTATTCGGCAAGGTAATCGAGGGGATGGACGTGCTCAACGGCATATCGCTGCGAGACCCACAAGCCGCGAGAACTCCGGGCGACGTGATAACGACCATCACGATACAGGAGCAGTGATGAGCTTACAGGGATAGGTACATCGTCCATCGCTGGACCGAATCGCCAGAATCAAGACTTGCAGGATGACCTAACGGACACCAAATAATCCCGAAAACCCCATAGCCTATAGCAGCCTGATTCTGACAGTTGCCCCCTTGACAATCACGAACAGCCGCGATGGCATGACCCACTCAGGCGAACGGAACACGGGAACTATCTCAGAGCCCCGCTTGGAAACGGAAGTCACGCTTCGCTAACCCACTCGTTTGTCGCTTTCGTGCGAATGGCGACCTGACGTGGATTTGCTACTCCAGCGAACTAGGGCCTGTTCACACTAACGCAACGCATCGAAGATGAGCGCAAACAGGATGAACCCAAGGAAGAGAGCGTCCAGCTTCTCAAAGCGAGAGAAGATACGCCGAAAGCCCTTCAACCGTCGAAACAACCGCTCGATTTCGTTCCGACGCTTGTACATCTCCCGGTCGTACTGCCAAGGGTCAACCCTCGTGCTCAGGGGCGGAACTATCGGGGTGAACCCCAGGGCCAACGCCAGTTGGCGGGTCTCATTCCCCTCGTATGCCCGGTCCATTAACAGGAACGGGTTCTGGTCCTGTGTTCCGAGGCGCTTTAGCAGCTTTCGCCCCTCCGGCGCATCGTGGGCCTGTCCGGGAGAAAGGGAGAACGTCACGGCTGTTCTAGCATCCGCGGCAACCATATGAATCTTGGTGGTCCAGCCGCCACGGGACTTGCCGATGGACTGGGGTCCGTTTTTTTAACGCACCGGTTCCATCGGGATGGACCTTGACTATGGTACTGTCCATGGAAACCGCTTCTATCTTGATACGCACTATGTGCTCTCGTTGAAGATACTCGAAAACCCGGTCGAGCACACCGTTCTTGGACCACCGGTTCATCCGGGTGTAGACGGTGTGCCAGTTGCCAAATCGAGGCGGCAATCCCCGCCATTTGCAGCCTTGCTCGGCGACATAGAGGATAGCGTTGAGTACTTGCAGGTTCGACAGGCTGACGTTGCCACGCTGAACGGGAAGGATCGGCGCAATTCGTTGGTACTGAACTTCGGTGATTTCCATTCTCGGATTGTAACATAATTTGGCTATTAGTGTGAACAGACCCTAGTCACGGGCCAACTGTGACTAGGTAGTGTTGACATTTCATCTTAGCCATATGAGAGCGCCGACAAAGTGGAGGAATCCGAGGTACCTATTTGCCAGCTTGTCGAATCGGGAGAAGATGTGGCGGTAGTGCTTGATCTTGCCTATGAAGCACTCGACGAGATGCCGCTCTCGGTACAGATACTCATCGTATGAGAGTAGCTCCCTTCGGTTCGAGCGAGGCGGGATCACCGGGGTAGTCCCGTTGCCGATGATCGACTCACGAAACTGGCGGGAGTCATATGCGCGGTCTGCAATCACATACTCACTCTCCATACCGGATATGAGCGCCTCGGCCTGAGTGACATCGTGCTCCTGCCCTGCGGTCAATCTGAATCTCAACGGGTTGCCGAGGCCGTCGACACCCACATGGACCTTTGTAGTGAACCCACCTCGGCTACGACCGAGGGCTTGAGATAGTTGACCACCGTTTTTTTGGGAGCGCCCGCAGCGGAATGGTGGGCCCGGACTACGGTACTGTCGATGATCAGGTACTCCATGTCAGGGTCATCAATGAAATGCTGATGCATTCGTTCCCATATTCCGCCCTCACACCATCGGGCAAACCGCTTGTAGACGCTGTTCCATTTCCCGTACTCGGAAGGCAGTAGCCTCCACGGCGCACCAGACCTGCTCATCCAGATGATAGCCTCGATGAACCGCTTACAGTCGGACTCCTGTCCGACATACGAGTCTGGCTGACTACGAAGGAACTCCAACACTCGTGACCATTGTTCTGGAGATAGTTTAATTGTCGACATATACCCAGTATAATATAAATGTCAACACTGCCTAGCCCCATCATATCCCCATCCCCGTGCGCTCCGGGCGGGGGCGCGGCCTAGTAGTTGGGCGATTACGTCGGTTACGGCAGCGCCCTCGAAGAGGACTCGGTGGGTGGCCTGGGCTATGGGCATCTCCACGTTTAGGCGGCTGGCCAGGGCTTACCGCGGCAGCGGTGGTATCGACGCCCTCGGCTACGCTCTTCATGGACACGCGTATCTCTTCGAGCGTGCGACCCTTCGCCAACTGCATACCGAAATGATGGTTGCGGCTGAGCGGGCTGGAGCAGGTGGCTATCAGGTCGCCCATTCCCGCGAGTCCAAAGAGCGTGAGCGAATTCGCGCCGGCGGCGACGCTCAGGCGGGCTATCTCGGCCAGCCCTCTTGTGAGGAAGCCGGCCTTGGCGTTGTCGCCCAGTCCGACGCCCTCGCACGCGCCCGCTCCGAGCGCGATGATGTTCTTGAGGGAGCCGCCGAATTCGACGCCCACCACGTCGTCGTTGGTATAGACGCGGAACCTCGACGAGTTGATGATGGCCTGCGCCGCGCGGGCCGCATCGGTATTGTTGGACGCGACGACGGTCGAAGCGGGCTTCTCCTCCACTATCTCCCTGGCCAGGTTTGGGCCGGACAGCACGCAGACGACCTCGCGTAGGGGGGGCGGCAGCTCCTCGTCCAGTATCTGGCTCATCCGCTTGCCGGTGGAGAGCTCGAGGCCTTTGGTCGCGCTGACGATGATGGCGGATTCTGGGAGGGCGCCGCGTATGCGCCGGACGTTCTGCCGCAGGCTGCGGGAGGGCGTGGCGATGATGACGAGCTCGGCGTCGCCAAGGGCCTCGTCCGCGGACGCGGTGACGGTCAATCCATCGGGAAACGGCGCGCCGGGCAGGAAGCGTACCTGCCCCCTGTCGGAGTTCAGCCGCTCCGCCTCGTCGGGGGTTCGCGCCCACAGGCGCGCCGTGTGGCCCTGCCTTGCCGTGACGATGGCGAGGGTCGTGCCCCAAGCGCCTGTGCCGACTACGCCTATCGTGGCCATCGCAATCCCCCAATGATTGCTCGGAATCCGCCGGTCGCCCGTCGTGATGACCGCATTGTCGCCCTTTTGGCTGAGGGGTGGCAAGGCCTATTGAAGGCCAATACGGGGCAATTGGGTGTTCTCGAGCCGCCAGCAGGCCATGCGGTTATCCGTATGGGCAACCCTTGTGATTGCCCTTATAGGGGTCTCCGGGAATGCTGGAGACGGCATCGGCGGTCAGGGCTTGGCCAGAGGGAAAGAACGGGGGTAAATGCCTGGAAGTGGGGGTTGCGTTAGTAACTATCTCAAAAGCGCCGTCTTTCCCGCGAAAGCGGGAACCCATCGCAATGGCTCGCCGCTCGGCAATCCACGTGCGTTGAGATGCTAAACTTTGATGCTCCAGAGTAGTTTTGAGATAGGCACTCAATCAGCGAGGGCGAGCCCGATAATCGCAGCCATGAGAGTAACCCAGCTTCCGCCTATGAGCAGATAGAGGTTGTTGAACCGACCGTTCATTTCGGTCCGCAGGCTGGTCATATCTGCCCGAAGCGAATCCATCGAACTGTTAAGGTCGCTCAAACGTCCATCGACCTGCTCGTAGGCGCCTTCCAGTCTGCTGACTCTCTGTTCCAATGCCATATTGTGTCACACCTCGTGAACAATATACCGCAGTCTTTAGACCGTGAACATGCGTGGCGTTAAGGCATTGCAAGGCGGTGTTGTGTGGCAAGGCGTTCAGCGTTGGGGCGCCTCGGCGGGCTGGCCTAGCTTGCGTTCCTCACCCTTGAGGAGCCGCTGGATGTTGTCTTTGTGGCGGCCTACTACCAGCGCCCCGCCGATTATGGCGAACCAAATGAAGCCCATGGGCGCCGGTATAGCGGACCCGATGAAGCTCACCGGCGAGACGTTTAGCAGGCAGGCGACGATGAGCGTGGCGCAACCGACAATGGTTGCCGTTACGGAACCTAGAGACACGTAGCGGGTGGCTGCTACCAGGGACAGGCCAACTACGGTTGCTATAAGTCCGCCGATGGGCCACAGCATGAACAGCCCACCCCAGCCGGTGGCGGTGCCGCGTCCGCCCCGGAATCCGATGAAGACGGGCCAGTTGTGACCGATCATCGCGGCAAGGCCGGCGGCGGACTGCGCAGCCGCCGGCGACTCGAAGGCGTAGCGGGCCAGCGCGACCGCGGCGGCTCCCTTGCCAATGTCGAGCAGCAGCACGAGGATAGCGACTGGCACGCCGACTGTGCGCATGACGTTGGTCATGCCCGTCTTGCCGCTGCCGTAGTCGCGCACGTCGATGCGTCCGAACAGCCTTCCGGCTATCACGCCAAATGGCAGTGCGCCCAGCAGGTAGCCTATGGGGAGCGCCAGCAGGTAGTAGTCGCTCACCTTTCGCCTCTGCCCTTGAATCGCATCCTGAGAGGGCTGCCCCTGAAGTCGAACGCCTCTCTCAATCTGTTCTCCAGGTAACGAGTATAGGAGAAGTGTACCATTTCGGAGTTGTTCACGTAGAAGGTGAAGCTTGGGGGAAGTGTGTTGTCCTGGGCGACGCCGTATATCTTCAGGGAACGCCGGCCGGAGGACGATGGCGGGTGCTCCGCGACGGCGGCCATAACCCTGCGTCTCAGTTCGTAGCGGGGCACGCTCTTGCGGCACTCCTCGAAGACATCCCGAACGGTGTCCAGCAGGCGTTCGACGCCCGAGCCGCGCAGCGCGGAGGTGAAGCAGACGGGCGCGAACGACGCGAACCTGAAGCGTTCCCTGATCTTCTGTGTGGCGGATGTTTCGTTGAGTTGGAGTTGGGGCGCGAGGTCCCACTTGTTGACGGCTATGACGATGCCCTTGTATGCGTCGAGCACGTAGCTGGCGACGTGTGTGTCCTGGCTTGTGGCGAGCTCGGATGCGTCCATGACGAGCACGGCAACGTCTGAGCGGTCGATGGCCCTCACGGAGCGAAGCACGCTGTAGCGCTCGATGCCCGGCTCGACCCTGCCGCTGCGCCGGATCCCGGCAGTGTCGATGAGCAGGAAGGATTCGCCGCCGTGGGTTATCAGCGTGTCGAGGGCGTCACGCGTGGTGCCGGGAATCTCGCTCACGATGGCGCGCTCCTGCCCGGTGATGGCGTTGAGCAGCATGGACTTGCCCACGTTGGTTCGTCCAACGATGGCGAGCTTGAGGTCGGCGTCCGGTTCGGTGAACCGGTAGCCATCGGGGAAGCGGGCAACAACCTCTGCCATAAGGTCGTCAATGCCGATGTTGTGGAAGGCGCTTATGGGAATTGGGTCGCCCAGGGCGAGCTCGTAGAACTCGAGGGCGAGAGTTTCGCGGCGTTGGTTGTCGGCCTTGTTGACTGCCAGCAGCACGGGCTTGCTCGCGGCGCGGAGGGCGTCGGCGACGTCCCTGTCGGGCGCGGTTACTCCGGCGGTGACGTCGGCGAGCATGATGATGATGTCGGCGTCATGGATGGCAACGTCGATCTGGCGTCGGACGCTGCGCCAGAGGTCGGTTTCGGGGAAGCGGTCCAGGCCGCCGGTGTCCACGAGGACGAAGGGCTGCTCGGCCCACACGGTTTCGGTGGTCACGCGATCGCGCGTGGTGCCGGCGACCTCGGAGACGATAGCGTCGCGCCGCCCGACCAGGCGGTTGAACAGGGTCGATTTGCCAACGTTGGGCCGCCCCACTATGGCGACGACAGGCTTGATAGCGGTCTGCATTGTACGCGGCGACTCTTGCGCGGGCCTAGGAGAACAAGTGAGCAAGGATCGCCTTCTGAGCGTGCAGGCGGTTCTCGGCTTGGTCGAATACGACGGAGTTGGGATGGTCGAGCATGTTCTCGGAGATCTCCTCGCCGCGGTGTGCGGGCATGTCATGCATGAACATGGCATCCGGCCTGGCCTTGCTCATCAACGCCTCGTCAACCTGGTAGTCGGCGAACACCTTGAGCCGCTCCTCGTTCTCGCTCTCCTGGCCCATGCTGACCCACACATCGGTATAGACGACGTCGGCGTCCTCGACGGCCTCTGCGGGCTCAGAAGTCCACGCGAGCCTGGATTCGGACTGCTCCGCCCTGCTCCTGGCCTCCTCCCACACGAATGAGGGTATCTGGTATCCCTCTGGACTCGCCAGCGTGAAGTTCGCGCCAACGGATGAGCAGGCGAGAGCTAGGCTGCCGGCTATGTTGTTGCCGTCGCCCACGAACGACACGCTCAGCCCCTCGAGGGTGTCCCTGCGCTCGTACATGGTCAGCACGTCGCCGATGGCCTGGCAGGGGTGGCCCAGGTCGGAGAGCGCGTTGACGACTGGTATGGAGGCGCGCTCGCCGAGTATTTGAAGGCTGCGGTGGGAGAATACGCGGGCGACGATGCCATCGACCAGCCGCTCCAGCACGCGGGCGACGTCGGATTCCGGCTCGCGCACGCCGAGGCCGATGTCGTCCCGGCTCAGGTAGATGCACTGTCCACCCATCTGGCGGATGCCCACCTCGAAGCTGACTCGCGTTCGGAGGGAGGGCTTCTCGAAGATGAGCGCGATGGTCTTGCCCTCGAGGGGTCGCTGCTCCTGTCCCTTCTTCATGGCGTCGGCCCTCCGAACCATCTGCGACACCTCTTCGGGCGCGAGGTCTGCTATGGATAGCAGGTCTTTACCTTTCATGTCCTTTTCAAACTTCCTCTGTGAATAGAGCCCAATCAGGGCAACCACAAGCCCCTACCCTCGCAGGGATCTACTTGTCGAAGAGCTTGCCCTGCGGTTTGGAGTCCTCGGTGGGGCCCTTGCCGTTGCTCTTGGCCGGCGGCTTGGCGGGCGCGTCGGGAATGTTCAGGCCCTTGACGCAGGCAACGGATGCCACGGCATCGCCCTCCTTCAGTCTGAATATGGTGACGCCCTGCGTGCTTCTGCCCATGCTCTTGATCTCCGAGAGGCTGGTTCTGAGCACCTGCGCCTGCTCAGAGACGACGTAAATCTCCGTGCTGTCCTCAATCACTTGGGCGTCCGCGACCGGGCCGGTCTTCTTGGTGATGTTTAGCGTCTTGATGCCGATCCCGCCCCTGCTCTGCCGACGATACTCGCCGAGGTCGGTGAGCTTGCCGTATCCCTTTTTGCCAATGACCAAGAGCCTGGACTCCGGAGCAACTATGTCCATCGCCACGACGACGCTGTCATCCATTCTTACCCTTCGGCGCGACTTGCCCTTGCCATCGACGACCTTTTCCCTGCCCAGAGTTATGCCCTTGACGCCAGCCGCGCCCCTACCCATGGCCCTGACCTCCGAGACGGGAAAGCGTATGGACATTCCGTCCTCGGTGACCATAATCACATCGTCGTCCTCTTTGGCGAGACGCGCGCCCACCAGTTCATCATCGCTGTTGAAGGTCATAATCTTGATGCCGGACGGGCGAATCGTCGATATGGCGCTAAGGGCTACGCGCTTTATCCTGCCCTTCTTCGTCCCCAAGACGAGATAGGTGTCTTCCTCGTCGAGTCCCTGCACGCCGATGATGGCGTTCACCCGCTCCGTGTCCGTAATGGGAATTACGTTCAGCACGGGCACTCCCCGCGTGTTTCGAGAGGTGTCGGGCCTCAATTCGTAGGACTTGAGCGAAAGTATCTTGCCGGTGTTGGTGAAGAAGAGCAGCCTGTCGTGGCTGTCTCCGACGAGGATGTGCTTCACGGGGTCGTCGTCCTTGGTGTTCATGCTGACGACGCCCTTGCCGCCCCTGTGCTGGTTGCGGTAGGTGTCAGCGGCGATTCGCTTGATGTACCCGCCCTGGCTGAGGGTGACGACGACCTGCTCGTGGGCCTCTAGTTCCTCGCGGCTGATGTCGTGCGCCGCGTCACTGATTTGGGTGCGTCTGTCCTGTCCGAACTTCTTCTTGAGTTGGCGGGTCTCCTTCTTCACCTCTGCCAGAATCTTGGCAGGACTGGCGAGCAGTTCCTCCATGCCCCGGATGGTCTCCTGCAACTGGCGGTACTCGTTCTCCAAACGCTCGCGTTCGAGGGCGGCAATACGGCGCAACTGCATGTCCAGAATGGCCTGGGCCTGCACCTCGTCCAGCCCGAACGTCGCGATGAGGCCCTTCCTGGCCGCCTCCGCGTCGGCGGAGCCGCGTATCAGGGCAATGACCGCGTCGAGGTTACCGATGGCTATTCTCAGGCCGGCGAGGATGTGGGCGCGGTCCCTGGCGCGCTTCAGTTCGTATTCGGTGCGCCGGACGACGACCTGCTCGCGGAACGCCACGTAGTTCCGGAGCGCCTCTCTCAGTGTGACGAGCCTGGGCGTGCCCTCCACCAGGGCCAGCATGTTGGCCGAGAAGGTGTTCTGCATCGCCGTGAGCTTGTAGAGGTTGTTCAGCACGACCATGGGTTGAACCCCGCCGCGCAGCTCGATGACTATCCTCATCCCGTCCCTGTTGGACTCGTCGCGTATCTCCGAGATGCCGTCGAGGCGCTTGTCCTTGGAGAGGGTTGCTATCTTCTCGACCAGCGTCGCCTTGTTGACCTGGTAGGGCAGTTCGGAAACCACGATCTGCATTCGCCTGGAACGCTTGGTCTCCTCTATCTCGGCCCTGGCGCGCACTATGACCTGTCCGCGGCCCGTGGTATAGGCGTTCCTGATGCCCTCTCGTCCCATGATGGTTCCCCCCGTGGGGAAGTCTGGGGCTTTCACATAGCGCATGAGATCTTCGGACGTGGACTCGGGACGATCGACGAGGCGCACGATGGCGTCGCACACCTCCGAGGGGTTGTGAGGCGGGATGTTGGTCGCCATTCCGACGGCGATGCCGGACGCGCCGTTGATGAGAAGGTTCGGGAGTCTCGCGGGCAGAACAACCGGTTCTCTGAGGGAGCCATCGAAATTGTCGATGACATCGACCGTGTCCTGGTCGAGATTGGCGAGCATCTCCTCGGCGACGGCGCTGAGCCTCGCCTCCGTGTAGCGGAGAGCCGCGGGAGGGTCGCCATCGACGCTGCCGAAGTTGCCTTGGCCGTCCACCAGGGGCATACGCATAGACCAGGTCTGTGCCATGCGAACCATGGCGTCGTAAACCGCGCTGTCGCCGTGGGGGTGGTACTTGCCCAGCACCTCGCCAACCAGGCGCGCGCTCTTCTTGTACGCGGCGTTGGGCCTCATGCCCAGCTCGTGCATGGCGTACAGTATGCGCCGCTGGACCGGCTTGAGGCCGTCGCGCACGTCGGGCAGCGCGCGAGCGACGATGACGCTCATAGCGTAGTCCAGGTAAGAGCTACGCATCTCATCTTCAATCGGTGTTGGTTTTATGTTCCCGAATTCGGTCTTGGTCGTAACCATGTTCGGCTCCTAGAATCGCGTCCTCACGAGGCGGCTCTCGCCCTTGTCTCGAATAACGCCTGAAGGGAACGAGGTTCAGAAAGGCGTCCCGTTTCACCCTAGAGAGGGCCTCAGGAGACTGTGAGAAGAGTTTCAGAAGATTTGTGCCATCGCTGGCGCAACTCACTGTTTGGAGGCAACTTATCCACCGCGATTAACCTACCATCGACTATTGCTATTGTACCATGTCCTTTAGGGTCTGTTTAGCGCGATTTAATGCTGTTGACGGACAATATGTTAGCGAAAATAACCGAATGGGCGTATAATAGGCGCGAAGGCCCATCGAGTCGTCTATCCCGCTATCGTCGAGCATACGGCAGGCAAGGAGATTTCAGATGCCAACAGAGCAGCACCAGAGAGAGATTGACCGGTACATAGCCAGTACTCCCAAGTCCAGGGCAGCCCTGGACGAGGCCGAAAAGTACCTGCCCGGAGGCAGCACGCGAGGCGCGCAGTACTTCCCTCCCTATCCCTTTGTCGCCGACCACGGCGAGGGTCTCTATCTCTATGATATTGACGGCAATCGCTACCTCGATTATGTAATCAACGCCACCAGCCTGATACTGGGCCACGCTCACCCGCGCGTGGTCAAGGCGATCCAAGACAAGGCGCCGCTGGGCATGGCTTTCAGCGTGCCGACCGAGGACCAGACCCGTCTAGCCAAAATCCTGTGTGAGAGGGTTCCCTCAATAGAACGGATACGCTTCACCAACTCCGGCACCGAGGGCACGCTGATGGCGATTCGGGCCGCCCGCGCCTTCACCGGCAAGCACAAGATAGCCAAGTTCGAGGGTGGCTACCACGGCTCTCACGAATACGCCTCTATCAGCGTACACCCGGCCGCCTCCGAGCTCGACCCGAACGGGACCACGCCGGTGCCGGAGTACGCCGGGCAGCCGCCGAGTATCTCGGAAGACGTCATCGTGATGCCCTACAACGACCTGGAGACCTGCGAGCGCATCATCAGGCAGAACAAGGACGATCTCTCATGCGTAATCATGGAGGCCATCTCCTCCAGCTTTGGATACCTTCCGGCGGACAAGAGTTTCCTGGAGGGGATACGCGAGATCACGAGGGAGCTCGGGATACTGCTCATCTTCGACGAGGTTCAGAGTCTCAGGGTCGCGCCGGGTGGCGCACAGGAGCTTCTCGGAGTAACGCCGGACCTCACCGGCATGGGCAAGATAATCGGCGGCGGAACGCCGGTGGGCGCGTTCGGCGGGCGCGAGGACGTGATGGCCCTATACGACCCGACGGAGAACGGCCCTACGCTGTCGCACGCCGGCACGTTCAACGGCAACCCGCTCACCATGGCCGCGGGAGTGGTGGTCATGGAGGAGTTGACTCCGGAGGTTTACGCGCGGATGAGCCAGCTCGGGGACACGCTACGGAGCAAGCTGAGGGCGGTGTTCGACGAGCTCGAAGTGCCTGCTCAGATTACGGGCATAGCGTCGCTGTTTGGAATCCACTTCACCTCGGAGGAGATTACCGACTATCGTTCGACGCTGACAGGGAACAGGGCGCTGAAACAGGCGCTCTTCGCGGGGCTGCTGAACGAGGGCGTATTGCTCGGCGGCGCGCTGAGCGCGCTAACAACGGAGGAAGAGGTCGATACGCTGGTGGACTCCACCCGCCAGGTCATCCAGCGGGTTAGGTAGTTCGCGTCCGTTTGGTTCAAGTGTACGTAGTGGCGACCGGCCGGTCGCCACTACGTCGTTATCACTCGGTGTGCTCCAGTTGGCGGCGTCCGCCGTCCGCGGCTATGTGCATGGAGTCGGCTACCGTCAAGCCGAGGAAGACCCATCCGGAGTAGTGGACGACTGGCTCCCACTCGACGCCCAGCGAGAGGTAGGCTATGATGGGCAGTATCCACAAGCCCATCACCAGCACTCGCGTTATTGTGCCGATGACGTGCTCGTGGCTGATGCCGCGGTGTCGGAAGAACACCCCGTAGGGCAGGCTCCAGACGTGCAAGATGGTTCCCCACAGGCTGCCGCGCTCCGCAAAGGTGCGCCGCGCGATGTCCTGGTCCGGGTTGATGCCGATCGTTGACAGGAAGTAGCCCCTTTCCCCTGGATTGTCGAGCGGCGAGCCATTGCGATGGGTTCTCGCTTTCGCGGCAATGATGCCACTCTGGGGATAGCTGCTTACCCGTACAGAAAGGCTAGGCGGCCTCTCTTGAGGTCGTCCCCAACGTGGGCCTGGATTACGTCGAGGGTGGTGAAGTCCAATAGGTCCGAGACGAAGGTGATGGCCGTGCCGGGCCGTCCCATGCGAGCGGTTCTGCCGATGCGGTGAACGTACTCCTCCAGGTTGCTGGGCATGTCGTAGTTTATGACGTGGGAAACGGCGGGGATGTCCAGCCCGCGGGCGGCAACGTTGGTCGCCACCAGTATTCGCAGACGCCTGGCGCGGAAGCTGCTCATCACCTTTTCGCGGTGGGCCTGCGTCATGTCGCCGTGAATCGCCTGAGCGTCGTATCCCCGGCGTTCGAGGTGTCTAACCAGCTTGTCCACGCCTATCTTGGTTCGACGGAATATGAGCGCCTGCGTGACGCGCTCCTGGTCGCCAAGCAGGTTTTCGATGGCCGCGTGCCTGTCCTGCGCCGCCACCTCGTAGTAGAACTGCTCCACCTGCTCGACAGGCTCCGCGTCGCCGCCTACTCTCACCCAGCTGGGGTCTTTCAGGTAGCGGTGCGCCAGCCTTCTGATGGGGCCGGGCATGGTGGCGGAGAAGAGCAGGGTCTGCCTGGAGCGCGGCGTCGCGCGGAGTATGCGTTCGATGTCATCGACGAAGCCAATGTCCAGCATCTGATCCGCTTCGTCCAGCACCACGCTTCGCACCTGGCCCAGGCTGAGCGTGCGGCGGCCCATGTGGTCCATCAGTCGTCCGGGCGTCGCCACGGCGATGTGCGCGCCCCGGCGCAAGGCGTCGAGCTGCGTGTTCATGGACTGCCCGCCATAGATGGTTACGCAGCGCACGCCACGGAACCGGCCCAGGCTGGCAATCTCCGCGCTGACCTGCGAGGCGAGCTCGCGCGTTGGCGTGAGCACCAGCGCCTGCAACTCGCGCGAATCGGGATCGACCGCCTCCACCAATGGGATGCCGAACGCGGCGGTCTTGCCCGTGCCGGTCTGCGCCTGCCCAACGATGTCCTTGCCGTCGCGCGCCAGTGGAATGACCTGCGACTGCACCGGAGTGGGCATGGTGTAGCCCATTTTCTCCAGCGCGTGGCCTACCGCGCCGGACACCGTGAGTTCGCCGAATCGTGCCTCGGCCGGCCAAGCGTGCGGCGCGGACTCTCTCTGCGCGCTCTCTCTTGGCACGCGTTCTCTCGGAAAACTCTCCCTTTCAGCGTCGCGGCGAGGTCGTCTGCGTCTTGGGGGACGCCGGTACGGCTTCTCGGCGACATGGGTAGCCGCGCGAGTCGCGCCGTTGGCTTGTGGGGGAGGCTCTACGTTGACTGCCACTACGACCTGGTTTTGCGGAGGCGGCGCGGCGGGAGATTCCGGGGGTTGGGGGGAGGCAGACCTCTTGAAGAGGCCGCCAAGGTTGCGTGTTATCTTATCGAGCTTGATGGGGGAAACCTCCGGTGGGATGGTTGGCTGGCAAACGGAAAGGGGCGCGCCGCCTACGGGCGACCGCCCCCGCGAGTGTGATGTTTTCGATGCAAAGATACCCTGACCACATATGATTTGCAGAACAGTCTAGCACATCCGGCGGCAGGCTGTCAAAAGCGGGGACACTCCCGTTAGTGTACACTACTATCCACGTCAAGGGGGTTATGAGATAGCCTCTTGAAACCACCCTGCGCGTCAATGGCGAAACAACGGAGCCTCCCATCTTGGTTTCCCGGCTAGTACAAGAGATGATACAGGGGAACAGGCGCGCCTTGGCCCGCCTGTTCTCGCTTCTCGAAAAGGACGCAGGCTGCCTCTCCGCCGTCATGCGAGAGGTCTATCCCCACGTGCGCGGAGCCTACACCATCGGACTCACCGGGCCGCCTGGCGCGGGCAAGAGCACCATCGTGGACGGCCTCATACAGGCCGCGCGTGACGAGGGAGCGAGCGTTGGAGTCCTCGCCGTCGATCCAACCAGCCCGTTCAGCGGCGGCGCGGTGCTGGGCGACCGCATCAGGATGCAGCGGCACTACCTCGATCAGGGCGTCTTCATCCGCAGCCTCGCCACCAGGGGCGTCCAGGGCGGACTCTCCCGCGTCGTGTGGGCTTCGCTCAAGCTGCTGGACGCCTTCGGCAAGGACGTGGTCATGGTGGAGACGGTGGGTGTCGGGCAGACCGAACTCGACGTCATGAAGGTGGCCGACACGGTGGTCGTAACCCTCGTGCCGGAGGCCGGCGACTCCATCCAGGCGATGAAGGCAGGCCTCATGGAAATAGCCGACATCTTCGTCGTCAACAAGTCGGACAGAGACGGCGCGGACCGCCTCGCGACCGCCATCAAGACTATGCTGGACATCGGCGGCGTGGCGCAGGCATGGAGACCGCCGGTCATATCGACACAGGCGCACAGGCGGCTGGGCATCCCCGAGCTCTACGAGGCGATTCAGCAACACCACGAGAGCTTGGAGCAGAGCCTCGACCTCGAACGCCGCCGCCGCGAACGCCGCGCTCAGGAGCTCACGCTGGCGCTGAGGGAGCGCACGGAGGCCGCCATAGCCGAGCTGATGTCGGCCGGCGGCGCGCTTAGCGAGCTGGTCGCGCGGGTGGAAAGCGGAGAGCTGGACCCGTACACCGCGGCAACACGCGCGCTCGACGACGGCCTGCTGTTCTCGGAGCTCGTGAAGACGCGCTCGGCGGGCGACGACGTCCCACGCGCGGACGGCGCGCCTTCGTAGGGGCAATCCCTCGTGGTTGCTCCGGTTGCCAATCCCAAGCCCTGGGCACCCACATACAAAATTGAAACAGCTCCATTGCCCTCGTCGGACTTGAAATTAGGTTAATCCCTTGCTAAAATGGCAAGTGCGCTGGGGATTAGTCTAGTGGTAGAACGACAGACTCTGGATCTGTAAGCCGAGGTTCGAATCCTCGATCCCCAGCCAGGACGCACCCAATTGGCCTTCGCGTGGCGCATTCGTCTAGTGGCCAAGGACACCGCCCTCTCAAGGCGGAGATCAGGGGTTCGAATCCCCTATGCGCTACCAAACTATACAAAATCAAGAATCTTCGTGTTGCGGTTCACGTTGGCTGTCTGACAGCGACCCCACCAAGCTCCTACCAAGGCCAGGCGACAGTGATCTCGCCTAAACCACTCACCGAGTCCGCACGTTGGACAACCGACTTGAGCGGGCTAGAAGAGGAGAGAGTAGATGCGACACAGGATTCGAGCGGCAGCGATAGTAGTTGAAGGTGGCTCGGTGCTCCTCGTCCAGCATCAACACAACGAACTCCAGGAAGGACAACCCTGGTGGGTGCCGCCAGGCGGCGGTGTTGAGGGTGAGGAGTCGCTCATGGAATGCGCCCAACGTGAGACTCTCGAAGAGACGGGGCTTTCGGTGGAGCTCGGCAGGATCGCCTATGTCCGAGAGTTCGTAGAGCCAGGCTACCATCATTGCGAGGTGTTTTTCGTTGCAACTTCGCACTCAGGAACGCTGACGGCGGGGACCAATCCCGGCACCGGCATCTTCGACGTAGATCACGTGATCAAAGACGTGAGGTTTGTATCAAGAGACGAGATGGCAGAGATGACCATCTACCCGGAGGAGATCAAGACTACATTCTGGGACGATCTGGCAAACGAGTTCTCTGGAACCAGATACATGGGAGTACAGAAGTCGGAGAGTAAGACGTACCTCGATGTCCACGCCGAGACCAACTGACGAGAGGCGACTTGAGATCAACCTCGGTCATGGGATTGGCGACGCTCTACCCTTAAGAGAACCAAACATCATGAAACTGCATATCGATAATCTACCAAATAATGTAATACCCGCTTGTATTCGGTTGCGAGATAGTCTGACCGCTATATTGGGCGACAACATAGTAGCTCTCTGGCTGTATGGCGCTTGCGTGTCCACCAACCCCCCGACACGACTAGGAGACATTGACACCTATTGCATTATTGCTCAAGACGTAAGTAATGACGCCGCAGCTGCAATAGACAGGCTCCATGTGTCCATAGAACGGAGCGGCGGCATTGAGATAGACGGCTGGTACGTGCTTCTAGCAGACGCCGGAGAATCGGCGCCTCCCTCGCACGCATATCGATCTGGCCTGGTGGACGGAAGCTGGGCTCTGCACAGAGCGCATTTGCTTGCGGGTCGCTGCATCGTAATGCACGGCCAGGATCCCCAGTCGATCTTGCGACCACCAACATGGAGCGAGCTTGAAGACGCGCTGATGGGCGAGCTAAGTTACGTAGAGGGTCTCCTGGACCATCTCGACGCGTACCTGGCTGCTTATGCGACATTAAACAGCTGCCGAATCGTTGCCAGCGCTGTGCATCACGATGTAGTGAGGTCGAAAAGAGAGTCCGCAAACTGGGCCATAGAGCGATTCCCGTCCGACTGGCACCAACTGATCCAGGCAGCCGAGCGATGTTATGACGATGGCGAGCAGTCCGGTGACTTGGAGCTGTTGATCACACAAACACCTCAGTTTATCTCCTTTGTCAGAGAGCGTATGGGCCGGCTGTGAGTACATGAATCCAAAGGTCGTCGCCTACATCACCGCTGGCCGTCGGCTCTTGGTGTTCGAGCATGTGAGGTTCACGGAGGCGAGAGTGCAGGTAGTCCAAGGAACCGTAGAGGAAGGAGAGACGCCGAAAGACGCAGTGATGCGGGAGGCTGAGGAGGAGACTGGATGAAAGGTCTGACGTTCATAGGCTTTCTTGGCTGCGAAGAGTATGAACTTTGCCGCTGCGGGTCTCACGAGAGGCAGCAGCGCTTGTATTACCACCTCGGCCTAGAAGGGCCACCGGTGGAGCGATGGCGGCACAATGAAGAACACCCTTCTGACGGATCTGCACCCATAGAGTTCGAGCTCTACTGGGTGTCGCTCGATGAGGTCCCTCATCTGGCGGCGGGTCAAGACAGATACTTGCAAGAGTTGCGGTAAAGTAGCATAATCCGGCTGGCCAGGTCCCACCGCCCACGAGTGCCGTAAGGCACGAACTCAGCATTGTTGACCGGGACCTAAAAGCAGAGTCAGTTGGGCAAAGACAGCGGCAATAGGAATCCCAAGTTTGAATCTGGAGGTCAAATATGAACTGCGAACCCCCGTTGTGGGTGATCGTTACCGGCCCTCCGGCAGCAGGCAAGACAACTCTGGTCAGACGGATAGCCCAGGACCTGAGGATTCCCTTATTCGAGAAGGATGTCTTTAAAGATGTCCTTTATCAAACCCTGGGCTTTGGCGATAAAGACTGGTCTCGGTGAATCGGAATGAGCGCGATCAACTTGTTGTTTATCACTGCCGGTCGAACGCTGCAGACGGGGGCATCGCTGGTCACCGAGAGCAATTTCTACAGGCAGTTCTCCTCTGAGCGAGCCGAAGAAATCGCGGATAACGCGAAAGCGAGGGTCGTCCAAGTGCATTGCTCAGCCCCTCCAGACATCTTGGTGAAACGAAATGCAAGTCGCCTTACCCCTTCCAAACTGCGCCCTGGCCACCATGTGATGCCATCCGAAGAATTGCTGGAAGGAATCAGATCTGGGACTTGGGAGCCGCTAGATATTCCTTCAAAGACCATTCGCGTGGACACTTCTAGCTCCTTCGACTATGCAAATATCCTACAGAGCATATATAAGGACGCTCCCCATTTGAGCCGCGATGGATAGGTCATTGACCTTCGGGAGCTTCAAAATGTAGTATACGCGCTCAGGGATCGCCATGAGGCAACAGAGTGTTACCTGGCAATTGTCCTCGCGTCCCTCAGCAAAAGGGTTTCAAGCACAAGGAGTTGCTCGCGCTGCGGAATTGGCCGAGATCTTGAGGAGTGCGGGAGTTCCTTCTGGACCAGGGTTTCGACCGGTGCCAGCTATCGGTTTACCTGCGCTTCTGCGCCGGCAAAGAACAGGCGGAGGTTTACACGAGGCGAGTGCAGGCCGCGCTGCCGGCATCTGGGAACGTCCAGATAATCCACTTCACGGACAAGCAGTATGAAAACATCGTCAGTTTCGACGGCCCGGTGCGGCAGTCAGCCGGCAAAAATCCGGAGCAGTACACACTATTCTGACGCCGTGGCCGCCGTTTTTTTGCTAACAACCAACTGCCGGGCCAAGCCTGTTTCCAAGCTGGCTCAGCAGCTGACTATTATAGCCGAGGGGAGATCGGGGAGCAACGGCAACCGGCGGTGCGCGCAGGGTCTTTCGATTATTGCAATCGGGGCAAGCCCGCTCGACCTGAACATGTCGAAAGACCATCCGCCAATCCCACATCCCCTGAATCCCACAATCGCAAAACCCCCGTAGGGGCTCGCCGCTCGGCAACCCTGATTCTGACCAGGGCCTTTCTAAAGTTCCCTCTCCCCTTCGTGGGAGAGGGTTAGGGTGAGGGGGCGGGCCCCGTGCAAGTCTGTCACCCTCATCCTAACCTTCTCTCATCAAGGGAGAAGGGACTTCCGAGACACTTCTTATGACGTTTGTGACGACTTTGGAAAGGCCCTGGATTCTGACAACACCTCCTTGACATACACGAACACTCGTGCTACCATGTCCCTATTCACGCACACGCTGCCGCCACGTAGCAGCTCGAACACACAGACATCCTGTATAGAAGACGAACTCATCCCCAATATCTCTGAATCGTCAGATCCTGATTCTGACGACAGTGCAAAACCCACAGAGAGGAGTGTCTCATTTCCTGTACAAACAACCGCAACCCTACTACATTCCAACTCAGAAACATCCCCTAAATCCTCTCACAGCATCACAGACCCCAAGTAGAGGTGAGACACAATGAATCAAAATGAGACACCCACAGGCGTTTTGCCGTCAGCGAGTACATCCCGAATCCGACAACGCCTGCACGCGAACAATCGAAAGACCTTGGCGGTACGCGGGGGAACGGCCCAGGCGGTTGCAGTCGGAGCTGTTGGGCGCACCGATGACCAGCGCCAGTTCAGTGAGCCGGGCCAGCTCCTTGACCGCGCTTGTCGAAGTAACATAACAGATGGTACAACTATCGGGGCAGGTCAATGGGCTGGCTCCTGGATGACGCAATATGGTGGGGGCGGGGTTGCTTTGTGGGTTAGCGCATTTTGGCGGCGCGGGGGTGGGTGGCCGCCGCCACTTCCTCAGGCGTCAGACCGGCGAACCGTTGGGGGCGATAGGGCCCCAACACCGCGTCTGCCGGCGTCCCGTCGCAGATTTCCTGGGCGGCCAACTGGCTCAACGCCGGAGCCAGGGTAACGCCGCTGTGGCTGAGGGCCACGTACAGGTTGGGCGCCTCGGACGCAAACCCCATCACCGGATAGCCGTCCAGTGGCATGGGACGCCAGCCCACCGGCACCGGAACGGCCTGAGCACCGGTGAGTCCCGGCAGATGGCGCCGGGCCCGGGCTAGCAGGTCGTCGGCGTGGGCCTGGGTGTCGTCTTCGGCCAGACTCTCCTGGTCGCCTTCCCCGATCATCAGACGACCGTCGGCGCACTGCCGCAAATGAATCTCCCGGCGGCCATCGCCCAGGGGCGGCGCGTACACCACCGGCACGTTGTAGAGCAAGGGCGGCAGTGGATTCGTCCGTATCACCACGCCGGGACTCTCCGCCTGGGGCACGTTGACGCCGGCGAGGGCCGCCAGGCGGGTGGTTCCGGTGCCCGCGGCGATGACCACTGCATCCACATCTCTGGAGCCCGAGGTGGTTACCAGGCCGTGGATCCGGCCATCATCATACTGCTCGAATCCTTTAACTTCCGTGTCGGTACAAATCTCACAACCCATCTCTCGAAGGCGACGCAGGCAGGCATCGACCACCATTTGCGGCTCCACCTGGCCCTCGTTGGGGCTGTACTCGGCGGCGGCCACCGGGCCAACGTCCAGCGCCGGTTCCAGACGCTTCAGCTCGTCGGCGTCGATCAGACGGGTCGGGTAGCCCCATGATTGGAGCTGCCGTACCCGGGCCACCAACCCTTCTGCGGCCACCGGGTCGGCTTCCCAGGAAACCTTGCCGCCCCAGCGGAGGCCGACGCTGTCCGGATCTCCATGATCGCCGATGTCAGCGGCGAAACGGGGCCACATTTCCAAGGACCTGCGGTTCAGGTCGTGATAGCCCAAGGGTTCTTTCGCCCCGGCATTGATCCAGGCAAAGCTGTGGCTCGACGCGCCGTGCCCAGGCTGGCCCTTGTCGATGAGTGCGACGTGGACGCCTCGCTGGGCCAGACGCCAGGAGATGGCGGCGCCCAAGATGCCGGCGCCAATGACGGCTACGTTTAGAGGTTTCTCGGGAATGACCATCAGTTGCGTCTCCTTCCACCGTGGGGGCCGCGGTTGCGCGGGCGTTCCAGCAGGGCGCGCACCGATTCACCGCGCACCGCCCGAATGTCATCTTGGTACTTCAGCATGATGCACACGGTGTCGTCAATGACTTCCGGCTCCAGTTCACGCATGGTCACCGCTATGAGCGTCGATGTCAAGTCCAGCATTTCCGACGCGCCCGGGATCCTGTAGAGTTCGGTTCACCGCGGTTCCTGGATGAAGGACGTAACCTGCTGTGCCAGTTGACCTGGGGCATCGGGCAGGTGTGCGGAGACAATTTGCAGCTCCTTCTGATGGTCCGGACACTTCCCTTTCCGCTGGCCGTTCTCCTGTGCTTGTCGAACTAACACAACGGATGGCACAAGGGTCGGGGGCAGGTCAGCTAGCGGCCCGTTAGTCCCCTAAGGGGGTACTTCTAACATTCGCAGTACGCAATAGACACCAAAGACTCCGGTGCTCGTGGTTGGTTGACTTGAAGCCTGCGCACAGTCAGCAGTGACCGTCTTCGGCTAACTACACCATTCGTGCCCGGCACCATCCTGAGTCCCCCGTACTCGGTGCGCCCCCGATAGAAGGTCTGTTGGGTGACTCCTATCCGGCGGGAGGCCTCGCCGCCCTTGCCAGGGCCACAAGCGACTCGTCTAGGTCATCGAGCTTGCCCGCCACCCGGCAAATCCGCAGTTTGAGCACTCGCTGGTAGGGCTGGCTTGTGGCTTGGGCATCTCATAGCCCTTAATGTGATGGCATCTGGCATCAAGTTCCCAGAGTCCACCGCACCCCTATGGTAGGCGGCGGATTCTGGGCATGCCGATCGCTGAGGTCAGGGCAAGCAAAGCCAGTATGCTGCCATTCACCAGGAGCGCGCCCTGGGCGCCCAGCACGCCCGCCATCCCGCCGATGCTCAGATGACCCACCGGCGCCATCCCGACGCTGAGTGTCCATGAGCCCATGGCCCGCCCCCTCTCCTCATTGGAGACGTTGGTCTGCATTATCGTCCTGTAGAGGATGTCCGAGGCCGAAGCGCAAGCGTTGATGAACGCCAGTATCAGCAGAAAGACCAGGATGTTGGTGGTCAGAGAGAATGCCATCTGGCCCAGACCGAATCCCGCTACAATGATGAACGCGATGAGCCCCTTTCGGTTGACGTTGCTGATTCCGGCAAGAAGTACCAGAGCCAGCATTCCGCCGCCCTGACGTACGGCGGACATGATCCCGAGCCCCGTAGCTCCAACATCAAGAACGTCCCGCGCAAATACCGGCAGCACGCTCTGGTGGGTGAACCCGAAGACCTCCGTAATTGCGGTCATGAACATCATGGCGCGCAGTATACGGTTCTGTCGCAGCACCTGGATGTAGCCCGCAAGGTTTTTCAAGACGGGCTCGCGATGCATGGGTGCAGCCTGCCCTGCGCTACGTATCGTCAGCATTACTATGGCGGCGACAAGATAGCTCGCGCATATGATCACGTACTGACTTCCTATGCCCCAGGTGGTGATGAAAATACCCGCAGACAGCGCCCCAAGGACTCCACCGATCCTCTGGTTCATCGCACTGAGGGCAAGGCCGTTGAGAGCGTGTTCAGCACCCACTATGTCATAGACGTAGGCGTGTCTTGCGGTCATCAAGAACGCCCAGAACGAACCGGAGGCCGCAACCAAGACGATGACGTACCACACCTGTGCCATGTCGGTGAGCAGCATCAAAGCCATCGAGCCCGGGATGATGCCGCCTCCCCAGGCGATGATCCTCAGAAAGATGCGCCGGTCCACACGGTCGGATACAGCGCCAGATAGGATGCCGAGGAAAAAGAACGGAGCTATGCGGGCGGCGGACGACACGCCGACCATGAACGGCGAATCGGTCATCTCCAGCACCAGCCAGCCCAGAGCGACGTGCTCCATTCCCATACTGAGCGAATGGAACAGCGAGGCCAACCAGAGGAGCCTGAAGTCGCTGTATCGAAAAGAGCTAGCCCAGCCAGCGTCTCTTATCAAGGATGCCAAGCGGGATCTCCAAGTCTTGGGCAGCAATCGCAGGGGTGGAGTGCCCGTGAGAAAGTGAGCGAGGGTTGAACGCCTGTGCGATTAAGTAGTATACACCGCTTGCGTATGAGACTATAGCGCGGTAACGGCGTCTTTTGTGTCGTTGTTCTACTATAACGCCAGTAGCTAACTGGTCGAGGGGAATGTCACCCCATGGATGGAAGGAGTGACATTGACTCAGAAGGTGTTGGCAACCAGCAAAAGTGGGACACTTGAAGAGCAGAGAGGTCAGGTATGGTTTTGAAGTTTGGTCAACTCCCTGAGAGCTTTGTTGTACCGTCTTCTCCGTGACCACGTCAATGACGGAGTGGGAGGTCATGCCCCTCTGAAGTCTATGCGCCAGGATTAAGCAGAAGTAGTCGTCCATGACGAGGAGAAGAGACCCAGGCGGCACGTATCCGGTCAAAGACGTATGGAGCGGCCGGTGGCCGCGGGAGTTGATGAGAGCTGGTCCTCAGTTCCAGCAACGGTTGACAATCCCGCAATCGAAAGTTGGGGTCGGTCGTTTGCAATGTTAAGCGGCGCACTCAGGGAATATGCACGACCGAGCCCAAACGGCCTACCACTAAAGGTTCTGCACCAAGTTGTCGGGTGCCCGGCACAGGACGGCCACCATCTCCTCGTTGTAGGGATTCTCCTCGATGTGTGGGGTGTGCGCCGGTACGAAGAGAAAGTCGCCAGGCCCTGCCTCAATCCATTCCTCGAAGTTCTCGCCGAACAACACCCGCACATGCCCTTGAAGCACGTAGGCTGCGGTCTCTGCCTCCAGGTGGGTGTGAGGCGGGCCCTTTTCCCGGGGAGCTGCTGTGACCTTACCAATCCAGATCTTGGTGGTGTCGCCCTTTCCGGGCATGATGGCCGGCTCACGCACCATGCCGGGCGTCTGGGCGGTTTCCGTGGCGTCGCCCACAGCATGTACCACGTAGGGCTTGAGGCTAGTTTGCTGTTCCGTGGCCCTCATAGTCTTTACTCCTTGTTTCGTTTTGCCGAATCCAATACGGCTGAGGGGAATGGATTTCGCGCCGACCGTTGTTGCCGTACTGGATGTAGGAGTCCCGCCAGCCATGATACAGCATCGCGCGGTCCAGCACAAAATCGCTGTCCTCTGAAGCGCCATAAGCATTTCGCTCCTTCTATCGCCTGTTGTAAGGATTGCACTGACTCTGGTGGGGCGATTTGTTGATTCTATCAACGTAGAATGAAGCCAACCCCTGTATAATCCGGTGAGAGCTAGCCCTGCAATCAAGACTGCATGGACCAACTGGAGGTGTCGTATGGCAATCATAAACTCCGTGCTAGGGCCATTGGATACGGTGAACCTGGGGTTCACTTTGCCCCATGAACACCTGATCGATTCGTCCGCCGGCATCCGGACTACGTATTACGAGCTGGAATTCCGCGACAAGGCCCTGGACATGGCCTTGGAGTCCTTCAACGAAGCCAAGAAGGGCGGAGTCGATACCGTCGTCGAAGTTTCCCCAATGGACCTGGGGCGGGACGTCGTTCTCATGAAGGAGGTTTCTGAACGAACGGGGGTACACTTCATTTGTTGCACCGGTTGCTGGCTGGACGTTCCGCGGAGCTTCTGGAACAGGGACAAGGACTTCATCGCAGACCTTTGGGTGCGGGAAATTGAGCAAGGGATTGACGGTACGGGGATCAAGGCCGGTATCATTAAAGTAGCCACCAGCGACCCGATTACCGAGCAGGAAGAGTTGATGCTGCGGGCCTCGGCCCGGACACACCTGCGCACCGGCGTTCCAATTACTACCCACACGCCCGCGGAGTCCCGGATAGGCGAAGAGCAGGTGCGAATCCTGAAAGAGGAGGGAGTTGAGCCCCATCAGATATACGTGGGACACATCAATAACACTCTTGACCCAGATTACCACCGGGAGTTGGCCCGACTCGGGGTCTGGCTGGGCTGGGACATAAACAATCCCTTCGACCGCCCCAACCTGCCTCCGTGGGAGCAGAGGACCGACTATCTGAAAGAGCGGTTGGACGAAGGCCTGGCCTCCAACATGATGCTGTCCCATGACTGGAACATTGTGCTTTCCCGTATCAGTTCGCCGGGGATGCCCAGTAGGGACCAGAACCCCGACGGATACCTCTGGCTTAGCCGCGCTGTCATCCCCAGGCTGATGGCGTCGGGGGTTCCGGGAACTGTCATTGACCGGATGATGATCGAAAACCCCAGGAGATACTTTGAGGGTGTGCGCCCGTCTGACTAACCGGTAGCTTCCGCCGTCCATGGAACTCAAGGCCCTCGTCAGTTACCCTGACGCCTCTTGCCGGTGCCTGGAAGCTGTGATGGAAGGCTGGGGGCACCGGCCCCGATACCGATAATATTTTTAGGAGGGACCATTGTGGTCGCCTCGAACGGAGTTGCATTATGACGCGTGGCCGATTCCACCTCGTCAGTCAAGTGGGCCGTGTCCCCTCCTTGACCGTGCCTCTCGACGGGCAGCAGGAAATCAGGTTTCAAGGCTTGATGGAAGAGTCGATAATGATCGACCTTCACCAGCATCCGATGGTCCTGCCCGAAGACTTCAGCCAGTACTGGGAGTACCTGCGCAGCGACAACTACGTCTGGGGGTATGACTCGGTCCGAGAAGGCGGTTTTACCGCCGTTGGAACAGCCAACGTCTTTCGCGGGATGCTGTACACCAGCGAGATGTCCTTCATCCGATTTTCCGATCTGTTGGACGAGATCAGTATGATGATTTCGGACATTTCACGGCATGACGACGCGCTCCTGGTCAACAACGCAGCCGAGATAGAGTCGGCAAAGCAGCAGGGCAAGGTGGGGTTCTTGCCCACGGTGGAGCACCTGGCCATCGGCAATGAGCTAAAGCTGGTGGACATTCTCTATAACACTGGGATACGGCTGGCCGGCCTGACCTACAGCCGCAAGGCGTTCATAGGAGACGGTATCTTCGAACGCAACGACGGAGGCCTTAGTGAGTTCGGGCTGGAGGTCGTTCAACGTATGAATGAATTGGGAATGGCTGTCGATGTGTCCCACGCATCGTTCCGCACCGCCATGGACGCCATTGAGGCGTCCAAAACTCCGGTGACCTTCAGCCACGACGGTTCCTACACGCTCGCCAGCGACAGTTTGCAGGCCCGCAGGTTGAGAAAGGACGAGGAGTTGCTGGCCTGCGCCCGAAAGGGGGGCATTATAGGGATAACCGCCGTACCCAACCGGCTCAGCAACGACCCTGAGCAAAGTATCGAATGCGTGTTGGACCATTACGATTACATGGTCAAACTGGTTGGAGTGGACCACGTTGCTATCGGCACTGATGCTAGCATCGGCGACATGGTGAGAGTGGGGCAAGTAGTGATGGGCCGCACTGACCCCGCACCGGCGCCCTATCTCAACGGTCTGGAGTCTCCAGCAGATGGTAAGAATATCATCCGTGGCCTCATAGCCCGCGGCTACTCCGACGAGGACGTCAAGAAAATCGCCGGTGGCAACGCCCTGACATTCTTCAGGCGGATTATGGGGTGATTCAAGCCCTCTGACCCCTCCAGCCAGCTATCCTCCCGTCGCTTGCGCCCCCGGTCGGGCTTTTGTGAACAGAGGGACGGCGTGGCTCCCTGCCCCAAGCCAGCTGACCTTTCTGCCACATCGCCTTTCCAAGTTGGCTGGCAACATGGGACAAGCCCAACGTACCCACTTCAAGGATCTCTGTTCTCCCCCAATTGTCGATTCGCACTAGGATGAGGGAGAGCGCTCCTCGACGCCCGGCCCCCAGGTTGTGCCGAAGTCGGCGCGGGCGGCCAGTTGGCCGGTAAAGGTGCTGGCGTCCTGCAGGGCCAGGTACACGGCGCAAGGGCCAACGACGCTTGGGTCTACCCTTTCATGCCAATCGCGTTGCGTCCATGGTATTGCTGCGGAGCCCTCACTGCGCAGCGCGCCGGGGCTCAGGATGTTGACCGCGATGTTGTAGTCCCGCACTTCGTCGGCCAAGCAGAGGCTGAACATGTGGACCGCCGCTTTGCTGGCGCTGTAGAGAACGCCGCCGCCCTGGTTGGGGTCGGTGGCCATCCTAGAACCGATGTTAATGATGCTGCCCCGCTGCTGCTCCATCATTATCGGAAGCACGGTCCGGCTGCAAAGATAGGGGCCGCTTACGTTGACCCGCATAAGTTGGTCCCAACGTGCGGGGTCAATTTCCAGGATCGACTCCCCCAGCACCATGGCGCCGGCGTTGTTGAAAAGCACGTCGATCTTGCCGTAACGTTCCATCGCTTGACGGGCCATTTCATTGACCTGAGACTCATCGGTTACGTCGCAGTCGATGGCAAAGACTTCTCCGCCGGCGTTCCCGATGTCTATGACCGTCTCTTCGAGGGTTCCGGCCAAGCCGGTTGGGGACTGGCTGCGGGCGCAAATGACCATGCTTGCGCCTTCCTTGGCGTACTCCTTGGCTATGGCCCGCCCCAGTCCTCGACTGGCGCCGGTGACGATTGCGACCATTCCGTCCATCTGACCCATAGTCAACCTGCCTACACGAATTGGGCCTTGACCCACCCTTCGTCGAAGGGGGTCCAGAAGTGGGACGTTAGCTTCAGGTGTTTGAACATCCAAACGCCGTTTACCCTGACGTACTCTTCATCGTACCTTGCCGATCCCCATACCGCCCGGTCGCCGTCTGCGTAGGTACACGCTTGGAACAGGTACCAGATGCCGGTGGCAGTGTCCCCATTCACCTCGATGATGGGGTTCATCACCATGTGAATGGCGAAGGGCAGCCTCTTTGAAGCGTTGACGAAGAAGTTGCGGATTCCATCCCGTCCTTCAGCTTTGCCCCGGATGCCGCCGTCCCAAATCGCGTCTTCGACGAACAGGCTGGCGATTTTGTCGGCGTCATAGTTGTCGTCGCAGTAGGTGCAGTAACGGGCCTTGAGGCGCTTGATCTCCTCTATGTCTTCCAAGGCTCGAAGCCTACGTTCGATGTCCTCTAAACTCATTGTCTGCTTTCCTCCGAAAGGGAACGCTAACTTTGGTGGCTCAGGTGGCCTGGCCGCCGTCCATTTCTATACATTGTCCCACGATAAACTCGGCCGCCACTGGGATGCACTGACCTCGTACCGTTTCATCCTCGTCCCCCCTCACCACACGATTGACCCAGAGTAACACTCTAACTCCCTGGTCTTAGAGGGTGTGTGAGAAGTTCAAATTAGGTTGGTGCTAAGCGTCGGAGCATGAGATGAATCATAGCTATATGGGTCCACGCCTCGGTTGTATCGGACAGAGCTTCGTAGTCCTTGCTCATCCGACGGCACCTGCTGAGCCACGCGAATGTTCGTTCGACCACCCATCTTCGCGGCAGCACTTGAAAACGGTGGCTGTCCCTGGGGCGCTTGACAATCTCGAGTGCCCAGCCTGTCAGGGCCCAGACCCACTCGACCAGCTTTCCAGCATAGCCAGCATCGGCCCAGACCAACCTCATGCGGGGAAACCTCCCTATCAATTTATCGATGACCAGCTTCGCCCCATCCCTATCCTGGATATTGGCAGGATGCACCACCACCGCCAGCAGCAACCCCATGGTATCTACAATGATATGTCGCTTTCGACCGTTGACCTTCTTGCCAGCGTCATAGCCACGAGGCCCCCTTTTTCCGTAGTCTTGACCGACTGGCTGTCTATGATAGCAGCGCTAGGTGTCGGGTTCCTCCCCTCGGCCTGCCGGACCTTGACTCGGAGAGCGTCATTGGCTCGTTCCCATGTACCATCCTCTCTCCACTCCCGAAAATACCACCATACAGTACCCCAAGGCGGGAGGTCATGCGGCATGGCTCGCCACGTGCAACCGTTGCGCAGAACGTATAGAATGCCGTTGACGACTTCCCGCAGGTCTACAGTACGTGGCCTTCCCCCAGTTTTGGCTGCCGGGAGTAGCGGAGCGAGCATCTTCCACTGTTCATCAGTCAGGTCACTGGGGTATGCTTTGCGTTTCATGCCTCCATTCTAATACATATCCAAGACTTCTCACACACCCTCTTACACGTAACTTAGTTGTGTGAAATTGAACGGTGTCTTCGACACCTGGAAAGTATTTCCGTTGGAGAGCGTTAAGTTGGTCAGTAGCCCAATAAATGCTATTCTCATGAAGCGCAACGCCCGCCAAAACTAGGTGGCGGGCGTCAGATTGGGTACCGGATTCGTCCAAATATAGTAGGTACATTACCTTGGCGCTTCTATAAGAATCTCCAATCTGAAAACACTTGAGAGGCCGGGCAGAGGTAGAACTCTAACGAACCATTGGCCAATGCAGTCCTCCCAGCCTGTCAATATACTACTGAAGACACCTTACAATGTCAAGGGCAATTTGCTGTGGTGCGGCAATCTTTTCGCAGCGTGCATTGTAAGCGCCCTCCATCTGGTCTATAATGCGCCCGATCTGACTCTGCACCCGAGGACGTTTGCCGCAGTTGACCTCGAACCCCCCACGAGCGCTAGACCTTGCCTAGCATGAGCGGAGCGCAGGCCCTTGCCGCGCAGCTGCGCTCCGAGGGCGTGGACACCGTGTTCGCGCTGCCCGGTGTGCAGGTCATGGCCGCGTTCGACGCCTTGCACGAGTTGCGGCACGACATTCGCCTGATACAGACGCGCCACGAGCAGGCCACCACGTACATGGCGGACGGCTACGCCAAGGCCACGGGAAAGGTAGGCGTAGCGCTGGTCGTGCCCGGCCCAGGCGCTCTCAACGCCGCCGCCGGGCTTGGCACCGCCTACGCCAGTTCCTCCCCCGTGCTGCTCATCTCCGGCCAGATACCCAGCCACACGCTCGGCAAACGCCAGGGACAACTGCACGAGATAGAAGACCAACTGGACGTCTTCAAGCCCATCACCAAGTGGAACCACAGGGTCACTAATGTTGAGGATATTCCCGAAACCGTCCACGAGGCGATGCGCCAACTCAAGACGGGACGTCCCAGGCCGGTGGAGATCGAAGTGCCGCCGGACACGCTGGCCGCGATGGGTAACGTCGAGCTTATCGAGCCCGAGGTATATCCCAGGGCGTCGGGCAGCCAGCAGGACATAGAGCGAGCGGCACAACTACTGGCCAAGGCCAGCAAACCCGCCATCATCGCCGGTGGCGGCTCGATCATTTCCGGCGCGTCGCAGCAGCTACTGCAGCTTGCCGAGTTCATCCAGGCCCCCGTCATGACGACCACGCAGGGCAAGGGCATCGTCTCCGAAGACCACTACCTCTCGGTAGGCGTCAACTACTACGACATTGGGCCGTACCACCGGGTTGTTCCTGAGAGCGACGTTGTCCTCGGCGTGGGCAGCCGCCTGCTCATGGGACTCGACGAGCTTTCGGAAGACCAGAAGCTGATCCATGTGGACGCCGACCTGGACGAACTGGGCAGGAACCACGAGACCGAGGTAGCCATCCACGCCGACGCCACGCACGCGCTGGCCCAGATACTCGGCAGGCTCCGGGCTATCAGCGCTCCCAAGCAGTCCCGCCGCGATGAGATTGCCGCGTACAGGGACAGGTTCCAACGCGAGCTGCGCGAGCTCGCCCCAGAGCAGCTTGACATCGTGGAGACTATACGAAACGAGATTGACGACGATGCCATAATGGTCAGCGGCGTTACCAACGTCGGCTACTGGGGGTACATGGGACACCTCACCAAGCAGCCCAGGAAGTTTCTCACCTCCTCCTACTTCGGAACCCTGGGTTACGCCTTCCCGACCGCGCTCGGCGCGAAGGCGGCCTCTCCCGGCACGCAAGTGGTGGCGACCTGCGGCGACGGCGGGTTCATGTACAGCCCTCAGGAGCTATCCACGGCGATGCGATACGGCATCAACGTGGTCGCGCTGGTGTTCAACAACAACGCCTATGGCGCGTCCCAGTGGGACCAGACTTATCGCTACGGCCAGCGCTATCACGGCACCGACCTCAACAACCCCGACTTCGTGAAGCTCGCGGAGTCTTTTGGCGCGGTTGGCATGAGAACGGATGTCGACGGACTTGGCGAGTCTTTGAGAGAGGCGCTGTCAGCCGACGCGCCGGCGCTCCTCGAGGTCGAAGTGCCGGTTATGATGCCGCCCTTCCAGATAATCCGGTGAGCGACGCAAACACATGCCGCTAAGGACTTTGAGCGTATTCGTCGCAATCCCGCTCACCGTCCTGTCGTTTGTCTTTTCCGTTGAGTCCCAAGTCCAGAATGCTCCCCTAGATGAAGGCCAACTGGCCTTCGAGCAGGAAGCCTACGCGGTCGACGACACCGCCGTCTTTCACATCAGGAACTCCGAGTTGGACGTCGCCATGTCCTGCACCGCCACATGGGTCGATGTTTCGTCTTATGTGTCAGAATATGAGTACTGGAACATGTTCACCGGAGAGCCGCATCCAGGAGATTACCAAGGGTACGAGGCAGGCTGCGCGTTCGAGTCGGCGACGAGCACACCCGTACATTTTCCTCCTGACCTTGATGAGGAGCCTTGGTCTGGGTTGGTAGATGACGTGGAAACGTCCGTTGTGGATTACTATGAAGGCGAATTCACGCTCGCCACTGCGGTTAACGCTTCCAGCACGGTCGCGATTCCCTTCTACTTCGACGCCCCGAACACCTACGCCACCACGACGCGGCGGGCCAAGGTGACGAGCGGCGCCGATCCCATGGGCGAGTGGGTGGGTATCAGCGAGGTTGCCAGCACTACCGACAGTACTCCGCACAACCATTCCGGCGTGTTCCGGGGCAGCGTCGCGCTTAGCATCGAGGAGACGGCGACCACGACTGGGGACGGCATGGTGCGAGTCGGCAGTGATGGAGACACTCTCTTGCTGGCCTACTACGACGACCCGGGAAGTGAGAGCGTCGCGTCAACCACTGCAAGCGTGGAGAAAGCCATACCTGTTCCCGCGGCGAGCGCGCCGGTCCTCGTTCTGGCAGCCGGTCTCTTCACGCTGCTAATCGCATGGCGACTCAGACACCGGCCATCGTCTGGAGACAAGAAAACCAACCATTGACCAACTTCGCCTGGTCACTATCCACTCTCCCCGCGCTCAGGGCAGCCTGGGCGCGTCTGGCGCCGGCTCCACCTGGAAGGCGTTGAGCGCGCATGCCAGCATCCCGTAGTAGCCCATCGTGGCGGTGAGCTCGGTCACGCCCTGGTCGCCGAAGCGCGCCTTCGCCGCGTCGAACGTCGCGTCCGACACGCGATGGTCACGGAACAGTTCGCGCCCGTAGCCGACTATCAACGCCTCGTCCTCAGTCAGCGACTCCAGCGAGCCGCGCTTCGCCACCGCATCGACCGCTTGCTCTCGAACGCCTGCCTCCAGCGCGAGCCTCGCGTGCGCCGACCACTCGTAGTCGCAATCGAACTCGCGCGACGTGGTGATAATGGCGAGCTCGCGGTCCGCCGGGGACAGCGTTGACTCGAAGCGAATGTAGGTGCCGAGGTGGGCGGCGCGTCCCGCCACCTCCGGCGAGTTGAGCAGCACCGAGAAGGGGCCGCTCACCTGCCCGCGGCTCGACGCTATCGAGTCGAATATGTCCGCCTTATCAGCGGGGACCTGGTCTTTCCTCGTAATCTGGGGTACTCGCGTCATGTGTTTCTCCTCGCCTTAGCTGTCCGCCGGGATGACCGGTAGCAGGATGTGGGATGGATGCTCGCTGTCGTGGTGAATGGTCTGGCGCGCTATCTGCGTCTCGCTGTCCATGCCAAAAGGATTGCCCGTGTTCGGATTGCGGTCGAACTGCGGGAAGTTGCTGCTGGAAATCTCCACTCGAATCCGATGGCCTTCGAGGAAGCAGTTGCTGGTTGACCACAAGTCGATGTCGTACCTGTAAATCTCGCCCGGCTCCAGCAGCGACGGCTCCTCCCACGAGTCGCGGTAGCGCGCCCTGATGATGCCTTGGGCGACGTTGATGGCCGTGCCGCCGGGGTGAACGTCAACCAGCTTGGCCGTGAAGTCAGTATCGCGCGCGCTTGACGATGCGTACAGCACGAGCGAAACGGGGCCTGTGACCTCCACGTCCTCCTCCAGCGCGGGCGTGTCATAAACCAGCACGTCGGGCCGCCACTCCGCCGGCTGCTGGTCGCGCGGTCCCATCGACACCGGCGTCACGTCCTCGGAGCAGCAGGTGCTGCCGCCGATGGTCATCACGGGATGCTGCGGGTCGTAGTCGAAGTGGTCGTGCGGCTCGGACGAGGGCGCTGCCGTGTCCAGGCCGCCGTCTCCGAACAGCGAGTTGGCGTTGCCGCCGCTGTGCAGATAGTAGGGTGTGTACTGGGTGCCCGGGATGGGCCAGTCGCTCGACCGGCGCCACTGGTTCGCGCCCATCACGAACACGTTGACCGGCGGCTCGTCGGCGATGCCGTTTTGGACGCCCTTCAGCCAGTAGTCGAACCATCGAATGTGCTCACGTCGCAGGTCTATCTTCACGGCGTCGCCAAAATCGACGTCGCCCGTCCGCCGGTTGGCGCCCTTGTTGCCGCAGTTGTGTGTCCAGGGGCCTATAGTTATGCGCTGGTTGCCCTTGCCCGGCGACCGCCCATGCTCGTTGACGCCCATGAAGTTATTGAGCGTGGACTGGAGGAACACGTCGAACCATCCGCCCACGCCATACGCGGGAACCTGGATGTCCGCGTAGTGCTCCTCCACCGGACGCATGCTGCGCCAGTAGTCGTCATAGCTGGGATGATTTATCCAGTCCTTCCAAATCTTCGAGTCGCGCCCAGCCGCCTCGTCCATGCTGATGAGCGGCAGGTGCCAGTGCAGCGTCGTCAGGTGATTGCTCTCCGGCATCCAGAGGTACTGCACCTGGTTCGTGCGCGTGTGCATCTGAATCGCGCCCCAGCGCAGGTTGAAGGCCAACTGGAAGGCGCCGCCCGTATAGACCCAGTTGTGGTAGAAGTTGGAGTAGCCCACCTGCGGAACCATCGCCTTCAGGTACTGGCTGCGAAGCGGAGCGGCCTGCCACTGCACCATCGCCACGTAGGAGCCGCCCGCCGAGCCCACGTTGCCGTCGCACCAGGGCTGCGAGCCGATCCACTCCTGCGTATCGAAGCCGTCCTGGGCCTCGTGGATGAACGTGTACCATTCGCCCTCCGAGTCCCAGCGCCCCCGAACGTCCTGTGACACCGCCGCGAAACCCCTCGAGGCGTAGTAGAGGCAGTCCTCTACTACGCCCTCGGCGTTGTTGTTGTACGGCGTCCGAATGAGAATCGCCGGAAATGGCCCCTCTGCGTCCGGCAGATAGACGTCAGTCGAAAGCCTGACGCCGTCCCGCATCGGCACGTCCAAGCCATACATCATCTTGACTTCATAAACCGGCTGCGAAATCCCAACAGCTTCAACGACCATAACGTCACCCCCGCAAATCTGTAATGCCAAATGCCAACCCCGCTACGGGCGATAATGTACCACAGCAAAGGGCAAAGGCGCTACTTGGAGGATGCGTCTGCGTGCAGGCGGTAGTCCATGGCAAAGCGCGAAACCCAGCAGCAATCTCAATCCGGGAACCAGTGCATCCACGGGAGACCTCAGCGCGTATCCGACTGGCGGAATGCCCAGCCTAGTCTGAGCGGCCTGCTCCTCAAGTGATGCCCGTTGAGCTCCGTGAAGGCTTTCAAGCTTTCTGTAGAATCAGACAAGCGGACGAAGGCGTAGCCGCGGCTCTCGCCAGTCAGGTAGTCCTTTGGTATGGTTACGCTCACCACCGTCCCCGATCGTTCGAATGTGCTTCGCACTTCGCCTTCGGTAGTCCCAATATCCAAGTTGCCAACGTAGATTTCTCTTGGAGGGGCCAGTGAACCGGTCGGACTATCGCTTATGTCCGACTTGGATACACTCCTATTGTACGGGGCGTCCCCTCTACTGGCCCACAAATCTGCGAGCCTTTCCGTTGGCACGCCTTGAGCGTCAACCAATTCCAACCACCTGAGGAGTTGTCGTACTCTCACGGCATTCTGGCATATGTTCTGTCCACTAAGCTTCTTACTAATCTGCTGACAATGGGCGTTGCTGACGTGGTTCAACCGACCAAGAGAAACCAGAGCATTGACAACCTCCCTCTGATCTTTTTGAGCTATGTCCGGCGTTCGTATGGCAAACCTTGGAACCTCCCGTGGCGAAATTCCTTGCCGGCGGGCAATAGTCCCCGCAGCGTTTCTCGTAATCTGCGAAGACCAGAGTCCCTTAGTCTGAAGTTGCTCCACGACCCGCCGATACTCCTCTGTATCGACTATATCCAGCGTCTCCCATATCTGCGCGGGGGAGATTAGTCTTCGCCCACGGCCCAAGAGCACGATCAGCTTTTCCTCGCGACTGAGGTTAAAGTCCGAGAATTCGTCGAGCCAGCGTTGCTCGATCGGGCTGAAGACGTTCCTCTGGGAGAAGGTTATCGAAAAGGTGTGGTCTGCCGAGTCGATCTCGGGAGGAGCCAACTCGTGCCCGTTCATCAACGCTTGAATCCTGCCAATGCCCTCACCCATCTCCTGCATGTAGCCTAGCTCTTTGAGAACTCGGGCGAGATAGGTGTTGCGGGAATCGTGGACTCCTACTCCCCGCCTCAATTCGGTTAGCCTGACAGTCGAGAGCAGCCTGCCCGGGTTTCGGATTTCCAGCCTGTTGCTGAACACAAGGACTTCGATGGCGCGGCCTTCGATGCTGTAGTCCCTATGAGCAATCGCGTTCACTAACGCTTCGCGGCAGGCGTATTCCGGAAATACCGACACAAACTGAACTGAAAGGTGTCGCCAACCAGCCGCTTCTGAACGAGAAGCGGCCTCAGTTGTTCAAAGCCCTGGCTGAGCAACTCGAGCACGTTGCCCCCGTGCGATTCGTCTCGCGTAACGTTGTACTCCACGCCCGAAAGCAGTTCGGTTCCGGCAATCTGAATGATTCTAATCTCAGAGCGAGGGTGCCACTTGTGAACTTCGGACGCAAACAGCAACAACGCAGCCTTTCTCAGCCGCAGCGAACCGCCAACGAATTCCGCTAGTCTGAGAGCTTGCAGACACTTTTCCGGCGACATGCCCGGCGAAACAGTTTCAGCAATTGACTTGAGTAGGTCTAGCCGAAGGTCACTTACGGTCGCGCCATCTACCCATGCGCTGTCATACTCCCTGGACAATTGCTCATGCCGCTCGAAGTCAATTTGCTTTGAAGCAACGGGAACAGTGTCTGTGTCCCTTCTTTGTAAACATCTGCCGTCACTCGTAAAGTGGACATGCCTTGTTCCCTTGTTCACGGTGAAAACCAGGACAGTCTTGCCATCCAAAGTAACCAAGTTGATCACTGGTGTAGGCAAGGGCGTGTCTGCGAGGACGTGCGTCCGGGGCGCATTGCGAAGAACTTGGAGATCATCCTCAGAGTATGTGATGCCGGTTACCTCGCCGTCGTCCTCGACACCAACGACCAACACGCCGCCAGCGGCATTGGCAAAGGCCACGAGGGTTTCGCCGATGTCCTTCGCTACGAGAGCTATCTTCCGACGGCGCTTATTCCCAGGAGGGCCGTCAAACGCGCTCTTGAATTCCCGGAAGTGGCTCTCGCCCTGAGTAAGTTCGTTCCGAAGGCGCTCCTGGATTACCAGTATCTGGGAATCGGTGCTCATTGGCTTCTCGCTATCTGGGCGGGTCTTTCACCATTGTAACTGACACGGTTTGCCGCTGTCCAAAACAGAGAGAGGGGCGCAAGCCCCGGACAGCGCGCCGTCCCCTATTACCGCCAGTGCCACCGCTCCCGCACCCGTTCCGCCAGCGCGGTTAGCCTGTGCCGGCCCAGCGTCACGCCCAGCGCGAGCGAGGCCAGCGACAGGAGTATGGCAGCCTTGGGCGTGACGCCTGACTTGAAGCGCGCCATGATTGCGTCGATGATGTCGTACACTTCGGTTGTTATGAGAAGCTGGGTGGAGGAGAAGGCGCCCGCGGGATCGATGCGGCTGATTGCCGTTTCCCTGGCCGCCTCGACCTGGGAATCGACGAGGGCGCTGAAGATTGGGGAGAAGGCTATGAGGACTACCGCGGAGGCGATTGCCGCCGCGCCCGACGCCCAGACGACTCGGCTCGGCCAGTCCCGGCCGCCGAGAAGCCCGATACCCACTAGCGTCAGCAGCAGGGGCAGGAGAAGAGGGAATCGCCAGACCCTTGACCAGTTGAGCAGGCGTCGGAAGGAGTTCACCCAACCAAAATTTCCTGGGTCGTTGGCGATGAGTTCCTCGAAGTCGAAGTGGGTGTACGTCCAGCCGTCGGCGAGGAACACTCGCGCAGCGTCGAGAGGGGCCAGAGCCGCGTCGCCCTGTCCGTCGCCGGCGGGCGCGCCCCGGAGGTCGGCGTCGGTGTATGACCAGCCATCCCTGATTAGCTCCCTGAAGCTGTCCAGCCGGGCCAGATTGTCGCCGTCCGACAGTGCGTCTCGGAGATCCCTGTCCGTAAAGATGACATCCTCGCTGAACAGTTCGGTGATAGACGGCTCAACGGCTTCCACAATCTCGTTGGCCCCGTCGGTCAACTGTCGCCTTATCCTCTCGCCCTCGGGGCCGGGGAGCTGGCTCGCGATGCGGGCGTTGACCTTCTGGCGTGCCAGGCCTTCGAGGACTTCTACCGTCGCCTCCCTGAGTTCCGATAGAGACACCCTGGAGGAGAAGCTGTCCACCTCTCCAGCCATGTATGAGGACACCTCGTCGATAACCATTTCCACTTGGCTGCGCACCCAGGGTTCGGGCGCGGTCTGCCGGAGGGCGGAGACCGTTTCATCCCTGGTTATCACGATGTCGAATTGGAGTTCGACGTGCTCGCCCAGCGTCTCCGTGAACGCGGGCTCGATGACCTCGTCATACAGGACCTTGTAAGCATCCAACTCGCGCAGCAGTTCCTTCACCTCTTCGACGGCTATGGGAGCGCGGTCCGACAGCGCCACTCTTATCTCGAAGTAGTCGTTGTAGCCGAGGGCGTAGGGCGCGACCTCGTCGATCGCCGCCTCCATCTGTGTATGGACCCACTCCCTGGGCGCGACCACGCGCGCCGACGACTCGACCCGGCTGGCTGTGACCTCCAGTCCGAGCGGCAACTCGCCGGCCAGCGCGTCCTCGATTTCCGGAGCCACGAGGCCGTCGAACACGTAGTCGTAGTAGTCCGATCCAAGGATCAGAGACTTGACCTCAGCGACCATCTCCGCCCCGTGCTCGCCGGCGCGCACGGTGACCTCGAACTCATCGGTCGCGCCGCCCAGGTATAGCCCGAGCTTCCCAAAGAAATCCTCCGCTTTGGCCTGTACCCACGCGGGCGGTATCGCCGCGCTGAGAGAGGCCGCGACCTCGCTGTTGGACAGACCAAGCGCCACGAGCGGGCTCCCGTCCAGTCCGCCTGGCAGCCCTTCCACGTCGATCTCGCGCGCCTCGTCCAGGGCGGACGAGGCCGCGTCGCCCATGAGGAAGGCGTAGAAGTCCGCTCTCTCGAGCTCCTCGGCGTAGAAGTCGGATTTGAGGAATGAGTCGCCGACTTGCAAGAACACCAGTTCCGCAGCCAGCAAGAAGAGGAACAGAATCCCCAGCGAAACGGCCAGGATTCTTCTTAGGATCATCACAGTGATTCACGGTATCCAGGCCGCAGAGAATAAGCAATAGCTACGGGCGCAAAGCGAGGGCAATCGACGGCAGAGGCGACCGGCCAGCCGCCTCTACTTTGCAAATGCGCCGCGCTGCGTTAGCATTAGCATGAGGATAGGCGACGTTCATAGTTACTGAGAGGACAGCGCAATGAGCGAATACAACTATGCCAGCTTCCCGCTCGACATGTCCGCGGACGAATTCGGCGCTTTTGCCGACCTGAACAGGGCGGGGCGGAAGGCCCCCGATGGCGAGCTTGTGGATGCGAGCGACGGCAGCAGCGTGCGGCTTTCCGACTTCTGGAGCAAGGGGCCTGTGATGATCGAGTTCGGCTCGATAACCTGACCCTTCTGTGGACTGGCGGCGCCGGTCCTGGAACCGTTGGCTGAGGAGTTCGACGGCAAGGGTGTGAGCTTCCTGTTCGTTTACACGCGAGAGGCGCATCCGAGCGACGAGTACCCGGCCCACACAAGCCTCGAGCAGAAGCTGTCTCACGCCCGCGACATGGCAGCCGACTGGAATATCAAACGCCCCATGCTGGTGGATGACGTAGAGGGCACTGTCCACCGTGCGTACGGGACGCTGCCCAACATGAGCTACGTGCTAAACGTCGGCGGAACCATTCTCTATCGCGCGAATTGGACGGATGCGCACACCATTCGCATGGCCCTGGAGCAGCTCTTTTTCGAGCGCGCGCAACGCCGCTCGGGGACACGAACTACACCTTACTACGTGGAGTGGCTCCCGCAGCGGGTCAACGACAGGGCGGCCTTCATGGACGGCCTTCTCAAGATAGGGGACAGGGCGACGAGGGAGTTTATCGCCGCGGTCGAGAACGCGGAGGGCGAGGCGGCGGCCAAGCCCTTGCGCGAGTGGTGGGCCGGCGTGCGGGAGTCGAGGGCCGGGGTGCGAGCCGATGATTGAGGAGACGGCCACTTGAACGAGTACATGAATGCCAACCTCAAGCACTGGAACGAACTGGCGCCGCCTCATGCTCGGTCGGCTTTCTACGACGTAGAGGGGTTCAAGGCCGGGAGGTCTTCCCTGACACCAATCGAGCTCGGGGAACTCGGCGACGTGGCGGGCAAGTCGCTGCTGCACCTCCAATGCCACTTCGGCATGGACACGCTCTCGTGGGCAAGGCTCGGCGCGAGGGTCACGGGTGTGGACTTCTCGGACGAAGCGATCGGAATTGCTCGCTCCTTGAGCGAAGAACTGGGGACCGGCGCGCGGTTCGTCGTCTCCAACCTGTATGACCTGCCGCATACCCTGCACCCAAGCCAGAGCTTCGACGTCGTGTTCACGTCCTACGGGGTTCTCTGCTGGCTGCCGGACCTAACGCGATGGGGACAGGTCATCGCTCACTTCCTCAGGCCGGGCGGCGCCTTCCACATGGTCGAGTTTCATCCCTTTGCCAACGTCTTCGACGACGAGGACGCCGTCGAGCTCAGGGTACGCTATCCCTACTTCCACGCCGCTGAGCCGATGAGGTTCGAGCCCAGCGGCTCCTACGCCGACAAGAGCGTGATAGGCACAACCAGCATCTACGAATGGAGTCATACTATCGGTGACGTCATCAATGCGCTGATTTCGGCCGGACTCAAGATAGAGTTCCTGCACGAGTTCCCCTATTGCACCTATCCTCTCATGCCTCTTCTCGAGAAGGGCGAAGACGAGTGGTGGCGGCTGAAGGACAAGACAGAGTCTGTGCCGATGATGTTTTCGATCAAGGCGACCAGGTGAACATCGCTGGACAAGCGACCGAATTCAAAGGAGACAAACGATGGACAAGATACGTAGAGAGTACCCCGACATCGCGCCGGCTGGCCCCACCTACGCGAGGGCCGTTCGGGCAGGCGGCACGCTATACATCTCCGGCTGCACCGCGAGGGGGACTGAGGCGCAGGGAGGCCCCGCGATTGAGCAGTTCAAGGTCGTGTGGGACAGAATTATTCGCATCGTGGAAGCCGAGGGCGGCAATCCGGCGGACATCGTGAAGATAACCACCTTTGTGACGAACATGGCGGACTGGTATCCGGCTCCCACGGAGCAGCAGGCCATAATGGACGGCTACTTCAGCGGCCAGAACCCGGCCAACTCGCTGGTGGAGATAACCGCGCTTGCGCAGCCGGGCCTGGACGTGGAGATAGAGGCCATCGTGGTGTTGGACTAGGTTCCGCGGGCGACCTGCTCCTTTTGCCAGGCATAATCAACGTCGCCCACGTAGAACTTGTCAGGATTCTCAATAGCCCATATCTGCTTGCGAATGATCCAGTTATCGGGTTCGAGCGCCATGCCCCTGCGCCACTCCTCCAGCGCGTCCTCGACTCTGCCGTCGCGGTACAGGGCTTGGCCGCGCCTGAAGCGCGCGTTAGCCTCGCTGTGGTCAGAGCCGAGTTCCTCCTCCGACGACCTTGCCTCGTCGTCGAGAACGGACTCCCCGGCCCATCGTTCGACCATGCGCGCGGTCTCCGCGCGTCGAATGTCGAATCCGCCCAGCTTCTTGTAGCGCACTACGCCCCGTTCGTCTATCAGATAGCCGTTGGGGATTGCCTTGAATCCATAGAGTTGGCCCAGCAGGTTTTCTTCGTCCACCAGCGTGGTGAACTCCGCCCCCGCCCTTTCGGCGTATGGCCGAGCCTTCTCCGCGCCCTGAGCGTCCATTGCGATGGAGAGCACCTCGACGCCGCTGCCGCGGTGCCTCTCATAGAATTGCTGCCATACAGGCAGCTGCTCGCGGCACGCTCACCACGACGCCCACATGAAAATGACCAGTTTCTTGCCGCAATAGCGCGACAGGCTTACGTCCTCGCCGTCCAGCGAGCGCAACGTGAAGTCTGGGGCCTGGCCACCCACCTCAACGCTCGTGATACCACCTACAGCCATGCGTCCCTCCTCTGACCTATCCTATCTTGCGCGATTGAGGAGCCAACGACTCCTTGAGGTCAGAAGCTTCAACCGACGCCGTGGAACCCGACACTAACCTGCTCTCCCTCGAGCATCACCGGCGTGATTCGCTCGCCGCCGGTGAGCTTCTCCAGTTCCTCCCAGGCCTCGGGACGCAGCGCCAGGTCGATCTCTTCGTACTCGGTTCCCGCCGTGTCGAGCTCATCCTTGAGCGCGTCCGAAAAGGTGCACTCAGGATGAGTGTACAGAACCACTGTATCAGCCAATTTACGCCTCCGTTTCAGGGCTGCCGGCCAATCTGAGCTTCTGGGCGGGCCACAACCCTCTCCAAAGATAGTAGAGCATCGACGCCTCGTTTGCAAAGGGGGCCGGGCGGCCCTGCAGGGTCTTTCCAAAGTCAGGAAACGGGCAGAACTGCTGTGGCGGGTTGGGCGGCCAGTCGTTGGGCTCGGCCAGTGAGGGGTTCCTTGGCCGACCATAGTCGGCACATCCCCCGCAGCAGCGTAACCGCCACGTTCCGGAGCAGACCGATTACCATTCCTCGCTGATGACTGTGCAGTACCTGACGGTCTTCACCAAAACTGTCGTCCTTGACGTGGAACAAGCTATTTTCTATGCTCCAATGGCCTCGTATCAGATCCAGCGCTTGCGGCGGCGACATGCGCCATAGCCAACACGCGCTGGGAGCGCCATCCGGGCGATATGCCGTCCGTCCCCGGCTGAGGGCGCGGGGCTTCAGCAGAAGGTCAGGTCGCCAAGGTCAGAAGTGCTGCTCAACTTCCCTTGCAGACTCATCGGCACACACCCCTCCAATTGATTCCCGCCGAGGTACAGTTTTTGGAGTTTCGCAAGGTTCCCCAACTCTCGCGGCAGCTCCCCGCTCAACTCGTTGTTGCTGAGGTACAGCCCTTTCAGGTTGGAGAGGTTGCCCAGCTCCGGCGGTATCTCCCCGCTCAAGTCGTTGTCGGCGAGGTTCAGATCTGCCAGGTTGGAGAGGCTGCCCAGCTCCGGCGCCACCCACCTGGTCAACTCTTCCACCGAGGACGTGCAGGCCAGTGTCCGGGAGATTACCAAGGGCGAGATGGCCGACTACGCCTTCGAGATGATAGGCACCACCGAGACCATCAACCAGGCCCTGCATACCACCCGCAGGGGAGGCGTAGCGATAGCCGTGGGAGTCACTCCTACGGGCGCACAGCTTACCATTGACCCTGACTTTCTCCACCAGGACCGGGTACTCATGGGCTGCACCTACGGCTCCTGCTACCCAAGGGCCGATATGCCCAGGTTTGTGGACTTGTATATGTCGGGCAAGCTGAAGCTGGACGAGCTAATCACCCGCACCTTCAAGCTGGATGAGATTAACACCGCCTTCGATGTCCTCGACCGGGGTGAGGTGGCCCGGAGCCTCATCCTTTATAGCTAACCGCCTTCCCGCCTCCGCCGCGACCTCCACTTCAGACCCCAGATCATACCCAGCGGAGCCATCAACAGGAACAGGTTGACAGCCGCCGCTTCCATCGGCACCGCCCACTCCGGAGAGGTACACCCGCCACCGCCGGACTCCACTGCCGGCGTGGGTTCCTGCTCCCCAACCGCGGTTGCCGGGGCCGTGGCTGTCGGGACGGGTGGCACGGATGTCGCCGTCGGCGTTGGCTCGGGCATGGGCGCGGGGATTGATGTCGCCGTGGGGACTGGCGTTGGAGTTGGCTCGGGCGTGGGCGCGGGGATTGATGTCGCCGTGGGGACTGGCGTTGGAGTTGGCTCGGGCGTGGGCGCGGGGATTGCTGTCGCCGCAGGCTCAGGGGTAGGTGTGGGTTCAGGCGTGGGCGCGGGGATTGCTGTCGCCGCAGGCTCAGGGGTAGGTGTGGAAATGGGCAGCACCGACATGGCCGAACTCTGCGCAGTCTTGTCGGTACCATGCCCATCGGTGTAGGACGCCGTCGCGCGCAGGTGCTTGTCCGCGTCCTCGGCCACCGGCATATAGGTGTCTGACGTGGCCCCCTCGATGACCTTCCAACCGGTCGCCCCGTCCGGGGAACTCTCCCATTTCCACGTGGCGCCGCTGACGCCGCCGTCGGAATCGGTAAGGCTTGCCGTTAGCTCGGCGCCAACCTGGGGCTGCGCAGAGGACAGGGCCACCGCCCCACCCTCGTCGGTCACCGTGATGGTCACCGTGACGGTGGCGCTGGCGCCGGATGGGTCTGCGGCCGTCACCTCGACTGTATAGCTGGCCTGTGTCTCGAAGTCCAGTGCGGCTTTCGTCTTCAGTTGCCCGGATGATTCCTCAATGTCGAATGACCCGCCATCGGCGCCGCCCAGCGTGTAGGTCAATGTGTCGTTCTCCGAGTCCGCGGCCGCAACCGGGCTGCCGACGTTCTCACCCGCGGCCGTGTTCTCCTCCACGCTCCGTGCGCCGGTCTCCACGGCAGGGAACTCGGGGGCGCTGTTCACCACATCGTCCGATACGGCCTGCGCGGTCTTGCGGGAGTCGTGTCCGTCGGTGTAGGACGCCGTCGCCCGCAGGCGCTTGCCCGCGTCCTCGGCCGCCGGCGTGTAGGTGTCTGATGTGGCCCCCTCAATCACCGCCCAGCCGGTCGCCACGTCCGAGGAGGTCTCCCATTCCCACGTTGTGCCGCTGACGCCGCCGTCGGGATCGGTAAGGGCAGCCGTTAGCTCGGTCCCAACCTGAGGCTGCGCCGACGGCAGGGTTACCGCCCCGTCCTCGTCCACGTTGGTGACGGTCACCGTCACCGTGATGGTGGCGTCGGTCGTCGCGTCGGCGTTGTGTTTGGCGTCCTTGCCATCGTGGACCGACACAGTCAAGGAGTAGCTGGCCTGTGTCTCGAAGTCCAGTGCGGCCTTCGTCTTCAACTGCCCGGACGATTCCTCGATGTCGAATGAGGCAGCGCCGGCGCCGCTCAGCCTGTAGGTCAACACGTCGTTGTCGGCGTCGGTGGCCGCAACCGGGGCGCCGATACTCTCGCCCGAGGCCGTGTTCTCCTCCACGCTCCTTGCGCCGGTCTCCGTGTCGGGGAACTCGGGGGGGCTGTTCATGCGCTGCCTGCCGAACTCCTGCCAGGTTGCGGCGCCGTCGCCATCGAAATCAACTTTCAGGACCGGATACTGGCTGCTCGTGCCAAAGTCCCAAAAGTCATCGGTCCCGGTCGCGGAGTTGTCATCCCCGTCGGCGTTATCCAGGTCAGCGCTCCAGCCGCGGTATATGCCGGTGTAACTGGTGGGAGCCTGCAGCTCGGCTGTGGTCTTGCCCTCGAGGCCCGCGGAGTCCCCGTAATCTCTTTCAACTCCGGTCGCCTGGCCGGAGGTTTGGGTGTCCCAGAAGCTGGCGATGATTGTGCTTTCGCGACTAGACCCGACCAGCCCGCCGACCACCCAAACCCCGGTTACGCTGCCGGTGGCGTAGCTGGCGATGATTGTGCCTTCATTCATATCCCCGGCCAGCCCGCCGCTGTACGTGTCGGTTGACGACACGCTGCCGGTGGCGTAGCTGGCGATGACTGAGCCTCCTGAATTTCGCCCGACCAGCCCGGCGACAAACGAATCCCCGGTTACGTTGCCGGTGGCGTAGCTGGCGATGATCGTGGCTTCATTCTCATTATTATTCCCGACCAGCCCGCCGACAACCTCTCTGCCGGACACGCTGCCGGTGGCGTAGCTGTCGCTGATCGTGCCTTCATTATTTTTCCCGACCAGCCCGCCGACCTCCCAGCTTCCCGATACGCTGCCGGTGGCGTAGCTATCGCTGATTTTGCTGCTGGTATTGGAGGTGTAGTAATTGTACCCGACCAGCCCGCCGACCTCCCAGCTTCCCGATACGCTGCCGGTGGCGTAGCTGTTGTTGATCGTGCCTCCATTACCCCCGGCCAGCCCGCCAACCTTAAGAGCTAGATCTAAAATGACCGATACGCTGGCGGTGGCGTAGCTGTCGCTGATCGTGCCTCCACTATTATCCCCGACCAGCCCGCCGAGCCATGTATCACTATGTCCCTTGTCGGTTGCCTCGCCGGTTGCCGAGACGCTGCCGGTGACGTGGCTGGCGACGATTGTGCCCGTATTATCCCCGACCAGCCCGCCGACGTAGGCCTCCCCGGTTACATCGGCATCAACCAGCCCGACTTCGCGGATGACGACGGAGCTATTAGTATCGCTGAAAAGACCAATATGATAGGTTTTTACATCAGGGTCCGTGGCATTGATGTACAGGTTGGAGATGGTGTGTCCGTTGCCATCGAAGATGGCATTGAACCATGAATGTAACCCTCTAGCTATGCCAATTGGTTCCCAGCCGTTGCCGGTGGTCCACTCGGTATTGACTGCACCGGAGGCGTAGCTGTCGGCCTTATCGAAGTCGAGCGAGCGGGCCAACTCGTAGCCGTTGCAGTTCGCGTTGCAGACCTCTCCTGCCTCAGCGTTGGGAAACGCGGCGGCGTAGGTTTCAGCGTTGTAGTCCGGATTCCCGTCGCCATCGAGGTCGTAGCGGATAGCGTCCAGCTGCTCCAGGTTGGAGACCTCGATGAGGCCGTCGCCGTCGGTGTCGTACTTCCCGTTGGCCGTCTGGGAGTTGGCGACCCCCAGAGTCGCCGCCATCAGCAGCGCGACCGTAATGAAGTAAGCTAACCGACTGGTCTGACGCCCGAAAACTGTATCCCAGGCATCCGTAACGAAATGAAGCAGGCGCACAGAGGAGCCCCCTTGCGGCAGGATTCGGCCACCTAGCCACAGGTTGACGTTCTCCACACAGAAGCTGCAAGGGGGCGTGAGGGCCTCCTGCAAACTCCTGATGGAGCGGATGAACACTGTGGCTAGGTTCGGGGGTGATTATCGCACTGTCGAGGGGGAAGAGCAAGGAGCGAAGAATGGCTGAGTGTGGGGAGTGGGCCGAGGCATTTCAAGACTGGCTGGCTAGATTTGCCTTTTAGTGGTCGGTTGCATTGACATCCGAAGGCGCCGAGGTGTATCCTGTATCTAAATCAGATTCGTGGCTTCGCAAACTGCATATATTATAACTTCTCTTCACTTTCTTTCCCTATAATTTCTCGCAACTATACGAATTCAGATATAAAGCCCCCTGACACTTACATATCAGGGGGCTTGGTGAAGATGTAGGGCTGCGGACTCTCCAATGCTCTTTCGATTCACGGTCACCTCCAACTCTTCGGTAACCATATTTTTGAGGTCATGCACACCCTTGACATATGCGAACGCGCGTGCTACCGTATCCTCATCGACTCACACACCCGCCATCGCTCCCGCTCGTCAGACCGCAACGGAAATCGCCCGGCCGATGTGCGAAAACCACAGAAATAAGTGTCTCATTTCCTGTACAAACAACCGCGACCCTACTACATTCCAACTCAGAAACATCCCCTAAATCCTCTCACAGCGTCACAGACCCCAAGTAGGAATGAGACACAATGAATCAACATGAGACACCCACAGGCGTTTTTTCCGCCAGCGAAAACATCCATCCGTCCAGATGCGAGCTAATCCCACACCTGGTCCGACCTGCATGAGGGGCCTGTCTGCCTCCTCGATAGCCGTTAAAATCCCTCAACCGCCGCAGCGGCTCGCGGCTCGGCAATCTCAAATCCTAATTCTGACAACGCCATGCACCCGAACAATCGAAAGACCCTGGCGGCCCTGATCCACCACCTGGAGAAATGGAAGGCCTCGTTGGGGCCCGATGGGATGCGGGCAATGATTGCCCCGCGAGTTTCCTTTCCAGCCCTATCTACCCCCGCGCATCCCCTGATAAACTGACTACCAACAAACTGTTCAACTGCGGAGGCCAAGTTGCTGAGCACCGCTAGATTTCTGCTGTGGCTGACGATTCTTTACAACATCGCGGAGGGCGTCGTCGCGCTGTGGTCGGGCATCAGCGCGCGCAGCATTGCGTTGGCCGCGTTCGGCATCGACAGCTACCTCGAGGTCGCGGCCGCAAGCCTTGTGCTGTGGCGAATCGGCATCGATGACTCCGAGCGCGGGGAGCGAGTCGAGGCCCGTGTCGTAAAGTTCATCGGCTGGAGCTTTCTCGCGCTGTCGGTGGGAATCCTCATCCAGTCCGGCTTCGCGCTCTCGCGACGGAGCGGGGCAGAGGAGTCGTTGATTGGCATCGGGTTGGCCGTGGCATCCGTGACGATCATGCCCGCGCTCGCCGTGTGGGAAACTGCGAATCGCCGCAAGAGGCAACCTTATGTCCATCGCTATCGAGGCAAAGGAGACGCTCGCCTGCTCCTACCTGTCGCTTACGCTGCTGATAGGCCTGGTGGCAAATGCCCTGCTGGGCTGGTGGTGGCTCGACGCGGTGACGGCGCTGCTGCTCGTGCCCTGGCTGCTCCGCGAATGGTTGGAGGGCGTGCGCGGGGAGGAGCACGAAGAGGCCGTGAGCATATGCTCGTGCCGCCAGTGCCTGTACGGGCTGAGAGATTGCAGAGCGGCGTGCTGCGCCCCCTGAACTAGCCGTCCAGCAGCGTGTCCAGTTCGGCCTTCTCGCCGGCGGTTAGCTCCCAGCCTGATGCGTTGGCGTTGCTCACGATCTGCTCCGGGCTGGTCGCTCCCGCAATGACTGAACTCACGTTTGGATTCGCGAGCAGCCAGGCGAAGGCGAGCTCGAGAACGCTATGACCGCGCGCCGACGCGAACGCTTCCAGCTTGTCCAGAAGGTCGAAGTTCTTGTCGCTGAACATGCCACGGTCGCCCTCTGCCAGTCGCGTGCCATCAGGAGCGGGCCGCCCGCGCCTGTACTTGCCGGTGAGGAATCCGCTGGCGAGCGGGTAGTAGGGCAGGATGCCCAGTCCGTACCGCTTGCATAACGGCACGAGCTCCGCTTCTACGCTCCTCTCCATCATGCTGTACGGGGGCTGGACGCTGACGAAGGGCACGAGGCCATTGGTTCTGGACGTCCAGATGGCCTCGCACACCTCCCACGCCATGAAGTTGGAGCAGCCGATGTATCGCACCTTGCCCTGTGCGACCATGTCATCGAGGGCGCGCATCGTCTCCTCGATGGGGGTATCGGGGTCTGGGTAGTGGACCTGGTACAGGTCGATGAAGTCGGTGTCCAGGCATCGCAGGCTCTTCTCCAGTTCCGCCATCAGGTGCTGCCGAGACGCGCCCGACTGGTTGGGGCCGTCCCCCATCCGCATGGCTGCCTTGGTGGCGACGAGCGCTTGCTCTCGCTTGCCCTCGAGCGCCCTGCCGATGTACTCCTCGGAGCGTCTCTCGACACCGTAGGTGTTGGCGGTGTCGATCAGGTTGATGCCCACGTCCAGGGCAAGATTGACGACTCTCGCCGTGCCGTCGGCATCGACCCTGCGCCCAAAGTTGTTCGCGCCCAAGCCGATTTCAGACACCTCGAGGCCAGATCTGCCAAGTCTTCGATACTTCAATTCGTTCTTCCTCTTTTTTCAGGATTTTTCGGTGCGTCGCCGTCCGCGTGACTGTGTTGGACAGCCGACTATACAGCATCCCGCCTGGCAACCAGCAGGCCGTTCTCCCGCGACACCCTTATGGCGAACGGGATGGTGTCGATTCGCAGGGCCATTTCCTTGTCCTCCGGATGGAAGTGTGGGCGCGCAGGGTCCCCGTACTTCTGCGATTCCTCACCCGCGAGCACCAGGCTGCGCACCGCGTCGTGGTCCGGCGCGCGGCCCAGGAGCAGGTTTCGCAGATACAGGGCGCACTGCTCGTCTTCGTCGGCACGCTCCCTCCCTTCTGCTCCCATCGCGACGATGCTCACAACATCAGGCGAGTCCCGCAGCACCGCCTTGACTGTGGCCTCGGCGATGACCAGGGAGCCTGCGTAGATTTGCCCGGCCCTTTGGGCGGCGCTCACGCCAACCGTTCCTGCCCTCGTGGACTGGATAAGCGTCTTGCCGTTAACGTCGGCATGGGACAACTCGAACGGCGAGTTGCCGAAGTCGAACCCGTCCGGTCTCATGCCCCCCACCTCGCCCATGCACAGATCGCCCATGCCACGGCCGCGAAGCTCCAGCGCCTCATCGACCTCGGCAACCAGGATAATCTTGTCCGCGCCCCGGGAGAATGCGACGGCGGCCGTGGTGAAAGCCCTGAACACATCTATGATGATAACGGTCCCCTCGGCCTCTTGCGCTCCTCTGAGCAGGCTTCCTATTCGTATCTCCATGGTTCGGCAAAAGCTCCTGTCTCGCCCCGCCCAGACCGATGTCCAGGTAATCCACTGTTACCTCATAACGCACATGATGCCAGCCTGAAACGCGCGCCGCGGCGCTTTGCTGGATTGGAGACTCTGAAACCGCATCAAGCACGAGCGAATTATAGACCGCTGAAATAGGGCGCGCAATCCCAGCCGACGGCCGCATCCGCGTGGGCGCAGGTACGGTAAAACCTATGGGTTGGGCCGGCCCCAACTTGACACTGTAACTCGCTTTCAGACAAACTGTACCTAGCCGACGCACTGGCGGCTAAGGAGCAAACGCCATGGCAACAAAAGACTACACCGAGCAACTACATTTACGGATTAAGGAACTCTTGAAGAGCGAAGACCTTGGGGTGTTCGAATCCCATTGGGACATGGCGAAAGAACTCTTGAAGGATTCACCTATCAGGCGGTACTACCTTTATCTCACTGATGACTATGCCAACTTGGCGATTCTCACTGATGGTTGGATCCTTGATGTAACAGGAGATGAAGACGAAGGTAGCTTAAACGTAACTCAGCTAAGGGCGCTGGGGCAGATAGAATTCCACGAAGACCCTATCCCAAACATTCCGGATTCCAAAGATGCGGAGCTAGTTATGATTGCGTTCCAGTTTGGGGCACCAAGCGAGTACAGGTATTGGGTGGCAGACAACGCTGAAGAGCGGGAACACCTTCTTCGTTTTGGAAGGGCCACAATACAGGCGGTCTCCCGTCTGACGTAACTTGGATCAGAGGTTGGGCATATGGCTACCGCCACTGTGGAGAGGGATTATATCCGCTCCACAAGTAAAATCAGTAAAAGAGAGGGACGAATTGGTCAGGTGGCGAGGAACAAGCGGTCCGGAGACCACCTCCGAGTCATCAGCAGACATGGGCGGACGCCAAGTCGCCTCCATTTCACTTCAGGGGCGAGACCCCTGCTGACTCCGTTCAGGCTGTTTGCCTTTAGGACGATCCATGAGATCGCGTGTCGGGAATTGGGTTCGACACTGAAGTCCGCCACCGTTTTTGCGTACTATGACCACTACGAGCCAGTTCCGCCAATCCTTATGCTGACATTCGTCGCGGACGTGGACCGATACGAGTGGAGCCGGGCCCGGAAGGCGATTACTAAGGCAGAGGTCATGGCAGCATTGTCTTGGACGGAAGCCGAAAAGGCAGACTCCGCAAAGATGATCTACTTCCAGATAGTCCCGCTGAAAATATGAAGCCCCTCGACTTCTACCGGCTTGGACTGCGATTGTCCACTACGGCGACTACAGAGGCCGAACAGCGTACCGTCGTTAGCAGGCTGTACTATGGGCTGCACCACGAAGCTTGCTGCAGATTCTTCAGGGAGAATCCCGACGCGCTTCCTTTGCCTCAGGGCAGCAGACACTATCGCATGAGAGAGCGATACGGAGGACAGAGGACTCAAGCTGAGCAAGAAGTTGCCCGGTTGCTCGCACAGATCTTTGCAATGCGGAACCTGGCTGACTATGAATTGAGGGGGACTATCCAATACCAGGCGCGGGAATTCGAATCGAGCCAGCTGATGAGCTTAGCGCTCATCATAGCCGAAGACCTCCTCAACGCCCTCGAATCCTTCTCGCCGGGCGAGGCACCGGACGGCTGCGACTGCCCAACGCAGCGCTGATTTCCTGCCGTCGCCATCAATGGCTGCGTCCCCCGGACTTGACCGTCTCCTGGCCCTCGTCTTTGGCTGCCCCGGTGAAGCCTCGCCATCGGCGCCAGCGGGAGAGCGCCAACGGCGCGGCCGCCAGCAGAATCGCCTCCGCTATAGTGGAACCCGCGATCAGCATGGTCGCGTCGAAGAAGAAGCCCTGGGGGAACATCGCTATCAGGTAGTCTCTGCGGGGATCCAATTGCCAGAAGTCGTTGGCGAAGCTCACAAGATGGAAGGCAAGGAACAGGCGATCGAAGCCCACCAACGACACCAGGCCGACTAGCGTAACCAGACCCAGGGTGAAGCCGCCCCCTATGCCTGCATTGCGAGACAGGCTCGGCAGGAATCGCCGCCCTCTCAGCGCCAGCCCGAATGAGCCGAACGCCAGCAGGTACAGGCCGGTGACCTCTTGGACACGGTAAACGCCCTGGACCAGCCCCTTTACGTCCCTCATGTGTATGATCTCACGGCGGTTGTAGAGACTCTCGACGTAAATGCCGCGCACGACAGTCCTGACTACCAGGTACTCCTCTCCGTTGTTGAAGTAGTCACGTATCTGCGCCGCCACGGACAGCAGATGCTCTCGCTCGATGCCCGTGTACGCCGGGATGTCGTACCTGTCGAAGCCGTAGCTGTACAGGAAGGGCGCGCCGATGACCCAGCGAACGTTGGATGTTATGAGGAATACCGGAATGGCAGCCACAAACAGCGCGATGGCCGCCATCCTCAGAGCTCTCGTGATGAACTCTCGGCCGGCTGGATCGATGAGTCTTACCTCATTGAGCTTCATGAAGATATGATAGCATCTTTGCGGAGTGACTCCCCAGCCAAAAGCATTGAGGCTCTCGAGCCCCTGATGTGGAGGAAAGTATGAGCAATGATAACGACTATCCCAGTGAGTTCGACGGCGCCGTCCGGATACTGCGACACCTGCGCGGCCCGGAGGGTTGCCCGTGGGATGGAGAGCAGACGCGGGACTCGCTGAAGAGCCAGTTTCTGGAGGAGTGCTACGAGCTTGTCGAGGCGATCGAGGAGGGCGACGCAACCAAGATTATCGAGGAGCTTGGCGACGTAATCCTTCACGTCGTGTTCCAGATGCAGATTGCCGAAGAGTCGGGCGATTTCACGCGGGAGAAGGTCTTCCAGGCGCTGATAACGAAGCTCATCCGCCGCCATCCCCACGTCTTCGGAGATGGCGAGGCCGCCGACGCCGGGCAGGTAATGTCCAGTTGGCAGGCCATGAAGCGAGAGGAACGAGAGAGAGCGGGCGCGTCGATTCTGGACGGCGCGCCCAAGCTGATGCCCGCGCTGTCCTACGCCCAGGCCATCCAGGAGCGCGCGGCCCACGCAGGCTTCGACTGGGACAATCTCCACGGCGTGCTGGACAAGGTGGCCGAGGAGGTGGCGGAACTGGAGCGCGCCCCGTCGGTCGCGGAGCGCGAGTCGGAGCTGGGCGACGTGCTGTTCTCCATCGTGAACGCGGCACGCTGGCACAACGTGGACGCCGAGGGATCGTTGCGCCAGACCAACGCCCGCTTCTACCGGCGCTTCGCGACGATGGAGAGGCTGTGCCGCGAGCGAGGACTGTCGTTTCCAGACCTCCCGATCGAGGAGAAGGAGGAGCTGTGGCAGCAGGCCAAGGCGCTGCTCGGGCCACACTCTCACGCCAACGGGGTTGGCCCCGATTCCTAGTCCGCAGCCCTCACCGGCTCCGCGGCGCGAAGTATGGGCGCGAGGTACTGGCCCGTGTAGGAGTGCTCCAATGTCGCCACCTCTTCCGGCGTGCCCTCGGCGATTAGGTAGCCCCCCTTGTCGCCCGCGCCGGGGCCCAGGTCTATTATCCAGTCCGCGCTCTTTATCAGGTCGAGGTGGTGCTCGATGAGCACGACGCTGTTGCCCGCATCGACCAGGCGATGCAGCACTCGCAACAGGTGGGAGCAGTCCTCGAAGGACAGGCCTGTCGTCGGCTCGTCCAGGATGTAGAGCGTGCTGCCTGTGGCCCGCTTCGATAGCTCGGTGGACAGCTTGACGCGCTGCGCCTCGCCGCCGCTCAGTTGAGTCGCGGGCTGGCCCAGGCGGATGTAGCCGAGGCCAACGTCGCTCATTGTTTGCAGCTTGTTACGCACACGGGGGATATTCTCGAAGTGCTCCAGCGCCTCGGACACGGTCATGCTCAGCACCTCGGCGATGTTCTTGCCCTTGAACTCGATCTCCAGCGCCTCGCGGTTGTACCTCCTGCCCTCGCAAATCTCACAAGGCACGGTCACGTCGGGCAGGAACTGCATCTCGATGTTGATGTAACCGTCGCCGGTGCAGGCCTCACAACGGCCTCCCTTGACGTTGAACGAGAAGCGGCCTGGCTTGTAGCCGCGAACCCTGGCCTCGGGCATCGTGGAGAACAACTCGCGTACGGGCGTGAAAGTGCCCGTGTAGGTGGCCGGGTTGCTGCGCGGAGTGCGACCGATGGGTGACTGGTCGATGTTGACCACCTTGTCGATGTGCTCGACGTTCTCTATGTCGTCGAATTTGCCGGGGCGATCCTTGGCCCTGTAGAGCAACTGCGCCAGCCTCTTGTAGAGGATCTCATTGATGAGCGTGCTCTTGCCCGAACCGGACACGCCGGTAACGCACACCAGCCCGCCCAGCGGAATACGCACGTCCACGCCCTTGAGATTGTTCTCACGCGCTCCTCTGATCGTGATCGCCTTTCCGTTGCCCTGCCGCCTGGAGTCTGGCAGCGGAATCTGTTTGCGCCCGCTGAGGTACTGCCCCGTGAGCGAGCCAGGCGTGTTGATGATGTCCTCGACTGGCCCGGTGGCGACGATGTGGCCGCCGTGCTCGCCCGCGCCGGGACCCAGGTCAACGATGTAATCCGCCGCCCTCATTATGGCCTCGTCGTGTTCGACTATCAGCACGGTGTTGCCGATGTCTCGCAGCCGCTTCAGCGTCTCGATGAGGCGGTAGTCGTCCGCCGGATGCAGCCCAATCGAGGGCTCGTCGCACACGTAGAGGACGCCCAGCAGGCCTGAGCCTATCTGCGTCGCCAGCCGGATGCGCTGGGCCTCGCCGCCGCTCAGCGTGGACGCCGTGCGGGACAGCGTGAGGTAGTCGAGGCCGATGTTCAGCAGGAAGCGCAGGCGGGCGTCGATCTCCTTTAGTATCTGCGCGGCGATGGTCTTCTCGCGTTCGGACAGCGTGTCGTCCGGCGACGCGCCGTTCGTGGAGTGGCCCTCGCCGCCGATGGCCTGCGTCCACTCCAGCGCCTGCCCGATGGACTTGTCGGTGACGTCCATGATATTCAGACCGCATACCGATACGGCGAGCGCCTCTTTCTTGAGACGCCGACCTCCGCACGACTGGCAGGACCTGGCGGCCATGTAACGCTCGGAGTCCGAGCGCATGTGCTCGGATTCGGTATCCCTGTAGCGCCTTTCCAGGTTGTTGATGACCCCCTCGAACGAGGCGCGCCACTGGTAGGTCTTGCCCTTCTGCGTGTCATGCCGCACGTTGATGGACTTGCCTTTCGTGCCGTACAGCACGGCCTCGAGGTCTTTCTTGCGGAGTTTCTTGACTGGAACTTTGGTGGAGAACTTGAGCGCCCTGGCCAGCGACTCGAGCTGGCTGGCGTACCAGGGACTCATGGAGCCGGAGCGCGCCCAGGGCTGTATCGCGCCCTCGCTGATGCTCAGCTCCCTGTTGGGTATGACAAGGTCGGGATCGACTTCGAGCTTGTAGCCCAGACCGGTGCAGCGTGAGCACGCCCCGTGCGGGTTGTTGAAACTGAAGGTTCGCGGCTCCATCTCGCCCAGGCTGATGTTGCAGTGAACGCAGGCGAAGTTCTCTGAGAAGAGCAGCTCTTCGCCATCTACTATCGAGACCAGCACGACGCCGTCCGCCATCCTGAGAGCCGTCTCCAGGGAGTCGGCCACACGCCCCGATTCGGCGCTGTCTCCGATGACGAGGCGGTCAACGACGACCTCTATGGTGTGCCACTTCTGCTTGTCGAGGTCAAAGCTCTCGGAGAGTTCCCGAACCTCGCCGTTCACCCGCACACGCACGAAACCCGCCCTGCGCGCCTCCTCGAATACCTCCTTGTGCTCGCCCTTGCGCCGCCTTACCATCGGAGCCATGATCTGGATGCGGCTGCCATCCGGCAGAGCGAGGACGGCATCTACTATCTGCTGAACGGTCTGCCTCTGGATGGGGCGGCCGCAGTTGTAGCAGTGGGGACGGCCTACCCTGGCGTAGAGCAGACGAAGGTAGTCGTAGATTTCGGTGACGGTGCCCACGGTGGAGCGCGGATTGTGCGACACGCCCTTCTGGTCTATCGAAATAGCGGGTGAAAGCCCTTCAATGTAGTCAACGTCGGGCTTGTCCATGCGGCCCAGGAACTGGCGCGCGTAGGCCGACAGCGACTCCACATAGCGGCGCTGCCCCTCGGCGTAGATGGTGTCGAACGCGAGCGAACTCTTGCCAGAGCCGGACACGCCGGTCATGACGACCAGCTTGTTGCGCGGTATGGTGACGCTAACGTTCTTGAGATTGTGCTCGCGCGCGCCCTGAACGACGATGTTCTCCAACGGCATCTTTCGAGCTATCCTCCGGCGGTCTCGCCTGTCTGAAACACGTGAGAGCCCATGCTCTCCTGTAAATCCCAGCCCTCATTCTATCACTGAAACGGCTGTTGTGGGATTGCGGGGCGGCGGCGTCAGTGGACGAGGTTCAGGTCTTCCAATTGACCTGCTTGATGTTTCATAGTACTATTCATCAGGTATATCTGATTAAATCATCAAGTCTTTATGATAATACGGCATAATCATCAACATGCTCTACACAAGCTTCAATATGTCCCTGGCAATCCAAGAATCGCTCAGCGCGTTGGATAACGCAAGGGACGAACTGGACCGATACGTTCAACTTCCCAACGAATATACGGGAGAACTGCGGAGACATGCTCTCGCTCAGTCCGTACACTACTCCACTCAGATAGAAGGAAACACCCTAACGCTCGAACAGGTGGAGAGCCTCGTCGCCGGAGAGAGAATATCCGCTCCCGACGATCAAATGCAGGAGGCGCACAACTACAAGGAAGCCCTGAACTACATTCAGACCATTGTCGCGACTGACGACTATAGGATAACAGAGGAGACCATTCGCGCCGTACACTACATGGTCGGCAAGTCACTCCCCGGCAAGTACGCGCCGGGGCGCTACCGCACGGAGCAGAGTTACATAGTTGATAGAAACAGCAGTCGCAGAATCTTCGTGCCGCCTCCGCCTGAGAGAGTTCCGGATTTGATGAGAGAACTTGTAAGCTGGCTCAACTCCGGGCAAGCCTTGCCCTCCGCAATCAGGGCTGCGTTGGCCCACCTGAATCTCGTCGCCATCCATCCCTTCCTGGATGGCAATGGGAGAACCGCTCGACTGGTGGACACCTTGATTATGTACATAGGCGGCTTCAGGTCGCAGGAGCTCGTATCCATAGAGTCCCACTTTGGCCGAGACAGCCAGGGTTACTATCGGGCGATCTCAGCCGCTTTAGGCCCTCGCTACTCCCCCTCGGAGAGTGTAACCGCATGGCTCGAATACTACTTGAATGCCCACGTAGAGCACGCTACGAGCGCCGGCCAAGTGTACGCTGAAATTGTTGCAGAGATTGATGGATTGCAGGGGGCTTTCGGGCTAGAGGGACTATCCACGTCGCAGATTCTCGCCCTCTGGTTGTCGTGCCGCAGAGGCCGTATAACCAACCGAATGTATCGCGGCATGACGGAGCATTCGGCGCAGTCAGCCGCAACCGACTTTGCCAAACTGATGGACAAGGACTTGCTGGCGCGCGTAGGCCGCGGCCGCAGCGTCGCGTACGTTCCCACAGCAAGGGTCCAGGAAGCGTTCGACGCGATATGGGAGGGGGTAGCACAGGAGGATGGCTAGGTCCAACGAAAGTTGGCCGATTGGGCCGCTGCTGACTACCAGGGCAGGTCATCCAAGTGCTGATAGCGGTGAGCATAGGCCAATTGTCCGTCCAGCGTAAGAATTACATAGTAGTCAGTCGGCGACCCAATTCCTTGTAGGCTCAGCCTTAACGGTTGGTCAGCCGAAAAATCCGTCCTCTCCCAAGAGCCCAAAGTATGCAGAGTTACCGCATCCGTGATCGTTAGGCTCGCTTGGAAGGGGGACGGCGCCGAATTGTTTGGATTGAAATGAAAGACAATCGCGCTTGAACTCTTTTCGACGTGCTCAACGAACGTCCACTTCCTAAAGAACAGATTTCGTTTCGGTAGAACCGAAACGTTGGGATATTGAGCGCTTTCAGGCTTGCCATAGCCGAAACGTCGCCACGTCCGCGCCCTACCCCCGTCCCCGCGCCTTCCGCCACGCCTGCCTCAGACGCCAGCGCAGCATCAGGCGGCTGCGCGTGTTGGCGGTGACGTGGCGCACGACCCCGGGGCTGCCGGCGGCCAGGGGCGCTACCCAGCGGCGCAGCTCCTTCATGGTGGTCACGCCGCTCTGCCACGACGGAACCAGGGACTCCACCGGCCTCCACGCAGTCGCGGGCGCAAGCCCCATGAGCCGCTTCGTCCGCCAGCCTCGCATGACCAAGCCTCCGGCCTCCGCGACCAGTATCGCCCCTCCGGCGACGTCCCACAGGTGGGGGCTGCTCGTTATCGAGTACTGGAGCACGCCCATTGCCGTCATCGCCATCTCGTAGGCGATGCTGCCCATAACGCGCATCTCGCCCACCTTGTCCCGCATCGGCTTCTGGAACCGGTACATCGACCCAAAGTAGGCTGGCAGGGTGACCAGGCGGTTGGACTTCGGCTCGTCGGACACGAACACCGAGACAGGCTCGTCGCCGGCGAACGCGCCGCCGCCCCTGCGGGCGTGGAGCACGATGCCGCCGCCATCCGAGGGCCAGGGTATGAACATCGCGCCAGCAATCGGAACGCCCCGGTGCAAGACTCCGATCGAGGAGGCGTAGATAGGCATACCGTTCAAGAAATTCCTGGTCCCGTCAAGAGGATCGAGCACCCAGACGAACTCGCTCGCGGGCGACTCTTCGCGTTGCTTGTCCTCGTTCTCCTCGCCCAGAATGCCGTGCTCCGGAAACCTCTCGCGTATGGCCCGCACGAGAAGCTCCTGGCACTCCGTGTCCGCGTTGGTCACCGGGTCGCTCTCTCGCTTGTCCTTGTACTTGACGTTCAGCGCGCCCCGGCCGACGAAGTACTTGCCCAAGACAGCGCCCGCCTCCCGCGCCATGTTGGCGGCATGAGACTCTATTTCGGCCAACAACGCGCCCTCGACGGGTTGTAGAGTTGACATCGTCAATTGGATAGGGTCCTTGGTATCCGCTAAAACTCGACGGCGTTCTGCCGCAAAGCCAAGTGTAAGTTCTCCGAGTGTGTGAGTCAACGCGAAGGTGAGGCGAAGCGCCCGCTGCCGCCGCTGAGACCCCTGTTTCGGAGACCCATGTAGCGGCACACCCTTGTGGCAGCTCCTTGTGGGCTTGCTATCGGCGTGCCCTCGCGCTAAACTGCGGCTGCTTGGACGCCTTGGTCCGTAAGGCGATAATGGGCGGCAGCGCATGACAGCCCTTCTCTTCGCTCGTTCTCACACCCTCCTTGGCGAAGCGCGGCGCCTCACAAATGCTCGAAGACGATCGCGCCGGGGAGACGTCAGGCGCCCCACGCTGTACAGGCATACGCACGAAAGGGCTTCTTGTGATTGTGCTGCGCGCCTCGGCAATAATCGGTGTCAGCTTGCTTCTCACATTGGCGGTTTACTCCGGCTATGTCGGCGGCCCGCTGATTCTCGTGTTGGCGGAATGGATGGCCGATTGGACAAGCGAGGCGCTCAACCTGCTGGGAGCATCGACAACGGCGCACGGCACTATCCTATCCAGAGACGGCTTCGCGGCGAACGTTGTCATCGAGTGCACCGCGGTCGGCCCCCTGCTCCTGTTCGCCGGCGCGGTGCTGGCGTACCCATCGACCCTGAAAGCCAAGTGCGCCGGCTTACTGATGGGAATTGCCATCCTCGTGGTCATCAACCTCGTCAGGATAGCGAGCCTGTTCTGGATAGGCTCGAACTTCCCTCAGTACCTCAGCGTAGCCCACCTGCTGGTCTGGCAGTCAGCCACAGTCCTGCTTGCGATTGTCATCTGGTTTTTCTGGGTGGAGAGGGTGGTTGCCGTTGGGGACGCCTAAGCTTTTGGCGTTCGCGTGCAGGGCAATCGCGCTCATCCTGCTCATCTCCATCCTCTGGCCCGGCATCGTCTCACTCTACAACGACGCCCTGGTCCTCCTCGCTCGGCCGCTTACCCCGGATGGCGTTACCCTGCTAGTATCGGGATCGCACATTCTCTTCAGCGACCCACGTGCGGGTTCGTTCCTGTCCCTCGACGCTCTCACTCTCCATTTTGGCCTGATTCTGATGACGGCCCTCATACTGGCGGTCGTGGGCATGGGGTTCGCCGAGAGGGCGCGCTGGCTGGCGGCGATGGCAGCGGCAACGTTCGCGGGACACGTCGTCTGTGTAGTCGCGATTGCCATGGCCTTCACCTGGGCGGCTAGGGCGGATCCGACCGGCGACTTCCTGAGACTCGCTGTGAGCGCGTTCGCCGTATTCTGGGGCCTGATCCCCGCGCTCATCGGCGGCCTGTGGTGCTATCTGCAATGGGACACGAGTGTGTCCGCGACGCCCGGTAGACTTCGCGAGGGCAGCCGTTCTCGCCACGGGACATGAAAGCGGCCCTAACGCCATCAAATTGCTATAATGAGTCCATTCCAACTGGAGATTGTGCCATGTTAGTTCTCAAGTCCAGACGGTCACTCTTCCAAAGAATCGCCGTGGTGGAGCTCTTCGGCTCCATCGGTGGGCAGGTCAAGTCCCCGGCCTACGACCGCATCTTCTCAGCCGTAGAGAAGGACGAGAAGATTCGCGCTATGGTGCTGGACGTGGATTCGCCGGGCGGCGGCGTGTCCGCGTCGGACTACCTCTACCGGAGCGTCGCCAGGGTCGCCGAGAAGAAGCCCGTGGTGGCGAACATTCGAGGCGTGGGGGCATCCGGCGCGTACTACATAAGCTGCGCCGCGCAGCTAATCGTCGCCTCGCCGGCCGCCATCGTAGGCTCGATCGGCGTCATATCCGTCAGGCCCGCGCTGCGTGAGTTGCTCGAACGAGTGGGAATTGGCGTCAACGTGAACAAGAGCGGGCCGCTCAAGGATATGGGCGCTATCTGGCGCGACGCCACACCGGAGGAGGAAGCGAAGATGCAGGCGCTGATTGACGACTCCTACGACCTGTTCGTCTCAGTCGTCGCCGGCGCGAGGAAGCTGGACGACGACGACGTGCGAAGCCTGGCCACCGGCGAGGTCTATTGGGCCCCCAAAGCCAAAGAGTTAGGCCTCGTGGACGAGCTCGGCGACCTGGAAAAGGCCATCGACATCGCCGCCAAGCTCTCCGGCGCGCCGCGCAACCCCGTCTTCCTCAGACCGCGCCGCGGCCTGCGAGAGCGGCTCTTCGGCGCAATGTCCGAGTCCCTGGTGGACTCCGTAGCCGACCACCTCGAACGCCGCCTATGGAACAGCGCCCTACGGTACTAGGGGAATCTCACACTGCCGCCATTTTCGCCAAAGCGTGACCCCATGGCGGCGTTGAACCCCGCCATGACTACGCCTATACTAGAGCGCGGCTCATATGTGACCCGACAGAAGGCAACTTACAGCGGCGAGGAAGCGGCTTGCGTTAGAGGGAACGTGGGCGCGGGCATAGTGGACGGTTGCGGAAAATGAACGAAGCTACGGCGCGACTGAGAATCAACGCGCTCCTGGAACGAGCGGGGTGGCGCTTCTTCCCGGAAGGGGACCAGCCGGCCAACATTCTGCTGGAGCCGGGCGTAGCCCTCGAGTCCGGTGACCTCGAGGAGCTCGGGGAGGACTTCGAGAAGACCGCAAAAGGCTTCATCGACTTCCTGCTTCTGGACTCACGCGGGTTCCCGCTGGTGGTCCTCGAGGCGAAGTCCTCCGGCAAGAATCCGCTGGTGGGCAAGGAGCAGGCGCGAAGGTATGCCCGCTCACTGAAATGCCGTTTCATCATCCTCTCCAACGGTAATCTCCACTACTTCTGGGACCTGGAACGTGGCAACCCGCACATCATCAGCGCATTCCCGACTCCTGATTCGGTTGGCGCATACAGCACGGTCAAGCCCAATCCTCTCCTACTCATCAACGAGGTCATCGCCGCAGACTACATCGCGCAGACCCAGCGGTACAACTACGCCTCTGAGGCTGCTTGGAAGAATGAGTCCGAGAGGCCGGGTTTCATACAAGCGAACGGCCTGCGGTTTTTGCGCGACTACCAAGTGCGGGCTGTCCAGAGCCTGCAAAGCGCAGTCAGGAAAGGAAAAGACCGGTTCCTATTCGAGATGGCGACCGGCACAGGCAAGACTCTTGTGGCCGCCGCCGTCATAAAGCTGTTCCTTCGCACAGGCAACGCTCGCAGGGTGTTGTTCTTGGTGGACCGGCTGGAGCTCGAGGACCAGGCCGCCAACCGCGCGTTCGGGCCGCTGTTGTCGAATGACTTCGATACGGCCATCTACAAGGCTAAGCGCGAAGAGTGGCGGCAGGCCGAGATAGTAGTGACAACCGTCCAGTCCTTGCTGTTCAACAACAAGTACCAAACACTATTCTCGCCTACCGACTTCGACCTGGTAATCTCCGACGAGGCGCACCGCTCCATTAGCGGTAACGCCCGCGCCGTCTTCGACTACTTCGTCGGCTACAAGCTGGGGTTGACCGCGACGCCGCGCGACTACCTCAAAGGCCCCGGCAGATCCGGCTCAAATCTCCGCGACCCGCGTGAGGTCGAGCGTCGGTTGATGCTCGACACCTATCGCACCTTTGGCTGCGAGAGCGGCGAGCCGACTTTTCGCTACTCCCTCCTCGACGGCGTGCGGGACGGCTACCTCATCAACCCCACCGTCGTGGGCGCCCGCACCGACGTTACCACCCAGCTTCTCGCGGACGAGGGTTTCATCGTGTCGTTCACCGACGACGATGGTGAACAGCAGGAGGAGACGTACAAGAAGCGCGACTTCGAGCGTGACTTCTTCTCAGAGGCGACCAACACTCTCTTCTGCCGTACCTTCATGGAGAACGCTCTCCGGGACCCGGTCAGCGGAGAGGTCGGCAAGTCCATCGTGTTCGCCGTCAGCCAGAACCACGCCGCCAAGCTCGCACAGATTCTCAACCAAATCGCCGATGTCATGTTCCCCGGTCAATACCGCTCCGACTTCGCCGTCCAGGTTACCTCGCAGATTGCCGACGCCCAGCGTTTCACCATCAACTTCACCAACAACCGCCTGCTCGGATCTGGCAATTTCCTCTCTGAGTACCCCACGAGCAAGGCCCGCGTCTGCGCGACCGTCGGCATGATGACCACCGGCTACGACTGCACAGACATCCTAAACCTCGGCCTGTTTCGGCCCATCTTCTCCCCAACCGACTTCGTTCAGATAAAGGGTAGGGGCACGAGAAAGCACGACTTCCTTGATCTGCTCATAGGACGCCGCGCCAACGTCCACGTGGCAGAACCGGAGAAGACATCGTTCAAGCTATTCGACTTCTTTGGCAACTGCGAGTACTTTGAGACCGAGTTCAACTACGATGAAATCCTGAAGTTGCCGCCGCGTCCGAGTCGGGAGCCGGGCGACGATGGCGGTGATCGAGTCCCAGTCGTCATCGACGGCTACGAAAACCTGGGGCCAGACGCGCTGGCAGCATTGAGGGAGTCGCCCGTCGGGCCGGAGGGCATGAAGGTTGACCGGATGCTGTTCGACAGGTTCGCCAGCGACATCCGCGACGACGCGACTATCAAGGAGGCGGTTGAAGCCGGTCAGTGGGACCGCGTTATCGACTACGTGAACCGCGAGGTCTTTGACAAGCCCGAGGAGTATTACACGCTTGCCAAGCTACGCAATGCCGTTGACCTGGACCGTCGACTGACCCTCCGCGAGATTCTTGAAAAAGTCTTCGACCTGATACCCAGGTTCAAGTCCAAGAACGAAATGCTGGAGGAGGAGTTTGATAAGTTCGTGGCTCACAACCCGCCCACTCCACGCTCGCTGCCCGCTATCAAGACCTACTTCAAGGCCTACGCCACAAGCGGAACCGTCCGGGACATCATCGACAAGCGGGAGTTCGCCAAACTTGCAACCAACCCGGCCTTTTCCATACAGAACTTCCGAGACGTGCCGGGAAAGTACCGTGCGCTCGTCCCCGAATATATCAAGGACTACGTCCCTCTAAACCAATTCGCCGCCTAAATCAAACAGACCACGAAGGACACCAAACCCTCAATCTTTAGTGTCCCTTCGTGCCCTTAGTGGACAAACCTATTCACGGGAGTCACTATGCTAGATGCCGACACCAAGCGCCGCATCGACACCGCCCGCGACATTCTCGTAGGCAAGGTTCCCGACCCCAAGAGCCAGGTCGAGCAGATAACCATCGCTCTCATCTACAAGTTCATGGACGACATCGATGCCGAGAGCGAGCAGTTCGGAGGCGAGCGCACTTTCTTCGCCGGTGACTTCGCTCGTTACGGCTGGGCCAATCTCATCGGCCCCGGCATCGGCGGACAGGAGACGCTCAACCTCTACGCCGAGGCCATCGACAAGATGCCGGAGAACCCCGGAATCCCCAGGCTGTTCAGAGACATCTTCAACAACGCCTACCTACCTTACCGAGACCCCGAAACGCTCCGCGCTTTCCTGAAGATAATCGACGAGTTCACCTACGACCACTCCGAGCGGCTCGGCGACGCATTCGAGTACCTGCTCTCCGTGCTGGGCTCCCAGGGCGACGCCGGGCAGTTCCGCACGCCTCGCCACATCATCGACTTCATAGTCGAAGTGATTGACCCCGAGAAGGACGAGGTCATTCTCGACCCCGCCTGCGGCACCGCGGGCTTCCTCATATCTTCCTACAAACACATCCTCAAGGCCAACACCGACTCCGACGGCGCCTCCACTCTAACCCCCGACGACATGGAGCGGCTCGCCGCCAATCTCCAGGGCTACGACATCTCGCCCGACATGGTGCGCCTGTCGCTGGTCAACATGTACCTGCACGAATTCGCCGCGCCTCGTATCACGGAATACGACACCCTCACCAGCGACGAACGCTGGAACGAGTACGCCGACGTTATCCTCGCCAACCCGCCCTTCATGTCTCCGAAAGGCGGCATCCGCCCACACAACCGCTTCTCCGTGCAGTCCAAGCGCAGCGAGGTGCTGTTCGTCGATTACATGGCCGAGCACCTGACCCCCTCGGGCCGCGCCGGCATCATTGTGCCCGAGGGTATCATCTTCCAGAGCCAGAAGGCCCACAAGCAGCTTCGCAAGATGCTGGTCGAGGACTATCTCGTTGCTGTCGTTTCCCTGCCCGCGGGCGTGTTCAACCCCTACTCAGGAGTCAAGACCTCCATACTGATACTGGACAAGGCCCTCGCGCGCAAATCCGACACCATCGCCTTCTTCAAAATCGAAAACGACGGCTACGACCTCGGAGCGCAGCGTCGGCCAATTGCAGAAAACGATCTGCCGCAAGTGGCGTGTGCGCTCCGGCAGTACCTGGCCGGTGTAACGTCCACGAAGGGCACGAAGGTTCATGAAGCGGCTGCGGAGTACAGGGTCGAGCCCAGCGAACCGGGTTCAGGGAAGTTAGAGGGCATGGTCGAACAGGGCGCGGCCCTAATCACCCCGAAGTCAAAGCTAGCGGAGCATGACTACAACCTCAGTGGAGAGCGGTATCAGGAGGATACTTCCACAAAACCTCGCTTTACATTAGTGCCACTTGGTGTGGTAGCAACAGTAATAGCTGGACAGTCCCCGGCCGGACGCTCACATAATGAACAGGGGGAAGGTGAGCCGTTCTATCAAGGCAAGACTGAATTTGGCGAATTGTACATGGGCAAGCCTAAGAAGTGGACAACGGAACCAAGCAGGTTCGCGGATGAAGGCGATATCCTAATGTCCGTGCGGGCACCGGTCGGTCCGGTCAACCTTGCACGCCAGCGACTTTGCATTGGGCGCGGGCTCGCCGCAATTCGTCCTACGAGTGACTTGCTGAACAGGATGTATGCTTTCTGGGCGCTACGCAGCATGGAGCCACGAATTACTGGAAGTGCAGGGGCTGCTTTCGCATCAATCAACAAGAGAGATATCGAGAGGATTCATATCCCTCTCCCACCGTTGGAAGTACAGCAGGGAATTGTGGCAGAGATCGAGGGCTACCAGAAGGTCATCGACGGGGCGCGGGCTGTGGTGGAGAACTACCGGCCACACATCGTGGTGGACCCGGAGTGGCCGGTGGCGGCGTTACGGGATGTTTGTGAAATCAACCCTGACACCATCAATCCGGCTTTAGCCTATCCAGACCAGACTGTCTTTTACATTGATATTTCTTCAGTGGAGAACGAAACAGGGCGATTTTTAGGGTACAACGAGGTGGCATCAGCTGACGCCCCAAGTAGGGCGCGGCGTGGGATTCAAAGCGGTGATGTTTTGCTTTCGACTGTTCGCCCCAATTTGAAAGCATTTACTCTTCTCAACGAGGTAAAGGAACGTGCGATAGCTTCAACAGGCTTCGCCGTGCTCAGGGCCCGTGCGCCTGCGGCGGAGCCTGCATTTATCCTGACTTCAGTGAGTTCGGAGCGAGCAGTCAACCAAATGTTAGGCATGATGGGAAAGGGGGCATACCCGAGCATCAATCAGTCGGACGTTGCGTCCATAAAGATTGCCCTCCCCCCATTAAACGTCCAACAGAATATCGTAGCTGAAATCGTAGCCGAGCAAGCCCTCGTATCCGCAAACCGCGAGCTAATCAAACGTTTCGAGTGCAAGATCGAGAGTGCGATAGGCCGCGTGTGGCGAGACTGACCAACAGCCATTAATGTGCATCCATGACAAATCAGAATCGAGAATTTGACCTGCGGCAGAGGCTTCTGGACAAGAGTCTAGAGGCATACATCCTTGCCCTGGAGACGATAAACAGATTGACGATACAGTATCGAGTGGAGACCTTTTGCTTCCTATTTTGCAACGCCTGGGAGCTGTTGCTGAAAGCTAAGATTCTAACCGCCTCGGGTAACGATGATTCAATCTACTATCCGAATCGGCAGGGAGGAACGCGAAGGACCTTATCGTTGCGCGATTCCCTGAATCGGCTCGTTCCAAAACCGCAAGACCCAATGCGGCGCAACTTGCAGCGCATTGTGGAACTACGTGACGAGTCGGTTCACCTGACTATCGACCGGATTCCGGTGGATGTAATGTGTCTCTTCCAGGCTGGAGTGGTCAACTATCATAGACAATTGAACAGGTGGTTTGGCAGATCTCTCTCAAACAGAGTCTCCGTTGGGATGATGAGCATTGTTTACGACAGAAGTCCGGAGCAGTGGGATATGGCAAATAGTCAACTGCGCCAACAGTACGGCCAAGAGACGTTCACATATCTCGCTGAATACTGCGCGAAGCTCAAGGGTGACTTTGAGCAGTCGCAACGGTCTACCGAGTTCTCAATTGGTATCGAGTATAGGCTTGTGCTCACCAAGAGACAGGATGATGGTGACATAATGCTTGCTGGCGGATCTACAGATTGCGAACCTACGCAAGTGGTACATGTTGCACGAGATTCTAGTGAAACGCATCCGCATCGTCAGCTAGAGTTGTTGCAACGAATAAAATCAGAGCTTCCCGAATTGCGCGTAAACCAACATGACATTTATTGTATCAACAAGGTCTATGGGATTAAATCCAATCCTGCCTACTTCTATCAAGGCAAAGTTAGAGGATCTCCTGGGCAATATAGCGAATCGTATGCGGAGTGGGTCATCGGTCGATTCCGTCAAGACGATCAATTCTTCCAATTGACGAGGGAAAAGGCAAAGGAGAAGGGCAGATGAAAACTCTCCAACGCAGGATTAGAACAACGGCTGGAAACGTTAGCAGCGACTCGATTGTTGCCCTTTAGATGATAGTCCAAGACACTATCGCCCGCGTGTGGGTCGAATGACGCTGGAACCCCCGGAATCCCGAATTGCGGGATGGAGCCATACATCCGCCGCTCCAAAACTAACTGCCCCAACTTGATGCCAAATCCCGGACGGTCGCTCGCCCTGAACACCCCTGTTGACACACCCGCACACCTGTGCTATCCTGCATCTAACGTCGTTCGACAAAACCAGAGCCCATCGGAGGCCACAAGTAGCAAATATCCCTGAATCATCAGATCCTGATTCTGACGACGGTGCAAACCCCGCAGAAAACAGGGTGGCATTTCATTGCAAACAGCCGCGAACCTACCGCATTTCCAGGCAGAACACTGGTAAGCATCCTGCAAAATTCCAGACACCCCAAGTAGGGATGCATTAGAATCATGAGAATAAGACCACCCACAGGGCTTTTGCCGTCAGCGAGTACATCCCGAGTCTGACAACGCCTGCACGCGAACAATCGAAAGACCCCGCCCTCTTTGGCGGGCGCGGTTTGCAACATTGTCACGCCGGTGGTATCATGCCTGCCATTCGTGACATCGCCCCCTCCGTGGAGGGTGAGAGCTTGAGTTGGGGTGACGCTGAATTGGCGGCTGAACGCAAGAGGTTCATCTCTGCATGAGCTGGCAGGCATGGGCTTACACGGGCGTTATCGTCGTGGCCCTTGCCTTTGTTATCGTGCTAGCGAATCAGGGTATTGTGCAGAGCGTCATCTATTCGGACGAAGTTTCCGTTCGGCTTCACGCCTCTTCAACGAGGTATATCCTCGGAGAGAGCGTTAAACTCGATGCGACGCTGGGGTTGGCCGACGGAGTGATAACGCGAATAAACGATGCCTCCCTCGACGTAAAGGGGCAGCGCGCCTTTAGTGTAGAGCTTCCCCTGGCAGACGGCGAAGACTGTTCGTTGGGTGATGGCGCGGGCGGAACGTTGTGCGCCACTGTGGAGGCCGACGGAGTGGACCGCTTGGGCGCCGAGCCTTCCCTTGGGCTTGAATTCAAGGGGATAGGCAAGGGGCTTGAGTTCAAGGGGATAGGCAAGAGGCTGGAGTTCAAGGGGATAGGCGAGGGCGCCGCTATCAGGATAGCCATCGAATGGTCTCCCACGGCCGCGACGTCCACCCTGGGAAGCTATGAGGCGAAGGTTACGGTGAGAACCGGCCCCTCCCTCGCCGAATTGAGCGAGAGCGAGGTGGTAGCCTTCTCGATTGGCGCCACGACGCCAACGCACACTCCCACACCGACGCTGACGCCTACCCCGACTCACACACTTACACCCACACCGACACCGTCGCCATCGCCCACACCGACCAATACGTCCGTGCCACCGCCGCCTCCGCCGCCTCCGCCTCCGCCTCCGCCAGCAACCTCTACACCAACTCCATCGCCTACGCCTACGCTGACGCCAACCCCAACCCCAACCCCGACGCCTACGCCTACGCTGACGCCAACCCCAACCCCAACCCCGACGCCTACGCCTACGCCTACGCTGACGCCAACCCCAACCCCGACGCCTACGCCTACGCCGACCCAAACACATACGCCGTCACCGTCGCCTACGCCCACACCGACGCTGACCCCAACACCGACTCACACGCTTACACCCACACCGACGCTGGCGCCCACTTTTACGGCTACCCCAACGCCGACGGCGCCTCCTACCGCCACGCCTTCGCCCGTACCATCGGCTACGCCCACGGTCACACCGACTGCCACGCCTTCGCCCGTGCCGTCGGCTACGCCGACCGCGATCCCTGCGCCCTCGCCAACTCCGTTTCCTACGCCAATGGAAGCGGCTGCCAACACAGGCACACCGGCTGCAACCACGGCCAACCGCGCCGCGCCCAGCGAGCCAGAGCCGCCACGGCCGACGGCTGCGACCACGCCTCTGCCCGTTGCCTCCGACGCCGGCCTGTTCGGCGTCAGAGGCGTGATCGCCCTGGCAGTGGGGGCGCTTGCGGTAGCCGGTGTCGCTCTGGTCATCCTTCGTTTACGCCCTTTCTGAGCCGCATCGGGCTGGCGCTCCACTGTTGAGGCAGTCGAACCAAGCCCAATACTCCGCTCAATGCCATTGCTTGCGACAACCCCTTGCGTTAATATATCCAGAGTGTTTCCAGGCTCGCGCAAGCGGCAGTGACCAGCCAACTTGCTGTGTCATGGGAACGCGCTTCAAAGGGGGTAGATTTATGCTCTGCGTCTCGAGGGAACGGTAGATGATTTCGGAAATCGCGGTATGGCTGATACTCTTCTTGCCGCTCGCCTCCTTTGTCATCAGCGCCCTCGTCATACGCCCCTTCTTCAACCGTTACTCCTCCCTCGCCGGACTCCTCACCATCCTGGCGGTTGGCGTCGCGTTCGCCATTTCGCTATGGGCATTGGCGAGCGTCGTTAACGGCCACGGAAACGTAGCTTTCCCCAGCCATTCGTGGCTCGAAGTCGGCAATTTCACGTTTACGATAGGCATCCTCCTCGACCCCTTGACCGCCATAATGCTCGTCGTAGTCAGCGGCGTCAGCCTGATGGTGCAGATATACTCGATGGGCTACATGAAGGGCGACCCGGGCTTCGCGCGCTACTATGCCTACATGTCCCTTTTCACGGCCTCGATGCTGGGGTTGGTGCTCGCGAGCAACGTCATCCAACTCTTCGTGTTCTGGGAGCTCGTAGGACTGGGATCGTACCTGCTGATAGGCTTCTGGTACCAGAGGCCCGCGGCGGCGGCCGCCGCGAAGAAGGCGTTTGTGATGACCCGGCTCGGCGACTTCGGGTTCCTGCTGGCGATAATGTACCTGTTCTTCAATGCCGACGCCTTCATGTCGCAGGGGCTCGACCCATTCGTCATCACAGACATCTACCAGGCCGTTGACGGGGGACTCATCGCGGCGGGGGTCGCCGCCTGGATCGCGATCGGCCTCTTCGCGGGCGCGGCCGGCAAGTCGGCCCAATTCCCGCTCCACACGTGGCTGCCCGACGCGATGGAGGGCCCCACTCCGGTTAGCGCGCTGATACACGCCGCCACGATGGTTGCCGCCGGGGTGTTCCTGGTGGCGCGCTTCCTGCCAGTGTTCGAGCTCTCGCCTGCTGCGATGAACCTCGTGGCTATCATCGGGGGCGTTACCGCCATCTTCGCCGCTTCTATGGGGCTGGTGGCGACCGACATCAAGCGCGTGCTGGCATACTCGACCGTGAGCCAGCTCGGATACATGATGCTCGCGCTGGGCGTTGGCGCTTACGGCCCGGCCCTGTTCCACCTGTTCACCCACGCCTTCTTCAAGGCGCTGCTCTTCCTCGGCTCCGGCAGCGTAAACCATGCCACGGGAACCTTCGACATGCGCTACATGGGAGGGCTACGGAAGGTCATGCCCTGGACCTACGCCACCTTCCTGATAGGCGGCCTGAGCCTCGCGGGAATCTTTCCGCTGGCGGGGTTCTGGAGCAAGGACGAAATACTGGCCCACGCCTGGGCGGGCGGCGGCGTAAGCCAACTGGTGTTCTGGCTTGCCCTGATAGCCACCTTTATGACGGCCTTCTACATATTCCGCGCCCTGTTCATGACATTCGAGGGTGAGTTCAAGGGCGGCTCCGACGCCGATCCCGACGCCCAGCCGCACGGCGAAGTCCATCTCGCCGAATCGCCCACCGTCATGGTCGCGCCGCTCCTGCCCCTGGCGGTGGCCTCGATTGTCGCGGGCTTCCTGGTCAACCCGCTCATAGACCTTGGCATCGTGCCGGCGCACTGGCTTTCGCACTTCCTCGGTACGGGGCCCGTGCACGTGGAGTCAGCGGGCTTCAACTTAATCGTGGCGTTTGTGTCCAGCGTGCTCGCCGTGGCGGGGATTGGCCTCGCCTACTTGATGTACGTGAGAAAGGTCATCTCGCCGGAGCGAATGGGGCAGCGGTTAAGGGCAGTTCACGTCCTGCTGTCACGCAAGTACTACATGGACGAGGCTTACGAGGGAGTCGTGGTCATTCGCTCATTCTATGGGGGTCTGGCCCGCGCGCTGGACTGGGCAGACAGGGCCATTGTTGACAAGGTGGCAAACGACATCGGATGGATCGGCGCGAACGTCGGTACCGCGATGCGCCAGGCGCAGACAGGCCAGCTTCAGGGCTACGGCATAGCCATCTCGGCGGGTATCCTGGTCATTTTCGGTATCTATCTGTTGTTCCAATAGCTTAGGAGAAGAGGTTGTCCGGTTTTCCAGGTCTGCTGACCGCGACGGTGTTCTTGCCGCTGGCTGGGGCCATCGTCATCGTCCTGCTCGCTCGCGGAGACCGCAGCGTGCGCTTCGTCGCGGGAGCGGTCGCGCTGGCGGACTTCGCCCTCACAATCGTCGTCTTCTCGCTGTACGACAGGGGCGAGGGCGGCTTCCAACTTGTCGATAAGATCGAGAACTGGATACCGGTGGACTCCTTCCAGGTGCAGTACTTCCTGGGCGTGGACGGCCTGAGCGCGCCGATGGTGCTGTTGACCGGCCTCCTTGGACTTGTCGCCGTGTTCGGTTCATGGGGCATCCAACACCGGGTGCGTGAGTACTTCATGTGGCTGTTGGTCTTGCAGACCGCCGTCATGGGCGTGTTTACGTCTCTCGACTTCCTGATGTTCTTCATCTTCTGGGAGTTGGAGCTCATCCCCATGTTCTTCCTCATCTCCATATGGGGAAGCGGCCGGAAAGAGTACTCGGCCATGAAGTTCGTCATCTTCACCTTCATAGGCAGCGCGTTCATGCTGGTAGGAATCCTGGCGCTGTTCTTCTCCACGAACCCGCACACCTTCGACATGACCCTCCTGCCGGACTTGCTCAAGAGCGCCAGCCTGGTGCTGCCGGTCGGCCTCACGTTCACCCTGCTGTTCGTGGCGTTCGCGGTGAAACTGCCAGTGTGGCCCCTGCATACGTGGCTTCCCGACGCGCACACCGACGCGCCCACGGCCGCCAGCGTGATGCTCGCGGGAGTTCTACTGAAGATGGGTGCCTACGGCATGATTCGCGTATCCGTTGCGATGTTCCCCGGTGTGGTCTCGGACGTGGCCTGGCTTATAGCCACCGCGGGCGTCATCAATGTCCTCTACGGCGCCGTGGTGACCCTGCGGCAGACAGACCTCAAGCGGCTAATCGCGTTCAGCAGCGTAAGCCACATGGGGTTTGTGCTTATAGGCATATCCTCAGTCGTGGGCGTGGCCGGGAGCGTGACGTCCGTGGGGCTGACCGGCGCGTCGTTGCAGATGTTCACGCACGGCACGATAACCGGGCTTCTCTTCCTGGTGGTCGGTTTCGTATATGATAAGGTTCATACACGCTACATCCCCGACCTGGGCGGCCTGGCGACGCGAATGCCGCTGCTGGCCTCCGCGCTGTTGCTGGCGGGCCTGGCGTCACTGGGGCTGCCGGGAACGAGCGGGTTCGTCGCTGAGATAACCGTGTTCCTGGGCGCGTTCCCGGTGTGGAGCTGGCTCACGGCGTTGGCCGCGTTCGGCGTGGTGCTGGCGGCCGGCTACGTACTGTGGATGATACAGCGAACCCTGTTCGGCCCCCAGGTGGAGCGTTTCCGCGACGTAAAGGACGCCAGCCCGATTGAGATGCTGCCCGTCGCCGCGCTGGCAATCGCCGTGCTGGTCGTGGGCATCTATCCGGCGCTCATCTCCGACGTGTTCGCGTCCGGCCTCGAACCCTTGGCCAACTCTCTCCAGGAGGCCGCTGTAGCGAACCTTCGCTAACACGACATGGAAGCCGTCCAACTCACCTCTCACGATTTCTATCTCCTGGCGCCCGAACTGAGCGTGGCGGGACTGGCCGCGCTTGTAATCGTTCTCGATCTCGTGTTCCGGCGGAAGGGCATCCTTCCGTGGGTGACCGTACTGGGGCTTGCCGTGCCATTGGGGTTCAGCATAGCCTTGTGGTTCACGCTGAACAACGACGGCGTGGCCCAGATGGACGGCCTGTTCGGCAGCCTCGTCGTTGATAAGTTCAGCCTCTTCTTCAAGTTCCTGCTGGTGGGCGCCGCCGCGCTGGTGGCGCTGGTATCGACGGACTACGTCAAGCGGTTCCAACGCTTCCAGGCGGAGTACTACGCGCTAGTGCTGCTCTCGACGACGGGCATGATGCTGCTGGCTTCGACGGTGGAGCTTATCACCATCTACATCGCCCTCGAGCTGACGGCGCTGCCTATCGCCGCACTCGCGGCGTTTCTCAGAGACGGCCGCTCCACCGAATCGGGCCTCAAGTTCCTCATTCTCAGCGCGATTAGCTCCGCGGTCCTGTTGTATGGAATGGTCCTGGTCTATGGGTTTACGGGCACTACCTCGCTCTCGGGCATAGCCGCCCAGATTGGCGGACTGGACCTCGGCGCGGATACGCCCTTCGGCAGCAACGCGCTGCTCTTCGGGATAGTGCTGATGATAGCGGGCTTCGGCTTCAAGATAGCGAGCGTGCCGTTTCAGATGTGGGCGCCCGACGTGTACGAAGGCTCACCCACACCGGTAACCGCGTACCTGTCCGTCGCGAGCAAGGCGGCAGGTTTCGCGGTAATACTGCGGGTCTTTTACATGGCATTTTCGGCAGAGGCGATGAGCCTGGAATGGGCCTCGATATTCGCCGCGCTGAGCGTCCTGTCCATGACGGTGGGCAACTTCGTCGCGATTCGCCAGTCCAACATCAAGCGGCTGCTGGCCTACAGCACCATAGCCCACGCCGGTTACCTGATGGTGGGCCTGGCGGCCGTCGCGTCGAGGACCCCGGAGGGACAGGCCGTCGCTGGCCCCTCCGGGGTGTTGTTCTACCTGGCCGGATATGCGGCCACCAACTTCGCGGCGTTTTCCACCGTAATCGCCATCTCCAACCGCGTTGGCAGCGACGCGATAGACGACTTCTCCGGCATGGCCCGGCGCGCGCCCTACCTGTCCGCCGTGCTGGGATTCGCGATGATCTCTCTCATCGGCGTGCCGCCAACTGTGGGGTTCATAACCAAGGTTTACATCTTCGGCGCGGCGGTCGATGCCAACCTGGAGTGGCTCGCGGTGGCGGGCGTCGTCAACAGCGTCGTGTCGGCCTACTACTACCTGAGAGTGATCAAGGTCATGTACCTGTCGGAGCCTCAATCCGACGAGCCGGTTGGCTCCGGCCTTCCCCTTCGGCTGGCGATTTTGGGAGCGTTCGCGGGGGTGGCGTTTTTTGGCGTCTATCCGACGCCGCTGCTTGAACTCGCCCGGACCGCGGCCTCCGTTCTGGTGTCATAGCCATGAGTTCAACAGGTCTTATAGGGCTGGTTTACAACTCCCTGGTGCCCGAGGCCCCCGGCTTTGTGGGCTCTCTCGTGGACCCGCTGAAGATTCAGGAGCGCTCCTGGAAGAGCGCCGCAGACGAAGTCGAAGTGGTGCGGGACAAGCTCGAAAGCACCTCCTTGATAGTGGTCGCTGGCGGTGACGGGACCATCCTCAGAACGGTCAGGGCGATTGCCCCGCACTCGATACCTATCGTGGGGGTCAACATGGGGCGGGTTGGGTTCATGACGGAGCTGAGGGTCGAGGACGCGGTGGAGCGACTGCCCTTCTACATGAACGGCGACCTTCGCATCGAGGAGCGGATGATGCTCGAGGCGAGCGTGACCTCGACAGGATCGAATATCCCGCGCGTAACGTTGCACTCACTGAACGACGTCGTTGTAGCCGGCGTCGGCGTATCCAGCCTGCTGGACGTTCACACCGAGATAGACGGCGTGCCGCTCACCAGTTTCCGGGCGGACGCCGTGATAGTCTCGACCGCGACGGGAAGCACGGGATACGCGCTCGCGGCAGGCGGGCCGATTCTGTATCCGGAGGCCCGGGTCATGCTGGTGCAACCCGTGGCCGCCCACACCGGCCTGCGCGATGGCCTCGTCGTTCCCGACGACTCGGTCGTCGAACTCAGGTCAACCAACGAACGACAGGCGATGGTGAGCGCGGACGGTTTCATGAACGCCGATCTGCAACCCGGCGACAGAGTCCTGGTAACTCGCAGCCAGCAGGTGGCGCGGTTTCTGAGGGCCAGCCCGCCCAGCGCATTCTACACCACGCTCACGCAGCGGCTGGGACTGGTCTATCGCTCCGGGCAGACAGGGGGCGGGCGATGACCGCGTCCAGCATAGAGCCGGAGCGGCTGATAGACTCCGAGGAGGTTTTCGACGGCCGCATACTCCAGGTCCACGTGGACAGTGTGCGGCTTCCCGACGGACGACGGACGACAAGGGAGGTAGTAGAGTACGCGGACGTCGTCGTAATCGCCCCGATAGACGCGGATGACAACGTAATCCTGGTCCGGCAGTACCGCTACGCCGTCGGGGAGGCCCTGCTGGAGGCGCCCGCTGGCAAGATCGAAGAATCGGAGCCGCCCGACGACTGCGCTCAGCGGGAACTGCGGGAGGAGACGGGATACAGGGCGGGCCACCTGCGCTCGCTGGGCGGGTTCTGGATGAGCCCGGGCTTCTGCTCCGAGTACATGTACGCCTACGTCGCCAGGGAGCTTACGCCGAGCAAGCTGGAAGCGGACGATGACGAGAACATCGTAGTCGAAAGGGTCCCCCTTTCCCGGGTTCCCGACATGATACGCTCCGGCGAGATAAGAGACGCCAAGAGCATCGCCGTCCTGCTGATGGCGACGTGCTTGTACAATGACGCTTAGATTCAACTACTGAGGAGGTATGCCATGCCAGATCTCGATGACCTGCTGGCCCAGGTTGACGCCGAGTACGACAACATCATAGCCCTCGAGCAGGCGCTCGTGAGAATCCCATCGGTTAACACGGGCTTCATGCCAACCGGAGACGAGACGCCGGTGTGCGAGTACGCGCGCGGCTGGCTGGCGGAAGACGGCATAGAGTCCGAGATCATTGAGTCCGCTCCCAATCGAGGCAACATCATCGCCCGAATCGAGGGCCGCTCCGGTAACGCGGGGCTGTCGTTCATGTCCCACACCGACGTCGTGCCCGTGGAGGACGAGGAGAAGTGGCGATTCCCGCCTTTCAGCGCGACCATCGCCGATGGCCGAATCTATGGACGCGGAGCGTCGGACTGCAAGGGGCTTCTTACGGCGCAGCTCACGGCGATGCGGCTGCTCAAGCGCAACGGAGTTCAGTTCGAGGACAGCCTGATTCTGGTTTCGGGCGCGGACGAAGAGCACGGAGGACGCTACGGTTTCGGCTGGCTCGCCGAGCATCACCCCGAAAAGATAACCGCGCCTTATGCCGTGAACGAGGGCGGAGGCACGCCTATCGAGGCGGCGGGCAACCTGACATACGTGCTGGGCGTGGGCGAAAAGGGACGCCTCCAGGTGGAAATAGACGTCAAGGGCGTCAGCTCCCACGCCTCGGTTCCATGGCAGGGCACGAACGCGCTCTACCGGCTGGGCCAGGTGCTGTCGAGGATCGAGTCGTATGAGCCGGAGCGCGACACCTCCACGACGCTGTTCGACCACTTATCCACGTTTGCCATCGAACACAGGCCCTCGCCCGAAAACGTGGACGAGATCATCGCGGAGGTGCAGGACAAGAATCCGCGCTTTGCCTCCATGCTGCGCGCCCTCTCCAGGATGACGCTCACGCCAACGATGATACGGGGTGGCATAAAGTCCAACAGCGTGCCGGAGTCGATAAGGCTCACCTGCGACGTGAGGACGCTTCCTCACCAGGACGACGGCTACCTGAGCCAGGAACTCGACAAGATTCTCGGGGGAATCCCGGGCATCTCCTACGAGATCGATTACATGGCCGTTCCCAACTCGTCCCCGTTCGAGACGGAACTCGCCAGGGGAATCCAGGAGGCCACCGCGCTCGCGCTGGAACGCCAGGACATACAATGGGTCCCAGCGATAAGCAACGGCTTCACCGACTCCCGCTTCACCCGTCCGCTGGGCGTGACGACCTACGGCTTCTCCGGCTCGCACCCCGACGACGACCCCATGCTGAGCATGGCGCACGGCACCGACGAGTCCGTAGGCATTAAGAGCCTGATCAACGGCGCCAAGGTGATGATAGCGTTGGCGTACAACATGCTTGGGGGACGGTAGAAGATGCGATTGCCCTGGGCTGTTTATGTCAAACGGCCTTCCATGACCCGGTGTCAATTCTGAACAGTTACCCAGGCGTAGGAGCGCACTGCGTTTGCGGCGGGCGCGAAAACGCTCGTACTAGCCCGAAGCAGGTTCACTGCCGCCGTCTCAGTTGACACCCGCTTGCGGCTGGTAGTAACCTTCAAGCGCAGGGTCAAGCCAAAGGGCCGGGCGGCAGGCGAGCGAGTCCCTCTTTGCGGCCCAACTCGCGCCTGCCGCTACACTATCGAACTCTAACCCCTCTTCCGTAATCGTGTGGGAGGGATGAGAACCAAGAGAGCGCCCCGGGAGAGTGTCTATGTGCACGTACAACATCGAGAAGGCGGAAATAACTGGCAGCGGCAAGGGGCCGCGGGGCTGGTTCACCCTCAGTGAGGCGAGAGTCTATTACGACCATCCGTACCACTCGCCCGCGGACCACACCCTGAACATCGACTTCGTCAACGAATCCGAGGGCCTCGGCGCAAGGGTCGCCGTAGAGCTCAGCGCGGAATCCGCTCTGAAGCTGGTGGATGGAATCCTCGGCGCGCTGAAGTCTGCCGAGGCGCAGCACGCCATCGCCGCGCTTCAGGGAAGGTAGCAGGAGAACTATAGATGAAACTTGCCCAGAGGATGAGCCGTCTTGGAACGGAGACGGCATTCGAGGTGTTGGCGAAGGCCCGGCTGCTGGAAGCCGAGGGGATGGACGTGGTCCACCTCGAGATAGGCGAGCCGGACTTCGATACGCCCACCAACGTCGTCAGGGCGGGCACGGAGGCTCTCGGCGGCGGCTACACGCACTACGGCCCCTCGCCCGGACTGCCGGAGGTGCGGGAGCGGATCGCGCAGGAGGTCGCCGCCACACGCAACATCTCAGTATCCCGCGACAACGTCGTCGTCACGCCCGGCGGCAAGCCCATCATGTTCTTCATCATGCTCGCCCTCGTGGAGAGCGGTGATGAGGTGCTCTACCCGAACCCCGGCTTTCCCATATACGAGTCGATGATCAGCTTCACGGGAGGCGAGCCCGTTCCGATGAGACTGCACGAATCCAGGGACTTCAACATCGACATCGACGAGGTCGCCAGGCAGGTTACGCCCAGAACCAAGTTGATGATAATCAACTCGCCCAACAACCCTTGCGGCAGCGTCATCGCCAGGGAGGACCTGGGCGCGCTGGCAGAAATGGCCGTCGAGCGCGACATTACCGTACTGTCCGACGAGATATACAGCAGGTTTCTCTATGAGGGCGAACACCACAGCATTACCGCGTTCCCTGGGATGACGGCGCGCACGGTCATCCTGGACGGCTTCTCCAAGACCTACGCCATGACGGGCTGGCGCTTGGGCTACGGCGTAATGCCGCTGGAGTTGGTGGAGCCTATTTCCCGGTTGGTCACCAATAGCGTGTCCTGCACAGCCAGCTTTACGCAGATGGCCGCGCTCGAGGCGCTCGACGGCCCGCAGGACGACGCCGACGCGATGGTCGCCGAGTTCAAGAGGCGCCGTGACATCATCGTGAACGGCCTGAACCGGATTCCCGGCATACGCTGCGCCATGCCCAAAGGCGCCTTCTACGTCTTCCCCAACGTCGAAGGCACGGGCATGAGCAGCCGCGACTTCGCCGACAGGCTTCTTCAGGAGGCGGGCGTCGCCAGCCTCGCCGGAGAGTCGTTCGGCCAGTTCGGAGAGGGCTACGTCAGATTCTCCTTCGCCAACTCCGCCCAAAACATCGAGAAAGCGTTGGACCGCATCAACCGCTTCGTAGCAACGTCGGCGTAGCCGCACGCCGTCTCACCTAGACGTTTAACACAGTGGTGTCCGCAGCCAGGGGGTGGTAGGGTGGTGAGAGAAAGTTCCCCCGCCCTTGACGGGAGGGGGTTAGGGAGTGGGTGAGCGTCGCCGTGTCATGTCGGTCTTTCACCAGCCGGGTTACGCGCAAACCCAGAGTCGCTCTACCAGTCAATGCAAACATGATGAACCACCAGGATGGGGGCACCGGGCCGGAGCGGGATCACGGCGCCCGCGCCACGGCCAGCCCCCACACCTCGGACGCTCCGGCGTCCTTCAACGCCTCCGCGCACGCGGACATCGTCGCGCCCGTCGTGACGATGTCATCCACCAGCAGCACAGATACCTCGCCAGCATCGCCCCTGCACTCGAAGCTGTCCGCCACGTTGCTCCACCGCTCCGGTCGGCCGATCATGCGAAGCTGCGACGGCGCGTCCTTCGTCCTCACCAGCAGCCGCTCTTCGACCGGGATGCCCGTCAGCTTGCCCAACTCCCCAGCAAGCAGCGCGGCCTGATTGAATCCCCGGCTTCGAAGTCTCCGCCGATGGCTGGGCACAGGAACGATGACGTCGGCCGCCATGTCGTAGGACACCATGCAGTCCGCGAGATGCCCCGCCAGCTCGGAGGCCATCACACGCACGCCGTGAAACTTGAAGTCGTAGATAGCCTTCTGTATGACGCCGTCTCTGGCATACACGAAGGGCGCGCGAATGCCGTCCACCGCGACGGGCGTCGCGCGGCACCAGCCGCAGCGGTCCATCACGCCGGGCTGCGCGCAGGTGAGGCAGAAGCGCGGCGGCATCAGCATGGGCAAACCTACGGCGCAGGACTCGCATATGCTTCTGCCCTCCCTTCCGCAGCCGAGGCACGGAATCGGAAACAGCGCGTCGAGCGCGGGCTTGGTTAGCCTGGCAATCAGGTCTCTAATCATGTCGCGGGGTTCGCCTTAACCACGCCGTCATTCGCCTTTCAATGTGTATTCCCCGCATATACAATTGCCGCCAGTATCTTCATGTCAACCGCCGCCCCACAAAAGACACTGAGGAGAGTCCGCGCTCTCCGGACGTTCCACGCCTTCCAGAATCGGGGTTTCCGGTTTCTGTGGCCCGCCAACTTCTTCTCGTACATCTCCCGGTGGATGCAGATGACGATGCTGATCTGGTATGTCCTCGAACTGACCGACAGCCCGTTCCTGGTGGCCCTGGTCGGATTCTTCGGCATGGGGCCGATGCTGTTTCTGGGCATCCTCGGCGGCACGCTGGCCGACCGCGTGGACAAGCGAAAGCTGCTCATCGCTACGCAGGTTGTCAATCTCATCGGAGCCGCCATCACCGCGGCGCTGCTGCTCACCGACCAGTTGCAGATATGGCACGCCTACCTGATGGTCTCGTTGAGCGGCATAGGCTGGGCGTTGGACTCGCCATCGCGCCGTTCCATCATCCTGAACCTGGTAGGCAGAACTGCCATAACCAACGCCGTCGCGCTCGACTCCATGGCCATGCACTCCAGCAGAATGGCGGGCCCCGCGCTGGCCGGTCTGCTGATCAAGTTCATAGGCGTCCCCGGCGGCTACGTGGTCGTAGTCGCCCTCTACCTGGTAGCCGTATCGCTGATGTGGTTGGTGAGAGTTCCGTCCGGCTTAGCGGCCGACGACGGCAGCCCGGCGGAGACCCCGACGCCTCCACGAGGCCGCGACTCGCAGGGCATTCTGCGCAACCTGGCGGAAGGCCTGCGCTACGTTCGAGGCAGCAGCACCATCAAGGCAACCATACTCGTGACCATTCTGATGAACCTCTTAGTGTTCTCATACATGCAGATGGTCCCGGTCATTGCCAGGGACGTGCTCATGGTGGGGCCGGGCCTTGTGGGGCTGCTGATGGGCATCGACGGCTTTGGCTCCCTGCTCGGCTCGATGATCATAGCCTCGGTGGGCGATATTCGGCATCACGGGCGAGTCTACCTCATCGGCTCCATGATCGCGATCATCGCGCTGCTCCTGTTCTCGTTCTCGCGCTCTTACTGGCTCTCGCTGGCGATTCTGCTCATCCTCGGACTCGGAGGAGCTGGATTCGGCACCATGCAGTCGCTCATCGTCATGCTCGTATCGAGCGCGGAGATGCGCGGCAGAGCCCTGGGCGTAATCAGCCTGGCTATCGGGACCGGCCCCCTGGGCCTGCTGATGACCGGGGCCGTCGCCGACCTCTTCACCCCCACGACGGCCATCGGGCTGAACGCCGCCATCGGGATTGTGGCATTGGCCCTAGTCGCGCTGCTCATGCCCTCTCTCAGACAGCAGACGCAACAGGAGGAGCAGCGCGCCGAAGCGCCCGGTTAGTCATTCGCGCTCCTCACGTAAAAGAACCACGGAAGCGGTAGAGCGTCATCTCCGGCTCTATCGGCGCGATTGGCATGTACTCCTCTTCCTCCACTATCTTGGCCACAATGAACCAGGGGCCGTCCTCTTCCAACGCTTGGAGCAGCACGGACTGGAGCTCCTCCTCGTCCCGAACCGTCGCCGTCCTGGAGATGCCGCATCCCCTGGCGACCTGCTCCAGGTCCGTCCCGAACGCGGTGTGGCTGGACTGGTTACCGGTCTGCGCCCACTGCTCGTTGTCCCAGACCACAACCACGAGGTTGCGCGGCTCTTCGCGGCCAATCGTGGCGATAGCGCCCATGTTCATCAGCAGCGAGCCGTCGCCATCCAGCGAGATGACCTTCTCATCGGTCGATAGAGCCATGCCCAGCGCGATGGAAGAGCACAGGCCCATCGAGCCGTAGGTGTAGAAGTTGCGGTCGCGATGTCCCGCGTGCCACAGCTCGTCCGTGGTGGGGCCGAGGTTGGCGACGACAGGCAGGTCGCCAACGTGCCTGAGCAGCATCCGAGTGGCGGAGAACCTATGCAAGTTTGCCTCCGTGAAGCAGCGGCGTCATGCAGAGCGCAAGCGGCTGCCGCGAGGAGTAGCACAGCTTCAGCGCGCCGCCAACCCGCTGGTACAGCTTGTCGTCGCTGTCGAGGGTGTAGTGTGGGATGCCCAGCGTGTCGAGGATGGGCCGGGTCGTCCTGCCCATGGCCACCTGCGCGATGTTGAACTCGCCCACCTCGCCGCGCAGGTTGATGAACAGCGGGATGGGGAAGCGGCACGGGATGCACAGGCTGGCGATGGCGTTGACGCAGTTGCCGAAGCCGCTGGACTGCATGAACACGGCGGCGTTGCGTCCGACGGCGTAGCTGCCCGCCGCTATCCCGATGGCCTCCTCCTCCCGCGTGGCCGACACCACGTGGAAGTAGTCGTCCTCCTCCAACAGCCGCGTGACCTGGTGAATACTTATGTCAGGCACATAGGCGACGAGGGACACCTCGCTGTCCTTCAGCGCCTGCACTATCGTCTCTGCCCAGTTCATCGAAATATCTCGTCCATATCAAGATCCAGCCCAATCAGTGTGGGAGAAGCCAACCTCTCCCCCGGCCCAAAGGTAGCCGCGACGCCGTAATCGCTATCTCCCAGCCGCAGCACCGTAACGCTTCTGGCGTCCGTATCCACAAGCCAGTACTCTTTCACGCCGTGCCGAGCGTAAATCTCGCGTTTGACGGTCTTGTCTCGCCGCTCAGTTGACGGAGACAGGATTTCGACGACCAGGTCCGGCGCTCCCTGAACGTTATCCTCTGTGATGACGCTCTCTCGCTCTTTAGAGACGAAGAGCAGGTCAGGCTGTACCACGTCCGTATCCGAAAGCACCACGTCGAATGGAGCGATAAAGGCGCTTCCCAATCCACGCTCTTCCACAAACGCGAGGAGCTAGGCTGCCATCCGCAGCGCAACACTCTGGTGCATTCTGCCCGGCGATGGAACCACTACCAACTCACCGTCCAGAAGCTCATAGCGTTCGTCGTCCGGCATCATGAGATATTCCATAAACCTCATCTTTGTAGTTTGCTGTCGGGTAGCCATTGCCGCCCTCCGAAAGCTACGCGTCTCGTTCCACTCTCAGGCTGCCGGGTCTCATATTCCCATGATGTTGTAGCCGGTGTCCACGTGGAGCACTTCGCCGGTTACGCCGCTGGACAGGTCGCTGCACAGGTACAGCGCCGTCTTTGCCACCTCGTCCATCGTGATGTTGCGGCGCATCGGCGATCGCTCGGCGTGAATCCGCTTCATGTCCCTGTAATGGCTGATGACCCTCGACGAGAGCGTGTCCAGCGGCCCGGCGGAGATGGCGTTGACCCTGATGTTGTCCGGGCCGAGGTCCGATGCCAGCAGCCTGACCTCGTTCTCCAGCGCGGCCTTGGCCGTACCCATCACGTTGTAGCCGGGGAACGCCCGCTCCGCCGCCTGGAACGTGAGCGTCAGGATGCTGCCGCCGTCGCCCGTCATCAGCGGCGAGCCGTACCTTGCGATGGACACCAGCGAGTATGCGCTTATGTCCATCGCAAGGCGAAACCCCCCTCGCGAAGTGTCCAAGAAGCGGCCCCCGAGGTCATCTCTGTTTGCGAACGCGATACTATGCACGATGATGTCCAGCCCTCCGAACTCCTCGCCAACCCTCTCGAACGCCGCCGCCACGTTGTCGTCCGAGCTTACGTCACACTCGACTAGCGGGGTGCCGTCCCCCCAGGAAGCGGTCAGCTTCTGGATGCCTTCCCTCACACGCTCGTTCTGGTAGGCGATGGCAAGGCTCGCCCCCGCCTCGTGGAGGATCTGGGAGATGGCCCATGCGATGCTGCGCTGGTTGGCGACCCCAAAGACGATGGCCCTCTTGCCCGCCAGGTCGATTGTGTACATACCCCCTCCGCAAGTCTCACACTCAGCCCCATCGCTGCGCTGGGCGAATTCGCATCGCCCTGCTACCGGGCGGAAACGGCGTGAGATTATGTTCCCAGGTGCGTAGCATTGTAGGGATACGGGGAGGTTTCGGCAAGCTAACCGCCTATAACGCCTGCCAGTAGCGGCGGCCCTCCAGCCGCGCCAGACGGCCGAAGCCCGGCGCGGGGTAGTGACCCGCTATGAGCAGCCCGTTCTCGCGCTCCATCCGCTCCATGAGCGCGCGGCGCGACTCGGTGGACAGCTTGGGGTCCCTGTCCGCGCGAGGACTCCAGTCCGTCTCATGCGCCTGCAACGGGACGTGCGTCGCGTCGCCAGCGATGACTCCCGTTTCGCCCTTCGACGATATGAGCACGGAGGTGTGGCCCGGAGTATGACCCGGTGTCGGAAGCGTAGTGACCTCACCCGTAAGCGGCAACTCCCCCTCGAAGATTTCGAGAACGCCCAGTTCCTCCAGCGGCATCACCTGGGCCTTCACATGCGGCGCGCTGTTCATTCGCGCCATCCGCGCGAAAATGCTCCAATCGGCCCCGGCGACGCAATATCGAGCGTTGGGGAACGCGGGCGCGTAGCTATCGCCGTCGCGCGCCATGTTCCAGCCAACGTGGTCAACATGCAGGTGCGTCATCATCACGACGTCGATCTCATCACGACGAACGCTGCTGTCCGCGAGCTGTTGGAGGAGCAGGCCGGAGTGCGCGTCCTCGAACCCGGAGGAGTCGCCGCCGATGCCCGTATCCACCAGTAGGGCCTTGCCCTCCGACCTCAGCAGAAACGACCCAACGTTCAGTTCCAGCTTGCCGCCGGACGTCAGCGCGTCGCGGTACGGCGCCCACGCCTCGGTGGGAACGCTGGGGAAGAAGTCTCCCGGCAGGAACCTGATGTACCCGTCCGACAGGGAGGTTATCTCGACGTCGCCGATGGTGGTCTTGAATTCATTCATGACTCCCTCCAAGACTCGTCCGCGCTGTAGCTGACGGGCCCGAAGTAGGTGTAAAAGCCAACCCTGAGAACGCGCCCGTCGGACGTGCAGGCCAGGGTGCAGACGAACGGCAGCGCGAGCAGCCCCGCGATTGAGGACGCAATGGGCGAAGGCCCCTGGCTACGCCGGCGCCTTGTGGTAGCGGGGCACGACCTCCCTGCCGAGCATCTCCAACTGCTCTCGCATCATCTCAGGCGGGCAGGCGGGACGCGCCACGAACTTGGTCGCGCCGCCGTCCATGTAGCGGTCTATAAGGTCGGCCACGTCGTCGGGGGAGCCGAACGCGGAGAACGCCTCGTACTCGACGTCGGTCCGGCGGCGCAGCATGTAAGGCTCCGCCTGCTTTCGCGCCTCTTCGCGTGTGCCGGCTATGCTGAAGCTGAACAGCGCGCCGTAGTGGTCGTCCTCGATGTCGTTCTCGTACTCAGCCGCCCAAGTCTTGATCTTTTCCACGCCCTCCTTTACCTCGCCGGGCGTAGCCTGCGACACAAGCCACCCGTCGCCGACCCTCGCGGTGCGGCGCAGCGCGGCCTCCGTGCGCCCGCCTATCCACATGGGCGGCAGGTCCTTCTGCACGGGCTTAGGCTGAACGCTAACGTCGTTCAGCGTGAAATACCTGCCGTGGAAGGTCACGTTGTCCTCCGACCACAGCCGGCGCATGACCTGTATCGCCTCCTCCGTGCGCCCCACTCGCTGAGAGCGTCGAGTGCCGCAAGCCTCGTACTCCCGTTCCTCCTCCGTGCCCAGCCCGACGGCGGGCAGCGAGCGCCCCCCGGACAGGAAGTCCAGCGTGGCTATCTCCTTGGCCAGCACGGTCGGATTCCTGAGCGGCAATGCCAGCACGCTGGTGCCAAACTTGAGCTTGGTCGTGCGCGCCGCGATGAACGAGAGCGCGATCATCGGCTCCATGTTCATCGTCTCGGATACAATCCTGTCGCTCAGCCACAGGGAGTCGATGTCCAGCGTCTCGCAGGCGTCCACGTACTCCCAAAGCAGCTCCGGGTCCCTCTCCGGGAACGGCCAGCCGCCAAAGCCAACACCTATCTTAACCGACATGCTTCCCTCCTCTGATAGACTGTCCACGAAGAGCACGAAGGACACGAAGATTTTTCCTCACAAAAGCCCCCGTCTAGTTGAGAAGGCTGGGCCTGCCATCTTCCCCTATCCCTTCGCGCTCAGTGCGCCCTACGTGTGCGGCTCTGAGAACCTCACTCTAGCAACCCTTAGCGCCCTTCGTGTGCTTTGTGGATAATGCCCTAGTTGATAAACCGCTTCCATTCCAGCTTTCCGTCACTGCCGAAGCAATGGACTTGCCATCCGCACCCCATCTCTTCTTATACCATTTCATGTTGACGAGGCCGCATAGTGTGCCGGAAGACTTCGCGTTGTGTGTTCGATCCAACTCCACGCCGTGAGCGACCGCACCCGACCCGGATCAGATTCAAGCTCACTCAGGTAGGCGTCAACCGCCTTCATCTTCTCCTCTATGCTCCCGTATATCCTGCCCTCCACCCACCTGCGGACCTCTTGGAAGACCCGCTCAGCGGGATTCAGCTCAGGACTATATGCAGGCTGCACGATCGTTGCCACTCCAACAGTCCGTACTATCTCACCCCGGTGACCACGCGCTCCATCCCACACCAGGGCCTCGATGTCCGAGTGATGCTTCAGGCCATCGACTGCCACCGCTATAGCCGCAGACTTCATCGAATCGATCCAACCCCACAACAGCTTGCCCCTCCGAACGTCTACCACCAGGAACAGGTACATCCACTTGTAGACCATCTGCACTCGCTGATGCACCTTCACTCCACGACGACCCCACACCCTACGCACCATCCCCCGCAGGCCCACTCGCATCTCATCGGCAAAGCCAAAGGCCGTCTCAGAACTCACGCCCGCTTCGGCAAGGCAACAACCAAGCCCCCCTTTTTCCACGACTCCTGCGCAGCTACGTCTGCCTTCTCATGACGGCCCCTCGGGACCTTCGGGCTGCATCCCAACCTCTCAAGCAGACCATAGACGCTGCCCGACTTGTAGCTCACCCCATACTCGGACTCTATCCAGTCCCTGATCTCTCCCGCCGTTCTGAACCGTCCCGTCGACACCTCCTCGGTCAACTCCTGCTCTTCATCTGTGCTCAGAAAGCGCGGTTTGCCCATGCCTCCCATCTTGTGGGACAACACTCCTTCCACACCTCCCTCTCTATACCAGCCCACCCACGTCTGTACCGTCCGGTAGTGGACTCCCACCGCTCTTGCCGCCTCACCGAACTGCCATCCCGACCGCACCAGCCACAGTCCATGGAGTCGAGTACGAAGGCTAGTGTCACGTTCTGCCCGGTAGGCCGCCTTCAGCGCCTCCGGTGTATCCTCCCCATGCCAATCTATTCGAAGCGGTCGTCCGATCATCTGATACCCTCCAACACTGTATGTCGGCTAGAGCATGGATGAACTATTAGGACATCGCTAGATACTTCCAGGTCTTGTTATCATCAAATGGTATTATTAGCCCTTCGTGGATAATCCCTACTCCGGCGCCACCACTATCCCATATCTCTCGAAGAGCAAATAGCTCGCCTGCGCCGCCGACACTATCGCCCCCTTGAGGCTTGCGGCGGCGAGGGTTGAATTGGAGATGTACGCGCCGCGAAGGTCCGCGCCATCGAACAGGGTCTCTTCGCTCACGTAAACGCTGTTCAGGTGGCAGTTCTCGAACTCGGCCTGCGTGAAGTCGCACCCCGTGAGGTCGGCCTCCGTGAAGTTTATGCCCACCAGCTTGCGTCTGCCAAGCCTCTTGAACCGCAGCGAGGCCATGCTGAAGTCCGTGCGCTCTATGATGACCGCGTCCAGATTCGACGCCGACAGGTCCACCGCCCTCAGCCTCGACCCGCTCAGATCGACGCCGAACAGGTTGGCCCTCTCGAAATCGCACATCGACAGGTCGCAGTCCACCATCCTGGACAGGTTGAGCTTGGCGCTCCGGAAGTTCGCCGAGGGGCACGCGCAGTTCTGGAAAACCGCTTCGTGAACATCCGCCCGCTCGAAGCGCGCCTTTTCGAGGTCGGAGTCGATAATCCGAAGGCTCTGGCAGACGAGGTTGTAGAAGTCCGTCCCCCTGAGCGAGCAGCCCTCCAGCTCGAGCTCCTCTGCGTCGAACTCCCGCAGGTCGGCCTCGTCGAAGTTGCAGCCGCGGAATCTCGAGCCCTTGCGGAGCAGCGCGTCCAACTGCTCCACGTCAGCGATGGTCAGCCCTTCGTGTACAGACATGCTCTAGGAAGAGGCGCCGTCCAGCAGGCAGTCGGCAAGCTGCGCGAAGTCATTCACCACCATGTCCGGCTGATAGGGCGTCTCCTCGAACGGAAGCCCGTAGCGGTTCACGAACGCGCCCCGGTAGCCGCAGGCGCGCGCGCCCATGATGTCGAAGGAGTGCGCGGCCACCATCATGATCTCCGGCGGCTCCAACTCCAGGATCCGCGCCGCCGCGCGATAGACCCCGGGATGCGGCTTGAAGGCCCCCGCTTCCTCCACCGAGATTATCGCGTCGAAGTGGAACCCAATCCGATTCTCCGCCAGGTGCGACAGGAACCACGGCTCGCCGTTGGATAGCGCGACCAGCCGGTAGTGTCCCCGCAGCCGCTCCAGCCCCCGAACCGCGTCCTCGAACGGGCTGAGCTCCTGCCAGTACCACATGAATTCCTCCACCTCCGCGTAGGTGAACTCGATGCCGTTGCCGCGCAGGCAGTACAAAAAGGCGCGCCGGCAGGATTCGAGGTAGCCGCAGTGCCCCACCATCAGCAGCGTGTCTTGGTATTGCTCAACACGCTGCCGCGCGCGCCACTGAGACCAGAACGTCTCCGCGTCCACAGCCGCGCTTCTGCCCGCGAGGAAGCGGCGAATGGGCGGCAACAGGCTTCCCGTCAGGTCCAGCACGGTGCCGAAAATGTCGAACGCCAGGGCATTTACGCCGCCCAAAGAGTTGCCCGACATGACGCCCTCTACGAGGCCGAGTCCGGGAGCCAGCCCCAGGGTCGAGGCCCCCAGTCCGCGGCGAACACCTCACCGCCCTTGATCGTAACCACTGGAGCGAGCGCCTTGTCGCCTCTGAGGGTGTCCTCCTCCGTGTCGCGGAAGAGCCAGTCCCCGGTGGACTCCTCCAGCACGCTGATGTCGGCGGCGCGGCCCGGCGCCACGCTGCCCAGCGTGTCGCACATGCCGATAGCGGCGGCGGGGTTGGCCGTCGCCATGCGTATCACGTCCTCCAGCGAGAATCCCAACGCCATGAAGCGCGACAGCATCTCCGTCATGCTGTGAACCGTGTTCAGCCGGCCGGGTATCGTCAGGTCCGTGCTGATGCTGCGGGGCCTCACCCCCTGGTCCAGCGCGCGCCGCGCCACATCGAAGCTGAAGTTCTGCCGCCCGTGCGCCGTGTCCAGGAACACCCCGCGCTCCTGCGCCTCGAACACCTCTGGGAAAACCTTGCCATCATCGTCCAGGATGCGCCCGGGATTGCCGGAAAACAGGTGCGTGATGATGTCGCCGGACTCCATCAGTGGCAGAAGCTGCCGCGTGAGCGTCGGCCCGTCACCCGCAAACCGGTCGCCTATGTGCACCATCAGCCGCACTCCGCTCTCCCTCGCCGCCCGCTTCGCCAGGTGGAACATCTCCATGCCCATCGTCGGGACCGCTGGGCCAACCGCTCTCAGCTTTATCCCCTGCGCCAGCGGCTTGTTGGCCTGCACCACACGCACGGTCTCCTCCACGTCGATGTCCTCCCGCCGCGAGAGCTCCGGCTGGAAATTCAGACCCGTGCGCGAGATGTGCACCATGCAGAAAATGCGCGTTCTGGCGTTCGGCGCCACGTAGCGCGGAAAGCCGCCGAACGTGTAGCAGCCCGCGCTGCCCGCGTCAACCAGCGTCGTCACGCCGGACATCACGCCCGCGAGGTCGGGGTTGACCGCCGTTTGGTTCACGCCCTCGTACACGTGCGTGTGCAGGTCTATCAGCCCCGGCGTAACCAGCTTGCCCGAAACGTCGATCACGCGGGCCGCGCCACCCAGATCGAGGCCGGCCGCCACCTCGGAAATAACACCATCCTCGACGGCAACGTCGAACCTCCCCCTCAGATTCTGGGAAGGATCGATCACCTCGCCGCCCTTGAGCAGCAAATCCGTCATCTGCCAAACGCCTCCGATCTGTTGGACAACGGCTCAAAGCCATGCCCGTCCGACGCTTCCGCATCGGGTGGGTTGAAAAGCGCCAACGCGCTCAGCAACCCTGGCGCGTCCGATGTTATACCAGCCCAAGCCGCAAGCGCAAGCGCGCGGCAGCCCAAGGATTCACGGCGTACAATGGGAGAAGGCCGCTTTGAGGTTTGACAGGACCCAGGGGAGGGTGCTACTGTTGGCCTCTCAAAGGGAGCCTTTCCGGTAAGCGCTATTACCGAGTGCTTGGAGGTGTGTACCAATGCATCGTGACATCCAGATGGCTGCGGGAGTGCGAGTCGTGGATTTTGCGAGGTGTTCGGTACATGCTTCAGGTAAACGGCATATCAAAGAGATACGGGGCCAACGTCGTACTGAGTGAGGTTTCGTTCGCCCTCAATCGGGGCGACCGTGTAGGACTTGTGGGGCCCAATGGCTGCGGCAAGTCCACACTTCTAAGGATCATCGCCGGATTGGAGCCCCATGAAACCGGTCACGTAAGCCTGGCGCCGTCAGCTACTCTGGGGTATCTGGCCCAGGGAATGAGTCTGAACAAAGGTCTCAGCGTGGGCGAAGAGGTCCAGTCGGGAGTAAAGGGGCTGGATTCTGCCCAAGGCGAAATGGAACGCCTTGCGTCTCGCATCGCTGAAACTCAGGGTAAGGAACTCGATAACTTGCTGCAGGCCTACGGAGATGCGCAAGCCCGCTTTGAAGCATTCGGGGGCTACGAGATCGGGCGCCGCGTCGAGACCGTCCTGCATGGCCTGGGGCTGAGCCAGGTTGATCTCAACATACCCGTAGATCGGCTAAGCGGCGGTCAACGAACGCGATTGGGGCTGGCGCGTATCCTGCTATTGGAGCCGGACCTCCTCCTGCTGGACGAGCCCACGAACCATCTGGACATCGAGGCTCTGGAGTGGTTGGAGCAGTTTCTATTCTAATACCAGGGCGCTGCCTTCCTGGTGTCCCACGACAGGACATTCCTGGACCGGACAGCGGCCCGCATTCTCGAACTGGACGAGGCGACCCACACGATTACCGAATACGCCTGCACGTACACCGAGTACGTGGCAAAGAAAGAGCGGGAACTGGGAAAGCAGCGTGCGGACTGGAAGGACCAGCAAGTAGAAGTCCGTCGCGTCGAGGAGGACATCAGGCGCACCAAGGAGCGGGCGCTGCGTACTGAGCGATCGACCACGCACGACTTCTATCGCGGGAAAGCCAAGAAAGTCGCCCGAAAGGCCAAGGCCAAAGAGAGGCGGCTAAATCGACTTCTCGAGTCGCAAGATAGAGTGGAGAAGCCAAAGCCCGCCTGGCGCATGAAGCTGGAGTTCGGCGAGATGCCGAGAGGCGGTCAGATAGTGTGCTCTCTCGATAAGCTGGGCCATCACTTCGGCAACCAGTGGCTGTTCCACGACGTTAACCTCGTCCTGGAGCACGGAGAGCGCGTAGCGCTATTGGGGCCCAATGGCTCGGGCAAAACAACGCTGCTCAGGGCAATTGCGGGCGAGTTGAGGTCCGCCGAAGGTAGCGTTCGCATTGGGGCAAACGTGCGTTTGGGGTACATGCCGCAGGGCCAGGAATCCCTTGAGTCTGGGGCAACCCCTCTTTCCGTCATCCGCCAGGCTTCGTCGATGTCCGAGACGGAGGCCAGGCACTTCCTCCACTTCTTTCTGTTTGAGGGTGAAGACGCCTTCGCGAGGGTCGAGAATCTCAGCTATGGTGAGCGTGCGCGCCTGATTCTCGGAAAACTGGTGCTGATTGGTGCCAACTTTTTGCTGTTGGATGAGCCGCTCAACCATCTCGACATCCCGTCCCGCGAGCGTTTTCAGGCTGCGCTCGAATCTTTCCCCGGCACGGTGCTGGTTGCGGCCCACGACCGCACCTTCATCGATCAGGTCGCCACAGGGATTTGGTCGTTTGAATCCGGAACGGTGCGGCGCTACATCGACAGGCACAGCCTGGCAAAAGCGCAAGGGTCATGGTAGGCCGGTTCCAGTATTCGCTCTTGACATAGATTCCAACCGCACCGGTAGAGAAGCGGGCTATGCAACTTCAAACCAAGGAGGCCCCCACGGTGGGAGAAGACCTACTTCTGCACAAGTCCGACGGCATCGCCACCATCACCTTCAACCGCCCCGACCAGCGCAACGCCATCGACTATCACAGCTGGCTTGAGCTGCGGCGGCTCGCCATTGACCTGGAGCGCGACGACGACGTGCGCGTGGTCGTGTTCACCGGCGCGGGAGACAGGGCCTTCTCGTCCGGCGCAGACATCAAGGACTTTCAGGACTACCGCGACAACTCGGAGAAGGCCAGGATATACGCCGACGCCTTCGACGGCGCGATGGACGCCATCGAGGCGCTGTCCAAGCCCACGCTGTGCCTCATCAAGGGCTTCTGCGTTGGCGGCGGATGCGAGCTCTCAATGGCGACGGACATCCGAATCGCCGCCGACAACTCCAGGTTCGGCATCCCCGTCGCTCGCCTGGGCATACTGGTGGGATACCGCGAGATGCGCCGCCTGCTGAACCTCGTCGGGCCGGGCAACGCCTCCTACATCCTGCTCAGCGCGCGACTGCTGGACGCGCCGGAAGCGCTGCGAATTGGGCTGGTTAACGAGGTCGTCCCCCTAGACGAAATGCAGGACTACACCTACCAACTCGCGAGGGAGATGGTTCCGCTCGCGCCCCTTTCCCAGAAACGTCACAAACAGATACGCCAGATCGCGCTCCAGAACCCGGCGCTATCGGGACTTACGCCTGAGCAGGAGCTTCTACCGTTCACCAATTTCGACAGCGAGGACTTCCAGGAGGGCCGCAGCGCCTTCATAGAACGCCGCCAACCACGCTTCAGAGGCAGATAGCCAAAGATGAGGGCAATATGACACCCACGCTGCCCCTCGAAGGCATGAAGGTGCTGGACTTCACCCAGATAATGGCAGGCCCTTTCTGCGCCATGCTGCTCGCTGACATGGGCGCCGACGTCATCAAGGTCGAGAAACCCAGCGGCGGAGACGACACCCGCCGCATGGGACCGCCCTTCATCAACGGCGAGTCCGCCGCCTTCCTCGGCATCAACCGCAACAAGCGCAGCATCATCCTGGACATCAAGAACGAGCGGGGCGTCGGCATCGCGCATCGCATGGCGAGCGAAGCCGACGTGCTCATACAGAACTTCAGGCCCGGCACCCTGGAGCGGGTCGGACTGGGCTATGAGGACGCGCGAAAGCTCAACCCCGCGCTGGTCTATTGCAACATCTCGGGATTCGGCAACACCGGCCCATACAAGAATCGCGGCGGTTTCGACCTGGTGGCCCAGGGCATGAGCGGGCTGATGAGCATCACCGGCCTGCCCGATTCCCCGCCCGTCAAGGTGGGCGTGCCAATCGCCGACCTCAACGCGGGCATGTACGCCGCCTACGGCATACTCTCGGCGTACATCAGCCGCCTGAAGACAGGCAAAGGGCAGCTTGTGGACACCTCGCTGCTGGAGGCGGGCGTGGCCTACACCTTCTGGGAATCGGCCATCTTCTTCGCCACAGGCCAGGCGCCGTCGCCGATGGGTTCCGCTCACCGGCTCTCCGCGCCCTACCAGGCGTTCCCAACCCGCGACGGCCGCATCACCATCGGCGCCGCCAACCAGGCCAACTGGGAGCGGCTTTGCGGAGCCATCGGTCGCCCCGACCTGCTCCAGGACCCGCGCTTCGCCACCAACGCAGAGCGCATGGCGAACCTCGGCACGCTCATACCCACGCTGGAAGACACCTTCGCGGCCCACGACACCGCCCACTGGCTCGACGCGCTCGAAAAAGCGGGAGTCCCCGGCGGCCCCATCAACGACATCGCCGACGTGTACGCGGACCCGCAGGTGCAGGCTAGGCAGATGATGGTGGAGATGGAGCATCCGCAAGCGGGACGGGTAAGGAACATCGGCATACCCGTCAAGCTCTCGGACACCCCCGCCGAAATCCGCCGCCCGGCCCCAACACTGGGCCAGCACACCGACGAGGTGCTGTCAGAGCTAGGCTACACCCCTGCCGAAATTGCCGCGCTCAGGGAGAGCGGCGCGGTGGGGTAGGGGTCTATTCCCCGTATCGCGCTCGTTCCTCGCCGCCACCTGGCAGCTTTTCAGATTCGAGGGGACGCCAGCGCCTGCCTATGACAACAAGCCAACCAGGTCGGCTGGGTTCCGGCGCCTTCCAGGATGCAACGCCGGTGTGGGATTAGCTCGCATCTGGACGGATGGATGTTTTCGCTGGCGGAAAAACGCCTGTGGGTGTCTCATTTTGATTCATTGTGTCTCATTCCTACTTGGGGTCTGTGACGCTGTGAGAGGATTTAGGGGATGTTTCTGAGTTGGAATGTAGTAGGGTTGCGGTTGTTTGTATAGGAAATGAGACACCTATTTCTGTGGCTTTCGCACATCAGTCGCGCAATTGGTGTCGCGGTCTGGCGGGCGAGAGCGATGGCGGTTGTGGGTGATGGGAGCATGATAGCACGGGCGTTCGTATATGTCAATAGGTCGCACGGAGGGTCAGAATCGGGATGTAGCGATTGCCGAGCGGCGAGCTCCTTCGGGGATTAGGGGTTCTGACAATCACCCTACCCCGCTTCGTGCTCCGGCTCCAGCTTCTCCGCATGGTCCACGACCGTAGGGGACAGCGCGCCTTCGTAGATGTCGTAGCGGGACGCGAACTCGGCGATGATGGCCTGGCAGACGTCCTCGAATAGCGCGACGCCCAGCTCGTCCTCGATGCTGCCCACGGTCGATGGCTTCCAGTCGTGCGAAAGGGCGTCGTAAACGGGGAGCAGCACGTCCCGGATGCGCCTGCTGCCGCCCACGACCACCACGCCGCCAACGTGAGCCGCGCCCGCGACTATGCGCTGGCCGACGCCCATGAGCTTCCTGCTTCCCCTGGCGTTCACGCTGTACGCGCCGGGGCAGTACTCTCCCGCCACCTCGCCCACGTGCGCATCCACTCCCAGCTTCCTGATAGCCGACGCCATCAGGCCCGCGACCTCCTTGAATCGGGCGTCGATGTTGAGACGGGGTTCCGGGTCGGGGATGCTCCAGGAGAACGCGATGGTCTCTTCGTGAAAGACGGCCGCCCGTCCGCCCACCAATCGGTTGACGGCCCAGAAGCCGCCGGCGCGGGCCGCCTCCACCGCCTTTGCGTAGCCCGCCGCCCTGGAGTCCTGCGGGCCGAACGCGACGATTGCGGCGGGTCTGTAGATGCGCAGCGTTTCCGGCTCAACGCCCTCCGCTACTCGCCGCATGACTGCCCTTGAAACGGCCGTATCGAGCGCGGGCCGCTGATTAAACGACTCTGAGGTTAGCCTGACCCTTCTCATCGGAGTCTTTCGTGGGAGACGGCGGCGGCGAGAAGCCCCCGGCCCGTGCGGGCAGATGCCATCCACGCCGAGATTGGAAGCGGCGCGCCACTAGGGCTTGGACTCCGTAGCCATGCCGGCGAGTTGTGGCAGATGGCCCTCGATGTAGCACTTGCCAAAGTAATAGACCTCGTGCTCCCTGCCCTCGTAAGTCTCCCGGTATTCACGCTTTGGCTCCAGGTCGTTGGCTTTGAGGTAGGCCCGCGCCTTCTCGTCGAGCTCAGATGGCGCGTCGGGGTCGAAACGCAGAAGCACCCGCCGCTCCCCGGGGGCAACAGTTATGGTTTCCATCTTCATGTGGTCACACCTCCAAATTCGTCACTCGTCGCCGTCGAAGGCGCCTATCTGCGAAACGCGAGCGTTCTCGTAAACCCCGAATGTGAAGTTCCTCCCTATTGCGAAGTATTTGGCCCACAGGCGCCAAATGAGTTGCCACTGTTCCGACAGAGGGTCTGCCTTGATGACGGGGAGTCCAGCTGCAATTGCATCATCCGCGCTAAACAAAGCAGTATGTGTAGGGTTTCTCTCGATCATTGGGCCTTCGAGATTCTTCTTCAACCGCTCCACTTCCTCAGGATTTCGGTCCGGGTTGCTTTTGAGCGCTTCTTCCAATTGGTCAGAGGTTCGCTGAAGTGCCGAGCGAGCCTGCTGCAGCATGAGCGACGTAATGTCGCTCATCAATGAAGCATAGACTGGATAAATCTCCGGGGATTCCTTGACTCTATCCGCCGCTTCATCAACCGCAGCTATGATGTCCTTTGCGGCCACCATATTCCCGCCAATGAGAAACTGTGGATCAATGGGGCCCAAGTCGCTTGCGGGACCCATCATGATACGGTGAGCGCCAAGACATAGGAGTGTAGCCGCACTCTTTGCCTGATCGGGGACAATGACAGTCAAATCTTTGCACCGCGACTGAGCCGCGCGGACTATGCGAATCGCAATCTCTCCGTCGCCTCCTGGCGAGTGAAGTAGGAGGTGAAGGTTCTGGCTAGGACTGGCATCGTAGATCAGCTCCTCGAACATCGTAACGCTTGGATCGAAGAGAGGGTCGATCATCACGATAAGACGACAACAAAACCTCTCTTCATACCGCTCGATCATCTACTGCCGGGCATACTGGTCCGCCCGTTGTGCATGATAGACCGGGCTTTGCGGGGGTACAGGTGAAAACCTGTCCGTATTTTCCACAGTCATATTTTAGCCCTCCGGCCGCCAGCGGCCGCGCATTGAGAACGTTAGTCGTTTGCCCTTCCTCGCCCTTTGGGTTTCCCTGCGCACAGCCTTGGCCCTCTCTATTCTCTTTTGCATTGTGGCCCAGTCGGCCTCAAATCAGCCCTCGGTTCCCAGGACCTCGTCCAATGCGGTCCTCTCCTTTTGGATAGTCTCACGCTCTCCTTTTACCATAGCGCCCTCCTGCTACAATAACGCCAATTCATAGAATCTCCCTTTGGTTCATGGTAGCATCCCCAGCGGAACTACGGCAAATCTCCGACGCAAATTCGCGCCATCCGCCGCACCGTTACGCCGTCGATGTGTTATTATGTGCCACGCCGCAGCCTGCCGACAGCGACCAATCGGCTCACTAACCAACCGAGGTGAACAGTATGACAACCACTCCGCAACCTACCGACCACTTCGTGGAGGTCAATGGGCTCAACGTACACTACGTGGACTGGGGTGGAAGCTCCAACCGCGTCCTGCTGTTCGCGCACGGGCAGGGCGGCAACGCCCACAACTGGGACCATATCGCCAGGGAGTTGCGCGACGAGTTCCGCGTGATTGCCCTCGACCAGCGCGGCCACGGCGACACCGACCACACGCGGGAGGGCTACGCGGTGAAGGACTTCGCCGCCGACCTCGCTGAGTTCGCCGACACCCTCGGCATCGCTCCCTACGACTTCTGCGGGGCCTCGCTGGGTGCGCGCAACGGCATTCCGTACGCCGGCGACCACTCCGACCACCTCAAGCACTTCGTGTGCCTGGACTATGGCCCGGAGATGAGCCGCGAGTCGGCCCAGAACCAGATTGGCGGCATGAACCGCCGTCCCCTCGGCTGGCGGAGCATCGACGAGTTCGTGGAGCAGGGCATGGCGAGCAATCCCCGGGCGAAGGAGGAGCACCTGCGGAACTCGGCCCAGCACGGGCTTAGGCTCAACTACGCAGGCAAGTACGTCGCAAAGCAAGACCCCGATATGTTCTGGATAAACGGCAGCTTCGGCGTCAGAGAGGTCCCCTACCTCTGGGATCAGTGGGCCAAGATAAGATGCCCCGTGCTGGAGATGAAGGGCGCGGAGAGCAACTTCCTCTCGCCGGAGATTCTCGCGCGAATGAGGGAGCTTCAACCCGGTATGCAGCTTGTGGAGGTGCCGGAGTCCGGGCACGGCATCTCCGGCGACAACCCCGATTTCCTGGTGCGGGAGCTGCGCCGCTTCCTGGTGGACTAGGAGCGTCACCCCCATCCCCCGCTTTCGCGGGGGCAGGCTCCAACCTTCCCCCGTCAAGAGGGAAGGGACAGACTAATAACTGACTACTGACAGACTGGAGTACTGACCAACTAACAATGACTGACCTGCTAATTACAAACGGCCTCATCATCGACGGCAGCGGCAGCCCCGGCTACTTCGGCGCCGTCAGCGTCGAGGACGAGCGCATCGCCATCCACCGCGGTGACCCGCCCGCGCTGGACGCCGCCCGCGTGATCGACGCCACGGACCACGTCGTGTGCCCCGGCTTCGTGGACCTGCACTCCCACGCCGGGCTGACCATCCTGGGGGAGCCGCACCACGACCCGAAGGTGCGCCAGGGCGTGACCACCGAGCTAATCGGCATCGACGGCATCTCCCACTCGCCCTTCAAGACCCGCGAGGAGCTGCAACGCTACATTTGGCTCGACTCCGGCCTGAACGGATACCCGCCGGCCCCGGGGGACTGGCTGAGCGTCGCCGACCAGCTCGGCAAGTACGACAACACCGTCGCCATCAACATCGCCTACATCCTGGGCAACTCCTCCGTCCGCATATGGGGCGTCGGCTGGAACGACAGGCCCGCGACGGGCGCGGAGCTCGAGGACATGAAGGCGGTCGTGCGCGAGGCGATGGAGGAGGGCGCATGGGGCCTCTCAACCGGCCTCGACTACCCGCCGGGAGCCTACGCCAGCACTGACGAGCTCGTCGCGCTGTCTGAGGCCTCCGCGAGGATGGGCGGCTTCTACCACACCCACACGCGGGCGAGTCTCAGGTCGAAGGGACTGCTCGCCCCCTGGGAGGAGGCGCTCGACATCGGACGCCGCGGCGGCAGCCCCGTCCACCTTACCCACTACCGGCAGAGCGCGCAGGGTGTCGGCAGCCACCTGGACTACCTCGGCCTAGTCGAGGACGCCCGCGAGGAGGGACTCGACGTCACCTTCGACTGCTACACCTATCCCTACTCCGGTACGACTGTCACCATCGGCCTTCCCCACTGGGCGAAGGACGGCGGCCCCGAACGGCTGATGGCCGCTCTCCAGGACCCGGGCGACCGCGCCAAGATGAAGAGCCAGTTGAGCGCCGAGAGGCTTCAGAACAACTGGCTGACCAATTTCAACCAGCCGCAGAACAAGAAGTACGACGGCCGCTCGATCGAGGAGATCGCGGAGATGCGTGGGCAGGACGCCGCGGACGCGCTCTTCGACCTGCTAATAGAGGAGAAGTTGGGAATTTCCACGGTGGGATTGGGGACCAACCAGAACACGCTCCACGCCTTCGTCGCGCACCCTCATGGCATGATAGCAAGCGACGCGATACTGTTCGGCGAGTTCCCAAGCCCCAGGACCTACGGCTGCTTTCCCATCGTGCTGGCCGAGTTCGTGCGCGCCGAGAAGCACCTGAGATTGCCGGAGGCGATACGCAAGATGACGTCGTTCCCGGCGCAGCGGCTCGGTCTGCCGGACAGAGGCCTGCTGGTGGACGGTTTTAAGGCCGACATTGTGATTTTCGATCCGAAAACGGTGAAGGCCCCTGCCACGAAAAGGCAGCCGAAACAGTACCCCATAGGCATAGAATATGTTATCGTCAACGGGCAAATCGTGATAGAAAAAGGCCAGAACACGGGCGCGCTGCCAGGCCGCGCAATTCGCCGCGGGAGGCCATCGACTTAGGCCAGGAAGCGTGCCACACTGTTGGCCTTTCCAACGGTTTTTGGGGATGCCCCACCCTCTTTTTCTTCAGGGGCAAGCGCCCAAGACCGTGGTGAAATAGGGGTTCCCCCTAATACCTTAGAGGCTCTCTCTATGTCCGCTTTGAATGCCACGCACGTGTGGGAAGCAGTGCTAGGCGACCTACAGCTCCAAGTAACCCGGCCCAGCTACGAGACATGGCTCAAGGAAACGGTAGGCGTTGCCCGCGAGGACGACGTGTTCGTCGTCGGCACGCCCAGCGCATTCGTCGCGGAGATGCTCCAGCAACGGATGTACTCGCTTATCTCGGAGGCCATGGAACGGGTGACGAAAAGCCACGTCCAGTTGCGTTTCGTAGTCCTGCCGAAAGAGAAGGCGCCCGCCCCGCGCCAATCCACCGACACCGGCGCCATGAATGGGGCCGGAGACGCGCCCTCCACGCAGCCTCCCGGGCAGCGTCCGGCAGTTGCCGCTCACCACGCGGTATCCCTCAACTCCAAGTACGCCTTCGAGACCTTCATCGTCGGCAAGTCCAACGAGCTTGCGCACGCGGCGGCGCTCGCGGTCGCCGATCAGCCTGGCCTCGTTTACAACCCCTTGGTCATGTACGCCGGCGTCGGGCTGGGCAAGACCCACCTGCTCCACGCCATCGGCCGCCGCGTCAAGTCCACCAGCATGTCGCTCATCTACACCACCACCGAAGACTTCACGTCCGATTACATCAAATCCATACGCGAGGGCAAGACCGAGGACTTCCGGAACACCTATCGCAGCGCGGACCTGTTGCTGCTCGACGACATCCAGTTCCTCATCGGCAAGGAGCAGACCCAGGAGGGCTTCTTCCACACCTTCAACGCGCTTCACATGGCCAACCGCCAGATCGTCATCACCAGCGACCGCCCGGTTACGGCCCTTACACTGCTGGAAGACCGCATCAGGTCCCGGTTGCAGGGCGGCCTCGTCGTCGATATACAGCCGCCCGACATCGAAACCCGCATGGACATACTGCGCGCTAAGGCCGAGCAAATAGGCCTCGCCCTCAAGCCGCTGATTCTCGAGATGCTCGCCGAGCGGGTTCGCACGAACATACGTGAACTTGAAGGCAATCTGAACCGCGTCGTAGCCTATGCCAAGCTTACCCAAAGCGAAATCACGCCCGAGCTAGTCAACGACGCTATCTCTGACCTGCCTCGTCAACGGGAGCTGTCTGATGAGATGGTGCTCACCGCGGTGGCCTCCTACTACAGGTTGGACAGGGAGGCCATCAAGGGCCGCAAGCGGGACAAGAAGACCGTTCGCGCCCGGCAGGTCGCCATGTACCTGATGAAAGAGGACGCCAACCTGCGCTCAACTGCCATAGGACGCTTCCTCGGCGGCAAAGACCACACGACGGTGCAGCACGGCTGTCGGACTATCGAGAACCGCCAACACAACGACTCCCAGTTGCGGCGCGAGATCTTCGCCATACGCGAGATCCTTGTAAAAGACTAATTCGCGTCGGATGAGGCCACTTCCGAGGGCCCGCCACACCGACTTGAAGAACTGCCCAAACGTCGGCGGCCCGATGCCCGTGCCGAGCCAGTTGGTAAACAAGACGCTGGCGACGATCCGCCACCCATAGATAGAATGAGCGGCCTATACCTGGAATCGCACATCCGATTCGTCCAACACCTAGTACCCTTTCAGACTTGAGATTAAACCCAAAATCAACACACTTTACATAATCCTGTGGATAACTTGCCCAAAACCGTGGATAACCAACCTAACTTGTGGATAACTCACCGCACGTGACCCGACAACCGCATGCCTATCCACGGCAAGGCAAACATATCCCCACCACATCCCCATTTATCCCAACCAGTCCATGCTACAATAGCACGACAAACACCCAACCTAACAACAACACATATCCACGCAATCCACAGCACTACTATTATTACTATTAGAGATTAAGAATTTGATAGATCAGGTATATGTTCGCATCATTAGCGGTAATGGTGGCAATGGTGTTGTCAGTGGGCGGCGCGAGAAGTTCGTGCCGCGAGGTGGGCCTGACGGCGGCGATGGCGGCGATGGTGGCAATGTCCTTCTCCGCTGCGACCCGAACGTCAACACCCTTACCGCGTTCGAGTACAGGCGCAGGTTCGTTGCCAGCCCAGGCGGGAACGGCTCCGGCGCGCGCAAGCATGGCAAGCGTGGAGCGGACGTTGAGCTAGCAGTTCCCGTCGGAACCCAGGTCTGGACCGCGGCCAGTGACCGCCGTCTGTTGGCGGACATGTCCGTAGCTGGTGAGATTGTCGTGGCCGCTAAGGGGGGTAGGGGTGGGAGGGGAAATACCCACTTCGTTTCTCCTACGACCAGGTATCCCATGCTGGCCGAGGCTGGCGAACCGGGTGAGGAGCTACGTCTGTGTCTCGAGTTGAAGTTGCTCGCGGATGTCGGCATTATCGGCTCGCCCAACGCGGGCAAGTCCAGCCTGCTTGCGGCCGCGACGCAGGCCCGCCCGCGCATAGCCGACTACCCCTTCACTACGCTGGAGCCGGCGCTTGGCGTTGTGGTTAGGCGTTACGCTAGCTTCGTCATGGTGGACATCCCCGGCATCATCGAGGGCGCGCATCAGGGCGCTGGGCTTGGGCACGACTTCCTCCGCCATGTCGAGCGCACGAGGGCGCTGATCCACGTCATAGATGGATCGGTCGCAGACCCTCTGGCTGAGTGGCGTCTGGTCAACGACGAGTTGCGGCTGTTCGATGAGCGACTAGCAGACAAACCGCAACTCGTCGTCGTGAACAAGATCGATATGCCCGAGGTGGAGACCAGGCTGGCTGATACAATCCAACGCCTTGCCCATCTGGGTCTGCCTACCTACGCCATATCGGCTGTGTCTAGCCAGGGTATAGACGCCCTCATGGACGCCGCGCTCCTGACCCTTGCCGGTTCCGGCAAGACGGAGGCGCCGGGAGGCCAGGACATACCGGTGCTGAGGCCCAGGCCACGCAGAACTCCCGTCAAAGTATGCAGGATGGGAGACGACTTTGTGGTGGACGTCCCCGCCGCGGCGCGAATAGCCGTGATGGTCGATCAGCGCGACTGGCACGCCCGGACCCAGTTCTACAGTTACCTTACGCGCATTGGCGTGGTCAAGGCATTGGAAGACGCTGGCGTCGCCCCGGGGGACACCGTCCGCATTGGCGAAATGGAATGGGAGTGGGGATAGGGTGAAGATCGGCATATTCGGCGGCACGTTCGACCCTATCCACACAGGCCACCTCATTGTCGCTGAGGAGGCGATGAGCCAGCTGGGTCTCGACGAGGTGTTGTTTGTGCCTGCGGGCCAACCCTGGTTCAAGACAGGTCAGCAGGTAACCGGCGCCCACCATCGACTGGCCATGGTCGAACTGGCCATAGCGTCCAACCCGCGCTTCCGGGCGTCTCGTATCGAGGTGGCGAGGCCCGGCCCAACCTACACGGTCGATACCCTCGTGGAGCTGCGCCGGCATTTGGGACCGGATGTCGAGATGTACCTGATACTCGGCATGGACGCATTGCGTGAGATGCGCAGGTGGCGTTGCGCGGCGCGCGTCTTCGACTTGGCGACCGTCGCCGGGGTCACCCGCCCCGGCAGTGACTACGACCTCAAGACACTGGAAGCAATCTTCCCGGGGACGTCGGAGCGTACCGTAATGCTGAGCGTGCCGCTTATCGACATAGGTGCGACCGACCTGCGCCGGCGTGTGGCGGACGGCCTGTCGATAAGGTATCTTGTGCCTGGGAGCGTCGAGGTGTACATTCGCGAGCAAGGCTTGTATAAGTGAATCGGAGGGTGCGAACGTGAGCAATCCCGAGGCCGAGACCATCCTTGCGCTGGCGAAGCGCAAGGGCGCGTTGCAATTCGGCGAGTTCGAGCTCTCCGCGGGCGGTGTCAGCCCCTACTACTTCGATGGTCGTCTGATAACCCTGGACCCTGAGGGCGCCTATCACGTGAGCAGGGCCCTGCTGCCGATTCTCAGGCAGTGCGGCGCGGAGGCCATCGCGGGGCCAACGCTCGGGGCAGACCCCATAGTGTCCGCGGTCGCGCTGATGAGCTACCAGGAGGGCAGCCCCATACCGGGCCTCATCGTGCGCAAGGAGGCGAAGGGGCACGGCGGGCGGCGAGCAATCGAGGGCCCGCTGCCCCGGGGCGGCCGGGTCGCGGTGGTGGACGACGCCTGCACCAGCGGCGCGAGTCTCTTCCACGCCATCGAGGCGGTGGAAGCGGCGGGGGCCCAGGTCGTCAAGGTGTTGTCCATCCTCGACCGGCGGGAGGGTGGTTCCGACGAGCTTCGTCGGCGCGGCTACGACTTCACCGCGCTGCTCGAGGCTAACGACAAGGGCGAGATCACGGCGGCGGGCTAACCGGCTATGAGAATCATATTCGTCCGACACGCCGAAACCGCCGCCAACGCCGAGGGCCGGCTCCAGGGCCACACGGAGTTCGACCTGTCGTCGGCAGGCGTCCAACAGGCGGAGAGGCTCTACGAACGCTTCCAGGCAGAGGACTTCCAACCCACGCACATCTACACCAGCCCGTTGCGGCGCACCGCTGAGACGGCGAGGATAGCGTCCCGTTCCTGGCGCGTGCCCGTAGTTCATTGGGACGACCTGAAGGAGCACGCCGTGGGCGTCTTCTCGGGGCTGACCATGGACGAAGCCGAGCGCAAGTTCCCAGATATGGTCTGCGAGTTCCAGAAGTCCCGCGATTGGGACGTCGTTAGGAACGCCGAGACCTTCCGGCAGCGGCGCGCTCGTGCCCAGCGTGTCATCGATGCCACGGTCGCCCACCATTCAGACGACGACGTGGTTATGCTGTTCACTCACGGCGGGATCCTCCAGTTCATACTGGCCGCGCTAATGGGCACCGACCGCGTATGGGGGGTGCCGGTCGGCAACACCGCAATCTTCGAATTCGCTCTAGACAGGCGCCGCTGGGCCTCCGAAGGCGCCGACCGGTTGAACAACTCCTTCTGGCGCATCCTCCGCTTCAACGACACCACGCACCTGTCGTAGCGTGGGGCGTGGCCCCTAAAACCCCGACACAACCTCCCTCTCGCAGCCTACCACCTCGATGTCCTCCCGACTGCCCTCGATGTAGCCGATCACCCTGTCCAGCGTCTCATCCGCGTGCCGCGTGTCGTTGCTCACGCATACCACGCCAAGTGTCGCCATCTGCCAGGTGTCGTTGTCCTCGACCTCCGCGACCGCCACGTTGAATCTGTTGCGGACTCGTGAGCACAACGACGCGATCACTCGCCGCTTCCCCTTCAGGCTCTGGTTCTCCGGTATGCGAAGCCTAACCCTGCAAACTCCAACATTCATCTCTTCAACGCCACTCCCATTGCGGCGGCGGCCGGCCGGCCGTCACCTCATAATACCATTTCGTCTTGACTGCGCCACGAATCATCCAAATGCGTATGCGTCGTAAGACCCCCTACCGTCATTCCCGCGAAAGCGGGAATCCAGAAAGCCGGCAGGCGAGAATACAACGGCATCGCCACAAATTGGTATAATACCGAAAATCTCATATCCTATGACACCCCGGTCCTGGCAGGTAACTGTTCAGACTCAATGCTAAACCCTGTATGGACAACGCCCTTGCGGCTGCCTCGCCCGAAGAGCTTTGTGATACTTGACGTTCGCGCACATTCGTGCTATTCTGCCCCTGTGATCGTTCCGCAAAACTGGAGACCGCCGGAGACCACAAGCAGCGCATGTCCCAGAATATCGCAGTTTGAGAGCAACTCTTCCGGAGAACCCAGGAAGCGCATGACCCAAAATTACCCAGTTTGAAAGCAACTGTTCCGGGCACACAGGCAATCCGCCACGAACTCTGAACAGTTACCCTGGCAGCCCTCACGCCCGCATTGTACCACCTGCCGCCCCAACGGCCGTGGCGATTGCGCGATGCGCGTGCAGGCATTATCATTCCCCTGAAAGCAGAACCATGTCGCGGGCGTAGCGGCAACCGCCCGCTGCTTGGAGGCGTCCAATTGTCCGACAACACAGCCCCGCTAACCGACACGGGCGGAGATTCCATGCGCGCGTTCGACAACGGCGCCGCGTCCACATCACAGGCCCACGTGGACGGCATAGACGGCGTGCTGCTCACGACAAGTCAGATACGGCAGCGCGTGGCCGAACTGGGCCGTGAAATCTCCACCGACTACCGTGGCCGTGACCTCGTCCTCGTCGGCGTGCTGCGGGGCGCGCTCTGCTTCATGACCGACCTCATGCGCGAGCTCAACCTGCTCGCCGAAGTCGAGGTCATGGGAGTCTCCAGCTACTCCGGGCGCGGGCCGGTCCGGCGTCAAGATCACCAAGGACCTCGATTGCGACGTCACCGGCCGCGACGTAATCGTCGTCGAGGACATCGTTGACAGCGGCATGACCCTCGACTTCCTGCTCAAGTACCTCAGCTTCAAGCAGCCCGCGTCTCTCGAAGTATGCGTCCTTCTGGACAAGAAGGCGCGCCGGGCAGTCCACGTCCCCATCCGCTACACCGGCTTCGACATTCCCGACGAGTTTGTAGTAGGCTACGGCCTGGACTTCCAGGACCGCTACCGCAACCTCCCCTTCATAGCAACCCTGTCCCGCCCACTGTCGAACTGAGATACTGAAGGTGAACATGAGTACCCACGAGTCGGACTCCCTATATACCGAATCCTCTGAGGATCCCTGGCCCATCACGAGGGCGCAGCCCCGCAGCTTCTTCAAGGTTCCTCTATGCGAGAATCTCGACGAGCTCGACGCCGATGTCGCATTCCTGGGTGTGCCCTTCGACCAGGGCACATTCGGGAGGCCCGGGGCGCGATTCGGCCCCGACGCCGTCCGCGATTCGCCCCGCGCCTACTCCTATACCGACCCTTCGGGCGCGCAACGCCAAGCCGAGGGCTTCTTCGACGTCGACGCCGGCGATGAGCTGCTTCGGGGGGTCACGATGGCCGATTGCGGCAACGTAACCGTCGTGCCATCCGACGTTCTCAGGAATTTCGAGAAGCTAACGCAGGCGACGGAGAAGATTGTGGAGCGCGGCGCGTTCCCGGTAATCGTTGGCGGCGACCATGCGATCACCTTCCCCGTAGTCCGGGGGCTGGGCAAGTTCGCGCCGCTCAACATAGTTCACTTCGACGCCCACATGGACTACACGCACGAGACCCAGGGCGTGCTTTATACGCACGGCAGCCCGATTCGCCGGTGCAGAGAGCTCCCTTTCGTTGACCACATCACCTCGGTGGGCATCCGCTCGGCGCGCAGGAAGCCCTACGAGCAGTCGCAGCAGGACGGCAGCCTTATCATTACCACCAGGCGATTCAGAGAGCTGGGGCCGAGGGCTGTGGCCGATCTCATTCCGGAAGGTGAGAACCTCTTCGTCACGTTCGACATCGACGTAATGGACCCAAGCCAGGCTCCGGGCACCGGCACGCCCGAGGTGGGCGGCCTGTTCTACGAGGAGACGCGGGACTGCCTCGCCGCGCTCTTGGAGAAGCGCAACCTGGTGGCCTTCGACGTGGTGGAGGTCGCGCCGCCATACGACTCCTCCGAGATAACGAGCCAGCTCGCCGCCCGGCTCATCATCGACATCCTGTCGCTGAGATTTCCTTCCAGGCAACCGAAAGACAAGGATGCGCCAGCGGCCCGCTAATCTTTCGCCGTGGTTCATTCCCGCGCCACGCGGCGCGAAAATGGCTTACAATATATTCCAGCCTCTTGGGGACTTCCTGAATCTGACAGTACGAGGCGACGCCCACACGCCGCGGGGCGTGTTTCACAAGCTAAACAGACTTAAGGGGAGATGGATGTCAATAGCATTCACCAACGCCCGGCTCATCGACGCCGCCGGTGGGCCGCCGCGCGACAATATGGCCGTCATAGTGGTTGGCGAGAGGATAGGCTGGGTCGGCCAAAGCGATGAGGCGCAGGCCCCGGAGAACACGAGCGTGATCGACGTGGGCGGGAAGACCCTCATGCCGGGCATGATCGACGTCCACATGCACATCTGCCAGGGAACGGCCCCCAATCCCATCGCCGAGTACACCGAGACCATCCCGTTCGTCGCCATTAGGGGCGCGGCGCAGGCGAGGGCTGTGCTCGACTCAGGCTTCACGACGATACGCAACCTGGGCGCGCTCGGCTACTCGGACGTAGCCGTGAAAGAGGCCATAAACCAGGGTATCGTCCAGGGGCCGCGCCTCGTGGTCTCAGGCGAGATGGTGATGACCGAGGGCTCCGGCGAGCGTGGTTACATGCGGCCTGAGGTCAGCATACCCGAATCCGGCATCTTCGTCGGCGCGGAGGGAGCGCGCCGCGCCGTTCGCAACCAGGTCTATAACGGCGCGGACGTAATCAAGCTCATCGCCAGCGGCCGGGTGGGTTCCAACGCCTACTCGATGCCCTGGGACACCGAGATGACCCAGGAGGAGATGGAGGCGATATGCGACGAGGCACACCGATGGGGCAAAAAGGTGGCCGCCCACGCCTACTCCGCCGCGAGCGTCACGGCCTGTGTCCTGGCGGGCGTGGACAGTATCGAGCATGGCGCCATGATGGACGAACCTACCATCGCGCTCATGGCCGAGCGCGGCGTGGCGCTCGTGCCCACAATGACGGCCTTCCACACCTACCTGACGCCGGGCGCTGAGGAGCGCTATCCGGCCTACCGGCTGGCGCGCGGGCGGCCCATGGCCCAGCGTCAGCGCGACCACTTCCAGAGGTATCTCGAGTACGGACTCACGATAGCCACCGGCTCCGACGGCCCCCGTCCCGGCTCTCTGCCCGGCTCCTCGGCGCTGGAGACGCGGCTCATGGTGGACGCGGGAATGACCACAATGCAGGCAATACAGGCCACCACTAGGAACGCCGCCAAGGTGCTTGGCCTGGATGATGACCTGGGCACGGTCGAAGAGGGTAAGCTCGCGGACCTCATCGTGGTGGATGGCGACCCATCTGAGGACATCGACCTGCTCCAGGACAGGGAGCGCATCCATACGGTGATGAAGGGCGGCGACATCGTCCATTAGCAGGCCGCGCCCACTCACCCACCCCAAGCACAATCTCAGGAGGTTTTTGTATGCGTTTCGGTTCGTTCGTGTTTCCCGTCAGCCACACGCCGGGGAACGACGGCGTGGTGATAGACGATACGCTCGCGGAGGTCGAGCTTGCGGAGCGACTGGGATTCGATGCCGTCTGGCTTACGGAGCACCACTTCGATGGGGCCTCCGCATACGTCGATCCGGTCGTGTTCGCCGCTGCCATCGCAGTACGAACGCGGCGGGTCGAGATCGGCTTCGCGGTCGTCGAGATGGCCTTTCATCACCCGGTACGACTCGCGGCGCAGACGGCCCTGCTGGACAACCTCAGCCATGGACGGCTCGTTGTCGGGACGGGCCGAGGCTCCGCCTTCAACCACTACGAATACCTGGGCTTTGGCCTTACCATGGAGGAAGGGTTGGAGAGGCTCCCGGAAGCGGAGGAGTTGCTGGTCAAGTCGTGGACGTGCGAAGACCTGCGGTTCGAGGGCAGGTTCTGGAACGTAACATTCCCCAGGTTGCGCCCCAGACCGGTTCAGAAACCTCACCCGCCCCTGGTGCGAGCCTGCATAAGCGAGGCCTCCACGTTGGCGATGGCAAGACTGGGACGCCCCATACTGATGGGGGTGCAGACGAACGCCACCACCCGCGCTCGGCTGGAGCAGTACCGCGAGACGATGCTCGGTGCGGGCTTCGATGATACGGCCACGGAGAACGCTCTCGACCGTACGTGGGTCTCCAGGAATCTGATGGTAGCCGAGAGTGAAGACGAAGCCAGGGAAATCGCCGCAACCGGCTTCCAGCGAGAGCGCAAGCACTTCCGCGAGGCGCGCGAACTCTACAATCCCGGCGGTTTTCCTCCTCTCGCGCCCGGAACGCCGCCCGCCCCCGGAGAAGACCTGGATCGCTCCTTCGTCTTGGGAACGGTATCCCAGGTAGCCGACCAGATAGCCGAACTCAGAGACATCGGCGTGCGCAACCTGATGCTAAAGCTCAACACCGGCGAAATGCCGTCAAAAAGCGTCCGAGCCTCAATGAGGCTGTTCGGGGAGAAGGTGCTGCCCCTCTTCCGGTAGCTCCTCTAAGCTGACCACTGACTACCTGGAATACTCACTCACCCCATAACCGCTTCAGCTATCCTCTCCGCGTTAGCCAGGGACTCTTCCTCCCCGGCCGTCTCCAGGCGTATCATCACGCGGTCCGCGCCCGCCTCCTCGAAGCGCTTCAGCATATCGGCGTCCGGCTGTTGGCCGAAAACCGATACCTGGATCGAGGCCGGGTCTCGTCCGGCGGCAGCGGCCAGTTCGTCGATCGTGGCACGGCCCTTGGCGACATCTTCGGGAGTCACGCGGTTGGGCATCCAGCCGTCGCCCCACGAGACCACTCGCTTGAACACGTTGGCCGCCATGCCGCCCAGCAGCACGGGTGGGTGCGGACGCTGGACGGGCCTGGGAAACGAATATACGGGTGGGAAGTCGTAGTACTTGCCGTGGAACTCGCTCTCCACCTTCGTCCAAAGCTCCTTCATAGCCAGCACCGCCTCGCGCGTCTGAGTCCAGCGGTGAGCGAAGTCGCCGCCGAGTATCTCGCTCTCCTCCCTGTTCCACCCCGCGCCTATGCCAAACAGGAATCGTCCGCCGGAGTACATGTCCAGCGTAGCCACCTCTTTGGCAAGCAGTATGGGATTGCGTTCGGGCACGAGGACGATGCCGGTTCCCAATTTCAGGGTGGTCGTCACGGCGGAAGCCCTCGCCAACGCGACGAACGGGTCAACGATGTCGGCATAGACCCTGGGGATAACCCCGTCCGGCGACCCCGGCCACGGCGACGAGGTGTTCACCGGAATGATGGGGTGCTCCGGGACCCACAAAGAATCAAACCCGAGCTCTTCCACGCGCCTCGCGAGAGTTGCCACGTCTATGGAATAGTCCGTCAAAAATGTCGAAATGCCAATATCCATCCCAAGAACCTCCTAACACTGCATGTTTGGCTCCCAGTCCCGCGCCGTCATTCCTGAGCACGCGGGAACCCATCGCAATGGCTCGCCGCTCGGCAATCCACACCCCGGCATGGTGGTCTCCCGCGAAAGCGGGAGAGACGGCGCGGGACAATTTGAGTTTTGCACTTCTCCCGATGCCGATAGTCCGCTATTTGACAAATTCCTGCCCCGCGATACACTCTACGGAAACCTGTTCCAGGAGCGCCCCAATTGGAAGTGATCCCAGGAGTTCACGTAGTGTCAGGCGTCCGGTGGTCGCGCCTGTACCTGATGGAGGACGATGACGCGCTTGCCCTCGTGGATACCGGCCCTCCCTGGAGCGCGCGAAACCTGTTCAGATACATCGAGTCGATTGGCCGCAAGCCCGATGAGCTTCGCGCCATCCTGATGACCCACGGCCATCCCGACCACAGCGGCAGCGCATACGCCATCATCGAGCGCTCCGGCGCCGAGCTCTTTGCCCACGCGGGCGACACCAGGCCGGGCTCCGGAGACGGCGCATCGCAAAGCCATACCGACCTCGATCCCCGCCTTCGGCCACCTCTGCCCTTCTTCCGGCCCCCTCCGGTCAGCCGCCACGTAGAGGACGGTCAACTGCTGCCTATCCTGGGCGGAATCCGGGTCTTGGACACGCCGGGCCATACGCCCGGCAGTGTGTGCTACCTCCTCGAAGGCCAAAGCCTCATCTTCTCCGGCGACACCGTGTTCAGCGACGGCAAACGAGTCAGCCGCTCGGTCCCGTTTCCGGGTTACGACAGGGCGCGGTACACCGTGTCCCTGCAAAAGCTGGCGGCGCTGGAGTTCGACGCGCTGTGCGGCGGCCACGGCTCCCCGCTGCTGGGCGGAGCTTCCGACAAGCTGCGCGACCTGCTGGCCGCGAGACCCGATCCGCCCACGTGGCGGGACTTCTTCAAGGGCGCGCCTAGGCGCATTTTGCAGTCCAGAGGCCTGGGCGGCGAGTTCTAACGAGTCTCCGCCCGTTCGACCAGCGGGTCAACTTACTGATTGTCATCAGTCGGCGTCATCAAAGCCCCCAATCGCCAACAATTCTACCACAGCCTGCCAGCCCGCTTCCTTGTTTCCCCCTCCCTTGATGGGAGGGGGTTAGGGGGTGGATGGGGGACGCTGCCTTCGACAATCAAAAGGCCCTGACTGGCAACTCCAGATTCCTTGCGCCCTATGCCATAATTCGTTAGAATAAATCGCGTTTCCGGCAACGTAGCTCAGTGGCAGAGCGGGCGCTTCATAAGCGCTAGGTCAGAGGTTCGAGCCCTCTCGTTGCCACCACGGGCCAAGTCCATGGATACTCCGCGCCACCATCGTTTCTGCCGGCAAGGCGGCGCGGGAAGATTGGTCTGCCGACGACCCAACATAGGCGGGGGCGGTTAGCTCAGTGGTTAGAGCGCTTGCTTCACACGCAAGAGGCCGGAGGTTCGACCCCTCCACCGCCCACCAAACTGGACAAAATCGAGAACCTTCACGTTGAGGTTCACCTTGGCGCTGTAGAGGAGGGCATGCATCCAGCATCTCAGGCTGTGTCGTCCAACTTTCAGAAGGCCCCTACTAACGCGGCGCGGTCACTGTAACTATATTCAGTAGATCGGGGTAGGTTACGGCGACGGCTAGTGCACCCGCCCAGATGAATGCGTTAGGCGCTTCGGGTTGATCTTGAAGAGGCTCAGGAATAAGATGGGCAATGTGCCTGTAGCTAGCGAAAATGGGTTCGTAGGTTATTTCATCACCTAGCTACTACTGTGCGGGGCGGAAACTGAGACTCGTGGATCCGAAACTGAAGCTCGACGACTGGGTTGGACGGACGGTGGATGTGGTCATTGACAGGCCAATGGGTACCACTCACCCACGCCATTCCGATATGGTCTATCCGATCAACTACGGCTACATCCCGGGGACAATGGCACCAGACGGTCACCCGATCGATGCATATGTGCTGGGTGCAGACCATCCGCTTAGGCGGTGCTCAGCCAGAGTCATAGCTGCGATCCGGCGCAGAGATGATGTGGAAGACAAACTCGTCGTTGCGTTGTCGGGCGAATGGAACATGGCCTCAATCAGGGAATTGACATCGTTTCAGGAGCAGTGGTTTGACTCCTGGGTAGAGTTGCCGGAGAGTGGTGGGGACCAATAGGGATTCGGTGGCCGCCGCCTTTGACTTCATCCACGCGAGCGAGATAGTCACCATCCGTTCGCGCTTGGGATTGCTTCGTCAGACCAGGCCTCTAAAGCCTCCGGCGAGTCGTAAGGGTATGCGTTTCTATTGCAGCTTACTGACATCAAATGGGTGTTCTTCGACATTGGCTACACGCTGATCAATGAAGACGACGCAGTTAGGGACCGCGTCCTGCGAGTCCAAGCGGCGCTCAATGATGACGGGGTCTCAGTCTCCGCCGAGGACATCGAGACGGCACTCAAGGAAGCCGCTGCGGGGTATGCGCCTTCGCCTGTCTCTCGGGCTGTCGCCATGTTGACTGACTCTGAGGAACTCGGAGAATGTTTCAAGGCCCAGTTCGCTTGGCGAAAGGACTTGGAGAGACCCTACCCGGAAGCCGAGCGGGTCCTATCTGCGCTCAGTAGGCGGTATAGCATTGGTATCATTGCGAATCAGTCTGCCGGAACGGAGGCCAGGTTGGAAGAGTGGGGCCTCCTGAGGTACATCTCTCTGGTCGTTGCTTCCGCTGAAGTGGGGTTGACCAAACCAGATTTGGCCATCTTCAAGCTGGCTATGAGAAGAGCTGGGTTCAGAGCGGGAAAAATGGTAATGATCGGCGACCGCATAGATAACGACATCACACCTGCAAAGTCCCTTGGGTGGAAGACGATTCGCGTCAAGCAGGGACTGTCACAAGGACAAGTTCCCCAGACTGCCGAGCAGGAGCCGGACTTTGAAGTTCGCCGACTGGACGACATTCTCCGCATTCTGTTGTGAGCACACCTGATACGAGCACCAGCCCGAAGGGGCCTCACCATGGAAAGCGTTTGGCCTCCATTCTGCAATGGCTGGGAGGTTTGGCGTCCTAGCCGGAGTTGGCCTATCCCGCAGCTTCCAAATGACTGGTTCGACGAAGATCGTATGGAATTGGGTACCCAGTAGACCACCAAACTGGAAAAAATAAAGAACCTTCGTGCTGAGATTCAGGTTGGCCCTGTAATCTGTGGCTTACCTAGCCCGATGAGGCGCAAGCCGGAGTTGTGGTGAGCGGGAGGACGGAGCATGGTCCAACAGAGTGAATCGTCTGTGACGACTGGCGAGCAGCGGTACGTCGCCCTTCTCCGAGGCGTCAACGTCGGCGGCAAGAACAAGCTGCTGATGGCGGATCTGAGAGACATCTTCACTGCGGCCGGCTGCTCGGCGGTGCAGACCTACATTCAGAGCGGGAACGTCGTGTTCGAAGCAGCGCAAGACTTGGCCGAACGGGTGCCTGAGATTGTGATTCGTGCCATTCGCCAGCGATTTGGCTACGAGACGGCCGTCGTCGTGCGTTCGAGCGAGGAACTGCGGCAGGTCGTGGCCTCAAACCCCTTCGATACTTCCGGCGATCCGCGATTCCTCCACGTTGCATTTCTGGAGAACACGCCCGGCGCCGAAGTGGTATCCCGTCTCGACCCGGAGCGTTCGCCGCCGGACGCGTTTGCGGTGCGAGGGCGCAACGTCCACCTGCACTATCCCAACGGCGTCGCCCGCAGCAAGCTGACGAATGAGTACCTTGCCGCGCGGTTGCAAACCGCGAGTACCATGCGGAATTGGCGGACCGTCCTCACACTGCTCGAGATGGTCGATGCGCCGTAGTGGGCGCCGCTTCCGTCCGCATTCAGTACAGAGGTGTAGGAGTGTGCAAACATTCTGTGGGCGGGACGATTGTAATGCATCATCCGAGAGGTCCGACGTTCAATCCTGAGTCCTACCAGCCTTCCGGTCTCGCTGGTGATGTGTCCAATCACGGTTATCGCTCGGCGCTGCTCGGGCCCCCGGCTTGGAACCGGTAACAGAGCTTGTATTATAATCTCCACAGGCCCACCATGCATCCTGGGTACAGGCAATCGCCCGCAATCGAAGGAGAATCACGTGGAAACTTTCAGCGTGGCAATCGGCATTGGTGACCTGCGCGGCGAGAGGTTCGAGGAGATCGAGGCGCTGGTCGATACGGGCGCGACCACTACCGTGATTCCCGGCTCTACCCTCCGGCGGCTGGGCATCGTCCCGGCCAAGCGTGAGACGTTCGAGTACGCCGGGGGCGAGCGCGTAGAGCTCGACATGGCCGAGGCGAAGGCGCGAGTGGAGGGACGCGAAACCACAACTAGGGTCATCTTCGCCGAAGATGGGACGACAGCGCTTCTGGGCGCGTACACCCTGGAAGGCGTTCTTCTCGGGGTTGACCCGTATAACCAGAAGCTCATTCCCGTTCGAGGGCTGATGATGTAGTGGCAGGAGCGGCAGGACTCGAACCCGCGACCCTCGGTTTTGGAGACCGATGCTCTACCAATCTGAGCTACGCTCCTGTACGCCAACTCCGAAATTATACCACACCCACGTGCCCCCATGCCCCCGCGCGCCGACCCTGGCAAGCTGACCATTGACCCACTCTTTCTGATACAATGACCCCACGATTCCGAACGTTGTTTTCCAGGAGCCGGCGTTGGGCAAGCATTTCGGCAGCAAGCTGATGAGCGTCACTGAGGCGGTCGATAGGTTCGTGTTCGATGGCGCGACTATCGGCATGGGCGGGCAGAGCATCGGCAGATGCAGCATGGTCATCGCCCACGAGATAGTGCGGCAGGGCAAGAAAGACCTCACCCTCGTTGGCTGCAACCTGTCGCTGTCTATGGACATCATGGTAGGCGCGGGGCTTGTACGGCGAACCGAGAACGGCACCGGCAGCCTGGAACGCTTCGGGACCGCGTTCAGGTGGCGCAACGCCATCGAGCAGGGCCGCATCGAGGTGGACGACTACAGCCATCTGGGCATGGCGTCGCGCTTCCTCGCAGGCTCCCTGGGCCTGCCCTTCATGGCCTCCAAGAGCCTGCTGGGGACCGACATTCTGAACAAGAAGAGCTTTGAGAACGGCAAGCCTTTCGAGATGATAGACAACCCCTGGAACCCGGGCGAGCCTGTCGTGCTGCTGCCCGCGCTGGCCCCCGACGTATCGATCATCCATGCGCAGAAGGCCGACGAGATGGGCAACGTCGTCATAGAGGGGTTCACCACCCAGGAGCCCGAGATGACGAGGGCGTCGAAGGCGGTAATCGTAAGCTGCGAGGAACTGATAAGCACGGACGAGGTCCGTCGCAACCCGGACCGAACGACGATCCCGTACATTTTCGTGGACGCCGTCGTGGAGCAGCCCTGGGGAGCGTACCCGACCTCGACGTACAGGTACTACGAGCACGACGAGGAACACCTGCGCCACTACCAGGCCTGCGCCCGCGCGGGCGGCGAATCCTACGATGAGTATATGCAAAAGTTCATCTACGACTGCGAGACCTTTGACGACCACCTGGAGAAGGCCGCGGGCATCAAGAAGCTCAACAGGCTGCGAAGCATCATGATGGGCCTGGTGTAAACGAAAGGGACGGCAAACATGGACGACGGCTACGCTCTCGACGAGTTGATGGTGGTGGAGGCGGCGCGCTACATCAGCGACGGCGACATCGTGCTGGTGGGCACGGGTCTGCCCTTCGCGGCAAGCCTGTTCGCCCAGAAGAGCGGCGCGCCGCACATGTGCTACGTAGTCGAGACCGGCCCCATCTCGCCGGAAGTCATCCCCACGCCCATCTCGGTCTCCGACGCCAGGGTGATGTACCGCGCCGCAAGGGTCGGTTCGCTGGTGGAGTCGCTGGGCGGCGTGCTGCAGCGCGGGATGGCCGACGTCGCCTTCCTCGGCGGAGCGCAGATCGACCAGTTCGCCAACGTCAACTCCACCGTCATCGGCGACTACGATAAGCCCAAGGTGAGGTTTCCAGGCAGCGGAGGCGCGAACGATCTCGCTTCGCACGCCAGGAAGATCCTGATTATCACGCGCCACGAGAAGCGCCGCTTCCCCGAGCGCTGCGATTACATCACCAGTCCGGGCTACATAGACGGCCCGGACGGACGGGCGAAGGCCGGCCTGCCCTCGCCCTACCCGGACATCTTCGTCATCACAGACCTCACCGTCATGGCCATCGACAAGTCGGAGGGCCGCCTCCGAGTCGAGAAGCTGATGCCAGGCGTGTCGCTTGAGCGGGTAAGGGAAAACACCCTCTTCGAGCCGCTGGTAGCCCCGGAGATAATCACCGTTGACCCGCCCACGGAGCAGGACCTGCGACTCCTCCGCGAAGAGGTGGACCCCAACGGAGTGTATCTCAAGGGCGACGAGTAGCGGCCTCTATGCCCTCCAGCCGTCATCCGAGCCAATTGTCAGAATCAGCAACATCCTGATTCTGACAAGCCGGGTCGTCCAAGAGTCCGCGCTGACCGCCAACACCAAAGGAGAATCCCGATGCCATCGCCCATAACTCCCCAGGACGTTATCTACGAACTCACCGGCGTATCAGAGCCCTCCCTCTCTCCCGACGGCGCGCAGTTGGTCTTCGTGCGCTCCAGGGTGGACAGGGAGGCCATGGCCAACCGCTCGCGCATTATGCGAATGGCGTTGCCGGACGGCGAAGCCGCGCCGTTCTCCGGCGGGCCCAAGGACAGCGCCCCCAGATTCTCGGCCGATGCGAAGTCGATAGCCTTTCTGCGCCCCGACGAAGCCGGCCGCAACCAGATATGGATGATGCCCACTGCGGGAGGCGAAGCTCGGAAGCTCACCTCGGCGCCGTCGGCTGTGACCGAGTTCGCCTGGTCACCGCGATCGAACGCGCTCGTGTTCGTTTCCAACGTCGATCCGGACGCGCCGCCGGACGGGCACGATCCCGCGAAAGACCCGCGCGTTCGCGTGGCGCGCCGCATACGCTACCGCTTCGATACCGTAGGCTGGCAAGGCGACGGCTTCCGCCAGCTATTCGTCGTGGACGCGCTCAGCGGCGAGACCCGGCAGCTCACCTCTGGGGAGGGCGACGATGGCGCGCCCGCGTGGTCGCCCGACGGCGCGAGGATAGCGTTTATCTCGGACCGCGCCGAAGATAGGGACATCACTGGCTTCAGCGAGGCCTACGTTGTGCCCACGGGCGGCGGGCAGCCTGAGCTATGGTCTGAGGGGCTGCCCTACTCGCAGAATGCCACCTGGTCGCCCGACGGCAAGCGGCTCGCCGTCGTCGGCTCGCCCGACGAGGAGATCTCCGACGGACGCGAGAGCGCGATATTCGTCCTCGAACCCGGACAGCCGCCGAAGCGAATAACAGGCGAATTCCTGACGGTCACAACCGGCTCCCAGATGCGTTGGACCGACGACGACCGCCTCCTGTTCATCGCTTCCAGGCAGGGCGAGTCGTACCTATACGAGGTGCCGCTGTCGGGCGGCAAGCTCCGCAAGATAGGAATGGGCGGCGCACAGCACACCCTCGCCACATTCGACGCGAGCGGCAGTGCGGCGGTCGTGCTCTCGGTCCCGCCGTCCTCGTCCGGCGACCTCTACCTGTCGGATGTCGAAAGCGGCGCGCAGCGTCAACTCACCAGTTACAACCAGGGCTACTTCGAGGAGCATCCCGCCGCCGCGCTCGAAAAGTTCACGATGTCTCGCGGCGGAATGGAGATACAGTCCCGTCTCTGGCTGCCGCCGGATTTCGACGGCTCCAACAAGTACCCGCTGGTGGTGGACATTCACGGCGGGCCACACGGGGCGTTCTACGACACCTTCGAGCAGCGTCAGCAGGTGCTGGCGTCGGCCGGCTACGTGGTGCTCTGCGTCAACCCCAGGGGCTCGTCGTCATACGGGCCGGACTTCCTCAAGGCTGTGCTGCGCGACTGGGGCGGTGAGGACTATCTCGACATTATGGCCGCCGTGGACGAGGTCTGCTCCCGGCCATACATAGACGAATCGCGGCTGGGAGTGCACGGCTACAGCTATGGCGGGTTCATGAGCAGTTGGATCGTCGGCCACACCACGCGGTTCGGCGCGGCGGTAGTCGGCGCGCCCTGCATCAACCTGTCGAGCATGTACGGCACGTCCGACATCGGCATACGATTCGGCGAGATGCAGTGGGGCGGGCTCCGCAAGGACGCCCTCGACGCCTTCCTGGAGCACTCCCCGCTGACCTACGCGCCCAACGTCGAGACGCCCGTGCTTCTGCTCCACGGAGAGGATGACCTGCGCTGTCCCATCGAGCAGAGCGAGCAGTACTTCGTCGCGCTCAAGCGTCTGGACAAAGAGGTGGAGTTCGTGCGCTTCCCGGGATGCGCCCACTCCATGTTCCGCAACGCCCACCCAAGAATGAGAGAGGAATACCTGGACCGCATGTTGTCCTGGTTCAACGAGCGCATAGGCCCCCAAGCCAAGCCTACCGACAACTGACCAACTGAAACACTGACAACTGTGCGTCTCCTAACAGCTTCACAACTCAAACTCCTCTACGGCGAAGTGGAGGTCTTCTCAGGCATCGACGTCGAGGTCGAAGACGGCGCCCGCATTGGGATGGTTGGCCCCAACGGGGGAGGGAAAACATCGCTCCTGCGCGTCCTCGTGGGCGAGTTGGAGCCGGACGGCGGCTTGGTGACCAGAGTAGGCGGCTTGCGGATAGGGTACGTTTCGCAGCTTCCGGCGCAGGCGGTCGATGGCACACTCGAAGACGAGATTATGGGAGCCTTCCAGCGCCTGCGTCACCTCGAAGACTCGCTCGCCGACAGCGGCCTCGCGATCCAGCGCGCGCAGGGCGCGGAGCGACGGCAGGCCGAGCGTCGCTATTCGACGCTGCTGCAGGAGTACGAGGCGCTCGGCGGCTACGACTACCACAACCACATGGAGCGCGTCGTCGCCGGCGTGGGCCTCTCACGGGAGAACCTGGAAACCCCGGTAGCTTCCGCCAGCGGCGGCGAGAGGACGCGCTCCGCCCTCGCCAGGGCCTTGCTTACCGACCCGGACCTTCTCGTGCTCGACGAGCCCACAAACTACCTCGATTTCAAGGGGCTGAGTTGGCTGGAGGGCTTTCTAAACCGCTTCTCTCACGCCTTTGTCGTCGTCTCGCACGACCGCTACTTTCTGGACAAGACGGTGAACCAGCTATGGGAGTTGGACCACGGACGACTCCAAAGCTTCCCCGGAAACTACACCAAGTACAAGTCCCTCAAGGCCGAGCAGGTCGAACGGCAGCAGAAGGAGTTCGAGCGCCAACAGGAGTACATCGCCAAGGAGGAGTACTTCATTCAAAGGTACAAGGCCGGGCAGCGTTCGAGGGAGGCCAAGGGGCGCGCCCGGAGGCTGGAAAGGCTGGAGCGTGTCCAGGCGCCCAGGTCGTCGCAGTCCGTGAGCGTCAGCGCATCGACCGCCAGCCGAACCGGACGGATCGTCATCAGCACCGACGGCCTGGAGGTGGGATTCGTAGAGGACAACCGGTCGGTCAAGCTGCTCAGTGTGCCGGACGTGAAGATCGAGCGCGGCTCGCGCACCGCCATAATCGGCAGCAACGGCGTGGGCAAAACGACCATGCTGCGGACGATTCTGGGTGCGCTGCCGCCGCTGTCGGGCGCGGCGAGGCTAGGCCACAACGTCAGGGCGGGCTACTTCCGCCAGGGCAGCGACCACCTGCCGCAGGATTCGACGGTGCTGGAAGCGCTGCTAGACGCCAGGAACATTCCGATAGAGGACGCGCGGAACTACTTGGCGCGGTTCCTGTTTCAGGGCGACGACGTCTTCCAATTGGTGTCGTCGCTGAGCGGCGGCCAGCGCACGAGGCTGTCGCTGGCACGTCTTCTGCTGACTCAGCCCAATATCCTGGTATTGGACGAGCCGACTACGCACTTGGACATTCCCAGCCGGGAGGCGCTCGAACAGGCGCTTCTCGGCTTTGAGGGCGCGCTGCTGTTCGTATCGCACGACCGGCTGCTCATGTCGATGCTGGCGGAGCGTCTGTGGATAGTGGAAGAGGGCACGGTGCGGCCCTTTGAGGGAACCTTCGAGGAGTGGGCGCAGACCAACCTCGAATCGCCGCCCCAAGCCTCCAAGTCCGCCGGCAAGCCCGCAAAGAGGCGACGCCCCACCGCGCCCAAGCACAGGGAACAGCGGCAAGAGCCGCAAGTCATCGACCAGGAGCAGATCATCCACGACCTGGAATCCCGCCTGACCCAACTGGAGTCCGACCTGGAGTCAGCCTCCGCCCGCCGGCAGGTCGCCGAGATTGCCCGCCTGGGCGAAGAGTACACCCAAACCCAATCCCGCCTGGAGCAGGCCTGGAACGACTGGGGCAGGAGCTAGCGCTCTTTCTCGTAGCCGCGCCCCAATCCTACAGGGCAGCGGAGGTTTCGGGATACTTTACGGCGGCCCTATCCTCCACCACCAGGGAGCGCCCAACGGCATCGAGGGCTTTTTCGACCGACGTAATGTGGGAGCGATGCCCAGGGTCGAGAAGGCGACGCACTGCGTTCTCTTGGAGGCCCAGCCGGACGGCAAGGGCGACGTTGGTGACGTTCTGCTCCCGCATCGCCGCATAGAGGGCGAGCTTCGCCGCGACTATGGGCGCCACTGAGATCAGCACCTGCCCCTCCGCCAAGGGGCTGGGAGCGGGAATGTCTTCGTGGGCCTTCACGTACATTCCGAGGGCGACCTCCAAGCAGTCCTTGGCCATATCAACGGCCTCTTCCCAGGACCATGCTCCCGTGTTGGCCCCGTATACGTCGGGGAAGGTCACGCTATAGGCTTCCCTTCCGGTGGCTCGTGCTTCCTCCTCGTCGCGGACGATGGAGCAAGGGTAGGCGTAGCGCATGGTCAAAAGCTCCCTTCTGTCAATGTGCAAGTCCTTCAGCATCGAGGCCAGAGTGCCCGTGGGAATCTCGCCATGAGGGACGGTCGTCCTGTAGGGACCGAGCCGGGCCTCCCCGTGACTGCCCTTCCCGCGGCTGGGAGAGGAGTCGAAGTCCAGTCCGTGCCTGCGGGCATATCGCCGGGCTCGCCTGAGAAACTCTGTGTGGTTCACGAGTCCATTCCAGCACATATTTGTGCGATTATCAAGGGTCTCCGCTGCCGACATGGTTTGAGACTTATAGGGGTGCACACATGAACCCCCTTGCATGAGCCTATTCCTGTCAGCCCCTCAGTGGGAAGGGACTTTTGACGCTATGCCCCGTATTGCCTCCTGGCCTGCTCGTAGGCCTCCGGCGTGTTCAGGTCCAGCCGAATGATAGGGTCGTCTATCTCCACCTCGAACACCTCGTTTCTGTGCGCCTCGAACACCTCTCGAATCCCCTGCTTCTCTTCCGAGATGCGCTCCAGCTCCTCCTTCAGAGCGGCTGAGAATATCAGCGGATGACCGCCATGTCCCTGGTAGCGCGGCGAGGTGATGAGGGCGTCGTTCGCGAGGTGGGCCTGGATCACCCTGGAGACGATGTCCGCGGTGCGGGGCTGGTCCACGGCAAGGAGAAGGATGTGCTCGGCGCGCGGATCGATGCGCTCGAGGCCGGCCCTAATCGAGGTTGTCTTGCCCATGCGGTAAGCTGGATTCACGACTTGGCGCACGGTGGAGCCTTGTATGTGGGGAGCGACCGCCGTTGCCGCGTGTCCCAGCACGACGACCACCTCGGAAGCTCCGCCTTCCAGCAGGCAGGCGACCTGGCGCTCGACCAGCGTCGCGCCTCGCCAGGGCAAGAGGGGTTTCGGACGGCCCATGCGGGTGGACTCGCCCGCGGCGGTCAGGATCGCGGATAGCCGGGCCATCTGCTAGTCGGCGACCGGAACGGACTCCTCTGCCCGGACCTTCTGCGCTATCCGCTCCAGCCGCCAGTCCTCCAGCTTCATGGGCTGGCCTGTTCCGCCAAGCCTGAACATTAGGATTTCGGATATTATGCTAACCGCGATCTCCTCGGGCGTCCTGGCGCGGATGTCCAGGCCAACCGGGGAGCGAATCTCCCTGACGCGCTCGATCGGCACGCCGTTCCGGATGAGGTCTTCATAGATGAGAATCGTCTTGCGCCTGCTGCCCATGAGACCAACGTACTTGGCAGACGTCCTGGCGGCGGCTTCCAGCGCGACGTTATCGTAGCGATGGCCTCGCGTCGCCACCACGATGAAGGTGTTGGGGTTGATGGGAAGCTGAGGCAGCGCGTCCTCCGGCTTGAGGGGCATCAGGATGTCGGCCTCGGGGAAACGCTCCTTGTTGGCGAACTCCTCGCGGTCATCGGTGATGAAGACGCGAAATCCCAGCTTCTTCGCCAGCGGAGCAATCGCCTTGGACACGTGGCCCCCGCCGCAGACCACTATCTGCGGCGGCGTGGTGTAGGCCTCGACGAAGTACTCCGCGCCGCTTTCGTGAGCCACGTACTCGTTCTTGCCGTGAACCATCAGGGCCATGGCCTTATGCACCGCGTCCCTGTCGAGGTCGGGGCTGCCAAGCGTTCCCTCGGTGGCGCCGCCCTCTCGAATGAAGAGTTTTGCGCCCTCCGGCTCACTGCCGCCGCCGGCGCGAATCACGCTGGCGAGCGCGACCGACGCGCCTCCCCGATAGGCCTCGTCTATCTCCCTGGCGAAGGAGAGGTACCGCTCGGCGGAATAGACAGGGTCAATCAGGAAGTACATCGTCCCGCCGCACACCAGGCCGTCCTCGGCGGCCAGGTCTTCGTTCAGTTCGTACTCGCGGTACTCCGTGCTGCCCTGCCGCTTCAGGAGTTCCTTGGCTGCAAACCAGATGTCGCCCTCGACACAGCCGCCGCCCAGCGTGCCCACGCCGCTGCCGTCCTTGCGAACCAGCAGCTTGGAGCCTGGCTTCTGCGGGGTCGAGCCCTTGGTGCGGACCACGGTGGCGACCACAATCGGGTCGCCCTGTCCGAGCAAATTGACTGCTTCATGGAAAACGTCTTGCATAATCACTCACCGCCTGATGCCAGCGTGTCGAAGCCGAATCGTTATACCTATAGCTTACCAATTTCGGGTACGAGTTGCTACCCTCCTGGATCGCGCCGGCCTGCGGGCGTAACTGTTCAGAGTTGGGGGCGAGTTGCCTGTGAGCCTGTAGGAGTTCATCTCAAACCGCGACATCCTGTGACATTTTATGACATTTCGTAGCTGGGGCCTCAGAAGATTTGTCCCGCTTTGTCACCTTCAGGATTCTCTGGGCTAAGGGTTGTTTTTGAAAGTTTGGCGTTTGCAAGGGGGTGTAACCTGTTTTCATAATTGTGTGGCATGGTGTCGCGCCGGATTGGCGCCGGGCCTACTAAAGCGAGGATAGCACGGGCGTTCGTGTGTGTCAATAGGGGGTTGTCGGAATCCAGGGCCTTTCCAAAGTCGAAGTCAGACGTCCCCATCCGCCCCGCCTTCACCTACCCCCTAACCCCCTCCCATCAAAGGGAGGGGGCATCCTTGCTCTGGGTTCCCGCCCCGTATCGGAGTACGGGGCAGGCCTTTCGCGGGAACGATGGTTGGAGGTCGAAGCCGAAAGTCGTAACTTTGGAAAGACCCTACGCAATCGCAACAAGCATTGACATACCTCGCTGCTTGTCCTACGCTTATCACCTGAGAAAATCCGTCTATTGTGACAGCAGAAGAATACCAGAAGGCTAAGACGGAGACGAGTAGCGGGAAACGGCCGCACAGCGAGTCTGGCATTGCCCCGACGCATCGGGGCGAACGGTGAGAGCAGACGCGGCGCGCCTCGGCGAAAATCACTCCCGAGCCTCGGCCCGAAACCCTGTACGCCGGAGTTGGCGTACAGGCCGGTAGGCGCCGACGGACTCGCCCACCGTTAGAGGGGCGGCCCGGCGTTCGTATATCGCAGCCGGGCGAATGGAGCGCCTCGGCAATCGTATCGCGTTGCCGGGGAACACAAGGGTGGTACCGCGGGATTCTTGAAACTCTCGTCCCTCAGGGGATGGGAGTTTTTGTGTTTTGTAGGGAGGTGAACCGCATGTTCAGTCCAGTCAACTCCAAGGTGGATTTCCCGGCGATGGAGCGAGACATCCTGGGGTGGTGGGAGGAGCGCGACATCCCTCGCAAGTACCGCGAGCGCAACCTCAACGCCGACAAGCGCTACTCTTACATCGACGGGCCTATAACCGCCAACAACCCGATGGGGGTTCACCACGCCTGGGGCCGCACGTACAAGGACATGTTCCTGCGCTTCAGGAACATGCAGGGCTACAAGCAGCGTTTCCAGAACGGCTTCGATGGCCAGGGGCTGTGGATAGAGGTCGAGGTCGAGAAGGAGCTGGGGTTCAAGTCCAAGCGCGACATCGAGGCTTACGGCATCGACCGGTTTGTGGAGCTGTGCAAGGAACGAGTTCGGCGGTTCTCAGACGTCATCTCGCGGCAGTCCGTCAGGCTGGGCTACTGGATGGACTGGGACGACTCCTATCACACGATGGCTGACGAGAACAACTACACCATCTGGCGCTTTCTGAAGACGTGCCACGAGCGCGGCTGGATCTACGAGGGGCGCGACGTGATGCCCTGGTGTCCGCGCTGCGGCACGGGCCTCTCCGAGCACGAGATTGTGACCGAAGGCTACAAGGAGGTCGTGCATCCGGGGCTGTTCGTCAAGTTCCCGCTGGTCGCCGGGAGCGAAGCGGGCTATGCAACGTCAAACCAAGACAGAGAGTCCCTCCTGGTATGGACGACGACGCCCTGGACGCTCACTTCCAACGTGGCCGCCGCAGTGCACCCGGACAAGACCTACGTTAAAGTGCGGCAGGGTGAGGACACTCTCTACCTGGCAAAGGCGCTCCTCCCGGCGCTGCGCGGCGAGTACGAGGCGCTGCGGGAGATGCCGGGCAGCGAGCTGGTCGGCCTGCGCTACCGGGGCCCCTTCGACGAGCTCCCGGCGCAGGCCGGAGTGGAGCACCGTGTGTTGCTGTGGGAGGAGGTCAGCGAGAACGAGGGCACGGGAATCGTCCACATCGCGCCTGGCGCGGGCAAGGAGGACTTCGCGCTCGGCAAGCAGCACGGGCTGGCGACCATCGCGCCGCTGGACGAATTCGGCGACTTCATCGAGGGCTTCGACTGGCTGAGCGGGAAGAGCGTTTACGATGTCAACAAGCCAATATACGACAGCCTGCGCCAGAAGGGCGTCTTCTACCACCTGGCGCAGTACTCCCACCGCTACCCGGTCTGCTGGCGATGCGACTCAGAGCTCGTGTTCCGGCTGGTGGACGAGTGGTTTATCTCCATGAACGAGCTGCGCCACAAGATAGCGGACGTTACCCGCAAGATTCGCTGGATTCCCTCTTTCGGGCTGGAACGTGAGCTTGACTGGCTGCGCAACATGGACGACTGGATGATCTCGAAGAAGCGCTACTGGGGCCTGGCACTGCCAATCTATAAGTGCGAGTGCGGGCATTTCGAGGTAATTGGCAGCGAGACTGAACTGGAGGAGAGGGCAATCGAAGGCTGGACCGAATTCAGCGGCCACTCGCCGCACCGTCCATGGATCGACGAAGTGAAGATCGAGTGCCCGCAGTGCGGGGCCGGCGTCTCGCGCATCAGAGACGTTGGCAATCCCTGGCTGGACGCGGGAATCGTCTCCTTCTCCACGCTGAAGTACCGCCACGACAAGGACTACTGGCGGGAGTGGTTCCCGGCCGACTGGATTTCCGAGAGCTTCCCGGGGCAGTTCCGCAACTGGTTCTACTCGCTGCTCACCATGAGCGCGGCGCTCGAATACTCCGAGCCGTGCAAGACCGTGTTCAGCTACGCGCTGATGAGGGACGAGAATGGCGAGGAGATGCACAAGAGCAAGGGCAACGCCATCTGGTTCGAGGACGCCGCCGAGCGGATGGGCGTCGATTCGATGCGCTGGCTTTACTCGCGCCAAAACCCCGCGCTGAACGTGAACTTCGCCTATCGCTCCGCCGACGAGGTGCGCCGCCGCTTCCTGATTCCGCTGTGGAACGTGTACTCTTTCTTTGTAACCTACGCCAACATCGACGGGTACGTCCCCTCGACTCCGGCGCCGGAGGTAGAGCTAAGGCCGGAGCTCGACAGGTGGATCATATCCGAGTTGAACAGCCTCGTCGGGGAGGTAACCGGCGCGCTGGAGAACTTCGAGCCGGACAGGGCGAGCCGCGCGGCGGAGGGCTTCGTGGAGTACCTGTCGAACTGGTACGTGCGCCGCAGCCGCCGCCGCTTCTGGAAGAGCGACACCGACGAGGACAAGCTCTCCGCATACGCGACGCTGTACGAGTGCCTGGTGACGCTCGTGAAACTGTTGGCCCCGTTCATGCCTTTCGTCACGGAGTCTATGTACCGCAACCTCGTTCCCGAACAGGCCGGCGGTCGTGAGAGCGTGCACCTGGAGTCGTACCCGCAGGCGGACGCGGGCAAGCTCGACCAGGAGCTTTCCGACGCCACGAGGTTGGCGATGCGGCTGTCCAGCATGGGCCGCGCCGCCCGGAGCAAGGCGAAGCTGAAGGTGCGGCAGCCTCTGGAGACCGCGCTTGTTATGCTGCGAACGCCGGACGAAGCGCGCCACCTGGAGCACGTGATCCCGCAGGTGCGTGACGAGCTGAACGTAAAGGACGTCGTCACGCTCTCGGATGAGGGCGAGGTGCTGGACTTCAGCGCGCAGGCGAACATGCCCGTGCTGGGGCCGAAGTACGGCATGGAACTCCATAACATCATCGCGGGCCTCAAGGCCGCGGACCCCAAGGAGATTCGCTCACAGGTCAACGCGGGCAACGTCGTTGACGTGGAGGGCTACGAACTGGAGCCGGAGGAGGTCCTCGTGAGCGCGACGGACAGGGAAGGCTACTCCGTGACCTCGGAGGGCGGCTACACGTTGGCGGTCACGACGGAGGTTAGCGCGGAGCTTGCGCTGGAGGGCATGGCGCGGGAGCTCGTGCACCGCATCCAAAACATGCGCCGCTCCGCGCGCTTCGACATCGCCGACTACATCCTGACCTACTATCAGGGCGACGGCATTCAAGAGGTGATGAGCGTTCATGGCGACTACATCCGCCGCGAGACGCTGAGCCGCTCTGTGGTCAGCGGCGACCCGCCGGAAGAGGCCTACACCGAAACGCAGACCGTGGAGGGCGTCGAGCTGACGATTGGGCTGGTGCGGTCAGACCCTGCGTCCGGCTAGGATGCCCGCTCGAACCTCGACGGGCTGAATGGCTTGAGAGCGCGGGCGTCGCCGCCGTCGATGTAGTCGGCTATTAGCTGCGCTGTGCCCGGAGCGAGCATAACGCCGACGGAGTCGTGCCCCGATGCGACGCTGAGCCCCTCCCAGCGCGGCACGGGGCCGATGATGGGAACGCCATCGGGAGAGCCGGGCCGCACTCCGGCGATCGCTCCGAGGAAGCCCGCGTTCTGTAGTATCGGAAACGCGCCTATGGCTCGTCCAATCAGTTCGCCTATCGCGTCCGCCGTAACCCGGTCGTCGAACTCACCCTCGTGGCGGGTGGAGGCGACGAGTATGCTCCCGTCCGGCTGCGGCATGACGTAGCCGCCAAAGTCGTTAACGGGCAGCGACGGCATGAAGCCGGGCTTTCTGAGCAGAATGCGCTGCCCTTTCACGGGGCGAACCGGCAGGCTTTCGGGTATCCAACGCCCGGCAAGTCCGGACCAGGGCCCGGCCGCTATGACGACGTGGTCCGCGCCGTAGGTCTCCGCGCTCGTGCGAACACCGCTGACCCGGCGGCCCTCTGCCACAAGCCCGACGACCTCCACGCCTTCTAGGAAGATCGCGCCCAGCCGTGTCGCCGCGTGAACGAGGGAGTCCACCAGTCGGCGCCCGTGCACGTAGCCCTCCTGCGGAGAGAGCACGCCGCCGATGACGTCCGGGTTGAGGTGCGGCTCCATCCGCAGCGCGTCGTCCGCGTCAACCCAACTCGCGCCCAGTCCAAGCTCCCCCTGCCAGGTGAGGTTGTCCATCAGCTCCTGGGCGTTTTCCCCGGACAACGCGACCTTCAGGATGCCGGACTGGCGGAAAGCCGGGTCTATGCCCGCCTCCGCCAGTTCCGACGCCAGGCGGGGGAAGGCGTCCAGGCTTCGCAGTCCGAGCGCGAAGGCGTCCTTGCTGTCGGGCGATATGTGCCACAAGGGGCCGACTACGCCCGCGGTGGCGCCCGACGCGCCGGAGGCGAACCCGCGCTGCTCGAAGACGGCGCTTCTGATTCCCCGCTTGGCGAGGTAGTAGGCGATGGAGCACCCAATCACCCCGCCGCCTACGATGGCTACCTCGCTCGTTTTCGGCATAGCCCCAGGGCCTCCCGTCGCTCAGCGTGTCAAACGCTACCTGCTGCGTAGCTGCGGAAACAGCACGACCTCGCGGATGCTATGGTGGCCGGAGAGGAGCATGGCGAGGCGGTCTATGCCAACGCCCAGCCCGCCGGTGGGGGGCATTCCGTGCTCGATGGCAACCAGGAAGTCCTCATCGAGCCTGTCCATCTCCTCTTCCGCGTACTGCGAGCGCAGGGTCTCCTGCTCCTCGAAACGTGCGCGCTGATCGACGGGGTCGTTTAGCTCGGTGAAGGCGTTGCATATCTCCATGCCCGCAACGAACCCCTCGAAACGCTCCACCAGTCGAGGGTCGTCCCTCTTCTTCTTGGAGAGCGGCGACATCTCCACGGGGTAGTCCACAAGGAAGGTTGGCCGCACGAGGTGACGCTCGACTTTGGACGAGATGAGCTTGTCCAGCAGACCGCCCCAGCTAACCTGCTGCGACACATCCACGCCCACCAGCCGCATCTCCGTCTTGAGGGACTCTATGTCGGGATGCTGAAGGAAGTCGATGCCGCTGTGCTTCTTGACCTCGTCGCGCAGGCTGAGTCTGGGCCAGGGTGGCGTGAAATCGATGCGTTCTCCCTCGAACTTCACGACCGCGCTCCCGGTCACCTCCGTCGCCACGCCGGAGACCATCTCCTCGACCATCCGCATTACGTCGTTGTAGTCCGCGAACGACTCGTAGCTCTCCATCATGGTGAACTCGGGGTTGTGCTGAAGATCGACCCCCTCGTTGCGGAATATCTTGCCTATTTCATAGACCTTCTCCATACCGCCGACGATGAGCCGCTTCAAGTATAGCTCGGTGGCGATACGCAGATAGAGGTCCCTGTCCAGCGTATTGTGGTGTGTGATGAAGGGATGCGCCATCGCGCCCGCCGCTATGGGAACCAGGATGGGCGTCTCCACCTCTAGGAAGCCTCGTCCGTCCATGAAGCGCCGGATCGCGCTGACGATTCGAGGACGCAGGACGGCGACGCGACGCGCCTCCTCGTTGGCAATCAGGTCCAGGTAGCGCTGCCTGAAGCGCGCCTCCATGTCCACCAGCCCGTGCCACTTCTCCGGCAGAGGGCGCAGCGACTTGCACAGCAGCGTAAAGCCCTGCGCTTCGACGGTTGCCTCGCCGGTGCGAGTCCTGAAAACCTGGCCCCGAACTCCCAGCCAGTCTCCCAGGTCCAGTTCCTGGAGTATCTCGTACTCATCGGCGAGCACGTTGCGCCGGAAGAGAACCTGGATGCGCCCGAAGCCGTCCAGGAGGTCGGCGAAGGTGGCCCTTCCCATGGCCCTAAAGGCGACGATTCGCCCGGCGACGGCGACCTCCTGGGTTTTAAGTTCCATAGCCCGCTTCGCTGCTGGGCGAGCGTCGTCCTGCCCGTGACGCTCCTCCTCGGCCTCGAACAGGGTTATGGCTTCCTGGCTTGTGTGCGTGCGGTCGAATCTGTGAGGATACGGCTCGATGCCTCTGGCCCTGAGCCTCTCCAGCTTTGCGAGGCGTACCCTTACCAGTTCGTTCTCTTCAATAGTCACTTTACTGAGTCCCTCTCGGTCCGCAAGATGCGTCTATCATCCGAACCTGTATCAATGTAGTAGGCGCTTCCGTAGGGGCAGGTCTTGTGCCTGCCCTCTTTCCCATCCCTGGGCCCCTACAAGGGAACGCCCCTACCGACTAAACTAAACTGATACAGCGTCTATCGTCCATTGGCGCAAACAAAAGTGAGGAGCGAGCGGGCTCGGTAGGGACGGGTTTGAAGCCCGCCCTGGCGTCGGCAGCCCAAAACCCCCTCCGGCCGTAGCTTTAGCTTATCCTAGTGATGGTGAGCGTAACCACACCCGCCGGGGTTGTCACCTCTACCTTGTCGCCAACCTTGTGGCCGAGAATCGCTCCACCCACCGGCGATTCGTTGGAAATCTTGCCTTCCAGCGGCGCGGCCTCCGCGCTTCCAACGACCTTGTAGCTCTGCCTGGAACCCCGGGCGGTTTCGACTGTTACAGACGAGCCTATCGCAACCAGGCCTGTGGCTTTGCTGCGCCGGGGAGCCACTATCGCGTTGGCGAGGATGTTCTCGACGTCCCGTATGCGGCCTTCGACGAACGACTGCTCGTTCTTGGCATCGTCATACTCGGCGTTGTCAACGGTTCCACCGGTCTCGTTCGCCTTGTGAATGCGCTCGGCTACTTCGTTCCTGCGAACGCTCTTGAGATGGGCTAGCTCTTGCCGCAGCCGCTTCAGGCCGTCCGGCGTAAGATAAGATTCACGTTGTGCCATGGCCGTACTCCCCAAACCAAAAAGACTGAGCGGCCACCGGATCCGGGGGCTTCTCTCTCAGCTTGGTTAACATTCTACCTTGCCCGCGCCCTCTTGTAAATCTCAATCCCTACCCACAAAGAGGTTCAACTTTGTCAAAAAAATGTCCAAAATATGCTTTAACCCGCTATCGGCTCTTGTTAACATTAGCGCTACGTTGCCAAGCACCGCTTTGCACCAATTTTCGGCCCACCATTTGGGGCGGGCATAGGCAGCTTTCATCCGAGGCGCGGGATGTGTAGGAGAAGGCCCGGCGGTTCATGAACGTCAGGATTACGGGCGGAACATACAGGGGCCGTATTCTACGTTCGAGCGGCGGGGGTGGTCTGAGGCCCACGTCCGACAGGGTACGAGGCGCCATATTCTCGATTCTTGGCCAGGACGCAGTGGCAGGCGCGAGAGTCTTGGACCTCTACGCCGGCACAGGGATTCTTGGAATTGAGGCTCTGAGCGGGGGGGCCGCCTGGGTGGACTTCGTCGAGGCTAATCCCAGGCGCTGTCGGCAACTTCGCGAAAACCTGCGGGAGCTGGCGCTGCAAGCTCACAGCGAGGTGCACGCGGCAAGAGTCGAGAGGTTTCTAGGCTCGCTGTCGGAGCTATATGGTTTGGTCTTCGCCGACCCGCCGTATGATACGGCGCCCTGGCCAACCCTGATGTCCGGGTTGAGCGAGCGCGGCTTGGTTGCCGAAAACGGCGTCGTGGTAGTCGAGCATCGCCGCACCACAGCGCTGGCGCAGAGGTACGGCAACCTAACGCAAGAGGACTGCCGACGATACGGCGACACCTCGGTCTCATTTTATAGGGCTGGAGTTTCAAATGGTTAAAGCCATATACCCGGGTAGCTTCGATCCGGTACACAACGGCCACGTGGACATCACCACGAGGGCGTCAATGCTGTTCGACGAGTTGGTGATATGCGTTTACGATTCTCCTCCCACGAAGTCCCTCTCGTTCACGACCAGCGAACGAGTCCTGCTCTTCGAGGAGGCCGTTGCGCACCTGCCCAACGTGAGGGTAGTGCCCTTTACGGGGCTGGCTCCCACGGTCGCCCGCAATCTGGGCGCACAGTTCATTCTGAGAGGTCTGAGGGCCGGATTCGACTTCGAGCTGGAGTTCGAAATGGGTTTGATGTGGCGTAATCTGGCTTCAGACATCGACGTCGTTTGCATGATGAGTTCGCTGGAGTACCAGTTCGTCTTCTCAAGCCGTATCAAGGAGGTGGTATCCCTGGGGGCCAATGTCGATAACCTTGTGCCCCCGCACGTCGCCAAAGCGTTGAAGGCGAAGGTTGGTTAGTCTCGGAAGCCGCGCCAAAACCGTTAGCAGATTTTAGAAAGGGGGAGCGTCATCACTATCACAAACATCATCGACGAATTGCGCGAATTGGCCGCCACTGGAACGCGGGTGCCCGGGCTCCGCAGGAAGGTGATGGTGGACATCGAACAGATAGAGCGTCTCGTTGCCATAGGAGACGAGGTGCGACGCGCTGTTCCGGCAAACATGCAGGAGTCCGACGAGATCCTCAAGCAGAAGGACAGCATCATCAACCAGGCTTACCTAGAGGCCCAGCGAATCAAGGGAACCGCTGAGCAGCAGGCGACGTCACTGACGAGCTCCGCCCAAGAGGAGCACTCTTTGAGAGTCAGCGAATCAGAGGTGCTGAAGGCTGCCGAGGCCAGGGGTGAGCTGGCAAAGGAGAAGGCGTCGCAGGAGGCCCATCAGATCATCCAGGATGCCCAGCGGAGGGCTCACCGCTTCATGAACGAGTCCGATGCAACCTCCACCGTGCGCCGTGAGGGAGCGGACCAGTACGCCCGCGAGGTTCTCTTCAACCTCGAGTCCCACTTGGCAGACGTTTTGGGGCAGGTTCGCAGGGGCATCGACTCCCTCCGTCTCGAAGCCAGGGAGCAGAAGGTCAGCGTCCCACAGCCGACCAATGGGAATGTCAATGACCACCAGGTGCGCATCTAGGACTGACTAGCCGGGAGAGTGGAGTAGAGGCGTACTCCGGGGTCCGCTGCCCACGGCGCGGACAGAACGAACGACGGACGTGGGCGGCGGACATCCCCCCGATGCCGGGGCACGCTCGCGTTCTTCGCTAATTGGGTTTGAATGCCCTGATGTTCATGCTGTGGACATTGGACGCCCACGCCTCGGACCCCTCCCAGGCCTTGTCGGATATGACACTCGCCTCGGAGAAGCCTGCGCCGCGCATCCTGCCCAGATAGACTTCGACAGGCTCCGCGCCGCCCAGGCACGCTATCCAGTTGCTCATGTCGGCGCGCGCCGCTTCCGGGAGCTCCTTCACCAGCAACATGTCAGATATATAGACCCGGCCCCCGGGCTTGAGTATTCTGAACGCCTCCCGGAACACCGCGTCCTTGTCCGGGGCGAGATTTATTACGCAGTTGGATATGAGCACGTCCACGGAGGCGTCTTCGATGGGCGTGCTCTCCATCTCGGACAGATGGAACTCCACGTTGGACAGCCCCAGCTTGACGGCGTTGCTCCGCGCGAGTTCCACCATGTCGGGCGTCATGTCCACGCCGATCACCCTGCCCTCCACGCCAACCGCCCTGGCCGCCAGAAAGCAGTCGATGCCGCCGCCGCTGCCAAAGTCCGCCACCGTCTCGCCCGCGTTCAGCGCGCCGATAGCGGTGGGATTGCCACAGCCTGCCGACGCCATCACTGCCGCGTCCGGGAGGCCGTCTATCTCTTGCAGCGTATAGAGCGGAGTCTCCGTCGAGCAGCAAGAGTCGTCGCAGCAACCGCTCGCCCCCTTGGCAACCTCCGAGTAGCGCTCTCTGACCAGTTCCTTTACTTCGATGTCCGATAGTCTGACCATCCGGTCCTCCTTAGGCCCCTGACGGGAGATGGTTGTGTGTCGGGCGAAAACTCCCCCGCCCGTCAAGGGCGGGGGTTAGGGGGTGGGTGATCGTCACCCTGTAACACCTATCTCTGCCAGGTACTTGTGCAGCCTGATCAGGGTTTGGCTGTTCTCTTCCAGGGTGAAGCCGTCCACCTTGTACTCCTGCTTGGCGCTCATGCCGTCCACCGCGCCCATGTCAACCGTTCGCTTCACCAGTTCCTGCTCTTCCTCGATGGATGGCAGGAGATTCTTGCCGCTCAGCTTGGACATCGCGGCTGCCAGTCCATAGCCGCCCCAATTGGAAACGCTGCTGATGATGAGCTTGCTCACGCCAGTTACACAGGGGATTTTGACCAGGGTGGGAACCTCCGTCACCTCTTTGGCCAGGTTGCCCATGCCGATTTCGTTGCCGCCGTCCCCGATGCCAACCGTGTTGGAGTGGCCCGATACCAGGTAATCTACGCGGGCGTTGTACTGGGTGATGTCCTGGCCGTGCATGTTGCGGAAGAGGCTCTCGTCGGTGAGTCCGCACCGCTCTATCGCTATCACCACCGAGGGATCGATCTTCGCCAGCAGGTCGTCGGCGTGCTTCTTGCTCGCCTCGTCGTCGGTGATGGGGAAGTCCACCACGCTGTGTTCAGGGGCGATGGCTGAGCTCATGAGGGGAAGCGAGTACAGGTCCGTTACATAAACCACGTCGAAGCCGAGGGACTGGAGCGCGTTACCGATTACGATGGCTCCGGCCGGCCCGTCGGTCTCAACGGCCCCGGCCGCCAGAATGTAAAACCCCGTCGTGATTATCGCCGTTCCCGGATGCTCCAGCACCAGGGCGGCCGCCTGGTCGCAGAAGTCTTCGGGCAAGTGTGCCCTGAGCGCGGAGATTCCCCTGCGGTCGTTGTCAAGAATAATGTCTTCGATGGACATGGATTGCTCCTTACAAGGGCGCGCCGCGCGCCTCTAACCGCCGGTTCTGACGGCTAGAGCACGGACACGTCCTCGTCTTGCATATCGGTGATGAACATGTAACCCGGGGCGTGGGTAATCATGAAGGGCGGCCTGGACTTCATCGCCACTGCCTGCGGCGTAACTCCACAGGCCCAGAAGACGGGCACCTCGCCCTCCTTGATTTCGACAGGCTCGCCCATGTCCGGATTGAATACGTCGCGGATGCCTATTGCGGCGGGGTCGCCTATGTGGACGGGGGCTCCGTGGACGGCCGGGAACCTGGAGGTTACCTGCACTGCCCTGACCACCTTCTCGTGCGGAATCGGCCTCATGGAGACCACCATTGGCCCGGAGAAGCCGCCCGCCGGAGTGGTCGGAATGTTGGTGATGAACATCGGCACGATGCTGCCGCAGTCCATGTGGCGCAGCGATATTCCCACCTTTGTCAGCGCCGACTCGAAGGAGAAGCTGCATCCCAGCAGGAAGGAGACCAGGTCGTCTCGCCAGAACTCCGACAGGTCGGTAACCTCGGCGACCATCTCGCCGTACTGGTAGATGCGGTACTTGGGGACGTCGAAGCGCAGGTCGGCGTTCGGCGCGCTCTGAGCCGGCACGCTCGAACCGGCCTCCACCACCTCTATCAGGGGACAGGGCTTCGGGTTGCGCTGGCAGAACAGCAGAAAGTCGAACGCCAGGTCGCGCGGCAGGATGGCGAGGTTGGCCTGGACGTTGCCGGGGGCCATGCCGCTGGTCGTCTGGACCAGCTCGTCGTAGCGAATCATCTTCCTGAGTTCCGGCGCGGAAGCGGGCAAAGCGGATAGTTGCATTGAAACACCCTCGATATTCAGATTCGGAGTCGGGCGCAGCGAGCAGGCATTACCAGGCGCGCCCGACGCTCACCGGGAAGCCGTCTCTTCTCGCTTCCCCTGATTCTAGGTTAATATGCCCCATGCTCCCCAGTCAAGGACTCGCCAGCGTCCTAACCCGTATCAATTTGGTAGGCGCTACCTTACAGGGGCAAATCCTGGGCGCCCACAAGGGAACGCCGGTAGGGACAGGTCTTGTGCCTGTCCTCTTTCCCTCAGTAGTAAACGGCCACTCCGGTGCCACCGGTGGCGGCTATCACCTCGCCGGTTACGGCCCAGGACTTGTCGGAGGCCAGAAACACCGTCAGGTAGGCTATCTCCGCCGCGTCCACCATCCTGCATATGGCGTTGCCCCGGGGCGAGTCGGGGGTGAAGTCCCTGCGCTCCACCTCTTCCGGCGAGATGCCGAGCTCGCCCGCTCGCCCAACGAGCAGGCCGGGCGTGCGTTCCGTGCGCGTCGTGCCCGGGTGAATGCAATTCACCGTAATGCCGAACCGCCCCAAATGGTTCGCCAGCGTCTTGGTCATGTGCACCATGGACACGTTCCGCGCCCCGGCGCTCAGATTGCCGCCGTTCCTGGCGTTGTGACCGCTGATGTTTACGATGCGGCCCCATCCTTGCTCCTTCATGAAGGGGATAGCCGCCCTCGAACACCGGAGAGCGCCGACGAACTTTACGTCGAAGTCATGTATGAGGGCCTCATCCTCCACCGTCTCTATGTAGCCCGTCGCGGCTGACGAGCCGCCGGGGTAGGAGCCGCTGTTTACCAGGACGTGCAACCCCCTAGCTGAGACGCGGCCTCGGCCACCACCCGGTCCACCTGCTCCCGCCTGGTCGCGTCCATGGGCATGGGGATGACCTTCCGCCCGGTGTCGTCGCCTATCTCCCTTGCGGCTCTCTCCAGGTCCTCGACGCCGCGGGCGGAGACGACTACGTCCATGCCTTCTCTGGCAAGCTCCCAGGCGATGTCCTTGCCTATGCCCCTGCTCCCTCCGACCACCATAGCCTTCTTGTCCAGCAGTCCAACGTCCATCAGCGGCCCCCCTGTTATTCGGATTCGCGGAACGCCCGGCGGCAGAGTCCATTCTACTCAAGAGCCAACCCTGCGGCAAGAAAGCCGCCCGCCGCGCAGGGTCTTTCGATTGTTCGCGCGCAGGCGTTGTTAGACTCGGGATGTACTCGCTGAGGGCAAAACTCCTGTGGGTGTCTCATTTTGATTCATTGTGACTCATTCCTACTTGGGGTCTGTGACGCTGTGAGAGGATTTAGGGGATGTTTCTGAGTTGGAATGTAGTAGGGTTGCGGTTGTTTGTATAGGAAATGAGACACTCCCTTTTGTGGGTTTTGCACTGTTGTCAGAATCAGGAATTGAGGATTGCCGAGCGGCGAGCCCCTGCGGGGGTTCAGGGATATTGGGGAATGAGGTTGTCTTCTATACAGGATGTCTATGTGTTCGAGTTGCTACGTGGCGGCGGCGTGTGCGTGAATAGAGGCTTGGTAGCACGAGTGTTCGTGCGCGTCAAGGGGATGTTGTCAGAATCCAGGGCCTTTTCAAAGGGAATTATATCGTTTGTTACCCAAGCCGCCGGCCGTTGCGCAAGAGGTCTACGATGACCTCCAGGCGAGTGTCGATACCGTCCAAGCGAGTGTCGATACCGTCCAGGCGAGTGTCGATACCGTCCAGGCGAGTGTCGATACCGTCCAGGCGAGCGTCGATACCGTCCAGGCGAGCGTCGATACCGTCCAGGCGAGCGTCGATACCGTCCAGGCGAGTGTCGATACCGTCGAACCGCTTTCCAAAAGAAACCAGAACATCAAGCAAATGCCCCTGCTCTTGCTCCAACTTCTCTACTCGCTCGCCCAGTGTTGCCATGATGCCCTCCTCTCCCCTTTTATGGTGTCTAGTGATGCCTAACATACACCCTGCGAGCATTTTAGCGCAAGATACCACCCCATTGGGTAACAAACGTCATAAGAAGTGTCTCGAAAGTCCCGTCTCCCTTGATGGGAGAAGGTTAGGATGAGGGTGACAGACTTGCACGGGGCCAATGCCCCCTCACTCTAACCCTCTCCCACGAAGGGGAGAGGGAACTTTGGAAAGGCCCTTGTCAGAATCAGGGTTTTGCGATTGTGGGATTGGCGGATGGCCTTTCGACATGTTCAGGTCGAGCGGGCTTGCCCCGATTGCAATAATCGAAAGACCCTGCCCGTCGCGAACGTGCGTTACCCCACCGACGGCAAGAGCAGCATCGCGTCGCCAAAGCTGTAGAAGCGGTAGCCCGCGCGGATAGCGTACCGGTAACATTCCATTACCAACTCCCGTCCGGCGAACGCGCTGACGAGCATCAGGAGAGTTGACCTGGGAAGGTGGAAGTTGGTTAGCAGGCCGTCAACCACTCGAAACCGGTAGCCGGGCAGGATGAACAGGTCCGCCCACCCGGAGCCTGCCTTCAGCGGCGTGTCCGGGTCGTCGTTCAGGTTGGCGACCTGCTCCAGCAGACGCGTCGCGGTGGTGCCGATCGCTATGACGCGCCTTCCCTCGCGTCTGGCCCTGTTTATCGCGTCAGCCGCGTCCTGGCTGAGCTCCCACCGCTCGGCGTGCATTTCGTGGGACGCCGGATCATCGCGTTTCACGGGGCGAAACGAATCCCAACCGACGTGAAGCGTGACGAACACCGTTTCCACGCCGAGCGAGCGCAGCCCGTCGAGCGCCTTACGGGTGAAGTGCAGCCCCGCCGCCGGAGCCGCCACGCTGCCCTCCACGCGGGAGTAAACGGTCTGGTAACGCTCAGAATCGCTCAGCGTTTCGTGGATGTACGGGGGAAGCGGAACGACGCCAACGCTGCCGATATGCTCCTCGCCGCGCAGCCGCACCATCCTCGAGCCGTCCGCTTCCACGCTGAGCGTCTCCGCGCTCATCGGCGTTTCGCCCGCCGAGAACTCCACCACCGAGCCGACCCTCATGCGGCGGCCGGGTCTCACCAGCGCGCGCCAGACCCCGGGCGCCACCCTGTTCAGCAGCAGCACTTCGGCGCGGCCCCCTGTGCCGGCCCGCCTCCCATGCAGCCTCGCCGGGATAACCCTGCTGTCGTTGAACACCAGCACGTCACCGGGGCGAAGGAAGCCGCCCAGAGATTCGAACCATGAGTGTAGTATGGGCGCGTCCTCCAGCGGGACGACCATTAGCCGTGAGCCGTCCCTCCGCTCGTGCGGTTTCTGCGCTATCAGCTCAGGGGGCAGATGATAGTCGAAATCATCGGTCTTCATCCCGCAAGCTCGGGGTGAATCGAGAAGCGCGCCGCCTTGAGCGTGTTGAAGAGCAGCATGGCGATGGTCATCGGGCCAACACCGCCCGGCACCGGGGTGATGGCGGCCGCCTTCTCCGACACCGGGCCGAAGTCAACGTCGCCCGCCAGCCGGTAGCCCCGCCTGCGCTCCGGCGCGTCGATCCGGTTCGTGCCCACGTCGATGACCACCGCGCCCTCTTTCACCATATCCGCGGTGATGAACTGCGGCTGCCCCATCGCCGCAATGAGAATGTCCGCCTTCCGCGTGACCTCCGGCAGGTCCTTCGTTCGGGTGTGGCACACCGTCACCGTCGCGTTCGAGCCGGCGAGTCTTTGCATGAGCAGGTTCGCCACAGGCTTGCCAACGATGTTGCTCCTGCCGCACACCACCACGTTCTTGCCCGACGGGTCGTGCCCGGTGCGCAGAAGCATCTGCTGAATGCCGGCCGGAGTCGCGGACACGAAGCGGGGCCTGCCCGCCATGAGCCGCCCCATGTTCACGGGATGCAGGCCGTCAACGTCCTTATCCGGGCTGATCGCTTCTATGACGACGTTTTCGTCGATGTGGTCGGGCAGCGGCAACTGCACGAGAATCCCGTGAAAGCGGTCGTCGGCGTTGAGCCGCTTCACCAGCGACAACGTATCGTCCTGGGACGTGTCGGCAGGCCGCAGGAACACCTCCGCCATTAGGCCTGCCTCCGATGCCGCCCTCTCCTTGTTACGGACGTATATCGCGGAGGCGGGGTCGTCTCCGACCAGCACGGCGGCCAGTCCCGGCGTAACGCCGTGCTTTGCCTTCACCTCGGCCACGCCCTCGGCGACCTCTCCCCTGATTTCAGCGGCCATTGCGGCGCCGTCTATGATCTTCGCGGCCATGAGACACGCCTCCTATCCTGGGTCGTCTCTTTCGATGATAGCTCCAGGCCAATTATATGGCAGGCTCGCGGGTCGAACCAAGCGCATTTTCAATTGCCATGTTAGCAGACTATAATATCGACAGCCTATCTTTGAATCGGCAACTGTTCCGAGTTGATGTAAACTATCAGCATGACTAAACGCCTTCAAGTTCTCATAGAAGAGGAAGAGTACCTCGAGTTTCAAGCCGTTGCCCGGAGGCAGCGGCTGACCCTGGCGGAATGGGTTCGCCAAGCCTTGAGGAAGGCAAAGGGAGACAAGACGAGTGCTGTCGAAGCCAAGCTGCGCGCCATCGCCAATGCGTCGCGGCACGAATTCCCGACGGCTGACATAGAGGTCATGCTCAGGGAGATAGAAGCGGGGCAACGCCTCCAGTGATGTGCGAGGCGGGCACTAACCGCGTCCTGAGCTTCGACCGCGGTTTCGACAATTACCCTGGAATCGACCGCTTGGGTCTTTGAATTACATGTCTCACCAGATCGAACCCAACGCCAACAATGCCCTCGGAGACCTGCTTCGCGGCATGATGCCCGGCTGCCAGGTGCGCTCCGAGAACACGCAGACCTTCATCGACCACCCGGGCCGCCATGCCGACGTGCTGATTACCGCGCCGGGCCGCTCTCCCGTGGTCGTCGAGGCCGAGTATGAGCCGGCCCCGGAAGCGGAAAGGGACGCCCGTGAGCGGCTGGGCCTCGGCGTCCAGGGCGAGCCGCGAACCGTCGAGGCCGCCATCGCCCTGCGCTACCCCCAGGCCGTGGAGGCCGCCTACGACGTCCGGCAGGCTGTGGCCGCGGCCCGGCTCTCCTACTGCGTCCTGCACGAAGACGGCAGCCGCTTCCCCGAATCGGGATGGCTGGACGGCTCCGTAACCGACCTTGCCGACCTGGTTCGTCTGGTGTCCGTTCCCCAGAAGGCGGTGGATGCCGCCGCCGACGCGCTGCAGCAGGGGATTGGGCAGGCGGCCAACGAGTTGGACGACATGGCGAAACTGCGGGCCAACATCCCCCCAGTCATCGCGCGGCTGCTTGGGATGAGCGACGTTCCGCAGACCCGCCGCATGGCCTGCGCCATCATCGCCAACGCAATGGTCTTTCACCAGCGCATCGCGGGGATGCACGAGGGCGTAAAACCCCTGCTCCTGGTCTGCGGCCCGGGCGTAGCCAACCCGCAGGATGAGACGCTGGCGGCGTGGACCCAAATCCTGAAAATCAACTACTGGCCAATCTTCGCCATCGCCAAGGACGTCCTGGAGCAGATACCGGGAGACACCGCCGCCAAGATCCTGCGGGGACTTCGTGAGACGGCCCAGCGAATCGACGCAACCGGCGTGAACAACGCCCACGACCTGACCGGGCGCATATTCCAGCGCCTCATAGCGGACCGCAAGTACCTGGCGACCTTCTACACCCTGCCCGCGTCCGCGGCATTGCTGGCCCGGCTCGCGGTGGCCAAGATGGACGTGGACTGGTCGGACGCCGGGGCCATCGGCAAGCTCCGTATCGGGGACTTTGCCTGCGGCACCGGCGCGCTGCTGTCGGCGGTGTACGAGCAGATAGCCACCCGCCACGAACGCGCTGGCGGCGACCTTGCCGCGCTGCATTCCGCTATGATGGAAGAGGTTCTCTACGGTTGTGATGTGATGCCCTCGGCCATCCACATCACCGGCTCCACTCTGTCGGGGGTCGAACCCTCGGTGGGTTTCGGGAACTCCCGTCTCTACACCGTGCCCTACGGCCGGCAGGAAGACGGCGGCGTGTTGATTGGCTCGCTGGAACTGCTCCGGTCCTCGGCCTTGCTGACCCTGTTCAACATGAGCAACCCGGCGTTGCGGACCGGCAGTGTGGGCGAGGCGACCGCATCCCAAGTACTGGCTGAATTCCCCGACGAGGGATACGATCTCGTAATCATGAACCCGCCGTTTACCAGCAACACCAAGCACTACGATTCCAAGGATGGGGTGCTGAACGCCGCTTTTGCCGCCTTTGATTCCTCTGAGGCCGACCAGTCCGGGATGGCGAATCGGCTGAAACAGTTGGCTAAGGATACCTCATACCATGGCCACGCGGGGCTGGGTTCCGCGTTCGCGTCGCTTGCCCACAGGAAGCTGCGGTCGAATGGCGTTCTGGCGTTGGTGCTGCCATTCACCGCAATCAACGGCTCGTCATGGGCCAAGTTCAGGGAATTGATAGCCACGCAATATACCGATGTCACGATCGTGAGCATCGCGACCAACGGCTACGACATGTCGTTTTCGTCCGATACGGACATGGCCGAGTGCTTGGTAATCGGTCGAAGGGTAGCGCGGGATGAGAAGCCCAAGGGTAGGGGGACTTTCATCTCATTGCGGCGCAAGCCAAAAGGTTTCGTGGACGCTCAAGAGGTATCCAAGGCGGTGTTGACCAGCACTACACCCCGGCATCTGGAGGATGAGCCGTATGGAGGTGGTCCCATATACTGCGGCGACGCCGTGGCAGGCGAGATGCTGGACGCGCCCATTGACGACCATGAGAGCGGATGGGGAGCAGCCCGGATTCTCGACGCCTCAGTAGCCCAGGTTGCTCATTCGCTGTCTGGTGGAGAGTTAAGGTTGCCAGCAGAATCGAAAGTTCATAAGTTGCCGATAGTGCGGCTAAACAGGATTGGGCAGTTGGGTGTTCACGACTCTTACCTGACTATGAGGACCCACAAAGGCCCCTTTACGAAAGAATCCGCAAGTCCGACGGCAACCTATCCATCTTTGTATAACCACGATGCCAAGAAAGAAACGAGACTGACGTGTGAACCTGATTCTCAGTTGCGTGTGCGCCAAAGGATGGAAGAACGAGCAGCCGAACTCTGGACTACGGCTAGTCGTTGTCATATAAGCAGAGGCTTTCGTTTCAATTCACAACCTCTAGCAGTGGCGTTTACCAAACAGGAGAGTCTAGGGGGCCGGGCGTGGCCTAACGTGACTTTTCCTGACAAAAGATTTGACTATGCCTTCTCTACTTGGCTCAACAGCACGTTAGGTATACTGGCCTACTGGTGGCATTCTAGCCGTCAGCAAGCCGGACGTGGGGAAATGACCCGACTAGTCATACGCTCGCTGCCAGTGCTCGACTTTCGCTCCCTCACCGACGCGCAGCTGCGCACGGCGGAGGACATCTTCAGCGAGTTCCGGGACCTGGAGTTGAAGCCCGCCTACCTCGCGGACGCAGACCCCAACCGCGCACTCCTGGACCGCCGGATGGTCTGCGACCTCCTGGGCTTCGACGAGGACACCTACGCCGCAGTGCGACGCCTCGCAGCCAAGTGGAGCGCCGAGCCGTCGGTGCATGGTGGGAAGGCTCGTCCAAAGGGCGCGGGGCTGGTTGTCTAGGCGTGGCGCGTGGCATAGCATACAATCTGGGCAGAGGGCTAGTACTGCTTCCAGGTGTATTTGATAACATCGCGGCCGCTTTGCACACTGGATTGCCGAACGGCGAGCCATTGCGATGGGTTCCCGCTTTCGCGGGAATGACGGTCGCTGTTCAGTGCTTGTCACTTTCAGATGGAAGCGGTGCTAGAATGCTGGTTACCGGCGTGGACATCATAGAGATTCGCCGCGTCGAGCGCGTCGCGGAGCAGTACGGCGACAGGTTTGCCCGGCGCATCTACACCGAAGGCGAGATAGCCTACTGCCGAGGACGCGCGCCGCAACTCGCCAGCCGGTTCGCCGCAAAGGAAGCGGTGATGAAGGCGCTGGGAACGGGCATCCGGGGCGTTCCCTGGAAAGACATCGAGGTCGTTCGACGCAGGGGCAGCGCGCCCACAGTCCGGCTGCACGGCAAGGCCCTTGCCCGCGCCCAACGTCTTGGAATAGAGCAGTTGGCCCTGTCGCTGTCGCACTCGGAGGAGTTCGCGGTGGCGTTCGTAGTGGGTGAGAGCGAGTTCGAGAACACGCTGCCCGTGAGAAGGCAGACCTGAGGAGGCGCGACATGCGTATCGGAATCTTCATCGGCTCTATGGGAGCTTCAAATGGGCTGGAGGGACAGATCCAGCAGGCGGTTGACGCCGAGAGCGACGGCTTCGACAGCTTCTGGTCGGCGCAGGTCGCGGGCGTGGACGCGCTGACCCTGTTCGCCCTGGCTGGACAGCGGACGGAGCGCATCCGCATGGGCACGGCCGTGGTGCCGACGTTCCCACGCCATCCGGTGATGCTGGCGCAGCAGGCGCTCACCGCCAACGCCGCCACCGGGGGCAGGCTGGACCTCGGCATCGGTCTATCTCACAGGCCGTCGGTGGAAGACCGCTGGGGTCTGTCGTTCGACAGGCCCGCGCTCCACATGCGTGAGTACCTGGGCGTGCTGCGGGCGCTGGTCGAAAGCGGCAGCGTGGAGTTCGAGGGCGAGATGTTCAGGGTGAACGCGGCAATCGACGTGCCCGACGCCGCGCCGTTTCCCATCCTCATAGCCGCGCTCGCTCCCAGGATGCTTCGTATCGCTGGGGAGCATTCAGAGGGCACGGTTACCTGGATGGTCGGCCCGAAGACCCTGCGCTCCCACGTCGCGCCCCGTATCAGCGCCGCCGCCGAGAACGCCGGCCGGCCGAAACCGCGGGTGTGCGTCGGCCTTCCCATCGCGGTTACAGACGACCCGGTGGCCGCGCGTCAACGGGCGGCGGACAACTTTGTGCGCTACGGCCAGTTGCCGAGCTACCGGCGCATGTTGGACCTGGAGGGCGTCGAGAGTCCGGCCGACATAGCCGTCGTGGGCAGCGAGGAAGAGGTGGAGAGCCAGTTGCGCGAGGTCGCCGACGCAGGCGCGACCGAATTGCTGGCCTCAATCTTCCCCGTAGGAGACGACGAGGAAGGCTCGGTTTCGCGGACACGGGCGCTGTTGAAGTCGCTCGTCGGCAAGATATAGCCGTCCAAGAACCATGAAAGTCGTAAGCGCGGAACAGATGCGCCGGATAGAAGACCGCTCGGAGGAAGCGGGGGTCTTCAAAGACGCTCTGATGGAAAACGCGGGCCTCGCGGCGGCGCGGCGTGTGCGGCATCACGTTGGGCATCTTGCGGGCGTGAAGGTCGTGGTCCTGGTTGGACCCGGCAACAACGGCGGCGACGGCCTGGTCACGGCACGCCATCTGCACCGCTGGGGAGCGCGAGTGGTGGTTTACCTTTGCCGCGACAGGAGAGCGCCCGACCCCAAGTTGGACATCGTCCGCGAGCTGGGGCTGCCTATTTTGAAGTTGCATTGCCCGCTCCGCTCCCGGGTGCCAGCCTCGCGTGACGCGGGCCTGGCGCGTCTGAAAGAGCCGCTCGCGTCCGCCCACGTGGTGGTGGACTCCGTGCTGGGAACGGGCCGCGCCCGTCCCATCGATGGCGAGCTCGAGGCCATCCTCCTCGAGCTCGTGGATGCCAGGGCGCGCCGCCCGGAGCTCCGCGTCTTCGCCATGGACCTGCCCACAGGGCTGGATGCCGACACTGGCGCGGTTGACCCGGTCACCCCGCCGGCGGACGTCACGCTAACGCTTGGCTACCCAAAGCTGGGTCTGTTCGCCTTCCCCGGCGCGGACAGGGTGGGCAGCCTGGAGGTCCTGGACATAGGACTACCGGGGGGGCTCGACGGCGACGTTGAGGTAGAGCTGATGACGCCGGCGTGGGCCGCGTCCATGCTGCCCGCCAGGCCCGGCGCCGCGCACAAGGGCAGCTTTGGCCGCACGCTGGTGGTGGCCGGCTCACGGAGCTACACCGGCGCGGCATACCTGGCGGCGGCCGCGGCGACCCGCGTGGGGGCCGGACTCGTGACGGTCGCCATTCCTCGGAGCCTCCAGATGAGCGTCGCGTCGAAGGCCGCCGAGCCGACGTATCTGCCATTGCCGGAGTCCTCTGTTTCAAGTTCCATAGCCCGCTTCGCTCCCGGGCCGGGAGTGGTGTCGCCGCGAGACGCCGCATCCCTAGTCCTCGACGAACTGGACGGCTACGACGCCCTGCTCGTAGGCTGTGGACTCGGACAGGCGCCCGAGACGCGCGATTTTCTAGGGCGGCTTCTCCTCTCGGGCGCGACGCTGCCGCCAACCGTGGTGGACGCCGACGGCCTCAATTTTCTGGCCGGTCTTTCTTTGAAGTTGCATAGCCCACTTCGCTCCCGGGGCAATGGCTGGCACGAGAGGTTCGCGGACAGAGCCATCCTCACTCCTCATCCAGGCGAGATGTCGCGGCTGACGGGTGAGCCGACGACCGGGATTCAGGCAGACCGCGTAAACAAGGCCAAAAGCTCGGCTGTGGAGTGGAACAAGGTAATCGCGCTAAAGGGCGCATACACAGTCGTGGCCTCCCCCGGCGGCAAGACGATGTTGTCTCCTTTCGCCAACCCTGGCCTGGCGTCCGCCGGCACCGGCGACGTTCTCGCGGGCGCAATCGCGGGGCTGCTGTCCCAGGGCCTTGCGCTCGGTGACGCCGCCGCGTTGGGGGTGTATCTGCATGGCTCGGCTGGGGAGCTGGTGCGCAACGAGCTTGGCGACGCGGGCATGATAGCGAGCGACCTGCTGCCCGCGCTACCCCGCGTTGTCAAGGGGTTGAAAGGGCGATAGGGAGACGGGAGCGAATGTGTTTTAAGTTGCATAGCCCGCTTCGCTCCCGGTTGGCGCATCTTCGCGGACTGGACAGGTCGAGGTACGTAAACAGGATGTTCGCCCGCATATCGCGGCGTTACGACCTGCTCAACACCGTTATGACCGGGGGGATGCACTACCGCTGGCGTCGAAAGGCTTGCCGAATCGCAGTGGGCGACCTGTCCGGCCCCGCGCTCGACGTAGCCACCGGCACAGGGGACTTCGCCTTCGACCTCGCCCGCAACCCCTCGGTATCGCGCGTGGCTGGACTCGACTACACGCCGGAGATGCTGTCGGTCGCGGCGCGCAAGGCCGAGAAGCAGGGTGTGGCAGACAGGGTGAGCCTCGTTGTCGGCGACGCCCACGCGCTGCCCTTCCCGGACGACTCTTTCATCTGCGCCACAGTGGGATTCGGCGTGCGCAACTTCATCAACGTTCCTCTCGCGTTGCGAGAACTGGCCCGCGTCGTGCGGCCCGGGGGGCGCGTGGTCATCCTGGAGATAGTCCGCATCGAGGGACGGGGCCCCTGGAGCAGGACGTTCCCGCTCTTCTTCCGCTACATAACGCCATTGCTGGGCGCGCTGCTGGCGGGAGAGCGCGAGGCTTACACCTACCTGCCGGAGTCGGTGAGCGAGTTCCTCAGCGCAAGGCAGTTGGCGTCGCTGATGGAAGACTCCGGCCTTCGAGCAGTAGCCCACAAGAGCGTCGGGCTGGGTTCGGTAGCCATCCTAGCCGGGCAGAAGATGCGGCAACAGCCGGCCTAGACCAGCTCAGAAATGGCGCGCACGATGCGGTCCGGCCGAACGTCGGTCGATTCCGGCAGTCCATTCCCGGCCCAATCGACCCACACGCCGCGCAGCCCCAACCTCTGCGGCACTGCTATCTCCCATTCCAGGTTGTCCCCGACCATCCACGCCTCCGACGGTCGCGCCGAAAGCTGTGCCAGCGCGTGCTGATACACCCGCTCGTCCGGTTTCCCGACGCCGAACTCACCCTCGATTACAATGCAATCGAAGTATCCCGCCAGCTCGAACCGCTCCACCTTGCGCCGCTGTCCCTTCGCGCTGCCATTCGTGATGAGCGCGAGCCGTACTCCCGCGTTCCGCAGCCGGCCCAGCGTTTCCACGGCGCCGGGGAACAGGCTGGCGGCCTCCTCGCGCCGTGCCCGGTACGTTTCGGCGATTTCGCCCACCAGCGAAGGCGGCGCGTCCGCGCCAAGCCGGTCGAACGCCGTCTGTACGATTTCGAGGGAGGCCGTCTGCGGATTGAGTCGTCCTCTGCGGTGGCGCGTCGGCTCGCTCCAGAACCACTGGCTGCTCTCCTGGACGGCGGTAACGAGGTCGCTCGCCAACTCCTGGGGCGCGAGCTTATCGCAAACCTCTACCCAGATGGCCGGCGTTACCCTGGAATTGGAGATGATAGTGTCGTCCAGATCGAAGAGGACAGCCCTTGGAAGCGCCTCCCTCACCTTGTCGCCCCGCACTCTTCGCACGCGCAAAGTCTTCGCAGCGTCTCGAACGGGTATATGCCCGTGAAGTGAGCGTCGCTCCAGAGGAACTGCACAGCGTACTTGCCGACCATCAGGTAGTCCTCCGCTCGAATGTCCGCCGGCACGGACGCCGGGTCCAGCAGTTGCCGACTGCTCCATTCCTCCACGCACTCGGCGCAGCCGCAATTGATGCGAACGTGCTTGGGGTTGTAGAGGCTCTTGTGCCCGTCGCTCCACTCAACCGAGATGCCCTCGTCCCTCAACTCGATCTTGCTTATGCCGTTCTTGGTCGTCATAGTTTCCTCTACCACCCCAGCATCACCGCGTCGCGGCGCGGGTCCGCTCCGCCGCGGTACGTGCCATTGTCGGCGACTATGGGCGTGAAGCCGTTGACGATGCCCCACGCTCCGATCACATCCACCTCGTGCCCCCTGTCGCGCAGGCCGTCAACCACCTCCCCAGACACGCGCCCCTCAACGGTCAGCCGGTTGGGTGAAACATCGTGGGGCCAGGGCGAGCGTGGGAAGCTGTATCCGCAGAAGCGCGGCGCGGACACCGCCTCCTGCACGTCCATGCCGAAATCGACGATGTTCGAGAACACCTGCAAGTTGCTCTGCGCCTGGCTGTCGCCGCCGGGCGTTCCAAGCGTCATGAAGGGCTTGCCGTCCTTCGTGATTATGAACGTGCAAGGCGTCGTGCGCGGCCTCTTGCGCGGCGCGAGCGCGTTGGGGTTGTCCGGGTCCAGCCAGAAGTAGCATCCACGGCAGTTGATGACTATCCCAGTGTCCCCCAACACCATTCCCTGCGCCAGCCCGGCAAAGCTGCTTGGCGTAGCCGACACCATGTTGCCCTGGGAGTCGGCCGTGGACAGATAGGTTGTGCCGTCGAAGTCGCCCGCCGCCTCCACCGCTTGCCGCGTCTCACCGCGGCGGAAGCCGTTTGCGACGGCCAGCATCAGGCGAGGGTCTCCCGGCGGGTACTCCGCTTGTGCCCTTTCCGTGTCCAGAATGCCGCGCCGAACGGCGGCGTACTCCTTCGAGAGCAGCCCATCGAAGGGCACATCGACGAAGGCGGGGTCTCCGGCGTACCTCTCGCGATCGGCAAAGGCGAGCTTCAACGCCTCCACTTGCAGGTGTATCGCCTGCGCGCTGTTGTGTCCCATCGAGGCCAGGTCGTAGCCCTCCAGGATGGTCAACGCCTGCAAGAGGGTAATGCCCTGCGTCCAGGTGCGGTTGGTATAGACCTCGTAGCCGCGGTAGCTGACCGAGATGGGCTCCTCCATCGGCGACTCGTACTCCGCGAAGTCCTCATAGGCGTGAAGGCCGCCCAACTCTTCGAGGGCCGCGACCATGCGTCTGGCCACATCACCCTTGTAGAATACGTTCCGCGCCGCCTGGATGCCCGCCTCTCGCGAGCCGCCGTCCGCCAGCGTCGAATCCTCCGCCCGCGCCATCAGCGACAGCGTGCGCGCCAGATCGGACTGCTTGAAGATGCTGCCGACCGGAGGTGGTTCGCCGCCCGGCAGGAACACACGCGCCGAATCCGCGTGCGCTCGCAGGTTGGCGGCTCTCGCGGGCGTGGCGATGGTTCGACTGAACAGCGGGTACGCCGGGAAGCCGTCCGACGCCAGCGCGCTCGCGCTCTCCGCAGCCTGCCTGAAGCTCATCGTACCGTAGCTGCCGAGCATCGTCAGCAGCGCGGACACGACGCCGGGTACGGTGGTGCTCAGCACACCGGGGGGAATCTCTCCCCAACTCTCCATGTAGAGGTCGATGTTCGCCGCGCGCGGCGCCCAACCCTGCCCAACCACAGATCGCACCTCTTTGCTCGAGGCGTCGTAGAACAGCATCGCCACCTCGCCGCCCAGCGTGTAGTGAGCGGTCGGTTCCAGCACCCCGGCCGCCAACGCGGACGCCACGGCGGCATCCACCGCGTTGCCCCCCTGCCACAGCGCGCGCATCCCCGCCTGCGCCGTAAGCTGGGTCCCGCCGCCCGCCATGCCGTGCGTCCCCCAGACCATCGGCCTGTGCGAAAACTCCCCATGGCTACCCTGCACGTTATTGGAATTTGCGCTCATAACAGCCCCCTCACACACTAATCTCTCGCAGACCGGCCGCTGACAACTTCCCCCTACGCCAACCCGCGCTCCGCCAGCTTCTCCACCGTGGCAACCTCATAGAACTCGATGAGATACTCCGTTATCAGCGACTGGAGCTCGGCGTTGTCGTCCCTCACCGATGCTGGCACATTGGAAGCCCAGTTGGGTTCGATGGTGTCCTGCGTCCACTCGGCGATGACCTGGCTCTCGCCGGGAAGTCCTCGGCCTCCGACGCTGATGATCGCCTTGTCGCGGCCATTGTCTTCGTAGGCCTTGCATATCCTTCCGAGAACCGCGGCAACCTGCCACTCGCTCTGCGGCTTCGTCTTGCAGACTCTTCGGACAAGGTACATTACAAATCTCCTTCTTCCAGCTTTGCAGAGAGTGTATATTGACTGCCAATGGTAGTCAAATCAAACGCTGCCGAACTGGTACCAGCTCAACGTTGCCTAACCTCCGTTCGTTGCTGTAAAATGCCCACTAGCCGGCTTGACGGGGGTCGGCCCGCGCCATTCACCTGCTACGGAGGAGATTATGCCCGACAACAACCTTGCCCTTACCGCCCACCTCATGCGGCGCGCCGGCTTTGGCGCGACCAGGGGCGAGCTCGAGGAGCTTGCCGCCAGGGGCTTTGAGGCGGTCGTGGAAGACCTACTCCACCCGGAGAACTCTCCCGACGTCGATGAGGACGTCCTGAAGCGCTACTACCTGGAGCTTACCTACCCCGACTCGCTGCCCGCATGGGTGGGCCGTTGGATGTACCGCATGATCAACAGCAAACGCCCGCTGGAGGAGAAGATAGCCCTCTTCTGGCATCACGTGTTCGCTACGGCGTGGTACAAGGGGGAGCACACGCCCAGCAACATCAACCAGATCGACATGTTCCGCGGCATTGGCCTTTCCAACATCCGCGAAATCCTGCTTGAGCTCGCCAAGGACCCGTCGATGAACTACTGGCTAGACAACTGCGAGAACCACAGCGCGCAGTCCAACGAGAACTGGGGCCGCGAGCTCCTGGAACTGTTCTCCATGGGCGTGGGCAACTACACCGAGGACGACATCAAGAACGCCGCCCGCGCCTTTACCGGCTGGACGTTTACGCAGCCCATACCTCTCTACCCCTACGGCCATCACCAGACCGTGTTCGAGTATGTCGAGGAAGACCACGACGATGGCGAGAAGACCTTCCTCGGAGAGGTTGGCAACTTCAACGGCGAGGACATCATCGACATCATCGTGAAGCAGCCCGCGACCGCGCGCTTCATCTCGCGCCACCTCTACAACTTCTTCGTGGCCGACGAGCCGCAGGTTCCCGCCTGGGAGCTGGAGCCGCCCAACGACCCCGAGGCGATAGAGACGCTCGTTGCGGCCTACTTCGAGTCCGATGGGGACATTTGCTCCGTGCTGCGCGCGCTGTTCAACTCCGACTTCTTCAAGGAGGCGCGCTTCAAGAAGGTGAAAAGCCCAGCCGAGCTCGTGGCGGGAACCATCAAGCTGGTCGGAACGCACCGGTTCCCGGAACTGGGTCTCACGCAGATCGGCGGCGCGCCGGGGCTGATGGGGCAGGAGCTGATGAATCCGCCAACCGTGGAGGGCTGGCACACCGGCAAGGAGTGGATAGACGGCGGCACGCTGAACCAGCGTATCAACTTCGCCGTCAACCAGCTTGACGACGTGACCAAGCCGGGCGTCAAGGACATCATCGACAGGCTGGCTTCCGAGGACGGCTCGCTGTCGCCGGAACAGTTCGTGGCCCGCTGCCTCGACCTCGCCGGCCCCGTGGACGTCGGAGAGGAGACGCGCGCCGGGCTGCTCAACTACGCCGGGAACGGGGGCGAGCTTCGCTTCGACTCGGATGACGAGCGAGAGCGCAGCGCGGCCCGCATAGGACGTATGCTCCAGCTTATCGCCGCTACCAGGGAATACCAGTTCGCCTAGAAAGGCTCACGGCCCCGACCGGACCTTCCCACAAGGGGGAAGGCCGGAATGGGGTTCAGGAGGTTTGAGAAACATGGCAGGAAACGGATTGGGCAAAAAACCGCCAGTGCTGGTTGTCGTGCAGCTAACCGGCGGCAACGACTTTATGAACACCGTCATCCCCTATACCAACCCCGTCTATTACGATAACCGGCCGCTGGTGGGCATCCCGCAAGAGCAGGTCATCCCGATAGACGACACGCTGGGCTTCCACCCCAACTTCGGGCCGGTCAAGGAGCTATACGACGAGGGCAAGGTTGCCATCGTGCAGGGCATCGGCTACCCCAACTCCAGCCGCTCACACTTCCGGGGCATGGACATCATGCACACCTGCGTGCCGGAGAGGGTCGCCACCGAAGGATGGGTCGGCAAGACGATTCGCGAGCTCGATCCCAGGGGCGAGAACGTCCTGACCGGCGTGAACTTCGGCGTGGGTCTGCCTCGAGCGATGGCGGTTCCCGGCGTGCCCGTAACCTCTGTCAGCGACCTCGACAACTACGGCCTGCTGACCGGCATCTCCGAGCATGAGCAGCGCGAGCAGGCGCTGCGGATATTCAAGGACATGTACGGCCCGGCCGTCGGCACGGGACCGGTCATGGAGTACCTGGCGCAGACCGGCATGGACGTGCTGGCGGGCGCGGACCGCCTCAAGGAGGCGCCCGCCAGATACGCCTCCAACGTGGAGTACGCGACCTCGCCCATAGCGGGGGCGCTGAGGGACGTCGCCAGGGTGCACCTCGCCGACCTCGGCACGCGGGTCTTTTACACCAGCCAGGGCGGATACGACACCCACGCCAACGAGGTTCCGACGCATCCCAAGCTGGTGGACGACCTCTCGGGCGCAATATCGGACTTCTTCCAGGATCTGCGCGAGCACGACGCATCGGAAGAGGTGGTGATGTACGTGTTCACCGAGTTCGGACGGCGCATCTACGACAACGGCAGCGGAACCGACCACGGCTCCGGCGGCGGCGCGTTCATCATCGGAGACCGGGTAGATGGCGGACTCTACGCCGAGTACCCCTCGCTAGAGCCGGACAAGTGGCTCAACGGCGAGGACATGGCGCACACCATCGACTTCCGCGGCATCTACGGCACGCTGCTGGAGCAGTGGATGGGCGTGGAAGCCGCGCCAATCGTAGGCGGCGCGTTCGAGCAGATAAACCCCTTCCACAACTAATACCAACTCAGAACCGCCGTCATTCCCGCGAAAGCGGGAATCCATGCGCGTTGCGATGCTAAACTAGCACCAATTACCGGCTGAGAGGTGAATCATGGGCAGACCATACGCCCTGCTGCGGTCGGGATTCCCTTACCATATGACGCTCGGAATGAGGCGCGTAACCTCTAACGCGGTGGACATCGCGCTGGGCAGCGAGCGCCGCGTTTACGTGCTGTGCCGGGGCAGTCTGGGAACCGAGGTTAGGGTCATCAACTTCGAGGACGACAACCTGGGCACGATAGGCGGCGCGGGCAGCGGAGACGGCCAGCTAACCTGGCCCGCCTGCCTCATCCGGGACAGCGAGGAGAACCTGTACGTCTCGGACGAGGCGCTGCACAGGATTTCGGCGTTCAGCAGGGACGGCGACTTCCTGGGAAGCTGGGGTGAGCATGGCGAGGGCGACGATCAGCTGAATCGCCCGTCGGGGATCGCCTTCGACGCCGACGAGAACGTCTATGTGTCGGACACGCTGAACCACCGCGTCAAGAAGTTCACCAAGAACGGCGGGTACATCATGGGCTGGGGCAAGCATGGCGACGGCGAGGGCGAGTTCGACATGCCCTGGGGCATCACGCTGGACGAGTTGGGCGACGTTTATGTCGCCGACTGGCGCAACGACAGGGTTCAGAAGTTCAGCGCGGACGGCGAGTTTCTGATGAAGATTGGCGCGTCAGGCTGCGGGGACGGAGAATTCGACCGGCCATCCGGTGTCGCCGTTGACAAGGACGGCGACATCTACGTCGCCGACTGGGGCAATGACCGCGTGCAGCTATTCAACCAGGAGGGCCAGTACGTCGAGAAGTTCATCGGCGACGCCAACCTGTCCAAGTCCGGTCTCCAGTACGTGCTCTCCAACCAGATAACGCTGCGTCTGCGAGACATGAGCCGCCTGGAGGCGGGCCGCCGCCTGAGAGGGCCAATCTCCGTCCGCGTGGACGACGAAGGGCACCTGTTCATCCCCGACTTCGGCTCCCATCGCATCCAGATATACAAGAAGGAAGCCTACCCCCTGGAAGAGCACCAGATAGCGCCTCTCCCGCGCAACCCGTCGCTGCTGACGACGTAGGCGCAACAAGTTGGCAGAGAGGAAACTATCGTATGGCAACGACAACCGAGCATCGGGAAATCAGCGCCAGGTTCCTCGAACAGGCTGAAGATGAGCTTCACAAGGGCGACCTGCTTCAGGCGTCAGAGAAGGCGTGGGGAGCGGTGGCGCACTACGTGAAGGCGGTCTCGGAGCGGGAGGGTTGGCCCCGCGGTTCCCACAACCTCATACGCGAGAACGCCAAGAGACTGATTGCCTTGACAGACGACTACGACACCAACTGGTTGAGGATGGCAGTTGTGGAACAGCTGCACTCCAACTTCTATGAGGTGAAGTACACGGAGGACGACGTTCAGCGAGGCCTCGCCAATGCCAATCTGCTGATTTCCGTCCTCAAGGGAGTCGAGGACCGCGTGTAAGGCGGCGACGCGGATCTCGAATGAGGCGACAAGACGCCGATAGTGAAGATTGCCTGCAGCTCTCTTGTCCCTCCGCAACCCCCACTACTGACAGCGTAGGCAGTCAGTACAACTGCGCGGGCAAAATCGGTAGCACCCACCGCACATGTAATATCACGAGGAGAAGGCTATGAAGTTTGGCTTGTTCTATGAATTGCAGCTACCCAAACCTTACGACAAAGACACCTGGGACCCCGACGACGAGCTAAGGCTTTACCAGGAGGCCCTCGAGCAGATAGAGTTGGCGGACTCTTTGGGATTCGACTACGTTTTCGAGGTCGAACATCATCACCTGGAGGAGTACGCACACTCATCGGCGCCGGAGATTCTCCTGGCCGCCGCCAGCCAGAGAACCAAGAATATGCGGCTGGGACATGGCATTGTGCTTACGCCTCCTCCCTACAACCATCCCGCGCGCGTGGCCGAGCGCATCGGGGCGCTTGATCTCATAAGCAATGGCCGAGTAGAGTTCGGCACCGGTGAGTCCTCATCGTGGAACGAGCTCGACGCCTACCACATTCCTTGGGACGAGAAGAAGGCCATGTGGGAGGAGGGCACCCGCGCGGCTCTTAGCATGATGACCACGGAGCCGTTTCCCGGCTTTGAAGGGCAGTACCTGACCTTTCCCCGGCGCAACGTCATTCCCAAGCCATACCAGAAGCCTCACCCGCCCGTATGGGTTGCGGGAGGGAGACGCGAGACGATGCTGTTCGCCGGACGGCTCGGTATGGGCTCGCTCGGATTCTCCTTCGAGACGCCTGAAGAGGCTGAGGAAAGGGTGCTCACCTACTATCGTTTGATTCGCGAGGAGTGCCGGCCTATTGGGGAGGCCATCAACCCGGCGCTATGCGTGCTCAGCCAATTCGCGTGCGCCGAGACCGATGAGGAAGCCATGAGAAAGGCCGGTGACGGCGGCCAGTTCTTCAGCTTCGCGTTGAACCACTTCTACAATCCTTTGAGCGGCCCATATCACGAACATGGCGGGACGAACGTTTATCGAGAGTTTGTGGACACGCCGGAAGAGGAGCGGCTGGCGCGCATTCAGGCGCGGTCGCAAGACCAACTCGCCAACCTGGCAAAGGCGGAGCTCAATCTCGAGAAGCTGAGGCAGGCGGAGCCCACGGATGAGAACCAGCGAGCTTTGTGGAGGTCGGCGGTCGCGGGTCTTGGCGTTGGCGCGGCGGTCGGCTCCCCGGATACCCTGCGCGAGTTCCTCGGCAAGTACGAGGCCGCGCATCTCGACGTCATGCTGTTCATAGCCCAGGCGGGATCGCGCAAGCACGAGGACATCATGTCCTCGATAGAGCTGTTCGGCAAGAAGGTATTGCCCGAGTTCAAGGACCGCCATGAGAGCGAGCACAGGAGGTGGCGCCACGAGCAACTCGACGGGGTCCGTTTCCCGATAAGCTGCTCTGTCTAATCGAAGAGAGCCTTTAGCGATGCCCCCCAGGCACAGGTTTTGCTAGAAGCGAAGTAAGTCTCATCACTAGGCCTCAAAGAGGGACTCTCAGGAGGTCGCCATGTCGAGGGCGCAAATAGAGCGGATCCAGGATGCTGAACTGGGACAACTGATGGAGCGCGCCAATCGGCACCTGGACAAGGGAGAGAATCTGGCGTGCGTCCAGGTATGCGCGGACGCCTACCTCGGGCTGCTGGAGAAGCGCCCGGAGGTTCGCGTTGCGCTGGAGAAGGTCTTGGAGGTGGAGACGGTCAAGAAGGCCCTGGAAGTGGGAAGCCTGCGCTTCGCGCCCCTCATGTGGCCTCGGCTGGCGGCCAAGCTTCGCCTGACCGAAGCAGAGAAGCCAGAAATCGTCTTCGACCGGCATACGCTGGGTTTTAGTGAAGCTGTTCAATACTACGAGTTCACGCTCGGCCTGATCCTCGATGCCGAGAGAGGAGCTCTGAATACGACGGTCAAGCCGGTGGGAACATAGCGCAACGCGGCGGCCAGCATACGTAGAGAGGGTTTCCGCACAACCTGGAGGATGCTGAATTGATTTTCGACGGACACGCCTACTGCTTTCCTTCCCTTAGAGGCGACGGGGGTTTTTCAGACCCCGACCAGTTTCGCCGCCATCTCCAACAGGCCATAGCCACGCATCATCAGCCGGTATGGCGTGCCCGTGACCGAGCGGCGGGCGATAACAGCGGGCTGATCGACCTGGACAACTGGCCCAGCCTCGATGCGTTGACGGAGGCCCAGTTCCGCGCGGCTGAGAATGGCCGGTTTGAATGGACGGTAGATGGCGAAAAGTACGCCAAACAGTACATTCCGCCCTCTGTCATCGACATGTCCTACCCGCCGGAAAGGTTGATTGCCGAAATGGACTATGCCGGCGTGGACAAGGCGCTGCTGCACAGGACGCCATACCTGGGACTGGGCAACGAGTTCACCGCGGAATGCGTCCGGCGCTTCCCGGAGCGGCTGCTCGGACTCGCCCACGTAGCGGAATGGCTCGTGGAGCCGGAGCCCGACGCCGCAATCGCCGGTCTTGAGGACGCTGTGAAGTCGGGGCTTTCGGGTCTCCAGTTTCTGCCGCCCCAACTCAATCTGTACAACAACGAAGGCCCCTGGGATGGGCCGGGGTTTCTCCCTTTCTGGGACAGTGTAGCCCGCCTGGACATCCCGGTATTCTTTACTCTAAATGTCCGTAGAGACCCCGGCGTGGAAAGCTATCTGGATGAGTTGAAGACTCTGATGCGCTGGATGGAGCGATACCCGGACGTGACAGTAGTTATGACGCACGGCCTCCCCTGGAGGTTGGCAATCGAAGGCGACGGAATCGAGCTGCCCGACGAAATGTGGACGCCTTTCGACAACCACCCGAACCTGTATCTGCAGCTTCTGTTCCCAATCGCCCTGGGCAATGTGTGGGACTATCCCATGCCCCAGGTCAGACCGACTATCGAAGAGTGCGTCAAGCGAATCGGGGCGGACCGGCTCATGTGGGGGACGGATGTTCCCATGGTCATGCGATTCTGGTCTTACCGGCAGAACATAGACTTCATTCGCCAGTACTGCGACTTCCTCAACGCGGAGGAGATGGACGCCATAATGGGGGGAACTTGTGCGCGTCTCCTGGGTGTGGAGCAGCTATAGGTGGTAGAGCCTTCCCAGCCCCGCCATCCGAGTGTGAAGCCCGGCCGTTCGCAGGGCGTGCCACATTGTTGCCTGGTTGGCGCTGACGACGGGCTTGCCGATGTCCTGTTCGAGGGTATCGAGTATCTCTATTGTGCGGAAGGCGGTGCAGGAGATGAGCAGCCCGTCGGCTTCCGATTCCATAGCCTGTTTGCCAAGCTCGTAAACCCGCTCACCGGGCACGGCTCCGATGTCCGTGCCGCTCAAGCCCAGATTCTTCAGGCTGACGACTTCGAAGCCGCTGCCCCGCAAGAACGCGCGCAGTTTATCGCAAGTCTCGTCCTCGTAGGGAGCGGCTACCGACAGCTTTCTCACACCCAGATGCCGAAGCGCCAACACTGCCGCCGTCGATGTTGTGGTAGCGTGGCTGCCAGAGGCCGCTTCGATACGCTCGATGATCTCTGTGTCGTATCCCACGCCACGGCAGAAGCTGGCGACAGTGCACGCATAGGCCACGCACCCCGCGCCGATGAGGGAGAACCTGGCGGCCGCCTCGTCGATGTCGGGGCTTTCCGCCATCATCACGTGCTGCTGGGATGAGCTGAACTCGGTTGACAGGTCGCCAGAGGCGAGCGAGCGTGTGAGGTGCACGGAGACCCCTGGCGGCGCGCATCGCCAGAACTCGTCGTCGAGTGTCCCGTCCGACGGGTAAATGACCCCTATCCTGCCGCTGACTTCATCCATAGGGGGTCCTGTTCAGGAAGAGATACACGATCGTTTAGCGGTTCACCGCGGCCTTCGGTTGTCAACACCGATCCGTCATTCCCGCGAAAAGCCTGCCCCGTACTCCGATATGGGGCGGGAATCCATCGCAATGGCTCGCCGCTCGGCCATCCAGAGCCGAGGGCGGCCTCGATTATCGACGAAACTAGCCGGACAAGGTACTACCCGCTCAGGTGACGGCCTGTGAAGTCGAAGAGCTTGTTCCAGCCATCGACGGCCTGCTCCTGGCGGTACGCGCCCCTGTCGTAGTAGAAGAAGCCGTGGCCCGCGCCGTCGTACATGTGGAACTCGTAGTCCTTGCCGTTGTCCTTCAGCGCCTGCTCGTGCTGCTCCACCTGCGCCGGCGTTGGGCTCATGTCGTCCGCGCCGAACAGGCCGAGCAGTGGGCAGGACAGGTCCTTGGTGTAGTCGATGGGCGCGACTGGCTGGGCTGGCGTTAGCTCGTCTTGCGACATCACCACGCGGCCGCCCCAGCACTCCACGGCGGCGTCGAACGCCGTCGTCCGGCAGGCCGCGAGGAATACTTGCCGCCCGCCGGAGCACGTGCCGAACACGCCAACCTTGCCGTTGCTATACGGCAGTGAGCGGATGTAGTTGGCGGCGGCCGCCACGTCGCCCACCACCTGGTCGTCCGGCGCGCCGCCCTCGCCGCGCACCTTGGCCGCCACGTCGTCGGGCGTGCCGTGCCCGGAGCGGTGGTAGAGGTCCGGAGAGATGGCTAGGTAGCCGTGATGCGCGAACTTCCTCGTGAACTCCCTGTATAGCTCGTCCCAGCCCGGCAGGTGGTGAATGAGAACCATGGCCGGGAACGGGCCGCTGCCCAGCGGTCGCGCGTAGTAGGTGTTGATAGCGTCGCCGCCGTGACCCGTGATAGTTATCGTCTCCGCCAGCATTCCCTCGTACATGTCGGTTGTGTACACTTGCTGCCTCCTTGGTCGCATTGCGTTGGCCCATCGTAAGCCCACCTAGGCCGACAGTTGCGAGTTTAGCAACTTCCCCGTAGAGCGTCAAATCGCCGCGCCGCAGGGACAATCTCTCGTGGTTGCCCTGATTGGTCATCCATGGCCTGGGCGCCCATGACAGACGCCCAGGTTGTGTTTTGGCGCGACGCCGGGTGTTGGGCGTGGCCGCTCAGTCGGCCACTTCGATGATGGCCTCGATCTCGATGGGTATGTTGTTTGGCAGGGATCCCATACCGACGGCGGAACGGGCGTGGCGTCCCTTGTCGCCGAACACCTCCACCATCAGGTCCGAGCAGCCGTTGGCGACCGCAGGCTGCTGCGTGAAGTCGGGCGTCGCGTTGACCATGGAGAGCAGCTTGACGATGCGATTCACCCTGTCGAGGTCTCCCAACTCTCCCTTGAGCCTCGCCAGTATGTTGATGCCGGTCAGCCGCGCGGCCTCGTAGCCCTCCTCGACGCTCAGGTCCTTGCCGACCTTCCCCTGCGGCGCGCTGCCGTCTGGCCTCGCCGCGGGGCCGAGTCCGGCCAGGTACAAAAGGTTGCCCGTTCTCACGCCGGGGACGTAGTTCGCCATGGGCGCCGGGGAGTCCGGCAGTGTGATTCCCATCTGCTCCAGCTTTGCTTCGATTGCGGACATATTCGCCTCCTACCAGTTTAACCAAAGGCTATTTTATCCCATCTGGCGCGGTTTGTGTAAGCCCGCGAACCCGCTGGCGCCTGTATCAGCTTGGTAGGCATACTGGAAACCCCGTCCTTCCCCGTAAGGGCAATCCCTTGTGGTTGCCTTGGCCGGTCGTCCCATTGTCCCCCCTCCCTTGATGGTGTATAGACCGGGGAGATAGGTGACACATGTTCGGAGACATGGGTTACACCATAAGGCATGGAGATTCTGTAGAGGAGAATGGCCATGTCGTGGAAGGTGGATACAGTCATGTCTTTGCGCAAGGAGTTTGTGGCCCTGGCACAAGCCGACGGGGTGAACATGAGCGAACTGTGTCGTCGCACGGGGATCAGCCGCAAGAGCGGCTACAAGTGGCTGCGCCGATACCGGCAGGGAGGAGAGCACAGCCTTCACGACCTCTCGAAGCGCCCACATAGTTCTCCGAACCAGACGAGCCATGAGCTGGAGCAACTCATCATAGAGCTTCGTGCGGAGCATCCCGCCAAGGGAGGTCATGTGCTTGGCAGGATGCTCAGAGACCGCGGATACGAGGGTGTGCCTTCCAAGAGCACCATCACCGCCATTCTCAGACGAAGTGGACTCATCCAAGAGTCGGAGGCTTCCAAGCACAGGCCGTATGTGCGCTTCGAGCGCGCACAACCCAACGAGCTGTGGCAGATGGACTTCAAGGGACATGTCGCCATGCATCGCAACCGCTGCCACCCTCTGACCATCCTGGACGACCACTCCAGGTTCAACCTCGCTCTGAGGGCATGTGTCGACGAGAAGACTCACACTGTTCGAGACCAACTCACGCACGTCTTCCGTCGTTACGGCCTGCCCATGTCGATGCTCATGGACAATGGCTCTCCATTGGGAAGCGACTCCACCCATCCATTCACTCCCCTCACCCTCTGGCTCATCCAACTGGGTATCAGAGTGCTACACAGCAGGCCCTACCACCCACAGACACTTGGCAAGCTGGAGCGATTCCACAGGTCCCTCAAGAGTGAGTTGCTGGCAGGACGCACTTTCATGGACCTCGCTCACTGCCAGAGTTCTTTCGACACCTGGCGCGACTTCTATAACCTGGAGCGCCCTCACCATGCTCTCGACCTCGACACTCCGGTCAGCAGATACACTCCCAGTTGTAGGCCCTTACCCGAGACCCTTCCCAGCATCGACTACGACTCTGACGACCAGGTGCGCTCGGTGGATGTCAGCGGGCGCATATCCTTCCTGGGAAGATCACTGCGTGTGGGTAAGGCCTTCAGACACAAGAGAGTCGCCCTCAGGCCAACTCAAACCGACGGCGTGTGGAACGTCTTCTTCTCAGTCCAACCGATAGCAACCATAGACCTCAGTCAGCAAAATGTGTAACCTATGTCCCCGAACAACTGTTACCCATCTCCCCAGTCTGTACAACGGGAGGGGGTTAGGGGGTGGGTGACGCTTGGGGGATGGGGGCGTCTGCCTTCAATAACGAAGAGGCCGCGGGCATCATCCTGCGCCTCTTGACGCGCCCGAACGCCCGTGCTACTATGCCCTCGTTCAGACCAACGCCAAACTCTCAAAAAGAACCCTTGGCTGCCAGAATCCTGAAGGCGACAAAATGGCGCAAACCTTCTGAGGGCTTCAGCTACGAAATGACCCACTTGGAAAACGTTTTTTGGCGGGCAGCCTTGCCTGGGACCCAGCGCCCGCCGCCGGGCCTTTTCAAAGTGCGATTGCACTCGTCACATAGGCCGTGGAGCCGCTTCCTTGTTCCCCCCCGTCGGCCGGACGCCCGTCCATTGCCCCCTCCCTTGACGGGATGGGGCGTCTGCCTTCAACGATGAAGAGGCCGCATTCTCGCTTGACTTGTCTGGCGCGCTGAAGATAATGGTATATTCTCCGGGATTACACGCGGCATATCCTATCAGGCGGGAAAAGAGGCTTAATGCAATTGACCGATTCCAACGGCATTGACATGAACGACTACGCGGTTGCGGCCAAGGGGCTGGTGAAGCGGTTCGGCGAAGTCACGGCTGTAAACGGTATTGACCTCTCGCTGTCGAAAGGCGAGATATACGGCTTCCTCGGGCCCAACGGCGCGGGCAAGACGACGGTGGTCCGGATGCTCACGACGCTGCTGGTTCCCACGTCGGGCAGCGCCGTGGTCGCGGGCCACGACGTGCTCCGAGAGCCGCAGGAGGTCCGGCTGCGCATAGGCGCCGCGCTCCAGGACGCCGCGCTGGACGACAAGCAGACGGGCAAGGAACTTCTTCGCCTCCAGGGCCGTCTCTACGGGCTGAACGGCAGGGAAATCAACCGGCGGCTCTCCGAGTTGGCGTCACTGATCGACATCGGGGACGCTATCGACCGCATGGTAGGAACCTACTCCGGCGGCATGAAACGGCGGCTCGACCTGGCCGCTGCCCTCGTTCACAACCCCGAGGTGCTCTTCCTGGACGAGCCAACCACGGGCCTCGACCCGATCAGCCGCAATCGCGTCTGGGATGAGGTTCGCCGAATCAACAGGGAGCTCGGCGTGACTATCTTCCTGACCACGCAGTACCTGGAGGAGGCCGACGTGCTCGCCGACCGCGTCGGAATCATAAACCTGGGCGAGCTGGCCGCCGAGGGCACGCCCTCGGAGCTAAAGCGGGCGATTGGCCTCGACGTAATAGTCGCGCAGGTGGAGGGCGACGCTGAAGTCGCAGTCGAGACCCTCGACAACATCGCGGGCGTTGACCAGGTGGACGCCTACGAGACCGAGCTAACCATCAGAGTGGCAAACGGCGCCTCTCTCATCAGCGCCATAGCCTTGGCCCTGAACGAGTGCGACGTTAGCGTGAGGGAGCTTACTCTGCGTACGCCGACCCTGGACGATGTCTTCCTCCAGGTAACCGGCGCGCGCCTGCAAGAAGACGCGCGAACGGAGGAAGCAGCCGCATGAGCACGACAGCCGCAGCCGCAAGCCAGATTCGGGCCAGACGCCCGGGATTCCTCAGGGACATGGTGAGCGTCGCGGGGCGCGCCCTTCGCGCCATACCGCGCGACGTGGAGGCCGTCGTGCCCGCGCTCATCATCCCCGTGTTCTTCTTCGTGGTCAACGTGGGCGCGCTCCAGGACCAGACCGAGCGGTTTCTGAACGTCGATTACAAGGCGTTTCAGTTGCCCGTCGCCATCATTTTCGCCGTAACCGGAGTATCGAGAGCCATAACAGTCGTCACCGATATTCAGAGCGGGTACTTCGACAAGCTCTCGCTTACGCCCGTCAATCGCTTGGCGATGCTGCTTGGCCTGACCGTCGCGGACTTCGCACTCGTCGTGGCGCTGACGCTGCCGGTCATACTGCTCGGGTTCATCGTCGGAGTGAGGTTCGAGTCCGGCCCAATCGGCCTGCTGGTCTTCGTCATGATGGCGGGGGCATGGGGACTCGTTTACACCGGCTTCCCCTACTCCATTGCCCTGAAGACGGGCAACCCGGCGGCGGTCAACAGCAGCTTCCTGCTCTTCTTCCCATTCGTCTTCCTGACTACGGTGTTCCTGCCGCGGGAGGCGCTGACGGGCTGGATGGCGACGGTCGCGGTCTATAACCCAGTCACCTACCTGCTGGACGGGCTGCGCTCGCTCATCTCGGTGGGGTGGGACACGGAGGCGTTGCTCAAGGCGATTGGGTCTATTGCCGGGGTTGGAGTGGTCAGCTACACGCTCGCCCTTTTGGCGCTGAGGAGCCGCGCCAGCCGCCGCTAGGCCCAATCCCTTGTGGTTGCCCCGGTTGCGATGGCAAGCCCCAACTCGTTCCTCCATGACCGGCGCGCGCCCACACGGGACGCCCCTACTGCACCTTGCGGAAACTGCTGGCGAATATCCAGAACAACAACGTCGCGCCCACCAGCAGGCCGCCGCTCAACGTCAGCGCGTCGGGCGTTCCTATCTTTTCCGCGAGAAACCCGAGCGGAACCGCGCTCAACGGCTGTATCCCGAAGGTCATCATGCCCAGGCTCATCACCCTGCCCCGCATCTCCCGCGAGGCGTACATCTGCGACAGCGTCATGCTGAGCGACATGACCAGCGAGCTGACGAGGCCGGTGAACATCAGCAGGGGCACCGCCAGCGCGTAGGACTCGACCTGCGAGAATATGACTATTCCGATGCCCCAACCCGCGCAGTTACCCAGGAGCAGGAGTCCCCGCCTTTTGACGTCCGAGATGGCCGCGAGGATGAGCGTGCCCACGAGAGCGCCTATGCCCATTACCATGAGCAGGTAGCCCAGCTTGTCTGACTGCACGTCCAGCGCCTCGCGCGCCCACGCGGGCATCAGCGCGAAGTAGGAGAACCCGAAGAGCGAACTCAGCAGCGTCAGCGAAATCACACCCCGCAGGGTCGGGTCTCCGTAAACGTATCTGAGACCCTCCCCTATATCGCCGGCGATGCCCTTCCTCGACTGCATGGCGGGAGTCCTGCCCGCGTTGATCATGGCAATCGAGAGCACCGCGTAGGCATAGATGCCGGAGATGAGGTAGAAGACGCCATGCGTCCCTATGTAGATGATGAGCACCCCGGCGATGGCCGGGCCGACGATTCGCGTTGCGTTCATCGCCGAGTTGGTCAACGAAATCGCGTTCATCAGGCTGCGCTCCGGCACGATGTCCGAGAGTATTGCCTGGCGGCTTGGCATGTTCAACGCCATCAGCGACCCGTTCACAAGCCCGATTCCCAGCAGCATCGGGAAGGTGATGATGTCGTTCATGTCCAGCGTGGCGACCAGCGCGGTCATTGCGATGTTCCCGCCTTGGCTCAGCATCACCATGCGCCTGCGGGGGATCCTGTCCGCCAGCGCGCCGCCTATCACCGCCACGAAGGTCATCGGCAGCGAGAACGTCATCATGACCAGCGCGAGGGCCAGCGGCGAGTCGTCGGCGAGCCGCAGCACGAGCCAGCCCCGTGTTATCATCTGCATGTTCATCGCCATGTAGGAGGCGAGAGAACCTACCCACATCCACCGAAAGTCGCGGTACTGGAACGACTCGAACACGGGCCAGCGCTCCAGCAGGCCGCCCGGGGGCTGCACGGAAGCGGGCGCGGTTGTGCCGCCATCCACCGGCGTAGCCCGTTCGGACGATTCTGTTTCGCGGATGTTCTTTCCTCACATTCAGCGCGGAGCGCCACAGCCCGGCCCCACCTGCTATCGATGGCCGGTAGAGGTTCAATGTTCAGGATACAATTATACAGCTTGCGCGCGGCGACGGCACACAGCCACCAGACGACGGTCAACCAGCTAAAATCAGACTTCACGGGATTGGGATGTCGAAAACCGACGGTCACCGCCAATACTGACCAACCGATACACCCCCGCTTGGGATTCACGCCCCCCGTCCTGTATAGTGGTATCGAGAACCTTTGCCGGCGGGAACCGCCCGGGTCGCAAAGCATGAGAATGGCCTACAATGGGGTGAGCCAGTTGCATTTCAGAGGGACCAAGCGGGACTGTATTGTCGCAAGTTTCTGACCTAAACTCGCCCCAGAAGCTGTGGTCGGTTGACTACGTGCTGACGGTGCTCACCGGGCACTTCCTGTTCGTCAGCTACACATCGATGTTCACCGTGCTCCCCCTGTACGTGGTGGAGCTTGGCGGGCTGCATTGGCACGTGGGCATCGTGGTCGGCGCGTTCGGCGTCATCTCGCTGTTCGCCAGGCCGTTTCTTGGACGCTGGATCGCCATCATCGGCCCCAAGCGAATCGCCGTCTACGGGCTGGGGCTGTTCGCAATCTCCGCCCTACTGTATCTGCCGTCACTCACCTTCTGGTGGCTGGTGCCGGTGCAGATGCTGCGTGGCATCGGCCTTGCCGCCACGCCCGTCGCCACCAGCACGATCGTCGCCAACCTCGCCCCGATGCGCCAGCGGGCCGAGGCGCTCGCCTACATGGGCATAGGCATCGGCACCGCGGGGATTTACTCCCCCGTGTTCGCCCACTGGATAGGCACCCGGTTCGGGTTCGATGCCGCTTTCGTGTACGCGAGCGTTGCCGCCCTGCTTGGGTGTCTCTTCGCCCTCGGATTGTCCTCATCCCGCACCAACCCCGTCATCGAGGGTGCCACGAGCCAGAAGACGGCCTTTTTCCCCCGCACCGCACTCATCCCGACGCTGATCTTCCTCAGCTACACCGCGACCAGCGGCCCCGTCAGCAGCTTCCTTCCGCTGCTCGTCGATGAGAGAGGGCTCGGCAACCCCGGCCTCTACTACACCGTGCACTCGGTCATCGTCATGCTCTCGCTGGCTGGCTCGGGTAGGATAGCCGATAGGTTCGGCCGTCCGGCGGTGATAGTTCCAGGCTTGGTCTCGGTCGCCGTCGGCATGTTCATTCTGATGGCCGCCTCGAACCAGGCCATGCTGCTCGCCTCCGCGTTCCTGTCCGGTGCGGGCTTCGGCCTGGTGCAGCCCGGGATGCAGGCCCTCACGGTCGACCGCGTCAGCCCGCGTGAGCGCGGACCGGCGATGGCCACTCTGCAGTCCGCGTGGGACATCGGCAGCTCCGGCACCTCGATCGGCCTCGGCCCAGTGGCGACGGCGATCGGCTCCGCATCGACGTTCGGCATAGTCGGCGTGGGCGCGTTGGCCGGCGCACTTGGCTTCACCATCTTCAACGCACGCTCCCCCGCCGTGCTCCCCGAAAGCGAGCAGCCCGCCGCCCGCGTCGGAGACGATGCCGCGGCCGAGGGGTCAGACCGTCCGCTCCCGCAGCATGAGCGTGGCCGCGAGTCCAACGAACGCGAGGCCTAGCGTCAGCGCGAACGCCCCGTCGTAACTCCCCCAGGCGTCGAAGAAGAGCGCGCCCACGAATGCTCCCAGCCCGCCAAAGACCTGGTGCGCCATGTTGATTATGCCGCTTATCGCGCCCAAGCGTGCCGTTCCAAAGATGTTCCCGACGAACACGATGACCAGGGGCGCGGTGACCAGGAACGTGAACCCGTACAGCAGGGCGAACGCCAGTATGCCGAGGGTGCCCTGAAAATAGATGATGAATGCGAATACGCCGATGCGCATGAGGAAGCACAAGGCTGTCGGTCGCGCCGCCCCGTAGGCGTCCGCCAGCAACCCGGAGCAGAGCACGCCAACCAATCCCATCAGCCCCATAATCGCCAGCATGTTCCCGGCAAGCAGTGGCCTTACGCCCTGGTCGTCTGCGAATGCCACGATGTGGGTTGCCACGAAGAAGTCCTGGAATCCGCAGACTGCATAGACGGTTACCAGCAGCCATAGCTGGCGCGATCTGGCAATACTAGCCAGCGATGCCGGTGCTCCGCTCTCGGCCCGTGGAGCGGCGTCGGACGAGGTGGCGGCAACATCGGCATCCTGAGATGGTTCGACGGATGGCCTGGATCTGACCACGGCGAGCATAAGGGGAGCGACTACCAGGTTGGCCACGCCCAGGGCCAGGTACGCGCCTCTCCAGCCGATCGACGCCAGGAAGGAGGCCAGCAGGGTAATGATTACCAACTGCCCGGCGGCGTTGCCTGAGATGGCCGCGCTGTTGGCGATGCCCCGGCGGCGCGCGAACCAGCGGCTAATCATTACCCCGATGATCGCCACCGACGTGCCCGCGTTGCCGACGGCGAAGACGAGTCCATACAGCGCGAACACCTGCCAGCGGTACGATACGCTTCCCATGAGGCCGATGCCAACCGCCGTTAGCAGGGTCGTGGCGGCCATTACCACTCTCAAGCTGTATCGGTCTACCAACCGCCCCAGAAGTGGCATCGAGAGCGCCGACACAATGAAGAACATCGTCGCCGCCAGCGAAAGCGAGGAGCGCGTCCAGCCGAGGTCTTCCGTCATCGGCTTCAGCACCAGCCCAAAGGCAAAGCGTGACCCGCTGCTGAAAAACAGCACCACGAACCCGGCGCACAGGATAACCGAACTGTAATCTAGCCGACGCAAAGCTCACTTGCCCTTCCGGTTTGGTAGGTATCGCCTACGACCACGAGGCCATGCAAGGCCAATCCCTTGCGGCCCTGGTTTGGCATCTCATGGTCTGGACGCCACTACTGACACAGGTTCTCCGCCGTATCGAGGGTTGTTACCAACGACAGGCTTGGAGTAACATGTTACCATCATCCATAGCAATCCCATAACGCGCCGTTCCTCGAGAGATGCCACGGCAATCGCATCTGGGGATGGCGCTCAGTAAGGCGGCCCTCTTCATTCGTGAGACGGGCCGGTATGAGGAAGTGATGCCAACAGAAACGCTCTTTCCGGTAACAGTCGTCGGTAGCTGGGCGAGGCCGCCCTGGTTGATTCGCGCCCTGCGCCAGTGGCAGGACGGAAATATCACAAAGGAGGAGTTCGACAAGATAGCCGATGAAGCCGCCCTCCTCGCCGTCAAGTACCAGGAGGACGCCGGCGTCAACATCGTTACCGACGGGGAGCAGCGACGGGACAACTTCTACTCCTTCGTCGTCGCAAAGCTCTCTGGCATGAGGCTGATGAAGGTCTCGGAACTCATGGACTACATGAAGGACAGGGCGCGCTTCGAAGAGACCCTGCGCGCCCTGGACGTTCCTTCCTTTGCCATAAAGAGCCCCATCGTGGTAGATAAGATCGCCGCCCGCGATGGCCTCTCCCTCGATGAGGTTGACTTCCTCGCCAGCCACACCAATCGGCAGATCAAGGTTCCCCTGCCAGGGCCGTATCTCCTGCTCAAGTCGAGTTGGTTCGAGGGGTTGTCCGACAAGGCGTATCCCACCGAGGAGGAGCTGTCCCGCGAGATCGTCCAACTGCTGCGCGACGAGGTGCTGGCCCTGAAGGAGCGCGGCGTTGACTTCATCCAGTTCGACGAACCCACGCTGTCCCAGGTTGTGCTGGGTGAGGAGAGCACGGAGACCTTCATGTGCGCCGCCATGGCCACCCGGAAAGACCCCTCGGACGAGCTCGAGCTGGCCGTGCGCCTGATGAACGAAACCGTGGAAGGATTCGAAGGCGTCCGCTTTGGCGTCCACGTGTGCCGCGGAAACTGGAGCCGCCGCGAGGACGTGCTGCTGACGGGCAACTACGGCCCGATGCTTCCGTACCTAACGCAGATGAACGTCGATCAGCTGGTGCTCGAGTTCGCCACGCCCAGGGCCGGAGAACTCGAGGTCTTCAAGGAGTACGCCAACGAAAAGGAGATTGGGTTGGGCGTTGTCAATCCCAGGACCGACGAGATTGAGTCGCCGGAGGACATCGTTGACCGCGTCCACGAAGCCCTGAAGTACTTCGACCCCGAGAAGGTGTTCCTCAACCCCGACTGCGGCTTTGGGACATTCGCCGAGCGGAACGTGAACACGGCGGACGTAGCCTTTCGCAAGCTCCAGTCCGTCACCGCCGCCGCGCAAATGCTGCGCCAGGAATACGGCTAAAGCGGATTGCGCTTCCCCGTAAGAAGAAACGCTACCGGACGACCAATCAGAAGAAGGAGGCAGTCATGGCCGAGGCTACACAAGCAGAGTTGAACGGACTCCACCCCGAGAAGCTGGGCGAGATCCTGGAGTCCTTCAGGGAAGATGACGTCTTCAAGGCGGTCAGCGGCCCCTGGCGTTCGCGCGTTCGCTGGGAGAGCGGCTTCCGAGCGAAGGCGTACATGCGAACCCACGCGATCGAGATGGACGAGCCGACCGACCTCGACGCGACGGACCTCGCGGCCAGCGCGCATGAGCAGTTGCTCTCGGCAATCGGCGGCTGCATGACCGTGGGCTTCGTTCTGAACGCCACCAAGCAGGGAATCAAGATTCACGACCTCGAGATAGCCCTGGAAGGCAATTTCGAGAACATCCGCAAGTGGGCCGGAGTCGATGAGGGCAACCCCGGTTACGGCGACATCAGCGCCAAGGTCTTTGTCCGGGCCGACGCCGACGAGGCCGCGCTACGCGAAATCTGGCGGCTCGCCGTGGAGGGCTCCCCCGTAACCCAGACCGTCATCAAGGGCTCGCGGCTGACCACGGACTTCGAGTCCGTCTAGGCTCACCTCAAGATGCCGGCGATTCAACCCTTGCGCGTTCCGCTTTCCCGCTTGGCGTCGCGGTCGGGCAACACTCCTGGGAGGTCGGGATGATCAACCTCGTAGGAGCGTCGTGGGTCGAAGAGCGAATCGACGACCCGGACATCCTCATCCTCGACCCTCGCGGCTGGATGAAGTACCTCCAGGGACACCTGAAGGGGGCTGTGCATCTCAACGCCGCGCGCCTGTTCGATAGCGATGGCGGGCTGCTTCCGCCAGACGACCTGGCCGAACTCTTCGGCAACGCAGGGCTGGGCGACCCGGTGTCGCCGGTCATCTACGATTCCTACGACGGCCAGCGCGGCGCGATGATGGCCTGGGCGCTGGAGTACCTGGGCCGCGCCGCCGTCCACCTCATGGACACCTTCTTCGAAGGATGGAAAGAGCAGGGCCACGAGGTCTTCTACCGCCCTGTGCAACCCTCTCCATGCGAGTTCACAGCACAGGTTACGCTCGGAGTCAGATCGACGCTGGATGACGTCAAGGATCGCGGAGCGGCTCAACTACTGGACGTGCGCACCACGGAGGAGTTCACCGGGCAGTCGGACGTGGATGGCAGGCCTGGACACATCCCGGGAGCCGTCCACCTCATGTGGCGCGAGTTTGTCGGAGAGGCGCACGAATACCTGAAGCCCGCCGCAACTGCCAGGGAGCGCCTGGGCGCCGCGGGCATCTCGAAGGACGAGCCTGTCATAGCCTACTGCCGCTCCGGTATGAGGGCAGCCGTCGGATACCTTGCCCTGCAGCGGCTCGGATACGACGTCCGCCTGTACGACGGCTCCTACACGGAGTGGGCGGCGTCCGCCATGCCGGTCGAGACCTCGGCCTGAGCCGTCAGAACCAGTTCGCCTTATCAACCACGTTACGCAGCTCCGCCCCCCTGTTGAACCGCTCGCAATTCTCTATGAACAGCTCGGTGCGCCTGTCGTCGAGATAGGGGCCCCTGCCTGCGACGTGGGGCGTGATGATGACGTTGGGCATACCCCACAGAGGGTGGTCCGAGGGCAGCGGCTCGATCTGGAACACGTCCAGGGCGGCCCCGCCAATCTCGCCCTCCCCCAACGCCTTTACCAGGTCGTCGAGAACGATCACCGCGCCGCGGCCGATGTTTATCAGCCTGCCGTCGCGCTTCATGGCCCGGAACCTCTCCATGTTGAACATGCCCTGCGTCTCGGGAGTCTCCGGCACGGTCAGAATGACGAAATCTCCCCTCGACAGCACGGCGTTCAGCGCGTCGGGCCTGTGCAGCTCCGCTACGCCCTTGGGCGGCTCCGCTACTCGCGGGTCCACGCCCAACACCCTCATGCCGAACTCCGCGCACAGCCTGGCCGTCTCCGCGCCTATGCCGCCAATCCCGACTATGACCGCCGTCGCCTCCGGCAGGTGCGTAATCTCGTAGCCGGGACGCCATTGCCGTTCGAGTTGCCGGGGCGCATACACGTGCAGCCCCCTGGCGAAAGCCAGCACGAACGACATTATGTGCGCGCTTATGTGGTCGTTGTAGATCTCTCGCGTGTTGGTAACCACGACGTCGCTCTGGATAAGCGCCTCGTGGTAGTAGCCGGCGCGCGGCCCAGCCTGTGGACAGGCGATCCACCTGAGATTGCGGCCGCGCTCCAGCAGCTCGGGCGCTATGTCGCCAAACGCCGCGTCCGCGTCGCCGATCATCTCCATTGCCTCGCCGACGGAGTGCGCGACCCTTACGTCTATGTCAGGAATGGTCTCTCTGAGCCTGGCAGGCCAGACCTCTCCCACCAAAGCGTTATCTTCGCCTCCCGGCGGCAGCAAAAGCAGTCTGAATCCCATACCTAAAACCCCTTCATTTATCGTTGGCAGGAGGCCGTCGCCTCACCCCGGCCGCATCCCATTGTGCCGCCTCACGCCGCGTGTGGCAAGCGCGATGCGGTGGGTGTTTGATAGGCTGGGCCAATGTGAATGAGCGTCCCTTGTGGGCGCCAGTCCCTGGGATGACTCTCACAGGCGATGCCTGCTGAATTGAACCCGGCTAGCGAATGCTTTGAGAATTGCGGCCTGAGCAGCAACAGGTTACACTGAGGTGCATGATCATCGCTTTCCGTCACAGGGGCTGGAACGACTTTATCAGAACGGAGACCGACGACGCGTCCCTCCCGAGTTTATAGCGAAGATCGAACGCATCCTGGCAAGACTCGACGTGGCGAATGAGATTCAGGATATGAACCTTCCAGGTTACAGACTGCATCCGTTAGGCGGCGATAAGAATATGCCAATGAAGAATCCTCCTCATCCTGGTCTATCCGTTCGTCACGACTGCCTGGAGCCACTTGGACTCAATATAACGGAGGCGGCCCGAAAGTTGGGAGTGAGCCGTAAACAGCTATCGAGCATCGTGAACGGTCGTTCGGGAATATCGCCCGAGATGGCGATCCGACTCGATAAGGCGTTCGGAGGGGGCGCTGCCACTTGGTACCAGATGCAGGCGGCATACGACCTTGCTCAGGCAATCAATAGGGCCGATGGGATTGACGTCGAGCGCATTGCGCTGGAGGCTACTGGGTGAGGGCCGCAAGCCGGGATGCCCATGCCCGCATTGTAGGTCCCTAACTTGATTGTTCGGTTTAACTGGTTTCCACAACGTCAACAATACACCATTGAGTACCCTGAAGCGTGATGCCTAACACACTCTACTACGGCGATAACCTGGCGGTTATGCGAGAGCACGTCACCGACGAGTCGGTTGACCTCGTGTATCTCGACCCACCCTTCAACTCCAACGCCAGCTACAATGTGCTGTTCAAGGAGAAGTCCGGCGAGGTGTCGCCCGCCCAGATAAAGGCGTTCACCGATACCTGGGATTGGACGTTGGAGTCTGAGCGCACGTTCGAGAACGAGATTATCCTCAACCCGGACACCCCGCCCAACGTCAAGGACATGGTCTCGGCCTTCCGCCAATTCCTCGGCAGCAACGCAATGATGGCCTATCTAGTGATGATGACGCCGCGCTTGGTGGAACTGCGCCGCATCCTCAAGCCCACAGGCTCCATCTATCTGCACTGCGACCCCACCGCAGGGCACTACCTCAAGATGCTCATGGACGCGGTGTTCGGGGCGCAGCAATTCCGTTCGGAGATCATATGGCGGCGCACGAATGCAAAGGGGCTTGCGTTCAAAGGCTTCCCTCGTAATCATGACATTCTACTTTACTATTCCAAGAACGAAGACTTCATCTGGAATCGCCAATTTCTCCCCCATGATCCCGAATACGTTGAGAAGTTCTATCGGCATGTAGAGACGGGTACTGACCGCCGCTACCGGCTAAGCGACTTGACCAACCCAAATAGAAATCGACCCAACTTGACCTACGAATGGAACGGGAATCTGCGAGTTTGGTGTTGGACCAAAGAGAGAATGCAACAGGCGCACGACGACGGACTACTCTACTACTCCTCAACCGGACTTGCATACCAGAAGCGTTACCTTGACGAAATGCAGGGCAATCCGGCTGATACAATTTGGGATGACATTCGGCCCATTCAAGCGCAATCTACAGAACGCCTCGGCTACCCCACGCAGAAGCCGCAGGCCCTGCTCGAGCGCATCATCCGGGCTTCTTCCAACGAGGGCGACGTGGTGCTCGACCCCTTCTGCGGCTGCGGCACGGCTGTCGCGGCGGCGCACAACCTGAAGCGGCAGTGGATGGGCATAGATATTACCCACCTCGCCGTGGCGCTGATGAAGAACCGCCTCAAGACCGCCTTCGACCTGCTGCCTGGCAAGAACTACGATGTCGTCGGCGAGCCGGTGGACGAAGGCAGCGCGCGCGCTCTGGCAGAGCAGGACCGCTACCAGTTCCAGTTCTGGGCCATGTCGTTGCTGGAGGCCCTCCCCCGCGAGCAGGGCAGGCGCGGCGCGGACAGGGGCATCGACGGCGTCGTTCATTTCATCGACGGCCCGCGCCGGACTGCCAGGAAGGCTATCGTCCAGGTCAAGAGCGGACGGGTGGAAGTATCGCAGGTGCGCGACCTCATTGGAACGGTCGAGCGCGAGAAGGCGGCGCTCGGCCTGTTCATCACCCTGGAGAACACGACGCGCGAAATGTGAAGCGAGGCCATCAGCGCGGGGTTCTACCACTCCGAACTCTGGTAGCGAGACTACCCCAGGATTCAGCTTCGCACCATCGGGGAGTTGTTGGAGGGCAAGGAGTTCGAGATACCGGCGCATCCCTCCATGTACCGGCCGGGCCAGCGCATAACGCCCTCCGAGGGCCACCAGGGTCTCCTCGAAGATGCCCTTGGTGGGTAGGCGGACGGGGCAAAGCTGCGGCCTAGGCGACTGGGACGGCGCGTAGGCGACCTGTTCTTAAGACGCGGAAGATGTATGGCCTGTCGGTATACTCCTCGGCGTGAAGAATGGCTTCATACGCTCGCAGAAAGCACAGAGCCTTCTCCCAGCTCTTGGCCTCAGACCCCCAGAGATAGAAGCGCGCCATGCGATACTGCGTTCAGGCCATGTTCTGATAGGCGATTTCCCTACCCGATCTGCCTGACCCGTCCCTTCTCCACCTCGAAGGTGTCCAGGTCCTGGCCCACTACGAACTCGCCGCCGTATGTCCTTCGCGTCGCCTTCGTGATGTCGTCGTCGGTCGCGCCCAGGATGTAGTGGATGTGCGAGTAAACGGCGAGGGCGGGGCGGACCTCGTCATAGACTCGGCCCGCCTCTTCCGGCGACGTATGGCAGGAGACCACGCGATTGACCAGCGGCGAACTGGCGTCCGCGTCCTCTGGAACCGCTGCCACCTCGTGGATGAGCAGATCGACGCCCTTCGAGTGTTCGACAAGGCTATCGCAGTAAGTGGTATCGCCGGAGAGCGCGACCGAACGTCCATTGTAGTCAACGCGAAACCCGAACGCAGGCTCGATTATCAGGTGCTCCACCGGGAAGGCGGTTACCCTGACCCCGTTCCTCTCGTAAACCACGCCGCTATCGATGTCCGTCGCCTGCATCAGTGCGGGCGAGGAGCCGAACCCGGCCATGTCCCGCGACGGCTGCCTCGCCTCTACGTCCGCCGCATAGGCCTGCTGGAGGTGCCCCGCCAACCGCTCCGTGCCACTGGGACCGTAGATGCGAAGCGACTCCTCTCTTCCGCGCATCTGCGGTATCGACCCCGTGAGCCACAGGTCCGGTATGCCCGACACGTGGTCCGAGTGAAGATGGGTGAGGAACATCACGGTCGCCGTCTTGTAGGTGTTCTCGGCCTGGTGCAATCGCAGCGCCGTCCCGCGTCCGCAATCGAACAGCAGGGTTTCGGAGCCGGCGCGCACCAGTGTGCTGATCCCGATCCTGCTCGCCAGGGGTTCAGGCGTCCCGGTGCCGAGCAGCGTTACGCTGAATTCGCCCAACGTCATTCCTCCATGCGTCTCAGGACATGCGGAACGGCGCCGCGGCGCGCCCACCTTGCGGCAACCCAACCGGCAGGTGAACGTTGAGCAGGAACGGGCGATTCTCTTGCTCCACCACGTCCAGGGCATGGGCAATCGTTTCCGATGACTTGGACTCGTCCTGCAAGTGCACGCCCTCTACGCCGAATCCCTCCGCTATCTTCACAGGATCAATTCCATCCAGGACCACGCCCGCGTAGTCTCCCGTATCCTTCATCCGCGTGCCGGCCCGCTCGAACGAGCTTGCGACTATCCCGTATGCCTGGTTGTTGGGAATGACGTAGAGCAGGGGGATGCTATGATGCGCCGCCGTCCAGATGCCTGAGTCCGCGTAGAACATCGAGCCGTCTCCCACCAGTCCCACCACCGGCCGATCCGGGGACGCCAACTTGGCCCCGACTGCCGCTCCGATGCCATAGCCCTCCGAGCCTCCGGCTGCCCTGATGTAAACGTTGTTTCCCGGCGTATCGCCGCCGCCTAGTGTGTCGAGCGGGAGGGCGAACTGCTCTACGGTGACCAGACCTCCACCTCTGCGCTCCAACTCGGAGTCGAGCGCGTTCAACGCGGCGGTGGGATGCACCTGCGACGGCTGCGCGGTGACGCTCCTTGCGGCCCTCCTGCGCTCCTCGCGAAGGCTGGCGGCCTGCTCACGCGCCCAGTCCCGCCGCTCATCGTATCGACGAGGGTTCGACTCGCTCAGCAGCAACTCCTCCAGTTGCTCCAGGGTTCGGAATTCGTCCGCCAGAATCCCCAGATCGAGTCCAGGTATGTTCTGAAGGTTGTCCACGTCCGAGCCGATGGCAATAATCTTCCTGGCAGACGAAAAGACATCGAAATCCTGTGCACTTCCACTGCCGCCGTGGCGCACACCGATGCACAGGATGTGGTCCGGGTTGAGCGTGGCCACGGCCTGGTCGATCCGGCCACAGTGCAGCGGGTGTTTGATGGAAACCCCTCGAAGGTCCGCGAACGATGAGGCGACCGCCGCGCCGAACCTCTCGGCAAGGCTCGCCACCTTTTGCTCCGCTCCGCTCTTCCAGACGCCGTCACCGACGTAGATCATGGGGCGTTCCGCTTCGTGCAGCGCTCGCGCCACCTCTTCGAGGTCGCCGTCGGACGGATAGCCGGCTCGCAGGTCGGGCACGCCGCCCTCGATGATGTTCGTGGAGACCTGCTGCGTGCCCAGCAGCCGGTCATAGACCGCGATGTGAACCGGGCCAACCGGAGGCGTCTTTGCCACTCTGATAGCGCGGTCTATCGCCTGCGGAAGACCCTCCGGCTCGATCACGGTCCAGTTCGCCTTCGTGAAGGGCGCAGAGATAGAGGTTGGCCCAAAGCTGTGGTCCAGGTCCAGGACGATGCTGTCGGCAAAGCTGCCCGTGTCGCCCGCAAAGGTGATCACCACCACCGGGAGGCTGCCCTGCCAGACGTTGATTAGCTGCCCCATGCACTGCGCCAACCCGGCGCCGAGGTGAACCACCATTACGGCCGGGTCCAACTTGACCTGCGTGTACCCGCCCGCCATGGCGGCTACGCTACCCTCGTGAAGCGCCAGAATCCCGTCAATGCCTGCGCGCATGTGCAGGGCATCGAAGAAATGCGCCTCCCGCGATCCCGAGTTGTTGAATACGTATTTGACGCCGGACGCGACGAGCTGCTCTACCATGATCTGGGGAGGATTTCCGGTGAATGGTCTTGTTGGCATGAACGTTGTTCTCCATGATTCGCGTTAGCTGCGCAGGCTTGGAATTCGTCCTAGCATTTGTGGCAGTGTAGCAGTGGCCCATATTGCCGTCAACCGAAACGGCTCGCTCCGACAAACCCCCACCGACCTCCCGCTCGGTAGGCCCTGGGTAGGCGTCCGCACACGTATATGACGGAGACTCTGTGTGCTAGAATCTCTCACGGAGGTTGTGAGTCTGTCGCGGACAGGCAGCAAACACTACACAGGACGAGAACGGTGGCTATCATGACGGCTTTGTTTGGCGGGCGCGGGATGAGAGTGGCATTACGGGCGACGCTCTTGGGAGCGCTCGCGGCTCTTGCCGTCGCTTGCGGCAGTCAACCCGCGCCCACCGCTGCGCCCGCGCCAACGTCGACCCTCACGCCAACGCCGATAATCCTGTCCACGGCTACGCCCGCGCCGACGCCCACCTTCGCGCCGACGCCGGTCATCCTGCCCACTGTCGCCGTGCCAACGCCCGCGCCCACTCCGGAACCAAGTGGCTCTCTAGCCGAAATGCTCGATGAGATCGAACGCCGCGTTTCCGAGATGCGAGAGATTTACGCCTTCGTCGACGTGGACAGGGAGTTCATCGCGAAGGACGAACTGCGTTCACGGCTGCTCGACGACTTCGAGGAAGACAGGGACGAAGTATTGCAGGCGCAGGAACTGTATGCCACTCTTGGAATACTTGACGAAGACGTCAACCTTATCGAACTGCTCGTGGAGCTTTACTCCGAAGCCGTGCTGGGGTTCTTCGACACTGACGAAAACAAGATGTACATAGTAAATGACGACACAGATTTCAGTCCGGCGGACGCGCTGACCTACGCGCACGAGTACGCGCACGGCCTTCAGCACCGTAACTTCGACCTCAAGGCCGCTTTCGACGCGATGGAAGAATCGGACGAGGACGGGTCGCTCGCCTACCGCGCTCTTGTAGAGGGCGACGCCTCCTTGGTGGAGGCACTCTACCGAGCCCAGCAATTGAGCGAAGAGGAGCAGGCGCAAGCGCAGGAAGAGTCCGCGTCCCAGTCCTACGACGCGTTCCTGGCGGCTCCCCACGTGATAAGGGAACTGGTCGTATTCCCATACGTCCATGGCCCCCGGTTCGTGGTGGATCTGTTGCTGGAGAGCAATAGCTGGAAGCTCGTGAACCAGGCTTTCGAGAGGGTCCCTCTCTCCACCGAGCACATCCTGCATTCCGAAAAGTACCTGGCCTACGAGGAGCCGGTCGAAGTCGTACTTCCCGACGTCCAGGCCGCGCTTGGAGAAGAGTGGCGGAAGCTCGACGAGGACACGCTCGGCGAGTTCATCCTGATGTCCTACCTGGAAATGGAACTCGAGCCTGAGGAGGCAGCCGCCGCCGCGGCAGGTTGGGGTGGAGACCGGTATGTCCTCCTGCAGAACGTGGAGGGGGAACGCCTCCTCATATCGAGGGTCACGTGGGACAGCGAAGCTGACGCGAGCGAGTTCTTCGACGCATTCCAGGCCCTGATGAGCGCGAGGTCGGACGGGGAATGGCGCGCCATCGAAGGCGACGACTCAACCAGGACGATAGACCTTGCCAACCAGAGCCTGCTGCTAAGCATCGACTCAGCGGACACGCTCATAATCTTCGCCCCGGACGCCGGCGCTCTCGAGGCGGCTCAAACGGCCCTCGCCGGGCTTTTGTAACAGTTGCCCAGCCAATGCCCCAGTGCGGGCAATCCCTTGTGGTCGCCTTGGCTGGTCATCCAATGGCCACCTACCAAATTGAAATGGGTTCAGGCATGGGATTCGGCCTAGAACTTGCCCTTAACGATTGTTATAATAGCCGCAACGCGACCAGGAGGTGCATGTCATAGTGTTCAGCGCGGACGAAAACGCGGCGGTTCCCGAGACACCTGCCAGCGCCTCGACCAGGAGCAACCACCAGGCCCAGAAGCCCATGGTTAACCTCGATGAACTGAAGAGCATCGCTCGCAGGCTCCGGGGCAGCATTTTGACAATGATAACCGAAGCCAACAGTGGGCATCCCGGCGGCTCCCTGTCTGCCGTAGAAATCCTGACGTCGCTGTACTTCCGCACGCTTCGGCACAGGTCGGACGACCCTTCGTGGGCGGACCGCGACCGCTTTGTGCTGAGCAAGGCGCACGCCTGCCCCGTGCTATACGCGGCGCTTGCCGAGGCTGGCTACTTTCCGCATGAGGAGCTTATGAGCTTCCGCAAGATCAACAGCCGGCTCCAGGGCCACGCCCACGTCAAGACGCCGGGCGTCGAGATGTCGGGCGGTTCGCTGGGGCAGGGTCTCTCTTTCGGCGTAGGAACGGCCCTCGCGGCGCGCTTGGACGGGAGACCGACCCGCACCTACGTGCTGCTGGGCGATGGCGAGTGCGACGAAGGACAGATATGGGAGGCGGCGATGTCGGCGGCCCACTACGAGCTCGACAACCTCGTCGCCATCATTGACCGCAACGGCATCCAGAACGACCGCTGGACCTACGAGGTTATGAACCTGGAGCCGCTTCCGGCAAAGTGGCGCGCCTTTGGTTGGCACACGCTCGAGATCGACGGCCACGACATTTCGCGTCTCATCGACGCCCTCGATGAGGCGAGCGCGACCACAGGCAAACCCACCGCAATCATCGCCAAGACAGTCAAGGGCAAGGGCGTCAGCTTCATGGAAAACAACCCCAACTTCCACGGCAAGGCGCCCAGCAGGGAGCAGCTCGCCCTGGCCCTCGAGGAGATAGGCTAACCCGCGCCAGAAAAGGAACGCCAAATGGCCGACACCGCTTCTACCAGAGAAATCGCAGGACAGGCGCTGGCGCAGCTAGGCGCGGAGTATCCCAACCTCGTCGTGCTGGGCGGCGACCTCAACATCTCCACCTTCGCCTATCTCTTTGGCGAGAAGTACCCTGACCGCTTCTTCGATTTTGGCCCGGCGGAGCAGAACATCGTTAGCGTCGCGGCTGGTATGGCCTCGTCCGGCAAGATTCCCGTCGTAAGCACCTTCGCGGTGTTCTCTACCAGCAGGCCGCACGACCAGTTGCGAGTCGGCGTATCCCAGCCTCGCCTCAACGTCAAAGTCGTCGCTACCCACAGCGGCATTATCACCGGCGAGGACGGAGTATCCGCCCAGAGCATCGAAGACATCGCCCTCATGTGCGCGCTGCCCGAGTTCACCGTCATCGTGCCCGCCGATGCTCCCGAGGCCGTCAATGCCGTGCGGAGCGCGGTAGCCACGGAGGGGCCGTTCTACGTTCGCCTCTCCCGCTCGGCCACGCCGGTGGTACACGACAACGGATACAGCTTTGAGGTGGGCAGGGCGGAAACGATGCGGGACGGCGGCGACGTAGCGCTGATAGCCTGTGGCGTCATGGTAGGCGTCGCGCTGGAGGCGGCGCAAACCCTGGCCGGCGAGGGCATCTCCTGCAGAGTACTCAACATGGCGACCGTCAAGCCCCTGGACGAGGAGGCTGTCGTCGAGGCCGCGCGCGAGACCGGCGCCATCGTGACGGCCGAGGAGCATTACGTGATGGGTGGGCTGGGGAGCATGGTGTCCCAGGTGTTAGTCCGCGAGGCACCCGCGCCCCAGGAACTCGTCGCCCTGACCGGCTATGCGGAGTCCGGCCCGCCCGACGCCCTCATGGACAAGTACCACCTGACCGCGCGGGCCGTGTCGCAGGCCGCCCGCAAGGCCATCGCCAGAAAGACCGCGTCATAGCTCTCAGACGCCGAAGATGTTGCCTCCCTGGCTCATCATCCGCCTCATCTGGCGTTTGCCCTTGCCCGACGTCATCTGCCGGATCATCTTCTGCATCTGGCGGAACTGGTTCAGAAGCTGGTTTACGTCCTGCGGCGTAGTGCCGCTTCCCCGCGCGATACGACGCCTGCGGCTTCCGCCGATGATCTCCGGCTTTCCCCGCTCCTGCGGCGTCATCGAGTAGATGATAGCCTCCACCTTCTTCAGTTGTTCCTCGCCCAGGTCGTCCTCCGAGACTCGGCCCTTTATATTGGAAAACCCCGGAATCATCTCCACTATCTGGCTGAGCGGCCCCATGCTCTTGAGCTGCTGAAGCTGAGCTAGGAAGTCCTCCAGGTCGAACGTCGCCTGGCGTATTTTCCTCTCTATCTCCAGCGCCTGCTGCTCGCTGAAGGTGGTCTGAGCCTTCTCGATGAGTGTCAGCATGTCGCCCATGCCCAGGATGCGAGAGGCCAGTCTATCTGGATAGTACTGTTCGAGGGCATCCACTCGCTCCCCGACGCCGGTGAACTTGATTGGTATTCCCGTCACCGCGGTTATGGAGAGCACCGCGCCGCCCCTGGCGTCGCCGTCCATTTTGGTCAGGATGAGCCCTGTGACGCCGATGCGTTCATGAAACTCCTGGGCGGCAGTGACGGCGTCCTGTCCGGCCATCGAGTCCACCACCAGCAGCGTTTCAATGGGCGAAATGGCCGACTTCACCTCTTCGAGTTCGCTCATCAGCTCGTCGTCAACCTGGAAGCGTCCCGCCGTATCCACTATGGCCCATGCCGCGTCCCGCTCGACGGCCCTTTTGACGCCGTCCCGCGCCACCCTCGAGGTGGATTGGGACGTCCCCGCCTGATAGACCTCGACGCCAATCTGCTTGCCCAGCGTCTCGAGCTGCTGGATGGCGGCAGGCCTCTGGAGGTCCGCCGCTATCAGAACAGGCCTCTGTCCAGACTGGCTCAGGTGTCTCGCGAGCTTGGCGGCCGTCGTCGTCTTGCCCGAGCCGTTCAGCCCAATCATCATCACCACCGACGGCTGGCGAGGGCTCGCCTCGAGGCGATGAGTTCCGCCGTCCAGCGTCGCCGTCAGCTCTTCGTTGGCGATCTTGACGACCTGCTGCGCGGGGTTGAGGCTCTTGAGCAACTCCTCCTGAAGGGAGCGTTCGCGTATCCTGCCGACGAGGTTGCGGGCAACCCTGAAGTTGACGTCCGCCTCCAGCAGCGCCAGCCGCACCTCTCGCAGCGCCGCGTCAACGTCCTTCTCCGTCAGCCTGCCCTTATTGCCCAGGCCCTTGAATACGCCGTTCAGCTTCTCGGTCAACGCCTCGAACAAATGCTTACACCCCTAGGCCGAATGCGCCGCGTCCCCAACTGACAACTGACCGCCCGCCGCTACCCACTACCCCGCACTCCCTCCACGAGGTCGCTCATGATGGTGGACATGAACCTGACCCCGGCTATCGTCTTCGAGTACTCCATCCGCGTGGGACCGACCGCGCCGACCGCGCCGACCACCTGGTCCGGGATGCCGTATTCGCACAGCACCACGCTCAGCGGCCACAGCACGTCGCCGTTGTTTTCGTGGCCGATAATCACCTTCACCATCCCGTCTTCCGGTCTCTCGCCGAGTATCGCCCGCACCAGGCTGCCGTCCTCGATACCCTCCACCAGCGAGCGCATCCTGTCGTTCTCCGCGAACTCCGGCTGGTTGAGCAGATTGCGGAGGCCGTCCACGTAGTGATTGCTGTAGATGGCTCTATCCTCCTCCTTGAGAATCAGCACCGTGGCGTCAATCACCTCTTCCTCCAGCGGCGTTACCCGGGTCACGGTCGATTCTATCTCGGAGCGCGTGAGGCCCACTATCTGGCTTCTGAGCCTGTTTGCCGATGCCTCCAACTCCGCGGGCGGCGACGGCTCCTTGAGTCGGATGAGCTGACGCCGCAGACCAACGTGTTCGAGCACCACGATCAGCATCGCCAGAATGTCCTGTAAGGGAACCAATTCGACGTGCTTCACCCGCGGCTCTCTCGCCTTGGGGAAGGTGGCGATAGCCATGTTGCCCACCAGTTGCGCCAGCGCCGCCGCCGCCACACTGGCCCATTCGTCGATCTCGCGCTCGATCGCGCTAAGCTGCTGCCGCACGGAGTCCTGGACGCTCGCCGGTATCGTGCCCGCGTCCATCATCAAGATCGACTCCACGTAGAACCGGTAGGCCTTGTCCAATGGAATGCTTCCGGCCGAGGTATGGGGCCTGGTCAGGAAGTCTCTCTCTTCGAGCTCAGCCACGTCGTTTCTGATCGTAGCCGGGCTGACGCCCAAGTCGTGATTCCGGGCGATTCCGTAGGAGGAGATGGGAACCGCCGTGGTAATGTAATCCGAGACTATCAGTCTGAGTATTGTCTCTTGCCTTGGCGTAACCATAGGCACACCGTTTGCCTCGCTCAATCAGCGAATTTCCCACGAGTCTAACTCATTGGCGGAACACTCTCAACCCGAAAGCGCTCCCTGTCCATAAAGTCTATCATACTCTGGCGCAGGGGCGGGTTTCAAACCCGCCGCCATCGCGCCGCGGGCGGCGGCCTTTGTAGAGGCAATCCCTTGTCGTTGCCCTCGTAGGGCTTTCGCGCCGCGGCGCCGGGATCGGTCACCTGTGCCGTGGTTCAGCGCCCCTATTTGCCTTGAAACCCGCGCCGCCAACTTGCTATCCTCAGCGCCAACCTGGAGGCGACCAGACGGTCGCCCCTATATGCGAGGCATCATGGAAATAATCTGGCTGGGCCACTCATCCCTTCAACTCAAGGGCAACACCGTTACCCTGATCACCGACCCCTATGCCGACTCACTGGGCCTATCAATGGGCCGCCGTCAAGCGGACGTCGTGACGATGAGCAACCCTCATCCCCATCACTCCCACGCAGACGCCATCCAGGGCGACCCGAAGGTCATCGATGGGCCGGGCGAGTACGAGATCGCCAACTTTCACATCAGCGGAATGGCCACGCGCCGCTTTGAGGACGACGGCACGAGGCATATCAACACCGTCTTCACCTATCGAGCCGAAGGGCTGACGATGTGCCACCTCGGTGACCTCAACGACAACCTCTCGCCTGCCCAGGTGGACGAGCTTGGTCATGCCGACATACTTTTCGCCCCCGCCGGTGGCGTCTGCACCATAGACGCCGCACGGGTCGCGCAGCTAGTGCGCCTCATCAATCCCAGAATCCTCGTGCCGCTGCACTACCGGACGGAAGGCGTGATCGTAGAGTTGGAACCCTTAGACAAGCTCCTCAGCGAACTCGGAATCACCGAGTTCGCCCCCCAGCCCAGGCTAAACGTAACCGCCACCAACCTCCCTGCCGAGCTCCGCGTGGCCCCCCTCCAAAGACGCGCGTAAGACGCTTTTGTGGTGGCTTTGGTGTTGGGAATCGACTACAATATGGCATCTGCTCATAAAGGTGTCATGGAGGGCTGTGATGGATACGGTGATTTTGGGTGGAAACGTTCTGACTATGGACAGCCGCGGCCGGAGGGCTGAGGCCGTCGCGGTGGAGGGTGATAAAATCAGGGCTGTCGCCACCAACGCGGAGGTGTCGAACCTCGTCGGGCCGGAGACACAGGTCGTGCATCTCACGGGTCGAACGCTCATCCCCGGCTTCGTGGACCCGCACAACCACTTCAGCCTGACCAGCTTTCAGCCCGTCTCGGTGGATTGCAGCGTGCCCCCGCACGCCAGCGTAAACAGCATCCTCGACGCGATTTCAGCGGCGGCCAAAGACGCGCCACGGGGTCGCTGGCTTTGGGGATGGGGCTTTAGGAGCAGGCTGCTCGAGAACGAGGCTCGCGTCACTCGTTGGCAGTTGGACGAGGCCGCGCCCGACAACCCCGTGTGCGTCATGGACGGCTCGGTGCACGCCTGCTACGCCAACTCGGCCGCGCTCGGACTGGCCGGTATCGACAGGAACACCCCCGACCCTCCGCACGGGCAGATTCTCCGCGACGAGAGTGGCGATCCCGACGGCACGCTGTGGGAAGCGGCGATGAACCCGGTTTACAATCTCTCGATACAGGACTTCATGGACTACTACGGCGATGAGGTCGCCGACCTCGTGCGCCAGAATTGCATGAGGCACCTCGCCTGCGGCATCACCAGCGTAGGCGACGCCCTCGTCGTGCCGGACGCCGCGAGGCTCTACCGCGCGACGGAGGGCCAAAAGAAGCTGCCAATCGTCGTCCACCAGATGCTCGGCGGCGAGGGTTTCTTCGCGCCGCCCGAAAGAGCCTCCAAGGGCGAACTCGGCGATGGCAACGTGTCCGACAGGCTGCGCGGCGGAACCATGAAGATATTCATGGACCCGGTTTTCCCAAGCGCGGCCCTCATCAGATACCACCCGCACGGTGAGGAGGAGCGCATCGGGGAGAGGTACTACACCCAAGAGGAGGCCGACTACCTGGTGCTGAACGCTCACCAGCGTGGTCTTCAGGTGGCGATTCACTGCCTGGGAACCTGGGCCATCGACCAGGCGCTCAACGCCTTCGAAAGGGCGCAGCGGCAACACCCTCGTCCTGATCCCAGGTTCCGCATCGAGCACTACGGCTTCCCCACTCTGGCGCAGATCAGACGCTCGCAGTCGATGGGCGTCATCTCGGTCGTGCAGCCGCCGTTCATCTTCACCGGCGCGGAGGCGGCGAAGCAGCGCGCCGACGAACTGGGCGGCGACGTTCGCGCGCACCCGTTCAAGACGATGCTGGCCGAGGGCGTGACCGTAGCGGCGAGCTCCGACTGCCCCTGCGCTCCGCTGGAGCCGCTGCTTGGATTGTATTCGATGGTAACGCGCCGAACGCGACGAGCGGGCGAGCCGGTGGTCCCTGAAGAGGGTGTTACGCCGCTGGAGGGCCTTCGCATGTACACCGCGAACTCGGCCTATGCCATGTCCCGCGAGAGCGAGGTCGGCTCCCTGGAAGTAGGCAAACGCGCCGACATGGTGACGCTGAGCCACGACCCAACGTCGGTAGCCCCGGAGTTCATACGGGACATAGCGGTGGAACAGACATATGTGGACGGCCAGTTGGTTTACGAACGCTAGGCCGCCGTAGGGGCAAACCCCTGTGGTTGTCCCGGCTGGGCATCCTATGGCCCCGTCGCCCACGAAAGACGCCCCCATACACTGGCGCGGCGGTCACAGGCGACGCCCGTACATTGATACAGGTTCCCCAGGTTCGTTCACCTTGACACTACAATGGATTCGGCTTTAACATGAGACATTGGGGAACCCTAGTTAGCGGGGTCCCACAACTTTATAAGGAAGGTGAGATGCGTGGAAATCGCAATTACCGCGATACTCGCCGTCCTGGGTGGCCTGGTAATAGGGGCAGTAGGTGGTTACTTTGGTCGAAGGCTCATTTACGGCAAGCGCCTTGAGGCGGCGCGGTCGGAATCGGCAAGAGTTCTGGAACAAGTTGAGGAGGAGAAGCGAGACATTCTGCTCGAGGCAAAGGAAGAGGCTCTAAAGCTCCGCTCCGAGGGCGAGTCAGAGCTTCGGGAGCGCCGCTCGGAGATTCAGCGCAATGAGCGCCGCATCTCTAACAAGGAGGAAAACGTAGAGCGCCGCGCCAACAACCTCGAGCGCAGAGAAAAGAACATCGTCCAGAAGGAGAAAGCCGCGGAGCAGTTCCAGGCCGAGATGGAGGAACTGCGACAGAAAGAGATCCAGCAACTGGAGGCTATCAGCAACCTGGCGGTATCCGACGCCAGAGAGATGCTCATCCGGCGAGTGGAGGAGGAGAGCGAGCACGAGTTGGCGCGCCTCTACCGCGACATGGAGGACAGGGCGAGGGAGGAGGCCAACGAGAAGGCGCGCAACATCCTGGCCCAATCCATACACCGTCTCGCCGCGGACGTAGTCTCTGAAGTAACCGTTACCTCAGTACCCCTTCCCAGTGACGACATGAAAGGTCGTCTCATAGGCCGCGAAGGACGGAATATCCGTGCCATCGAGAAGTCAACGGGCGTTGACCTCATAATAGACGACACGCCGGAAGCCGTGACGCTGTCATGCTTCGATCCGGTGCGCAGGGAGGTGGCTAGAGTTGCTATCGGCAAGCTAATAGCCGATGGCAGAATACATCCCGCGCGCATCGAGGAGATGGTGGACAAGTCGGAAAAGGAAGTCACGGACGGCATAAGGAAGAGCGGCGAGCAGGCCGTCTTCGACGTGGGCGTTCGCGGGCTTCATCCGGAAGTCGTCACGCTACTTGGACGGCTCAAGTACCGCTATAGCTATGGTGAGAACGTCCTGCAACACTCCATAGAAGTTGCCCAGCTCGCGGGCATGATGGCGGGCGAAATCGGCGCGAACGTCAAGGTCTCCAAGGCCGGCGGGTTGTTGCACGACATCGGCAAGGCGCTCTCGCACGAGGTCGAGGGACCGCACGCGGAGATAGGCGCGGACGTCGCGACCAAGCACAGCGTCGCGGCCAACGTCTGCGTCTGCATCGGCGAGCACCACAACGACGACATGAGCAGCGTCGAGGCGTTCATCGTGTCCGCCGCCGACGCCATCAGCGCGGCCAGGCCCGGTTCCCGGAGAGACACCGTGGAGAACTACATCAAGCGGCTCGAAGCCCTCGAAGAGGTGGGCCGCGCGTTCGAGGGCGTCGAGAAGTGCTTTGCCATCCAGGCCGGGCGCGAGGTTCGCATCATGGTGCAGCCCCAGACCATAGATGACGTCGCGGCGTCCAAAATGGCAAGAGAGATTGTCAAGAAGATAGAGGAGACCCTTGTCTATCCGGGCCAGATAAAAGTCACGGTCATTCGAGAGAGCCGCACGATAGAGTACGCGAGGTAGGGGCGACCAGATTGTCGGCACAGACGAGTGGATAGTCGGTAGGGGCGATCGGCCGGTCGCCCCTACGTTTGCTTGGCGAAAGGGGCAATCCCAATTGCGTGTTCTGATGATTGGAGACGTCGTCGGCAGGCCTGGTAGCGAGACTGTCAAGGCGCTGCTTCCCAGCCTTCGCGACGAACTGGCTCTCGACCTGGTCATCGCCAATGGCGAAAACTTGGCGGGCGGATTCGGCATCACCAAAGATACGGCCGGCGAACTGCTCTCGAGCGGTGTGGACGTCATAACGTCCGGCAACCACATTTGGGATAAGAAGGAGATCATCCCCCACCTCGATTCCGACCTTCCGATTCTTCGTCCACTGAACTACCCGGCCGCGACGCCGGGGCGAGGTTTCATTCGAGCCGGGAACGTCCTGGTGGTCAACCTGATAGGCCGCCTATTCGTTGGCGACGCCGACTGTCCTTTCATGGCCGTGGACCGCCTGCTGGAGCAGTCGTCCGATCGCCCGCGCGTCGTGCTGGTGGACATGCACGCGGAGGCTACGTCTGAGAAGGAGGCGATGGGCTGGCACCTGGACGGCCGGGTGAGCGCTGTGGCGGGCACCCACACGCACGTCGCCACCGCGGACACCCGCATACTGCCCAGAGGAACCGCCTACGTGAGCGACCTGGGGATGGTTGGCCCCACGGACTCCATCATCGGCTCGGAGATAGAAGGCTTCCTGGGGCGGTTCCTGACGCAGATGCCGAGCAAGCCAAGACTCGCTACCAAAGGCCCGATGAAGTTCAACAGCGTGCTGTTCGACATCGACGAGGCTAGCGGCAAGGCGACCGGCGTCGCGAGAGTTGACCGGGAGTTGCCCTGACATGTATCAGGTCGATCTCCACCTTCACACAACGCACTCGGACGGTACGCTCACGCCCGCGCAACTCGTGCGGACGTGCGGCGAGCGCGGGCTTGGCGTAATCGCCATCACCGACCACGACTCGACCGAGGGGCTGCCGGAGGCGCTCGAAGCCGCCCGCCAATTTCCCCAACTGACCATCATACCCGGAATAGAGTTGAGCGCGGACGTGCCGGGCAGCGAAATTCACGTGCTCGGCTACTTCGTGGACTACGAGGACGCCGACTTCCAGAAGACGCTGGCGTGGTTCAGGGAAGGGCGCGAGGACAGGGGACGTATGATGGTCGAGCGGCTCAACGAACTGGGCGCATACATCTCCTGGGAGAGGGTACGCGAGATCTCGGACGGCGGCGCGATAGGCCGGCCCCACATCGCGCAGGCGATGGTCGAGGCGGGCTACGTGCGGTATCCCAGGGACGCATTCGACCAGTACCTGGGCCGCAACGGCGTGGCCTACGTCGAGCGCCCCAAGCTCACGCCGGCGGACGCGGTGGGCATCCTGGCCCGCAACGGCGCGCTGCCCGTCATGGCCCATCCAACCTATTCCGTTTCCAAGACCGACATGGACGAGGTGAAGTCCTTGGAAGGGACACTGCTGGAGCTCAAGGAGGCGGGACTGGTGGGAATGGAGGTCTTCTACAAAGACTACACGCCGGACCAGGTGGAGCGCCTGAAGTGCCTTGCGGACAGGCTTGACCTTGTGCCGTGCGGCGGCAGCGACTACCACGCCTCCGGCAACCCCGACGAGCCCGAGCCGGGAGACGTCGGGCCGCCGATGGCGAGTGTGGATGCGCTGAAGGCGCTCAGAGGGCCGCTCCATTCGGCGTCTCCAGCGGATGAGCGCCCATGATGTTGACCGCCGCGCTGCTGGTTGTCGGAGCCTACCTAGCCGGTGGCGTGCCGTCCGCCTATGTCCTTAGCCGCTGTCTGAGGGGCATCGACATCCGCGAGTACGGCTCGGGCAACATGGGCGCGTCCAACGTGGTGGCAATTATCGGCAAGCGGGCGGGAATCACCCTCGGCGCGTATGATTGCCTGGTCAAGGGGCTGCTCCCCGTGCTGCTGGCCAGATTCTTGGATCAGAGCATCGGCGCTCAGGCGGCCGTGGGTATGGCGGCGGTGATAGGCCACTGCTGGTCACCGTACATGGGCTTCACCGGCGGGCGCGGCATCGGGACAGTAATCGGGGTCATGCTGGGCTTCGCCATGTTCTACGAGATGGCCGTTCTCGGGCTGGGCATGGGCGTCGTCGGGCGCATACTCTACCGGGACACCGGCTTCTGGACGTTTCTCGCGCTGCTCTCGCTGCCGCCCCTTACGTTGCTGGTCAACTCCCTGCCGTGGCAGCCGTTCCTCTTCTACCGGGGCGACGAACTTGCGTACATGAGCTTGGCAGCCGTTCCGATTTTGCTGCTCAAGCGGCTTACCGCGAACTGGGAGAGGCCGCCCGCCGGATACTCGCTCGCAAGGGTGGCCTTCAACCGCGTACTGTGGGATCGCGACGTCTCCCGCAAAGAGGAGTGGACGCAGCGACACCCGGTCGAAGAGAGCGCAGGGTCGCGCGCCGATGGCTGAGATGACCACCTGCGCCAAACACTCGAGCGTGCAGACCAGCCTGCGTTGCGGCCGCTGCGACACGTCCGTGTGCCCGCAGTGCATGGTTCACGCGCCCGTGGGCATACGCTGCCCCGAGTGCGGCCAGGCGAGACGGCTGCCCATGTTCGAGGTGTCCGGGCTTCAGATGGCGCGGGCCATCGCCGTAGCCTTGGCTGTCGGAGTCGCGGGAGGCGTGGTCTTCTCGCTTTTGGTTCTGCTGACCAGCCTGCCGTACATCTATTATCTTCCGCTGTTCGTAGGCGTTGGATTCCTGGTGGGAGAGGCGACGCGCCTGAGCGTCAACCGCAAGAAGGGGAGCAGCCTCAAGCTCGCGGCAGCCGGCGGGATGCTCGCGGCGCTGGCGGCGACCGTCGTGTTGGGCGCGGCGGAGGCGCTGTTCACCACCGGCCTATACGGCATCATCGCGCTAGGAATAGCCTTCTACCTGGCGGTACGGCGGTTCTGACGTAGTATTTCAGTTATAATTGGCGCATTGTTGCTGAGAGGGATGAAATTGCTCAAGACTATCAGTTGTGGAGACGTTCGTGAGGAGCACACCGGCAGGTCGGTGGCCCTGGCCGGGTGGGTACATCGCAGACGCGATCACGGCAACCTTATCTTCATCGACCTTCGAGACCGCGAGGGCATCGTTCAGGTGGTTTTCAATCCTGAGCTTGCGCCGTCCGCGCACGAGGCCGCGGAGGGGCTGCGGAGCGAGTGGGTTGTGCAGGTGGTTGGGCAGGTGACACGCAGGCCGGAGGGCACGGAGAACTCCAACATGCCCACCGGCGGCGTGGAGGTCGCGGCGGAAACGCTGGTCGTGCTAAACGAGTCCAAGACGCCACCCTTCTACGTCAACGAAGAGAGCGAAGTGGATGAATTGCTGCGGTTGAAGTTCCGATACCTGGACCTTCGCCGCGCCTCCATGAGCGAGACGCTTATCGTCCGGCACAGGGTGGTCAAGTTCATCCGCGACTACTTGGACGCACGCGGGTTCCTCGAGGTCGAGACTCCCATTCTCATCAAGAGCACGCCGGAGGGCGCGCGCGACTACCTCGTGCCCAGCCGGCTATATCCCGGCAGCTTCTACGCGCTGCCGCAGTCGCCGCAGCAACTCAAGCAGCTGCTGATGGTATCCGGCGTCGAGAAGTATTTCCAAATAGCGCGCTGTTTCCGCGACGAGGACCCCAGGGCCGACCGTCAGCCCGAGCACACGCAGCTTGACCTCGAAATGAGCTTCGTGGAAGAGGACGACGTGCTCAACCTCATCGAGGAGATGTACACCGAACTGGTGGAAAGCCTGTTCCCCGACAAGTGGATGCTGAAGCCGTTTCCGAGAATTACCTACGCGGACGCGATGGGGCTTTACGGCACGGACAAGCCCGACCTGCGCTTCGAGCTAGAGATGGCCGACCTGTCGGACATCGCGGCGAACACAGGGTTTCGCGTGTTCCAGTCCGCCATCGCGGACGGCGGCATCGTGAAGGGCTTCAAGGCGCCGGGGTGCGCCGCCTACTCCCGCCGCCAGACGGACGAGCTCATCGAGTTCGCCAAGGCGAGAGGCGCACAGGGGCTGGTCACGATAGCTCTCACGGGAGCGCCGGGGTCGTCTCTGGAGGAGGTCACGCAGGAGCAGGTGAGATCGTCGGTGTCCAGGTTCCTATCCCTGGACCAGGTGAGGGCCATAGCGGAGAGGACGGAGGCTGAGGTTGGCGACATGATCCTCATCGCGGCGGGGCGCGCGAAGATGGTCAACCAGGTGTTGAGCAGCCTGCGCCATGATATGGGCCGGCGGCTGGAGCTCGCGGATCCCAACCTGCTTGCCTTCGCGTTCGTCGTCGATTTTCCGCTGTTCGAGTGGAGCGACGATGAGGAGCGCTGGGACGCCATGCACCACGCCTTCACCATGCCCAAAGAGGGCACGGCGCAGTACATCGAGAGCGACGCCGGCAGGGTCATCGGACGACTCTACGACCTCGTTTGCAACGGCGCGGAGCTCGCGAGCGGAAGCATCCGAATTCACGAGCGTGCGTTGCAGGAGAAGGTGTTCGAGGTTCTTGGTTACACGAAAGAGCAGGTCGGGCAACGCTTTGGGCAGCTTCTGGACGCGCTGGAGTACGGCGCGCCGCCGCACGGCGGCATCGCGCCGGGTATAGACAGGCTAATCATGGTGCTGATGGGCAAGGACAACATCCGGGACGTAATCGCCTTTCCCAAGACGCAGAGCGCGGTTGACCCCCTCTTCGAGGCTCCCAGCCCGGTGGAGGAGTCGCAGCTAGAGGAGCTTCACCTGAGGATCGTCGGCGAAGGGCGCTGACCCGGCAGGGCAAATCGCCCGTTCGAGACTTTGCCGACGCGGTAGGGTCGATCGACAGCCCCACACCACCCAGTCCCCCATCCCCTACGGGAGGGGGAATAGCCGCTTACAGCGCGTCGAGCCGCTCCACGACATCGGGCGAGAGTTCGATTTCCGCGGCCTCCACGTTCTTGACCACCTGCTCGGGCCGGCTGGAGCCAACGATGACTGAGGTTACCGCCGGCCTCGACAGCGCCCAGGCCAGCGCGAGTTGGGTCGGCTCGCATCCCACCTCCGCGGCAATGGCCCGCATCTGCTCCACCATGTCGAAGGTGGCGTCGTTCCAGTAGGTAGCCCTCGCGCGTTGGGCGTGCCTGGAAGCCATGTGGCTGTCGTCGGAGGGCGTCTCCTCGCGGTTGTATGCGCCTGTGAGCACGCCGCCCATGAGCAGCTGGTACGGCACCACGCTAACCTGCTGGTCTTCACATAGAGGGAACAGTTCCCGCTCGATCTCGCGTTGACCCAGGTTGTACTCCGGCTGCACCGACTCGAACCGCTCCAGGCAGCGCTTGTCGCTCACCCACAGCGCGCGGCACAACTGCCACGCGGCGAAGTTTGAGCATCCGAGATACCTGATCTTGCCCTGCCGCACCATGCCGTCGAGCGTGAGCAGCGTCTCTTCCAGGGGCGTCTCCTCGTCCCAGAAGTGCACCTGGTAGAGGTCGATGTAATCGGTGTCCAGGCGGCGCAGGCTGCCCTCCACGGCGTCGATAAGATGCTTTCGGGAGAGGCCTCTTTCGTTTACGCCCTGGCCCGTCGGGACGAATCCCTTGGTTCCGATGACGAACTCGTGTCGCCGACCCCTGACCGCTTTGCCAACGACGTGCTCCGACTGGCCGGCGCTGTAGGCGTCGGCGGTGTCGATGAAGTTGACACCGCACTCTCGCGCCTCGTTGACGACGGAAATCGCGCGACGGTCGTCCACGTAGCCCGCGCCGAACATGTTCGTGCCCAGGCAGATCCGCGACACCTTGAGGCCGGTGCGTCCAAGATTTAGGTATTTCATGGTGTTACCTTTCTATGCGATCGACTTTCGTATGTCCCGAATTTGCGATGGCTCCCTGCCCAAAACGAATTGCTATTGCGCGGGAGGAGTGACGATTTCGCACGTGGGGCCGGCTGCCCCGCTGAGCCTGCGATCCAAGGTCGCAAGCGGACAGTGGAGGAATTCGGCAATCGCAACGTACCAGGCGTCGTATATGGTCAGGTTGTAGCGTAATTCCCAGACTCGCTCGGCGAATCGGGTGAAGGGAAACAGCCGCATGTTGTATCTTCGAGTGTAGGTTGATAGGTACTCATATGCGGCGTTGGCGCCGTGTTGCGACAACCGCCTTGTCAACTCCATGCCCCGCAGTGTATTGGCCGCGTCGGCTAAGACAATTGCGGGGCCATTCAACGACGTATCGGTCAACACCCAAGCCGCCCACTGACCCTCGATGCCCGCGTCAGTCAAGGCAGCGACAAGCACGGAGGCATCGACGACAGCGGTCAATGTCGGCCCGCGTCGCGTGCGTGCAGGATGTCCTCGGTGGAAATGCGCTTTCCCGCCTTCATCACGCTGGCGCGTACTTCCTCGAGCCATTGCTCTCTGGGAGGATAGGCAACAATCGCCGCAAACTCGCGGCGAAGGTATTCCTGCATGGACTGGCCCTTGAGCGCGGCGCGCGTCTTGAGTTCGTCGCGGATAGCTTCCGGGACGTCGCTTACTGTTATCTGGACACTCATGGTCGTATTGTTGCGAATTCTGTCAAAGCTCTTCAGCTAAAGTCGCGGCGAGCGCCCACGCCGGCTATCGCAGTTTCGATCGACTCGGGTCACGCGTCCGATACACGCTGGGGCCGGGAACGCACCTCTCCGCCGCCGCTCGGGAGCGCGTCTCTTCCGCAACCTGCTCCTCGGAAGGGACAGACACCATGCGCTCGAAGTGAAGACTCAGGTATTCCTGCATGGACTGGCCCTTGAGCGCAGCGCGGGCCTTCAGCTCATCGCGGACTTCTTCCGGGACGCCTTTTATCGTTATTCGTACACCCATGACACTATTGTAACGGATTGGGGTACGCTTTTGGCGGGAGCGCGGTATACGTCTGCAGGCTCGCGATGTGTTCCGCGCCTACCCGAACAGCCCCGCGGGGCGCTCGATCAGCTGTTGGAACCTTCGCAGGAAGCTGGCCGCCACTGCGCCGTCTATGACCTGGTGGTCTGACGTTAGACTGACGCTCAGCATCTCCCTTACGGCTATCTCCCCGCCTCTTACGACGGGCTTCTGCTGGGGCCTTCCGACTCCCATGATGGAGCTTTGCCCCGAACTCAGGATTGGTGTGAAGCCGTCCACCGTCCCCAGCACGCTTATCGTGAACGTGCCGCCAACCACCTCGTCGGGCGATAGCCGTCCCTCCCGGGCCCTGACCGCCAGGTCGTGCGTCTCTTGGGACACCTGGAAGATGTCCTTGTCCTGCACGTTCCTGATGACTGGGACTATCAGGCCGTCCTCGAGTGCCACTGCCACGCCGATGTTGATTTCGTCGAAGTAGAGCACGTTGCCGTCCGAGAGCACGCTGTTGTGCGCCGGAACGCGCTTCAGCGTCTCCGCGCAGGCCACGATGAGCGCGTGGGCGAGCGTAAGCGTCGCGCCCGACTCCCTGGAGGTCTCCCGCCTGAGCCGCTGCGCCTCGGTAACGTCCACCTCCAGGAAGTAGGAGAGCTGAGCGGTGTTGGCCAGGCTGCCGCGCATGTGCTCGGCGATGGCCTTTCGCATCCCTTCCAGCGGAACGACTTTCGAGGGTGTGGGCAGTCCCGCGGGAATCCTGGGAGCGCTCTGGGCGGCAGCTTGCAGCTCGGCGAAGGCTCGCACGTCGGCGTCCACGACCCTGCCGCGAGGTCCGGTCGGCGCCACCAGCGAGATGTCGATGCCAAGGTGCGCCGCCAGCCGCCGCGCTCCCGGCGTCGATGGCACGGTCCCGCCCGAGGACGGCGTTCGCGGTCTGGCCTGCGTTGCCACGGCTGGCGTGGGCGATGCGGCGCCGATGACCGGCGCAGGGGCAGGGGGCTCTTCGCCCTCGGCGAGCAGGTATCCCAGAACGCCGTCCACCGGCACGGTGTCGCCCTCTGCCGCGGTCGGGTGGAGTATTCCGTCGCGGGACGCTTCCAGGTCGTAGTTCAGTTTTTCCGACTCGATCTGGGCGATGACCTCACCCTGCTTCACCCAGTCGCCGGCGGACTTGGCCCAACTGCCAACCTGGCCCTCGGTCATGAAGTCGCCGAGTCTTGGCATCACTATGGGTGTCGCCATCAGCTGTCTCCTACTTGTCCTTGCAGGGCACGTACAGCAGCCTATCTCCTATTCGAGAACCTCGCGCGCCGCCGCCACGACCTTGTCCTTGTCCGGCATGTACAGCGCCTCCAGCGGCTGGCTGTAGGGCACGGACGTATGTGGCGGGTTGACTCGCTTCGGTGGGGCGTCGAGGTAGTCGAACGCCTCCTCCGCCACCAGTGCCGAGATGTCGCTGGCGACGCTGCAACGAGGGTAGTCCTCATCGACGATGACTATCTTCCGCGTCTTCTGGACCGACGCGACTATCGCCTCGTCGTCCATCGGCGAAAGCGAGAGCAGATCGATCACCTCGGCCGAGAAGCCCTGCGCCTCGAGCTCCCGCGCGGCCTGCAAGCATACGCCAGTGGTGTAGCCGATGCCGACGAGCGTGACGTCCGTTCCCTCTCTCGCAATAGACGCGCGCCCTATGGGAACCTCGTAGGGATCTTCAGGAACGTCCACGTCGAAGCGCGTTCCGAGCAGTTGCCTGTTGTTGAAGACTATCACAGGGTCGTCGTCGCGGATGGCGGACACGAACAGCCCCTTGGCGTTGTATGGGTTGGACGGCACCACGCACTTCAGGCCCGGGAAGTGGGTGAACACCGAGTACAGCGTTTCGGAGTGCTGCGCCGCCGAGTTCGTGCCCGCGCCGATGCCCGTCATGATGGTCAGCGGAACCCTGACCTTGCCGCCGAACATGTAGTGAATCTTCGCGGCGTTGTTGACTATCTGGTCCGCGCACACTCCGAAGAAGCCGACGAACATCAGGTCAACGACGGGCCGCAGCCCGGTGGCCGCCGCGCCCACTCCCGCGCCGACGAATCCCGCCTCCGAGATGGGCGTGTCACGAACGCGGGTGGCGCCGAACTGGCCGATTAGCCCTTTCGTCAGCCGCATGGGGCCGCCCCAGGCGTCCTCCTTGTCCGGGCGTCCCGCGCCGCCTGCGATGTCCTCGCCCATTATGATGATAGACGCGTCGCGCTCCATCTCCTGGCGCAGCGCCTCATTCACCGCCTGAATATACGAAAGCTGCCTTACCTCTTGCGCCGTAGTCATCGTGTCTCTCCTAAACTACTGAAAACTGACCACTGATAAACTAGGTAGTGTTGACATTTGAGATACCGGGCATTTCATAACCGAGTAAGCCGTCCAAATTGTCATTCTGAGGAGCAAAGCGACGAAGAATCTAAAGCCTATGCCTGAAATGCCGCTACCGCTTTAGATTCCGAACGCAGTGAGGAATGACATGAAACCGGAATGTCAACACAACCTAATACGACACGTAAACGTCCGTCGTTAGCTCGTCGTCCGCGGGGAACGGGCTTTCGTCCGCGAACCTCGCCGCCGTGGCGACCGCCGCGACCGCGCTCTCGTCGATCGAGGTCAGCTCGGCTTCGGTGGCGTATTCGCCGTCCAGCAGGTGCGCCCTGAGCGTGTCGATGCAGTCCCTTCCGCGGTAGTAGGCCTCCTCTTCCTCCGACCGGTAGCCGAGCGGGTTGTCTGCCCCGAAGTGGCCCTGGTAGCGATAGGTCTGCGCCTCTATCAGCGTAGGCCCTTCGCCGGCCCTCGCCCGCCTGATGGCCTGGCCCGCCACCTCGAACACCTCGGGCAAGGACTGTCCATCCACCGTGACGCCGGGCATGTCGTAGCCCGCGGCCCGGTTCGACACCGACGCGCCGGCTACCGAGTACTCGAACGGCGTGGCCTCGGCGTAGCGATTGTTCTCGCAGACGAACAGGATTGGCAGCTTCCAGATGCTGGCGAGGTTCATCGACTCGTGCAGACTGCCTTGGCTGGACGCGCCGTCGCCGAAGAAGACTACGCTAACCTGGTCGGAGCCGCGAACGCTCGCGCTCAACGCGACGCCAGTGGCGACCGGGATGTTGGAGCCCACCACGCCGTTGGCCCCGAGCATACCCTTGGTGATGTCGGCGATGTGCATCGTGCCGCCCTTGCCCTTGTTCGTGCCAGTCGCCTTGCCCAGAAGCTCGGCCATCATCTCGTTGAGATCGACGCCCTTGGCGATGCAGTGGTGATGGCTCCGGTGCGTCCCAAGCACGAAGTCGTCGTCCCTGAGATGGGCGCAAACGCCGGTGGGCACCGCCTCTTGGCCGATGGATGAGTGCATCCCGCGCAGCTTGCCGGCGTCCGCCTCCCGCCGCGCCTGCTCCTCGAAGCGGCGGATGGTCACCATCTTCTCATAAGCCCAGAGAAGCGTGTCCTTGTTCAGTTCGGGTTTGGCAGAAGAAGTGGTAGCCATCGCGCATCCTCCCGTGTGATTAGAAATCGCCCCGCCAGCAAAAAGGGAAGGCTCAGGCCCGATTATAGCACAGCGGGCGCTGGGATTATCCACTGACCTTGCCAACAAAGCAGTGTTGCAATACCATGGTCTCATGAGGACTACGCTAACATTGGATGATGACATCGCCGACTCTCTGAAGGAGCAGGCGCGGCTTCTCAACAGGCCGTTCAAGCAGGTTGTGAACGATACGCTGCGGCGCGGAATGTCGCCCACCGCAGGGGAAACTCAGACGTCCAAATACAGGGTCGTTCCGCATTGCGGCAGTCTCGCTCCCGGCGTCGATCCACTCAAGTTGAATCGCCTCAACGACCAACTCGAGGCCGATCACTTTGCGCTATGCCGAGCAAAGTGATAATCCCGGACGTTAACCTGCTGGTCTATGCTCACAATAATGGCGCGCCCTACCACGACACGGCCAAGCGCTGGTGGGAAAGCTTGGTCAACGGCGACGAGAGAGTTGCTATCCCATGGGTGGTCTCCATCGGCTTCGTAAGGATAATGACTCACCCCAGCGTGGTCGTGCCCCCGCAACACCTGCGGAGGCGCTTGACTACATTCGCGAGTGGTTTCGGGTGAGTAGCCTATTCATGCTATTTGCGCCGCTGGATGGGTGGCGGCGGGTCGAAGTCAGAGAGCGCCGCACGAAAGTGGCCTGGGTGCATGTGATAAAGAGACTGGTGGATGAGGACTATGCTGGCAGAGACTGGACCCGTCAATGCAAACATGCTGAACCACTAGAAGGGTGGCTTGAAGCCGTCTTTACCCTGGCCTAGATTCGGCAACCGTTCGTCCAGAACCTTGAACGCCATCTCATAATGTTCTAGGTACCTATCGCGGAAGGTTGCCCTGTCGCAGTTAAGCTTTTCCGACATCAGATCGAACGCGCTGTCTCGCGTCGCCGCTATGAACTTGCCGCGTTGAAAGTGGAATGGCTGTACTATGAACTTCTCGACACCGGTTCCGACCAGACTCTCCGCGAATTCGTAGGGCTTGCTTACCAGCAACAGCGGGGTCATCGTGATGCAGGTGTCCACGCCGGAGTCTTGCACCTCTGCAGCGGCTCGCAACCGTGCGGTATTGGATGGGCAAAACGGCTCAAAAGTGCGCCTTATGTCCTCGTCGTCGGTGGTGACGGTCATGTTCACCTGCACCCGTCCGCCGTTCTGCTCGATGCGGCGGAACAGGTCGATGTCCCGCATTACATCGGGGCTGCGAGTCTGCACCACCAGTTTAGGCTTGTGGCGTTCCGCCATGACTTCAAGTAAACCGCGAGTCAGCATCAACTCGCGCTCGATGGGCTGATACGGATCGGTGACGCTGCTCATGTAGATGAGCTTGCCATCGAGTGAGCAGCGCTTACGCCGCGCCAACAGTTGGACGGCGTTTTGCTTGACCTTCACCCAGCGGCCCCAGTCGTCTCGCGCCTCCTTGCTGTGGCTGAAAAAGGCGGCATAGCAGTAGGTACAGCCGAACGAGCATCCGCTATACGGGTTCAATGTAAAATCGTAAGCATCCATGAACCCTGTGACCCTCGTGAGAATCTCACGGGTCTCACCATAGGTCACTTTAGCTTGGCCGATTCTGGAAGGCCCAGCAATAGGCGGCGGCTCGATGAGGCCGTTCGGATAGACACTGGTCGAGTTCTCGGCGACGCCAAGGCCTGGAAGGGGTTGCTGAGTTGAGTTTTTCGACATGACAATCAACGCCTGATATAGAGAAAGTCTCGTGTCTCGAAATTGTCCGTAGTAACCCAGTTAGTAGGATACCTTTTCAGATAGTTACGCACAAACGAATTATCCCTAGGACTCAGCAATCTTGAGCCATTACTGATGATGTCGTAAAGGTTCGCCCTGAACCTGGTCGTCATTTCAAACTCACCCTGCAAGGCGAACGTCGTGCCAAAAAGACCGTCACTATTGTCGCTGTATCCATTGGGATCGGGAGAGAAAGCGTGTCTCGCGCTCCCTTCGTGCGTGGTAACCAGAACTATGTGAGGACTTTCGTTCACAACAAGATTGTCAAGGGCGTTCTTAACTTCAACCGCATTTTCCTTGTATGCGACATGAAGGGCGGTAAGCCATCGCACGTTCGCAGAACTCTCTTGATCGTCGAATCGCATTTCGTGGCATACGTCTCGTAGAGCGTCTAGCCTCTTGTTTCTTCTTGTTTTGTGCACGAATGCGTGCCAAACTCTCCAACCGATACTCTTCATAGATTCGCTGATGTCTTCAGAAAGCACAGTGACCGGAGCAATGACTTGGTGGTCTCGGAACGTATCTGCCGCCGCCAGTGCCAATCCAAACTGCATTGCCAGCCCTCCGCAACCAAAGTCAACAACACGCAAGCCGCCTTTGCCAGTTTCCAGAGGGTTCATGTCTTTTGGAATCTTACGGGCAAGTGTGTATGCGAGATTGATGTGGCCCGGTTGGTACCATGTGGAGTAAAGCAGGGCGTCCCAATCGTTATACTCGGGCATCTTACCTCTGCGCAACGCCTCCAGTGAGCGGAGCGCCCGCAAGACTTTACGGGCGATCTGCTCATGACTCAAACCCTCGCTCAGTTCCTCGAACCGCTCTTTAGCCACTTTTGCTATTGCCCTGTCAAGAGCTCTCGTGACAGCTTTCATGGTTATTGCGTTCACGACACCAAACCCCCTTAAGGCGCGTTTCAATTGTAGCACAATCAATTCATACGATTCTTCCCACGCTCATAGCCGGCCCATTTATTCAGCCCAACTCGTCCTCCCATGTTATAACTGCCACCGGCGTCGCCATCGCAAAATCGCCCACTCGCCCCTCGCAGCGCGACGGCAACCCTCAACCAATGACCCACGAGGAGGTGTCCTGATGAAGCTCCTTCTGAAGGCGGACGGTCTGGTTGACGGAACCGGTGCCGACCCCATTCCCAACGGCGCGGCGCTTATCGAGGACGGCAGGATCGTCCAGGTTGGTGTGCGGGAGCGCGTGGACATCGCGCCCAGTGAGGAGACCGACGTCATCGAGGTGAGCGGGGGCAGCATCATGCCCGGCTTCGTTGGGATGCACACCCACATCCATCGCAGCGCGGAGGCCGACGCCTACTGCCGCGTGACCACCGAGAGCGACTCAACGCTCCTGATGCGCGGCGTGCAGGCTGTGCGCTATTCCGTCGTCAGTCCTTGATGGACTCCAAGGCAATCGTGGCAAGCTCTTTCCAAATCTGCTTAGGTAGTGTTGACATTTCATCTTAGCCATATGAGAGCGCCGACAAAGTGGAGGAACCCGAGGTACCTATTTGCCAGCTTGTCGAATCGGGAGAAGATGTGGCGGTAGTGCTTGATCTTGCCTATGAAGCACTCGACGAGATGCCGCTCTCGGTACAGATACTCATCGTATGAGGGTAGCTCCCTTCGGTTCGAGCGAGGCGGGATCACCGGGGTGGTCCGGTTGCCGATGATCGACTCACGAAACTGGCGGGAGTCATATGCGCGGTCTGCAATCACATACTCACTCTCCATACCGGATATGAGCGCCTCGGCCTGAGTGACATCGTGCTCTTGCCCTGCGGTCAATCTGAATCTCAACGGGTTGCCGAGGCCGTCGACACCCACATGGACCTTTGTAGTGAACCCACCTCGGCTACGACCGAGGGCTTGAGATAGTTGACCACCGTTTTTTTGGGAGCGCCCGCAGCGGAATGGTGGGCCCGGACTATGGTAGTGTCGATGATCAGGTACTCCATGTCAGGGTCATCGATGAAATGCTGATGCATTCGTTCCCATATTCCGCCCTCACACCATCGGGCAAACCGCTTGTAGACGCTGTTCCATTTCCCGTACTCGGAAGGCAGTAGCCTCCACGGCGCACCAGACCTGCTCATCCAGATGATGGCCTCGATGAACCGCTTACAGTCGGACTCCTGTCCGACATACAAGTCTGGCTGACTACGAAGGAACTCCAACACCCGTGACCATTGTTCTGGAGATAGTGTAATTGCTGACATATACCCAGTATAATATAAATGTCAACACTACCTAGTCTTGTGAGACGGGTCCCACCATGCGCGGACGCCTATGTCGTAGAAGTCAAAGTCGCCGCTAAATTCTTTCTCAATACCCTGGCGAATTAGCTGAATCTTGCGGTCATCATCCGCACGCCTGTTATCAGCGACGAAGCGGGCAAAGGGCTTTGCCCTGGCGATTCTTCGCTTATGGGCCTGCGAGACTATTCCCTCAAAGGTATCGGGAAACACGAGGTGGAGCAGTGCCTCTCTTTGCGTACTGGGACTATTGGGGTGACTACGGAGCAACTGGCCGCAGAACTTGAGATTCGCCTGGAAGTCCTTGAATACCCACGGGTCTTTGAGTAGCCGCATCTGTTCGCTCGATGGCAAATGCTTCCACTGCTCGGCAAACTCTATGATGAACCCAAGATAATTCGGTTTGAAGACCATACCCACCCCGATGGCGGCTATGCCGGGCTTTAGCGCGTCGATGAGTTCGTCATGAACCCTAACGGGCTGTTTCGACCATCCGAGCACACGGTTTATCTGAGCTTCCTTCTTAGCAATGCCCAGTCCACCGTGCCCGACATAGATTATGAGGAAATGGAAATATAAGACTTCCCCCATCAACTGGTACACATCGTCCGGGCTACCTTCGAGTTGCTTTCCTAACCTGTCGAGAAAGTCCTCACCCGGCACGTTCGGATTGCCCAGAAAGCGCTTGTGCACTTCCCCAAGCCGCTCTCTTGTCCAGATTTTCTTGCCCGGCGTGAACAGCGAATCGTCCGCTCGCAGCGCACAATCGACCCACTTCTGCGCGGCGGCGTAAACGTTCGCGGTGCCTTCCGTCGTCTTCCTGCTGCCCATCGGTCTCCTCCCTCTGCTACTTTCGGTTGCGGCCGTTGTAAGGCAGGGCGCGCTGCCGTTCCGGTGCGAACCCAGGGCCTTTTCACTTCCCAATACCTCGTAGGCCAACACCACCGAAATGAACCGAAGAGCGGCGGAGCCACAAAGTTCCCTGCCCAAGCCGGCAGAGTGCCAGGGAGAGTACCGGCTACTGATCACTGGTCACTCGCCAGTTCCTCCGCCCTTGATGGGAGGGGGTTAGGGGGTGGGTGATTGCCCCGCCTCAACAGCTTCTTGACGCTCGCGCACATCTGTGCTATTCTCTCTTCATCGCACTGACCGACCCGCCCAAACCGCCCGCGTCCCATAATATCCGGGAGACCCCGTATGACAAACGCCCTGCAATCCCGAATCAGGCCCCACGAAATCCCGACCATGACACGGGCCTCAGCTACGAAATGTCACGGAATGTCACGAAATGTCGCACTCTGGGAAAATCCCTTGTGGACGCCCACGACCCCGCAGCCAACCCTCTGGCCACCCTCTCATGTTATAATTGCCCCCGGTGCCGCCATCGCAAAATCGCCCACTCGCACCGCGCGGCGCGGCGGCATGGCCGCCCTTCGGCCACAAACCCCACTTGGAGGTGTCTAGGTGAAGCTCCTTCTGAAGGCGGACAGTCTGGTTGACGGGACCGGCGCCGACCCCATCCCCAACGGCGCCGCACTTATCGAGGACGGTCGTATCGTCCAGGTAGGCGCGCGGGACAGCCTGGACATCGCGCCCGGCGAGCAGACCGACGTCATCGAGGTGAGCGGCGGCAGCATCATGCCCGGCTTCATCGAGATGCACACCCACATCCATTGCAGCGCGGAGGCCGACGCCTACCGCCACGTGACCACCGAGAGCGACGCCACGCTCCTGATGCGCGGCGTGCAGGCTGTCAGGGCCGCGCTGAGCTCCGGCGTCACCACGATGCGGGACCTCGGCAGCAAGAACCAGGTAGCCTTCCCCGTCCGCCAGGCGATAGAGGATGGCATCATTCCCGGCCCGCGTCTGCTCGTGGCGGGGACACCCATCACCACCACTGCGGGCCACTGCAACATGTTCGGCACGGAGGCGGACACCGCCGAGGACGTGGTCAAGGCCATTCGCCAGCAGTTCAAGCAGGGCGCGGACTGCATCAAGATAATCTCCACCGGCGGCGGCTTCACGCCGGGCACGAACACCCGCGCGCCCCAGTATCCCGCCGAAACCCTGCGCGCGGCGGTCCAGGACGCCGAGCGGCTGGGTCTCAGGGTCGCGGCGCACTGCCACGCGACGGCGGGAGTCCGCAACTGCGTCGAGGCGGGCATCCACAACCTGATTCACTGCTCCTGGCTCGCCGAGGACCCCGACGACGTTTACGACTACGACCCCGCCGTGGCCGACGTTATTGCGGAGAAGGGCATCTACGTGGACCCAACGCTCGCGCTGGGCCGCCTGAACCAGATGCGAGGTCGGGTTCGACCTCCCGGCAGCGCGGCATTCGGAGACCCGGAACGGCGTTTCGAGATTCTGAGAGACATGTGGGACAGGGGCGTCAAGTTCGTCACCGGCATGGACGCGGGCATGACCAACGCCCGCTTCGACGACTTCGCATACATTCCAGAGGTCATGGTTGATAACATGGGCATCTCCCCGATGGAGGCCATCGTGTGCTCCACCAGGACGTCAGCAGAGTGCCTGGGCATCCTGGACGAGACGGGCACGCTGGAGGCGGGCAAGGCCGCGGACGTCGTAATCGTCGATGGCGATCCCGTCAAAGACGTGCGGGCCATGCACAACGTAAACACCATCGTCAGCCGAGGGCGCATGGTCAAGCGCAACGGCGAACTGCTCATTTGACAGGAGGGGTAATGGACTTCCAGTTTATCAAAATGGACAAGCATGAGCGCGTCGCCACCATAACGCTCAACCGCCCCGAGAAGCGGAACGCGCTGAGCGCCGGACTGCTGCGTGAGTTCAGCGACGCCCTCGACGATATTCAGGATGACCACGACGTGAACGCGGTCATCATCACCGGAGCGGGCAGGTCGTTCTCGGCGGGGTTCGACATCTCGCCGGGCCAGGCATACGAGGAGCGCCCAAGCACGGCCAACTGGGACGCGACGCACCTGCCTCCGCGCACCATTATGAAGCTGTGGAAGCTTCGCCAGCCCACAATCAGCGCCGTGAACGGCCACGCGGTCGCGGCGGGCAACGTGCTTGCCATGACCGCCGACATCGTGATCGCCTCCGAGGACGCCATCTTCGGCGAGCCCGAGATTCGCCACGTGGCGCACTCGCCCGCGATACTGCTGCCCTACATGATTCCCTTCCGCCACCTGCACTGGCTCTACTACACCGGCGACATGATAGACGCCCGCACCGCCGAGAAGTGGAACATGGTCAACAAGGTCGTGCCGGCAGACCAGCTTCTCGACGAGGCGCGCCGCGTCGCCGAGCGCATAGCGCGCGTTCCCCCGTTCGCTACCCAGATGATGAAGCGCAGCATCAAGGGAACCTACGAAAAGATGGGATTCTCCGATGCCTTCGAGCACCACCTGATGCTCCGCATGATAGAGAGCATGACCCCCGACGCCGACAAGCAAGCCCTCGACGACATCCGCCAGCAGCAGGGGTTGCAGACCTTCCTGGAGGCCCGTGACGGGCCGTTCCGCTAGCGAGCGACACGCGCGCAGGGCGACGAAATCCCTTTCAGCCTTTCCGTTTGATACCTAAAAGATGCTAGAAAGCTGTGCGCTTTCCAGGTTCTTATACGTATTTCAAACTTTTTCTACCCCTGTCAGCCCATCTGGGGAGGGGAAAAGGGAGGGTCTCTAATCAAGCGTGAGCAGTCACCCGCGGCCGTTTCGACTCGTCAGGAGGCACGGTATGAACATCAAGACCAACATGTTAGTCGCAATAGCCGCCGTGGTCTTGGCTCTTGGGGTTGCCTGCGAAACCGCCTTCGAGAACGGGACCGACTCTCCAGACTCTGGGACGCCCCTGCATAGGGCCGCATCCAGTGGCTCACCGTCGGAGATCAAGGAGTTGCTGAACGAGGGCGCGGACGTCAACACCAAGGATGGCGATGGCTGGACGCTCCTACATAATGCGGCGGCATCCAATCCCGATCCGGCGGTCGTGGAATTTCTGCTCGACCAGGGGGCGGACATTGAGGCCGCAGGTTGGCGGGAACGGACGCCTCTACATCGGGCGGCGGAGTATGGCGAAACGCCAGTGGTAGTGGCGCTGCTGGACCGTGGGGCGAACATCGAGGCCACGGACGAGGACGGCTGGACACCCTTGGCATTGGCGTTGCAAGATGACGAGGCCGGGCTGGCGGTGGCCGAACTGCTGCTGGACCACGGCGCGGACGTCAATGCCGCGAATCCCCTATTTTTCGCGGTGAACTCCAAGAACGAGGCGGCGGTTGAGTTGCTGCTGGATTACGGCGCGGACACCGAGGCCAGGGAGCGGGCCACCGGCCAGACGCCTCTGCATCATGCCGTGATGAATGACGCGCTTGCGGTGGCGACACTGCTGTTGGACCAGGGCGCTGACGTCAATGCCGCGGATGACGTCACCGCTTGGACACCTCTGCATGCGGCAGTGGTTGCCGCGAGTCCGGCATTGGTTGAACTGCTGCTGGACCGCGGCGCGGACATCGAAGCCAGGGCAGGGACCTACGGCACGCCTCTGTCGGTTGCGGTGGGGGAAATTCGCCCGGCGGTGGTAGAGCTGCTGCTGGACCGCGGCGCCGACCCCATAGCCAAGGGCTATGGGGTCGTTACGCCATGCTTAATGGCCCGGGACGAGGACGCATTCGCCGGCAGCCCACTATTGGAGCGCCTGTGCCCCACCCCAGTAGCGACAACCACCCCCGCGCCATCTACAGAACCCGCAGAGATGGCCTTGCAGTGGGTCACTGAGACGCCTTTGCATCAGGCGGCAGTAGAGGGCTCCCCTTCGGAGGTGGAGGAGCTTCTGGATCGGGGCGCGGACATAGACGCCGGGGTCGCCGTCATCTTGGAGGGCAGACGTTGGGATGGTGTCACGCCGCTGCATCTCGCGGCGCTGAATCCCGATGCGGCAGTGGCTGGTTTGATGCTTGACCGGGGTGCGCGCATCAACGCCAAGGCTGCCAACGGCTCGACCCCCCTGCATTTGGCGGTGGCCCTTGGGAATCAGGCGGCCGTTGGGTTGCTGCTGGATCGAGGCGCGGACATAGAGGCGGTCGTTGCCTCCTCCGACCGGACGCCCCTACATGTGGCGGTATCCACGCAATTCCGTGATGCGGTGATAGTTGAGTTGCTGCTGGACCGCGGCGCGAACACAACGGCCGTGGACTACGCCGGCGATACGCCGTGTCAACTGGCCCAGGACCAGGGCGCCTTCACCGGCTCTGCCTTGCTGGAGCGACTTTGCGCCGCGTCGGGGTCAACTCCATCCGGGCGGGACTTGCAATGGGTCACCGAGACGCCTCTGCAAAGGGCAGCCTACGAAGGCTCTCCGTCGGAAGTGGCGGCGGTTCTGGACCAAGGCGTGGACATCCACTCCCAGGCTACCATCAGTCTTAGGGGCCGCGTTTGGGAAGGTGTGACGCCGCTGCATGTCGCGGCGCTGAATCCCAATCTGGCAGTGGCTGGTCTGCTGCTCGACCGGGGCGCGAGCATCAACTTCCCAACCGCCGACGGCTTGAGGCCTATACATTTCGTGATTCAGGTGCAGGATGAAGCGGAGCTTGACGAGGTGATTCAATTGCTGCTGGCCAGAGGCTCGGAATTGTAGGCCAACTCCGCCCCTGGCGAGACCCCTCTGGCCCCGGCCATAATGCGACAGTTGACCTGGAAGAGAGGGGCCTGTCAAGGGAGGAGAAATGGAGGGCGTCACAATCTCGGAACCGGCACAGGGTATGTTGACAGGGACTAAGTTCAAGATTGCGCTCCGCGCGATAGGCGGACGTGGACGACCGGGAGAGAGCGGCTGCGCGGGAGAGGCTTCTCGGAGGCGCGTGTGGAGTATGCTGAGAAGGTGGGTAGTCCTCGGCGTGCTGGTGGCGCTGGCCGCTGGTGTTGCGTGCGAAAACCCGCCACCCCCCACGCCGCCACCCTCCACGCCAAGTCCCGGCCCCGTGAGTGACCCCCTGGAAGTGGAGGCTCTCAGGCAACTCGCCTTCGCATATTGGGAGGCCTTCAACGCCTACGATGTCGATAGGGTGTTGGGGTATCTGGAGGAGGGCTACCGCGAGCAGCGGGGCGAGGAAATCCGCGACGAGATAGGCATGATCGAGCTCTTTAAGGTGACGCTGGGTGTGAGCGAGGAGACCCCTCCGTGGACAGTCAGCGACGACGAGAAGGAATTGTACTTGACCATGAAGGAGCCGCTGGGCACACGGCGCATTCGCATGGCCTTCCGGGATGTAGCGGGAGAGTGGAAGATCATATTTGCCGAGGAGGCAAGATAGCTTACTAGATGCTCGCTGGCAGCCGCTTGCCGTCCACGAAGTCCTGGATTGCGCTCGATACGGCATCGGGGCGTTCCATGTACATGTTGTGGCCCGTGTCCTCCACAGTCAGCACGTGGAATTCGGGTATCTCGGCCTCCAGCGTGTCCAGGAGTGGGTAGCCCTTCTTGCGCTCCGCGCTCACGACGTACAGCATCGGAACGCCAAGCGCGCGGAACGCCGACCGCAGGTCCACGTAGTCGCCGACGCGCTCCTCCCAACTCATCGTGACCTGCGCCCACTTCATGTCGATGGAGCCGTCGGGCAGCTTCATCGTCTCCAGCGCGACCACGTCGCGGATGACGTCGTCGCGCCAGCGGCCGGCCGCCGGGTGCTGCTTGAGGAAGGCGTACATATTCTCGCGGCTCGGCCAGGTGCGGCGCGGACGAACCGGCCTGTCCGCGCGTGAGACCCTTCGCTGGAACGCCTCGTCAACCACTACCATCGGCTCCAGAAGGATTAGCCGGCGGAAGGTTCCGGGCAGGCGGTGAGCGACGAGCGTCATCACGACTGCGCCGGTGGAGTGGGCCACGCCGATAGCGTCCCTCAGCCCGATGCTCTCGCAGAACGCCGTAAGGTCGCCGGTCCTGTCCTCGAACCGGTAGCCCGTGTCCGTCCAATCGCTGTCGCCGCTTCCCCGGCAGTTGAGGGCGATGATGTGGAAGCGGGAGCGCAGGTCTCTGGCTACGGCGTCCCAACTCCTGTTGGTGCGCATGTCGCCGTGCACCAGCAACATCGGCGGCCCGTTGTCTCCCCAGTCCACGTAGCGAAGCCGGATGTCGCGCACGCTGACGACGTGCTCAGTTGGGGCTGGCATGGTTTGCGCGCTCAGTCGAGCAGGTCGAGCTTCTGGAGAATGGCAGGCAGCTCGCTCTTTTCGTCGTCGGTCACCGGCTGAACCGCACGAATGTTGCGCTTGACAAAGTGGCGAGTGTGATGTAACATTCCTTTATATCCCCCCCTGTCGCTTCTGGTGGCAGGGCAGCAAGGCCACCTTTGCGGTGGTCTTTGCATTTCTGCGAAACTATGGCTACTAACATCTACGTTGACGGGTTCAACCTGTACTACGGCTCGGTCAGAAGATTCCCACAGTTCAAATGGTTGGATCTTGCCAAGTTGTGCGGCAGGCTTTTGCCAAACCACCCAATCGCGAGAATCAGATACTTCACTGCTCGCGTCAATGCTTCACCAAACGACACACAGGCGCCCTTAAGACAAGATGTCTATCTCCGTGCCTTGAGAACGTTACCCAACCTCCAGATCCACTTTGGAAGATTCGCTTCACGGGAAGTTTACATGCCTCGTTCGCCGCTCAAGTATCTCCCCGGTCAGAACAGGCCTGACACCGTACCTGTTGTCAGAACCGAAGAGAAACGTTCCGACGTGAATTTGGCCAGCTATCTGTTGCTGGATTGCTTCGACAAAGATTTCGATGATGCAGTTATTCTATCCAACGACTCTGATTTAACGCTTCCTGTCAAGATAGTGACCACGAGATTTGGCAAGTCAGTCGGCATGATAAACCCGCATCGCAGCAAGCAACTGAGTAGCGAGTTAAGGAAGGTCACTGCTTTCCAGATAAGATCCATCAACAGGTCAGTCTTGGCCGCCAGCCAGTTTCCTGATGAATTGACAGATGCTGACGGAACATTCCACCGGCCCTCTCGGTGGCGACGAGTTCCTTCCCGCCGTCATTGAAATGCCGCGCACGCTGACGACGTGCTCAATTGGGGCTGGCATGGTTTGCGCGCTCAGTCGAGCAGGTCGAGCTTCTGAAGAATGGCAGGCAGCTCGCTCTTTTCGTCGTCGGTGAGCGGTCTGAGCGGGCGCGATACCGTGTCGCTTTCCAGGATGCCCATGAGCTTGAGCGACGACTTCATGGCGGAGAAGCTGGCCGCGTTCGCGCCGCCGCCCTTGGCGATGCGCGAAATCCCGTTGGCGATGAGCAGCTTGGCGTCGCACTCGCGCACGGTGTCGGTGTTGCCGGCCTCGCCCGCTTCCCACCCCCTGGAGGCGATGGCGGGCACGAGGTTGGCGATGCCGGGAATTACGCCGTGAACGCCCACCGAACCCGCCCTGGTGGTGCGGAACACCGTGCCCAGGAATCGCAGCAGGTCCAGGTTGCCTTGCTCGCAGAGCACGTTGAGCTCGGCCAGCAGTTCCCCCGCGCCGGAGCTGTCCTTGATGCCTACGACCGCGCCCTCGCCGGCCAGCATCGCAACCGTGCCGGGCGCGACGGCCGTCTTGACGGTTACGGGGATGTTGTAAACCCAGAGTGGTGCGCCCACGCGGTCCTTGATGTGGCGGTAGTGGTCGAGAATCTCGTCCTGCGCGTTGGGATAGTAGTAGGGCGGCGTCACCGCGATGCCGTCCAGCCCGCTTTCGCGCACGGCGAGGGCGAGTTCGATGGATAGCTGAGTGCTCGGCTGCGACACGTTGCCTATGATGGGCACACGGCCCGCCACCTCGTCAACGACGGTCTCGATGCTCACGATGCGCTCCCTGTCGGACAGCGCGGCGAACTCGCCCGTCGTGCCAGACACCCAGATGCCGTGTACACCATTGTCGATGAGGTAGTTCACCAGCCGCCTGAGAGAGGCCGTGTCCACACTCTCATCGGAGTTGAGCGGCGTAAGTATCGGGACGATAACGCCCCGGATGTCTTTTGTGGTCATGGGTTGCTCCTCTATCTTGGCGCGCTCTTGATCAGCTACTCTACAGCATGTACGGAGGCATGATTTCGTCCTCCGCTGCCTTTTCGAGGCTTTGCGAAACGGGGTTGACTTTCATCCTCAGGTTTTCCAGCACTTCGTACCCGATGACAGGCACAGGGCAGACAACCACTATCGCCGGAGCGGCGTCCTCGTCGATTCGCATCGACGCGCCGTAGCATTCCCGTTCCGTGACGCCCATGGCTGTGACGGTCTTGTGCCGCCCACCGGGCAGTACGGGCAGGCCCAGCGCGGCGATCTCCTCATAAGGAAGGCCGACGAAGGTGGAACCCGTGTCAACGAGGAACTCGAACTGCTTGGCGACGTTCGGGCCGATGGCAAGGACCTCTACGGTCGTTCGTCCCACTGCAACCTCCAAGACTCTGGGTGGCGTCATTCTATCACAGAGAGGGAGCGCACTCAGCATCCAGACGAGGGGAGATGATATCTATAACGGCATTGCCTGCGAAGTCTGGCCTAGATCTGGAGCACCTGGAAGCTCACGGCGTAGTCGCAGCCGAGGAGTTCACCGGTGGCGTTGGCGTTCATGCGCAGGAACATGTCGGGGTCGAAGTCGCGACCTAGGCCGGCGATGTAGGCGCGGTGCTCCTCCAGCGAGGCCACGCCCCTGTCGATGAAGTCCGTAACGTCCGCGGCGTGGGTCGGCGTGTTTGAGCCACCGATGAAGACCCGCTTGACGCCGTTCCAGGGCTCCAGGCCCTCTTCCAGAAGCTCGGGGAATATCCAGCGATTGCCGGCGTCACGGGCGGCGTCGAGCGCGGCGAGGCCGACGGAGCGGTGGTCGGCCATGTTGAAGGCACGCCCGCCCCAGGTGACGTCGAAGTTGCCGGTGACCAGCGTATCCGGACGATGCCGCCGTATCGCGCGGGCGATGTCTCTGCGCAGGGGGAGACCATGCTCTACTACGCCGTCTGTGTGGTCGAGGAACTCCACGGTTTGCACGCCCACCAGGGCCGCGCCGCTCCTCTCCTCGTCCTCGCGAAGCGGCCCCGCCTCTTCCGGCGTCATGGAGTCGATACCCGCTTCGCCGCGCGTCGCCAGCAGATAGGCAACGCTCTTGCCCTGCGACGTCCAGCGAGCCACCGCGCTCGCCGCGCCATACTCGATGTCATCGGGATGGGCCATCACGACGAGCGCCCTCTCCCAGTCTTCTGGAACGGGTTGAAGCTTGGTCTGTTCGGTCATGCGTTACCCCTGGAGAGGCTCGAAGGGCCAAGCCATCGACTGCCGCCGGCGATTGCGGGCAGGAAGTGCACCTCGCTGTTCTCGCCGACCTTCTCCAGCATACCCAGCGGTGTCACCTCGCCATCGACCGCGACGGAAATGTTGGGCTTGATGCGGTTGCCCTCCACCAGCCGGTCCTTCATGCCGGGGTAGGCGCTCTCCAGGTTCTGGACGATCTGCCGGACGGTCGCGCCGACCACTTCCACCTTGTGCTCGCCGGCGGTTAGGGACTGCATGAGTGAGGGGATGAATACGGTTGCCATGTTTATTGTCTCTCTTTCTATTGAGAGCCGTTAGTTTCGGGCGAAGAGAAGTCGGGCGGCGGCTCGATGAAGGGTTCGCGCGTGGCCTCGGCATCCAGCCTGCGCTGGTTCCACTCGGACCACGTGCGCTGAACCTCAGTGCGTGCCTTGTCTAGCCTCTCCTTCTCTCGCTTCTCGAACCATCCCTTAAGCTGTTCTCCGAGTACCATGATGAGATGAGCTCCCTCCGTGATAGTAAAAGTAATCCCTGCAGACCCGATGGTAGTTCGTCCCGCCCCCTGAATGATGTTCAGGAGCGTACTGACCTTATTGTATTGTCGCCAGTGTTGATGACTATCTCATACCAGCATACCAGAGAAATACCGATGATGTTGAGGATGACGAAAATGGCGAAGTACGCATTACGCCATCTCGGCGATATACTCCAGATGGACTCCCTGTCAGGAGGGCGTGAGTTGTATTCGTTGCTCAATTGCTTTGCCAGACTGGCATTGGCACGCCTTTTAACCGCACGATCGATTGCCTTTCGAATCGGAGTAGAGAATTAAGGGGCGGGTCCTTTGGAAACCCGCCCCCGTTTGTGTGCCTACTCTGTCCTCGCCGGCATGATGGCCGGGTCTAGGCTCCGCGCCCTAGCCACCATTGGCGCTTGTGGCCTCGATTATGGCGACGGGGTTCATCGGCGTCTCGAAGAGCCTTGTGCCGGTGGCGCGTTGGATGGCGTTGGCTATGGCCGGCGTTGGGGGGATGATGTTGGCCTCGCCGACGCCGCGCACGCCGTAGGGATGGCCAGGATTGGCGACCTCGACGATTACGGTGTCTATCATAGGCAGGTCCAGGCTGGTGGGCATACGGTAGTCCAGCAGCGTGGAGTTGACCATGCCGCCGCCGTCATTCATGTAGTACTCCTCGTTGAGCGCCCAGCCTATGCCCTGCACGGAGCCGCCCTGCATCTGGCCTTCCACGTAGGACGGGTGGATGGCCTTGCCAACGTCCTGCAACGCGGTGAAGCGGACTATGTCGGTCTTGCCCGTCTCGGGGTCAACCTCCACGTCCACGATGTTGCCCGCGAAGGAGCCGCCAACGCCGGTTGGGCTGACGGACGCGGACGCGGAGATGCCGCCTCCGGTGCGGCCAAGCTGTCCGGCGAGCTCCTTGAACGTCATGCTCAGCTCGGGGTCCGACTTCGACTCGATTACGCCGTTCTCCATGCTGACGGAGTCCGCGTCGACGTCCCATATGGTTGCGGCGCGCTCGATCATCTGGCGCTTCACGTCCTGCGCGGCCTCGTAGGCTGCCCAGCCGGTGGCGAAGGTTGTACGGCTGCCGCCGGTTACGGCGGTGAACCCGATGGAATCGGTGTCCACCACCGAGGGGCGGAGGTCCTCGGCGGGAATGCCGAGCACCTCCGCGGCCTGCATCGAGATGGAGGCGCGGGTTCCGCCTATGTCCGTGGAGCCTTCGGTCAGGATGACGCTGCCGTCGGCGTTGACCGCGAGGTTGACCGAGGAGTCGAAGCCGATGTTGAACCAGAATCCCACCGCCACGCCGCGCCCCTGGTTTTCGCCAAGCGGCGCGCTGTAGTGCGGGTGGTCGCGCATCGCCTCGAGCATCTCCACCAAGCCCACCCTGTTGAAGGTCGGGCCGTCCACCCTGCGGGTCCCTTCTTTGGCGGCGTTCTTGAACCGCAGTTCGAGCGGGTCTATGTTCAGCTTCTGTGCGAGCTCATCGACCGCCTGCTCCACCGCGAATGCGGCGTTGGGCGCGCCTGGTGCGCGGTATGCCGCCGTCTTGGGCTTGTTGACTACCACGTCGTAGCCATCGACGGTGCCGTTCTCGATGTTGTAGGGGGCCAGCGCGCACATCGCGCCCGCGCCAACTGGCGATCCGGGGAACGCGCCCGCCTCGTAGGCCAACTCGACCTCGGCGGCGGTTATGGTGCCGTCGCTCTTGCCGCCTATCTTGACCCTGCTCCAGGAGCCGCAGGTGGGGCCCGTGGACTCAAACACGTCGGCCCTGCTCATCACCATCTTGACGGCCTGCCCCGTCTTCCTGGACAGAAGCGCGGCGACCGGCTCAAGGTATACGGGAATCTTGCCGCCGAAGCCGCCGCCTATCTCCATTGGGGTTACTCTAATTTGCGACACGGGCATATCCAGCAACTGCGCCATCGAGTCGCGGACGGTGAACGCGCCCTGCGTGCTGCACCAGACGTGCAATCTGCCGTCGTTGTTCCAGAGGGCGGTGGCGTTGTGCGGCTCGATGTAGCCCTGGTGGACGGTCTTGGCGCGGTACTCGCGCTCGACGATAACGTCGGCCTCGGCGAATCCCTTTGCGGTGTCGCCTTTCTTGTGCTGGAAGTGCTGGGCGATGTTGCTCGCCGTGTCGGTCTGCTCGCCGAGCTCCTCGGTCTTGAGGTCGTCGTGAAGCAGCGTCGCGCCTTCCTTCATCGCGTCCTCGACGGTGATGATCGGTGGCAATACCTCGTACTCCACGTCGATGAGGGCCAGCGCCTCCTCGGCCTCGTGCGCGCTGACGGCGGCCACGCCGGCCACGGCGTGGCCCTTGTAGAGCGCCTTGTCGCTTGCCAGAACATTGTCGCGCTCACGCTTGAGGCCGGTGTTGCCGTCGCTGGGCGGCAGGTCGCCGGCGGTCACCACCGCGCGTACTCCGGGCAGGGCCAGCGCCTTGCTGGGGTCGATGGACTTGATGCGGGCGTGGGCGTGCGGGCTCCGCAGAATCTTGGCATGCAGCAACCCGGCGGCGGTGAAGTCTGCGCCATAGAGCGCCCGCCCAGTTACCTTGTCATGTCCGTCGTGGCGTATCGGGCGCGTGCCGACGACGTTGTACTCGACGTTCGAGAGGACTACGTTTCGCTCGTAATCGGTAGTAGTCATGCTCAGGCCTCCTTGTTTAATTGCGAGTTTGTATTGCCCTCACGATGCGGTCAGTACGCTTGTCCGCGTACCGGTTATGCACAACAGCTATCGCGTGCACTGCTCCAGGTACCCAAACAAGTAACGTGAAACCGACATTGAGCAGAGCCTGAAACGGCTTGCCCGCAATCAGAACTGCCAGTGGTGGTAGCACGATTGCCAACAGGTAGAGCACAGTTCTCCTCCTGCTGTCCTACGGACTCTTGCATTCAAATGATACCTGAAGAGTCCTCCCCTCACGACATTGGACCCAACCGCTAGGCCTCCTGCATCTTGACTGCCGCGTCCTGAACGGCGCGCACGATCTTGTCGTAGCCGGTGCAACGGCAGAGATTGTTTGCCAGCCAGAAGCGTATCTCGTGCTCCGTAGGATTGGGGTTCTCGTCCAGCAGCACCTTTGAGGCTACTATGAATCCCGGAGTGCAGATGCCGCATTGCAACGCGGCGTTCTCCAAGAACGCCTGCTGCACGGGATGCAGCCCCGCGGGAGTGGCTATGCCTTCGATTGTGGTAATCTCCTTGCCCTCGGCCTCGACGCCCAGCACAAGGCAGGAGGTCACGATCCTGCCGTCGAATACCACCGTGCAGGCGCCGCAGTTTCCGTCGTTGCACCCCTCCTTGCTACCCGTCAGCCCTATGACGTCGCGCAGGCCCTCCAGGAGGCTCTGGCGGGGCTCGCACAGGAAGTCAACGTGCTCTCCATTGATGATTGTCTGAACGTAGGTCTTCGCGGGCATCTATGCCTCCTTGGCTCTCTCGATAGCAGTGTTCAAAGCTCGTCGGGTAAGCACGTTGCAGAGGTGCTTTCTGTACTCGATGGTTCCGCGCATGTCGGTGATGGGCCTCGCTGCGTTCTCTGCTATGTCCGCCGCCGCCTGTATGCTCTCGTCGTTTACCGGCTTGCCCACCAGGGCGTCGCCCGCCTCTCTCACGAAGAGCGGCGTGGGCGCGACCGACGCCAGGCACACGCGGGCGGACTTGAACGTCCCGTTGTCCAGTTCCACGGACGCGCCCACGCCTGCGACGGCGATGTCCATCTCGTTCCTGGGGATGAAGCGCAGATAGCGCGCCCCTGAGTTGGGGGCGGGAGCGGGGAAGTGAATGGAAACCAGCAATTCGCCCGCCTCGAGCGCGTTCTGGCCCGGCGCGGTGCAGAAGTCCTCCACCGCGAGTTGGCGCGTTCCGTTCGGCCCGGCTATGTTGCAGGTGGCTCCGAGGGCCACCATTACGGGGATCGAATCGCCGCTGGGAGCGGCGTTGCAGAGGTTCCCTCCAAGAGACGCCCTGCCCTGTATCTGCGTGCCGCCTATCAGCGACGCCGCGTCGATGAGGCCGGGATAGGCGTTGCTCACCGCCGCGTTGCCGTATATCCGGTAGCAGGGAACAGCCGCGCCCAGGGTCAATCCCGCCTTGGGGTCGTAGGTAATCTCGTTTAGATCGGGAATGTTCTTGCCGTCCACGACGAGATCGATCTCTCTACGCCCCCCTCTTAGCTGAACCAGCAGGTCCGTTCCGCCGGCCAGAATGCTCGCGCGGTCTCCATGCTCGGCAAGCAGGTCAACGGCTTCCCTGACAGAATGAGGACTGTTATAGTCAATCCACTTCAATAGACCACCTCCTTTTATGCTCCAATCATTTCATAGGGGTTGCCGCTCGCGCCACGAAGAAACGGGACCGCGGAACGAGGGCAGGCGGCAAAAGTATAACAAACCTAAATTGTTAGAACAACAAGCGCAAAACTCGAATTGCCCAACTCCGCCTCTCCCGCAAAAGCGGGAGTCCACTATTCCCCAGCCCTTGACGGGAGGGAGTTAGGGGGTGGGTGAGCGTCGCCTCAGCGCAAACACGTTGAACCACCCGGGGTGTGGGCCGTTTGACGCTACGAGTCCGGGCTGGTGGAGATGACGGCGCGCTTGTGAACCGCAACGCCTATCTTCTTGTCGCCCTCAAACGCCTCGATGGAGAAGGTGAGACGGTTCCTGTCAACCTCGGTAAGCTCCGACTTGACCCGTACCTTGCCGCCCAACGGCGTGGGCGCCATGTGCCGCATACCGTCGACGGCATAGCCCACGGTCGTGTGTCCCTCGGGCAGACCGGGCTCCGTTGCCCGTATGCTGGCCTGCTCCATCAGCCCCAACAGCGACGGCGTGGACAGCACGTCCGCGCCGTCCCTGCCCATGCGGTTGGTGGTCATGTCCCGGGTAACCTCGGCTTCCAGTTCGAAGCTCTGCCCGGCCTGAAACTTCTCCATAGTCATATGCGGCTGCCTCCGCCGAACTGCTGGATTTGAGATGGTGTTGCTGCCTGTCTCCGCACTTGCTGCCAAGCACGCTGAATATAGCATAGGGAAGTATGGTACACAAGACGCGGGCGTGGACGGTCAGGCCAATCGCATATTGTTGAAGCGTGCGCGGCGGCAACACCCGACAGAGGGAACTATTCTATTATGCTTTAGCCTGGCGCAGCATTAGACACCGTTTGCGGTTTTTGGCATACTGTGGTTAAAAGCGAGGCAAGTTGCCGAACCGACCGTGGAAGCGCTCGAGTCAGGCAACGGCAGCTAATCAGCAAAGGAATTAGTCTGACCACTAATGTCGCCAACAGGCTGTATACGGCTGGATCGTGTAGAGGGCGCGCAAGCGTGGTTTCGGAATGAACGCCTACTGGAAAGATGGAGGCAGCTAACCATGCGATTCGGCGCGATTACCAACTCATTTCGGCTTCAACTTGCCGAGCAGAGCGTAGCCTCACTGGTCGAGCAGGCCATTGCGCGGGGAGCCAAGCACGTCGAACTGCGCCAGACCTGCCTGGGCGAATGCGAAACGGGCGAGGGCAAGGATTGGCGTCCCGTGCTGCCCAATCTGCGAACGCTCGTGGGCGGCTTCCCCGCTGTATCCTTCAACCTGGCTATGGCGTTGCCGTGCCTCACGAAGGCGTCGGACCCCGGCGGCGAGCAGTTCCAGGCGGCGTTGGAAGCGGCGAAGCTGGTCGGACGCGGCGCGCCCCACCTGCGCCTGGTTGACCCGGCCCGCTTCGAGGGTGCGTGGGATGTCCCCGGCAAGTTGCCGGAGGAGGCGCTGGGTGTGACCGACCTCGCGCGGGAGGCCGCCAGCCACGGGGTTACACTGTCCATCGAGAACTCGGGCCAGCCCATTCGCGCCATGACCATGCTGGTCAGAGAGGCCCGCTCCCGGCTCACCGACTCGGAGGGCGCCTACCTAGGACTCTGCCCGGACCCGGTCAACCAGTTGCGCGGCTTCCCGGACGCGGACGCCCTGGCCGAACTGGATGCCGTGCCGTTGGACATGCTCAAGATAGTTCACTTCAAGCAGACGCGCGGCGGGGACGCCCATCCCACCTTGGACACCGGCGACCTGGATTGCGCCCGCATGGTCAGGATTCTCGAGGCCAAGGGCTACCGGGGAGCGGCTATCATGGAGATTCCGCCCCATGAGGACGTGTTCGACAACCTTTCGGCAAGCTTCGCCTTCCTCGGCGGCGTCTTCGCCGAGGGCTGAGGGCTAGGAGATGCCCGGGTCTCTGAAGCGATAGCCAACGTTCCAGATGGTCTCGATAAAAGGAAGGTCGGCGTCCTCGATCTTGCTGCGCAGCCGCCGGATATGCACGTCCACCGTGCGCGTGCCGCCGAAGTAGTCGTAGCCCCAGATGATGCTCAGCAGAGACTCCCTCGTGTAAACTCTCCCGGGGTTGGTTGCCAGCAGCTTCAGAAGCTCATACTCCTTGAACCTGAGATTGACGCGTCGCCCCTTCAACGAGACTTCGTAGGTGATGGGGTTGATAACCAGGTCTCCGATGCGGATTACATCGTCGTCCCCTTCCGCCTTCGTTCGCCGCAGCGCCCTCTTCGCGCGAGTTACAATCTCGCCGGGACTGGAGGGGATGACGACAAAGTCGTCGATTTCGAGCGTAACGTCAAGAGCGGCAGCCTGGCGCTCCGGTACGAGCGCGATCACCGGCAGCCCCATTCGCGCGCAACCCCGTATGTAGCGCTTTGCGTCCGAGATCGACGTGGAGGCCATGTTCAGAAGGGCCAGGTGAGGCGACGGGCCGCCTCCGGCTGCCTCCAAGTCGGCTTCATTGGAAACGACAACAGCCTCGATGCCCTGCGCTCGCAAGGCGGCGGTCAGGTCTGACCACGGCGTGTAGTCATCTGCCAGCGGGGCTCTTCCGGTCGCCATCAAGCGCCTCGACGAACTCGCATGGGAATCCAACCCTGGCAGGGCGTTGAGACGTTCAACTGTGCGCCAACTTGGGCTTTTGTGCGGGCGTAAGACGCAGCCATTGTGAGGCTGCTCACATTCACCATCATTTCACCGAATATAGGGCAGAAACCCTTCGATTTCAAGCCTGTGCGGTAGCGGCCCGGGGCAATCGCATCTTCGCGATAACCTCTATCGACGCGGCGCGTTGGAAATGCCTCCCGAAATGAGTGGCTATCGCGCTTTGCTTTGGCGCGCTTTTGATGTAACATAAGAGTGGCGCAATTTTGGCATTGAACCTTTTGTTTGCGGCGTTTTACGGAGGGCGAATGAACTCCCGCTGGATGCGAAACAGCTTCATATACCTGCTCATCATCGTAGCGGTCATTGCCATCTTCTTCACGCTGTTCTCAGAACCCCTGGGTGGCTCCAAGGAGGTCCCTATCAGCCAGGTCATCTCCATGGCAGCCAGGGACGACATCGAGACCATCGAGGTGAGGGGCGAGAACCTCACCATCACCACCACGGGCAATGAGACCTTCACCTCTCGTAAGGAGTCGGGCTCGAGCGTTGTGGAGATACTGGATAAGGCGGGCGTCGATCTGCTCTCCACCAACATCCAGGTGGTGGTTAAGGGAACGAGCGGGCTTGGAAACCTTCTGGGCATATTCATCAACTTCCTGCCGCTGATCTTCTTCGGCGCAGTGCTTCTGTTCATGATGAGGCAGGCGCAGGGCAACACCAACCAGACCTTCAGCTTTGGGCGCAGCCGCGCGAGGATGCTCGTAGGCAACAGCCCTTCTGTGAGCTTCGCCGACGTCGCCGGCGTCGAGGAAGCCAAGGAGGAGCTCCAAGAGGTGGTCGAGTTCCTGAAGTTCCCGGAGAAGTTCATGACGCTGGGGGCCAAGATACCGAAGGGTGTGCTGCTGGTAGGGCCGCCAGGAACCGGAAAGACGCTGATGGCGCGCGCGGTCGCGGGAGAGGCGGGCGTGCCCTTCTTCTCGATAAGCGGCAGCGAGTTCGTAGAGATGTTCGTCGGCGTCGGAGCGTCAAGGGTGAGGGATCTGTTCGAGCAGGCGAAGAGCAACTCGCCGTGCATCGTGTTCGTGGACGAGATCGACGCGGTGGGCCGCCATAGGGGGGCCGGACTCGGTGGAGGGCACGATGAGCGGGAGCAGACGCTCAACCAGATCCTCGTGGAGATGGACGGCTTCGACACGACAACCAACGTCATCGTGATTGCGGCGACGAATCGCCCCGACATCCTCGATCCGGCGTTGTTGCGGCCCGGCCGCTTCGACCGTAGGGTGACGCTGGATAACCCGGACATAAGGGGGCGCACGGCGATTCTGGACGTGCACTCCAAGGGGAAGCCTCTGGCGGAGAACGTGGACATGCAGAAGGTCGCGAGGCAAACGGTGGGCTTTAGTGGCGCCGACCTGGCTAACCTGGTAAACGAGTCCGCAATACTTGCCGCCCGCCGGAACAAGAGCGTTATTGGACCTGAAGAGTTCGCCGAATCCATAGACCGCGTGATTGCGGGACCTGAACGAAAGAGTCGTGTGATAAGCCCGAAGGAAAAAGAGCTAACAGCATATCACGAGGCGGGCCACGCCCTCGTCGGTCATCTGCTGCCCCATGCCGACCGGGTGTCGAAGGTCTCCATAGTGTCACGCGGGCAGATGGGCGGCTACACTAGGTTCGTGCCCGACGAAGACCGCAATCTGATCACCAAGAGGCAACTCGAGGCTAGGCTAGCCTATGCCCTCGGCGGCAGGGCGGCCGAGGAGGTCGTGTTCGACGAGACGACAACCGGAGCGAGCAATGACCTGGAACAGGCAACGAACATAGCTCGCACGATGGTTACCAGGTTCGGAATGAGCGAAAAGCTGGGGCCTCGCACTTTCGGGAAGCGTGAAGAGTTGGTGTTCTTGGGTCGCGAGATTTCGGAGCAACGCGACTACAGCGACCAGGTGGCCGAGACAATAGACAGCGAAGTCCATTCCCTCATAGCTACGGCAAACAAGACGGCCAGGGACTTGCTTGGAAGCCACAGGGCCAAGCTGATGCAGATGGCCAAGTACCTTATTGACCACGAGACGGTCGAGGACGACGCGCTGGAAGAGCTCTTCAACTCCCAGCCGCCCGCCATGCCGGAGGCTACGCCTGCGTAAAGTTTGAAAATGCGGGTGTTCGGCTAGGTATGGTTCAAGGACCTGTCTCGTACCTCAGCATTGAAGATTTCCTTGTCGCAATTCGCCAAGACTGAGCGCGTATCAGTGCATGCGCTTTCAGGGAGGCGCAAAACGACAATCTATCTCCCGATGAGGTTTTGCTGAGTGCCATCAGGGGGGGAAATCATAGCAGACTATCCCGAAAGCAAATCTCTTCCGGCAAAGAGCCGGTCCACACAGTTTGGGGATACAATCGAGAGGAGCTTCGGGTGGTGCTGATTACCGTATATCGCCCCGACCCGAGTCTTTGGATTGACTGGCGCATCAGGAGACGATGAGACGATGGCGATTGACCAGTGTCCGGTTTGCGGCGGGCAGTTGGTAGAGAGAGAGAAGTCGAGAATACGCAGAGCAATGGGGTTGAGTCTGCCACCGTAACTATCTCCGCCGATGTCTGCCTGCGTTGCGGAGAACAGCTATACACCTTGGGCGCGCCTCGAAAGGGTTCGCCGAGAACTCGCTGAGGGTAGTTGCTGCGGAATGGGCCACACAAGGTCAATCTTCCGCTTGCCGCATGGAACAAAGCAAGCGCAGAGCGAGTTAGGGGACAGACAATCGCGGCCTAGGCCGTGGAGTGTGCGCAGCATCAATCTGATGCCGAACGGCGCAGAGCAAGACCGCGCCGATTCTCGATTCGAGAAGATCGTAAACGCTCATCTGGGACACGAGGAGTCCCCTGAAGGGGACCTGGATTACGTTGATTATGCCTGCGCGCCCGACGACAGCTTGGGCAGGCAGATTGAGGATCGCATCGTCGAACGCATCCTGAAAGAGTTTTCCGGCGATAAGCTGGACTACCTTGTGGCGAGCGTGCTGAGGGCTGTAAACGATGAAATGACGTGGCCCCTGCGCGTGCGCGACAGCGGAATCGACGTGCCGACCCGCAAAGGATTCATCGGTTTCGGAGAGCCGAGATTGATGGTGCAGATCGAATCCGGCCCCGGACCAGTGGGCATCCCCGGCTACAACAGGTTTCTCGAAAACGTGCGCGCTAACCGCGAGGACCATGGGTTGATGGTCGGTCTTGGTGGCTTCACCAAGGCGGTCCGCGAGCAAAACCAACCGGCGTTCCATCAGTTCAGGTTGTGGGGGCCGGTTGAATTGGCGCAGGCGTTGCAGGATACCTACGACAACCTGCCGCAGGACATTCGCGCTGCCGTTCCCCTGGAGAACCGAAAGGTGCTCGTGGAGTCGGAAGCCTGAGACGGTTAACGGTGCCCCTGCCCGCGACTACCGCCTATCCTACATGTCCCCCACCGCTTCCTTGAAGCGCCTTATGGCGTCTATGTGCGCGTCGGGCGACGATAGGCCCGCGTTCATCGTGTTCACCGATATGTGCGTCGCGCCAAGCTCCTTCCAGCGGTTGACGGCCTGTACCCACTCGTCGGGGGAGCGGTCGCCTATGGAGACCCAGCTTTCAATGCCTATGTCGGAGGGGTCCCGGCCGGCGGCCCTGGCCTGGGAGCGCATGTCCTCGATCAGCGCCTGCCCCTCGTCGTTGGGCGGGAACAGGGGGAACCAGCCATCGCCCGTCTCGGCGATTCTGCGTATCGTCTGGGGCGCCCGGCCGCCGAACCACACGGGGATGGGACGCTGCACGGGTAGCGGGTTCAGCCCCGCGTCCGTCACCTTGTGCCATCGCCCCTCGTAGGTAACCAGTTCCTCTGTCCACAGCCTCCGCATCAGCTCGATCTGCTCCTCAGAGCGCCGTCCCCGGTCATGGAAGTTCTCGCCTAGAGCCTCGTACTCCACCGCGTTCCAGCCGACACCAATGCCGAGCCGCAGGCGTCCACCGCTGAGCACATCGACCGCCGCCGTCTGCTTGGCCACGAGCACCGTCTGCCTCTGCGGAAGGATTATGACGCCGGTCACAAGTTCGATGCGCTCCGTGACGCCGGCCAGGTATCCGAATAGCACGAACGGCTCGTGGAACAGGTTGGTATGCTGGTACGCGCCGCTCCAGCCCGGGCGGCTGCCGGCGTTCGCTCCTATCACGTGGTCGAAGGCCAGCAAGTGGTCGTAGCCGAGCGCCTCGGCGGCCTGGGCATAGTCCCGCACCCCGGACGGGTCGGCGCCTATCTCTGTCTGAGGAAAAACCACTCCAACTTTCATTCACAATCTCCTTTGTGTTATCACGCCTGGGTTGCGCTCGTTTGCGTGGTCGAGGCATGAGACGGCGCTCGTCCCCTGGGTTTTCGAGCGGCGAGCCGCTGTGACGGCCCCCGCTTTCGCGGGCAAGACGATTCGCGGCAACGACTCTGGCATAGTGTACTATATACGCGGCAATTGTGGCTCGCGCCCATTGGCGGGACAGCCCTACCAATAGCGGAGAAGCTGAAGAGCGCATAGATATGGCAAGATACGACCTCATACTGTCGGGAGGGAGAGTTCTCGACCCGGCCAACGGGTTGGACGGCGTTAGCGACGTTGGCCTGAAGAACGGGGGAATCGAGCGTGTCGCGCCTGAGCTCGATCCCAACCACGCGGACAGCCTCATAGACGTAAGCGGCAAGTGGGTGATGCCGGGCCACATCGACACGCACGCGCACGTCGCCGGTCCCGCGACGGACTGGGACCCGGCGCTCGGCTACGCGATGATGGCGCGCGCCGGCGTCACCACCGCGCTCGACATGGGCGGCACGGGGCTCAGCCTGATTGGCGGCATCAATCGCAGGGGGGCGGGCCTGAACGTTGCAGGGCTGCTCGCGCTGGTTCCCGGCTCGACCATCCCCGGCGGCGAGCCGACTCCCAGTACGCTCGCGGACGTGGTGTCCGACGCGCTCAGGCAGGGCTGCGTTGGCGTGAAGATTCTTGGCGGATACTATCCGTTCAGTCCGGAGACGACCTCGAACGTCATTAGGGCAGCCAACGAGCAGACGGCCTACGTCGCGTACCACGTTGGCACCAAGGCTACGGGCAGCCACTTGGAGGGCGTGCGCGAGATACCGGACCTGGTGGGCGGCGGACGCCTCCACGTGTGCCACGTCAACTCCTATTGCCGCGGCGTGATCGACGACCCGAACTCAGAGTGTGACGAGACGCTGTCGATTCTGGAGCGCATGAGGGGCCAACTGAACTCGGAGGCGTACCACGCCGTTCGCAACGGAACCAGCGGCTTGTGCGACGCGAACGGCGACGTGGTGGCCGATGTTCCGCGCAATTGCCTGCGGCTGCGCGGCTATGCGACGACCCGCGAGGGAATGAAGCAGGCGATTCTGGACGGCTACGCATCGGTGTTGACTCAGGTGGGCGGCCAGATAGTCTATGTCAAGGGCAGGGAGGCGCTGAGGCTGTTCGAGGGGGGAAACACCAACGTGGGCATGAGCTTTCCCGTGAACCTGCCGACCTCAGCGTTCCGGCTGACCACGGCGAAGAACGACGCGGACGAGTTCATCGTCGATGCCGTCAGCACGGATGGCGGCTCGCTGCCGCGCAACGTGGCGATTCGCACCACGATGGCGCTGGCGCAGTTCGGCGCGCTCACGCCGCTGGAGGCGGCCGCCAAGCTGTCGTGGACGCCCGCGCGAATGCTTGGGCTGACCAACAAGGGCCACTTCTCCGAGGGAGCGGACGCCGATGTTAGCGTTCTCGACCCCGAGGTCAACAGGCCGGTCATGGGATTCGTGGCGGGCAGGCTCATCATGCTTCACGGGCATGTTGTCGGCTCTGGAGGCACGCTCCTTGTGATGCAGGAGGGCGAGAGAACCGCTAGGAACAGCGGACTGCCCTACCAGGTCATAGACCTATCCGAGAGCAAGCTCTACGCCGGCGTGTCCCCACCTTAATACTCCCCTCTTGGAGAAGAGGTCTGCCCCTTCCCCCTTGATGGCTGACAGGGGTAGGTAAATGTTGTTTCGTAGCTACAGACCATAGCTGAGACATCGCAATTGCGGCCAACGTATGTCATTCCGGGTGAGCGTAGCGAACCGAGGAATCCCAAGTTCTTGTAATGCAGATGGCTCTGGATTGCCGAGCGGCTAGCCACTTCGTGGGTTCCTCGGCTACGCTCGGAATGACATGGGCTAAGCGTACTTGCAATTCGCATTTTACCTACCCCTGTGAGCCCTTTGATGGAAAAAGATTAGGATGGGGGTGAGACGCCGCGCTATTTTATCCTCGGCACCACCTCGTTGGCCATCAGGTCCAACTGCCTCAGCACCTGCTCATGGGGCATTCCGGGCCACTGCATTCGGAAGAGGATGTAGTTGACGCCGAGCTCGCTTTCGTAACGCTGGATTTCCTGGACTATGTCGTCGGGAGAGCCGAGCAGGAACCTGTCGCGGGCGAGATCCTGGTAAGGAATAGTGAAGTCCTCCTCGCCCGGCAGCGCCTTGTCCTGCCCCCATGCGGCGTAGGCGGCGTACTTGCCCTCGAGGTACGGCTGGCTCTCGAGGAAGGCCGTCTCCCTGTCTTGGGCGACGTACATCTCTCGAATCATCGGCAGCGCGTCGGGCATGGGCTGACCCGCCTCGTCGAGCGCGTCGCGGTACATCGCTATCTGCTGGGCTATCATGGACATGGTGGCATGGGGATTGATGAGCCAGGGATAGCCCCACCGAGCGGCGCGGCGAATGGCGTTGTCGTGGTTGGCGGCGACCCAGATTGGGGGATGAGGCTTGCGCACGGGCCGAGTCGTCGGGTTTGCCCTGGGCACGTGGTAGAAGCGGCCCTGGAACTCGACCTCGTCCTGCGTCCACAGCATCTTCATCACCTCCAGCGCCTCGGTCATGCGGCCCACCCGCTCGCCCGGCCTTACCCCAAAGGCGGCGTACTCCTCGTCGCGGTAGCCCAAACCGATGCCAAAGACGAACCGCCCGCCGCAGATGGCGTCCATCGTGGCGATGGTCTCTGCCATATCGACAGGGTTGTGCAATGGCAGCAGGATGACGCCGGCGGCAACCTCCATGTCGCCGGCCTCGGCGGCCATGCGCGCGAGGAAGGGCAGAGTGGCAGGCTGCTGGTATGGCGCGGAGAGATAGTGCTGCCCCGCTGCGACGATGTCGAAGCCCGCGTCGCGCGCCGCCCGCACCTGCGCCGCGCTCTCCGCCAACTGTTCCGGCATGGAGCCGCCAGCGGCCGTCTGCGTATTGAGAAAGAGTCCAATCTTCAAAGGAGTCTCCTTACCGGGGATGAGCTACTCCAAAACGAGTGGAGAAGGAAGGCGGCAGTTGGGCTAGACTGGGAGTCGTTGGCGCGCTAGATGAGACTGGCTCCTCGGAGAGCATCATATGCGTCTTCTATCGTGTCTGCGCTGAACTTAGGCTTCACCTTGCCTACGGTGCTCAGAGCCTCGTCCTTGGACATGTTGCCATTCGGCCCCGCCAAAAGGTGGACAGTGGCGTAGAGTTCAAGAATATGGGTTTGGAGACCTGCGAGAATGTCAATGACATCATCGACGAATTCCACATCGGCATCTGTATCCTTCTCCATTTCGTAGTCCTGAAACCACGTGTTCTCCCTAACCTGGCCAGGTGTCACATGAAAGCCAAAGCCATTGGGATCGGGCTTGATTTCGACGTAGCCAAGGGCTTCGGAGAGCGAGAGGGTATTGTCGAGATCGTTCGAATATGGGCCAAAGTAGTGCATCCTAAAACGGTAGTTTAAGGGAATGCCAACTGCTTCTTGCAGGAAGTATGAAATCTTCTGGACCTTGGTTTTGCCTATGTCACCGTGACTGTCGACAGCCCGGTCGACTATCTTTTGGATGAAGGCCAACCTTCTAACGTCCATCTCAAAGTTGTTCATAGCGTTACCTTCCATAAATCTATGCCATTATCTGTCGACAAAAGTCTCTGATCTCCTTCTCCAGTGCATCATCATGACGGACATCCGCATATACTCTGCATTGCAAAACCTTATCGAGACTCCCTAAAGCTCTGGAAAGATTGGTTAGCGACGCCCAACGGCCATCCCGTCGCCTAACTGGCCAATTTTCATCACCCATTCTGAATCGCTCTGGATGGTCTGTTGCTCTGTCTTTCCAAGTCTGCACATGGGGATATTTCTGTTTCAATCCTTCAGGCAGATTCCTCATTGCATTATCTGCCTCAATCTGGTCGGGATGGTCACCAGTCTCATACACTGGCTTGGGATGTTGACGAGAGGCCAGTCTCCAAGCAGTGTTTCTAGCTTGTTCATCAATACGCGGGTGCAACTCAGCCAAGACTCTCCAATCGTTCCACTCGACGAATTCTGTCACCTTCTCAGGGTATCGTCCTGTCCCACAGTCTTGTCTGAGAAGTTCACCAATGAAGTCTGTCAACAGCAGATCGTATGCCCGTCGTACCGGGTGAAAGTAAACTTGGGTGAACATGAAATACCTGGCCAGGATAAATCCTTCTATTGCGTTGATGCCGCCATGTCCAATGCCCAGTTTGAGAGTGCCATCTGGATGTTGGTCAAAGAGAGCTATCGTATCCAATATCCTGTCCAAGTCGTACGAGCCGTACCGAACGCCACAATAAAGGGAGTCCCGAAGCAAGTAGTCCATCTTATCTACATCCCATACACTGTCAATGAGGTCTGGAACGAAGCCCACCTCGTACAACCCTCGTTTACCAAGGATCTGAGCGACTCGCTCAGCAGTCACATCCCACTCGGCACGTTGGCTATCAATTGTGCTAACAATGCCCAAATCCTCTGACAGCAGAATCTCCACGCTGTAATCCTCGTGCCGCCTTCTATCGGGGAATAGGGCATCCTCACCAGTATGCGAAAAGGGCGCGTGGCCGATGTCGTGCAGCAGTCCAGCCAAGCGGGCCTCCAGTACGATCTGATCGACTTTCGACTCAAACTCCTTCTCAGACCACCCTTGGCGCTCCTTTAGTAGCCCTCTGTGATTGGGATGTCTAAGCAACTTCCCGGCGAATCGCCCTGCGAGGTGCATCACTCCGAGGGAGTGACCGAATCGTGAATGTTCCGCGCCATGATATACATTTGAAGTCAGACCGAGTTGACGTATGCCACGCAAACGCTGGAAGGCAAGTGTATCTATTATCTCCTTCTCCCAGTCGAAAACGCCGATGTAGCCATGCACCGGATCCCTGAAGGTCTCAGTTGTTTCAGGCAGGGGCATAGCAACTCAGTAATGGCACAAATGTTCGCTGCGTAAGAGTATAGCACTAATCAATGGGATATTTCTACCTTTTCTCGCTGCAAACCGCAACCCCCGCGCCTAAAACGGCCGGTACCGGTTCGCGATGGGCATCCGGCGGTCCCGACCGAAGTTGCGGGGGGTGATCTTGATGCCGGGTGGCGCTTGGCGGCGTTTGTACTCGTTGCGGTCCGCGAGGGTTATGGCGCGTCTTACGTCGGACTCGGCAAAGCCCATCTCGACGATCTCGTCGTAGCTGCTATCGTCTTCCACGTATGCCTTCAGGATGGGGTCCAGCACCTCGTAGCGCGGCAGGCTGTCCGCATCCTTCTGGTCGGGGCGCAGCTCAGCGCTGGGCGGCTTTTCGATTACGCTGCGGGGGATGGCGGGCGAATCGCCCAGCGTGTTGCGGTACTCGCACAGCTTATACACCAGCACCTTCGGCACGTCCTTGATGACCGCGAAGCCGCCTGCCATGTCGCCGTAAATGGTGGCGTAGCCCGTTGCCATCTCGCTCTTGTTGCCCGTCGTCAGCACCAGCCAGCCGAACTTGTTGGACAGCGCCATGATGAGGTTGCCGCGAATGCGCGACTGGATGTTCTCCTCCGCGACCCCCCACTCCGTACCTTCGAAGCGCGGCGCCAGCGTGTTCAGGTAGGCGTCGAAAGACTCCTCGATTGGCAGCGTCCACAGTTCGATTCCAAGGTTCTGGGTGAGTGCCCTGGCGTCGAGCACGCTGCCCTCGGAAGAAAAGCGGGACGGCATAGCAACGCACACCACGTTCTCGCTGCCCAGCGCATCGACCGCCACAGCCGTCACCAGGCTCGAGTCTATGCCGCCGGAGAGCGCGACCAGCGCCTTGCCAAAGCCGCACTTGCGAACGTAGTCGCGCGTGCCCAGTACCAGCGCGGCATAGACCTCGCCCACGTCGTCTAGCCTCGTTCGCTCCCGTGGCGGGATGGCCGGCCTGGCGGGGCGCGTCGTGTCGTCGGACGCCGTTTCGAGCTCGAGATCGACGACCACCAGGTCTTCCTCGAACTGGCTGCCCTGGATGACCATCTCCCCGTTTGGCCCGAACACCATGCTCGCGCCGTCGAAGACCAGCTCGTCCTGCCCCCCGACGAGGTTCACGTAGGCGAGGTGGACGCCGTGCCTAGACGCCAGCCCCGACACCAGGTTCTCGCGGTATTGCAGCTTCTCCGCGTGGTACGGGGAGCCGTTGATGGTCACTATGAGCCGCCCGCCCGCCCGGCTCTGCGCCACAATCGCGTCGTCATCCTCCTCGAACCAGATGTCCTCGCATACGTTGACGCCCACCGACACGCCGCCGACGTCGTATGTGGGGCAGTCCGAGCCGGGGATGAAGTAGCGCGCTTCGTCGAACACGCCGTAGTTGGGGAGACGCTTCTTGTGGTAGATGCCGGCGAGAGCGCCGTTGCTGGCGACGGCGGCGGCGTTACGCAGCCCCTCGTCATTGTCCACGAAGCCGAACACGGTGGTTATGTCCGTCGAGGCGGCGGCTATCTCCCGCGTCCGTTCGAGGTTGTCCCGGACGAACTGCGAGCGGAACACCAGGTCCTCCGGCGGGTAGCCCGTTACCGCAAGCTCCGGGAAGGCGACGAGGTCCGCGCCGAGGGCGCGCGCCCTTCCGACGTACTCGACTATCTTCTGCGTGTTGCCTTCCAGATCGCCGACGGTCGTGTTGATCTGGGCCATCGCAAGTCTGAACGTGCGCATTGCCCCTCCGGGCGGGTGAACCACTAAGTGACTATCTCAAAACTACTCTGGAGCATCAAAGTTTCGCATCCCAACGCACGTGGATTGCCGAACGGCGAGCCATTGCGATGGGTTCCCGCCCCGTATCGGAGTACGGGGCAGGCCTTTCGCGGGAAAGACGGCACTTTTGAGATAGTTTCTAAAGCTCGTACTTCTGCCGGGCCGCGTTATGGGCCGGGTCGTCCAGGCGAAACACGTCCGGGTTGCGCTTCGACTCGACCGCGAGCCAGTACGTGAACAGTTGCAGCGGAACCAGGTAAACAATCGGCGTCAACGCCTCGCTCATGGCGGGGAGCGTCAGCGAGGTCTTGACCATCCCGGACAACTCGCTATCGCCCTCCTCGACCAGGGCAGCGGAGTGGCCGCCCACCGTGTTCACCGCCGCGATGATCTCGATGGCGCGGTCACGCCCACGTCCGGGCGGCGCGATGAACGTTGTCATCACGCCCGGATGCGTCGCCACGTATGGCCCGTGCAGATACTGTTCGACCTGGAACCCCTCGGTCCTGAGATAGCTGCTCTCCTTGATCTTCAGCGCGGCCTCGTAGGCGGTGGAGGCGTTGGGGCCCCAGCCCGTGAAGTAGTGTCTCTCCGCGCCGATGCCCTCGCGCGCCCAATCGCGTATCGCGGGCTCCAGTTCGAGCGCCGCCCCCACCAAGCCGGGCAGCCGCGCCAACTCGCGCCGCAATTCGTCTGCCTCCGCACATCCCGCCGCCGCGCCAACCTCTGCTGCGAGCATGGCGAGCGCGGTCATGGCCCCCGTGTGGCTGATGGTGAAAGCGGACGACAGGTCCGCCGTGGACGTTCGCACGACGACATCCGCGAGGTCGATTCGGGCGTCCGAGCCGATGCCGGTCACCACCGCGGTCGTCGCGCCGGCGGCCTTCGCCGACTCCAACGCGCGCAGCGAGTACCGCTTCGTCCCCCGGTGGCTCATCACGATGACCACGTCGGCGGAGGTTATCGTGGGCGGGTAGGCGTCGAACTCGAATGAGTTCCAGGCGCGCGCGTCCTCGCGTCCCCCGATCGTGCGGAGCAGGTGCTCGCCCACGAGCGCGGCGTGCCACGACGTGCCGATGCCCACGACCAACACTCGGCTGGCGGACTCGACGGCACGGGCGAGCGCGCCAATGGCGTCCCCCTCCTCCTCCAGGATGCGGCCGATCGCCGAAGGCTGGCCGTAGATAGCTTCGTACATGTGGAACGGGTGGAATGGGCGTCGTTCGGCCTGGCTGGTCATGCTTTCTCCTTCCTACCATGCTGCCTTGAGGAACTCGTACAGGTCATCGATGGCGTCGGCCCTGGGGGCGCCCCAAGAGAACGACGGCTCCTCCGCGTCGTCCTCGGCTATGGAGCGCATGTCCCCTTCGGGCACGCCTAGGTCTCGGACACGCGTGGGCAGCCCCAGCGACTTCAGGAAATCGGTAACCGCGACGGTCGCCGCCTCCGCTGCCGCCGCGTCCGACATCCCCTCGCGCTTTACGCCAAGCAGTTCGGCCAGCCTGACCTGTCCCGACATTAGGGCGTCGCGATTGCGCCGCATGTTGGCGGAGACGAACGCCGCGCCCGCGGCCCCCTGCCCGATGCCGTCGTAGCGATACCTGATCTGCCGGTCGAGGCTCGTGCTGACGCCACCCCCACCGACGCCCGCCGCGTCCGACGCGCGGTTCGCCAGCAGAGCCGCCGCCGCGAGCTGTATGCGAACGTCGGGGTCGTCCGGCCGGGCTGCCAGGCCCGGCATGTACGTGAGCGAAAGCTCCAGGGCTTCGCGCAGGTCGGCGTAGCTGAACGGGTTGAGGTTCCGCGACTGCAGCGAGCCAACCACGCCGTTGAAGGTGGTCGTGGCGGTGTCCAGGTACAGCGACAGGGGAGCCGTTAGAAGCGCTTCGCCGTCCAGGATGATGGTGGTTGGGCGCACCTTGGGGTCGAACAGTTCCAGGCGATGCGGGCGCTTGTTGTCCAGCACCGCCGCGCCGCCGCGATTCGCTCCGTTGGTGGGCGTGGTCAGCACGAGGATGTTGGGCAGCTTGGGCTTCGTCAGGCGTGGGCTGACTGGCGCCTGTCCCGCCGGGTGCTTGGTGCAGAGGTCGTGGACGCTGCCCTCCTCGGCCAGCAGGATAGTGACGGCCCGCGCCGTCACCACCGCGCTGCCGCCTCCAACGGCGATTATCAGGTCGGCCTCCGCGGCCCGGGCCGCCTCGACGCCAGCCTCGACAGAGGGAATCGGCGACTCTTTGCGTGCGCCCGCGTATGCGCCGGCGTACATGTCGCCCAGCGTCCTGTGAACGCGGTCGGGGAGGTTGGTTTCGCGGGCGACGGTGGGGCTGCAAACTGCGAAGGCGCGCTTTGCGCCAAGGCGCCGAGCCTCTCCATTCAGGTGCGACAGCGCGTCCATGCCCGCGTAAACACGCACCCCAGGGTCTCGGTAGCGATAGGACGAGGCTTGCGCCACGACGGCCTCCTTCTCATGGCCTATCAAATGCCAATGGCGTAACTTTCGACTATGGTGATAGTGGCATTATACATCCAACGGGCCGCGTGGTGCGGGGGTTACTCGTGCTGGATTTTATCAGCGTAAACCATCTCCATGCGTAAGCCCTTTGAGTCTTTCGGAGGCATAGCCGGCAGCGTTCTGAGCAGGTACCGCTTACCGAGACAGACCTCCCGCGCTGTAACCGCGGCAACGAGCGCGTCGAGAATGTCGTCCTTGGCGACGCACTTCCTCATAAACCTGTCCATTGTGCAGCGGTAGATTTCGTCCGTTCGAGGTTGGATGCGCTTCAAGACCTCTTTGCGTTCACGCCTACCTTCGCGCCTCGTCTTCTTATGGCACATGGCCTGATTTTGATTCAAAGCCCAAAAGCAAAGCTCCGGGTGGGCTTCCCGAATCTCTGGAGATTCGCCCCCCTTGCGGTCGAGCAAGAAGTCGTCAACCTCTCCGATCTTTGGGATTATGTTATGGGTCTGCTGATTGATCATCTTGCCCATCAGCTGTTTTGCTACGCTCTTCGCTACTTCATAATCCCGGTTACTCCTCAGTTGGCGCGCCGCCTCACGACTGGGCACGGGGAAGACGCTCGAACTTCGAGGATTGCCCAGCTTCCTGCGCGCCTCGGAGTCGCAGTCTCTATGACCTGTTTCGTCGCTCAACCCAATCGGGATGTCCACCAGAATGAGATACGCCTTGTTGTAGTAGGCGACTAGGTCGGCGAACTTCGCGAACACCTTGTATTCGTCGTTGTCTTTCTCGTCGAACCCCACGCTGAACCAGCCGGCCTTGCAGCCGTCCACGCCTACGTACTTGGAGTTGCTCCTAGACATGGTTCACTCCTTAATGGAAATGGGTGAAAGCGGCGGCGGCAGACCATTTTCATGCAAACGTCCCGTGTTGGCAATGCCGGCACAGGGTCTTTCGATTATTGCAATCTGGGCAAGCCCGCTCGACCTGAACATGTCGAAAGGCCATCCGCCAATCCCACATCCTCCGAATCCCACAATCGCAAAACCCCCGTAGGGGCTCGCCGCTCGGCAATCCTGATTCTGACAACACCTCCTTGACATACACGAACAATAATGCTACCATGTCTCTATTCACGCACACGCTGCCGCCATCTAGCTCGAACACATAGACATCCTGTATAGAAGACGAACTCATCCCCAGTATCTCTGAATCGTCAATTCCTGATTCTGGCGACAGTGCAAAACCCACAGAAAACAGGGTGGCATTTCATGGCAAACAGCCGCGAACCTACCGCACTTCCAGGCAGAACACTGGTAAACATCCTGCAAAATTCCAGACACCCCAAGTAGGGATGCATGAAAATACGATACCCACAGGGCTTTTGCCGTCAGCGAGTACATCCCGAGTCTGGCAGCGCCTGCACGCGAACAATCGAAAGACCCTGAATGTCGGCACACAAAGCCCCCTCCAGCCATCCGCATGGAGGGGGGCTTGGCGGGCGCGTCGCGTGACGCCAGACGCTATGGGCTGTATCCGGTTGCAGGCCGTGTCGTGCTGCCCACAGGCGCGTCGCGGGTGATATGCGCCAACAGGAAAGAGAAGTCGTGGTACGCCTCCAGGCTGCCGAGCGGCCTGGACAGCGACTCCAGTTGGTCCTGCAAGTCGAACAGGTCGTAGTACACGTTGGAGAAGTCCGAGTCGCCGGGGTACGGAAGCCCGCTGTACAGGTCGGCTGACAGCGCGACAATCGCGCCCAGCCGCGTCAGCGCATCGCCCGGCGAATCGAAGTCCGTGTCGCGTCTGACCAGTATCGAGGCGTGCTGCCTGTTGGACTCGTTGCTGACGGGCGTAACCCACCGGAGTTCGACGCTGCCCAGCTCGACGGGCGCTCTGCCGGCCTGCCGCATGTCGTCCACCAATTCCAGTTCGTAGAACACCGTGGTCGCCGCGCCCACCGGTATCTCCGCGAACTCCTTGCGGGCCTCGGTGAACGATTCGTCCGACGTGATGCGGTTCTCGTAGCCGATGATGCGCCACGACGCGACGACGCTGGGGTCCCAGGTCACCTGCGCCCGCGTCTGGTCGGCGAACGGCACGGACAGCGCGAGCCAGTTCTCGCGGCTGAAGACAGCGTACGCCTGGTCGATGTCGTCCAGGTAGCGGTACCAGCCGTTGCCATGCTGGGCGAGCTGCTCTAGCAGGTAGTCGTTGTAGTTCTGAATCCCAACGCCAACGGTGATGAGCCTCAGCGGGTTGTCGCTGTCGCGGTCCCCGGCCGACTCCAGGATGGCGAACGGGTTGGTGGCGTCCACGTTCGCTACGCCGTCCGACATGAGGATGACGTAGTTGTAGGCGTCGGGGCGTTCGCGGCGCGCCCGGTCCGCCAGCCGGACCCCCTCGTCGAGGCCGGCTTGGACGTTCGTGCTGTCGTGGGGGCGCAGCTGGGAGATGGATCTTGCAGCGTCCCCATGGTCGGGGGGCTCATGCTCTACGGTGTAGCGCCGGATAACGTCGTCGGTGAAGTGCACTACCGCGATTCGGTCGCGCCTGCCCAGGCTCTTCAGAATTGTGTAGGCCGCCTCCCGGGCAATGTCCACCCGGTTTCCATTAGCCATGGACCCCGAGGCGTCCAGCACCAGCGTAACGTTCAGGGGCCGGTTGTCCTCGAACTCGGGCGCCTGGAACGCGATGCGCGCTAGGTGCATACGGCTGTCCAGCGGATGCCTTACGACGTTGGAGGTAATGGCAAAGCTGTCGCTGACCGACGGCAGCGCGTAGCCGTAGCTGAAGGCGTTGATCCACTCCTCAGCCCTCACCGAGTCCGGCTCCACCTCGTAGCCCCAACGCGCCCAGTTGAGCGCGAGGCGGTAAGATGTGCGGTCGGTATCGAGGCTGAACGTCGAGACGTTGTCTTCTATGGTCGATACCAGTGGGGAGCGTAGATTGTCCTTGAACGTGGTCGCGCCGGGGCTGACGCCGCTGTAACCGCTGCTCGATTGCGGCGCGGCGGCCTGAGCCGCTGTGGGCTGAGCCGCTGGCATCGCACGAATCTGGACCTGCGCGGCCGCCGTGGGCTGAGCCGCTGGCATCGCACGAGTCTGGGCCTGCGCGGCCGCTGTGGGCTGAGCCGCTGGCATCACTGGCATGGCCGTTGGGGCGGGCATGCCTGTTGGAGCGGGCGCCCTGCGTTGCTGCTGAGCCTGTGCAGACTCAGGCCGCGTGGCGGGTGCCGAGCGTTGCTGCTGAGCCTGTGCAGGTTGCGCGGCGGGCGCGGCAGTTGGGGCGGGCGCCGCGCCTCCCAAGAACTCTGACCCTCTCGCCTCATCCTCGCTCGAACTACACCCCACCATGGCAAACGCCAATGCCGCCAGCGCAACCGTCGATAGCACGATTAACCTCTTGAACATGTTCTCCTCCTCAAAAGACTTGTGTTCCCTCTCACCGTGTGCAACGCGGAATCCGTCGGGTTGGTTAGCACGGGAAACCCCACGACAATCTATATGACGCGCGGGGCGGCGCTTTTGTTCCAATGGGCCCCAATTGCCGCTAGAAAGCCGAACGGCACGGGGCGGCGATATGGTAAAATCGCGTTGGAACCAGTCTGAGCGTTCAGGAGGAAGCCATGAGAGTGTTTCTCGGTGTTCCGCGCGGCTTTTGCGCCGGAGTCGTCAGGGCTATCGACGTGGTCGAACTGGCCCTGAAGCGGTACGGCGCGCCCGTCTATGTCAAGCACGAAATCGTCCACAACCCCTACGTAGTCAAGTCGTTGGAGAACAAGGGCGCCATCACTGTGGAAAACGTCGAGGAGATTCCGGAGGGGGCCACCGTCGTATTCTCGGCGCACGGCTCGCCGCCCGAGGACTTTCAGAAGGCGGCTGGCCGCAACCTGGGAGTCATCGACGCCACCTGTCCTCTCGTGACCAAGGTGCACAACGAGGCGCGAAAGTACGCCCGCGATGACAGGAAGCTCATCCTGGTGGGGCACCGCGGTCACCAGGAGGTCAAGGGCACCATGGGCCAGAATCCCATGTTCCTGGTGGACGACAGGGACGATGTCCGGTTGCCCGACTGGTCCGACGACACGCCCGTAACGATTCTCACTCAGACCACGCTCTCGGTGGACGATACCAGGCGCTCGATCGAGCAGATCAGCCAGCGTTTCCCAGACGTTATCGTCAGGAACGACCTCTGCTACGCCACCACCAACCGGCAGGCGGCGGTCAAGGAGCTGGCCCGCCTCACCGACCTGGTGCTGGTCATCGGCGCGCCCAACAGCTCCAACTGCAACCGCCTGCGAGAGGTCGCCGAGGCGCACGGCACGACCGCCTACCTGATCAACGGCCCCGACGAACTCGACCCCGCCTGGCTGGAGGACATCCAGAACGTGGGCATCACCTCAGGCGCCTCCACCCCCGACAACCTCGTAATGGCCGTAATAGACATCCTGGCCCCCGATGAGGTAACCACCATAGAGGGCGCCGACGAGGACGTAAGCTTCGTCCTGCCCCGGGAGCTGCGGTAGGGTGGCGGACGAAATCGTGCCGCAAATCCTCGACAGCCTAACGCTGGATGCCAGCAATCCGGTCATCGACGAGGTTGACCGGGTGGTTGTCGAACGCTAGGGTTTCGCCGTCTGGAGACTGGGTTTTCTTGTGATTCCTGCCAATGACCTGATGTTGTATGTGGTGGAGATTGCGAAATCGGGCGTGGGCGGTGGGACCTGGCCAGCCGGATACGCTACTTTACCGCAGCTCTTGCAAGTATCTGTCTTGACCCGCCGCCAGATGGGGAACCTCATCGAGCGACACCCAGTAGAACTCGAACTCTATGGGTGCAGATCCGTCAGAAGGGTGTTCTTCATTGTGCCGCCATCGCTCCACCGGTGGCCCCTCTAGGCCAAGGTGGTAAAACGAGCGCTGCTGCCTCTCGCGAGACCCGCAGCGGCAAAGCTCATACTCCTCGCAGCCAAGGCAGCTTATGAGCATCAGACCCTTCAGTCCGGTCTCCTCCTCAGCCTCCCGCATCACTGCGCCTTTCGGCGTCTCTCCTTCCTCTACGGTTCCTTGGACTACCTGCACTCCAGCCTCCGGAAACCGCACATGCTCGAACACCAAGAGCCAAGGGCCAGCGGTGATGTAGGCGACGACTTTCTGTATAATGACCACGACCAACTCCGGCGTTGTGGGTGCCCAGCTACAGCACCAGTATGAACCTCAACACGAAGGTTCTCGATTTTGATAGTTTGGTGGCCAACCTGTCCTGTATTGCGAACTTTTCGGTGGGTCGTCTTATTGTAGCCGGAAGGGGCGACGGCCAGCCAGTCAGAAGCCTCGTTAAACGCAGGACTAATACCATTTCATGTTGACGAGGCCGCATAGTGTGCCGGAAGACTTCGCGTTGTGTGTTCGATCCAACTCCACGCCGTGAGCGACCGCACCCGACCCGGATCAGATTCAAGCTCACTCAGGTAGGCGTCAACCGCCTTCATCTTCTCCTCTATGCTCCCGTATATCCTGCCCTCCACCCACCTGCGGACCTCTTGGAAGACCCGCTCAGCGGGATTCAGCTCAGGACTATATGCAGGCTGCACGATCGTTGCCACTCCAACAGTCCGTACTATCTCACCCCGGTGACCACGCGCTCCATCCCACACCAGGGCCTCGATGTCCGAGTGATGCTTCAGGCCATCGACTGCCACCGCTATAGCCGCAGACTTCATCGAATCGATCCAACCCCACAACAGCTTGCCCCTCCGAACGTCTACCACCAGGAACAGGTACATCCACTTGTAGACCATCTGCACTCGCTGATGCACCTTCACTCCACGACGACCCCACACCCTACGCACCATCCCCCGCAGGCCCACTCGCATCTCATCGGCAAAGCCAAAGGCCGTCTCAGAACTCACGCCCGCTTCGGCAAGGCAACAACCAAGCCCCCCTTTTTCCACGACTCCTGCGCAGCTACGTCTGCCTTCTCATGACGGCCCCTCGGGACCTTCGGGCTGCATCCCAACCTCTCAAGCAGACCATAGACGCTGCCCGACTTGTAGCTCACCCCATACTCGGACTCTATCCAGTCCCTGATCTCTCCCGCCGTTCTGAACCGTCCCGTCGACACCTCCTCGGTCAACTCCTGCTCTTCATCTGTGCTCAGAAAGCGCGGTTTGCCCATGCCTCCCATCTTGTGGGACAACACTCCTTCCACACCTCCCTCTCTATACCAGCCCACCCACGTCTGTACCGTCCGGTAGTGGACTCCCACCGCTCTTGCCGCCTCACCGAACTGCCATCCCGACCGCACCAGCCACAGTCCATGGAGTCGAGTACGAAGGCTAGTGTCACGTTCTGCCCGGTAGGCCGCCTTCAGCGCCTCCGGTGTATCCTCCCCATGCCAATCTATTCGAAGCGGTCGTCCGATCATCTGATACCCTCCAACACTGTATGTCGGCTAGAGCATGGATGAACTATTAGGACATCGCTAGATACTTCCAGGTCTTGTTATCATCAAATGGTATAACATTGCAGGTAGCACAACGGGGGCAGGTCATTTGGATTCATGTACTCACAGCCGGCCCATGCGCTCTCTAAGAGGGTGTGTGAGAAGTTCAAATTAGGTTGGTGCTAAGCGTCGGAGCATGAGATGAATCATAGCTATATGGGTCCACGCCTCGGTTGTATCGGACAGAGCTTCGTAGTCCTTGCTCATCCGACGGCACCTGCTGAGCCACGCGAATGTTCGTTCGACCACCCATCTTCGCGGCAGCACTTGAAAACGGTGGCTGTCCCTGGGGCGCTTGACAATCTCGAGTGCCCAGCCTGTCAGGGCCCAGACCCACTCGATCAGCTTTCCAGCATAGCCAGCATCGGCCCAGACCAACCTCATGCGGGGAAACCTCCCTATCAATTTATCGATGACCAGCTTCGCCCCATCCCTATCCTGGATATTGGCAGGATGCACCACCACCGCCAGCAGCAACCCCATGGTATCTACAATGATATGTCGCTTTCGACCGTTGACCTTCTTGCCAGCGTCATAGCCACGAGGCCCCCTTTTTCCGTAGTCTTGACCGACTGGCTGTCTATGATAGCAGCGCTAGGTGTCGGGTTCCTCCCCTCGGCCTGCCGGACCTTGACTCGGAGAGCGTCATTGGCTCGTTCCCATGTACCATCCTCTCTCCACTCCCGAAAATACCACCATACAGTACCCCAAGGCGGGAGGTCATGCGGCATGGCTCGCCACGTGCAACCGTTGCGCAGAACGTATAGAATGCCGTTGACGACTTCCCGCAGGTCTACAGTACGTGGCCTTCCCCCAGTTTTGGCTGCCGGGAGTAGCGGAGCGAGCATCTTCCACTGTTCATCAGTCAGGTCACTGGGGTATGCTTTGCGTTTCATGCCTCCATTCTAATACATATCCAAGACTTCTCACACACCCTCTAAGCTCAGGCCGAAATGATCCTCCCACGCTCCCGCCGCCTCCGAGGCCGGCGGGCGGTGTATGGTGAAGCAGTCGTTATGGTCTGCGATGCAGAGCCGCACAGAAAGACGCCGAACATGTCCTCGGCGAAGGGAGGTCATGCCCCTGTCGGTCAAGCATGGCATGCGCCGTCGTGATGGGCGCTGGGTGGCACGTCGAGTACCGGGTTGATGTCGAAGAAGCCCACCGGCTTGAGGCTGAACCCGCAGTAGGCAACGGGCGAGATGGGCCAGTCCTCGGGGCGCGGCACATGATGGTAGCCCAAAGTGTACCAGAGGACCAGGTCGGTGTTCTCAACATTGCGGTCGTTTTTGGTGTACTCAGGCAGGCCGGCCCCGCCGGGGTGCTGGTTGGGGTAGGGGCCCGTGGCCGACAATTCGTCCGGGGCGTAGGGGGTGACCCAGAGGTGTTTGGTCATGAAGCCGGCCCGCTGGATGATGCTGGCGCTGGGGTGGGCGAAGGGCAGGATGTTCTCACCGGGCATCAACTTGTAACCTACGGAACTTCCCAAAGCGTTGTTGACCGAAGGGTTCGATACTACCCAGTAGCGTCCTCGCAAGGGGTCTACAATCCTCTGGGCTTGCAGTTCAGTTTTCAGAGGAGTGGCTTCGGCGTAGAACGCGTTGCCGTGGGGGTTATCCGGGCCCGGGGGTTCGGTCACGGTGTTCACTTCGTGGACGGTGTTGGCCTTTCCGTCCACGCTCATATCCAGGCGGAAGTTGAAGAAGTGCTGGTGGATGTGGGCGTTGAGTCTGGGCGCCACGAGGGTGCCATACCGGGGCTTCTCGCCCTCGGCTATGCCGGCGGTGTTGATTATGCCGGTCAGCTTCACTTCCAACTGAATCGTCCCGTCCTGGTAGAAGTACCAGAAGAAGCCGTACTCGTAGTTGCCCACCGTGGCGATACTAGAAATCACCAGCCTTCGCGAGCGGCGAACCTCGGTCATGCCGGTACGCCAGTCCACATGTTTCCACAGAATGCCATAGTCCTCTTCGTGCATACAGACGGCGTTGGGTATGGTGAATGATCCGCCCCACCCGTCGTTCAAATCGGCGTCGAAGTAATAGATTTCGCCCAGGCAATCGCAACCCAAGGTCAGAGAGTTGGTCAGGGAACCGATGCCATACTCTCCAGCGTCGAAGGCGTTCTTGCGGTAGTGATCCTTACCAGGGTCGCCGTAGGGCACAACCATGTCGGACAAGGCTGCACGGTACAGGATGGGCCGGATTCGACATTGGTCCTCGTAGCCGACAGTGTGGATCACCAACCCCTCGCGAGGGGTGAACCCTATTCGAAGATGCCACTTCTGCCAGGTTACCCTGTGGCCGTCCGCGGCGAAACTGGGCCCCTCCGGTTGGATGATTTCCAGGGGTTTCAGGTCCTGGCGGAACTGACCCACGAACTCGGCAGCGTAATTGCCTGGGTTCGGCGGCAGCGGGACCACGCCGTAATCGTCAATGCGCATGATTTCCATGCTGTTCAGGTCCACGAGGGCGCTGAGTCCCTCGATGGGTCGGGCGTAGCCGTTGTCGGTGGGGCTGGAGCGCAGGAAACTGCGGGTCAGGGCAAGTCGGCGCCCCTCCTCGTCGGCGAACCCGTAATAGCCCGCCGACCAGGGGTCAACCATAACCAGGTCCAGGTTTGTAATGCCCCGTTCCCTGAGGGCCGCCAGGAAGTCGGGGTTGGCCTTGACGGCAGCTTCGCACTCGGAAAACTCGTCAAACATTATGCGAGGCTGCACCCCGGCAACGTGCTTCCAGGAAGTGACCTGCCCTTCGTGGAGGGAGACGATCGCTTCGTAAGTGGCGCCATCGTCGTTGTCCAAGATTACCAGGAAGGCTTGCCGCCGGATGGGGTCTCCCAGCCGAAAGCTAAGGATGTCCTTTTTCTCGGGTTCTTTCAGGACGATGGTCTCGAAACGCACACGGGGCCCGAGTTGGCGCTGAGCTTTCAGGATAGCAGAGGCTTGAACAATTTCTTCAGCCGTAAGCGGGTCGAGAGGATGGGAGACGTCATGCCGGGTTGCCGAGTCAAGGCGCTTCTCTGCGTGAATGGTCATAGTGGCCTCCTGAAAGCGGCGTGGGCGCTCGGTTGGATATAGCGCGGTGGTGTCGTTGACGTTAGCACCGGAAGAGTCAATGGTCAAGAAGAAGGTTTCGGAGAGGACTACCGTTCTTTCCCTCTTTGCGGTTCGATAAACCTATGAAAAAGATACGTTGGGCTGGGTCTTTCGAAAGGATTGAAGGCTCGGTCAATGGGATTAGGCTCCCGGCCGTATTCCCAGGGGTCCTTTCGGTTCGACTTGGGCGGTATGACCACTGTGGCGCAGATTATCCTACCTCGAGGCCATCACCCTGTTGCTGGACGGTAGAGCGAACATCAACGCCTGAGCCTGACTACACTTCCAAAACGGACCACAAGGTGAAGGCTCTTGGTTTTGTCCAGTCTGGTGGAGCAGATGACCTTAGAAACTCGTTCTCTCGTAGTCAGGTGAGAATTCACCTGAGAAGGGAATCCAATCATGTTGGAGCGCTCAGCGTTTCTGGCGTTGGGATCTGACCGCCACGTATCAGCCGACGTCGTAGTTCCCATAGTGCGGTCTTGTTGCTATCCCACTTCAGGCTCTCAATCGCTTGTTCGTATCGTAGCCAACGATAGCCGACATGTTCGTCTGACAGCGTTAGAACCAGATCATCAACCTCAACCGCGAAAGCATACTCAGGAATCACGTCAAGACTATCGGGCCATCCAGTTTCAGCGAAACTGGACACTGGTATCGACGCAATAGAATTTAGGACGGTGAACTTGGCTGGCTTAGAAATGCCCGCTTCTTCGGCTGACTCCCTGCGGGCTGTCTGAAGTGGCGTCTCATCAGATTCTCCACCACCCGCGATCCACTGCCAATATGCAGCGGCTGTTCCTAATCGCTTAAACAATGCGTATTTGGCTTCTCGTCTTCTCGAAAACCAGTACGGAATCACTATTACCTGGAACTGGCTTCTCGGTTGGTCTGACATGTTGTTAGCCCCTCATTTTCAGGCATATCGCTACCAGTGCAGAAGTGGCCAGCACCTCAATGTCTTTCACTCTTGAATTGTAGCTGCTATGCTTAGCATGACAAAAGCTTGGTACGCGTGTCAAGGGTGGAGATATACTTGGCCAGATGGTGGAGCTAAAGTGAAGCACCCTAGTGTCGGCGTTTAGCGAATGTGCCACGCCACAGCGATCGAGGCGACATGTCATGACGGGAATGATGAGAGCAAGTACTGGGTCTGGGCACGGTGTGGTGTAAGTGTCAGCGGGTCGTCTGCGGACCGTAGGGCAGTGGCCTGCCTGCTCGCTCTGTTCAACTTCTGGGCATGAATTAGGTGGGCGAGGCGGTCCTCGGGCTGAGTCGGTGGGCTTCTTCGAGCCTTGAATAGAACTTCTGCCAACACACTACAGCCAAGTACCTTCAATTGGCCCCGAGCAGACGACCCAGCCAATCCCCCCAGTTCCATTATAGTGACTGCACTGTACTATGATTCAGCCCGTGTATACAGGTATGCAAGCATCGGGGGGGGGTGATGGCATGAATGAAGGATGGGGGCATTCCGCTTAGGAGGTTCCAATATATGGCTGCGCGAGCACGTCGGGTAACACTGCCCAGGCGCAGGCCCTTATTGCATTGTGGTCACGATTTCTATACAGAGTCACTTCAGCAGGTCATTTAACAGCCCAAACCTGACTGGCTCAAAAGGACCATCAGAACTGCCCTAGAGCTTGACGCCCTCCTGGTGACAGACCTCGCCCCCATGCTTGCCGGTGTAATATAACAGGAAGTACCAATAACGAGGGCAGGCTAGAGTCAACCCAATTTCTTCCAGCAGCATTGAGTAAACCTTCACTGAATTCGATTGGATTGTGCGCGAATTTGGAAAAAATTTCCGCCGAAGCCACTGGCGGGAAAATTCTCCACGAATAGTCTCCAAATTGCCGAGATGAAGCAACGCGGGCAAACATCTGATTTCACGCACTTCTCTCGGGAGTTGGCATGGGTACCGGCCCACTCCCGGATCACAGTTCCGATTACCCCTTAACGCCTCAGGCGATGGATGAGGCCATGGGGCCCCTCAGCACTCCGAGTCTGGGTATCGTAGGCGAGACTGAATTGTCTCTGAATCGCGCCAACCACGGTTAGGCACAGCCGAGGCGAACGAGTAGCGGGTCCGTGATGCTCGCCTCGGCGAACCCCTTGGCGCGCAGGACGCAACTGTCGCATGAACCGCAAGGCACACCGCCGACACTGTAGCAACTCCAGGTGTGCTCCAGAGGGGCCCCGAGCCTCACTCCGAGAGCGACAATCTCGGCCTTCGAGAGGCTGATGATCGGCGTCTCGACCCTGATCGGCACTCTGTACTCGATCCAGAGCTTGCTTCCAAGTTTTAGCGCCTGCCTCATCTTCTCGTAGAACTCGGGGCGGCAGTCTGGATAGCCGCTGTAGTCAAGCGAGTTTGGGGCCATGTACACGGAGGCGGCAACAGCGGACACATCGACCCCTTCAACCTCGATCGCGTAAAGAACACGGCTTTCAAGGTAGGCCGCTGCCACCGACAAGAAGATAGTGTTGCGCATTGGGACGTAGGTTATTGGGACGCCTTGGCCTATCTCCTCTACGGAGCGGCCCGAAGGTGACGGGAACTGGTCTGGGTTGGTCAGGGAGGAGTACCAGGCGACTTCTGAGAGAAAGGAGAGGTCGAGGAGTTTATGATCGATGCCCATGATGCGGGCGATTCGCCTCGCGCAATTAAGCTCTTTTGAATGGGTCTGGCCGTAGTGGAACGAGATTGCCGACATATTGTCTACGCGGTCTCGTGCGTAGGCTGACACAGTGGTGGAATCGAGTCCGCCGGATAGAAGAGTGACGCCGTAGCTGGGCATAGCAGTATTATAGCAGCTCTCCTCCTTCCGCGGAATGCGATGTCTCTAACCATAACACGTTAGTTTCCCAGTGAAGGGCGGTGCTATGGTCCGCTCCCCAAAAACTGATCCAGCTGGGATGTTGGTTTTGTGGGATTATGAAAGAAAGGAGGATCAATCCATGAAGAAGTCCCGGTACACGCTGGAGCAGATAGCCTTTGCCCTACGGCAGGCGGAGCGCGGCACGCCGGTGGTGGCGGTCTGTCGGAAGATGGGGATCGCGGAGCAGACCTTCTACCGGTGGAAGAAGAGATGTGTTGGCATAGGGGTGGCGGAGGTGAGGCGGCTCAAGGTACTGGAAGAGGAGAACTGGAAGCTGAAGCAGTTGGTGGCGGACCTCAGTCTGGACAAGCAGATGCTCTAGGACGGGCTGAGAAGAAAGCCCTAGGGCCTGCTCAGATGAGAGACCACGCCAAGCATCTCCAGGTAGCTTACGGCTCGAGCGAGCGTCGGGCGTGCCAGGTACTCACCCTGGGGCGCTCCACCTATAGGTACGAAAGCGTGGCGACTGAGCAGGCAGCCTTGAGGATAAGGATCAGAGACCTGGCGGCGGCGCGGGTGAACTATGGATACCGGCGCATCCATGTGCTGCTGAGGAGGGCGGGATGGCAGGTGAACCACAAGAGGGACTACAGACTTTACCGCTTGGTGGGACTGCGGATGCGAACCAAGAGGCCCAAGCGCCATGTATCCAGCCAGAGGAGGGAGAGGAGAGCTGTGGCATCAGAGCCCGACGAACGCTGGGCCATGGACTTCATGAGAGATGAATTGTACAACGGCCCTGAGTTCACCTCCAAGGCCCTGGACCACTGGGCGTACCTGAACGGTGCGGAGTTGGATTTCAGTCGGCCAGGCAAACCTACAGACAACGCTATCATAGAGGTCTTCATTGCCAGGTTTCGAGCGGAATGCCTCAATGAGAGTTGGTTCCTATCCTTGGACGACGCGAGAGAGAAGACAGAAGAATGGCGCAGGTACTATAATGGGGAGCGTCCCCGTGGGGCCTTGGGCAACCTCGTCCCAGAGACCTTCGCCCTGATGCCCCCAGTAGGGGTTCGATGAACTACAAGACTAACATTGCAACTCGTACCAGTACTGGGGCAAGGGCATACCCTTGTCGGTGTAACCCAACAGTTGGTACATCTTTGGGGGGCAGATCAGTCACCGTCGTCGACAACTAGTGGTCCAACATCATTGAAATGAAGACCATGATAGTCATTGTTGCTCTTGGGGGTTCAATCGTAACGTTGAACCGAGGAGGAACCATGATGTCTACCAAGAAGTACCGTATCAGACTGACTACCGACGAACAACAGGAACTCAACGGCTTGGTCTCACGCGGTCGGTCTGCGGCGTACAAACAGACCCATGCGCGCATTCTGCTGATGAGCGATGAGTCACGCTCGGACGGGGGAATGAAGGACGCGGACATCACCAGCGCGCTCGGTGTGGGACAGTCAACGGTCGAGCGAATACGCAAGCGCTGTGTGGAGGAGGGGGTCGAGTCTGCGCTGAATCGCAAAAAGCAACTGCGTCGGCGTCAAAAGAGACTGGACGGCGAAGGTGAAGCACGGTTGATAGCGATGGCCTGCAGGGAACCGCCGGAGGGGCGTGCCAGTTGGACCCTGAAGCTGTTGGCTGACGAGTTGGTCGAGTGTGAGATAGTCGAGACCATTAGCGCCGAGACGGTTCGCCAGGCGCTTAAAAAAACGAGCTGAAGCCGTGGCTGAAGCAGAGTTGGTGCATCCCGCCCGGTCAGAGCGCGGAGTTTGTGTGCGCGATGGAAGACGTACTGGAGGTCTACCAACGGCCGTACGATGGGAATGAGGTTCTGGTGTGCATGGATGAGACGAGCAAACAGCAAGTCAAGGAGACGCGAGTGCCGCGTCCCACAGCGCCCGGCTTATCGGCGGCATACGACTACGAATACGAGCGCAATGGAGTGAGCAGCCTGTTCATGCTGTTTGCACCGTTGGACGGATGGCGCCGAGTCGAGCTCAGAGAGCGCCGCACGAAGGTGGACTGGGCGCATGTGATAAAGAAACTGGTCGACGAGGACTACCCTGACAGAGACCGGATCGTGCTGGTAATGGACAATCTCAACACTCACAAGCTGTCCTCGCTATACGAGGCATTCGAGCCTGCTGAGGCGAGGCGTATAGCTGAGCGACTGGAGATACACTACACTCCCAAACACGGGAGTTGGTTGAATATGGCGGAGATAGAGATCGGTGTGCTGGCTCGACAGTGCCTGGACCGACGGATTGCCAATCAAGACATCCTGCGCGGCGAGGTCAATGCTTGGCAGAATCAACGCAACCGGGATGTTATACGAGTGGATTGGCGCTTCACTACCGAGGATGCGCGCATCAAGCTAAAGTCACTCTACCCATCAATACAAAAAAGTTGAACCACTAGGGCGAATCGACAATTGGGGGAAAACAGAAAGCAGAAGCAGGGCAGCAACTTAGAGCCTATCCGACAACTCCGGCAGCGCGATATGTTATCCAGGCACAGGCAAAGTGGAGCATAGCAAGATAGTTGTCCAAACGCTTCTCCCAACGGATGAGCAGGCGTCTGAACCGATTCAGCCAGCTATGGCTGCGCTCGACCACCCAACGGCGGGCGCGGTAACCGGGGAGGGTCTGTTGTTCCTCCCGCTCTTGGCCTCGGCTGCGGATGTGGGCTGTGTATCCGTACCGTGCCGCCAGCTGCTCAACCTCAGCAAAGTCATAGCCCTTGTCCAGACACAGATGCTGAGGTTGTCCGGGTCGGGGAACCGGACGTTCCGCCACCATAGATTCGAATGTCGGCTCAACCATCTTCATGTCGTGGCGGCTGGCTCCATCCACACACACCCCTATGGGAATACCGTTCCCCTCTGTCAACAGGCTGCGTTTGGTCCCCTTCTTGCCCCGGTCTGTAGGGTTTGGCCCAGTGCCCTCACCCCCCGAGCGGAGCCTTTGTCATGGCTCCATCCATTGCCTGCCACTGCCAATCTATTCCATGCAGTTGGTCGTATTCAGACAACCCCTGCTTCCATAGCTCCTCGAAGACTCCGGCGGCTCGCCAACGCTGGAATCGGTCATGCACAGTGCTCGGAGCACCGAACGTGCGAGGCAACGCTTTCCACTGGCAGCCGGTCCGCAGCACGTAGAAGATTCCATCCATACACTCTCGAGCAGGTTTCCATGGCCTCCCGCCCTTCGGACTCGTCTCCTCTGCAGGCAATATCGGCTCAATCCTCTCCCACAGAGCATCGGGAATCCGCCAATCAGCGCCTACGCCTCCATGATCGATCTTCGACATGTCTTTCCTCCACTCAAGTAGAATGGAGAAAGTTTATCCAAAGTCTCTGATATCCACCAAGGACAATTAAGGTTATCGGATAGGCTCTTAATGCGAGTTTTGTGGGTCAATTCGCCGTTGGTGCCAACGCAGCAATCTCCCTGGGGAACAGGTTTCTCAGTGCGCTGTTGGGTCTCTCGCAGTTAAAACGCCTGCGCCTGGATTCCATCTTCTCTTAAGCTTCCTCTAAGAGGGTGTGTGAGAAGTCTTGGATATGTATTAGAATGGAGGCATGAAACGCAAAGCATACCCCAGTGACCTGACTGATGAACAGTGGAAGATGCTCGCTCCGCTACTCCCGGCAGCCAAAACTGGGGGAAGGCCACGTACTGTAGACCTGCGGGAAGTCGTCAACGGCATTCTATACGTTCTGCGCAACGGTTGCACGTGGCGAGCCATGCCGCATGACCTCCCGCCTTGGGGTACTGTATGGTGGTATTTTCGGGAGTGGAGAGAGGATGGTACATGGGAACGAGCCAATGACGCTCTCCGAGTCAAGGTCCGGCAGGCCGAGGGGAGGAACCCGACACCTAGCGCTGCTATCATAGACAGCCCCAGTCGGTCAAGACTACGGAAAAAGGGGGCCTCGTGGCTATGACGCTGGCAAGAAGGTCAACGGTCGAAAGCGACATATCATTGTAGATACCATGGGGTTGCTGCTGGCGGTGGTGGTGCATCCTGCCAATATCCAGGATAGGGATGGGGCGAAGCTGGTCATCGATAAATTGATAGGGAGGTTTCCCCGCATGAGGTTGGTCTGGGCCGATGCTGGCTATGCTGGAAAGCTGGTCGAGTGGGTCTGGGCCCTGACAGGCTGGGCACTCGAGATTGTCAAGCGCCCCAGGGACAGCCACCGTTTTCAAGTGCTGCCGCGAAGATGGGTGGTCGAACGAACATTCGCGTGGCTCAGCAGGTGCCGTCGGATGAGCAAGGACTACGAAGCTCTGTCCGATACAACCGAGGCGTGGACCCATATAGCTATGATTCATCTCATGCTCCGACGCTTAGCACCAACCTAATTTGAACTTCTCACACACCCTCTAAGGACAGAAACCAGTTCTTGTTCAAACACTCTTGCCGAAAACGTACATGGAAACCCGCAACGATGATCCTGTCCGTGAACTCCCACGACGAGCTGAATCCAACTCCACTCCGTCAAGTTCACCAGCGAAGCGGACCAACAAGAGGAAAGGCCCCCGCATCCAAAACAGGGGCCTCTCGGCAAATCCATCTTTACTCGTTGGGACTACTCCATCAGGCGACAACACCTTCGGAAACTTAGCAGTACGGATGACTGGTTACAGCGCCAGAGTGAACCTTATCACAAAGGTTCTCGATTTTGCCCAGTTAGGTGGGCCAAGGGAGACTGTACTACGAACTTTTCGGTGGGAGGTATCTATATAGGAGGCGAGAGTTGACTAGGGCCTGTTCACACTAACGCAACGCATCGAAGATGAGCGCAAACAGGATGAACCCAAGGAAGAGAGCGTCCAGCTTCTCAAAGCGAGAGAAGATGCGCCGAAAGCCCTTCAACCGTCGAAACAACCGCTCGATTTCGTTCCGACGCTTGTACATCTCCCGGTCGTACTGCCAAGGGTCAACCCTCGTGCTCAGGGGCGGAACTATCGGGGTGAACCCCAGGGCCAACGCCAGTTGGCGGGTCTCATTCCCCTCGTATGCCCGGTCCATTAACAGGAACGGGTTCTGGTCCTGTGTTCCGAGGCGCTTTAGCAGCTTTCGCCCCTCCGGCGCATCGTGGGCCTGTCCGGGAGAAAGGGAGAACGTCACGGCTGTTCTAGCATCCGCGGCAACCATATGAATCTTGGTGGTCCAGCCGCCACGGGACTTGCCGATGGACTGGGGTCCGTTTTTTTTAACGCACCGGTTCCATCGGGATGGACCTTGACTATGGTACTGTCCATGGAAACCGCTTCTATCTTGATACGCACTATGTGCTCTCGTTGAAGATACTCGAAAACCCGGTCGAGCACACCGTTCTTGGACCACCGGTTCATCCGGGTGTAGACGGTGTGCCAGTTGCCAAATCGAGGCGGCAATCCCCGCCATTTGCAGCCTTGCTCGGCGACATAGAGGATAGCGTTGAGTACTTGCAGGTTCGACAGGCTGACGTTGCCACGCTGAACGGGAAGGATCGGCGCAATTCGTTGGTACTGAACTTCGGTGATTTCCATTCTCGGATTGTAACATAATTTGGCTATTAGTGTGAACAGACCCTAGGCAACACGCTGAGCAGGCGCCAGCAGACCCCCCGCCGGAGGTTGACTCCTAAGCTCTGCTCCCTTCTGAAGGCGCCTCGTAGCCGTCGTGCTGCGAGGACGCGACGAGTTTCGTAAGGTACTAACGTCCCAATCGGTTGTTCGCATATTCGCGCCGCAGGCCACACCACCGAGGTCGCGGACCTCTGACGGCCGCCCTCGGATCCCGTCCTACGACGAGTCTTGGTCCTGCTTGTGGCGCCGGTGCGTGTCCTCGATGAAGACGTCAAGCTCGTTCCACAGGCGCTCTACCATCGAGCGCATCCGCATGTTCTGGTAGGCGCCCCAGACCGTCATGGCGGGCGGCACCACCAGGATGGAGACGATCAGCGCGTACGCGATCGTGATCGCCGCCGTGATGCCGAAGTGCTCGAATGATTGCAGCGGCGACTGCGTCAGCACCGCGAACCCGAGCGCTGTCGTCAGCGCCGAGCCCAGCAGAGCCGAGCCGGTGGTGGCGAGCGTCCGGATCGCCGCCGCCTCCGGGTTGCGCCGCTTGGCGAACTCTTCCCGGTAGCGATGGATCACGTGGATCGTGTAGTCCACGCCGATCCCGATCGAGAGCGCCGTGGTGATCGAGGTGATGATTGTGTAAGGAATGCCCAGCAGCGCCATCGTGCCCAGTACCCAGATGAGGACGAGCGCTATCGGTCCTACCGCGATGAACCCAAGCGCGGGCTGGTTCAGTGTTATCCAGAAGAAGATCGTGAGGATGCCGAGGGCTGCCGCGATCGTCATGATGATCGCCTCTGTCTGGCGATCCCTTATCTCGTCCGAGGAGGTGAGCACGATGATGTCCTGCGAGGTCATCGCGATCGCGTTGTCGTCGCCGAACCACAGCCCGTCAATGTCCTCTACCATCCCCTCGGTTCGCTCACGATCGCCCGAGAAGGCCCGGAACTGGAGCAGCGTAGTGTCGATGCCCTCCGGGTCCTCAACCAGAACCCGCGCCACGGCTTCGGGATCGGTGGCGGCGAGCGCATCAAGGAACTTCTGAATCAGCACCGGATCGAGATGGAGCCCCGTTGTCGCCTCCGCGAACAGCCGATCGAGCTCGGGGTCGTACCTGTCACCTGGCGTGCCGTCGTCCGTGGTCCAGTCGAGCACGAGCAGAGGGAGCGAAGCCTCCATCGCGCCATCCGTGGCCCGTGGCCGGCTTAGGTCGTCCTCAAACGCCGCCGTCATGGAGAACAGGTTGTAGAGCATGCGGGTCTCCGTCACCTCCGCCCTGACCAGGACGCTGACAACCTCCGTTGAGCCTCCGACGGCCGCATCGAGCGAATTCAGGTCCTCGATCAAGTTCCCGTCCCTAGGCAGGATGTCGCGGATAGTGAAGTCCGTGGTGATCCTCGAGGCCGCGAATCCGAGCCCGACCGTCACCGCAACTACGAGAACGAGGTAGGGCGCTGACCTCCGCGTGATGGATGTCCCCAGCCTTTCCGCTAACTGGTCGATGCCGGGGATTGCATTTGCGATCGGACGGGGTGGAGGAAGCGGGCCGCGGGCCTCGCGACGCTGGTCGATGATCGTTCGCACGGCTGGGATCAGCGTCAGCATCACGATCAGGCTCAGCCCGACGCCCAGCGCCGCGACCACGCCGAAGTCCCCGATCCCCGAGATCGGCGAGAGCAGGTTCGCCAGGAAGCTTACGGCCGTGGTGGCGGCGGCCAGCACCAGAGGGATGATGACGTTCCGCAGCCCCGCCAGCACCGCTACCCCCACCGGCTCGCCGGCTATCCGTTGCTCCCGGTAGTGCGACACCGTCTGGATCGAATAGTCCACCGCGAGGCTTATCAGGATGATCGGCACCGTTGCGGTGAGCGCGTTCGGTGGGCCGATCAGATCCAAGGCGCCCGGACCGAGCCAGCTCTCCGCCCCGACGGTCCAGACCACTGCGAGTACGAGCCCCGTCAGCGCGAGCAGCAGGTCGGAGACCGTGCGCATGAAGAGCAGCATCAGTAACGCGATCACGAACAGCGCCAACCCCACTAGCGGCAGCACGCCGGCGCTCGTGGCCTCCTGATACTCCTCCTCAATCACGGCAAGCGACACGCTGCTCACGCTCAGCGGGCCCTCGTCCGTCTCCGCCAGGCTGTTGATCGCTAGCTGCGCGTCGTCAACGGCCTCGGCGCCGGTGTCGCGCAGCCGGACGGTGGCGACCGTGATCCGCGTGCCATCCGTGTCCGTTCCGGTCATCATGTCGAGTGCCGTTCGCGCCGGTTGGAACTCCGGGGTGGCCCGAATATGGCCAAGCGCCATATCGATCTGCGCCTGCGTGACCGAGTCGAAGTCGGTCACCTGGAGCAGGGGTTTCATCAGCAAGGTAGGGGCGGTGACTGCGTCGGCGGGCGGCAGCAGTTCCCCTACGCCCGGGTCGCTAACGATGCGGCCGAGCAAGCCGTCCATCTGGGCGAGTCCATCGGGCGTGAGCACTTCACCACGGAAGACGAGCGTTACCACGACGACGCCGGAGTCCCCGAAGAGGGTCTCGATCTCCTCCAACGCCTTGGCGACGCCGCTATCCCGAGGGAGGAAGGCCTCGTTCTCCGCCACCGGCGCGCGCTGCGTAATCCCAGCGGCCAACACCAGTGTCACGATCGCGATGACGACAAGCGTGACCCACGGGCGCACCGTCACCAGCCAGCTCAGCCAGTTGAGCGCCCTGATCATAACGCACCACCCTTACCACGCCCATGGTGGGTGGCAAGCAATGCCGGAGAGAGACTGGCTATGGCTGCTCCCCGAGCTCGGTTCCCGCTCGCTCCACAGCGCGGCGCAGTCGCAGGTTCTGGTACGACCCCCCACACGATCATCGCCGCAGCACTACCAGCAAGGCTGCAATCAGCGCGTACACGATCGTGATCGCTGTCACGCCGAACTGCTGGAACGGCGTTAGCGGATGCAACGCCCATGCCAGGTCGGCTCCACCATACTGTCCGCACGTAACTCCTCTCGTTGCCACTCTGGTTGGAGAGTCGCCACACCTCCTGATGAGTGGACATAGCCGAGAACCGTTGACCGTCCCCTCTTTTTAGACACCTCTGCCTAGGCCCACCGCCCACGAGTACCTCAGTTTTAGGTTTCTATTGTGTACTGCGAATGTTTCGCTGGGAGGTCCTGCTGTAAGGAGTCCAGTTTGGTGGGCCGGACTTGACGATAGACAGTACTATTTTTGAAATTCGGCTGGCGTTGTGGGAGCGAGCGCATCCATATCTGTCAGTGCCCAACGCCCTTCCTTCCAGTACTGCCTCGGTGTCAATGTGTTGTTGCCCAGTGTTTCGGTCGTTTCAAATGGAAAGCGAAAAATGTCAGCGGGGTTAGGTTGTGTTGACATTTCATCTTAGCCATATGAGAGCACCGACGAAATGTAGGAACCCGAGGTATCTGTTCGCCAGCTTGTCGAACTGGGAGAAGATGCGGCGGGAATGCTTGATCTTGCCGATGAAGCATTCGACCAGATGACGCTCTCGGTATAGATACTCGTCATATCTGTGTGGCGCCTTCCGCTTGGAGCGAGCAGGTATTATCGGAACTGCACCGCTCCTTATGATTGACTCAAGGAACTGCTTGGTGTCGTATGCTCGGTCTGCAATCACATACTCACTATCGAGTCCGTCTATGAGTTCCTCAGCCTGAGTGACATCCTGCTCCTGCCCTCCGGTCAATCTGAATCTCAACGGGTTGCCGAGGCCGTCGACACCGACATGGACCTTTGTACTGAACCCACCTCGGCTGTGACCGAGGGCTTGCGATAGTTCCCCTCCGTTTTTGTTGACGCCCCTGCAGCGCAAAGATGGGCACGGACCACTGTGCTGTCGATGATGAGGTGTTCCATGTCGGGGTCATCGACCAAATACTGGTGCATACGCTCCCATACTCGGCGTTCACACCATCGGGCGAAGCGTTTATAGACGCTGCTCCAATCACCACATTCGGCTGGGAGCATCCTCCATTGCGCACCGGTCCGAGAAATCCACAATACAGCATCGATGAACCGCCTACATTCGGCTTCCTTCCCAATGTACAAGCCTGTCTGAGCTTGAAGGAACTCATGTGTCCTTGACCATTGTTCCGAAGACAGTCTAACTGTTGACATATACCTAGCATAATACAAATGTCAACACATCCTAGTACCGCTTCCACTTGAAGATGACAGGTATCGAATACTATCCGTCTTTCCCGCGAAAGCGGGAACCCATCGCAATGGCTCGCCGCTCGGCAATCCAGTGTGGAAGGCAGCCGAGATATTATCAAATACACCTGGAAATGGTACTAGTGGGGCTGGGTTGTTCTCCGCGTTGGCACGGCGGACGAGGTATATGAGCGGTTGAAGGAGGCCGGCTGTGCCATCAAGGCCCTACCGGCCGAAGACCTCAGTATGAGGGAAAAAGTCCTTCCAGCCAAACCAGAAGGAGTAGGTGGAGGGGACCTGCTCCAGGGTTGTTCCCGCCAGGGGGCCCTCCACCGCCTTTCCGGTCAGGGCTTGCCACAGAGTCCCCGTTTCCTCATCGACCATTTGCGACAGCTCGCCGGTGGGCTCTTCTACCGGGTCGAAGGTCAGGGTCCGCCCACGAACAGTGCGCTCGAAGACTACGCCGGTGGCTGAGTTCGCGTTGAAGACCACGAGGATCGGAGTACCCTGAAAGGTGTCGTTGACTACGGGGCTTTCGTTCAGGGCGCTGAAGGGGTATGCCCGGGCCATGCCGTTTTCTTCCAACCCGATGACGAACTCCTTGGTGTGGAGACGATCGTCTTTTCTGCTCTCACCAAGGACGCCCGCGTCCTTGGCCAAATAGTAGTCTTCGTAGGGGTCTGTGGTGAACCGTCCTCCCTTGTCGAGGGCCAGGGTGTCGGGATGAAGGTCAACCCAGGTGCCCCAGTCGGTCTGCAGCGCGGAGAGGAGTTCCAGCTTGGTGCCCTGGAGAGGGCCCTCTACGGCCCTGCTCAGGAACTGGCTCCAGAGGGTGTCTGTTTGGTGGTCGTACATAACGAGGGCGTTCATAATGAGCTTTCCCGATACGCCGAAGGTCAGGGTCTGCTGTCCGGTCTCTCGGGCAAAAACCATGCCCGTATAGCAGAGGGGTCACCAGGTGACGGCGACGGCCACACCTCCGACGTGGTCGTTTACGATCTCCCGGGAGCTCAAGAAGGGGACGGAGTAGGCTTTGTGCTCCCCGTTAATGGACACGCCCAGCACGGGCTCTTTGGAGAGATACTGCTCCCAGGCGTCTTCAGCCTCTTGAAACTCAGGGGCTAGGACGGCGGGGATGGCGTCCCGGGGCAGGAGAGTAATAATGTTGAGGTCGCTGTAGAGGGAGCCTTCCGTCGGTGAAGGCGTGGCTGACGGTCTCCGTTCCGTCATCGTTGGGGGAGGACTGGTCGTGGAGGTGGGTCCCGGGGCGGCGTCCTCAGAAGACGTTGGAGAGGGGACGGGAGGTCCGCCGTCGGGGGTTGGCGCGTCGTTGTCGGATGCCGGGCCGCAGGCCGCGGCGAGAAAGAGGCTTAGGCCCAGCAGTAGAGTGATCAGGGATAGTCTCCGGAGGGATATTGGTGATATCAAGGGGACTCCAAAAGCGCCGGGATTGACCTTCAATGGCTGGAGGATGTACTGGAGAAGTGCTCCCTTCTCACAATAAGGACTCGCCAAAGGACGACGAGGTTTGTGAGAAGGGCCAGGACGGATAGGACTAAAAGGGCTTGACCCGCCACCGCGCCTATCATCACCAGGAGAAGCCTGGCGTCTCTGGAGGCCAGGGAGGCCGCCAACCCTTGAAAGCTAAACCCCATGGACGCTTCGGCGCGTGCCCTGGTGTAGCTCACCATGAAGGCGCCGGTAATGGCCGCCAGCCCCACCCCTGCCACAACCCAGAGGGCTGCCTTGTCCTCCACCTTCCATGACCAGTAGGCCAGACCGGCCAGAATGAAGACATCAGCGTAGCGATCCAATACGGCGTCGAAGTACCCTCCGAAGGGAGTGGCCTTATTCTTGAGGCGGGCCAGGTCACCATCGGCGCCGTCGATGATGGAAGAGAGCTGGGCGGCAACACCGGCCCAGATATTGTGCCCCGCCGCGAACAGTCCGAGGCACCCCAGGGCCATGCAGAAGCTGAGGAAGGACACCTGGTTGGGCGTAACGGGGGTTTTCGCCAGTATTGCGGCCATGGGGCGGGAGATACGTCGGTTCAGATACCTGGAGACTAGACCTTCCTGGATAGCTGCCACGGGCTCATGTCCTCAAGGCTCCGGCGTGCTTGCCGGAGGTCTTCCTGGGTGTCAATGTCCTGCCAAAAGCATCCGGTAATGTCGCAGGCCGTGATCGAATGTCCGCGCTCTATCATGCGGGTAATAGCTTGACTAATCTGATATTCGGCGCTTTTTTGCCGCAGGATGTCTTCTATCCCATAGAAAACGGTGGGAGAGAGCCGGAACACTCCGGCGTCAATGCCGTCCCAACGGGCAAGCTCCTTGCCTATACGAAGGATGTGGCCTTTTTCATCTACCATTACTCGAGTCCCCTCCATGATGTCTCCGACGGAAGGCTGGAAGTCCACGGCGAGAACGTTGAGGGACGAGTCCATATCCGCCACCTGTTCCAGGAGACGAGGGGTAAATATATGGTCGGCCATGGATAGCAGGAAGGGGTCATACCCTGTGAAAGACTTTACCGCATAAAGGGATAGGGCGTTACCCCATAGATACCTGCGGTTGAAGATGTAGTGAATTTTCAAGCCGTACCTGGAGCCGCTGCCCACCCAATCCCGTATCTTCTCGCGCCGGTGGCCGACCACAATGGCAAGGTCGGTCACACCCACGGACCTATAGGACTCCAGAGCATAGTCGATGATGGGTTGCCCTCCAACTTCAAGGAGTACCTTGTGAGAAGTCCCGTTGTTGGCGAAAAGGCGGGTCCCTTGACCCGCTGCCAGAATTACACCTTTCAAAAGCGCCTCCCTATGAGAAAAAGGAATCGAGCAGGCGCTACACCGCAAGGTGAAAGGGCTTGAACCCGGAAAAAACCACCAATACGAGAAGCGTTGGCGCAACGCTTCGAAGGCTCGCTGATGCCTAGAACACAAGAACTGGAGTGACTCGGAGGGTACCCGGTGGCACATCAACCGCGGCGGGGCCGACTCGTAAGGCTGCAACTGGTACAGCCGGTATATTTTCAGTAATGTAACAACTCAGAGAGAAAGAGTCAAATTCTTGAGGTGCTAGAGGGCCGTACACCCTTGCCAAGCTCACCAACCAACCTGTCAAGGAGGTCCTCGATCGGAGAATCGTACAAGGCCGTGGTTTGAAGCATGGAGGCTATTCTATCAACTCGCCATCGAACCCGCGCCCGCCGGAGTCCGCGGGCTGAATATGTGGCCGCATTTGCGGCAGCGGTAGCAGGTGTTGTCGCGGGCGCGCAACTTCTCCAACGCGATCGTTTCGCCGGAATCGCACCTGGGACAGAGGGCTTCGAGGCCGGTTATGCCAACGAATCCGCCCCCGTCTTGCGTGCCAACCTGGAGACTGACCACCGCCGGCCTGTGGGCGCACTGAACGCAGAAGATGTCCGTCTTATCCGTCGCGTCAACGTCGCCGCCGCATCTTGGGCAGGCCTTGAAAAGAATCACCGCGCCACCTCTTTCTATCCTGTATTCCCGGAGTGAGCCACCCTGATAGCGTCAGCCTGAGGTTCGGCTTGCGTAACGCGCCAACGACGCCCGCAGCGGCTCTGACGAATGGCATTATACAAAGAGACGAACGTATGTGTCAATAGCAATTGGCGCGGACTGTCCGCTACAATGTGTTTGCTCATCCGCGACTCAGGAAGTCCGATTGCGGCGCAGTCCGCCAGGGGCGTCCATCGCGGGGGTGGGAAAGCACGGGGGGAAGCATGAGCAGCCAGGCTCGCCCATTCGGGGCTCTCGCGGACATGGTAAGGCAGACGCGGCTAAGCAAGGGCATGACGCAGCGGCAGCTGTCCCTTGCGCTAGGCATGAGTGAAGGCTACGTGGGCCATCTGGAGGGCGGGCGTTTCAGGCCGGCTACGCACACGCTAAAGTCGCTCTCCTCTGCGCTTGGCCTCCTGTACGGGCAGCTTGCGGTCGAGGCCGGCTACATCACGGGCACCGAGTTCGACAACCCGCTCGAAGACGAGCAACTGGCTCGCCTGAACGAGGTCAGCGACCTGACGGGCGAGGAGTGGGAGTCGGTCAAGGACTTCGCCCGGTACGTCAGAAGCAGGCGGCGGGCCGCTGGTGAGTGAGCCACCGCCGCTTACCGGCGACTGGCTATCCGGCCACGGAGCGCTCCCCAGTCCGGCCCACCAGCGCGAACTTGCTCTCCGGAATGCCCAACTGCCTGGCGCTATACCGCCAGCCGTCAGGCCCGCCCATCAGCCACGCCGCGAACTCCTACGCCTGCTTTTCGGCCTTGGCGTGATTCACCCACTGCCACGACTCCAGGTAGAAGCTGGCGCCAACGTGCAGCAGGTAGTGTCCCATCGCGTGCGCTACGAGCCAGCGAAACTCCTCGCGAGGAAGGCGCGGCTTGACACCGATGACGCCGTCGATGATCACCTCTCTGACCCTTCCTCGGAACGGGAACTCCACCACGGCAAGCCCAAGCGCCTCCGATAGCCGCTTCAGGTCCACCGGCACGCTGAGCTCGTGCTCACGCCACAACTCAGCCGCTTTGACTTTGCCGTACAAGGGTCACCTCGTCAAACACGATAGAACGACTGTACTATATATGACCACCTCCCGCGCCCGCTGTCAAGCTCCCGCGGCCGGGGATCAGGGCGTTTTCAAAGTGCGATTGTGTACGTCGCGTGGGCGATGGAGACGCCCTCTTATGCCCCCTCCCTTGATGGGAGGAGGTTAGAGGGTGGGTGAAGGTGGGGCGGATGGGGAGGTCTGCCTTCACAATGAAAAGGCCCTGGCCGCGCACATGGATTACACCCTGGGCAGCACGAACTCCTCGATGGCGACGGCAAGACCGTCTTCATCAACCGGTGGGGCGACGTAGTCGGCGATGGCCTTCAACTCGTCGGGCGCGTTGCCCATGGCGATGCGCAGTCCGCAGACCTCGAGCATCGGAAGGTCGTTGTAGCTGTCTCCCGCCGCGATCATCTTGGCGGCGTCTATGCCGAACCGCCGCGCCAGCACCCGCGCGGCGGCCCCCTTGTTGACGCCGGCGCGGGTGAAGTCCACCGCCCACATGCCGTTGTAGGGCAGGGAAACCTTGACCACGTGAAGCTCGGCGTCTGACTCGAAACGACCAACCAGTTCGTCGGCGTAGTCCTCCTCGACGTCCAAGGCCGAGACGCGCGTCAGGTTCCAATGCGTGACCTCGTCGATACGCCTCAGCGTGCCACCGGCGTGGGTGGCGATAAACGCAAGGCCGAGACCGCAAAGCTCGGTGACTATGCCCTGGGCAACTCTCGGGCCCAGGGGCGCGCTCCAAATCTCGCTGCCGTCGGTAGGGTCCAGAATTACAGCGCCATTATCAGAAACCTGCGGGGCCGAAAGTCCAAGCTCCCGCGCGAACCTTATCGCGTCGACGGACTCCCGCCCGGTGGCGATGCTTACGCTGACGCTATCCGGGAGCCTGCCTACGGCCGCGGAGACCCTCGTCGAAATCCTCTCGTCTCTGCCAATCAGAGTGCCGTCCAGGTCAATCAGAAACGCCCTGTAATCGCTCATCTTCATAGGTCCTCTACGACGCGCCGGCTCCTTGAAACGCCCTTCGATGAATTCACCTTTACATGCGCCCTGATGTGTTCTAAACTCTTGGCAAGGGCTTTAGCTCAATTCTGATTTAGGGAGGGTGTGCCATGCCTAAAGGTAGTGTCCCTAAACGCGAAGCAAAGAAGCCAAAGAAGAAAGAGAGCAAGAACGTCTCGGTTATGCCTCTCCCCGAATTCGCGTCGGCTCAGGTGGAGGTCGTGGGGAAGCGAAGGAAGCCCAAAGAAGAGGAGTAGCCGCGCTTGGTCTCTTTGTCCCGGCTAACCCAGATGGCGAATCGTCTCTCAGAGGCCCCGTTGAATCGGGGCTTCCGAGTCTCGGGGACCAGGCCTTTTGATGAATCACGCCCGGCTATTCGTCACCCTCCGCCTCGGGAGCCCGCGCTATGCAGTAGTTTTCGCTGTGTTCCAGCAAGCGTCCGATGACCGACGGGGACGTGTTTCTTGGGTAGGCGATCATGGCCCACTTGTCGGTGAGAATCTCGCAAATCGCCTCGGCGGCCATCGGCTCATTCCCCCCGGAAAGTATAATCCTGAATATAGCCTCCTTGAGCGGCGTGTCTGGCAGCAGGTAGTCGCTGGTCGCCGCGCAGTGGTCAACGATGCGGTCTATCTGCTCCTGCGTGTCGGACGCCGCCGCCAGCTCCTCGTCGCCCTGCTGGCACATGTAACACCGCCTGCCGGCGATCATCATCGACAGGGAACGATGGCGCTCCTCGGCGCGTCCCACGTCGATGAAGTACTTCGGCGACGCTTCCCTACCGCTGCCGTCGGGGTTCTCCGCGAACCCGGGCTGGTCTTGAATTATCAAAATACTTCCTCCGGCCAGTCCAACATCTGTGTCTCCACCACTTCACCGGCCTCCATTTGGGGTATATCCTCCGGGCATATGGCAAGCCCATTGGCCAGGGCCATAGACGTAAGCAGATTGGACCCCTGGTCTCCGGTAAGTCGGGCGTGGTAACTCCCGTCGCGCTTCGTGACGACGGCCCTCGCATAGACCCTGCGACCGTCGGGGTTCTCTACCGGCTCGTCCAGAATCGCGCTGACGCTGGGCTTCCCGATGCTTGGCTTGCCAAGCATCTTGCGAATAGCGGCACGTCCGAACTGCTCGAAGGCCACCAGCGCGCTCACGGGATTTCCGGGAAGTCCCAGGTGGGGCACCCGTCTTCCGTCCGGCGCGGTCAGCGCCCCGAAAGCGAGTGGCTTGGCCGGGCGCATCTTCACCGACCAGAAGTCTATCTTGCCGTGCTGAGCCAGCACGTCCTTGACCATGTCGTAGTCGCCCTTCGACACGCCCGCGGAGGTTATGAGTATATCAGACTCGAGCCCTTCGTGCAGTTTCGCGTTCATCGACTCCAGGTTATCCCGCGCTATTCCAAGCAGCTTGGGGATGCCGCCGTAGCGCAGCACACCCGCGGCCACGCTGTAGTTGTTGCTGTTGAATATCTTGCCCGCGCCATAGTCCGCCCCCGGCTCCAGGAGCTCGTTTCCAGTGGCGAGGATGGCGACTATGGGCCGGCGAATCACCTTGACCGTGCTGTATCCCAGCGAGGCAAGCACCCCTATTTCGGATGGGCGCAGCGCCGCGCCCCTCTCGACCACAAGCCTTCCTTTGCGAACGTCCTGCCCAGCCGGACGGATTTCCGCGCCAGGCGCGACGGCGAGGTTGACGCCTATCTCCGACAGACTACGGCCCGAGGCGCGGCGCGCTATCTCGTCGGTGTCCTCGAACGGCACCACGGCGTCCGCGCCTTTGGGGATGGGCGCGCCCGTCATTATGCGCACCGCCGTGCCCGGCGTCACCTCGTCATACGGCAACTCGCCCGCCGCGACAGAGCCGACGACTCGAAGCGACACGGGCGAGGTATCGGATGCCGCCGAGACACTGGCGGACTGCACCGCGTAGCCGTCCATGGCCGAGTTGTCCAGCGGCGGGATGTCATACCGCGACACGGCATCCTCAGCCAACACCTGTCCGAGCGCGTCGAGGATGGGCTTTTCCTCCGGCTCGAGAACGTGGAAGAAGCTGAGGATTCGATCGAGGGCCTCTTCCACGCTGAGCATCGATTCGTTGTGATGGCGGTGTACGTGACCGCGCTGTGTCATCATGCGCCTCTACTTGCGAAGCTCCGCACCGACCTCACGCTGAAGCTGGTGCAGTATGTCGCCCTGAAATCTGTCCACCCGCTCTGAGGTCAGCGTTTCCCTGTCCGACTGAAAGATCACTCTGTACGCCACGGACTTCTTGCCCTCCGGCACCCCTTCTCCTGAGTAAACGTCGAATGGAATGCTGCGGGCCACGAGCTTGTGGCGCGCTATGATAGACTGGATCTTGGACGAGGGCACGTCTGCGTCCATTACCAACGCCACGTCGCGGTAGGACTCCGGGAAGCGGCTCGCGCCCAGGTAGCGCCGCGCCGTGGCGGGCATCACCTGGTACAGGGCTTCGACGTCGATCTCGAAGAGCGCGACAGGGGTTCCAGGCAGGTCGAAGCGTTCGAGCGTCACGGGGTGGATTTCGCCAATCGTGCCGATCCTGGTATCGCCGCACGTCATCCGCGCCGCCCTGCCGGGGTGAAAGATGGAACTTGTGGACGGCTCATAGCTCACTTCGACTCTCAACTGGTCGAACAGCGACTCCAGGACGCCCTTCGCGTCGAAAAACCCCATGTCGCCCGGTGGAGCCAGCCACGAGGCAGCGGAGCGAGGCCCGGACAGCGCGCCAACCAGCATCTCCTTCTCGTCCGGCAGGTCCCTCTCTTTCGCCTCCTCTTTCGGCAGATAAACGCGACCCAACTCGAAAATCCTGATGCCCTCAGCCTGGGATACGCGGCGGTTGGAGGCGAGCGTCTCGAGCAGAGCGCCTTGCAAACTCGTCCTGAGATACTCGAACTCCGCGCTCATTGGGTTGGCTATCTTCATAGGGTCAGGCGCGCCGTCCAGGGCATCGACCTTTCCGAGAGTGCCGAGCGTGGTAAGCGAGTAGGAGATGGTCTCACGCATTCCGGCCGCCGCGAGAAGGTCCTTGATACTCTCCCTGAGCGCCCTGATGGGTTGCGGTTCGTGGTGGGGAATCGACGCGGACAGCATAGTCGTGGGAATGGTATCGTAGCCCACGATGCGCGCCACCTCTTCCACGAGGTCATCCTCGATGGATATGTCGGATCGCCAGTACGGGGCCTTCAGCCAAAGCGTGCTCTGCCGCTCGGGCGCGGGCGCGGCCTCAGCCGTCTCTATGAGGTCTATCAGCGCGGACGGTTGCCTGGCCCGCTCGAACCCCAGCGAATCCAGCACACCCTCAACCCGCGACATGGAGTAGTCAACGCCGAGCACCTGCTTGATGCGGCTGCGGCTAATCCGAAGCGAGGGCGGCTCTTGCTGTGCCGGGTAGAGATCGATAATGCCCTTTGCGGCCTTGCCCCCGGCTATCTCGAGGATAAGTTGCGTAGCCCGTCTGAGGCCACGTTCCGCAAGCTCGGCCCTTATGCCGCGTTCGAAGCGGTGGGAGGCCTCGGTGTTCATCCGCAGCGTGGAGCGAGTGCGGCGCGTGTTCGTGGGATTGAAGTTGGCCGACTCCAGCAGCACGGATGTCGTGTTCTCGTCCATCTCGCTGGCGGCTCCACCCATGATTCCCGCCAATCCGATGGCGTCGTCTGAGTCGGCTATCGTCAGCATCGGTGGGTTGAGTGTGCGGCGCGCGCCGTCAAGCGTCACGAGCGACTCGCCGGGCCGGGCCGCTCTAACTATGACGGTCTTGTCTCTGACTTCATCGTAATCGAAGGCGTGAAGGGGTTGGCCGTATTCGAGCATCACGTAGTTGGTAATGTCCACCACGTTGTTGATAGGACGTTGGCCTGCCCTCGCGAGGGCATCCTGCATCCACTGGGGCGATTCCTCTATCTTGACACCCGTAACCAGGCTTGCGGTGTAGCGATAGCACAACTCCGGGTCGGCTATCTCGATTCTGACCTGGCCTTCTATTGGAGGGCCATCCTCGGGATAGGAAAGGTCGGGTTCGGCCACGCGCTCGCCGGTGAGCGCGGCCACCTCGTGGGCGATGCCGAGCAGGGAGAGGCAGTCGGGCCTGTTGGGAGTGACCTCGACATCGAGGATGGCATCGCCCAGGTAGTCCGCGAGCGCCGCTCCCGTTGGCGCGTCGTCGTCCAGCACCAGGATGCCGTCGTGGTCTTCGCCCAACCCAAGCTCGAGCGGAGAACACACCATACCCGCCGACTCCACGCCACGAATCTTCGCCGCCTTGAGCGCCTCGACCTTGCCGGTGCGCGGGCTGAAGAGCCTCGCGCCCTCACGTGCGAAGGCTATCTTCTGCCCGGCGGCGACGTTTAGCGCGCCGCACACGACGGTGGCGGTCTCGCCGTTGCCCAGCTCTACGGTGGGCAGGCTCAGGCGGTCGGCATTGGGATGGTCATCCACCTTGAGGACGCGCCCGACGATCAGTTTGTCCCTGTCCCAGTCGCCGCCAATCGCCTCCACCTCGCCAACCTCGTTGCCCGCCATCGTCAGGCGATGCGCGAGCTCGCGTGGAGGCAGGTTTACGGGAACGTATTTCCGTAGCCAGGATAGTGGTATTTTCATGTATTTTGACCTTTGTTGCCACGCTCTCGTCCCGCCACTGTCACCCCCATGCCAACCTTGCCCCATCGAGGGATTATGCGACTTCCCTAAATCAGGGGAAAGGGACTCCCGATGCTAGAACTGTCTCAAGAAGCGCAGGTCGTTGGAATAGAAGAGGCGTATGTCGTCGATGCCGTACTTGAGCATGGCGATACGTTCGGGGCCCATGCCGAAGGCGAAGCCTGTGTAGATGTTGGGGTCGTAGCCCACACCCTCGAGCACCTTGGGGTGAACCATTCCCGCGCCCATTATCTCTATCCAGCCGGTATCACCGCAAATGCGGCAGCCGTCACCGGAGCAGGCAAAGCAGTCTATCGACATGTCCACGCCCGGCTCAACGAACGGGAAATAGTCGCAGCGAAAGCGCACGCGCCGCTCTTGCCCAAAGAGGATGCGGGCGAACTCGAACAGCGTCCCCTTGAGGTCCGCAAACGTGATGCCCCGGTCCACGGCGAGCCCTTCTATTTGGAAGAAGTGCCACTCGTGGGTGGCGTCCGTGGCCTCGTAGCGATAGCACTTGCCTGGAACCACCACCCGCACCGGAGGCCCCTGTTTCTCCATGATGCGCGCCTGCATGGGCGAGGTGTGTGTGCGAAGCAGCATGGGGGTTTCGCCGTTGGCATCGGTATAATCAACCCACAGCGTGTTCCACATGTCCCTCGCGGGATGGTCCTTGGGGATGTTGAGCATCTCGAAGTTGTAGTGGTCCCACTCGACCTCCGGGCCTTCCATCACCTGGAAGCCCATCGACGCGAAGGCGTCGCAAATCTCACGCACTATTAGCGTGGTGGGGTGCAGTCCACCCAGGGCCATGGGCCATCCTGGGAGAGTTACGTCGATGACCTCGCTTTCTAGCAGGGCGGCGCCGGTCTGCTTCAGCGCCTTCTCTCTCTCGGCCAGGCTGCTCTCGAGCATCGCCTTCGCCCTGTTCGCTGACGCGCCGGTCTCCCTGCGCTCTTCCGGCGACAGAGAGCCTAGCCCACGGAGAATCCGCGTGAGCCGACCCCGGCGGCCCAGGTACGCCACACGCCACTCTTCGAGTTGTTGCGGGCTCTCGACGCGGGACAGCTCCTCGAGACCATTCGCCCTTACGTCGTCCACGCGGTCAGCGCCGGCGCTCTCAGCCATCGGTTACCTCATCTGTGACACAATGCGCAATCGTCCGATCCATTATAGGGTCGGCCTCTAAAATCGGTCAAGTTGCGCCAGATTGCGCGCCCATGCGGTCGTAGAGTTGACAGCGAACCGCCGCAGCCCTATATTCACGCTAAACGTGTTTTAGTGGGCATGGATGAAGGCACTTACACAAATTGCCCTGGCGCTAGCGGTCCTGATTGCCGTAGCCGGTGGAATTGTCGTTGTGATTCGACAAATGCCCGCTAACGACGGCGCAGTCCAGATAGTCCTGCCCGCCGCAACTCCCGCGCCTGAGATAGCCCTCAAGGTCTATGTAAGCGGCGCGGTGCGCAATCCCGGAGTTTACGTCCTCGGCGAGGGAGACCGCCTCGACGACGCGATCGAGGCTTCGGGCGGCCCAACCGAGGAAGCCGACCTCGCAGCCATCAATCTCGCGTCGCGGCTGAAGGACGAAGACCACTGGCACATCCCGGAGGTGGAGGACGAGGTTTCCGCGCCCACATCGGTCCATCAGACCGTCGGCGCGTCCGGGAAGATCGACATCAATTCGGCGCAGGTGGATGCGCTGACGAGCCTGCCGGGTATCGGCGAGGTCAAGGCCCAAGCGATCGTGCGCTACCGCGAGAAGAACGGGGCTTTCTCCAGCGTAGATGAGCTTGCGGACGTGGATGGAATAGGCCCTGTTACGCTAAATGGGCTTCGAGACCTGGTAGAGGTGCGATGACCTGTCTGCCGCGTACACCCGGGAGGTAGAGAGTGCTGCCCGACTTCATAAGAGACTCCGAACTGTACGGCCCGCTGTTCGCGCTTGGCGTCCTTGCCGTGTTGCAAGTGGTCGCGCTTGCGGTAAACCTTGCCTTGAAGGTCGTCGCCAGGCGGCGCGAGCAGCGGCAACCCGGAGGCCTGGCGGCTCAAATGCTCGGCATCGTCCGAGGGCCGGCCGTGCTGCTCCTGGTCGTGTTGGGCTTCTTCCTGACCTTTCTCGTTCTCAGCGAGCTTACTATCCCTGCGCTCGACTTCATCTCGAGCTGGGAACCTTGGATGGGGAAAGTCTGGCTCGTATCTATAATCCTTCTCATAACCTACGCCATTTCGAAGCTCGTGGACGCGCTCATCACCTGGTACGCGCACAACCTGGCAGCCCGCACGGAAACCGACCTCGACGACAGGCTGGTGCAGCCCGTCAAGCGAGTCATCCCGTTCGTGCTCTATCTCATTGGCCTGATGGTCGCCCTAGACAGCATCGGCATCTCGATCAGCCCACTCCTGGCCGGACTCGGCGTCGCCGGTCTCGCCGTAGCCCTGGCGATACAGCCGACGCTGAACAACTTCCTGTCGGGAACCTACATCGTGGCCGAGGGGGTAATGGAGCAGGGCGACTTCGTCGAAATGGAGGGCGGCCCCTCCGGGTTCGTCGTCGATATCGGATGGCGCAGCACCAAGCTGCGAAGCATGATGAACAACATTGTCACCATCCCCAACTCCAAGCTGGTCGATAGCGTAATCACCAACCTCAACGCTCCCACGCCCGCCATGAACATCATCGTCTATTGCGGGGTGAGCTACGATTCGGACCTCGCCGCCGTGGAGCGCATCGCGATGGAAGCCTCGAGCGACGTCGTCAACGCTTCGGACTGCGCGGTGAAGAGCGTGGAACCATTCATCGGCTTCGAGGAGTTCGGCGATTCCAATATAACCTTCTGGGTGTTCGTGCAGGCCACCGACCGCACCGGCAGCTTCGTCCTGACCGGCGAGTTGGTCAAGGGACTTCACGCCCGCTTCCTGGAAGAGGGAATCGAGATAAACTACCCGGTTCGCAAGCTGGTTTACCCGGCCGCGAACGGGAACGCGCCCAACTTCCGGCCGCCCGCGACCGGCGCGGCGAACCCGGACGGGGATGGCGGGAACGCGCGATAGCGCGTCGTTGACGAGAGAGACGGGGAAGATGGCCCAACTACTGTTCGAGAACTGCGCCCTTATGGATACCCGCGCCGGAGAGGTGCGAGAGGGACACCACGTTCTGGTGGAGAACGACCGTATCGTCGAGGTGTCCGAGCGGCCTGTCAGCGCGCCAAACGCCGGGCGCATAGACGTTCGCGGTAGAACGCTGATGCCCGGCATGATAGACGCGCACGTGCACTCCACCGCCACGACGATGAACCTCGCGGACATGGCCTACACGCCCGCCACGCTGATGGCGCACGAGGCGGGCAAGATCCTGGAGGGGATGCTCGCCCGCGGCTTCACCACGATCCGAGACGCCGCGGGGGCCGACCGCGGGCTCGCGGCGGCAGTCGAAAGGGGCCTCATCAAAGGCCCCCGAATCTTCTACGCGGGCAGGGCTATCAGCCAGACTGGCGGACACGGTGACCTCGCGCCGTTCCGAGACGACCCCGAACTGTGCGCCTGCTCCATCAAGACGTCCTGGATGGCCCACGTGGTGGATGGCGTCGATGCCGTGCGGAAGGCGGCGCGTGAGGAGCTGCGACGCGGCGCGCACGCCATCAAGATTATGGCGTCGGGCGGCGTCGCCTCGCCCACGGACCCCATCCAGAACACCCAGTACTCGCGCGAGGAGCTGCGCGCCATCGTGGAAGAGGCCGCCGCCTTCCACACCTACGCCTTCGCGCACGCCTACAGCCCGCTGGCGATTACCCGCGCTATCGAGGCGGGTGTGCGTACTATCGAACACGGCAACCTCATCGACGAACCCACTGCCGCGCTCATGGTGGAGCGGGGCGCATTCGTGGTTCCCACGCTGGTAACCTTCTTTACGATGAAGGAGTACGGCCCGTCGCTCGGCTTCCCGGAGGTCAGTCTCCGCAAGACCGACGACGTGCTGGACAGCGGCTACTCGTCCCTCGAAATCTGCAAGCGAATGGGCGTGAAGCTGGGCTTCGGGACCGACCTGCTCGGCGAAATGCACGTCCACCAGTCGCGGGAGTTCCTGATTCGCTCCGAGGTGTTCACGCCAATGGAGATAATCCAGAGCGCGACGGTGACGAACGCGGAGATTATCAGGATGGAGGGAGAGTTGGGCGTCATCGCGCCCGGCGCGCTGGCGGACATCCTGGTAGTCGAGGGCGACCCCACCAAGGACCTGTCGCTGCTCCAAGGCCAGGGAGCGCGCATACCCGTTGTAATGAAGGCCGGGGAATTTCTCGTGAACCGGGAGATTGGCTAGGGCACAGAAGGAGAACACTATGGTAGAAGTGAAGGGGATGGCCGCCGCCGTCAGCCTGATGCACGGCGGATTCAACGGGCCCAGGAAGGCGGCCGAGGACGCCATGGAGCAGCAGCCCGACTTCATGGCCGCCGACGCGGGCAGCACCGACGCCGGGCCGGCCTTCCTGGGCGGCGAGAAGGGCATGACGCACCGCGGAGGCATCAAGGCGTCTCTCGAATACATCATCCCCCAGGCGGTGGCTAAGGGCATCCCGTTCATCGTCGGCTCCGCCGGCATGGGCGGCAACAGGGCGGGCGTGGCCTTCTTCAGGGACATCATCGAGGAGGTCGCCAGGGAGAAGGAGCTGAGCTTCCGGCTGGCGGTCATCAACTCGGAACAGGACAAGGAGTACCTGAAGCGCCGGCTGCGCGACGGCAAGATAACCCCGCTGCCTCCCTCCGAGCCGCTCACGGAGGACGTCATCGACCGCGCCACTCACGTCGTGGGCATGATGGGCACGGAGCCTGTCGTCGAGGCGCTGCGGCAGGGCGCGGACATCGTCCTGTGCGGGCGCATCAGCGACTCGGCCATGTTCGCCGCCGTGCCCATTATGAAGGGCGTCCCGATGGCCCAGGCATGGCACATGGCAAAGGTCATCGACCACTCCAATACCAACGTGGAGCCTGTCCGGGGCGTGGAAACCCATGTCATGGGCGTGGCATCGGACGGCCACTTCCTGATACAGGCGACCGATCCGCGGGGCAGGGTCAGCGCGCACAGGGCGGCCCACGCGACGACGTATGAGAACAACAGCCCCTACTACCTGCTGGAACCTCCGGGGATGCTGGACATCTCGGACTCACAGTACGAGCAGTTAGACCCGCGCACTATCAAGGTTACCGGAAGCCGCTTCGAGACTCGCCCGTACACCATCAAGCTGGAGGGCGCGGAGGTGGCAGGCTACCGCACTATCACGCTTGGCGGCACAAGAGACCCAGTGCTCATCAGCGTGCTCGACGAGTTCCTCGACATCTGCAAGCGCAGGACGATCGACCACGCCGCGGCGCAGAGCATCTCTGAAGACCAATTCAAGCTGCTCTTCCGGGTCTATGGCAAGAACGAGGTTATGAGAGGCTGGGAGCCTGACAAGGAATTCGTGCCAAAAGAGGTTGGCATCGTCGGCGATTGCGTTGCCGACACGCAGGAGATAGCCAACGCCGTCATGAACATGTGCCACGCCCAGTTGCTGCACTACAACTACCCAGGCCGCATCCACACGACCGGCAATTTCGCCTTCCCGTACTCGCCCAGCGATATCGAATGCGGCCCGGTCTATAGGTTCAGCGTCTGGCACATCCTGGAGCCGGAAGACCCGATGGACTGCTGCGAAATAGAAATCGTGGACCTGTAAGGAGGCGCCGCATGGCCAAGCTGAGAGACCTCGCCTACGTGATCCGCAGCAAGAACGCGGGGCCGTTCGAGGTTACCCTGGACATCCTCTTCGAGAACGAAGCCATCTACCAGCGCGTAAGGGACACGGGCGCGATAGACGCCGGGCTGTTCGCCGAACTCTACGGAGTCCCGGAGGCGCAATGCAACTTCGTGGCCTTCGACAAGGGCTGGTCGTTCAAGTGCACGCTGGTTCGCCCCATAGCCGCCGGCGAAATCGAGGACATGGACGTGTACGGCTGCCAGCAATATGCCGGCCTGCTGGAAGTAGAGGTGCCCCTCGAAGAGTAAGCGCAGACGGAGTCTAGCAACCCACCATCCACTCCCATGAAGCTGCTTCTGCTCGCCGCTGCCTTCATTACGGGTGTCCTGATTGCCGAGCGTTACGACCTGTCCTTTCCCGCGCTCGCCCTCTTCGCGTTTGCCTCCGTGTTGCTTGCGGCGTTGCTTATGAGCGCGCGCCGTTCGTCGCTGCCCGCGCTGCTTGCCGTCGTGTTGCTGCTGGGCGCGCTTCGTGTCGAGGCATTCGAGAGCGGCGGCGCGCCCGCGTTGACCGCCTATCACGGCGCCGGTCCCATACAGGCGCGGGGCACGGTCATCGACGCGCCCGAACGGGCGGGAACTGCCACAAGGCTTCGACTGCGGGTTGACGGCCTGAGGCCGGGCGACGAATGGATAGACCTTTCGGGCGACGCGCTGGTTACCCTGCGTGAGTCGTCCGGACTGGTCACTCTCAGGAACAGGCCCTACTTCAGGTACGGCGACAGGCTGCTCCTCGAAGGCGTGCTCGACGCGCCGCCACCGCTCGAAGACTTCGACTATGCCGCGTACCTCGCTCGCCAGGGCGTCCACTCCGTGATGTACTTCCCAAGCGCCGCGCTACTCGAGGAGGGACGTGGCTCGCCGTTCTATCGCTGGCTGTACGGGCTGCGCCGGAGCCTGGCGAACTCCCTCGACATGTCCGTGCCGGAGCCGCAGGCGTCCATGGGCCAGGCGTTGCTGCTCGGACTCAGGGACGGCCTCCCCGACGAACTCGTGGAGGACTTCCGAAAGACAGGCACCTCCCACGTGCTGGCTATCTCCGGTCTGCACGTGGGCATACTGCTGGGAGCAAGCCTCGCCGCGTCCGGTTGGCTGCTCGGACGCCGCCGACATCTCTACCTGCTCACGCCATTCGCGCTCTTGTGGCTGTACGCGTTGCTGGCCGGCATGTCCCCCTCGGTTACGCGGGCGGCCATCATGGGCAGCATGTTGCTGGCGGCGATGCTGCTGGGACGTCCTCGAAGCGCGCTGCCCGCGCTGGGATTTGCCGCCGCCGTAATGGTAGCCATCAATCCGAACATCCTCTGGAGCGTGTCTTTTCAGCTCAGCTTCACCGCCGTGGCGGGAATCGCCCTCTTGATGCCCGGCTCTTCGGAATTTGGGTGGGCGGGTCGGATGGCGGCCCCCGGCCTTACTACCTGGCTGTTGACCACGGCGGCAATGTCCCTCGCCGCCACGATCGCGATTGCGCCGCTGCTGGCCTTCCACTTCGAGCGCGTCTCGTTCGTCGGGATTTTCGCGACGCTCCTCGTGATGCCCGCCCTGCCCCTGGTGCTGGTCGCCCACGCCGTCACCGCGACGCTTGGGCTGGCAGCGCCATGGGCCGCGCAGCTAACAGGCCTGATGGCGTGGGTAGCGAGCGCATACCTCATCGGCGTCGTGCGGCTGATAGCGCGCCTTCCCGTTACCGCCTTGGAGATTGGCTGGGTGGCCCCGTACATGGTCTGGGCCTACTACGGCGCGCTCACGCTGTTCGTGATGAGAAAAGGCTTGCGGCGCGGCGCGATATGGATTCGGGACGCCGTTCGCGTATGGCAGCCGATCCCGCTTGGCGAAAGGAGCGTCTCCTGGTGGGCCATCGCGCCGGTCATCTCCGTCGCCGGGCTGCTCTGGACAGCCGCCCTGCTGTGGCCCGACTCCCGGCTTCAGGTCGCCTTCGTTGACGTGGGGCAGGGCGACGCCGCATTCATTTCGACGCCCGGCAACCGCCAGATAGTGGTGGACGGCGGGCCTGACCCGCTTGAGATGGTGCGCTTTCTCGGCGAAAACATGCCGTTCAGAGACCGCTCCATAGACCTGGTTGTGTTGAGCCATCCCCACAGCGACCACGTCAACGGCCTGATAGAACTGTTGTCGAGGTACGACGTGCGAGCCGTTCTCGAACGCCGCGTGGAACACGACAGCCCCCACTATACGGCGTGGCGAAAAGCGGTGGCGGAAGAGGGCGCGGAGGTTGTCGAGGCCGAGCCTGGCCAGAGAATCGAGTTGGGCAATGGCGTCGTCATAGAGGTCCTCGGCCCGCCGTCGGTACTCCTGGCAGGCACGGAGTCGGACGTGGACAACGCATCGGTCGCGCTGCGGCTGGTCTATGGCGAGGTGAGCTTCCTGCTGACCGGCGACATGTTCAGCGAGGCGGAGTCCGCGCTGCTGGACAGCGAAACCCCGATAGACGCCGACGTGCTGCAAGTGGGCCACCACGGCAGCCGAACATCATCGTCGCCAGCCTTCATGGATGCAGTGAGTCCCGCCATAGCCGTAATCTCATCCGGCGCCGACAACCGCTTCAGCCACCCCCACCCGGAAACCATAGAAACGTTAACCCGCTACGTCCAGCAGCAGATGATCCTCCAAACATCCGAACGCGGCACAATCCGCTTCTACACCGACGGAGACGGCTTGTGGATGAAGACAGAGCATTGAGGGCGGCGAGGCACGTCCTCAGCCCTGAAAGATATGCCTTCTGTGGAAGGCAAGAAATTCCGGGGCAGGTGAAAACTTCTCAGGAAGATTGATTAGCTGCCCGTCATAACGGCCTATAGACTCCGAGAAATACTTGTCTTTTCTCCAGATGTCGTTATTGGAAACCTGGACTGCCATATCGTCGGTGATTGTGAGTAAGCCGGAATCGAACGCTCGGTCATGCAATGCGGACAGTAGCAGTCCATTTCTTGGATTGACCCTGTTTTGCGTGTCGCGCCTCCAAGGAACAATATGGCTTGCCACCAGCAAGGTTGGGATAGACAACCCGGTAATGCAGCAACGTTGGTTGTATGCGGACAATACCGCTGAGCGAAAGAATCTCTGACCTACACGCGCCTTAGCACGTACCAAGCGGTCTTCCCCAATGGGATATTCGATTTCGTCTTCGATAACGTCCTCATCCTCTTCTGCCGACTCCAGAAAGGTCGAAATGGCCGTTTGGGATTCCGCTGCGAAACGTTCCCAATCAGCCTGAATCTCCTCCCACATTGCGCGGTCATTCTTGGAAGCGTTGCTAAGTCCCCTGCGTCCGCTGGACGTTATCGCTGGATCGAGACTGGCGATGTTAACAAGCTTCATCGCCAGCGCGGAAGGTGTTCGTCCAATAGCATTTGCGAATCGAACAATCTCTGGATTACTCGAGTGCAATCTGCCATACGGAAGGCGGCAATACAGCTCGAAGGCTACGAGCAATTGCTGGCGTGTCCAAGTTGAACGAGTCGTCATGTACGGAATCCTATTGAGAGTATGAACTTATACCATTTCGTCTTGACTACGCCACGAATCATCCAAATGCGTATGCGTCGTAAGAACCCCTACCGTCATTCCCGCGAAAGCGGGAATCCAGAAAGCCGGCAGGCGAGAATACGGCGGCATCACCACAAATTGCTATTACTTGTTGTCCAATGGATGGACACCAAAGGTTAACTGATTCGCGGTCGATGAGCTTGGGCTCGGCAAGAGACGGCAGTATGGAGCGTACAGGACAGCAGGGTTTAGGCCCGTTGGGTCGCAGTGCAGGTAAATGCTTCCCGTTGGCTTGAGGACGCGATGCAACTCCACCATGCGCTGCGCCATCATGTCGTTGCGCCCCAGGAACTCGCGCATCGACGCAATCAGCCTACCCAGCCTCTCCGGCGCGTTGGCAACAACGTCCCGGTAGGCGAGTTCCGATTCAAGGTTCCAACGCCAGGTGTCGTCGAACGCGGTGATCTGCGCCGCCGACTCCTCGCCACTGCGCTCGCGGAACAGCACGTTGTAGGTGGCGTTGGAGTTGAAGGGCGGGTCGAGGTATATGAGGTCAACGCTCTCGTCGGCGACGTGCTCCCGAAGGATGTCGAGGTTGTCTCCGAAGTAGAGACGATTCTTGTGTTCGAGCGTGGTCAAGCCAAATCTCCCGCAAGCAGAGCCGCCAGCCTGTCCTTATCCGCCCACACAATCGCGTGCTGCCGGATGGGAGCAATAGCATCGGGTGTCCAGACGCTTCGCTTCCCACGGTCATCCAGAACGGCGACCGGAAACCAAGTCTCGTTCGCTTTCGTCACATCCATGAAGCGGCTCTCCCACTGTTCCGCGCGTTTCAGGGCAACCGCTTCTGTGCTCGCCGTGATGGGCTGGACTAGCAAGTTCCGGCCTGTGTTGACATGAAACCCGAACTTGTGCCTTCTGCGTTGACCCCGGACCTCATAGTCGGCGTCATAGGTTGCCCCGCTGCGTATGATGAAGGACTCCACCGCGTTTGCGAACCGAACCCTATTCAGGCTTGCGGGGCGGTCGGTGTGGATGAGGTCCGTTACGCCAAGGGCAGCCTGTATCAATCCGTGGAGCGCCTCGCCGACCGTTTCGGGTTCCGCGTAAATACTGAGTATGTTGTTCTCGAGAGTAACACCGAATGGCAGAGATATACCTCTCGCCTTCTCGATCTTAGCCCTGCTTAGAGTCAGTCCGTTTACCCACAGATAGCCTATTGTATCCCCCATATCGGTGAGCCGAACACGACCGCCCGGAAGCGACTCGATTTCCAATTCGATCCCCTCGCCGTCTGCCCTGCCTGCCGTTCATGCCGCCAAGCCAGGTTAACCGCTATCACCTTCGTCTCCGCAAGAACTATCTCAGCCTCGGCCCTCGTTACTACTTTGTTCTCCAGGCCGACTTTAGGAGCTTACAATTTACAACGGTTTGGAAATATATGGCAAACTCAACGGTAACTGTTCACGTTTGATGCGAGGCCCCCTCGTTGACATATACGAACACTCGTGCTATTATGTCTCTGTCCACCAGAAAACAACCCGCCCAGGTGCACATAACCCAACCCAGACCGCCCGCCCGACAAATGCTGTAAAGTGTAAGAATTGGCAGGTAAACCAACGTGATTGAACGGCGTTTTCTTGATAATCCAGACCCCCAGCCAGCTAGGAGATACAGCAAAATGCATGAAGATCAGACTCCTCAGAGCAGTTTGACCCTCTTCGCCACCAAACTCTCCGAGAGACAGAAGGCCGCCTTGCCCTACCTGCTCAGACCCGGTCCCATGACCGAGCGCGCCAGGCAGGCATTAGCAGCGAAACCCTAATGCTTGCAAAAGCGCCTGAGTATGATAATCCGCTGACCCTTGGCCCAACACTATCCCACATCCTAGAACACCGCTATCGGGTTTACCGGCGAGCCAGTGCCGTTGTGGATGCGGAGCGGGCCGAGCGTCAGGAGGAACTCCCACCTGTTCAGCTCGGCGCAGGCTTGCGACAGGTCTTCGAGGTTGGCGTTGTCCAGGAGCCACAGCCCCATGGCGACTATGCCGACGTGGTGGATGGGCAGGCCGAAGTTGGGGTACTGCATCGGGAACGGGTCGTTGGGCGTGTCCGACCCCAACAGCGCCACGCCGCGCTCGCGCAGCCAGGGCAGGATAGCGGCCTGAGGGCCGGGCCCGCCGTCGGCGGTGGGGCCGAGCGTCAGGCGGCGCTTGTAGTTGCCCGTGCGTATGAGGAGGATGTCGCCCTCTTCAACGCGCAGACCGGCGGCGCGTTCGGCGGATTCGAGGTCGTCGGGCATGACGCCCTCGCCCGGCTCCATCCAATCGACGCCCCGCAGTCGGGCCACGTCCAGGAGCACGCCGCGGCTCACCACGCCGTCGTGAAGCAGTTCGATGGACTCCGCCGTCGCGCCCTCGCTGGTGGTGACGAGGCTCGCGGGATGGCCGTTGTACATCTTGCCGTCCCAGAACATGTGGCAGATGCTGTCGAGATGTGTCACGGTGGAGCCATGGTAGGCCACGCCGAAGAAGTCGCCGGAGCCGCCCGCGCCTGGGCGGTCGGCGCCGTCGCCGCTGCGCATCATGAAGTGAAGGAAGGGTATTCTCATGTCCTGGCTGGGTTCGGCCACGAGCGGACGGGCGCACGTCACGGAGCGGCCCTCGCGCACGAGGACGGCGGCCTTCGCCGTCTTTTCCGGCGTTACCAGGTTCAGCGTGCCAAGCTGGTCGTCCGGTCCCCAACGTCCCCAGTTGCTGAGGCTGTCTATGTAGCCCCGCAGTTCGTCTTCGGTCGGAATCGTGGTCATTGCCGCCTCCTTGGCATGGGTTGTCTGGCGCGTCGGCCCGAAAGTGGCTAGACGCCGCTATCGACGGCTTGAGCCTCCTGCTCCTCGACAATCCTTCGCTGGATTTCCGATATGACGCCGAGGTGCCGCCCAAGGTAGCAGCCGCCGAAGTACATGACAGACCACTCGCGTTCGTCCCAACTGGTGGTCGTCTCCCTCTTTGGCGCCAGCTTGTGTTCGGTGAGGTAGTCCCGGATGGCCTGGTCCTCTGGGTCCGGCGTATCCTCGTCGAAGAACAGGAATACGGCGTGCATCAGCCACTCTTTGGGCTCGAGTCGAATGATCACGGTATGCCTCCTTGCCTCAGCCGCCGATTGTGCGCCGGCGAGATTGCGTAGCGAAATCTTCCCTGGCCGCCCTAATCGGCGTCGCCAACGGCAACCTCCCCTTCCTTGGACGGGCTATCGACGGGCTTGCCGGTGAACGGGTCCACCTCGAACGGCCCGAACAGCTCCAGTTCCTTGCCCATCTCGCGGACGGCGGGGATGACCTCTTCGCCCATGAGCCTGAGGCTCCGCATCTGGTCCTCGTGGCTCATCGCGCCGTCCCCGTCCCAGAAGAATACGCTGCCGGGCCGCAGGTACTCCAAGACGTGGCGAATCTTGGGCAGGACGGTCTTGGGGGTGCCGGAGATGATGGTGTAGTCGGCCGCCTGCTCCTCGTAGGGCCTGCGATTCGCGCCGAAACGACCAGCCGGGCCAAAAGCGGTCGTGGCGAGTCTGCGCGAGTTCCTGGACGTGTGCCCGGGCAGGCTCATTATCGCGGGGTTGACCATTCCCTCGTTGCCGCTGATGAAGGGGTTGCTCACGCCGGAGAGGTACTTCCTGCCCACCTCTTCTGCCTTCTCCTCGGTCTCATCGACGTGCACCTTCCACAGGTAGGACACGTGCTGGGTGCCGGACTCGTAGCCCTCCTCGGCGGCGGTGTCGTGGTATAGCTGGAAGGCGTCCCGCGTGGGTTCGAGCTTGGTGGCCAGGAGCACCAGCGGATACCGATGCCGCGCCGTCCACTTCACCGTTTCGACGCTGACAGTCGAAGGAATCCATATCTGGGGATGCGGCTGCTGCAACGGCCTGCACCATGGGTTGACGTAGCGATAGTGGTAGTGGTTGCCCTCCCAGCGGAACGGTCCCGGCGTGGTCCAGGTTTTCAGGATGAAGTCGTGAGCCTCTTCGAAGCGCTCGCGGTTGTAGTGCGGCGGCGAGTTGTGGGAGACGCTCTCTCGTCCACCGCCGCGCACGAAGCCGGATACCAGCCTGCCGCCGGAAATCATGTCTATCATGGCAAGCTGCTCGGCCAGCCATAGAGGGTCTTCCCATATGGGCAGGATATTGCCCAGTATTACGATCTTGGCCTTCTGGGTTATGCGAGCCAGGATAGCCGCTTCGATGTTGGTTACGCCCTGCATACAGAAGGGCGTGCTGTGGTGTTCGTTGAGCATCAGGCCATCGAAGCCCACCTCCTCGGCGTACTGCTTCTCGTCGAGATAGCGGTTGTAGAGGCGCGCGCCGATGTTGGGGTCATAGAGGGAGTTGCTGATGCTCAGATCCTGGGTCTGAGTTCCCATCAGGCCAGTGTCGTCGTCCTGCCAGGGTTGCTCGGTGAAGTGCCCAATGAACATAATCCGCTCCTTGTTTGCTGCGTATGTGCGGGTGATTAGCTATCGTGCCGGATGTTCGCCGGCTCGCGTCGGGCGCAACGTCCGGGGCATGTTGCCACACGAACGCGGCGCCTAGCTGCCGCTCTGAACCGATTAGAGCAGGGCCAGCAACTCACTCACCTCCTCCAGTCCCTGCGCAACGTCCTCATCATCGAGCCAACCCTCGTAGAAGTTGGTGCGTAGGCTGCCCGCAGAGCGAAACAGGGCACGTATTCTAGGCTGCTCCATTTCGGTGGCGATGTTGCGAGCAACCTTGAACAGGTCGCCATGGCTGACATGCTCCCATCCGCGACTCTCGGCGATGGCCTTGACGGCATGTGCCGCCGCGCCCCAACCCTTTTCGGACGCCTGAAGGCTGTCGCCCGCCCGCAGTTCGTCCCTGGCCTGCCGGAAGAGCCGCTCGCTCGTCTCCACGCGAAACTCGGTTGTCGCCAATTTAACCATCCTCAACGGCCCAAAGCTGATTGCCCATTTGCTGCGCGGGACTGATTCGTTCACGCAAGGCGAGGGGGCGTGAACACGGCGACCTTCTTGGAGCACCACTTCTTTCAGCAACGCCAGCAATTCCCTTACATCGTCCATTCGCAGCGTTACCTGTTCGTGGTCAATCCAGCCCTCGAGCCGTGCCTGGTACATGTTCTGTGCCATCATAAACAGATGGCAGATTCTCGGCTGGCCCGTTTCCGTCGCTATCATGTTGGCAGCCGTGAACAGACTCGCGGTCGTGTCGTGCTCCCAGCCTCGGTCCTCCGCGATGGCTTCCACCGCGCGCGCCGCCGCCAGCCATCCCTGCTCCGCCGCGTGTAGACTGTGGCCGGCGCGCAGTTCGCGTTCGGCCTGTTGCAAGAGACGCTGGCTTGCCTCCAAGTGAAACTCGGTTGTCGCCAATCCGCTCTCCTATTGGCGTGAAACTGATTGCCGCCCTCATTGGCACATGGCTGCGTCAGCCATACGCGGCGAGGGCGGCGAAAAGGCAGTTGGTTGTAAAGCGACCCGCCCGTTTGGCGATTCACGCCGGGACGACTAACTCCCCGCCCGGATCAGCCGCCACACCTTTTCCGACTTGGCCGGCATGTCGATGTGCCGGACACCGAAGGGCGACAGCGCGTCCACCACGGCGTTGATGACGGCTGGCGACGCCGCGATCGTGCCCGTCTCGCCCGCGCCCTTTACCCCCAACGGGTTGGTTGGCGATGGCGTTACCGTGCGCGCCGTCTCGAAGGATGGCACGTTCTCCGCCTTGGGGATGGCGTAGTCCAGCATACTGCCGGTTATCAGCTGCGCGTCGCTGTCATAGATCCCTTCCTCCAAGAGGGCCTGCCCTATGCCCTGCGTCACGCCGCCGTGAACCATGCCATCCACTATCATGGGGTTGATGACGTTGCCCACGTCGTCCACCGCAACGTAGCGCAGCACCTGCGTGTCGCCGGTGTCCGCATCGACCTCCACGACGCAGATATGCGTCCCAAAGGGCCAGGTGAAGTTCTGTGGGTCGAAGATGCTGGTGGCTTCCAGGCCGGGCTCCAGCCCCTCCGGCAGGCCGTCGTACCAGTAAGAGGCCAGGGCTATCTCCTGGAAGGTCTTGGCTTCAGCCGGCGCGCCCTGCACAAAGAGCTTGCCGTCCTCATACACCACGTCCTCGGGCGCGGCTTCCAGCAGGTGGGCCGCAATCTTCCTGGCCTTGTCCTTTATCTTCTCCGCGCTCATGTGAATGGCGGTTCCGCCGACCACCGCGCTGCGGCTTCCGAACGTCCCCGTGCCCTGCTGCACCTGGGCGGTGTCGCTTTCCACGACCTCGACGTCCTCCACCGGGATGCCCAGTTCGGCCGCGGCAAGCTGCGCGAAGGTGGTCTCGTGGCCCTGCCCGTGCCCCGACGCGCCGCTATAGACCGTGACCTTGCCGGTGGGATGCACACGCACGAGCGCGCTCTCCCACACGCCGGCTCTTGCGCCGAGCGTGTAGGCCACTGCCGACGGCGCCATGCCGCATATCTCGACGTATGTGGACAGCCCGACGCCGAGGTAACGGCCCTGCTTGCGCGCCTCTTCCTGCTCCTTGCGGAAGTCCTCGTATCCGAGCATGTCCAGCGCCTTGTCCAGGGCGGCCTCGTAGTTGCCGCTGTCGTAGGTAACGCCGGTGGCCACGTCGTGGCCGTCGCTGAACGCGGGTATGAGGTTCTTGCGCCGCACCTCGACCGGGTCCATGCCAATCTCGGCCGCGAACAGGTCCAGCATACGCTCGACGACGTAGGTGGCTTCGGGCCGTCCCGCGCCCCTGTATGCGTCAACCGGCGTGGTGTGCGTGAATACGCCTATAACTTTGCAGCGAATGTTGGGAATCTGGTAAGGGCCGACAAGCATCAGCCCGAACAGGTACGTTGGGATGGCCGGCGCGAAAGTGGAAAGGTACGCGCCCATGTTGGCGTAAACCGTCCCTTGCAGGCCCGTTATCGTGCCGTCGCGGTTGCCGACAATCTCCCAGTCGCCGATGTGGTCCCGCCCATGAGTGGTGGCGAGATAGTTCTCCTGCCGTCCCTCGATCCACTTGATGGGCTTAGCGAGGTCTCTGGCTATCACAAAAGCAATGACCTCTTCAGCGTAGAGGTAGAGCTTGCTGCCGAAGCCCCCGCCCACGTCCGGAGATATGACCCTTATCTGGTGCTCCGGGTGTCCCGTGACCAGCGCCAGGAGCAGCCGCACGAGGTGGGGAATCTGGGACGACGTCCACAGCGTGACGTGATTCGTGCCCGGATTGTAGTCGGCGAGCACGGCGCGGCCCTCCATAGAGTTGGGAATGAGTCGCTGGTTGACGATGCGCTGGGAGACCCTGACCTCGCCCTCGTTGGCGGCCTGGTCAACGTCGCCTCCGCCCACTTCCCACTCGAAGCCGATGTTGTTGGTTACCTCGTCGTGGACCAGTGGAGCGCCGTCCTTAGTTGCCTCCTCCGCATTGGCGACGGCGTCGAGCGGTTCGTAGTCCACGTCAACCAGCGCGGCCGCGTCGGCGGCAGTCGTCGGGTCCGTGGCCACCACGGCGGCGACGGCGTCACCAACGCATCGCACCTTGCCAACGGCCAGCGGCGGGTGCGGCACCTCCTTGGTGTCCGGCACGATCCAGCCGCAAATGAGGGAGCCGAGTTGCTCCGCCAGGTCTTCGCCGGTATAGACCGCTACGACGCCGTCCACGGCCCTGGCCGCCGAGGTGTCGATGCTGTTGATGTTGGCGTGGGCGTAAGGGCTGCGCACCAGTTCCAGGTGAAGCATACCCACCAGCTTGATGTCATCGACGTAGGTGCCCTGCCCCGCGATGAGGCGAGGGTCTTCGCGCCTCTTGATACTCGCTCCGAAAAGGGATGATGAGGTGGATGTAGTCATAGCGTCCTCCTTGCCGAACTTATGCAGTCATTCAAGATATGAACACAGGGGCCAATCTACGGTGGTAGGCAGCCCGCCTGCCTGCGCCCGCCGCAGAAGAATAATACGCCCACATTATGGGTGTTGACACTGTATCGCAACGCGCCAATCAAGGCAAGCCAGTTGCCAGTTATGAGAGAAGCGCAAAACTCAATTTGCCTGCCTCTATCTCTCCAGCGCCTGACTCCATGTCTCCCGTGCCTGACCCCGTCTCTCCCGCGAAAGCGGGAGTCCACTATGCCGAGGTGTGGCTCATCGCTCGGCAATCCACAGCGCGGGGCATGGACGGGGGTTAGGGGGTGGGTGGCCGTCGCAGTGTAAGCAAGCGTAGAGCGCCGCAGCCACAACATTCCCCCGCCCTTGACGCTGACAAGGATAGGTATTTGGCGGTTCATAGCTACAAGTCATAGCTATGATATCGCAATTCAGGTCAACGTATGTCATTCCGAGTGAGCGTAGCGAACCGAGGAATCCCAAGTTCTTGTAGTGCAGATGGCTCTGGATTGCCGAGCGGCTAGCCACTTCGTGGGTTCCTCGGCTACGCTCAGAATGACATGGGCTAAGCGTACTTGCAATTCGCATTTTACCTACCCCTGTCAGCTCCTTTGACGGGAGGGGGTTAGGGGGTGGGTGACGGCGGTGTGGATGAGGACGTCTGCCTTTGACTTTGCAAAGGCCCTGTGAACAACCTTCTGACGTCATGAGCCTCCTTGACGTAGACGAACGCCCGTGCTATCATCTCTTTACCAAGTCCGACGGTAATCCGGCGCAACTCCATGCCACGCAGCCATAAAAACAGGTTACACCTCCCTGCCAACGCCAAACATTCAAAAACAGCCCCTAGCCCAGAGAATCCTGAAGGTGACAAGGTGTGACAAATCCTCTGAGGCCCCAGCTACGAAATGTCCCAGAATGTCGCAGTTTGAAAAACACTTTAGGGCTGGCAGGCCGCCGCCCCAATCCTCCCAGGCACACAAAGGTCACTCGCCACTCGCTAATAGTCCGGGCCGCGGCCAATGTGGTACGATTGAGAGGAGGGTGCGGCGAATTCGGGTTGTTCGGGAAGGTATATGAAGAGGCTGCGAAGCGCGCTAAGATGGCTCATTCGCTGGCGAATAGCCATTCCTGCCGCCCTGGTATTGATTATCGTCTATGGCGTGTACACGCTTTTGGGTGATTCCGACCAGGCGGGACTGGAAGAAAACCAGCGCGTCGTACCGGTGCGTATGGACACTCTCGTCAGAGAAGTAACCATCGACGGCAGTATCGTATTCTCCAGCAAGGAGATTCTCACCTTTGCGTCCCAGGGCTTTGTCGAGGAGATTCTCGTCAGCGAGGGCGAGGAGGTGAAGGCTGGGCAGCCTCTCGCAAGGCTTGACCCCGAAAGTATCGCCAGGCTTCAACAGGCGGTTGCCCAGGCAAGGCTGGACCTGCTGGACCAGCAGGACGCCGTCGCAAACGCTCTAAACCCCACGCTGCTGCTTGCCGAAGCCGAGAAAGCGGTGTCGGACGCGAAGTTAGCCGTCCGGGACGCCCAGGGCGAACTCGATTCCCTGCTCTCCCCGGACGCCCACGACGTGGCCCGCGCTGAGAAGGCGGTATCCGACGCAAAGTCGGCCCTTCAGGACGCCTGGGCTGAATTCGACGCGCTGCTCGACCCGCCGGCCCACGCGGTCGCCGAGGCCGAAAAGGCCGTGACCGACGCCAGGGCGGCCCTCCAGGACGCGCAGGACGCGCTCGCCAGCGGATTCGCCGGTGTGCAGGCCGACGTAAACGCCGCCATGAGAGACCTGGACGCCGCGCGCCGTAACCTGCAGGATGCCCGAAACACCGACGGCCACGCGGAGCAAAGGAAGACTCTCGACGAGAAGAGCAGGGCCTACGCCGCCGCCGTCAGTAAGTGGACCGGCGTGGACTTAACGCCGGATGAGCTGACTCTCACTCCTGACGCCCTGTTCGACGAATGGGGGTTCGAGCCGGGCGTGGTCTATGGCAAGGGCTACGAGCTGTTTCCCGATGGAAGGCTGAGAGACAATCCCGCTACACGCTGGAGCGAGCTGACGGTTTACGCATGGACTGTCCAGCACCCCAGCGGGGATTTCATAAGGGTTACCTGCGAGGAGTCGGGTGGGGCACAGGCCGGCGCCTCCGGCAGAGGCAGAGAAGAGCTATGCATCCGGGGCGACATCGATGACTCATGGGCAGCCCTCGACGTCGCCCGGCGCGAACTGGAAGGGCTGCTGGTACAGCAGGAAGGGGCCATCGCCCGGGCGGAGGCGGGCGTCATACGCTCTGAGAAGGCGTTGGCGGAGGCGCGGAAAATCCTGGCGGGACTGGAGGGCGGTCCCCGCGCGGAGTTGCCGCGAAAGCGGCTCGCCCTTGCCAAGTCGAACCTGGAAAGGGCGATTGTGAACCTGGCGAAGCTGACCGCGCCCGACCCGGTTGACGTGGAGGGTAAACGCGGCCAGGCGCTCTTTGCCCAATCCAACCTGTCAAAGGCGGAGGCGGACCTGGCGAAGCTGACCGCGCCCGATCCCGTCGAGGTGGAGAACAAGCGCAGCCAGGCGGCCCTGGCCCGGGCGAACCTGGCGGCGGCGGAGAAGGCGGCGGCGGAGCTGACCGCCCGGCGCGACCTGGAGGTAACCCTGAAGCGCGCCGTGGTGGTGTCGGCCCAGGCAAAGGTAGATGGCGCGGTGTCCAGGCTCGATGACTCGACGCTGGAAGCGCCCTCGGACGGCTATGTTTCGCGCATACTGGTGGAGGAGCGCGAGGAGGTTGACGCCGCCAAGACCATCCTGGAGGTCATTGACTTTGGAGTCGTCGAGGTGCGGGGCAAGGTGGATGAGATAGACGTTCTCTCGCTGGAGCGCGGCGCGTCTGCGGTGATAACGCTGGACGCCCTGCCCGACCAGACCCTGGAAGGCGTGATCGCCAACATAAGCTCCGACGCCTCCAACGAGCGGGGAGTTGTAACCTTCGATGTTGACGTAAAGGTAACCATACCCGACGGGGTGCGGCTCCAGGAGGGCCTGAGCGCGGCGGCAAAGGTGGCCCTGGGGCAGGAACAGGGCCTGCTCATTCCAAACCAGGCCATACGCGGCGACTACAACAACCCCACCGTGTTCGTGGTCAACGGTGACGACGTCGAGGAGCGCGCCGTTACCATAGGGAGTAGCGACGGCTTCTGGTCGGTGGCGCTCAGCGGGCTTTCGGAGAACGAGCAGATTGTGTTCGAGGTTTCGCCTCCAGACGCTAGAGAGTTTCGCGGCTCCGTGACCGTCAGAGACGAGGAGTATGAGGAAGCGGAGCCAGTAGTAGTCGAGGATCCCTAGAGCACTCCCAAAAGCGAGTCAGCCTTGAGTCCCATAGATGTCCTGAGAACAGCCCTGGGTTCCCTGAGAAGCAACAAGCTCAGGTCCGTTCTGACGCTGCTGGGCATCATCATCGGCATAACCGCAGTAGTCGTCCTCATGACCTTAGGTAGAGGCATACAGCGCGGCATTACGGCGCAAATCCTGTCCCAGGGGGCCAACCTGCTATTCGTGTCGGCCAGCTTCAGGGGGGAACGCGCGCTTCCCTTGACACTCCAGGACGCCTACGCGCTGACCGATCCTGTGCTCGCGCCTTCAGTGAAGGCCAGCTTGCCCTATGTTACCCATAGCGCAGAGATTGTGGCAGGCAGAATGCACTTCTCCACTCAGCTGGCAGGGGTTACGCCGCAGTACGCGCAGGTGCGTAAGGTAAAGTTGGAACAAGGGGAATTCATCTCCCCCGCCCACATGAGAAACAACGCTCCGGTCGCGGTTATCGACACCCGCACAGCGGAAATATTGTTCACAACGCGAAACCCCGTAGGCCAACCCATAAGAATCAACGGCAGGCGCTTCACTGTAGTTGGAGTAACGGAAGATTCGAGCGATAGCTATTTTGGCGGGGTCAATGGCTCGTTATTCGTACCCATCACGACAGTGTTGAATCGCCTGTCCACGGCGCAACGCGGCCGGAACCGCGACGCAATCGACACCATTTACGCGCAGTCCCTGAGCCAGGATACGGTGGATGAGGCCAAAACGGAAATTGGCCTCATCCTGCGCCTGCGCCACCGCGTCACGGGCGACGACGACTTTCGGATAGAGACCCAGCAGGAACTCATCGATTCGCTCAACCAGGTTATCGCGGCGCTGGTGCTGTTCCTGGGCACCGTAGCCGGAATCTCCCTGCTGGTTGGCGGCATCGGCGTTATGAACATCATGCTGGTATCGGTGACGGAGAGGACACGCGAAATCGGGATTCGCAAGGCTATGGGAGCCAAACGGCGGGACGTGCTGTTTCAGTTCATCGCGGAGGCCGCACTGCTCACGGTTGGCGGCGGAGCCATAGGCTGGCTGATAAGCTTTGCGCTGACTCCGCTGCTCAACATAGTGGTCAGACTTGCGGTAACCGGTCCGGATGGCGCTGGCGGCCCACCGCCCCCAAGCGTGGGATTCGAGCCCGGGATTGCCGCAGTCGCGCTGCTGGTTTCGGCGGCGATTGGAATATGCTCCGGCATCTACCCGGCGATGCGCGCCGCCCGTATGCAGCCGATAGACGCTCTGCGCTACGAGTAAGGGGCGCACGAAACCGCTTTCTGCCCGATACGCGGCAGGGCGCGCAGGCGATTCCTCAGCGGGATGAAGTAGTTGGCGCGAATGTCTAGAACGTCCGACTCAGTGAACGTGGTTACATCGTACCTTGTCTCAAGGCTGATCAGGTCTAGCGTAGTATAGAGAACTTCGAGAGGGCGCAGTTGATGAACCGTCGCGACCCATCCTCTACGTTGGAAGTGTGACTCGGGGTTAACTCCAAGACCGAGATCAAGGTAAGCATCTATCTAGTGCAGGATCGAGTAAAATAGCCCAGTCACTACCCAGTCATGGTAATGCTCCTGAGATGACGCTAATACTTGGGTTAGCGCGTCACAGAATCGCTCATTTCTCTCCGCCTTGGCGATGTGTTCCGCTTCACTTGGCATCTGCTTTCTTCCAAAGCAGCGGGCTGCCGCCGAGCGGGTTCTCGTAATTCACGCTTTCGATGTTGACTATCCTGAAACCCAGTGTGAACTCTTCCATTCTCCGCAATACATCGCCCTCAATCTTGATTATCGGGGACATAAGCTCGTACTTGCCGCGCGGCATGGTGATTATCGTCCGCACCTCGTGGTTCGCGCCTTGTCGGACACACCTGATTTCATCGACGTATTCGATCTTCTGGACACGCTCGACGAACATCTCTATCGCCTCATCGACTCTGATCGGGTTCTCCGGCCTCGGAATCAAGCGATAGATGTCATGCTCCGATTCGTCGTGCGTGTGCAGTTTCGCGCGTTCAGTTCGCATTGGCGTTAGCCTCCCTGATGCTCATTCCATGCCGTTGGCCGCGAGGTTGAGGCAACGTATCGTTCGTAGTCAAGCTCCTCACACCTCCGCGCGTAAGACGCGGAGAGCGAGCGTTAAGCCATCCTCAGCCCCGCGATCGAGAGTTCGCCGGTGATGTCTCCGAACCACTCGACCACCTCCTTGTGCAAAGGAATGCCGTTGGCCCGCCTGTCCCGCTCCTCTTCGTATTCCGACAGCCCCGGATACAGCACGCGGTCGTGGCCGGCGGCGGGCTTCGTCTCTCGCAGCGTACGCAACATCCGGTCCATGTTCTCCTTGAACCGCTCCACGTCGGTGAAGGCGGCGATGTTGTAGGCCGCGAAGTAGTGCTTCGACCCGCCGGTCGAGGGATCGACCATGGTGGGAGCCACCCCAGACAGCATCGTGGCGAGCACCTCCGGCATCAGGCCGAAGCCGTAGCCCTTGTGCGAACCCTGCTCGCGCGTTCCGCCCAGGGGCAGGTGGTAGTAGTCGCCTCGCTCTCGGACGGGCGTCTCTTCCATGATGGGCGCGCCGTCGATGTCCGAAATCCAGCCCGGAAGCAGGTTCGCCCCGACCCTCAGCGCGAGCCGTTGCTTGTTGCCCGCGATAGCGGAGGTGGCCGCGTCGAAAAGGAACGGAGGCTCCTCCCCCGCTGGGGCTGCGATGGCTATCGGGTTCGTGCCCAGACGAGGCTCCGCCGCGAACGTCGGTACGACCATCATGCCGCCCGCCGTCATGCACATGCCGACCATGTCCTGCTGCGCAGCCAGCATCGCGTGGTGGCCGATGCCGCCCGAATGGCCCGCGTTGTGCATCGAGACCACGCCCATGCCCACGACGCGCGCCTTCTCGATAGCCATGCGCATGGCCCTGGGCCCCAGTATGACGGCCAGTCCCTTGTCAGCGTCTATGGTCGCGGTGGCCGGCGATTCTCGGAGTATCCGCCAGTCCGGTCTGGCATTGAGGCTCCCCTCGTTGTACTGCTGCAAGTAGGAGCGCAGCATGTTGGAGACGCCGTGAGTCTCCACACCGCGCAGGTCGGACATGACCAGCGTGTTCGCGCCCTCCGCGGCGTCCTCAGAGGTCACACCCATCTTCTCGAAGATGGCCGCAACCGTATCCCGCAGCGAACCCTCCGTAACCCGAACCTGGTCTTCCATTGGCGGCTTGAATCGTTCCAGCATCACTTCCCCCTAGGATTTGGGCGTAGAATTGAACCAATAGAGCGTGTGACTTCAGGGGATTGTAACACTTTCCATTAGGGGTTTAGCAATCGGCGAATGTTGCCGACTTCCCGGTCTGCTAACTTTCTTCACAATCTTCCGTTATAGTGCATTGGAGCGCGCCATGAGTCGCATCGAGCGACCCGGGACAAGAACCTCTGAACGGCTGACTTACTGGCCAACGATTGGATGAGTGCGAATGAGGAAGGTACTGGACGCTTTCAGGAGCCTGACGCGCTGGCAAGTCGCCTTGATGGTCTTCGTTCTCATCGCGGCGTTTGGCGTCACTCTCGGAGGCTACTACCTGGCGACCGGCTCCGACGAAACGGAGCTCGGTGAAAACCAGTTGTTGATACCCGTGCGGCTTGGCGACCTGATAAACGAGGTCTCCATCAGCGGCAGCCTGGTGTATCCGAACAGGGAGACGCTCAGTTTTGGCGCCGAGGGAGTGGTCGCCGAAATACTGGTAGGTGAGGGTGATACAGTCCAGGAAGGGCAACCCCTCGCAAGGCTCGACGACGAAAGCGTCGCCGCGCTCGAGCGTGCGGTCGCGCAGGCGAGAATCGACCTGAGAGATGCGGAGGACGCGCTGGAGGAGACGAAAGCACCACCTACCGCTCTGGACGTCGCCAAGGCAGAGGCGGCGGTGTCGGACGCGAGAATCGCGCTCAGCCAGGCTCAGGATGCGCTCGACGCGCTGATGGGCCCAACGGCGTTCGAGGTGGCCAAGGCGACGGCAGCCGTGTCCGGCGAACGGCTCGCGCTGGCGAACGCTGAAGAGGCTCTGGCCGAGACCCTGGCAGGAGCGAGTGGCGACGATATTGTGGCTGCGACCTCGAAGGTGCGTTCTGCAAACGCGAACCTCGATAACGCTGAGATCGACCTCACGCTTACGCGGAGCGATTGGGACGACAAACTGGAGGCCGCACGGGACGCCTCGGACGCGGCCTTGGAAGACCTCCGGTCCGTTTACCGGAAGTGGTTTGGCGTCGAATTGAGCAAGGAAGAGCTAAGCCTCGGCCTCGAAGCCCTGCTGCGATCATGGGACACAGACTTGGAGTCGCTATTCGACCCGGACTCCGTATCCATTTACGACTACCTCCGGGAACCTCCAGGGACTTCAGGCGGCTACGACAGAACGCCTTGGAACGAGCATAGCCTACTCGCCTGGTTGAAGCTGTACCCCGGGACCATCGTAACCACGTGCGATTCGCCGCCGCGCGCCGGCACGCGATGCGTCAAGATGGAGATCGACGATGCCTGGGACGCCTACGTCGCCAAGAAGGACGACCTGGGCTTAGTGGAGACCCAGGCGGACAAGGCCATCGGGGCCGCGAAGGAGAGCGTCACCAGCTCCCAAGAGAAGCTCGCCGACGCGGAGAAAGCGTTGGCCGAGCTCATGACCGCCGCGGATGAGCTCGAGGTGCAAAACAAGGAAAAGGAAGTTGACCTCGCCATCGCCGCTCTCGACAAGGCAGAGGAAGACCTGGTCGAGCTCACCGCCGGCCCTGATCCTGTTGAACTGGAATCGGCGAGGATGCAGATCGTTCTGAAGCGGGCGACGCTGGAGCAAGCGATCGAGGACCGCGAGGCCCTGGAGGAGAAGGCGGACGACCTGGACGTGGCGTTGAGGGAAGCCGAGATTGTCACGGCGAGAGCCGCGTTGGACCACGCCGTCGAGAAGCTGCACGCCGCCACGCTAAGCGCGCCCTGGAACGGTATCGTAACGTCGCTGGAGGTGGACGCCGGGCAGGAGGTCAAGGCGGGCGATGCGGTAGTGCGAATTGTCGATCCCAACGTGGTAGAGATGGACGGCATAGTCGATCAGATCGACGTGCTGTACGTCCAGAAGGGCGCGACGGCAAGCATCACCATGGACGCGCTGCTCGGGCAGACGCTGACAGGCAAGGTAACCAGCATAGCGACTGAGCCGAACACTCAGCAGGGCGTGGTGAGCTATCCGTTACGAATCCAGGTGAACGCCACCGAGGGGCTGCAACTGCCCGAAGGCCTGAGCGCGACCGCAAGAGCGGTAATCCGGGAAGAGAGGGGCGTCCTGCTCGTCCCGCTCCAATCCCTGTACGGAACCTTCGACCAGCCAGCCGTCCGCGTGAAGACGGCAGACGGCAGAATCGAGGAGAGGCCCATCAAAATTGGGAACAGCGACGACTTCTATGCCGTGGTGGTGGAGGGCCTGAAAGAGGGCGAGATGCTGGTAATGGAGTCTCAGGACTCCATCCCTCAGCAGTTCGGCTTTGGCAGAGCCGTAAGATCCCAGACCTTTGTAGCGCCCCTTCGTTGATGAGCAAGCGGGTAAAGAACAACACCACCGGGGGACCAGCCGTGATCGAACTGCACGACGTATCCAAGATATACAAGATGGGCAACGTGGACGTCACCGCGCTCCAGGGCGTCAGCATCTCCATTGGCCAGGGCGAGATGGTGGCCGTCATGGGACCTTCAGGCTCCGGCAAGTCCACCATGATGAACATCATCGGCTGCCTGGACGTCCCAACCTCCGGCAGCTATACGCTGGAGAGCGAGGACGTGGGGAGCATGAGCGACAACCGCCTGGCAGAGGTGCGAAACCGGAAGATAGGCTTCGTGTTTCAGACATACAATCTGCTGCCCCGGCTGACCGCCCTCGCCAACGTCGAGCTTCCCCTGCTGTACGGCCATCGGGGCCACCGCAGGCAGCGCGCAATAGAGGCGCTGGGCCGCGTCGGGCTGTCTGACCGCGTACACCACCGGCCGACGGAGCTTTCGGGGGGGCAGCAGCAGCGCGTGGGCATAGCGAGGGCGCTCGTGAAGAGTCCCACCATTCTCATGGCAGACGAACCAACCGGCAACCTGGACAGCCGCTCCAGCCAGGAGATCATAGATATTCTCCACCGGCTCAATCAGGAGGAGGGCATTACAGTTGTGGTGGTTACCCACGAGCGCGACATTGCCGCCAGTACGCAAAGGGTGGTCTCGATGCTGGACGGGCGAATCGTCAGCGACGAACCGCGAGGCAGCGTCAAATCCCATCCGGAAGTAGAGCCAGACGACGCCCCTTCCCCTGAGGGGGATAGTTAGGATGGGGCCCTCGCCGTGAGACTCTTCGACGTCCTGAGAACTGCCCTCGCCTCCCTGGGGGCGAACAAGTTGAGGGCCGGGCTTACGCTGCTGGGCATCGTAATCGGGGTAACCGCGGTCATCTCGCTGATGTCGTTGGGCCGGGGCGCGCAGGAATCGATCACGTCGAGGATCGAGGCGCTGGGCACGAACCTGCTGTTCGTCCGCCCGGGAGAGTCCAGCTCCGACGGCTTCTTTGGCGGCCTCGGCAGCGCATCTACGCTCACCCTCCAGGACGCCTACGCGCTGATAGACCCGGAAATCGCGCCGTCGGTGGAGGCCGTCGCCCCTGAAATTCGCACCGGTGCCCAGGTGGTCGCCATGGGAAAGAACACCTTCACCCAGGTTGTTGGCGTAACGCCTGAGTACGAGCTCGTTCGCAATACGCCCGTAGAGACCGGCCAGTTCATTTCCGAAGCGCACGTCAGAAACCGCTCCCAGGTGGTTGTGTTGGGCGCGCCGGTCGCGGAGGCGCTCTATGGCTTTCGCGGCCCCGTCGGTCAGCCCATTCGCATAAACGGGCGGGAGTACACGGTAATCGGCGTGCTCCCGAGCCAGGGAGGAAGCGTATTCGGCATCTTTGGCAACGAGGCGCTGGTTCCCATAACGACGGCGTACTACCGCCTGGACTCGCAGCGCACAACCCAGGGCGGCGTGGTCGTCAACTCGATAAACGTAAGGGCGAAATCGGATAGCGCCTCCCAACAGACGATCAACGAGATTACGGCGGCGCTGAGGCTTCGGCACCGGCTGACTGGCGCGAACGACTTCAGCGTAACCAGCCAGGAAGAGACTATCGAGACGCTGGAAGAGACGACCAACACCTTCGTCCTGTTCCTGGGAGCGATAGCTAGCATCTCGCTGCTCGTTGGCGGAATTGGCATTATGAACATCATGCTAGTCTCGGTTACCGAGCGGACTCGTGAGATAGGCGTTCGCAAGGCGATGGGGGCCAAGCGCAGAGACATCATGCTCCAGTTCCTGTCCGAGGCCACCCTGCTCAGCCTGGGCGGAGGAGCCGTCGGCGTCGCAATGGGCCTTGTGCTCTCGCACCTTCTGGACGGCCGCGATCTGCTGGGCCAGACCTTCCAGACGGCGTTCAGCGGGGACATCGCGGTCTTGGCGATAGTCGTATCGGCGGCCATTGGCATCTTCTTCGGCATATATCCCGCCATGCGCGCCGCCAGCCTGCATCCCATCGACGCGCTGCGCCACGAGTAGGCCGTGGCGCAGCGCCCTGCCCGCTTTTGCATAGCAAGGCTCCAACCTTCCCTCAATAACGGGGAAGGGACTTCCGAGAAAGTTACCTAGGAGAGAGCCATGAGTGGAAAGAGCTTTACCCTGGCGCTCATTGGAGTCGCGGCGGTTGGCGTCGCTATAGCGGTGGGGTTCATCGCCGCCACGAACCTGGGCGAGGGAGACGTGCCGGACGCTCTGGCAACGCAGATGGCGCCGGCGTCATCCGGCGTTGGTGCGCAGGCGCAGGCCGCTGTGTCGTCGGCGTCCCAAGCCGCGACGGACGCGGAAGGCCAGCTCACCGCGGGAGGCGTGCAGACCCTTGCCGGTACGCTGAAAGAGGTGGAGGGCAACAGGTTGACCATCGAAACGCAGGACGGCGCCGTTACCGCAATCGTCGAAGAAGGCGCGGCGTTGAACCTGTTTCTGAAGGTTGCCCCGGAGGACCTCGAGGAGGGCGCTACGCTGACGATCATCGGCGAACGAGGCGAGGACGGCATCACGCAGGCCAGCTCGATACTGGTTGGCGTGGGCGGCTCCGGGATTGGCGGCTCGCCAGGTGGCGTGGGCCTTCCGAGCGGCGCGAGGGGGCGGGTCGCCGTCCAGGCGCTCACGGAAGGCCAGGTAAGCCCGCAGGAACTGGCGGAGCTCCGACGACAGCTTGGGAGCGCAGCTGCCTCAGGAGACGCCGGCCAGTTGCCGCCGGAGGTTGTCCAGCGGATGCAGGGATTACTCGATCAGCCCGGCGGCTTGGGCCTGGCGCCGCGCGGCGGCCTGACGGGCACGATACAGGGGATTAGCGACAACATCATCACCATAGAAACGCCGAGAGGCGCACTGAAGGTGAGCTTCGGAGAGGACACCGACTTTCGGGAGATGAAGCCCGATGGGCTGTTGTCGGACATCCCGATTGACTCCGAGGTGAGGCTTATCGGCCAGGTGGCCGATGACGGCGTGTTCCATGCGGCGGGCGTGTTCATGGTCCCCGGAAACGGCGGTTTTGGTGTCAACGTCTTTGGCGGACAGGGCCGGCCCGGCGGATTCCAGCCGCCCCAGCCAGGCTCGATCTCGCCATAAGGGTTTGACACACCAGCCGGCATGTGCGACAATGCGCCGAAATTGGTCTGGCCACCAGACGTCAGGCCGCATTTGGGGGCGCGAAACTGCTAAAGGCCGTCAAGAAGACTCGCATTCCGGACGAAATCGTAAGCCAGATATTCCAACTGGTACAGGATGGTGCGCTCAAGCCCGGCGACAGGCTTCCCGCCGAGCGGGAACTCGCGCAGCAGTTCAACGTCAGCCGCGCCTCGGTTCGGGAGGCTATGCGGCTGCTGGACATGCGGCGGCTCGTGGTCATACGGCCCGGCGCGGGCACATTCATCACCGAGGACACTTCCGAGTCCATCCTGCAGGCGTTCTCCTCCCTGCTCGACGGTGACGGCGAGGAGGACACGGCAGGGGACGTGTTCGAGATGCGGCTGCTCCTGGAACCCCGCATAGCGTCACTCTCCGCTCAGAGGGCAACCGACCTGGACGTGAGTCTAATGAAGGAGATACTCGACGCCCAGGACGCGGAGATTGCCGCTGGTGGAACCGGCGTGGAGTTCGACACCGAGTTTCACTTCGCCATCGCCAGGGCGACCAAGAACTCGGCGTTGGTCGCGGCGACCCAGGCGATTTCAGATATACTGACCAGGAGCAGGGAGCTCGCCATCCTGTCACGCGAACGCTCGCTGATTTCGCTCCAGTCGCACCGTCAGATTCTATCGGCGATTGAGATGCGTCAGCACGAAGAGGCGGAAGAGGCGATGCGCGAGCACATCACCAAAATTGACCGAGAGGCGAACAACCTGGAAGGAGGTGACCATGGCGGTAACTGCCGTTGAAGTAGTTTACAGAGGAATCTTTCAAAAGTCGTTGTCCAGAAACATTTGCCGCACCATTGTGCTCGCGGCTAGGAAGGAAGGAAAGATCGGTACCGCGTTCGGGCGCTACGGCGACTCCCCGGAGCGCAACGGCATCCCCGCGAAGTACTTCGCGGTCGTCGCGGATGACGCGCTGGAGCTGGAAGAGAACCTCGCCAAGTACGAGCCCAAAGAGGTGGACGTTACCATCGTCGTCGATGACACGCTCTGCAAGGGTGTGGAGTCGTGGGCGTGGTACGGATTGCAGCCAATCAACGAGCTGACCGTCAGCGGCGGAACCGTGCTCGTTACGTCCATCCAGTCGGCGGACGAACTGCTCCAGGACATGCACGTCAAGGACGTGCCGTACAACCTGTCCATCGTCAAGGGTGCGAAGAGCTTCTCCGGCCTGTGGGTCTATAAGGACGACCACACGGACGTTCGCATCCTCGGCGCGCTCGCGAGGGTGTGCCCCAAGCTCGTCGGCCTGGGCGCCTACGCCGATACTATCAGAGAGCAGTCGGACGACGTGAAGGCCGGTTCGGCAGAACGCTCCTACGAGCGAGTTTCGACTCATCCCGTCGAGCCGGGCCAGGGCAATCAGGAGACTCCTTTCAGCTTCGACATGCCCGGCTGGACCAAGATGGATGAGGCGCTGGTCATTCCCGCGATCGAGGCGGGCGGCGGCTTCAGGGGCGGCGAGGACGGCTTCCAGGCAGTTCGCAACGAGTACTTCAAGAAGTGGTCCACCCGAACGATGCGGCCGGTCATCAACTTCGAGACGTGCACCAAGTGCACGCTGTGCTGGCTGCAGTGCCCCGACTCCTGCTTCGACGTGACGCCCGAGGGCCTCTACGACTCCGACATGGAATCGTGCTGCGGCTGCGGCGTTTGTGAAGAGGTATGCCCGGTGGCCGACTGCATTACGATGGTCAACGAGGAGGCTTTCAGCGACAACTCCAGCCAGCACGACCATTGGAAGCGCGACCGGGACGACTACATGAAGTGGCTCGAGGAGAAGATAGCCGTGTCGAAGGTCGAGAAGGGCGACACGGGACGCTCTCACGGTCTGTACCAGTGGGACGGCTACGAAGCTGAATCGCCGCTACGGGGGTAAGTGATGACGACTGAAACACAACCTGCGCTCGAACGAGAGGAGCTGATAAGCGGCTCCGAGGCCATCGCCATAGCGTGCGCTCTCGCCGACGTAGACGTCATAACGGCCTACCCTATTCGTCCATACGACACTGTGATGCAGTTCGTTTCCAGGCTGATTGCCAACGGCGAACTGAAATGCGAGTACATAGTCGCCGAGAGCGAACACTCGCAATTCGAGATTGTCAAGCACGCCTCGGCGGTTGGAGCCAGAGTCTTCTCAGGCTCTAGCGGCGTGGGCTGGTTCTACGCATTCGAGGCGCTCGCCGTTACCTGCGGCCTCCGACTGCCCATGGTGGCAATGGTCGGCAATCGCGCCCTCGACGACCCCGGCGCCTTCGGCTGCGAGCACAACGACGCGCTCGCCGTGCGTGACCTCGGCTGGCTGCTCCGCTGGGTCGATACGGGGCAGGAGGCCATGGACGCGGCCTTCATGGCCTGGCGCGTGGCCGAAGACCCGCGCGTCTATCTCCCCTGCGCCATCAGCACGGACGGCGCGTTCCTGACGCACTCGCAGCAGATAGTGAAAGTGCCGGACAAGAACCTCGTGGACCAGTACCTGCCTCCCTACGACAGGGGCAAGTTCCTGCTTCACCCGGACAACCCCATCACCATCGCCCCGCAGGTCAACGAAGACTGGCTGCTGGAAATCCGACGCCAGACCGACGACGCCATGCGCCGCGCAAAGGGCGTCATCACGGAGGCGCACGACGACCTCAAGCGCATATTCGGGCGCGGCGGCGACGACCCGTTCATCGAAGAGTATATGACCGACGACGCCGACGTAGTCCTGGTCGGCATGGGAACGCTCGCTTTGCCGCTCCGTGTTACGGTCCGGAGGCTGCGAGAGCAGGGCCGCAAGGTGGGCTTCGTTCGCGTAAAGTGGTTCCGCCCGTTCCCGGACGAGGAACTCCGAACCACGCTGTCCAAGTTCAAGGCGGTGGGCGTAATCGACAGGGACTACTCCCTGGGCGCGCCATACAATGGCGGGGTGCTGTATAATGAGATACGTTCCGCCCTATACGATGCGGAGAGGCGCGTGCCCATAATGGGGTTCATCGCGGGACTCGGCGGAAGGGAGATTACGGTTCCAGCTACCACTGAGATGTTCGACGCGGTTCAGAAGGTAGCCGATACCGGCCAGATTGATGAGCCGCTTCGCTGGATCGGCGTCAGGGAATAGCCGTTTTCGGCCAGTCTGACTAAGGAGCAACATAGAATGACTACTGCAAACGTCCTCGCCACCATCCAGGGAGTGCACGACTCCCCACTGGAGGAATACTTCACCTCGGGCCACAGGACATGCCAGGGTTGTGAGTCCGCGCTCGTGATGAAGCTCATGGTCAAGTCCGCCGGCCCCCGGACAATCGTGCTCGGCAGCACCGGCTGCATGTACGTGGCGAACACCACCTACTACTCCACGCCCTGGGTCGTGCCCTGGATGCACACGCAATTGGGCTCTTCCGGCTCGGCCGCCACAGGCACGGCAGCCGGCCTCAAGGCGCTGATGAGCAAGGGCAAGATGAAAGAGGAGAAGATCAACGTCATCGCCTTCTGCGGCGACGGCGGAGGCGCGGACATGGGCATCGCGTCCATATCCGGCTCGCTGACCCACCAGCAGTACAACCTGCTCATCCTCATGTACGATAACGAGTCCTACGCCAATACGGACATCCAGGTATCGGGCTCATCCCCATGGGGCGCGAACACCACCTTCAGTCCGCCGGGCAAGGTTCACCGCATCATGCACAATCGCTGGAAGAAGAACATGGCCCCCATGATGGCGGTGGGACACCCAGGCGTGAAGTACGTCGCCACCGGCTGCGCGTCCTACGCCGTTGACCTGATGAACAAGGTTCGCAAGGGACTCAACATTGGCGGCCCCAACTTCATCCACACCTACGACCCCTGCCCCAAGGGCTGGGATTACGACCCGATGTACTCACACGAACTGGGTATGCTGGCCGTCGAGACGGGCATCTGGGTGCAGTACGAGATCGAGGAAGGCAAGCTGGCCCTGAACGGCCCCTCTCGGATGATTGCCCAAGGCCGGCGCAAGAGGAAGCCCGTCATCGAATTCCTGAAGCGGCAGGGCCGGTTCGCCCACTTCACGGACGAGGATGTGGACTACTTCCAGTCCAGGATTGACGAGATGTGGGAGCAGTGGTGGCTTCCCGGCGTCATACCTGTGCTGAAGGACGGCGTCCGCAAGCTTAGGCGCTTGGCGACTGACGGAGGCGGAGATTCAAGAGACTCTATAACGTCGCACCAATTGCTATCGCGTCTGCGGCAACGGGGGAAGGGACTACTGGAGCGCGGCCGGATTGACGCAGGAAGGCATGGGCTGGCCGGTTAGGGCGGCGATTATGTTCTCCGCCGCCATCAATCCCATCCTTCGCACCGTGGCCGCGCTCGCGCTGGACAGATGCGGCGTGATGATGACGTTGGGCAAAGTGAGAAGAGGGTCATCGAGTGGTAACGGCTCCGGGTCCGTCACGTCGAGCGCGGCGCCCGCGATCTGCCCGCTGTACAACGCCTCGTATAGTGCCTTCGAGTCCACCGTGCGGCCTCTCGACGTGTTCACCAGAAAAGCGCTCGGCTTCATGCGCTCGAACTCCCGCAGCCCCATGAGATGCTCCGTTTGCGGCGTCAGGGGAACATGGATTGACACGAAATCGGAGCGGCTGAGCAGTGAGTCCAAGCCCGGCATCCATTCGACCGCGTGGTCGCTCTCGACTTGCGGACGGCGCGTGCGGGCGTAGTAGAGAACGCGCATGTCGAAGCCTCGCGCGCGCCGCATCACCGCCTGCCCTATGCTGCCCAATCCCACGATACCCAGCGTCGCGCCGTGAACGTCCGCGCCGAGATAGGGCATCTGGTCGAACATCGTCCACGCGCCCGCTCTGACCTGGCGGTCGCTGAAGACGACGTTTCGCGCCAACGCGAGCATCAGGGCGAAGGTGAAGTCCGCGCAGGACTCGTGCAGCACGCCAGGGGTGTTCGAGACGGCGACACCAAGCCGAGTTGCCGCGTCAACGTCCACATTGTCCATGCCGACGGCGCGGTTGGCTACCACCCTGAGCGTGTCGGTCGAGCGCAGCGCCTCTTCGTCGATGACGTCGTCGATCTCGGTCAGGACGCCCTGCGACACCGCGAGCCGAGCCAGCAGGACCGGCCTGGGCGGAGGCCTATCCTCCCCCCAGACATCGACGTCGAAACGCTGTTCGAGCAGCGCGATTGCCTCTGGCACGCGCCTCCTGGTTACGAAGACCCTGTCAGCGGCCAATTTCGCACCCTCTACCAGCCGATGGCGTAGCCATCTCTACGAGGGTCGGCGCCGCCCTGGAAGACTCCCGAGTCCGCGTCGACCTGGATACCCTGCGCGCCGCCAACGGACATGGACCAAGGCTCTAGCACGTTGACCTGGTGGCCCAGGTCTTGCAAAGCCTGGCGCACCTGGACGGGGAAACGCTCCTCCATGTCAACCTGCCGGCCCGCTACGCACTTGAAGCGCGGGGCCTCGATAGCCTCCTGCGGGTTCATGCCGAAATCCAGCACGTTGGTCACGAATTGGGGCGTAGTCTGGAGAATGCCGTAGCTGCCGGGGGTGCCCATGCTCAGGTAGAATTTGCCGTCTTTGAACGTCTGGGTGGGAGCGACTACCAGATCAACACGCTTTCCAGGGCCAATGAGGTTGGGGCTGCCCTCTTCCAGGTCGAACCAGTAGCACATGTTATTGAGGAACAGGCCGGTGTCGCCCATCGCCACCGCGGAGCCAAACCCGCCGCCCAGCGTCTGCGTTATCGTGACGACGTTGCCGTCCCTGTCCGCCACCGCGAAGTGCGTGGTCATGCCGCCGTCGAACTCCTGCGGGCTGCCCGGCGTGAGCGCGTTGACCGGCCCGCTGTTCGTGTAGTGCTCACCAATGACACTCGCCGCGTTCTCCCGGTCGATGCGCTCCCTCTGGCTGTCGATGTATGCGTCCGAGAGCAGGCCCTTTATCGGAACGTCCACAAAGTCGGGGTCCCCCCCATGCCTGATACGGTCGGTAACGCAGAGTTTGACGGCCTCCATGAACAGGTGCAGGGTGTTGGGATGCTGGAACACCATGTCCGCGCCGCCGAATCCCTCCATTAGCTTCAGCGTTTGAAGCACTTGGAAGCTGCTGCAACTGGGCGGCGTGGTATTGACCTGGTAGCCCCGGTAGTCGAGGCTGATGGGGTCTTGCCAGCTGGCCTCGTACTCCGCGAGGTCGTCGAGGCTGAAGAGTCCGCCCATCTGCTGGTTGGCCTTCACGATGCGCTCGGCGAGTTCGCCCCGGTAGAAGGTCTCCATGCCGTGCTTGGCTATCTTGCGCAGGGAGTCCGCGAGCTGCGGCATCTTCAGTCGAGTTCCCGGCCTGGGCGCCTTTCCGTTGTCGCCCAGTATGATCGGCGCCGACGGAAATCTGGCGAGCCGGGGCGCGTTGTTCTTCATCATGCGGCTGTTCAGGTTGGTAACCGGAACGCCGTCTTCGGGCGTAGCCTATGGCGGGCTGGAAGAGACGCTCCCTATCCATAGACCCGTAGGCCTCGTGGAGCGTGAGCCACCCCGCGACGTTTCCCGGAATGAGCGACGCGAGGACGCCGGTCTGCTTGGTCTCGTAGGTGAACCTGGACGGCTCAGCCGCCTTGGGCGCTCTGCCGGAGAAGTCCAGCGCGCGAACCCTGTTCTCCCTGGCGACGTAGGCGAGTCCGACGCCGATTCCTCCCGCGCCGGACATGTACGGCTCGGCCACGTTCAGCGCGGCGGCGGTGGCTACGGCGGCGTCGAAGACGTTTCCGCCATCTATCAGCACTCGAAGCCCCGACAGGGACGCGAGTGGGTGGGCGGAAGCGACCATGCCGTTGACACCCATGGCCACCGGCCTATTCGATGCTGGGTAAACAGATAAGTTCGCCATGCGCGCGCTCCTAGTATTCGGATTTTTCCTATGGGGTTGCCGCCCCCACCCGCTGGCATTGAGATAGCACGGGTCAACGATGAGTCAACGACGCTTTCGCAGCAACGATGATAGCGTACAAACTAGAGCTTATCTGGGGGCTTGTCAAGCGGCTAAACCGGCCAAGATAAACTCACTTTGGAAGGGCCCTGGCGTTGACCTACAACGCTGCCAGCAGTTTAACGCCGAACTCGGCCGGCTCGCTCCGCTCCACCGTGAGTTCGGTGGCGTCGTGGAACACCATGAACGCCCTCATAGACTTGGCGACCGAGGCCACGAGCTCCTCGTCGGGCAGAACGCTGGGTTCGAGATGCAGGGCCTTCAAACGCAGCGTTCCAGAGCGCCGCTCAAGCTTTGGGTCGAAGCGCCCGACCAGCCGGTCCCTGTGCAGGATAGGCAGGCAGAAGTAGCCCCACCTTCGTTTCGGCTCCGGCGTGTAGGCCTCCAATCGCTGCTCGAATCCCCAGAGCTGCGCGTCGCGGCCCGGCGCCCAGAACAGGCTGTCGAACGCGGTCAGGAACGTCGTATGTCGGGGGACCAGCGCTCCGTCCGCAGCCTCTTCCAGCGCGGGCAGGCTGTCACGATGCATGACAAACTCGCTGTCACTGCCATCGATGAGGCAGCCACGCACTTTCACGAACGTGCCGTCATTCAGTAGCGCCTCGAAGTGTGGCCCCGCCTCCGTGCGCTTCATGCGCGCGTAATCGACCAGTTGCCGACGGTGGCAGATGCCGATACACCGCATAGACAGTTCTAGCAGGTGACGGACGGCCTCGTCTTCCGTCGGCTCGCTGGTATCGACCCAATCGGGAAGCACGCGCTCCCGCAGGTCATAGACGCGCTGGAAGTTGACCCGGCTGGTGACCATCAGGTCGCCGCGGTCGTACAGGTACTCCAGGGCGTGCTTGGACGGCTTCCAGTCCCACCAGCCCTTGCGGGGCGCGTCGCGTTCGTGCGAGAAGTCGGCCGTTCGCATCGCTCCACCGTCGCGTACCCGCTCCAGGACGGCCTCGACCATGGCGACGTTCTCCGCGTTGTCCAGCCACGCCAGGCGCGACCTGAACCCGCCCTCTCTGCATCGCCGCATCATGTGGAGACGGTAGCGGTACTCGCTGAGCGGGATAATGCTGGCCGCATGGAGCCAATACTCGAAGAGCCGCCGCTCGCCGGGGTCATAGACCAGCCCGTCGAGGGCGGCCGTGTCGTACATACCAAGCCGACTCCACAGTGCGACGTAGTGGCTGCGGCGCACCATCTGAAGCGTGTCTATCTGAAGACAGCCGACCCGCTCGACAGCCGAGAATATCTCGTCCGGCGTGGAAGGTGTCTCGAGGTCCGGCTGCTCGACCAGGCCCTGCGCGTGGAGCGCAAGGGCGCGCACCGCCGAGAGGGGGTAAATGGTGCTGTCGCTCACGAAAACCTACGACTCCACGAAGGGATAGTATGCGTCTCCCCAGGGGACGTCTGGCCTGTCCATCATCAGCTCTATGAACAATGGAACCAGGAAGGCCATAATTCTCGCCCCGTCCCGCTGGCGTCCAACAACAGGACCTCGTCAAAGTACTCACCGAACGAGGCGCGCTCCGACGGAGCGGCTGCTTCCGACTTGCCATCCACGTAGGCGGCGTTGAAGGCGATCCAGTAGAAGATAAACGCGGCGACGTGGTCGTCCGCCATCATCTCCCTCTCGGCGCGCCCAAGCCAGCTGAGGCAACGCCGAGCGCGAAGTCCGAGAATGCCTTCCCGAAGCCTCTCCTCGTTCTCCAGCCGCTTCGCCTCCAGCCTCTCGAAAGTCACCTAATCCTGCCTTCCGATTGCAGACCTCTATAGTAGTCGTGTATCTTGAATCGCCATAATAGCCAGAGGCGCCCCCTTATGTCAAAACAGACTTAAAGGACCGACTCGAAGTTGTCGCAGTTGTAGTGGCGGTCCTGTTGGATACTCAGCCCTTCCCCGAATCTACGCCGCCGTGCCCCTCTTGAGCGTCTGTGCGCCCAGGAGGATCATCCAGAGAACCCAGACTAGGTAGATGGACCTCGCTATCTGCAACATGACTTTCATCTGCGCAGGGTCGGTTGTTCCTATGATGAGGCACACTAGGGAAACGGCTGAGAATGCCGCCGCTACCCACGAGGCGATATTGTTGACCCGGTTCGCGGCGGCCATGCCGAGGCTGAACGCGAGAAAACCCAGGGCCGCGGTGAGACCCAATATCATGGTAAGGCCCGAATCCACCAAATAAACGGATACCGCTGCCTCTATCGCCTGCTGTGAGTCGAGCGCGGTATTGGCCATTGTGTGGGTCAGGCCCTGGATCAAAATCCATCCAAAATTGGTGATTGCCAGCAACACGAAGCCGAATCGCGCCAGAGCGTTTCCACCCCCGCTGTCCCTGGTGTTGCTCTCGACAACCCAGAGTCCAAAGAGCGACAAGGCGAGACCCAGGGGCACCACGAACGCCGAGAGATGAGCCAGGGCGGAGTTCGACGCCAGGGCCGTTACCACGGCGACGGCGTCCGTAGAGTCTGCGGTGTCGATCAGCAGGCCGCCCGGCTCGAGCGCAAAGAATACTATCGCCAGTATTGGGCCAACGATGAGCGACAGAGCGCCGAGCTTGTTCACCGTAGGCGTACCCATAGCACACCCTCCAATCTGAAACACTTGCGAGTGGTTTCCGACAAGTCCCCGGCAGGGTGAAGCGCCGGGTCTGGCTATCATACACCCTGACGCGCGCGTCCGCGCGACCCGCTGGGATTGACTGAGGTCGAAAGCATGGTTAACATTGGGCTGGGATAATGGGCCGCTCGGCGCCGGGCAGCCGCCGGTATTCAGATGAATTCGGAGGAGTGGAGCTTGGGCGATGACATAGTCAGGTGGCCCCGCGTCAAGGAAATCCTCAACTCGGTCATGGAGCGTTGGGAGCGGCGAGAGGGTAGGCTGGGCATGCCTGGAATCCACGATTATCACTGGGATAGTCCTCAGCACCTTGCCAACGACGAGTCCATGGGCAAGAGGTTCATCGAACCCGGAGTTCCGGGAGACGAGACCAACCTTGTAATCTCGCTCCGGCGGGGGTTCGGCACGATACCCCGTATGCCTATGAGCGGCCCATTTGTCAAGGAAGAGGAGATTCAGGCGGTCGTGCGCTGGATCGACAACGGAATGCCCGAGTAGGAGACGCCCCGCCATGCCCGACAAGCCCATTACGAATATCGAGGTGTCCTGGGAGGGTGGCTACAAATTCAGCTCCAGAGACGCCTACGGCCACTCGGTGATAGTCGATGCGCCCCAGAGCGACGGCGACGGCTTCGACGGCATGATGCCCGGCGGCCTGCTGCTCACCAGCCTTGCGGGATGCAGCGGCATCGACGTGGTCAACATTCTCCGAAGGCAGCGGCAGGACGTGACCGGCTTGGAGGTGCGAGTCGAGGCCTCACAGCAGCCCGACCCGCCCTGGACGTATGACGAGGTCCAGTTGCGCTACGTGGTGAAGGGCAGGGGGCTCAGAGAGACGCTCGTCGAAAGAGCCATCAAGCTCTCCGAGGAGAAGTACTGCTCAGTGGGCGCGACGCTCTCGGGACGGTGCAAGATAACCAGCGCCTTCGAGATAGTCGAAGACGCTTCATGATCCCATGTCGCGCCGCTCATCTTTGTTTCGCCGCGAGGACTCGTGATAACCATCTACTACCAGGGGCACGCTCGAACGCTGGACATAGAGCGCGGCATCGCGTCGGGGCACTTTGATGTCGCGCTCGCCACGTCGGGCCTTGAGCAGGCCGCTGAAGAGTACAGGCCGGTCTATGGTGGCATCCGGTTTGACACCGCCTACACCTCAGATACCCAGCGCGCCTACGACACCGCGCGGATAATCCTCGCTGGCAGGGACATCGCCATCGTGCAAGACGCGCGTCTGCGAGAGTGCGACTACGGCGACATGACCGGCGGCTCACGGGCGAAGGTGGAGGCGGCCCGCGCCGAGCACGTGACGACGCCGTTCCCCAACGGCGAGAGCTACGAGCAGGTGATGCGGCGGATGAAGGCGTTTGTCGATGACGTGGCGCGAACCGATGGCGGCAAAACGCTTCTCGTCGTGGGCCATTACGCAACATACCTCGGGCTCGAGCACGTCATCAAGGGAGTGCACGTGATCGACGCGATGTACACACAACCGCCCGCGCCGGCGGTGTATCACCTGGACTGAGTAGGAAAACGATGCCCCGCCCATTTCGCGTCCCTACCTCCACGAATGCGGGAAATGGGGCCGGGTTTCATGGACGACGCAATCAATCAAAGGAGAGTGACTATGACCGAACTGACACGCGAGCAGTTGGACGCCATAGGGCGTATTCAGTCTTGCGCCATCGCCAACGCCATCGAGACCTTTGACATCCAGGGCAGGGACGAGGGTTTCATGCTTCCAACGATCGGCAGCATATTCCCTGAGCTTGGGAATATGATCGGCTACGCCGTAACCGGCGTTATCACCGCCAGCTCTCCCCCAAGCCCGCACATGAGGGTGGCGCGCTCCGAGTGGATAGACTACGTTCTGACCATACCAGAGCCGAGGGTGATTGTCCTGCACGACCTCGATTACCCGGACGTCATAGGCTCGTATTGGGGCGAGGTGCAGAGCAATGTGCACCAGGCGCTAGGCTGCGTCGGCACGGTTACCGACGGCGGCGTGCGGGACCTCGACGAGATGAGGGAGCTCGGCTTTTTCGCCTTCGCCAGCGAGGTGCTCGTCTCTCACGCATACGTTCACATGGTGGAGTACGGGGTGCCCGTACAGGTCGGCGGCCAGACCGTCGAACCGGGTGACATCGTAATGGGCGACCAGCACGGCGCGCTGACCATACCCAGCGAAATCGCGTTGGACATCCCAAAAGCGGTGGAAGAGGTCGAGAAAGGCGAGCGCGTGATCATAGACTACTGCAAGTCGCTGGACTTCACCCCCGAAGGGCTGAAGAAGCTTCTTGAGGGACGATACTGATCCGAACGAGCAGCCGACCAACATTCTTCGAGCAAAAGGAAATGACAATGGCCGATGCTTACAAAGTGGTGTTCATAACCGGTATGCCCCAGGGCGCGGTCGACGCCGTTACGTCGTATGCGCCGGAGGGCTTTTCAACGACCGTCCTCAGCGGAAGGAACGTGACTGAGGAGCAACAGGTCGAGGCGTTGAGGGACGCGGACTTTCTCATACTCTACGGCGGCAGACCGAGCGAAAAGGCGTTCCGAGCGGCGACCAGGCTTCGCCTCGTTCAGTTACTTGCCGCCGGGTACGACGGCATGGACCTCGACCTGCTCCGCGAGTTGGAGATACCCTGCGCCAACAACGGTGGTGCAAACTCCTGGTCGGTCTCAGACCACGCCCTGCTGCTGATGCTATCCGTTTACAAGCTGCTGCCCCAGACCTACCACTCCGTGCGAGAGGGTCGCTGGAGAGGTCCCATAAACACGCTCAACACCTTCGAAATGGCGAACAAACTCGTCGGCATCATAGGCATGGGCAACATAGGCAGGCGCGTCGCCCAGCGGGCGCAGGGCTTCGACGCGAAGGTGCAGTATTACGACAAGTTTCCACTCCCGGCGGACCGGGAGCGCGAGTTGGGCGTTACCCTCGTGTCCCTGGAGGAGTTGTTCCGTACCTCGGACATCCTGACGTGCCACACCTCGCTAACCTCGGAAACGTATCACATCGTAAACCGTGAACGCCTTGCCATGATGAAGCCGACGGCGGTCGTCATCAACACCAGCAGAGGCCCTGTGATAGACGAGGCCGCCCTCATCGAGGCATTACAAGAGGGCCGCATAGCGGGCGCGGGGCTGGACGTGTTCGAGAAGGAGCCCGTCGATCCTGAAAACCCGCTGCTCAATATGGACAACGTCGTGGTAAGCCCACACAGCGCGGGCACGACCTGGGACGCCGTGTTCCGGCGCGCGGAGTTCGCCTACGCCAACATCCAGCGCGTGGCCGACGGAGAAGAGCCGCTGGCAACCGTCAAGGACTACACCGGATAGGGAAGTAACAGCCTCAGGCGTCCTCTTCATGGTTTGGAGATGAGCGGGTTCTCGCCTTGCGCCAGCATAGTTGAGCGCAGTCGCGAAGCCAACGTCGGAAAGCAAAGCTTAGGGAGAGAAAAGATATGGGAACCTATCGAATGTACACGGGCGATGACGGACAGACGCACTACGAGGACATCGACCTCTCTGCAACGCCCCAGTGGACCTCAGGCCAGCCGACGACGGACATCAGCTTCCGCGAGATACCGGCGGGCAACTTCGCCGACTGGCATCCCGCGCCGCGGCGGCAGTACGTGATCATCCTGTCGGGCCAGCTGGAGATCGGCTTCGGCGACGGCTCTAAGAGGGTGTTCGGCCCGGGAGACGCCCGCCTGGTGGAAGACATCACCGGGCAGGGCCACACGACGGGAGTGCACGGCGACCAGCCCTGCGTAACCGCCACGATACCGCTGGCGTAGTATAGTAGGGGAATGTGCCATACTGAAAGTCCTGGTGGAATCGTGAATTCACAAGGTTTCGTCACGTAGGCCTTCTCGTTAGGCAGCAGGGCAAATAGCAGAGATTCCTCTCTCTGCACAGATGGAGAAGGCTGTGAATTTTTCCTGATTCATCCTGGTCGAATTTTCGCAACATGAGGTCAAACTCTTTTGCGTGCCCGCTCTCGTATCTGCCATACACGTTGTTCGCGATCAGGTCTGCCAACTGCAACAGCCTGCTATTTCGTGAGAGAGTGAAAAACGGAATGTCAACTAGATTTTGCAGTTCCCCCCATCTCGTTCCTTGTACGGTAAGCTGGTGAGCAAGTGACTCCAAGCGCTCTCGGTAGTTGGAGTCTGCGATAACAATCAGTCCTTTGTTACTCTGATTGCGCTCTCTGTACATACGTCTGAGGAAGTGGTCAAAGCGCGACAGTATCTCCTCAAGTGCGCGCTCATACGGGTCCTGTGATCTGTCCAGGAAAGTCTCCTCAACTACGACTGCGAAGAACGCCCCATATAGGTCGTTTGCGATCTGATAAAACTCACTAAGCAGTTGAAGGCGGGTTTCCCTATCCAATTGGTCAAAGGGAGGAGGTACCGTGTCGGTTTCTCTAAGAGGGTGTGTGAGAAGTTCAAATTAGGTTGGTGCTAAGCGTCGGAGCATGAGATGAATCATAGCTATATGGGTCCACGCCTCGGTTGTATCGGACAGAGCTTCGTAGTCCTTGCTCATCCGACGGCACCTGCTGAGCCACGCGAATGTTCGTTCGACCACCCATCTTCGCGGCAGCACTTGAAAACGGTGGCTGTCCCTGGGGCGCTTGACAATCTCGAGTGCCCAGCCTGTCAGGGCCCAGACCCACTCGATCAGCTTTCCAGCATAGCCAGCATCGGCCCAGACCAACCTCATGCGGGGAAACCTCCCTATCAATTTATCGATGACCAGCTTCGCCCCATCCCTATCCTGGATATTGGCAGGATGCACCACCACCGCCAGCAGCAACCCCATGGTATCTACAATGATATGTCGCTTTCGACCGTTGACCTTCTTGCCAGCGTCATAGCCACGAGGCCCCCTTTTTCCGTAGTCTTGACCGACTGGCTGTCTATGATAGCAGCGCTAGGTGTCGGGTTCCTCCCCTCGGCCTGCCGGACCTTGACTCGGAGAGCGTCATTGGCTCGTTCCCATGTACCATCCTCTCTCCACTCCCGAAAATACCACCATACAGTACCCCAAGGCGGGAGGTCATGCGGCATGGCTCGCCACGTGCAACCGTTGCGCAGAACGTATAGAATGCCGTTGACGACTTCCCGCAGGTCTACAGTACGTGGCCTTCCCCCAGTTTTGGCTGCCGGGAGTAGCGGAGCGAGCATCTTCCACTGTTCATCAGTCAGGTCACTGGGGTATGCTTTGCGTTTCATGCCTCCATTCTAATACATATCCAAGACTTCTCACACACCCTCTTAGAGGAAGCTTAAGAGAAGATGGAATCCAGGCGCAGGCGTTTTAACTGCGAGAGACCCAACAGCGCACTGAGAAACCTGTTCCCCAGGGAGATTGCTGCGTTGGCACCAACGGCGAATTGACCCACAAAACTCGCATTAAGAGCCTATCCGATAACCTTAATTGTCCTTGGTGGATATCAGAGACTTTGGATAAACTTTCTCCATTCTACTTGAGTGGAGGAAAGACATGTCGAAGATCGATCATGGAGGCGTAGGCGCTGATTGGCGGATTCCCGATGCTCTGTGGGAGAGGATTGAGCCGATATTGCCTGCAGAGGAGACGAGTCCGAAGGGCGGGAGGCCATGGAAACCTGCTCGAGAGTGTATGGATGGAATCTTCTACGTGCTGCGGACCGGCTGCCAGTGGAAAGCGTTGCCTCGCACGTTCGGTGCTCCGAGCACTGTGCATGACCGATTCCAGCGTTGGCGAGCCGCCGGAGTCTTCGAGGAGCTATGGAAGCAGGGGTTGTCTGAATACGACCAACTGCATGGAATAGATTGGCAGTGGCAGGCAATGGATGGAGCCATGACAAAGGCTCCGCTCGGGGGGTGAGGGCACTGGGCCAAACCCTACAGACCGGGGCAAGAAGGGGACCAAACGCAGCCTGTTGACAGAGGGGAACGGTATTCCCATAGGGGTGTGTGTGGATGGAGCCAGCCGCCACGACATGAAGATGGTTGAGCCGACATTCGAATCTATGGTGGCGGAACGTCCGGTTCCCCGACCCGGACAACCTCAGCATCTGTGTCTGGACAAGGGCTATGACTTTGCTGAGGTTGAGCAGCTGGCGGCACGGTACGGATACACAGCCCACATCCGCAGCCGAGGCCAAGAGCGGGAGGAACAACAGACCCTCCCCGGTTACCGCGCCCGCCGTTGGGTGGTCGAGCGCAGCCATAGCTGGCTGAATCGGTTCAGACGCCTGCTCATCCGTTGGGAGAAGCGTTTGGACAACTATCTTGCTATGCTCCACTTTGCCTGTGCCTGGATAACATATCGCGCTGCCGGAGTTGTCGGATAGGCTCTAAGACTGGTAGAAGAAATGAGGCAAGACCATACGCTTGTCGGATTAGTATAGAAGGTGGTATAACCACTAGGGGCAGGTCAGAGGCGACAAAGCGTTTGGGCCGCGTCGGTGGCCGAAGTCGTGAACTGGTACCGGACTCATTTCCCGTTGGCGTGAGAAAAGGTACCAAGCCGGACCGATGTGGACCGATACCGCCGAAGGCTCCGCCCGATAACCGCCTTTCCGCCCTGCGAGCGGTAATGGCAAACCACGCTGGCTGGAAGTATATGGATGACTACGCCCTGGCAATCGACGTGGGGGGAACCTTCACCGACATTGTCCTTCTAAACCTGACCACTGGCGATTTCCAACTGCTTAAGACCCCCTCCACTCCCGACGACCCGTCCCGGGGCTTCATCGCCGGAATCTCCCAGATACTCAATACGAGGAGCGTGGCCTATTCTCAAGTTCGTCGCATCTTCCACGGCACCACCATAGCCACCAACGCTATTCTGGAGGGCAAGGGCACACCCGTTGGAGTGCTGGTATCCGAGGGATTCAAATATGTTCTGGAAATCGGTCGACACAACATGGCCAGGATGGCCAACCCCCACGTCTGGGTCAAACCGGAACGCCCGGTACCGCCGGAGCGCGTCCTTGAGATTCAGGAACGCACTGCCTTCGACGGCACTATCATAACCGCCCTCGACGAAGACATGGTGCGATCGGCGGCAGCGCATTTTAGTGACGAAGGGATCGAGTCCATTGCCATCTCCCTGACCCATTCTTACGCGAACCCCACGCACGAGCTCCGGGCTCGGGAACTGGTTCTGGAGAGGTTCACCGACGCGCACCTGTCGTTGTCGTCTGAAGTGCTCCCAGTCTTCCGGGAGTACGAGAGGACGATAACCACCGTTCTCAACGCCTACGTCATGCCGCGAGTTAGCTACTACATCGAGAACCTGGACCGGGAACTGCGGGAACTTGGAGTGGAGGCCCCTCTGTTGATTATGAAGTCCAACGGGGGTGTGATCGGCGCGGAAACCGCCATCCGGCAGCCGGTCTTCACCGCCCTGTCAGGCCCGGCTGCAGGGGTCATGTCCGCCATTGATGTGGCCATCAACACCGGGATAGAGGACTGCATCTCCTTTGACATGGGGGGAACCAGTACCGACGTATCCCTGGTCAACCGACGCACCCCCACTATTACCCTGAAGGGAGAACTGGGCGACTGGCCGGTACAACTGCCGATGCTGGACATCGCCACCATAGGCGCGGGCGGCGGCAGTATCGCCTGGCTGACGGCGGCGGGCAACCTGAACGTAGGGCCGCGCAGCGCCGGGGCCGTACCCGGCCCGGCCTGCTACGGCCTGGGAGGAACCGAGCCAACAGTCACAGACGCCAATCTGGTGCTGGGCCGTATCAATGACACCATTGCCGGGGGTGCCCTGACCCTGGACGCGGCGGCAGCTAGATCGGCCATACAGGAGAAAATCGCTTCTCCCTTGGGCTTGGACTTGTACCGGGCGGCCCACGGCATCTTGCAAATAGTCAACTACAACATGATGGGCGCCATTCGCAACGTCAGCGTGGAGCGCGGTCACGACCCGCGCCATTTCGCGCTGGTCGCCTTCGGGGGCGCGGGGCCGATGCACTCCATCAGTGTGGCCCGCCTCCTGGATATGGCCACTGTCATCGCCCCGCCTAGCCCGGGCGTCGCCTCGGCCTATGGGCTGCTGGTAGCCGATTTCAAGAACGACTACGCCAGGACTTCGATCCAGAAGGCTCCCAACTACGATTCCTGCGCCATGGAGAACATCTACAGGGAGCTGGAGAGTGAAGCTGCCCATTGGCTTGACTCCGAGTCGGTTCCTGCTGACCGGCGGGAGTTGGCGCGGTCGGCGGACCTGCGGTACGCTCACCAGGGCTCCGAGGTGACGGTGGAGTTGGCAGGCAAGGCGGTCGAGCCAGCCAGCCTGGATGCCATGATTCAGCATTTCCACAGGGAGCACCATCGTCTATTCGAGTTCTCCCTGGACCAACCGGTGGAGATCGTCACCCTGCGCGTCACCGCCTTGGGGCACCTGGAATCGGCCAGAATGGCCCCGCTTTCCCGCGACTTGAGTACCCCGGCTGAGGCCCCACTGGGGCGGCGCCCGGCCTACTTCGAAGACACCGAAGGCTTCGTCTCCTGCGACATCTACGGCCGGGCGAGGCTGGCACCGGGTTCCACCATAGATGGCCCGGCTATTCTTGAAAACGTCGATTCCACGGTGGTCATCGACCCGGGTTGGCAGGCCCGGGTTGACGACTATGGCAACTGCATCATGCAGCCAGTTTAGCTAAGGAGAGAACACGGTATGTCAACGAACCCGGCCAAAGGCGAGGGCATTATTCAAAAGATCTCCGTAGACCCGATTACACTCCAACTTGTTCGTGGCTCTCTGCGTTCGGCGCGGCTGGAGTGCGAGCTGATAATCGAACGGACGGCCATGTCGGCTTTCATACGGGAAAAGAAGGACTACACCGTCAGCTTCCTGGACCGTCGGGGGCAAGAAATATATGGCGAGACCATGGGCAGCGACATATTGGGCTGTGTGTGGGAATGCTACGCCCCGGAGACCATGCACCCCGGGGATGTGTACTGGTATAACGATCCATACATCTCACGGGGCAGCATCAGCCACACCCCTGATATGGTGTTCATAACGCCCGTTTTCTTTGAAGAGGAACTGGTGGCCTACTGTCACTCCTTCGCCCACTTCTGGGACCTGGGGGGCTCCCGCCCCGGCAGCATTGGGCCGGCCAACACCGAGATATTTCACGACGGCACCCTGGTGCCACCCATCAGGATAGTTGATCAGGGAAAGCTGAACGACGAAGCTTACCGGATCATCCTGCGCAACTCCCGCTACCCCGACCTGCTGGAAGGTGACAGCCGGGCTTTGATGGCGGCGGCGCAGCGGGCCGAGGAACGGGTCCTGGAAATCTTTCGCCGCTTCGGCAAAGAGACCACCCTGGCAGCCATCCGCCAGGACCGGGAGGAAACGGCGGAATTCATCCACCAGAAGACGCTGGAAATGATACCGCCTGGGAACTACACCACTCGTGACTACATGGACAACGACGGAGTGGGCGCTGAGTGGCACTCCTTCCACCTGGAACTGAGCCGCACAGGAGACCACATTACCCTGGATGCCACCGAAAGCGACGACCAAGCCCCCGGCTCCATCAACTTCATGGCCAGCGACGGCACCATTGGGGCCTACTTCGGCCAGCACTTTCACCAGTACGACCCGTCCCTCACCATGAATCAGGGACTGTTGGCGGCAGTGGACGAAGTGAAGCTACGTCCGGGCAGTATCCTGCAACCCCAGTGGCCTGCGGCGCTGGGTTGCCGCGCCCACACCTTCACCAAGCTGAAAAACGCCGTTCGTGCCGTCGTCGCCAGGGCCAGTGGCGGAAACACCATGGCGGCAATGGCGGTGTACGTGATCGCTTACTGGCGGATGAAGGACGCCGAGTCGGGAGAGTGGATGCTGTGCACCGACGGCATTGCGGTCGGGCATGGCGCCCGTCCCAGCGCCGACGGCATCGACGCCGTTTACAGCCGCCACAACGAAAACTACCCGGCAGAGTTCATGGACATGGAGTACCCCCTGAGAATGGAGCGGTACGCCATCAACCCCGACTCCGGCGGGCCCGGCAAGTACCGCGGCGGCTGCGGAATCATCCGGGATGTCCGGCTGCTGGCTCCCGAAGGGACATTCGGGCTGCGGGTAGAGAACAACCAGTTCCCGGCCTGGGGCGTCGCCGGAGGCAAGGCCGGAGGCACGTCCAAAGTGATTCTAAACCCCGGGTGTGAGGGCGAAAGAAATATCCGTCCCTTTTCCGACGACAACCCTTGGCAGGCCGGCGATCTGGTGAGAATCTACACCGCCGGCGGAGGCGGCTGGGGCGATCCCCTGGAACGAGAAATTCACCTGGTCGAAAGGGATGTGCGGGGCGGCTTCGTCTCTCTGAAATCGGCGCGTTCAGAATACGGGGTTGTAATTGACCCGGAAACGCTGAAATTGGACGGCCCCGGCAGCCTGGCCCTTCAGAAAGACCTTCGGCAGGGGCGGGAGCGACCCAAGCTGTTCCACCGTTTCATCTACTTCGAGGAGGAGGAGGAGGAGCGGCGCTGGATTGAGCGCCACCTACCGCGGTAGGCGAACCGAGTGCTATCTTTTCGCCCGGGCAACCATCGCCTCAGTCAGCCCCATTGGCGACAACTGGCAAACCCGGACTCCGAACCGGTCGACGATGATGCTGCCTGATTGACACTCCTGCGGCCCACGGCGATAATCCCAAGAACTGCAATGGGAGGGCAAGGGTATGCCTGAAAGCGCGGACGTAGTTGTGATTGGCGCCGGTGTGGTCGGCTGCTCGGTCGCCTATTACCTGGCCCGGGAAGGCGTCAAGGTGACCCTCCTGGAGCGGGAATCCATCGGCAGCGGGGCCTCCGCCCACGCCACCGGTTCCCTTAGTCTGCTGGGCGCCGAGTTCTCCCCAGGGGCGTCCTTCCAGATTGCTCAAGCCTCTTACTCCGAGTTTCAGCAGATCGTTCCCGAACTGGAATCCGCCACGGGCATGGACCTTCTCTACCAGCGTCGTCCTTCTCTCCGGTTGGCTCTGGATGACGAAGAGGCCGAACTAATCAGAAGCTTGATGGTCTGGCAGCAACCCCACGTCAAGATGCATTGGATTGACGCGCAGGAGGTCCACTCCATCGAACCCCGCCTCTCCCCCTCTATCGTCGGCGCCGTGTATGAGGACGAGTCCGCCCAACTGGACAGCTACCGCCTTAACCTAGCTCTGGGCCGGGGCGCCGAACTCAAGGGCGCCAACATCCTTTACCGGGAAGTAACCGGCCTTGCCACCAGTGGCCCCGCGATTTCCGGCGTCAAGACCGCCTCCGAAGACATACACTGCGGCACGGTGGTGGTGGCGGCCGGCACCTGGAGCCGGGCTTTCACTCCTTGGCTGGGCTTCCCCATTCCTGTCCGCCCCTTGAAGGGAGAGCGCCTTTTGCTCAACTACCCCGGCGAACCCCTTCCGGTGCTGATCAGCTCTCCCAAGCGCGGTCACATGGTCAGCCGGATGGACGGTTTCACCAGCGTCGGCAGCACCGGCGGTCGGGACTATGACCAGAAAGAGCTTTTCTGGGGCGAGGAGTTTGACCGCCAGCCCACCGAAACTGCCCGGATGGAACTCCTTCAGCGTGCCATAGATGTCTTTCCGGACCTGGAGCGTGCCGAGTTGGTTCAACAGCTTGCCGGTTCCCGCCCCCTGAGTCCCGACAGCAAACCCATCATCGGCCCGGTCCCCGGTCGAGAAGGCGTCCTCTTGGCTACCGGACACACCACCAAGGGCATCCACTTAGGACCCATCACAGGCCGCATCATCACGGACTATATCTGCCGTGGTTCAACTCAGGTCGTCTCCGACATGGGCCAATTCCTCCCCGGCCGCTTCGCAGATTTTACCGACGCCGACTTCCTCCCCGCTACCCAAGACGTGGAAGAGTAACCCTCGCCCTTTGCACCCATCTATGCGTTTAGGAGTGTGCAAAGCGGGAAACGAAGGCAAGGCGGTGCTTTATCTCGGTGCCTACGCTGTTGTGAAACCAAGGCAACCGTGCTCGAGACCGCTAGAGGCATCGTACATAACAGGATTGCCTGGGGCAGCCATGGCCTCTGTAATGGTATGCGCTGAACGATCGAGCTGAAGACCGAAGGGCTAAAGGGACACCTCTAACTCAAAGACCGTACTGCGTACGGTCCGCTTAGGCCCACCACGCTTGACAAAATCAAGAACTTTCGAATTACGCTTCAGGTTGGCGCTGTAATCTGACGCCTGCCTTGCCCCGCCGGGAACCGGCGAAGCAGGCCGTCAGGCAACGTACCCGGAAGCGACGAGGCCCCTGCTGTAACGGCGGGGGCCTCTGGCTTGTTCCAAAGCGCCGCAGCGATTCCTACACTCACACCCACGCCCCGCGCGCTCCCCGCCATTCCCCCGACTCCGATGGGAGTCCCTTTGCACGTCCACGTCGCTTCCTGAACACGCCGGGCTGAGACCTGACGCGGCATGAGCATAGGCACCTGGTAGGTATTTGCCTATGCAATCTCCGTAGACAAATGTCTAGTGCAATTTAGACATTTGCTCCTTATATCCGGCTTGGAGTCTCACTACGATTTATGTTGGTGGGGGCTGCTTTTCGGGCGGCAAGCCTTGTTATTGGCAACGAAACCGCATAGCGGTTACAAATGACGACTCTACGTCTAGGAGCGCACTATGGGCGAGACCAACGGGAGCCACCGGGGCATATTCAGCATGAGGTCCACGGGGGCGACGACGCTCTCGCTGCTCCCCCGGGGGAGAACGAAGACGGCAAGGCATATCGCCGGATTTCTCGCCGCTTTGATGGCGGTTGTCGCCATGGCCCTTGGCAGCGCGGCCGGCACGGAGTTGGCTGAAGCGCAGACGGACCCATCCACCGACCGGGTCGCCTTGGTCGCCCTCTACAACGCCACCGACGGCCCGAACTGGTCGAACGAGACCAACTGGCTGAGCGCCGAGCCCATCGGAGAATGGCACGGCGTGATCACCGACGGCAGTGGGCGCGTCACCGCGTTGGACCTCGACGAAAACGAGTTGAACGGGAAGATGCCGGCGGAACTGGGCGACCTTACCAACCTGCAGAGCTTGTCCCTCAACGACAATTCGGGCCTTTCGGGACCATTGCCCGGCTCCTTCACCGGCCTGACCTCGCTCACCTATCTCGATTTGAGTGGCACTGGGATGTGCGCGCCAACAGACGCCTCATTCCAGACGTGGCTGGAGAACATCGCTACCAGGCTTGGCGTTGTCAACTGCCGTGAGCAGACTGCCGAGGACCCTTTGATTGACCGGTACGACGCCAACAACAATGGCACGATAGAGAAAAGCGAGGTCATACAGGCCATAAACGACTACCTTGATGGGGGGGGCATCAGCAAGACCGATGTTATAAAGCTCATCAACATCTACCTCGATGGCCCGGCTACGCACAACCCTCCGGGGACACCTGAGGGATTGACGGCGACGGGGAACGGGGAGACCCGGATAGACCTGTCGTGGAGTGCGCCACCCAGCGATGGTGGAGCGGCCATTACGGGCTACCGGATAGAAGTGTCGGAGGACAGGTCCACTTGGACCGATCTCGTGGCCAACACGGGCAATGCCGCCACCAGCTATTCGCACACCGGGTTGACGGCGGGGACTACGCGGCACTACCAGGTCTCGGCCATCAACTCTGCAGGGACGGGTCCGGCGTCGAACATCGCCACCGGCAACACGGACACTAGCAGCGGCAATCAGGCCCCCGATCTGGTGGTGGGGACGCCCTCGGTGAGCGACGACAGCCCGACGGCCGGGGCGTCGTTCACGCTGAGCGCCACGGTGCGCAACCAGGGCGGCGGCTCGTCGGCATCCACCACGCTGCGCTACTACCGCTCCACCGACTCCACCATCTCGTCAGCTGACACGCAGGTCGGCACGGACTCCGTGGGCGGGCTGGCAGCGTCGGGGACCAGCGCCGAGTCGATCAGTGTGACCGCGCCGTCCGCGCCGGGGACCTACTACTACGGCGCCTGCGTGGACTCGGTGTCCGGGGAGTCGGATACCGGGAACAACTGCTCCAGCGGGGTGGCCGTGGCCGTCGGAACCCCTCCCACGCCGGACTTGGTGGTGGGGACGCCATCGGTGGACGACAGCAGCCCGACGGCCGGGGCGTCGTTCACGCTGAGCGCCACGGTGCGCAACCGGGGCAGCGGCTCGTCGGCCGCGACCACGCTGCGCTACTACCGCTCCGCCGACTCCACCATCTCGTCAGCTGACACGCAGGTCGGCACGGACTCCGTGGGCGGGCTGGCAGCGTCGGGGACCAGCGCCGAGTCGATCAGTGTGACCGCGCCGTCCGCGCCGGGGACCTACTACTACGGCGCCTGCGTGGACTCGGTGTCCGGGGAGTCGGATACCGGGAACAACTGCTCCAGCGGGGTGGCCGTGGCCGTCGGAACCCCTCCCACGCCGGACTTGGTGGTGGGGACGCCATCGGTGGACGACAGCAGCCCGACGGCCGGGGCGTCGTTCACGCTGAGCGCCACGGTGCGCAACCGGGGCAGCGGCTCGTCGGCCGCGACCACGCTGCGCTACTACCGCTCCGCCGACTCCACCATCTCGTCAGCTGACACGCAGGTCGGCACGGACTCCGTGGGCGGGCTGGCAGCGTCGGGGACCAGCGCCGAGTCGATCAGTGTGACCGCGCCGTCCGCGCCGGGGACCTACTACTACGGGGCCTGCGTGGACTCGGTGCCCGGGGAATCCAATACCGGAAACAACTGCTCCAGCGGGGTGGCCGTGGCCGTCAGCGTCGCTACCGCCCCCGATCTGGTGGTGGGGACGCCCTCGGTGAGCGACGACAGCCCGACGGCCGGGGCGTCGTTCACGCTGAGCGCCACGGTGCGCAACCAGGGCGGCGGCTCGTCGGCCGCGACCACGCTGCGCTACTACCGCTCCGCCGACTCCACCATCTCGTCAGCTGACACGCAGGTCGGCACGGACTCCGTGGGCGGGCTGTCGGCGTCGGGGACCAGCCCTGAGTCGACCAGTGTGACCGCGCCGTCCACGGCTGGGACGTACTACTACGGCGCCTGCGTGGACTCGGTGTCCGGGGAGTCGAATACCACGAACAACTGCTCCAGCGGGGTGGCCGTAACCGTCAGCGCCGCCCCCGATCTGGTGGTTGGGACGCCTACGGTGGACGACGACAGCCCGACCACCGGGGAGTCGTTCACGCTGAGCGCCACGGTGCGCAACCAGGGCAGCGGCTCGTCGGCCGCGACCACGCTGCGCTACTACCGCTCAACTGATGCGACCATATCATCCAGCGACACGTCCGCAGGCACGGACTCCGTGGTCGGGCTGTCGGCGTCGGGGACCAGCCCTGAGTCGATCAGTGTGACCGCGCCGTCCACGGCTGGGACGTACTACTACGGCGCCTGCGTGGACTCGGTGTCCGGGGAGTCGGATACCACGAACAACTGCTCCAGCGGGGTGGCCGTAACCGTCAGCGCCGCCCCCGATCTGGTGGTTGGGACGCCTACGGTGGACGACAGCAGCCCGACCACCGGGGAGTCGTTCACGCTGAGCGCCACGGTGCGCAACCAGGGCAGCGGCTCGTCCGGTTCAACCACGCTGCGCTACTACCGCTCCGCCGACTCCACCATCTCGTCAGCTGACACGCAGGTCGGCACGGACTCCGTGGGCGGGCTGTCGGCGTCGGGGACCAGCCCTGAGTCGACCAGTGTGACCGCGCCGTCCACGGCTGGGACGTACTACTACGGCGCCTGCGTAGACAGCGTCACGGGCGAGAACGTAACCGACAACAACTGCTCCAGCGGGGTGGCCGTAACCGTCAGCGCCGCCCCCGATCTGGTGGTTGGGACGCCTACGGTGGACGACGACAGCCCGACCACCGGGGAGTCGTTCACGCTGAGCGCCACGGTGCGCAACCAGGGCAGCGGCTCGTCGGCCGCGACCACGCTGCGCTACTACCGCTCAACTGATGCGACCATATCATCCAGCGACACGTCCGCAGGCACGGACTCCGTGGTCGGGCTGTCGGCGTCGGGGACCAGCGCCGAGTCGATCAGTGTGACCGCGCCGTCCACGGCTGGGACGTACTACTACGGCGCCTGCGTGGACTCGGTGTCCGGGGAGTCGAATACCACGAACAACTGCTCCAGTGGGGTGGCTGTGGCCGTCGGAACCCCTCCCGCCCCCGATCTGGTGGTTGGGACGCCTACGGTGGACGACGACAGCCCGACCACCGGGGAGTCGTTCACGCTGAGCGCCACGGTGCGCAACCAGGGCAGCGGCTCGTCGGCCGCGACCACGCTGCGCTACTACCGCTCAACTGATGCGACCATATCATCCAGCGACACGTCCGCAGGCACGGACTCCGTGGGCGGGCTGTCGGCGTCGGGGACCAGCCCTGAGTCGACCAGTGTGACCGCGCCGTCCACGGCTGGGACGTACTACTACGGCGCCTGCGTGGACTCGGTGTCCGGGGAGTCGAATACCACGAACAACTGCTCCAGCGGGGTGGCCGTAACCGTCAGCGCCGCCCCCGATCTGGTGGTTGGGACGCCTACGGTGGACGACGACAGCCCGACCACCGGGGAGACGTTCACGCTGAGCGCCACGGTGCGCAACCAGGGCAGCGGCTCGTCGGCCGCGACCACGCTGCGCTACTACCGCTCAACTGATGCGACCATATCATCCAGCGACACGTCCGCAGGCACGGACTCCGTGGTCGGGCTGTCGGCGTCGGGGACCAGCCCTGAGTCGATCAGTGTGACCGCGCCGTCCACGGCTGGGACGTACTACTACGGCGCCTGCGTGGACTCGGTGTCCGGGGAGTCGAATACCGGGAACAACTGCTCCAGCGGGGTGGCCGTGGCCGTAACCGTCAGCGCCGCCCCCGATCTGGTGGTTGGGACGCCTACGGTGGACGACAGCAGTCCGACCACCGGGGAGACGTTCACGCTGAGCGCCACGGTGCGCAACCAGGGCAGCGCCTCATCCGGCTCGACCACCCTGCGCTACTACCGCTCCACCGACTCGACCATATCATCCAGCGACACGTCCGCAGGCACGGACTCCGTGGGCGGGCTGTCGGCGTCGGGGACCAGCCCTGAGTCGATCAGTGTGACCGCGCCGTCCACGGCTGGGACGTACTACTACGGCGCCTGCGTGGACTCGGTGTCCGGGGAGTCGAATACCACGAACAACTGCTCGACGGCGGTGACGGTGACCGTAACTGCCGCCGCTGCGCCAGACCTGGTGGTGGGGACGCCATCGGTGAACGACAGCAGTCCGACCACCGGGGAGACGTTCACGCTGAGCGCCACGGTGCGCAACCAGGGCAGCGGCTCGTCGGCCGCGACCACGCTGCGCTACTACCGCTCAACTGATGCGACCATATCATCCAGCGACACGTCCGCAGGCACGGACTCCGTGGTCGGGCTGTCGGCGTCGGGGACCAGCGCCGAGTCGATCAGTGTGACCGCGCCGTCCACGGCTGGGACGTACTACTACGGCGCCTGCGTAGACAGCGTCACGGGCGAGAACGTAACCGACAACAACTGCTCCAGCGGGGTGGCCGTAACCGTCAGCGCCGCCCCCGATCTGGTGGTGGGGACGCCATCGGTGAACGACAGCAGTCCGACCACCGGGGAGACGTTCACGCTGAGCGCCACGGTGCGCAACCAGGGCAGCGCCTCATCCGGCTCGACCACCCTGCGCTACTACCGCTCCACCGACTCGACCATATCATCCAGCGACACGTCCGCAGGCACGGACTCCGTGGGCGGGCTGTCGGCGTCGGGGACCAGCCCTGAGTCGATCAGTGTGACCGCGCCGTCCACGGCTGGGACGTACTACTACGGCGCCTGCGTGGACTCGGTGTCCGGGGAGTCGAATACCGGGAACAACTGCTCCAGCGGGGTGGCCGTGGCCGTCAGCGTCGCTACCGCTCCCGATCTGGTGGTGGGGACGCCATCGGTGTTCGGCAGCAGCCCGACGGCTGGGGCGTCGTTCATTCTGGCCGCCACGGTGCGCAACCAGGGCAACGACTGGTCGGCCGCGACCACCCTGCACTTCTACCGCTCCACCGACTCCACCATATCATCCAGCGACACGTCCGTAGGTATGGTTGCGGTGGTCAGGCTGTCGGCGCCGGGGACTGACAATGCGTATACCAGCCTGACCGCGCCGTCCACGGCAGGCACCTACTACTACGGGGCCTGCGTGGACTCGGTGCCCGGGGAATCCAATACCGGAAACAACTGCTCCAGCGGGGTGGCCGTGGCCGTCAGCGTCGCTACCGCCCCCGATCTGGTGGTGGGGACGCCCTCGGTGAGCGACAGCAGCCCGACGGCTGGGACGTCCTTCACCCTCAGCGCGACGGTGCGCAACCAGGGCGGCGCGGCGTCGGCCGCGACCACCCTGCGCTACTACCGCTCCACCAACTCCACCATCTCGTCAGCTGACACGCAGGTCGGCACGGACTCCGTGGGCGGACTGGCGGCGTCGGGGACCAGCGCCGAGTCGATCAGCCTGACCGCGCCGTCCACGGCAGGCACCTACTACTACGGGGCCTGCGTGGACTCGGTGTCCGGGGAATCCAACACCACGAACAACTGCTCCAGCGGGGTGACGGTGACCGTGGAGGCAGCCGCCGGGCCGGACCTCGTGGTTGGTGCGCCATCGGTGAGCGACAGCAGCCCGGATGCCGGAGCGTCGTTCACCCTCAGCGCCACGGTGCGCAACCAGGGCAGCGGCTCGTCAGCCGCGACCACCCTGCGCTACTACCGCTCCACCAACTCCACCATCTCGTCAGCTGACACGGCGGTCGGCACGGACTCCGTGGGCGGGCTGTCGGCGTCGGGGACCAGCGCCGAGTCGACCAGCCTGACCGCGCCGTCCACGGCAGGCACCTACTACTACGGGGCCTGCGTGGACTCGGTGTCCGGGGAATCCAATACCACGAACAACTGCTCCAGCGGGGTGGCCGTAACCGTCAGCACACAACGTATTGCGTTCGACATTAATATTGATACTTGCAGGGGCACTTACAATTCCTTCGCCGACCATACGCGGGTCACAATCGAAGGCACAGTGAGCTCCAACTACGCTCTCATAACTTTGGAACTAACTGGTTATATCGTTGAGGGAGGAGACGAAACAGAGATAGACACTGATGACATCTTCAGGCTCAGCGCGAATTCTGAAGAGGACTTCGAGATTGACGGTTTCTATGACGGAAGGATAGGTAGCGGAGCCAGTTGCGGGGTGCGAGTTACGGATTACACAGTAAATCCGCTCCAATAGGCATTGTGCAGTCTGGCACCACGGCGCGCATTTCTCGAATGGTTGGTTTCCGGGTCCATGGACATAGAGGGTGGCAGTTCAGATCATCAAGTGTCCGGCCCTCACTTGTCATTTGTAGCGGTTGCCTTGGACATGTTGGCCACTGTGTCCTGCCGGGCAGAGAGTGCCGCTCGCGAGGCTGGGGTCACGCTGAATCCGGTTGCCACGGTGGTAGATGGAGCGCACCGCCGTCTATGTCCAATGCCAAGCCTCAACCCTTGGGAGGAGAAGTGTTCCACAAGGACTGCCCCAGAGGAGGAAAGACGTGAATCATGTCGAGACCGTTCACCGCGCATTCGGGTCGTGGTTGACACTCATGGTGAGCGTGCTAGGGCGTGTTCACACTAACGCGACAGGGTCCGCCCCCCATTCTATGAAAGCAAAGTCGAAGTCCATCATTGGACTGCTGTTAGGCATCTCAGTACTCGCCGTACTGCTAACCGGGTGTTCTGACGAGCCAGATCCCAATCCTTCAAACGGGACCGATTCTAGCGCCACTACCTCATCGGAGCAGGGGGTCAATCCTGAGCCAACACATGCTCCCACATCGGCTGTGACAAACACCGCCGCACCGGAAGCGGCAACTCCCACACCTGCCGCCTTCTCGACCGCCACAGCTACGCCCACAGCCACGGCGACTGCCGCCGCACCGGAAGCGGCAACTCCCACACCTGCCGCTCTCCCGACCGCCACGGCAACGCCCACAGCCACGGCGACTGCCGCCGCAGCAAATACCAGGTCTGCCGAGAAGTTCGCCTCGGTCAGCGCCGGGTGGCTCCACACCTGCGGGGTAAGGACCGACGGCTCCGTAGAGTGCTGGGGATCCAACGAGGATGGGGACGGCAATGTTGTTGGCCAAGCCACGCCGCCCTAAAAGAGGAGGCCGGAGGTCTCTACCCTCCAATCATAGCCATGCAGGACACTCTTAGCCATCCGCGGCAGGAGCCTAGGACAAGCACTTCTGGCTGGTTGAGCACGACGGGCTGGCATCACGACGAGTCGGGGAGTTGATCCGGCAGGCTTAGCGCGGCTTTCCACCAACGACAAGCCCACCCCGATGGACAGGCGGACAGCGGGAGCGCCAGCCGCCGTCCGGTGCTATGCCCCAACGCGCATCGGCCCTGGCCCTGCCAAACGGACAACCCTGGTCAGGCTCAGCCTGTGACAACATGCTGGTAGTCTCAACACATGGCAATCTCCGACCCACAGCTGCTCGACGCCCTCAGCCGGACGCCGTTCATCGACTCGGCGGAGCTGGCACGCATCCTGGGCGAGGCCCACGCGACGGTCCACCGCACCCTTACCGACCTGCTGTCCCAGGGCATCGTGGGGCGCGTTAGTCACGGCACCGCACACCTGGCGTCGAGCCAGAGGTACCACCTGACCGCCAACGGCATCGGCGAGACTGCCGGGTTTCTCGGCTTCGACACCCCCTCGGACTTCGTGCGAGCCTACCCGGTGTCCAGGGAGTGGCTGACGCTGCTCATCCGCAGGATGGACGCGGTGGCCAGCGTCTACCGACTCGCCGCGTCACTCTCCGCCGGCATCGACGGGCTCCGGTCCCACGTGGAATTTCACCGCAGGGGGCGCTTCGACGCCACCATCACCCTCCACGACGGCCGCAGCTTCGGCGTGGTGCGCCAGGGCCTCGCCCTGCGTCGCCGGTCGCTCTACGACCGGTTGAGGGCCATAGCGCAGTACAGCCACGGGCGGCGTCCCGGCACCGTCCTGATCCTTGTGCCGAGCGCATGGGAGCTTCGGCGGACGGCGAGGTTCTGCATCAACAACGACCTCCGTGACTGCTACGTTGCCGTGGAGTCCAGGGACGCCCTCGAAAGACGGGACCTGCGCCTCTGGTGCGAACCCACGGGGCTGTTCGGACTCACGGACTACACGCTGGAGACGGTGAGCGCCTACGGCAAGCCAGGCGGAGGGGCTGGAGCCCAGTCGCCGGAGCGGAAGCGTGCATCCATTCCCGACCCCGAGCGGATGGCGGGGGCTGCGCCGGCCTTCGGCGTCAGCCCGTCGGAGAAGCGGACGCTGGACCTCATCACCGACCACCCGATGACCCCCCGTGAGCATCTTGCCACTTGGCTCGGCGTCTCCGAGGGACGTGTCAGCCAGATGATGCGCAGCCTCGTCGATACCTGGGGCCTGGTCGAGCGCCGGGGGAAACGAGGCGACACGCGCTACACTCTGTCCGCCGAGGGCATTCGCTACGTCACGCACAGGGACCGCGCCGAGCTCCCCACCACGCAGGGCATCTGGAGCACCGCCTTCACCACCGACAAACAGGGCCGCAGGCGTCACGTGGGACACCGCATCGAGACGTGGGCGAGGCAGACGAAGCACGCCGACGGCATCACGCGGTTCCTGTCGCAGCTTCAGGCCGAGGCCAGGGCAGACCCCGGCAGCGAGCTGGCGTGGTCCGTCCCCACCGCCAGGTCCGACCGAACCTACAACTGGGGGGATTCTGCCATCGCCCCCGACGCCGTGGGGCAGATGACCGCCCAGGGCCTTCAGATACCGTTCTACTTCGAGTACGAGCTTCGCGCCCGTCACCCCAGGGGAGTCATTGCCCGCCTGAGTCCATACGAGGACTACTACTGGTCACCTGAGCATAAGGACGACCAGCCCCCGTACCCCGTCACCCTGTTCGTCGTGGACACCGAGGAGGTCGAGGACACCTACGTGCGCACCGCCGCCCACTTGAGCCGGATGTCCCTGCCCATCTTCGTGTCGTGCATACCCGCTCTGTCCACCGCAGGAATACTTGGAAAGTCATGGCGTCCGCTGTGGGAACCTGAGTCTCCCCGACTGCCCCTGTCCGCACTGAGAGCCTACCACTGGGACTCACTCTACCACCGGATGCGTCAGAGTCCTGTAGGGGGGAATAGATAGCGACGATACGTCCCCATCTCCCCTCCATGCTGTCTGGGGGGTACAAAATGGCACAATCGGCCCGATTCCCGGGGTCCACCGACCCCCAAATCACCCCTGCTTTAGCTACGAAACGGGCTTGACGTGTCGTCTGACCGGTCAGGGTACGAAATGGGATACCATGCTAAAATAGCTGGCGAGTCTGATGACAACTTGATTGCACTTTTGGAACTCTGACGTGTCAGCCGAAAGTGAGGGAACTAGCTATGGCTGAACCTGTCCGGCGTGTCCGCAGATCTGATCGGGGCAGGATTTGGCGTGTCGGCGGCATCCGCGGCCCAGTTTGGACCATCACTTTTGGTGCGGAACGATGTGGGGGAGGGCGACGCGATTTTGGTGGGCGGGCAGAAACGGACATCCTGGGCCAGCCAGCTAGGAATTTGCGCCACATTTGGAGGAAATTGACGGGAACGAGTGAACACTTGGAGTAAAGGGCTGGTTCCGGCAAAAAGTGGATGAAATTGCAAAAGCGGGCCACCCCTGTAGAGGATGGAAATGAGTGACGGACGGGCATCGAGGGCCGACGACGATAGGCCCGACCTCAAGTGGGTCGTGGAGTGGCTGGTCGAGCGGGAAGGACAGCGCAAGACGGCGGCCCTCCTGGGTGTGAACCGAAAGACGGTGGCGCTGGCCCTGCGCCGGGAGCGGTTGACGGGCAAGATGGCCCTTGCCGTCCAGCGGCTCATGGCCAACCTGGACGATCCGGAGTGGGAGAGGACGCCGCCGCTGGACAGGTTGGAGGCGAGGATACAGGTGGCGCTCGAAGCGGCGCACGAACTGGCGGCGCTGGTGGAGAGTCTGACGCAGCGCGTGGAGGCCCTGGAGGCGGCACAGAAGCCCGAAGACGACGCTATCAGCCAGGAGTCGGCGGATGCGCCCGACGCTGAGGGGCGGGGTCTGCATCTGTTCAACTGGAGGCGGAGGCGTCAGTCGCAGGGCGAGGAAAAGAGCGATGGATGAGCACGTCCGCTGGGTGACGAAGGCGGAGGCTGCTGAGGAGCTGGAGATATCCCTGTCCACCCTGGACCGGAAGATCAGGCAGGGGGAGATGGAGGTCCGCAGGGAGGGCCGCCGGGTGTTCGTGCGGATGGCGGGGGAGTACATCACCGACGAGGAGCTGCTGCGCCGGACGATCAACAGGGAGCATGAGCTTGAGGGGACCGTGCGGGAGTTGGAGCAGAGCGTATCCGAGTTGAAGCTGAGAGCGTCCAAGTTGGAGCGGGAGCGAGACGAGGCCAGGGAGTCCGCAGCCACCGCCAGAGGGCCGTACTACGAGCTTGAGAGGAAGCACCAGAGGGAGGTCTCCGACCACAAGGCGACGAAATACGTGCTCAACGTCATCAGCGTGATCGCCTTCGTGCTTTTGGCGTTGCTGGTCGGCAGCGTTCTCCTGTGGTGGTTCGTGCTGAGGTAGGGGGTTGCGTCACCCGCCGCCCTTCGACGTCCATGTTCCACTTTCCCCACTCGGTAGCTGCGGCTGGGCATGACCGTGGAAGGAATCCCGGAAGCCGGTTGCTCGCTCCGATGTAGCGGCCCCCACGTGGTGGCCCCGTTTTGCATCGAGGGCCTTCGTTTGGCCGGAACACGCCCTTTCAAGAAAGTGTTCACTCAAGTTGTCCGGCGCACCCCGAAATCAGCATGTTTGCATAGCTGAGTGGCCCAGGATGCCCGCTTCTCCCCCAGGTCCCATTTTCGTGTACTCCCCCTCCACATCGACCGGCGGCCTCCCGGATGGGCCAAACGGGGCCGCCGTCCGCACCGGTTGGGAGTCCAGAGAGACCGGCATCGGGACCCCGAGCCGCCGCCAACGGACCCCGCCGCGTGGTTGACGTGTCACCATGCCGCAGTCTCGGCCAGGGCAGCGTCAGCGCCCGTTCCGAGGGACTGGAGGCGCCGTTTTCGCCGCGTCCTGCATCCCCACGTCCATCGCCGGTTGTGTCCCGTTTTCCGTCACACCCGCCCTTTCCCGCCTTGTAGTGCTCCCCACCATCCAACGAGATTCGATGAATTTGGCCTGAACGCACTCTTTCAACAAGGTGTTCACTTTTCACGTTGTGTAGGGGGTGATTTACCCCTGTTTCAGCTACGAAATCGCCCATTCCGTCGTCTCATCACCAGACTCAATCTCCTGTACAGCCCCTTCACATGGTCCACACCGTCCATTTCTACGGAGCCTGGAAGGTGCATCATCAGTGATGCACCCCGCAGGGGATACGCACTGGATCGCCAATGGATGGCTTGGGCATACTCCGTCGAGCCGTGTCTTCGGTATCCCGACCGGGTGATCGCCAGCGCCGCCGGACCGTCACCACGGTCTCCTGCCATGATTTAGGGCACGCCATGCACCCCCGCTTCAATCGCCATTTCCGGGGCCTAATGTCATTGGGACCCCGCTCCAACCGGACCGCTGATGTCATTCCCCACGTTTGGCGATGTCATTGCAGTCCGGAACGCACCCTTTCTGAAAGTGTTCACTGGTTGAATCCTGTAGCGGGGCGATTCACCCCTGTCCCAAGTACGAAATCACGACTTTGGCTGCTCTGTCACCAAACGCAAACTCCTGTACCCCCCCACTGCGCGGACGCTCTCCGTTTTGGCGGGGGCTCACAGGAGTGCGCATAGGTGCGGGGTGTTATGAGGTCCATGCCGCTCTGAGGGGCTGTGGGCGTGCCCTGCTTGGCCTAGTCACCCCTCGCCGGGGGCTTGCGTCAAGGTCACTAACTCACTACAATGTAGACGAACGCTCAACTTCCACCCGGTGAGCTCAGGCGAAGGAGGCACGACATGGCCGTAGACCAGAAGGACAAGTACCGAGCGATGGCGCTTCGGGGCAAGTACCAGGGACTGTATATATACCTGAGCAGCCTTCAGGTGTCTGAGTGGAGGACCTCCTTCAACGAGCTTGAGGCGGTCATCGGATTCGAGTTGCCCCCGTCCGCAAGGCTCCATCGGCCCTGGTGGGGCAATCAGCGAGGCGGGAACGGCCACAGCCACGCCCTTGCCTGGAGCGTCGCCGGATGGGAGACGGCGGAGGTGGACATGGACGCCGAGACGCTGGTGTTCCGGCGAACGGACCCCGATCCCGTACCCAGGCTTCCCCTCGACGAGGCGTGGCCCGTCCACCACACCGCGGTGTGGCCGGAGGGCCTGAGTCTCCGGCGAGAGGACCTCTACGAGGAGAGGGTCTAGCCCCGCCATGTTCATAGACACCAACGTACTGGTGAATGCCCGCATCCCCGGCGCACCGGACCATGACGCGGCCAGGGCCAGCCTGGAACGTGCGTTTCGAGACCCCGAAGCGCTGAGGATCAGCCGTCAGGTGATACGCGAGTACCTGGCCGTGGTCACTCGCCCGCAGACCTGGCCTGTGGCCATCACGCGCGAGGAAGCCCTTGATGACGTGAGCAGGCTGAATGGCAGCTTCGAGATACTTGAGGACGGCCCCGTGGTGACCGAGTTGCTGGTGACGCTGTGCCGGGAGGTTCCCACAGGGGGCCGACAGATTCACGACGCCAACATAGTGGCGACCATGCTCGCCCGTGGAGAGCGCAGACTGCTCACGTTCAACGCCTCAGACTTTCGGCGTTACGGCGACCGCATAGAGTTGGTGGACGGTTGATTCAACATTTGGAGAAGGGATTTGTGAACGGTGACATGAGCACAAATGTGGTCTTTCATCTTCGCTTGGAGAAGACCTATTACGAGCAAGGGTTTTTCAACGTCCCCCGTGATTTCGACCACTTCGTAAGGAGCGATGATGGCCCCATCTCTCTCCAACTTGGCGACGGCTGGTCCATGGAGGGTCGCGTGAACAGGAGAGCGCAGAGGAATGGCACGGCCCGGGTCATGGCGGCTCACATCTGCGTGACTGGTTCCAGCAAAACTACACAAAGGGCGATACGGTGCCGGTCACGTTTGTCACACCTAGCCTGCTAACCATCGGATAGCAGGAGTGGTCGTCAACCAGCCCGCTGCAACGCACCGAACTAGAATAGCGAACAGGAGGACAGCATGAAGGAGAAGCACTTACAGCCACTAACACCGGCGGCACTCTACGCCAGGGTGTCCAGCGACCGCCAGGACGTGGACCTGTCCGTGTCCGCCCAGCTACGGGCGCTCAAGGAGTACGCGAAGGCCAACGACTACTCCGTGGCCCGCGAGTACGTGGACGAGGCCGAGAGCGGCCGCGTCGCCGACCGGCCCCAGTTCAGGGAGATGATCGAGGAGGGCGGCAAGCCCAAGGCCCCCTTCGATGTCATTCTCGTATGGAAATTCAGTCGCTTCACCAGGAAGCGCGAGCACGCCGTGGCCTTCAAGTCCCAGCTGCGGCGCAAGGGCATCCGCGTGGTGTCCATCACCGAGCAGGCCGAGGACAACGCCACCGGCAGGTTGCTTGAGGGAATCATCGAGAGCGTGGACGAATATTACAGCGAAAATCTTGCCCAGGAGGTCGTCCGTGGGATGAGGGAAGCCGCTTCGAGAGGCTTCTTCCTAGGCTCGAACGCCCCCTTCGGCTACAGGAAGATCAAGGTCAGCGACGGGGCAAAGGAGCGCCCCACCCTTGAGGTTGACCCGGCCACCGCCCCGGTGGTGAGGGAGCTATTCGAGAAGTCCCTGCGGGGCAGCGGCCTCAAGGAGCTGTGCAAGGAGATGAACGACCGGGGCATCACCAACCGGGGCAAGCGCTGGTACAAGGGAACGCTCCACTACGTGCTGAGAAACGAGGCGTACACGGGAACCGCCGTCTGGGGGAAAGCCAGCAAGGGCCAGGAAGCCGCCGACCCTGTGCGTGTTGAGGGAGCGTGGCCCGCCCTGGTGTCGAGGGAGCTGTTCGAAGACGTGCAGCAGGCGATGAGTGACCGCGCCCCGAAGGTGCAGAGGCCCGGTAGAGTGGGGAGCAAGTTCCTGCTGAGCGGACTGCTCAAGTGCGGGGTGTGCGGCAGGCCCTACTCGGCCCAGGGAGCCAAGAGCGGCCAGTTCGCCTACTACATCTGCGGCACCCTGTTCAGGGAGGGAGCGGGGACGTGCAGCGCCCGCTACCTGAACGCACCGAAGCTGGAGACGTTCGTGGTGGAGAAGATCAGGGAGCGGATTCTGAACGAGGAGACCATCGTGGCGCTGGTGCAGCTGGTGGCCGAGGAGATAGACGCGATGGCCGGGGAGCTGTCCGGCAGGCTGGAGGTCGTCGAGGCGGAGCTAGGTGACGTGAGGAAGCGCCTTGAGAAGCTCTACGAGGCCATTGAGACGAGCGAGCTGACCCTGGAGGTCCTATCGCCCCGCATCATGCCTCTGAGGCACCGCGAGGAGCAGCTGGAGGCTGCGAGAGAGGACGCCGAGACCCAGCTTGAGCAGCGCAGGGTGGAGCTTCCGAACACCGAGGAGATAGCCCAGTACGCTGCGGACTTCCGGAACTTCCTGAAGGACGGGACGATCCCGGAGCGCAAGGCGCTCATCCGCAACTTCGTGGAGGGCATCGAGGTGATGGGAGACGAGGCTACGCTGACGTACACGGTCCCCATGCCGAGCGACGGGGTGATGTCGGAATCGGCGTCGGTTCTTGATTTCGTCAAGTCCAGCCCGCCTAAGAAGGCTCGAACTGGCTCTTACGGTCACAACTGAGCTCCCCATGGTATAGCCCTGAAGTTAGGCCTCTGAAGTCTTCGCCGACACCATATTCTTGACCCTGCTTACCTGTTGACTTGCTGGAAGTGCCAGTATTCCTCGGAGCGCGCGGATTCCCAGTCTGCTGGCTCCCATAGCACGGGTGAGCACCATGTCCTGAGCTTCTGGGGCTAACCGGAGCAGACTCATGACCTGGTAACATGCGCCCTCGAGACTCCAACCTCGCGAGCAAGGTGTGCTTTTGAGCTTACCTGCCCGTCTTTGATTCGCCGATGCCAGTCCAGGGCCAAGGCTACTGGGTTGCGATGCTGGCGTCTGCTTGATTCTGCTGCGGCCTTGTGAGAAGCTGATGGTAGTATTTCAAACCTAGCCCAGACGTCGGTTCCCAATACTGGACGTGTTGGGGAGCCAGGGTTCTTGGTTTCGATTAGCCATCGTCGTGAACGCAACTACTCGCCATAGTCGGCCACCCGCGCGGCATTCCCGGGCCGCACTCGCTCCGTGATGTCTTCGCCCGACTTGATCTCCGCCACTCGCAGTTTGTAGATCTTTTGGAGGTTCACCCAGAGTTGGGGCGTCGTGTTGAGATAGCGCGACAGGCGCAGAGCCGTGTCAGCGGTGATTCCGCGCTGTCCCCTCAGGATCGCGGTTATTCGGTTGGTGGGGGCGGCCAATGCGATAGCCATCACGTTGGCCGACATGCCGAGCTCTTGCAGTTCCTCGCCCAGAATCTCGTCCGGATGCGCTGGCCTCATGCCGTTTCTAAAGTTCATTTGCTAACTCCTCAAGAGTAATAGTCCACGATCTACATGTCGTAGGGGCGGTCGTCTCCCCATCGGAAGCATATGCCCCACTGGCGATTACCCCGTATGCTGTACTGGCTAGCCTGCCAATTCACTAATTTCATCTTATGCGGTTGCAAACGAGTTTATTCCATAGGCGTTCCGCATCGAGCAACTCCTGGCTGGCCGGGCGTCCCCGCTCTTGCGGACTTGACGTGTTTTGTGTTACAAAACACCATGAAAGTTATGGTAGTTAGCCTTCGGAGGAGGTGGTCATGCGGCTTGATTCCTACAGATTGACGACCCTAATGCTTTCGCTGGCGCTCCTGCTAACGCTGGCGTTAGCCTGCTCGGACGACAGGCCTGAGCCGACGGCCGCGCCGGCGGGCCCTTCCACCGCTGAAATCGCAGCAGTGGTTCAGCAGGCCCTCCAAGCACAGCCGCAAGGCGCGTCCGCTGAGGATGTGGCGGCCACGGTGCAGGCGGCTCTGGACGCGAGGCCCGGAGTGACCGAGGCGCAGGTGGCCGACGCCATTGCGCGGACTCTGAGGGCGCAGACCCCGGGACTCACTGAGGCGCAGGTGGCCGACGCCATTGCCAAGGCGCTCGCTGAGCGGCCCGGAGTGACCGAGGCGCAGGTGGCCGAGGCGATTGTGCGGACTCTGAGGGCGCAGACCCCGGGACTCACTGAGGCGCAGGTGGCCGACGCCATCGCCAAGGCGCTCGCTGAGCGGCCCGGAGTGACCCAAGAGGACGTTCAGGCTGCAGTCGCGTCGGCCTTGTCCGACGCGATGGCAACGGCTGTTCCGCCACAGGTTCCCTTCAGAATAGGCGTGATGGAATCCGTAACGGGCCCGGGCGAGACCTATGGCAGAGTCGCGGTCCAGGCCAAGCAGATGGCCACGGCCGAGATCAACGCCGCCGGCGGCATCAACGGGCGAATGCTTGAGCTGATAGTCGAAGACGAGAAATGCAACGCTCAGGACTCGATTGTCGCCTACAACAAGCTGACCGACGTGGACGGCGTGAAGATAATCCTCGGCACCTCCTGCAGCGGCGCGATGCTGGGAGCCGCCCCCCTAGCCGAGGCGGACGGCGTGATCCTGTTCTCTGGGCTGGCGACTAATCCCGACATCGCCAACGCGGGCGACTACATCTTCCGCACGTCGATGAACGACGCCCAGCTGGGTATCGATACCGGCAACGAACTCTGGGCGGACGGAATCCGCAAGCTCGCCACGATAACCGAGGCAACCGACTACGCCGAGGGCGTAAGGCGCACCACCGTCGCGCAGTTCGAGAAGCTTGGCGGCGAAGTCGTGGGCGAAGAACGCTACGCCTCCGACGTTACCGACTTCAGAAGCCAGTTGACGAAGCTGCTCGGCGCGAATCCCGACGCCATTCATGTCGCCGCACAGTCCGAGTTCGCTGGCGGCACCATTGTCAAGCAGGTGCGCGAGTTGGGCTACGAAGGTGGGCTGTACTCCGAAGTCGTTCCCGTGGGCGCGACGGCCCTGGAGATAGCCGGCGAGGCCGCTACCGGCGTGAAGGCCGTTACGGCGGACCTGGACCCGAACAATGACAAGGCCAAGGATGTGCTTGCCAATTTCAGGGAGAGTTACGGCTACGTCACGCTCGCCTGGTACCTGGGTTCGGCCTACGACGACGTGTACATCGCCGCCGAGTGTCTCAAGAGGACCAACGACGATCAGGACGCGGACGGCTTCAGGGACTGCATGTACGACATCACATGGAGCGGGAGCATCGGGGAAAACTACAGCTTCGACGAGAAGGGCGAGGTGGTTGGTCTTTCCAACGTGGTCGTGGAGGTTCTGCCGATGGCGGAGAGGACCGAGGACAACCAGGGTTACAAGGTCTTGGGCGGCGCTCCGACCAAGTAAAAGGCCGTCTCAAAACCGGCGGGCGTGGTTGGTGGTAGCTGGTGTCGCCCCCCCTCCTAACTTTCCCCCAATGGGGGAAAGGACTTTCTCGCTTTCCCCACAGGGGAGGGACTGGCTTGCTCCACTGAGTGAAGCGCATATCGGGGGTCTGATTGCTTAGACTCAGCAACCTTCAACAGCGGCTGCCCGTGGGCTTGCGGCTTTCGGGCGCCAATCTCCTAGCGGCCGTTCTAGCCATAGCGATCGCGGCCTACATCTCCTGGAAGGTTGGCGAGTCTCCCAGCCAGGCCCTTCAATTCGCCTTCAACGGCCTGTCAGTCGGGGCTGTGTACGCGCTGCTGGCGATGGGTTTCACCGTCGTTTATAGCACCGTCTGGTTCTTCGACCTGTACTATGGCGCAGCCGCCGCCATCGGAGCCTACGGCGTCCTCTATTTGAGGTCTCAACAGGCGTCGTCCAGCTTCTACGACCCGAGCAACCTCTACGTGAACATCGTCTTTGCCGCGCTCATCGCCGGCGTCCTGGCGTGGGCGCTGCACGCGGGTCTATACGCCCGTTTGCGCTCTCGCTTCAGCCCGCCCGCGCTGCTCATCGGCGGGGGCATCGCAACCGTGGGCGTCGGCGTTTACGTGGGGGGCCTGCTCGCCAATCCCGACGAACTTCACCTGCTGCTCAGCCCCGCAATCGGGATGTTGACGGCGGTAGTTGCGGGCTGGGCGTTCTATCGGGGCTATCGCAGAGCGTGGCCCAACGCCGCCCTCGCGCCTTTGTTCGTACTCGTCGTGTTGGCGGCGGCGTTGGGAGCATACTCCGGAGTGCTCGTTGCCAACGCGCCCGAGGCCAATCTCTACCTGAGTTGGGGGGTGTCTTGCCTGCTTGCCGGCGCGGTCGCGGTTGCGCTGTATCGGGGGCTGTACGTATATATGCGAGAGAGGGCGAGATCACCGCTCATCATGCTGGTCGCGTCGCTCGGCATCCTGCTGGCTATCACCGCGCTCATAACCATCGTGTTCGAGAGCGCGCCGCGTCCTCTTCCGACGGCGTTCGGCAGCGCCCCTTGGACTATTGGCGGGGCCAACATCAAGGGTTTCAACCTCTTCACCGCTGGCGTGGCCGTCGTCGTATTCATCGGTCTGCTTCTGTTCCTCAAGATGACGGCGTTCGGCAAGGCGATACGCGCCATCGGCGACGACGAAGAGGTGTCGAAAGTGGTGGGGATAAACACCACGCTCGTCATTACAATCGTGTTCTTTATAGGCGCAGTGTTGGCGGCGTTGGCCGGACTTTTGAGCGGCCACGATACCGCCGTCCAGCCCAGGATGGGCCTGTTGCTGCTGCTGAAGGGCTGGATAGCGTCCGTGGTCGGGGGCATCGGGAATCTCTACGGCGCAATCCTCGGTGGGTTCGTGCTGGGAATGGTGGAACAGTTCGGCATCTGGGACGTGGCTGGCGAGTGGAAGGACGGCATATCATTCATCCTGCTAATCCTATTCCTGTCGTTCTGGCCCAGGGGCCTGTTGCCCAGAAAGTAGCGCCATGCCGACGATTTCACATATCATCAGCGAATCGGGGAGGTTGGCGCGCAATCCCGGCGAGATACTGAGGCTGGCCAAGGGCAACGTGGAAGTGTGGGCTAACCTCGTCATCATCACCTGGGCGGCGGCGTTCATGTTGTGGCAGGGCACGGGATTCGCCATAACCGTGGGCACCGTGTTCGCTATCTGGGCAATATTGGCAGTCAGCCTGAACCTCGTGGTGGGATTCACTGGGCTTTTGTCGGTGGGACACATCGGCTTCTTCGGCATTGGCGCGTACGCGATGGCGATTCTCACCTCAAACCCCGCATACGAACAGCTTCGCACAGAGGCCATCCCCACCTTTGGGTGGCCCTTCTTCGCCGCGCTTCCCGTCTGCGTGGCGGTGACCGGCCTGGCGGCCATTGCGGTGGGGATCATATTCAACAGATTCAGGGACGACATCTTCGTCCTCGTGTCCTTTGGGTTCGCAATCATCGCCTTCAACGTCTTTCTGAACGGGCGTGGCCTCACTAGAGGCGCTTTCGGCATCCACGAAATAGCCAGGCCGGAGATAGGCGGCTGGCTATTCGATGGCGAGTTGGAGTTTCTGGGCCTCGCGTTAGTATTTCTCGCCCTCGTGGTGCTCATCTCCTGGTTCATCGTGACCTCGTCCTTTGGGCGAGTGCTCACCGCCATCCGCGAGGACGAGCAGGCTATCGAGGTATTCGGCTACCGCGCAACCCACTACAAGCTCGCCGTATGGGTCATCTCGGCCATGATGGCAGGACTCGCCGGAGGCCTGTTCAGCAGTTGGGCCAGCTTCATCGACCCCTTCTCCTTCATCCTGTTGGAGTCTATCCTACTGGTATCTATCGTTATCCTCGGCGGGCTGGCGACAATCTGGGGTTCGCTACTTGGCGCGATGGCCTTCGTGCTACTGGAAGAGGGCATGCGCTTCCTGCCATTTCTGCCCACCGAGTACATCGGGCAGGCGCGGCAGGTCGTGCTGGGCATCCTGCTGGTGTTGCTGATGCTGTTCAGGCCTCAAGGCCTGGTTGGGAGATACAAGCTATGACCGCCGCGCAACCAGAGGCCAGCATCACCTTCGCCCTGGAGACGAAGGAGATTTCAAAGCATTTCGGCGCGGTGTGGGCCGTGGACCGGCTCTCTATGGCCATCCCCAGCAAGGGCATGACCAGCATTGTCGGGCCCAACGGCTCCGGGAAATCCACACTGGTGAACCTGCTGAGCGGGATTCTGCCGCTGGACGACGGGATGGTGATTATCGACGGCGCCGGTCTCAAGGTCGTGAGGGCGTACGAGACTCCGGCTCATGGCATCACCAGGACGTTCCAAGAGGTGCGGCTCTTTGATCAGATCAGCGTCTGGGACAATATAATGGTGGTCCTGACGGCTCGCCGCCTCTTCCCGTCGCTGTTGGAACGGGGCAAACGGAGTCACAAGGAGAAGGCCGAGGGCATCCTCGAGAGTGTCGGGATGTGGGAGAAGCAGCGCTCACTCGCGATGAACCTGTCCTATGGCCAGCGGAAGCTGTTGGAGATTGGCCGCGCGATGGCGATGGACGCCAATACCTACCTGTTCGACGAACCCTTCGCCGGCCTCTTTCCCCAGATGTTGGAGCGCGTCAAGGCGATAATGAAGGACATGCGCGACAAGGGCGACGCCATCATCTTCATCTCTCACAACATGGACATAGTAAGGGAACTGTCGGACTATATTTTCGTTCTGGATAGCGGAACGCTTCTCGCAGAGGGAGAAGTGGATGACGTGCTGAGCAGGCCGGAAGTAATAGAGGCGTACCTGGGGGCATAGCCTGCTATTTGTCAGTTTTTCGGTAGGTCGGTTTGGGGTGCAAGTTGTGAATGCCGCTAGGGAGACGACCAGGGGACGGGACGCGGAGGGGAACATGCTGTTGAAGTTATCGGACGTATCCGTGCATTACGGCGCCGTAGTCGCGCTGGACGAGGTGTCCCTGGGCGTCCGGGGGGGTGAGGTCGTGGCGGTGATGGGGCCCAACGGAGCCGGCAAGTCCACCGTGCTCAGGGCCATCATGGGGCTTGCGCCGGTCGTCGCCGGAGACGTCTATTGGCGGCAGGAGCGGCTGGCGGCGGCAACCCACGAGATTGTGAAGGAGGGCATCGCCTTCGTTCCCCAGGGCAGGCGTGTTTTCACGCACCTCACCATCGAGGAGAACCTAGAGATGGGTTGTCTGTACCTGAACGACAGGTCGGAGAAAGCGCGTCGGATGGACTCGGTCATGGAGCTTTTCCCCATCCTGCGCCAGAAGCGCCGCGACCTTGCCAGCCAGATGTCCGGAGGGCAGCAGCAGATGTTGGCGCTGGGCCGCGGACTCATGGCCGATCCTGAGGTTCTGCTGCTCGACGAGCCTACGCTGGGACTTGCGCCCATAGTCGTCAAAGAGGTGTTTCAGAAGGTCTCCGAAATCAACGAGAGGCTGGGAACGTCTATATTCGTCGTGGAGCACAACATCAAGGGCGCTCTCGACATCGTGGATCGGGCCTACGTGCTGGACACGGGCCGCGTCGTCCACGACGGCACACCCGAAACGGTGAGAGCGACGGACATACTAACGGAGGTGTTCCTGGGCAGCGCCTGACGAGGGACAGCGGGCGGCCGGCCGTGCCCGCGTTGGCAACGAGCCTACGGCGCCAACACGCTGAACGGCTCCACCGGCACGTTGCGCAGGACCCAGAAGGCGACTATGCCCACGAACAGCGCCCATATCAACTGGTGCGGCACGAAAACCGGGCGTGGGACACTCACGCGGAACGCTCGCATTGCGCCGACTGCCAACGAGTAGGCGATGAAGGGCAGGGACAGCAGCGTAAGCGGGTTGTAGCCCAGCGCGCCCAGCACGTTGCCGTGCAGCAGTTGGTGAAGCGCGCGCAGCGTACCGCACCCGGGGCAGTGATAACCGGTTAGCCCCAGGAACGGGCAGACAGGATAGCCGCCCGGATTTCGCGGATCGAAGACGTACAGCGCAGCCAACGCTATCGCGCCCAACAACGCCAGCCCCACATAGGCGGCCCGCGTCGAGAGTCGAAAGCTCCGCACCTTCAGAACACTTTCATTCGTTGCCATGATGAACCGCTCTTCTTGCCTTACTAAGACCAAGCAAATGCTGACATGATCGCGATTCCGTAAATCAGGATCCATACCACTACGGACCCCAATCCCACACCAAAGGAGACCCATGCCCAGGTTTTGGCGGAACTGGGAGCACGGCGCGCGCCCGCGATGTCGCCGGCGGCAACCTTCCCGTTGACCTGCGCCGCATAGACGATTGACACTATCCCGAAGGGCAGACAGCAGAAGATTGTTACGAGAATTGCCTGCACGAGGTAGTTGGGCACGTTTTCCCGCGTCGCGTGGGGAGAGCCTGCGGCCCCGGAGCCTCCCGCGCTCGACGCCGTTCCCGCCATGCTATTGCCGCACTTCTCGCAGTACCTGGCCCTGTCGTCGTTATTCGCTCCGCAGTTTGCGCAATACATACGTAGCCTCCCAACTTGGCCGATTCACACAACGCCGGTTTGCGGCCGGACTTGTGCGGTAACGATAGTTCCTCACCTTTAACCCGTCAAGTTGGATGCGTGAGCATACGCGGTAAAAGTGGATAGTCGCCCACTGTCGATCCCGTCCGCGCTGGGCGGGTCCGCGAACGGACGCCGCTAGGGACTCTCGGCAGGTCGGGAAGGACCGCGGAACTCTTGTGGCGGCTGGCGCATCTCCGGTCTGGGGATGGAATCGGACGCCTGTTTCTGCCAGAGTGTGAACGATTCGATGAGCCGGTCTTCGAGGTCGTAGGCGTAGGGATTGCCGACGAGGTCCTCGATCTGCTGGTCTATGAGGTGGCGGTTTTCCGCCAGCCATAGCGCCGTTCGCTTGACGCCCTCCGGCACTGAAACGACGTCTGCGTGGCCCAGAATGGTCTTGAGGTTGGTATTATCGAGCATCCTGCTGTCGCCAAAGCAGTAGCCCTTGGCAAGCTCATAGGCCAGGGGATGGCTTATCTCCACAATCTCCCACTCGTGACCCAACGCTCGACCGGCCATCGCGACGAAGTCCTTGACGCAGTACGTCACGTCATCCACCGCGTTGAAGGTATGCCCGTTGGCCTCTTCTTTGTCACACGCGAGCAGGACGATGTTGGCGACGTTCTCGGCGTAGCCGGTGGGCGTCACGTTGGAGCCGTCGCCGGGCACGATGATGCGCTTTCGCCCGTCCAGCACCCTTCGCACGATGGGCCACAGCCACTGGCGCGGCGTGCGCGGCCCATAGACCGTTGGGTATCGCACCATCACCGCGTTGAAGTCCCCACGCTCGTGGTGCGCCATGACACGCCGCTCGGTCTCGGCGACGGCGAAGGCGAACGGGCTGAGGGCGCGCTCCGTGTAGGCGGGGAAATCCATCGGAGTCGGCAGACTCCTCGCCGCCAGCGGGTCGTCCGTATGCTGGGGGCGCAGATAGGACGCGGAGCCTCCGATGCCGACCAGCTTTGCCGTCTTGCCGACCATCGCCGCGGCCACGTGACGCAGCCTCCCGTACATTCCGACCACGAGATCGTAGCTCATGCCATCGAAGTCGTTTTGCAGCGCGGCAAGCTCGAAAGGGTCTCCGTGCAGATGGTGATGCACCTGCGGCATGTCATCGGCTTCGTGATACCCGCGATGGTAGATCGAGACCTCGAACCCCCTGTCCAGAAGACCCTGCACTACGAGGGGGCCTGTCGGCCCGGTTCCGCCTACGACGAGCGCTTTCATGCCATTCACCTTGATTCTGTAATTATGTATATGAGGTAACGCGGTCATCTTTCCCGCACGGATCGCTCATTCCAAGAGCGCCTTGATGAAGCGGTCCGCGTGAGGCGAGGCATCCTTTACCTTCACAGCGTCAAGCATAGCAAGGATTTGGAAGCTGTGCTTTCCCTTGCGGTAGGCGCTCTTACCGGTTCCAGCGGCGGCCTGCCCAAGATGACTCAACACGTCCTGCTTGGAGACGGCCTCGATGTCTGCGATCCCGGAAACCGGGCCTGGTCGAAATCCCTGCCCGTAGAACGATTCGAGCGCATCTACGTCGGCAAGGAACCAGGACTCCATGACCTGCACCATGAGGTGGCATTGGTCGTCCGTCGCGCCGGCGGGGCGGCTCCACCCGTCGAGGGTCTGGAGATGCTGCCACGTTCCCTGTGCAGTCACGGGATCCTCGGCGTCCACGAGGAGCATGGCGAGTCCGTCGCTCTGGGCATGTGCGGTCTTGAATCTGTCATAGGCGTCATTGCGGCTGCCGCAGGCCACGACGCGGGGCCTCATTCCCGCCAACCCCGCACGTTCGAGGAACTTGCCAAATCCTTTGCGGCACTCTCTCTTGAGAGCTTTGCTGCCGCCACCACCTTCCACGTACAATTTGACGCCTACCACAGATTTCCCCCTATCTCACCACTTGTCCAGAGCTCCCCAAGGCGGTACTTCTCGATCCATGGCTTCAGCTCATCCGCGTCCAGTCGGCGCAGCTGCGTCGCGCCATCCGACTTCTCGCACACTACTACCGCCTCCGGCACGTCGGTGAGAGCATCGACCAGGATGTCGGAGTGGGTCGTGACGAAGAGCTGGCTGCGTGACGACGCCTCCACCAGCAACTGCGCCACCCCTGGGATGACGTCGGGATGTAGGCCAATCTCCGGCTCTTCCAGGCACACGACAGGCGGCGGCTCCGGGTGACACAGCACAGCCAGCAGACAAAGGTAGCGCAGGCTGCCGTCGGACAGCCGAGTGGCAGGCACGGCTTGGCGCAGTCCCCTCTCGTGAAAGAATATCTGCACTGTGCCGCCGCTCAAGCTGGTGAATACATCCTCGACCAAAGGGTAGAACTCCCTCAACCGTTCGAGTAGCGTTCGTTTGACGGTTGGCTGGTTCAGCAGGTCGTTCAGCAGGAGGCCGAGGTTCGAAGCGTCCTCCAGCAGGACGTCCTGTTGGAGATTGACTTTTTGCGGAAGTCGGGGCGGCGTGTGGCGACCTACGTGGAACTCACGGTAGAATCTCATGCGTTCGAACCGGGCGGCGAGATAGGTCAACTCCGGATATGAGTCTGGGTCTCGCCGCTGCGACAGGATGGACTGGTCATGCTTGACCTCTTCCCGCGTGAGTCGCCGCTCAAACATGGTTTCTCCCATGACATTTAGCACCGGATGGCCTTCCTGGTAGCGGTAGTAGAAGTATGGCTGCGAGTCGTACTGATTCGTAGGCTTCTCGTCCTCGAC
>CBDCIS010000004.1:0-331725 GCA_965217565.1 Dehalococcoidia bacterium
ATGTCGCTTTCGACCGTTGACCTTCTTGCCAGCGTCATAGCCACGAGGCCCCCTTTTTCCGTAGTCTTGACCGACTGGGGCTGTCTATGATAGCAGCGCTAGGTGTCGGGTTCCTCCCCTCGGCCTGCCGGACCTTGACTCGGAGAGCGTCATTGGCTCGTTCCCATGTACCATCCTCTCTCCACTCCCGAAAATACCACCATACAGTACCCCAAGGCGGGAGGTCATGCGGCATGGCTCGCCACGTGCAACCGTTGCGCAGAACGTATAGAATGCCGTTGACGACTTCCCGCAGGTCTACAGTACGTGGCCTTCCCCCAGTTTTGGCTGCCGGGAGTAGCGGAGCGAGCATCTTCCACTGTTCATCAGTCAGGTCACTGGGGTATGCTTTGCGTTTCATGCCTCCATTCTAATACATATCCAAGACTTCTCACACACCCTCTAAGACGCTTCTCGAACTCCTCCGGGCGAGTTCTGGCGGCATCGATGTAGGCAACGCGGATTCTCCGGTATGCGTCAGAAAATCCCTGGTAGTTGTTCCATGCCTGCTCATTGGCTTTGACGGCTTTGATGACGTCGAGAGGGAACTTGAACTCCACTGCCAACGCCGCCTCCGCAGATTCGCGCACCGATGAATGCAACATGCCCTCATCCGCGAGCCACCTCAGCCGCTCTTTGTTGGGCTGCGAGTAGCCGCTCTTCGGATTTCTTGGAGTGAAGCGTTGAGCCGCCCTGCGCTCGTCAATGCTCTTGACTATGCTGTCTATCCAACCAAAGCACAGCGCTTCCTCAACCGCCTCATTGTAGCCAATTCGCGGCTCGCCGGAGGCTTTGTTGGGATACACCAGCCAGATCTCCTTCGCCGAATCGAAGTTGCCCGCCAGCCATTTTCGCCAGTCTTCCCTGTTGATAACGTACAGGGTTTCCCCAATCTCCATGACAATTCTCCGGTCAAGCGCGATTCATACATAGCGCCACTAAGGTCTCTCGAGCGAATAGATTCCAGGCTCACCTGATAGGTGTTGGCAAAATAGAGAAACATACGGGCCATTGGAGATAGATGGCGGATGAGTGGGAATCGGAATTAGCTATAAGATAGTGGTATATTGCCAATATTTCCCACACTGGTTACCACAATTGCCGCGGGCGAGGCTCCCAGGAACATGTCTATGCGGCTATTGTATCGCCCTGCCCGTGCCATGTCGAGCTATGCGACCGCATCGTGGCTAGTTCCAATTCAGCAGGCCGTTGACACAACCGAAGGCTCTGATGTTCCTGAGCGTCGAGTCTGACCCGTCGGCGTTGGCCAGTGGTATAATAGATGTTCCGGGGTGCCTCGTCGGACCCTCACGATAAGTTCGAATCCATTTTGGTGGGCCTAGTGATACCTTCAGCCCTTCCCGTCGCCATATCCTCTCCACCCTCTTGTGGTTCACGTCCCAACCACGATGTCTCAGAAGAGCCGTGATCCTCCGGTAGCCTTACCTGCCGAACCGACTTGCCAACTCCACTACCTCCTCTTCCAGGACCGCCGCCAGCATCCTCCGGGCTCCCCCTGTTACCATCGCTTCCAGTGTGTCTTCAATCTCCTACACTCGTCCTTCGTTTTGATATCCTTCGCTCAAGGCGTCTCTCTCCAGTCTTTCGTCCACATGGACCTTCTTTTCCACCTGGATGGGTACGCCTCCTCTCTCAACCTCGCTTCCCAAATTTCCACAAATTCTGTTATTAGCTCTACCATCGGGAGAGGGGCCTCCCTGAAGCCAGGACCCATGGATTTGCAACCTACCCACCAACAGGTGCTTCACCTTCAAGATCCATACTTTGACCGTGCTGACCAAGACGACCTTGTAATCTGCTATAATCCAGAAAGCCGCCAGTGGCCCTATGGCGCGTGATACTTTAGGACTGTACGGGCGGCGCCTCTTCTCACGGCAGTCGATACAGCTATGAGGAACCCTCTTAGAAAGAGCAACATATGTCATCCCTTAGTCGTCCTTTGATAAGAGTCATCGGCGCGGGCGGGACTATTGCAGAATGGGGCGCGCCCCGCATGGCCTTCTTTGACTACGACCGCGGGCAATATCTGGATATCTCTCAGATACTCGAGCGTGTGCCGGAAGTGAACGACATCGCACGCGTCGAGGCTGAGCAAATGTCGCAGAAGGGGGACACTGATGTCGGGGGGCTAGCGTGGCTGCGGCTAGCAAATAGGATCAACGAAGTGTTTTCAGAGGACCCAGAGACCACCGGCGTTGTTGTGACTTCAGGAACTTCACCCCTAGAAGAGACCGCGTACTTTCTGAATTTGACGGTTAAGAGCGATAAACCGGTTGTGGTGACCGGGTCGATGCGTCCTCCGTCAGCCTTGGGCACTGACGCCGACAACAACATGATAGACGCGATACGCTTGGCATCTGCCTCGGAGGCTCGGGGCAAGGGTGTGCTCACCGTGCTGAATAGCGAAATTCAGGCTGCCAGGGACGTGACTAAGCAGAACACCTACAGACTCAACACTTTTGGGTCTCGGGACCTAGGAATACTCGGATACGTCGATGCGGACCTGCGTGTGATGTTCTACCGCACGCCCACACGGAAGCATACACACGAGACTGAGTTCGACGTTGCGCGTCTTGGCCAGCTGCCCCGCGTGTATGTTGTATCCTCCGTCGTCGGCGATGACGGCCTCTTGGTCCGCGCGTTGATCGACGCCAAAGCGCCCGGCCTAGTGTCTGCCTCTCCCGGCAATGGTCGCGCTGGGCCCGAATTCATGCGCGCTCTCCATGAGGCGCGCGAAAGTGGCCTGGTTGTTGTGGTTTCGTCCCGCGTCGGCTCGGGTCGTGTGATCTGGACCAGCCATATGCGTGGGCTTGTCGCGTCAGACAACCTGAGCCCTCACAAAGCCAGAATCCTGTTGATGCTGGCTTTAACGGTGACGAACGACGTGGACCGCATTCAGGGTATGTTCGAAACCTACTGATTTGGCAGTTACTGACAACCTAAGGACTGCAAGTATGACCACAAATAGACCAGTGACAGAAGAGTCTCTTCAAACCGCGAGGTCATGGGTCCAGAGACATATGGTGGTTGATGGTGAAGGTTCCGGGCCACCAGGCGAGAGCTTCATCGACTGGTTACCAGAAGGTGGGGTGAACACGGCCAACTGGACTGTGTCCGGCTACACAGGCACGAGCAAATCCGCCCTAATGAACATGCTAACTCAACGTTGTCTTGTGAAACGCATCCCGGACAAGCGCACCATAGCTCGTACTGTTGGTGACATTGAGCGTGCCACCCAAGAGCGCAAAGTCGCTATCATCCACGGGTGGCAAGGAGCTGAGGCGCTCGAGGATGACTGTCACTGGCTTGATATTTTCTACGATTACAGGCTTCGTATTCTACAGTTCTGCTGCAACGGAGAGAATCGCTTGGGTTACGGCTGCCTGGAACCCCACGATATGGGTTTGAAACGGCCTGGCATTGATATACTTTAGGACTGTAACCGATTGGGCATCGTTATGGATGGGTCCCACACGGGAGAGCGCACCACGCTGGATATGATATACATGTCCGAGGACCCCATGATTTTCTCCCATGCGAATCCAAAATCTGTGCGCAACAACGGTCGCTGCGTCAGCGATACCCAGATCAAAGAGTGCGAGGTCAAAGGTGGGGGCATCGGGTGCCCGGTTCTCTTCGCTTTCGTGGGCGATACCACGAACAACCGCCAGCCAGGCGTGGACGAGTGGGTGCGATGTGTTGACTACATGGTCGATTTGGTAGGCATCGACCATGCGGGGATCGGCTCTGACATTTATGCTCATCCGGGAGTTGCCGTGTAGTGGGACAACAACACGGGGCGCCGCTACAGAGACATTTGTGACGAAATAACATGGGAGACGCGCCAGATACAGGGAATGAACAGCGACTACGCGAACTTCGTGCGGCTGATCGCCACACTAGTGCAGCGAGGATTCGAAGAGCAAGATGGCGCCAAGTCGATCGGTAGCAACGTCCTGAGGGTATTCGGGCAAGTATGGGGAAGCTAGCCGGCAAGCAAGCCTCGGTTACGCGCAAAAGCTGAAGAGGAAGGTTACTTTGACAACCGCACCAGTAGATTTCAAACTCGTCAAGGCTGGGCTTCTCATAGACGGACGAGGCGGAAAGCCAATCGAGAATGGCGCGGTCCTGGTTCAAGGGTCGAAAATATCCCAGGTAGGACCCGCCACCGATATCGCGGCACCTGAAGGGGCGTTGGTCGAGGAATACGACTACCCGGCAGACACTCTGCTGCCCGGCCTCATAGATGCACACGCTCACCTGAACTACTTGGGCAACGGCATGCACACGGACGATGTCATGAACCTTTCTGACGACATTCTGCTGATGCGCTCGATCGTGAACGCCCGCACACATCTGGAAGCCGGCGTGACTACGATACGGGAGTGCGGAGCTAAGCACTACACCACCTTCTCGTTACGGGAGGGAATACGCCAAGGACTGGCGGTTGGCCCAAGGATGCTCTTATGCGGTCGCCCCATCACCATTACAGGCGGCCACATGTCCCAGATGGGCTCCGAGACGGATGGTGTCGATGCGGTGAGAATCGCCGTTAGACAGCTGGTCAAAGATGGGGCAGATTGGATAAAAGTGGCAGCATCGGGAGGAAGCACGAGCACAAGCCAGGCGACTCGCCCGTCTTACAGTCTAGAAGAACTCCGCGCTATCGTGGACGAAGCCCATAATTTGGGTAAACAAGTGGGTACTCACTCCCTCGTTGCCCAGAGCGTGGTCAACTCTCTTGACGCCGACGTGGACTTGATTATTCACTGCGGCATGCTAGAGGCTGACGGCACCAACAAGTTTCGCGAAGATATCGCGGAGCGGATTGCAAGCGAAGGAAAAGGCGTGAATTCCACACTCCACATCGGTCGCGCCAGACTTTGGATGTTGGAAGAGAGGGTCCATGGTGGAGATCCGAGCCCTAGGGTTCCCTGGGGTAGGCGAACACTGACTTTGGACTCGGTCAGAAGGGACGTTGAGACATCATTCGATCACGTGCGGCGCCTTGACATGGCCGGTGTCCAGCAGATCCCGGGCTCAGATTCTGGATTTGGCTGGTATCCGATGGGGCGATTCGTCGACGAGCTTGAGTGTCTGGTGCTAGCGGGCCTATCCCCTACTAAGGTTCTACTTGCCGCCACGCGTGATTCGGCGAAGGCCTTCGGCGTTTCCCGAATCACCGGGACTCTTGAGAGAGGCAAGTCAGCGGACTTGTTAATAGTCAATGGTGACCCCACTCAAGACATAATGGCGCTGGCAAATGTTGTAGCGGTTTTTTCGGAAGGACGCAAAGTGAAATGACACGCATGCGTGGCGGCTGAAACGACTCTCTGTTCAACTGACTGGACGTAGCCTACCCCCCAACTTCACTGGGCATGGAGACCGATGAGGTAGAACCATTGGCTAAGTACTTGGTGCACCGAGGTATCCAGGCAGTGCTCACAATGCTCGCGGTAAGCGTGATGGTGTTCGGTTTCATGTCGGCCACCGGTGACGCTTCAGCAATCCTCCTCCCGCCAGAAGCCACGGATCAGGACATTGCGGACCTACGCCATAAACTGGGCCTGGACCAACCCCTGCCCATACAGTACTTGAAGTTCATCACCAATGTTTGGTACGGGGACACGATTCGCTCCTTCCAGTTCAACACGCCAGTTTTCCCATTGGTAGTGCATCATCTTTATTTCAGCTTGATGCTCGTTGCTGCTGCTATAGCCGTGTCGATTGTGGTGTCCGTGCCTTTGGGAACGTTGGCTGCTTACAGGCGGAACTCGGTTATCGATGTGGGCATACGAATCGTAGCCGTCCTGGGCCAATCCATGCCGGTTTTCTGGGTCGCTATGCTTTTGATCCTCTTCTTCGCGGTAAGGTTGCAAATACTTCCAGTGGCAGGAGTGGGTTTCAATAATATGATCCTGCCGACGTTGAGCCTATCTTTCTTCCAGGTGGCGGTGATGACACGCTTGACCCGATCGGAGCTGCTGGAGGTACTATCGCAGGACTACGTGCGCACTGCCCGAGCCAAGGGCCTTACTGAGCGCGTGGTGCTCGGGAGGCACGCGCTGAAAAACGCTGGAATACCGATCATTACGATAATGGGCTTGCAACTGGCAGGCCTAATGGGAGGTGCCGTCGTTACAGAGACGATCTTTGCGTGGCCCGGTGTCGGCTGGCTGTTGTTCGAGTCGATCTCCGCGAGAGATTTTCCAGTCGTGGTGGCCGGGGTGCTTATCGCTGCGATGGGAGTCGCCGTGATCAACTTGACTATTGATGTCGCCTACGGGTATCTAGACCCAAGGGTGAGGGTAACCTAGAGGCCAATGACTCACGCATGGACGGGGCGACGAGGTAGAATGTAGATGATACAGCGCTTTCAGGTAATGGGTTCGACAGCTTTACATCAATGGTCTCACAAGATATCGCGACAAGCTTGGGCGCGGAACATCACGTTCGCAGCATCTATGTTGCTGATCGGCGCCGTCAGCCTCACGGCGATTTGGCCGAGCCTGTTCACCTCCTATGACCCCGTGAAGCAAGACTTGCGGTCGCGGCTGCAACCCCCAGGATTTGCCAGTGCGAACGGTGACAAACACCTTCTGGGGACGGATCCTTTAGGTCGGGACTTGTTGAGCCGCGTGATCTACGGCTCTCGTGTATCACTTGTAGTGGGATTCGCCGGTGTCACGATTGCCGGATTATTTGGCACTATCATAGGAATCTCCGCAGGCTACCGGCGCGGCAGCCTGGATACGATCTCGATGCGGGTGGTTGACACCTGGTTAAGTTTGCCGTATATTCTTATTGCCTTGGTCTGGGCTGCGCTAATCGGGACTAACATGTTGAGCCTAGTTATCATTGGGGCTGGGAGAGGATGGGTCAGCTTCGCCCGCGTCGCGCGAGGCCAAGCTTTGGCAGTGCGTGAAAGAGACTATGTAGAGGCGGCCCGAGCAATCGGCATGGCTGATCTGCGCATCCTTCTCAAGCACGTCTTGCCTAATAGCGTAGCTCCCCTGTTTGTGATTGCCTCTTTCCAACTCGGCGTTCTTATACTGCTTGAGTCAACCCTTTCTTTCCTGGGATTAGGGGTACAGCCGCCAACACCGGCGTGGGGCAGCATGCTGTCGGATGCAAGACCCTACATCGGGACCGCTTGGTGGACGACGACGTTCCCAGGAGTGATGCTTTCGATTACTGTCCTCTCGGCCAACATGTTGGGTGATAGCCTCCGAGACATTCTAGACCCCGCGTTAAGGCGATAAGAGTCCGAGAGACGGCGTTGACCGTAGGAGTTGTCGAACCTGGAGGTTCACTGCTTGGATTGAGGTATTGAATTCTTCGGCGCTGTGGTGCGCACTGCTTCGAGCAAGGTGCCGTTGACAACCATGTGGCTTCCAAAGGTCACGTCTTGGATGTAACGAAGGCAAGGAAGAACAAGCAGGAACGAGGGGGGAACCATGGGAACGAGATTTATTAAGAAACGTGTATTGGTTGGGATTTGTCTCGCCGCGACCCTTTTGATTGCCCTCGCGTGCGACCCTGGTGAGGTGGAGCCCGCTGCTCCAGTGGCGCCAACGCAGGCCGCGTTGCCTGCGGTAGCCACGCCGACCCAAGCTGCGGCTCCAGCGCCTGCCACGCCGGCAGCACGTCCACTTCCGACTGTGCCCGCAACCGCGGTGCCTGCCCCAGCGCCACAGCCCACGCCGTCGCGCCCGATAGTCGAGACACAGCCAAAGTCGACCAAAATCATCCTGCTCTGGGCCGACGACCCTGCGGAAACTCTCCCGTGGGGCGCACCCAGCGGAACTACGGACGAACTCAAGGCGAACATCTACGATCGCCTATTCTGGCTCGATGCAAACCTGGCCCCAACGAAGCGAATGGTTGAGTCTTGGGAGTATGTCGACGATAAGACGCTTGACTTCAAACTGATTGAAGGGATAGTTGCCCACGACGGCTCCCCCTTTACATCGGATGACGTAGTTTGGGTCTACGACCAATTCATGCGGTCGCCCGATAGCTTGGCCAAGGGAACGCTCGGAGGATTCTTTGGTCCTGATAGTTATATGGAGGCGGTCGACGACAACAATATCCGATTCTTCATGGAGAAGGCCAACGTAGCGTTTCGAAATTCTTTGGGAATGTTCACCTCGTTCGTTTCCCGAGACGGATACGAGCGACTCGGCGTTGACGAATTCCGCTTGAATCCGGTTGGCACGGGTCCATACAGGTTCGTGGAACATCTCCCGAAGCAGAGATGGATTCTCGAAAGGCATGAGGACTACTACGGCGAGCGGCCTCCCATCGAAACAGTCGAGTGGACAATCGCGCCGGAATACACCACCCGGCTCGCGCTGCTCGAGACAGGCGCTGCAGACGTAATGGACAACGTGGCACCCACAGATATCGAGAAGTTGGACCGCGTAGTAGCCTCCCCTGCCATTCCCCAAAACTTCGTCATGCTCCAGGTGAATAATCCGATATTCGCCGACCAGCGAGTTCGGCAGGCGATGAACTACGCTGTGGACAAGGAGGCCATCATTGGCGCCATTCTTGGGGGTCTTGGGGGTATATCCAGGGGCGGAGACTCATCTGCGATGGCTCCAACACATCCCAGCTTGCAGCCGTACCTGTACGATCCGGACAAGGCCAGATCACTACTGGCCGATGCGGGTTATGCCAATGGGTTTGAGTTCGAGATAGTTGGGGCGGTTACCGGATTAGACAGGGAGCGGATTGAAGCTGTGCAGGGGTACCTTGCCGACATCGGTGTGACGGCACGTCTGAACTTCATGGAATTCGGTCTAATGTGGCCAAAAGTCCTTAAGGGCGAATGGGAAGACTCAGTCGCCATGGGCTGCAGAAACTCCGCAGTTGAACGTATCTTCTGCACGACACTGTGGTTCCATCCTGAAGGACGAGGAAAGCTGTACGCTCAGTCCCCGACGTCGTGGGGAACGCAACTCGACGCCATCAATTCGGAGACGGACCAAGATCGAAGGGGCGAACTGATCTGGGCATTGGAAGAGGAGGTCTTTGAGTATGCACCCTGGATCTTCCTCACGGAAAACCCGGGCATCTTCGGTTTGAGCGACCGAGTAGACCGCTTCGAGATGTATACGCCCGGCTGGAGGGAAGTTCGCTTGATGTCAATGAAGTAGACCTTACAAGCTGTGCTCCTTATGCTAGCTCGGTGTAACGTTGAGGAGTTCGTGTGTTACGCCCGGCGTGTAAATGGAGGATTCGGAAAGAACCAGAGGAGCAAGTTGAGCGAACGCACCGAGAGTACGACACGTATCACAAGGTTGTGTTGAACCGGCATCCGCCGGCCGTGACCGTTGCGACGATTTCGGCTAGGCAAACTCCTCTGCTGAGCTTGCTTGACAGAAGCACCCCGGCGGGGTCTCCGCAGGCCCTGGTAAGTGTTATCGTGAGCCGTTGGCGCCGGAACGGTAGGGTTGGAGCGATTCTATGCCTCCTTCTCGTCGAGCCCAACCGCTGGAGGCAGGTGGCCGTCGGCGTACACGGGTTCCGCCTTCCCACAGCGGGGATGCTGCCGCCCCGGACACTGTGGAAGCGTGAGAACTGCTTGGACAGGTGAAATGTACCAGGGGAGGTTTCGACATGAACTTGCTGGAAAACCTCCGACATTACCGGAACGGTTTTGAGGATTACCGACACGGTACCGGGTTCCATGGCCGCGTCGGATTCGGCAAGCGCCCGGCGGTGCTGGTAGTCGATATGAATCTGGCGTCGACGGACCCTCAGGCTCCGAGCGGAACAGAAATGAGCTCTTGCATCGAAGCCATAAACCAAATGCTTGCAGTGGCGCGGCGCACAGGTACTCCTAGATTCTTCACAACAATGGCCTACGAATCCCATCTGATGGACATGGGATTGCCTCGCCGTCTAAAGCGATCAAACAGCCGCCCAGACCAGCTGATCGATGCCGAAGGCCGACTTAGCAAGCCTGCACAACTCGATCCCAGGCTTGACTACGATCTACGGGAAGATATGTTCTTCGTAAAAAAACACAGTTCATGCTTTTTTGGCACCCCTCTGCTGGGGGCGCTGGTATCAGAACAGATAGATACCATTATCCTTACGGGCTGCAGCATAACAGGGTGCATCCGTGCAACAGCAATTGACGCCCTGGCACACGGGTACCGAACGATTGTGCCGCTGCCTGGCGTTGCAGACCGACTTGAGGCGCAGGGGCCTGAAGGGCAGGCGCTCGTTGCCGCTGACCTAGTTCAGATCGACGCGAAATACGGCGACGTTGAGCCTCTCGACACGGTGCTCGAACACCTCGAACAGTCTCCAAGTGGAGTTGCGGCAAGCACCTGAAATCTCGGGGTAGTATCGTCACTCAAGCATTCCTCAGCACAGTTGACAGAGTCAGACGAAGCACAAACTTCTTGCGTTGAGCAAATCATAACAACACATCAAGGGGGCATGTATCACAGGAGCAAGGAGTTGAGACGCGACCTTGGGGGCTATGGAAGGCAGTATCCGACGATACGGTGGCCTGACAGCTCTCGTATCGCGGTTTCGGTCGTGGTGCACTTCGAAGAGGGAGCTGAGCGTACCCCACTGGAAGGCGACGCTCACCCGGAGCTCGGCAACCAGCCGGTGGCGGGCGCGGAGACCAGAAGAAACTTGGCGACGGAGTCGGCGTATGAGTATGGTACTAGGCGCGGATTCTGGCGGCTCTTGGAAATTCTCGAAAAGAATGATGTGAAGGCAACTTTCTTTTGCTCCGGGCAGGCCTTGGAGAAAAATCCGATTGCCGCCCAAGAAATAACTGCTAACGGACACGAGGCGTGTGGTCACGGCTATCGCTGGCTGCCATCCTACGAGTTCAGCCGCCAAGAGGAAAAGGTCCAGATAAGAAGGGCTGTTGAGGCGATTGAGCGTACAACCAATCAACGTACGGTGGGTTGGAACAGCCGAGCTCCAAGCGCGTATACGCGTGAGCTTCTTGTCGAGGATGGCTCATTCATCTACGACTCGGATTCCTACGGAGACGATCTACCCTACTTTGTCGACCTGAACGGACAGAGGTGGCTGACCATTCCCTATAGTCTCGAAACGAACGACGAGAAGTATCTCCCCTCCCCTTTCGTGCCGGCGTTTGGCAAGCCCGAACATTTCTTCGCCGTGCTCAAGGCTAGCTTCGACCGCTTATATGCAGAGGGCTCTACGCATCCGAAGATGATGTCGGTGGGATTACATCTGCGGCACTCCGGAAGGCCACCGCGAGTCAGACAGGTGAACGACTTCATTCGATACGCAAAAGGGTTTCCTGGAGTGTGGTTTCCCCGGCGAGTTGACATCGCCAGGTGGTGGCTCGAGCACTACAGTCATTTGCAGTTCGGGCCAACAAGAACGCGGGTTGGCCAGGACGTTCTTCCTGGCCAACAGGAAGACACAGGCCCGTGATTACCAGCGCGCGCGACCTTATCGGATACGGTAAAGACTATCCCCAGATATCCTGGCGTGACGGTGCTCGGATTGCCCTGTCGTTCGTGGTGAACTTCGAAGAAGGTTCCGAGCGTACGCCGCAAAACGGCGACTCGATCGCCGACCCCACTGGGGAGACCTTCGGCGTCCCGGCTGGTCAACGCAGCCTTATCAACGAGTCGCTGTTCGAATACGGCGGTCGTGTAGGATTCTGGCGTCTGCTGGACATTCTAGGCAACCACGACATCAAGGCGACCTTCTTCGCCTGCGGAATGGCTTTGGAGATGAACCCGGATGCTGCTCGTGAAATTACGGCCAATGGGCATGAACCGGCTAGCCACGGGTATAGGTGGATGCCCAGTGATTTCAAGTCTCGGGAGGAGGAGCGGCAATACATCCTGAGAGCCATAGATGCTGGCGAGATGACCACCGGGGAGCGCCCTCTGGGCTGGTTCAGCGTGAACCCCACCGAGCACACTCGCGAGCTCCTAATCGAAGAAGGAGGCTTCGTCTATGACTGCGATTCCTTCGCGGACGATCTGCCTTATTTCGTGGAGGTCGGTGGCCGAAAGACCCTTGTCATTCCTTACGACCTCGTAAACAACGATGGCCCGTATTCTCGACCGCCTGGTTACTCCGAACCGGGAGACTTCTTCAGTCAGCTAAAGGCAGCTTTCGATTGCCTGTACGAAGAAGGCGCTTCGCACCCCAAGATGATGTCTGTTGGACTCCATATGCGCTTGTCTGGCAGACCCGGCAGAGCTAACGCGCTCGAGGAATTCATCCGCTATGCGAAGAGCTTCCCGGATGTCTGGTTCGCACGTCGCATCGATATCGCCCGATGGTGGCTCGGGCACTACAGCCATCTGCCTACGCTTCCCGTTAACTAACGCGGTCCTCAGACGACATCTGGGCAAGGAGCCTGATATGACCTCATCGATAATCAGAGGGAAGTATGTCATCTGCAAGGTGACAGGACCTGACTCCGCTCAGGTAGTCACGAACGGTGCGGTCTTTCAGCAGGATGGCGAGATCAAAGAGGTGGGCAAATACAACGATCTTCGGGCTAATCATCCCGACGACGAGGTCATAGGCTCCAGAGATCATGTCGTGATGCCAGGGCTTATCAATGATCATTTTCACGTAGGTCTCACTCCGTTTCAGCTTGGCGCTCCGGACTTACCTCTGGAACTGTGGATCATAGCGCGGATGAGCGCCAGAGACGTGGATACATATCTGGACCAGCTGTATGGTGCCATACAGATGATCGAGTCGGGAACTACCACCGTACAGGCTATTCACAGAGCGGGAGGCCCTCAAAGCCCTGTCAGTATGAACGTGGCCGACAAAGCGATCAAGGCTTATCAGGACTCCGGCATGCGGGTCTCCTATGCAGCTTCCCTCGGGAACCAGAACCTGCTGGGAGCCGGAGCATCCGGAGGAGACGATGCGTTTCTGTCCCAACTCCCTAGCCATCTTGCCCAGCAGTACCAGTCCCAAATGTCCGCGACATATGTGTCCACCGAGGATATAGTGTCGTTCTCCGAGGAGTTGAGCAACAAATATGGCGGAGGGCGCCACGAAAGGGTCCGCGTCACCCTCGCACCCAGGAACGTTCACTGGTGCTCAGACGACCTGCTGACGTCGTTCAAAGAGCTAGCCGCAAAGCACGACACTGGCATGCACATTCACCTGGCAGAGACGATGTACCAAAAGCTCTACGGGCTGAGCACCTGGGGAACTACACCACTTAAGCATCTCCACGACCTCGGATTCCTTGGCCCTGAACTCACTTGTGGCCATAGCGTTTGGATCACGGACGAAGATATCGAGATTATGGCCGCCACCGGCACCAGTGTCTGTCACAATGCTAGCTCCAACTTGCGCCTCCAGTCGGGCGTCGCCCCGGTCAACCGGCTTCTCGAGAGGGGAATCAGAGTCGCGATCGGTAGCGACGAGGCTGGCATAAACGACGATAAAGACCTGCTGCAGGAAATGCGCGTTGTCCTGAGGCTAAACCGAGTGCCTGGGGTGGACAATGTCCCCCTGTCGTCGCATCAGGTTTTTCAGATGGCGACTGAGAACGGGGCACACGCCTCCTGGTTTGGAGATCGCATCGGCACGCTTGAGATCGGAAAGCGGGCTGACGTGGTGCTTCTGAAGCTCCAGAACATAGAGGAGCCCTACCTGGACGCCAACGTGTCTATCGTTGACGCCGTCGTCCATCGGGGACGGAACACAGATGTGGACACGGTCGTCGTCGATGGTGAAGTGATCATGCGAGACCGTGAGTTCACGCGGATTGACAAAGAGGCCATTTTCAAAGAGATTGGAGCGTCACTGGCCGGCCCACTCCAACCCCATGAAATTGAGCGTGGCGAGCTCGCCACACAACTTGCTCCCTACATGTTTCGTTTTCACTCTGGCACGGCAGGTGACCTAGGAAAGCCCCACTATATGTACAACGCCAGGGCGTAATTAGCGCCCGGAGGGTTACGAGCATACAAGCCCGAAGCTAATCGCACCGCATTGAGTAAGGAGGTCCCATTGCGCAAGAATTCGTTGAAGGAAAAACTCGCTAGAGGTGAGACGGTTGTGGGGTGTGACTTGTCATTCGCCTCTCCTTTCGTTGCCGAGTTGATCGGGGCTGCAGGGTTTGATTTCGTACTGATAAATGCCGAGTACAGCTCCATAAGCGATGAACAAGCAGAACACATAGTGCGAGCGGCATTCGTGCGGAATACACCAACGGTAGTATCTGTGCGCTCGGAGGGCGATCTGTACGGATGCCGGCGGATGTTGGACCGGGGCGCGCTGGGTATAGTGATGCCTAGTGTGCGGAGTAGGGCAGACGCGGAGGCTTTCGTCCAGGCATGTAAGTTCGTGCCCGATGGGATACGCGACCAGTGCTCCTTCATACAGACCAACGACTTCGGCATGAACCGAACTCCTCAGGAATACAGCACTTTCGCAAACCAGGAGGTTCTGTGCGTCGCGCTGTGCGAGAACATAGAGTCCATAGATGCGATTGGGGAGATTGCGGCGGTGCCCGGCCTGGACGCCGTTTGGATCGGGGCAGGCAACCTCGCTGCGGAGCTGGGGTGGCCGGGGCAGACTGAGGTTCAGCGCATTGTAAGCCAGATGAGCAAGGTCGTTCTTGACGCGGGTAAGGTGGTAGGCGCGGGCAGCCGGCACGGAGACCTTACGCAGCTGCGAGCCGACGGGACGCGTTTCGTAGTCTGCATCGCTCATGATCTGTTGAGGGGAGCCCTCGGCACCTATTTGGAACGAGCTAGGGCACCGTAACCGTGAAGGAAGCCCGCCTGAACTAGCGCTCGTGTTTCTCAGGCGTTCTGCACCGGGCTCGTCCAACGAGTCGTCTACGTCGACTCGGTAGCTGTTTCGATTATGACCCGCTCGGGTGTCAAGGGCGGAGTGATGTTAGGCCATGGGGTGTCGAAGCTCAGGGAAATTGTCCGCTTAAGTGTCAAGGGAAAATGTCATCCCAGGTGATTGCCATCCTAGCAGATTACGATACTTCCGACGTTGGGCGAGCGCGCGACATCGGTGGACTTTCAGTATGTATGTACTTCCTCACGGTATCTCTGTGTATGCCCAGCTCGCGGGCGATCCCACGAATGGACAATCCCTTGCGTTTTGCCTTCTGCACCGCCTTCCATCTCGCCGTCTGAAGTGGGGTGGGCTTTCTGGATCGTGGAGTCACGGCCTTGCGAGTTCTTACAGCGCCGTTGAGGTCGGCATCGTCGCGGAGTTTGTCCGATTCGAGTATTGTGTCCGCTATCGCCATTCCATCCTTCAATCTTCTGCTGAGACCGTTGGTGTGGCGGCTGGGGACAGTCGTGTGTACGGTCTTTGTGTCGAAGCTGCGCAGGATACTTGGACGGGGCGGCGCTTCCTGTGAGGGGATGATACGCCCTTCGTGTTGCACTGCCAGCCGCTCGTCCAGCCCTTCGAGTACATCCACCATCGCTCCGGCATAGGTCGGTCGACCCTTGTCGGGAAGCAATTGCAGGGTACGCCAGCGGTACTTCACCGTGTTGTCCCGGCCAACCCTGCGTCTGTACTTCAGGCATAGGATTGTGTCCAGGCACGTCCCAGGGTCCAGGACCCGATACGCAGTCTCTGCGTGCTGCGCCGACACACCAAAGCGCTCATTGAAGCGCGGAAGGAAGTCATCGAGCACGCCGTTAGCGTCATCTATGGTAGCTGCACATGCGAGTCTCAGTTCCGTGACCAGCCTGTCCTGGAGTGTGCCCGCCGTGCGTTCGACTCGGCCTTTGGCTTGCGGCGATCGTGCGAATATCAGCTGTACTCCAAGCTCTCCCATCGCGCGCGAGAACTGGGTGGGAGATGCGGCGGTCTCTGCCGGCGGCGTGTTCTTGAAGACGGCATGGCGGTCTGAATAGAGTGCGAGCGGTATGCCGTAGCTCTGTATCAGATCCCGCATCAGCAGGAAGTAGCTGCGGGTGTTCTCCAATTCACAGAACAGGGCGTTGACGACACGACCAGTAGCGTCGTCCACCGCTAGCAGTAATGTGAACTGGGGTCCATCTTCTCCCAGCCATCTATGGTAGCTGCCGTCTATCTGTATCAGCATTCCCTCGCGAGCCATCCGCTACCGTCGAACACGATGCTTCGGTGGCCTGCGACGACGAGGACTGTTCACACCGGCGCCTGTCAGTATCTTACGCAACGTGTTACGACCGATGTCTATGCCCTCTCGCTCCCTCAGCAACTCGCTCAGGTGCGTGTGATTGACTCCCGCGTATCGTGTGCGTGCCAGAAGCACTACATAGTTCGCCAATGCGTCCGGTGTAGCGTTGGCTGGCCTGCGACCTCGACTGCCGTGAGCGATTGCGGCTGCGCCGTCCCTTCTGTAAGCCGCCAGAATACGCCTGGTGTGGCGCGCGCTCACTCCCATCAAAGTCACTGCCTGCTCAATCGTCATATGTCCTGCCACTAAACTGTTGAGAACCTGAAGCCTTTCTTGCTCTTTCTGCGTCAATGTCACATTCTCCATAGTGTGGACATTTTCGCTTGACAATTAGCTAGGACGGAATCGCTGAGCAACAACATAAAGGGCGGAGCAAAAGTGTACCACACGGGCTTAGATGTTCAGCGAAAGTGTCCGCCTGCGACGGGCGTGGTCAGGAGCCCTTAGTGGCAGCGAGTGCAGTGGGGTCTAGCCGCCAGCAGAGTTGAGGGCGACGGTGAGTCTCTCCGAGCCAAAGACCTCTGTCCATTCGTCGAATGGCTAACTTGGTGGTAACGAGGACCGCTCCTCTCTCGTAGCGCTGGCTGAACACCTCCAAGAGGAGCTCGGCACCGGAGCCGGCACCACAGCCGCCCGCGCCTGCGTCCGCGCCGCCCCCGCCTGAAAAACAGTCGCCTAATCAGCTAAAAACCCTGTCGTTGAGGCGTCTGAGTCTCCCGCTCGTTCGTCCGCGAGAGCGCGAGGAATGCGAGAGCGCGCGCGACCCCAAAGGCCGCCATCCTTGTGTCGTCGTTCACACAGACTTGGTGGAGCGCATGGTGGACCTGAAGACTGGCGAGGAGAACATCACCGTCCACGAGGGCGGCCCCCTGCGGGTAACGCAGACTTTCGCGCGACCACACCGTGAGCGCGCCATCCAGTCGGGCAACCGCACAATCACGACGGACAGCCAGCGGCGGATGTCGGAAAAGCGGCGCAAGCGGCTTCACACGTTCGCTCGGCGCGCTGATGAGCTTGGCCGCCGTCGGTAGGCGTGTGCGCGAAAAGAATGACAAATCGCGCAGCTTCACCCGTAGGCCGTCGTCGTCCAGCAAGGGGCATGTGGCCCAAAGGGCGAGCGTTGCGCGAAAAGTCCGAGGGCAAAGCGCGCAGGCGGCGTGAGACAAAATGACTGAAAATGTTGCACTTCCTTATGGGGAGAAACAAGCTGCTAAGTCTGTTACCGACGACCTCATTGTCGATGGGGAGTTCAAGGGATTAGACCCTGCGCCACAATCGTCCGCCGGTGGGGCTGGCGTGGGCAACGCGGTTGATTCCAGGCGGACCAACACCAACACCATCCAGGCAATTTGCGGGGCTGTACGGCGGTCTGAGCGTCTTAAGAGTCGTAGAACAACGAGCCTCAACGCCGCTTTTCCAGATGGATCAGGCCGCGCCGCCGGTGTCCCATTTTCGCCAGGCCTTTGGGACATTCGGCGGCCTTCTCTGTGCGCCGGGTCCTGGCCGCGAAGCTGGCGAGCAGTCCTCAGCGCAGGGGAATGTCCCGCTTCCCCTAGTTTCGTCCCATGCCTTGAGGTGGCAGGCCCGCTCGTGGCCCGGGCCTGCACGGTCTGAGCGGTCTTCACCCAAGGTCTTGGGTCTGGACGACCTTGACCGCTCCGGGGCAGGGTCACCCGCCCGCGTGGACGTGGCAGGGGCGCGCCAGGGCGGGGCTGGGAGCGCGTTTCGAGGGCGAAAGGTGTTCAGGGACACACCGGGGCGAGAAACGCCGCTCTACAGCCATCCTGGGGCGTTGTGGTTTCCGAGAAGTCGTCCCAAAAGCGGTGTTCGGGGGTTAACATACAGAAGTAGCATTCTGTATCATCCTCACCCTGATACCCAGCAACCGACGCTCAAGGAGGCTCTATGAGGGTCGCCTGCGTGCTCGTCACTCACCTGAGAGCAAAGGCGGAGATGAAACGGCATCCCCACCTGAAGGACAGCCCCGTCCTGGTCGTCGACCGCGGTCCCTCGAGAGCTAAGCCGCTGGTCGTGGATAGATTCCCCGAAGCCTCTCAGGCGATGGTAGGGATGACCCTGGAACAGGCCGCCTCTGTGCGCTCCTCAGCGGCCACTGCCTTACCTGTTTCTGCCTGGGACATCTCTGCTCCTCTCTCTGAAGTACTCTGCCTCATCCAGGGAGCTAACCACTCCTCCAAGCTCTTGGGTTTTCTATACCTCAATTCTGTCCCATTATCGCTGACGGTCTACAGTTGGGAACGCCGTCGAAGAAGGCCCAGGCTGCCTCCAACCCCTCGATCACGTCCACGAGCTTCTGGCTGAAGGTAGGTCAGACGAAGCCGTGCCGCGAGTAGGACAGGACGATGATCAACGCCCAGACCGCCCGGCGGCGACCCGTCTCCGGGTCCTCCATCAGACCCAGACGACCGAAGTCCATCTCCGCCACCTCGCCGGGTGCGCTCTCTCCCATCCGGACCGCCGCCGGACTTCGCCTCTGCCAGCCCGTCGCACGATGAACCGCCTCAACGACGTGTACGAGACCCGGCAACCCCGGTCCGCGAGCAACTCGTGGATGTGGGTCAGCTGCAACCGGTCGGCGGTCAGCCACTCGTAGATCTGCTCGGCCCAGGGGGCGAGCATCTCCTCGGTCGGCGTCTCAACCTTCCGGGGGTCCGTAAGACTCAGCCCCGCCAGGCGGGTCAGTTGCTCCTCGCTCGGAGGAGGACCGTCACGGGCCAGCCCCGCCTCCACGGCCGCATCGATGTACCTGCGGACTGTCGCGCGAGACAGCCCCGTACCGGTTGCTATCTGCCGCTGGCTCATGCCGGACTGCCAGCGGCGTACCCCTTCTGCTATCTCCACTCTCGACACCTCCCTGTACGCCATCGCTGCTCCTTACATCCAAGATGCAGCAATGGTCGCCAATCCGGCCGCCCAGGGTGATCAACCTCCTGGCGAAGTGGCCTATAGTTCCTGGCGATCTCTCTTTCTACTGGTACATAGTTCCTGGCGTTTGACACAGCTTCGACCTGTTCACGCAATGTGCTCTGACTATAGCCTTTCTGGCGCAACACGGCCTCTACAATCCGTCGAGACAGGGTTGCCGACGATCTCGGGCTAATGAGTAATACCTCGCATGCCTCAAAGTAGTCACTCTTGAGGTCATCAGGCACTTCATTGCCAAAACGCTTACCTCTCCTAGAGCCTGCGTACATTCAGTCTTGCTGATGCAGACATCTTCTTAATGCGACTAACGGCAATCTCAGTTGCGTTACCGTGGGCTTGGGGTGCCGTACCCTGGTCCGTTGGCCGGACTCCGTAGCGTCACCTTTCGGCTTGATTTCGCTTTGGCCACGGAACAAGGGAATCTTGCCGTGACCCTGGGGAGGCTGCTCTGGCCACCCCGTCGGACATTCTTTGACAGTTGCGACCTCGTTGAAGTAGGCAATGTAGGCCCTGTTACCCACGATTCTGGCCGCGCTGAAGTCTGCGTTGTCCCTGAAGCCACAACTCTTGCATAGGAAGACCGCTTGGCTCTCGCGGTTTTCTGGGTTCCTGTACCCACAGCGAGTACAGGTTTGGGAGGTTCCTGCTGCGGAGACCGGCAGGAACGGTACTCCCGCACGTTCGCATTCCCTTCGGATGATTCTGTTGGTCTCGCCCATGCCCGCTTCACTCACGGAACGGTTTAGGGACCTTTTGGCACTGACCTTGACACCTGGATGTTTCTCTGTCCCTGCGGCAGATGCCAAGAGGTTGGGCAGACGGATGTTTTCGACCGCTACTGCCAAAGGTTCTGGTTCTCGAAAGATTACCTTGACTTGGTCCCGCTTGACCTTCTTCCTACGTTCCCGCCTCCGTCGAGAACGTAGGCTTGCCCGTTGATGGGCATGCATCCTTCGCTTGCTCCCTCTCTTCTTGGCTTTGACCCGCTTCCAGTCCCCCTTTCGCTCCGCTAACTCCCCGGCGAGGTCGTACCGGACTTCCATACCGTTGCTGGACGCTGCCAGCTTCTTCCTACCACGGTCGAAACCCAATATCTGGTCTGCGGAGGTCACTTCTGGCAGTGCAGCCGGGAACCCCCCTGGGACTGAGACCTGGAGTTTCATAAGGTATTCCCGCTCTTCAAAGGGTACCCTCGCGGTGTAGTGGTACCGGGGAACGAACTGCATGCTTCGGATATCAAGCAGATCCAAGTGTTGAGCGGTGGTCTTGATGGCAAAGCCGTAGCGTCGGTGTTCCAACGTGATGGTGTGGCCCTTGGCTTTGAGCATCCGACCTTCGGTGATGGTGAGGGCCGGATTGTTTTTCCTCTCACGGTGGGCCAGGGTCCGACGGTGTGGCTTGGCATCCCGTTTTTTGACTGGCTTGCCTTCCTCATGGCATCTGGCGATCCGACTCAGCCTCCGGGCGGATTCCTCCCGCATTCTTTCGTTCGCTTCCCAAGCCTGTTCCCAGCCGGCCTGGTGGATGCTGTAAGGGATTCGCCGTCGGTACGTCTCCTCATGGCACCATTCGGTCAGCAGTTTATTGAGGCCCTTGGGGTTCGTCCTGCTGCTGCGCTTTGGGATAAAGATGCCGCGGTTAAGGCGTGTTACAGCTTCGTTGTAGGCCGCTGATTGTTGAGAGACCAGTTCTCCTATAGCCCTGCCGGAGGACGGTTCGGGTAGCACTCGGGCGACGATGGTGGAAAGCATAGACCCAGGGTACACCAGCGCGGAATGTCCCCGTTTTGTCGGGACTCTCCACCGATGCAGCTGAAATTCGCCCCTGGACGTTCGTCAACAAGAGCGTCCTTGGTCGTAATAACTCCGTAGGCCCGAATCACCTGTCACGGTGCGCTTGGGAGTTCAGAGGTAGGCAGAACGACTAAACTCACACCAAGGTGCGTTGCGAGTTTGGGAAAAGGTCAAGCAACAGGACGGGACGCTCTTCCAAGTACAAGTGAAAGATCAACAGGGGGCCAGAGATGTAGATTCCATGCTGGCTCTGGTTCAAGGGGATTGGGTCCTCACCTCGAAGGTTTCGGGGGAGTCACCTTCCGCCACATCGTTAATGGGCACGATCTTGTACCTGTAGGTCTTCCCGGACTCCAGGCGATGGTGGGTAAACTCCGGTTCCTTCACCGTGCCGAGCACTCTGTCCTCCGCAAAAAAACCCGTGACGTCGATGATCCTGTAGGAGTGGATTTCAGATTCCCCGCCGTCCGGATCTTCCCATTTGAGGACGATGGTATCTCTGGTGGCCGTAGTCTGGGCGAGGGCGCGAACCGGGCTGGGTTTCCCGATGTATAAGCGCGTGTTCGGCAGGGGTTTTTCCAACTGTGGCAAGAAACCCTCGGCTTCTCTCATCGCCTGATCAAGCAGGTTTGCCGCTTCGTCGTTCCTGAGGGCTTCCAACACACCGGTGGCCTTTATGATTTTGGTCGATATTTGGCTGGCCGACTGTCCCAAGCTCTTCAAATGGGACGCATTGACATCCATACGACTTTCCGCTTCTTCCATGGTCCTGTCGGCCTCGTCCATGGTTGTTTCGTTCCTGTTATTCCTATCCTTGGCTATCAGTGCAGCTATGCCGATTATTCCGAGTCCGAAGACGGTTCCGATTCCACTAAGGACGAAGGGGGCTGCTGCGATTCCCAGACCTCCAGCCGCTACAGCTCCTCCACCGAACCATGCGGCGGTCGCGCCGGTCGCAGCCGCCCCAGAGAGGCCGCCGATGGCGGCGCCCGTGGACGCCGTTCCAAATGTTCCTACCAACAGCCAAGCTCCGGCGGGCGCTCCTATGGCACCTGCCAGTCCCAATACACCCCCCTTCCTGGCTACCCCAGTATTGTCGACGGGGTTGACCATTTGGCTTTCGGGATCTGCCTCCCCCTTGTACCATCCAGGCCAGACCTTGCCTTGTTCATCTACCATCAAGGCCCCCGACTCGACGGTGGCCCTCTTGGCGTCTTCCCAAGCTTGTTCCAGATTCGTGAACGTGATCCAGGCTGACGCTCTTGTGATGAGATATTCCTCGGCGGCTTTCTCGTGGTTCTCACAGTTCTGTGCGTGGATTTCCTTCCTGTCGGGCAAGTTCTATCCTCCTTATTTCCGGGGTTGTCTCGTCAACTATCCGTTGGTCTGCAAGAGCCGGTCCGCTGTCTCGATTGGTCCGCTCTCCGTGGCACTGCTACCGCTGTAGCCACTGCCACAGTAATAGCTGGGCCCGTCAGCCCAGTTCTCCGCAGATGGCCAACCCAGCCTCTCCCAAGTGACCCGCGGCCGACAGACACCAACACCAACACCCGTCATCAGTCGCCCCTACATCCGCGTCATACGCCTCTATAGGCCTCTCCTCCCTCTTATTCTTGGATAGGCCTTACTCCCAATGGGTCATTTTTCCGTTCAGGTACTGCGCAAATGACTCCACTGCCCAACTGTCAGCCTTGAATATCTGCTCTAGGATAGACCCATTGGTCCTGTACGCTGGCTTTCCCTACCAAGTCTACTAACGCTATACCTGTTGTTGATGGTACTGGCGCAATTTTAATACTTGGCTTGTGGCATTCTGGACAGACCGTGGTAATGCAATCCCAATTGGCATCGAACTCATTATCATATTTTATACGGTTCCGATGCCATATATCGCGAAATGCAACCGAACAGTGTGGGCATTGCATGTGGTGCATCTCCTTCATTTTGTGTTCAGGGTGGTGGATCGTTGCAAACGGCAACCCTCACCATACTCTTACTCATCAATAATCTCAGTTTCTTCTGTCCCGGAAATGCTACTCGCAATCTCAGAATGGGAACCATGCCGCGCGTCCGTAACCGAGGGTTCCCGTGCCAACTCTCGTCGCATAGTCGCAACCCATTCGGGGTCAAGGCCCAGCGCTTTGACTACTGCATCGTCGATCTGCTGGCGCGCGGGATCCTCGTGCATTTGGGGAAAGGGTTGCAGCGTTTCGTTTTGCAGCCAGCCGAACCAACTACTGAGCAGATCACGTTCGGCGGCTCCCAAAGCGGCGAAGTTGGGCACCGGCAGGGACCGCAGCGTGTCCAGCGAGAAGGAAGGATACGACGGCTTGCGGTTATCGCGCTGGCCCAGCAAGGACAGCAGGCCGGGGGTGGAGTTCAGGTAGAGGCACAGTGCCCTCGCTATGTCCGGAGCGTGAGGGCGGCAGGGCGTCCAGATCGAACCGACGGCCCGTTCCGGCAGCATCACTGCAGCGGCTCGTGCCAAAGGCAGCCAAAGCCGGTGGGGCAACAGCATTTGGCTGCGCTGCTCCCAATAGCTGTCTGCAAGGTGGCGTTTTGATTCTTTCGGCTCGATGTAAACGTCGGTCTGCGCCCGCATCGACTGCGTGACGTTCGTCTTGTGATACCAGAGGGCGCGTCGGCCAGATTGAGTTGGCATATCCGAGTGGGTGAAGGCGTCGCGAATGCGCTGCCCCGCCGGGCCAATGTCGGCCAGATTGCTCAATGGCACGGTTGGAACGGTCCCCGGATTTGCTTCGCTGAGTGTCCGGTAGGCTTCTACTAAGAACGGCGACAAGAAGTTGACGGCGAACCAGTCGCCGCGCTCGATTCGGCCGGAGTCCGCCTGCTGAACGGTAAAGTCGTGGAAGTCCTGGCCGCCCGCTTCGCATGCCCGCTCGATCCTTACGGCGATGTCCAGAGCTTCCAGCGGCGTCGCGGGGTTCCGCGCCAGGTTGACCACCCGCGTCGGAGGCTTCGACCCCGCGTTCTTCCACCTCCGGCAGACCAGCAGTATTTCCCCGATGCTGGTGTTCTCCGAAAAGAAGATGCGGGCCGGATAATGGGAGCTGACTATGGTGTCGATGTGGAGCCGCTGGGCCAGATACTTGCGCAACTCCAGATTGCCTGGCGCAGTGGGGACGACTGAAGGGAGGACCAACGCCAGCGTGCCGGCGTCGTCCTTCAGCATTCTCTCAGCCAGCACCGTAAAAGCCCCACCAGAGGAATGCAGGCGTGCTGCGGCCCGATGAGGCTGTCCCTCCATTATCTCCTTCTCTCGCCGTTTGATGACCTGCTCGTCGGCGCGGCTGAACTGGTCGTGGCGCAGGCTGTCGCGAGTAAAGGGCGGGTTCATAATCACCAGGTCCATCGGAGGGGGTGGTTCCGACATTCCCTCTTCGCTCTCCACCTGCTGGGTGACGGAGGGCCACGCAGCGAGCCTGGCCGGAGAGGAAGTCCAGGGAGCCCAGGTAGGGCTCGCCGTCTAACACGCCCAGCAGCGCCCGGCGGACGTTCATGCGGCTGAACCTGGTGGTAGGAGAAAGCATACCCAGCGTACTGGCCGCCATGTGGGTGGCGGTCAGGTTGACGTCATAGCCCCACAGCACATCTTCCACAAGCATCAGACCGAGGGCCTCTTCGTCGTCAGGGTCGCCGCGTCCGGCGGCGTTACGCAGGTCGCGGATTCGCTCGGCGACGGCCATGAGGAGGGTACCTCTCCCGCAGGCGGGGTCACAGATACGAAGCGAAGCCGCGGCGTTCGGGTCGGCCCAGTCGGCGTCCCGCTCCCGTAAGGCCAGGGTAGCCAAAAGCACCGCGGCGACGGTCGAGGTGTAGAAGGAGCCGTCGTAGCGAGCGGTGTCCAGCACCCGGTGGAAGATGCGCCCCAGCAGGTCGTGGCGTAGGCCCGTAACCCGCTCCGAGACACGCGCCACCACCTCGGCCAGGCTGCGCACGGCTTGGCCGGTATCCGGGTCTGCCGTCAACTCCGCCAACGCTGCACGTCCGGTCTCGAAAACCGGGCGGTAGTCCACGGCGAGGATGCCGCGCCATGCCTCGCGTAAGGCGTTAATCACAGAGCTTTGCTCGGCGCATCCGGTGGCGCTGGCGGGCGGCCAGTCCCCGTCGTAACCGTCAGGGCGCTGCATCGGCAGGTGACCCTGGACGCGGTGATGGAACAACATAGCCGTAGCCACGACCAGCAATCCGCGCTTGGCGGCTACAAAGTAGCCATCGCTCTGCTCCCCGCCGCCTGGCTTGGTGGCGGGAAGGTCCAGGGCTCGCGCCAACGCTTGGCGGACGGGGGTTTTCAGCCGCTGTACCACCGCGTCGAGGCCATCCGAGAGCAGCTGTGCCGCCACGTCCGCGCCGCTCAAGGAACGTGGCGCCTGCTGGGCAGCCTGCGCCAACTGCCCCACGCTGCCCGTGGACCACTCGTCGGACGGCTCACCAGCCTTAACGCGGACGGTCCAGGTTAGCGTCGCCTCGGCGAGGTTGTCCTCGGTAGCGCCTTCGGGATAGCAGACAGCGAACACGACTGTGGCGAGTTTCTGGCGCAGGCGGGCGTCGGCGTCTTTGATTGCCTGGGCCTTGCGGTGAAACCCGGTTTCCGCTTCGAGGACAACCCGCAAGCCGTCCACTTCTGCGACAACGTCCATCCGCCTGCGCCCGCCGCGCTGTTCGAAGTCCGCCGCCACTCCCTACTTGTTAAGGAGAAGAGCCAATGCGCGGTTCTGGAAGTCCTCTTGCTTATTCATCCAGCACGACTTCGAACGGGTTCAGCAACTCCACCTGAAGTTGGCTGAAGTCGCTCACATTCCGGGTCACCACCGTCAGCCGATGCACCTTGGCTGTCGCCGCAATCATGGCGTCTTCGGTCATAGTGTCCGACCTTCTGTGCATGAGCCGTGCCCACTCCCGGAAGGCGGGCGCGTCTATCGACAATACACCGTAAGAGGCCAGGACCTTGTCCAGCCAGGCTTCCAACTCCTCTGCCTCGGCCTCATCTTGTTCACGGGTGATCTCGATCCCTGCCTGTATCTCTCCAACCGTAACGGCAGACACGAAGAGTTGCTCTGCTGGCACATCCGCGATCCAATCCAGGACAGCGCCATGTGGCCGGGGACGGCGTAGCTCCGAGACCACGTTGGTATCGAGGAGGTACATGAGCCTACTCCACTACCAAAGGTGTTCGGTGGCGATGCTGTCGGCTCGGCGGTGTAAGGTCTTCCGTCCGCGCCTCAGAGGAGAGGAGCAGCTCCTTCAGGTCCGGCCTAGTCATCCGCTCCAGCCTCCGCCACTGCTCGATGGGGATGAGCACTGCCGTTTCCACCCCGCGCTTAGTCAAGATCTGCGGCCCTTCGGCGAGGGTAGTATCGAGGAGCTCGCTGAACCTCGACTTGGCGTCTTGAACCGGCCATTTCCTGCTCATGATTCACCCCATCTGTCCATGATGCTGACTAGCTATCAGACTAGGTCAAATTGTCGTCAGTGTCAAGATAAATGGGCATAATCTCTGCATCTGTGGTCGAATGGACTAACCGTTGTCGTCTTCATGCACAAGGCCACCGTCCTAGGGCCCATGCCTCGCCCCTGTTGCTCTTTTCCCGCACCAGCTCTGCAGCAGGGCCGGGAGACGCCCGCACCTAGCCATCCTCATAGCCGTCCTGGGTCTGACGAGACCACCCGCAACATTCCCTCACACCGTTGCCGCTAACTTCGTTCACGAAGCCAGCTACAACGTCACACACCCCCAAATCTTTTGGGGTCCAGTAGGGGGCTTCGCCCTCCCCATCCCACGAGACTCGAACCGCCCACGAGGAACGTGATACCCCTTGCCGAGAACCATTACTTCTGACTATGAGCTGCCTTCAAGTCCACCGCCCACGAGTACTTGAGCTTTTGGTGTCTATTGTGTAGTGCCAATGTTCTGTCAGCGTTGTGAAGAAGCTCTCACCCAGTCAGAAGCTGGGCGAGGCTGCCGGGGTCAGGGCCACCGCCGCCGCGACAATTCTTGCGTTCCTCCGCCCCAACGCGTCACAATACACGAGCCGAGGGCTTCGGTAGGTTCACAGAGCCCCCAGCCACATCTCGAAGATGGTACTACCTACCATCCACGTAGGCCCACCTAGCTGTATAAAATCAAGAACCTTCGCCATTACCTTCTCGCTAGCACTGTAAGTAGCCTTTCGACATTCCCAGGAGAGAACCCTTTGCGGGGATGCGCGGCCGGTCAAATCCGTTGCCGAATGGAGTCCACAATGAAGGCCTCGCCGGGTTGGCGAGGCCTTCACCTCTGTCGCTCGCCAGTGGATGACGGCTGGCTGGAGCCAGCCCCAGGCAGAAGGTCACCAAGGTCTTCACTTGGGGAAGAGTCAATTCGGTGAAGTGCTTCCTTCCCTTCGTGTTGCGGTTCACTTTGGTAGTGTAATTCCGCTAAGTTTACATACTTGTATCCCTGACGCTGGCCGCCAGGGGCGGGCGCAGGTCGATACGGAGATCATCAATCTCCTCGGGGCGACTGACGATACCGCGACGTTGTAGTGCGGCCAGCATATCCTCCTGCCTCGGCTGGCCGAATACCAGCCGGTAGAGTGCCAGCGAATCCTGCAACTGATTCCACCGCTCCTGATCGCGGCTCAGCGGAAGCGTCAAAATTCTCCGTTGTATCCGGGCATTACCCGGATAAATCCAGAAGGGCGAGAGGCCGCCCACGTCTCGGTCATCTTCCGCTGCTGCGGCTTCAAAAACGGCAGCCCAGGGGTCCGTGACGGCGGGAACCAATGCCGTCGTCCGGTGGGCGGCTGCCACGTTCTTGCGGATCGCATGCCCCTTGTAGCGGTCCACCCTGCTCTCACGCTGCTCGAAGTCGACAGGATTCCCAGGAAGGTTCCAATGCACTATGGAGTGGCACCACCAATGGAAATCGACCCCTTCCTGCCCGATGGAAGTCGTCGCAAGAACGAACGGCCAGAACGGCGAGTTGAACGCTGCCCTGACCTCGGGAAGCCTGGCTTCGTCATTGCTGTGTTGCGTGCTTCCGTACCGCAGGGCATACCGGCTGGGGAACGCGATCCCCTGGTCGTCGAAGTAATCAATGTCGGTAGCTCGGTACACCGACTCCCTCAGGGTGATGGCGCGCCGTGCGGTTAATGCAAGAGAGAGCAGCCCCTCATCAGTCGTCGTGTTGGACGCCGAGTCTCCGGCAAGATGGTAAATGTACTCGTCGAGAACAGCCTGGAGCCCGCCATCGATGCAATACTGCGCGACTTTCCGCCAGTATGCACCAGCGCCCTCCCGCGCGCTGCGTGAACCACTGTAGATGCCGTCCAGGAGCAGCACTGCCTCAGGCCGGACGAACAAACTGCGTAAGCCGGATGCGAGGATGGCGGCAGCCCGCCACCTGCCAATCGCGGTTGCCTGATCATCCGCCCGCTTGAATCGGTTCAACGCCCTCCACGCTATGTTGCCAGGAGCGCCTAGGGCCAGAAGGGCGATGGTCTCCTGAAGGTCTGCTGGGCGTTCCGAGTCTGGCGCCCAGTCGTCCAAGGCGCTAAGCATTTGGCCGACGTGGGCGTCCAGCGCACGGTGGCCATCGTCTGCATCGCGATCTTCCGAAATGCCCGCCAACGTATCGACCACGACGCTCCTCGGTGCGCCGGCAAGTTCAGACGCGAGAGCGCTGTTCCTCTCACCGTGCACGGATGCGAACCAGTACCATGGCGCGCTGGTGGTGGACCTGGTGTCGCCGTTTGGCCCGACCTGGTGTCGCCGTTTGGCCCGACAAGGTCCTCCACGCGTTCTTGAGCCCACTCGATAAGGCGATTCACACTGGGCAGTTCCGGGTCGTCGCTGTGTTCGCGCGCAGCGTCCAACGGATCGGCTTGTGAGGCCAGCGTCGGCTGTGGCCAGAACAGCGCGAGCGCGGACATCGAGGAAGGGCGGCCGTTCGTCATCCGGTAGTCGAGGCGGCTGGAGATGGACGCCCGATCGGCAGCCGTATTCACAGTGTGCCCAGCTTGCGTGAAGATTTGTCGTTCCACCTCGTAGCTCAAAAGCGAGGCGATGGCCGACGGCGCCGCCACCCAACTAGAGAAGATGAGACTCTTGGTGATGGTGGTTGGGTCTATGGACGCGTACGGGCCGGCGGGCGCGTGGTAGGGGAGGGACGGAGGCATCCACAGCAATCGCCACCAACCCTGATCGAGGGTCTCGGCGGCTAGGGCACGCATACGGGCATTTCCCCATTCAAGCGGTTGGAACTGCTCAACGTCGAGTCTGGAGATCCGCTATGCCCCACGGAAGAGCGGCATCAGCTCAGTCCGGCGATCCGGATCCTTCATGTCTTCACGCAAATGCTCACCGACGCGATACCCTCTGAGGAAATTGAGGAAATAGGGAGATGACTGCCAATACTCGACGGTAAGCGGAGCCCTTACCGCGTCTGCAACATTGCGCAGGGCCACGAAACCGTTGAAATCCTCGGCTCTGACTCGGAGTTGGTCCGTGTTCCCGTGGACAGTGATTGTGCGGTCGTTGCCGGATGGCCGCTCCGTACGGGCGATCCACTTCCTCAGTTGGGATTGCACGCGATCCCGGACATCGACGGTTGGCTCACCTGAAAGCGCCGCCTGCCGCAGTTCGTCAAGATCAGTGCGCACGGAGTCCACGGTCGAATCGGATGCGGCGAGGAAATCCAGCGTCTTCAGAAAGTCCCCGTAGTGCCCGCCGTCGGGGCCAGTTTCCTCCGCGTACGTGAACGGCTTGTATGGGGTGGCTGAAAGCAGCAGCACATGGGCGTCAGGATGATTGAAAAGATCGTCAGCCAGCTCGGCGGCATCCCCGCCAGTTTTGACGTCGAGCAGGTCGCGGAAGCGTTGAAACTCGTCAAGGATCACGAGGTCCGGTTCGAGCGCTTGCAACGCTGATCGTGAAAGCATCCTGCGTAGTTCACCGACAATGGTGCGCGCGAAACCCTGCTGGATATCGTTTAATGCCCTGCTCCCAGCGACCTCATCGATCAGTGAAACCAATGACGTGCGTTCCTGACTTTGGTCGAATTCCCTCAGGAATGTCTGGCGAATTTCGGGTTCGAGCGGTTGTCCATCAACGCCAGCGACATCCCAGTCGCGAAATCTCTGCCATGTGCTCACGCCTCCCTGGAAGATTCGCAGCGCAGCCGTGGCTCGCGCAACCCGCAGCCCCAGGTGATCGCGCAGTAGCGCGTAGAGCACGGCGCGCTCCTCTTTCCTTCCCATCTGTTGCCCTAGCTGGAACGACGTACCCGGCGTAAATGCCACAAAGGTGGTTGGCTTACTCCCTCCGTGAGCAGTGGGTTTCAGCATCTCAGGCATTGTGATCAGCAGGCTCAGCCGAGTCGCGAAGCTTGGGCTCTCCGAACCAGTGATATTGAGCTTGCGGATGTTCTGAGCGGCGATATCCGCGTTGGAGCACACGTATACGATGTCGATGCGGTTCACATGCTCGGCCTCCTGGAGGTGTTCGATGGTTTGGGCGATGACTTCCCTGGCAACATGCGTCTTGCCCAATCCCGTCTCATCGGCCACGAGAAAGCGTCGGGTCGAATCGCAGTCGCCATACAGGCGCCGGAATGCGTATTCGGCTGTCGCTCGCTGAAAATTGCTCAGCGGCGAACTTCGTCCGTCTTTGATCCCCTGTGTCATCAAACCGCCTCCGGCATGGCACGACGCGCCTCAAGGGCCGGGACCCACACGTCATCCCAACCGGGCGGGAGCATGGCCATCCCACTCGCCGATCCGCGCAGATGCTCCACGATTGTAGCCAGGTGGTCGATTGACTCTGGGGTCTCGGAGAGGGCACGCGCCAGCAGCTCCAGGACACCCTGGCCAGTGCCCGTCGACCAACTCCCGGTCGAGCCGCCCGTCCCGCCGTCTCTGGCAACGACGTTTCCAGTAGTGAAACCCATGAGGAGGGCCAACAGCCGCATGAACTTTTCGGGTGTGTCGATCTGCCTTGCGAAGATCTCGTGATAGCGGTCGTCCGGCTCACCTTCGAGCTGGGAGCAGATCACAGTTGAGCGCGCTATGATTTTCCCCTCATCCTCTTGGCTTGCGGTCAGTTGAAGGAACGGAGTGATATCTGCAATCTCGCGCGGCGACAGCTCAATTTCGATGGGCTCGCTAGGATGGAGTTCGTAGGTTTCGGCTGGACGATTATGGGCAGCGATGGTCACGCTGGTGCCCACCGGGATTTGTGGGAACTCCGAACCCGCCGTTATGCGTGGAATCCAACCGTCAGGTTGCTTGTTAACTGTGGTACAGAACCCTACCTGCCCAGCGATGTCGATGAGCAACCCTTCAAGCACCCGTCCCACAGTAATGGCTTGATCGACCTCTGGCGTCTCGGATGCAACGTAAGGCGTCAGCATGGAACGCAGACGTGCATCATCTCCCACGAGCGAATCCACGCCGAACTTCGCGACCTGGCCAACGATTTCGCAGAGAAATTCGACGTTGCCGCTGAACGCTCCCTCGGTGGCGTTGGCCGAGCCAACGAAGAGATGCGCCAGCCTGGCGCGCTCGGTGACGAAGACCTTCGCGTGCAAATTGGTGAGGAATGCTCGGTTCTTTTCCTCCCCGTCTTCATCCACTGAGAGTTGCGAGACAGGGTCAAGCTCGTAGATGTCCAAGCTTTCTGTTGTGTCTGGCTGGAGTGTTCCCAACTCCTCGCCCCGGGAAATCAGCGCCGCCTTCTGACCAGGCCTCGGTGTGAGCACACGCCGGATCAAGCCATCGCGGACAAACGGGGAGATCACGAGCTTGCGATACCCGCTGAAGTGTTCTTCTATTGGAAAGGAACGTGAACCAGGTATCCCGATAGGATGAAAGTGGACTTCGCGAGCTCCTTCCGGTAGTTCCCAGTGAACCCGTCGCAGACCCTCTGCCAGCTCCCCGAGAGCGTCGCGACGCTCTCGGGGCAGATCCCCGACAGTGAAGTCGGACAGCGCGGCAATCAACCTTCCGAGAGGTGCGTTGTTCGCATTGGGCCGTCGTCCTTGCGGCTGTCCGTTGAGCCACAGGATCGTATCCCAACTACGGGAGGCAGTGAGATTCCGTGAGAGCACTACGAGTCGGAAGGAGGGGTCCCCCGCAGGATTTAAGAGTCGGAGCGCCCAGACCTTCGGATGAAAGATGCGATCTGGGCGGGGTCGCCTGACCTCGTGGATGGATTTCTCGAGCAGCGCCACCAGATCGGACGGCCACTTGGCGGCACTGATGGCGCCAGCCTGGCAAAAAATATCCAAGCGCTCGCTCGTCCGGCGCAGTGCCTCCATGATCTCGATCGGGTCTGGATTCTCGTCGAATCGGAAACCCGCGAAGGCGAGGGGCACCATCAGGGCCGTCTCGAGATCCAGCGTGAACGTCGTGGCGACGGCACGATCCAGGGAATGGCCTGGGGGAGGTCGGAGCGCGTCCAGCAGCAGCGCGCGATTATCAGGGGCGAGCATGGTTTTATTTCCTACCGTCCGCGATGTCATTCAAGAGGCGGGCTACCACCGGCCAACGGAAATTGAGGCGGCCAGATCCGGAGGCTCCTCCCCATTGGCGCATAAGCCTGTCGTTGGTAAGCCGCGCCTGACCCCGTTTTTGATGGATCTCCCGCTCCCGGATCAAGGTTTGGGCGGTTTGATCGTCTGCTAAACCCTGTAAACTCGGACCGCATACCAGGCTGACCCATTGGGTCACGAACGTACGCGTAAGCGGTGAGACTGGTTTCCCTTGCCGTGCAACCAGAGCCCACAACTGGTCCAGGTTCCAGTCTCTCAAGCCCTGTTCTTCGACTTCGTCGCGCCACCGATCAAGTAAATCGGTGAAACGGTCCCGTCGTCCCTCGTACTGAGAAAGCCCAAGTTTCTCGGCACGCTCGGCGAGGAGCGCGTTGTAGAGCAGTGCGGCTCCGTGCATCGCGACAGCGAACCGTCGCGCCTCGTTAACAGCATCGCGGACCTGTCCAAAGGCCGCATTGACCTCGTTATCGTCCCAAGCGAACTGGGCGACATCAGGGCGGCGGTTGCCTTTCCCGACCAAGAACTCGAGCAGGGTGTCGGGCGCGGCTTGACTTATGCGTTCGGAAAGCCAGGTGGCTTCGTCGCGCGTGAGGGCAAAATCGCAACTGTTGAGCGCAAAGAAGTTCTCCGGAGGCCCTGGTATTGACGGGTCCCAGACTGCATCGGAGCGTTCGACGAACTCGGTCGCGTCATCCGGCGGTCGTGAGAATTGACGCACGCCTGCGATCTGCGCAGGAGTCCCATCGTGCCTCAAGATGCCGAAACGACGAAGGCTGTTCCAGTATATGGTGGAGGGCAGGTTTTGGACCAGCTCGCCTACGACGCCGCCAATCAGCCCGGCCGAATTTCCCCCTTTGCGCAGCGCACCAATCAGATGCCGCTCCTGCGTATCCACCCACGAAGAAAGTTGCGTTCCCTTGCGTCCCCGTCGGGCCCCTTCGCGGTAGAGCCAGGGCACGAACAGCAAATAACGGGCGCGGGTCAGCAGTACCGAAGTTCCCGGGAACAGAGTGTCGCTGAGAGCATCGCGAATCTGGCCGATTCCCAACTCGTCGCGGCTCTCGGCCTGGGAGAACATCGCAACGATGTCCCGAGCGCGACGTTGGTCAGCCTCGGAGTAATCGAGCCAAGCGAGAACGGCAGGGGGCATACACGGCTCCTTTACGAACTTGCGGCCGAGGCGGTTCTAGAAGGTTGGTCCGACACAAAGCGCGGCCCGGTGGCCCAATCTTACCATTTGCGCCACCACCGCGTACGGTAGATACCACTATCTTTGAGATGTGGCTCGGTAGCCTGTCGACGCACCGAGGTCTCTCGATTCCCGTAGTGTGACGCGTAGGGACGGAGGAACGTAGGGAGCGTCTCGCCATTGAGGCTTCACTCTCTCTGCGTCTCGCCCTTCGGCATCCGGTAGCCGACGCGAGGCTCGGTGAAGATGTAGATGGGGTTGTCCGCGTCATCGCCCAGCTTGCGGCGGAGCTTGCTTACGATGGTGCGCATGGGCCGCACGTCGCCGCTGCTCTTCTCGCCCCAGACCCGTTCCAGCAGATGCTCGTAGGTCAACAGCCGCCCGGCGTTGCCCGAAAGCTCGGCGAGCAGCCGGTACTCCATCGCTATCAGCGGGAGCGGCCGACCGGCAAGGGTCACGCTCCGTTCGGCATAGTCGATTGTCAGGTCTCCCAGCACGTAGGGTTCTGACGGCTCGGACGCCGCCCGCTTGCGCAACGCCGCCCTGATCCTCGCCGCCAACTCCGTGGGTGAGAAGGGCTTGACGACGTAATCGACGGCCCCCATGTCAAAGGCCCTGGCGATGAGCTCGTCCCGGCCGTAGGCGGACACGAAGATGACCGGCACGTCGCCCGCTGTCAGGATGTCCTTCATCAGCTCGATGCCGTCGGTCCCCGGCAGCATGAGGTCGAGCAGGACCAGATCGGGCTTCTCCTCCCCCACGAGTCGGAGCGCCTCCTGCGGGTCCCCGGTCACAAACGGCGTGTAGCCCGCGCTGGCGAGGGCGTCGCGGACGTACCTGAGCGCCTGGGGGTCGTCGTCCACCGCCAGGACCCGCACCCGTTCCCCCGCTCCCGGTCTCCTCGACCGTCGGTATCGTGAAGGTGAACCGCGCTCCCATGCCTGGCCCTTCGCTCTCGGCCCATATCCGGCCCCCGTGCGCCTCCACGATCCCCTTGCAGATGGCGAGGCCCAGGCCCGACCCGGCCACGCCGCTCCTCAGGTCATCGCCGTCGCTCCGGGTGAACTTCCTGAACAGGTACGGCAGTCGCTCGGAAGGTATGCCCCTCCCCTCGTCGGCCACCGAGACCGCAACGTGAACGTCCTCCCGCACTACGGTCACCGTGATTACGGACGACTCCGAGGAGTGTTCGGCAGCAGGTTGCCAACGACCTGGACGATGCGCCGCCTGTCCGCCATCACCAGGGGCAGGTCGGGCGGAATGTCGATGGCGAGGTTGTTCCTGCCCCCCGCGCTGGTGAAGGCGCTCCTTGCCCGGTCCACCAGCACCGCCACCTCCGCAGGTTCGGGAGTGACCGGCAGCGTGCCCGTCTCGATGCGCGCCACGTCCAGCAGGTCGGCAACCAGGTCGTGCATGTGGTCGGCCTGGTCCTCGATGATCCGGAAGAACTGGCGGACCACGGCCGGGTCCAGGTCGGCGGTTGAACCAAGCACGGTGGCGGCGGAGCCCTTGATGGAGGTCAGGGGCGCCCGCAGCTCGTGGCTCACCATGCCCAGGAACTCGGCCCGCAGCCGGTCCAGTTCCTCCAGCGCCGTCATGTCCTGGAGGGTGACGACCACCGACTCGACCTGTCCCTCCTCCGAGCGGATGGCGGTGGCGTTGAGCAACACGCTGACGCTCCGGCCGTCGGGGACGCCGATGACGATCTCCTCGGCCCGCACCGTCTCGCCCGTGCTGAGCGCCTCCGCCAGGGGGAACTCCCGCAGCGAGATTTCCCGCCCGTCAGCGCGCCGGATGGTCAGCACGTCGAGGAGCTGCTCCGCCGTCTGGCCGGGGTTTGTGAGGCCGTCGACAAGCCTTCTCCCCTCCCTGTTGAGGGACACCGGGACACCGTTCACGGCGTTGAACACCACGACGCCCACCGGCGAGGTGTCGATCAGCGTCTCAAGGTAGGCCTTGGCCCGCTGCTCCTCCCGGTGCCGCCGCGCATTGGCGATGGCCATCGCCGCATGGGACGCGAACATCGCCAGGGTCTCCTCGTCATCCTGTGTGAACTCCCCTCCGCCCTCCTTGTCCGATAGATAGAGGTTGCCGGCGCGTGCGCCCCGGAGACGGATGGGCGCGCCCAGGAAGCTGCCCACCGGCCCCAGGGGCGGGCCGATCTCGGGCAGGCCCAACGCCGTTGTATGGGCGGAAAAGTCGGCGAGCCGCAGCGGTTCGGGCAGGCTGCTCAGGTAGGCGAAGAACTCCGGTCCCCCCGGCAGGTTGACGAATCGCTGGTGGTCTTCGTCCGTCAGGCCGGAGGTGATGAAGTCCTGGAGCTGTCCTGCGTCGTCGAGGATGGTGACGCCGCCCATCCTTGCGCCGGTCAGGGAGCGCGCCCCGTCCAGCACCCCTTGCAACACGGCATCGAGATCGAGGTCTTCGGTGATGCGGAGGCTGGCCTCGCTCAGCTTGGAGAGCCGCTCCCGCAACGCCGCTATCTCCCGCATCGGGTCGTCCGGTCGATTCAACTCGTCACCTCGATTGGGCGCGGAGGCCGCTGCTCCCGCCCTCACTGAGCGGCGGGATTCGGGCCAACCGGAGCAATAAGGTTACAAGAAGTCATAGAAAAACGGCCGAAAAGTCACGGCTATATTACACGCGGATTGTATAATTGGGGCTGCATTTGCCCATTGACGGGAGATATTCACTTGGCGTTCGACAGGCCGATACCTGCAACAGAGACAGCGGGCGCACCGGCGGCGCTAGCCGCCGAGACAGCCGCGTCTGAGGCCGTCTTCGCCCGCTGCGTATTCGCACAAATGTTCACCCCCCCCCCCCCCCGATTTTCGTCGCAAGCCCGTAACCGGGCCTCTCTCCTTCGCTTCAAACCCTCTCGTCTCCGCCGCGTCGCCGCACGCCTGGAGCACACGCCCCTTTCGGACGGCGCACCCAACGCCCCTGGAGAGCGGGCAAGTCCCTTGCCGACCGACGTCGCCCGTCCGCCGTCTCTCATACCAACCGTCGCCGCCCGCGACGCTCCACTAGGTTCGCGCCCGTGGGTGCCACACCTCGTACATCGATGCAGGCTCACGCCAGCCACCCCGTTGGACGGAGGTCCGGCGACGGCTTTGCGCAACACACACCAGGAGGATAAACGATGACTCTCACAGCCAGACCCCGACTCCTGATCCGGTTCGCCGTCCTGGCCGCGGTGGCCTTGTGCGGCGTCGTGCTGGCCCTGTCCTCCACCGGCACGCCGCCGGTGGGAGCGCAGGACGGCCCCGTTCCCGCCAAGCCTACGGGAGTCGTCACCACGGCAACGCACGACTCCGTTGCGCTCGCCTGGGACGATCCCAGCGACGCCAGCATCACCCACTACCAGATATTCCGGCGGGACCGCGGCGTCCACGACGCCGGCGAGTTCGTCACCATCAAGGAGAACACCGGCTCGGCGGCGACGAGCTACACCGACGACACCGTGGAGCCGGAGACGCGCTACGTGTACCGGGTGAAGGCGGTCAACCAGCACGGGGCCAGCACGTGGTCCAATTTCGTCCGGGCCGATACCCCGGCGGCTCTAGACCCCGCAGACCTGGCCCCCAGCGGCCTGGAGGTCAGCCTGGTGGAGAACCGGGTCACCCTGACCTGGGACGCCCCGGCAAGCGACGCCGCATCCGTCACCGGCTACGAGATTCTGCGCCGCCGCCCCAATGAGGGCGAGGCCGCCCTGACGACCCTGGTGGCCGACACCGGGAACGCCGAAACCGGCTACACCGATGACACCGCCAACGAGCCTGGGGTGCGCTACACCTATAGGGTCAGGGCGCTGCGGGACGGCGAGCAGAGCCGGGTGTCCAACTACGCCCGCATCGACCTGCCCGAGGACTACGCCCAGGACACGCCCGAACCCGAGGAGGAACCCTCGCCCGAGGCCCTGGCCCCCAGCGGCCTGACCGCCGAGGCCGCCAAGGACGGCGGGGTGGCGTTGAGCTGGGCCGCCCCCGCCGAGGACGCCGGTTCCGTGACCGGGTACGAGGTCCTGCGCGCCCGGGGCAATGCGGAGCTGACCACCCTGGCGGCGGACACCGGCAGCACGGACACCGCCTATGCCGACGAGACGGCCACCGCAGCCGGGGAGACCTACGTCTAGCAGGTCAAGGCCCTGCGGGGCGAGGAGAAGAGCCAGGTCTCCAACCGGGCTAGCATCACCCTGCCCGATGAGGAGTCGGCCCGGGGCGCGGGCGACGCCACCGGCGCGCCCGCCATCAGCGGGACGCCCGCGGTGGGGGAGTTGCTGACGGCGGACCCGTCCAACATCGGCGACCCCGACGGCATCGCCGACGCCGACTTCGAATACCAGTGGATCGCCTTCGACGGGACCACCGACAGCGACATCTCCGGCGCCACGGGGGAGACCTACCGGCCGCTGCTGGCCCACCTGGCCCAGACCATCAAGGTGCGGGTGACCTTCAACGACGACAACGACAACGCCGAGTCCCTGACCAGCGCGGCGACGGCGGCGGTGACGGCCTCCACCTACGGACAGGTCATCTGGGCGGCCACCCTGACTGTCGAGGAATACACCGTCAGCGGAACCGGGACCTTCTTCGGGTTTTCGCTATTTGAAAACCAAGGAAGCCTTGAGCCTTTTATTTTCAGCCATGACGGGAATTCTACGACCGTAAACACCCTCTGGTACCTTGAAGGTGCCGCATTGCGGTTCAACATCACTGGCTCATTGGGTTCGGAGGACTTCAGCCTCTACTTGGACGGCGCTCCCTTCCTGATTGAAAGCCCCGGCACGAGCAGCGCAATTCGGCTCTCCGACCACGGGCTGACCTGGACCGACGAGCAGGAGGTGGAGGTGCGGCTGACGGTGAACCGCGCAGCCACCGGCGCGCCCGCCGTCACCGGCACGCCGGAGGTGGGGGAGACGCTGACCGCCGACATTTCGGCCATCATGGACGAGGACGGCGTTCCCGCCGCCGACCAGTTCACTTACCAGTGGGTCCGAAGCGACGGCACCGACGACCGCGACATCGACGGAGCGACGGACTCCACTTACGCGGTGGTGCAAGCCGACGCGGGCAAGTCCATCAAGGTGCGAGTGAGCTTCACCGACGACGCCAAATTCCCGGAGTCCCTGACCAGCGCGGCCACCGCGGCGGTGACCGTGCCGGTGGCGGCGCTGGTCAGCAACGTCGGCCAGACGTCGGCCGGTACTGCGAACGTAACCGCCACCCAATCCCAGGGTCAGGGATTCACCACCGAATCGGACTCGGGCGGGTACACGCTAGGTTCCGTCGAACTGGGCGTTTCGTCGTTCAGCGGCACCGCGTCCGACATAACCGTAAGCATCTACTCGGAGAGTTCGGGCAATCCGGGGACGCTCGTGCATACCCTCACCACGCCGGCCAGCATTTCCACGCCGGTGACCACGTTCACGGCTCCCTCCGGCACGACGCTGGCCGCCGGTACGACCTACTACGTAGTGATCAGCACTACAGGCAGTGGAATCAACTTAAGCAGGACGAACGCGACGGCCGAAGACACCGGGGGCGTGAGTGGATGGAGCATAGCCGACGACCGCCGCTTCGCCCAAGCCGGCGCTTGGAACACCACCACAAGACCCATCCGCATGCGCGTCAACGGCGCCGCTGCCACCACCACCTCCACCGCCATCTGGTCCGCCACCCTGACCGTGGCAGAATTCACCATCGACCCCGACACGTACCGCGGCTATACCCAAGCAGGTATTGGAGACCTTGATCCGTTGACGTTTAGCCACGATGGCAACGAGATAACGGTGAACAACCTATGGTACATCGTCGGGGGTTTGTTGACCTTTCAGATCTCGCAAGAACTGGGTGGGGAAGGCTTTCTCCTACGCCTGGGCGAGACCCTGCTCCCTCTTGGTGAACCCACCGACGACCCCCCGGCGTACCGATTCTCAGACCACGGCGTGAGCTGGAGCGTCGGCGACACGGTGGAAGTGCGCCTTATCCCGAATCAGGCGGCCACCGGCGCGCCCGTCATCACCGGCACGGCCCAGGTGGGGGAGACGCTGACGGCGGACACCGATGGCATCGGCGACCCCGACGGCATCGACAACGCCGACTTCTCCTACCAGTGGGTCCGAAACGACGACAGCGACATCGACGGAGCGACGGACTCCACCTACACCTTGGTGTTCGCCGACTACGGCAACACCATCAAGGTGCGGGTGAGCTTCACTGACGACAACGACTTCCCGGAGTCCCTGACCAGCACGGCGGTGGCGGTGGCCTCCCCCTACGGCGACGTCATCCACTCCGCCCTTCTCACCGTGGGCATCGGCGGCCTTTTTTCCGGCTATAGCAGCATTAGCGGCGACGGAGACCTTGAACCTGCCAACTTCACCCACAACGGCAATCCGGCAATGGTGCAAATCCTGGCGTACAGCGGGAATGAGTTTTATTTTCAGACTTTGCCGGCACTGGGTTCGGGGGATTATGGCCCCATCCTGGACGACACGCCGATACAGCTTGGCGCGGCCAGCGGAAGCCCGGCGCGACACCAAGTCTCAGACCACGGCCTGACGTGGACGGCCGACCAGCAGGTGGAAGTGTGGCTGGTGCTCAACAACGAACCCACCGGCGAGCCCGTGATCACCGGCACGCCTGTGGTGAGTCAGACGCTGACCGCCGATATATCGGGCATCATGGATACGGACGGCCGTCCCGCCGACGACCACTTCTCCTACCAATGGATTCGCAATGACGGCACCGACGACAGCGACATCTCCGGCGCGACGAATGCCACCTACAAGCTGGGGAGTGCCGACCTGGGCAAGACCATCAAGGTCCGGGTCACCTTCACCGACGGGGGCGGCTTCCCGGAGACGCTGACCAGCGACGCCACCGGACCCGTGACACCCTTGACGGTCTCTTCAGACTGGAGCCTGGTGCCCAGCAGCCTCAACCCAGGCGACCGGTTCCGCCTGATGTTCCTAACCACCAGCAGGAACGCCACGCCAAAAGACATCGATGTCTATAACGAGTGGGTGCAGGGCCGGGCCGCTGGCGGCCATGACGCCATCAGGGAATACGCCGAGGCCTTCAACTTGCTCGGCTGCACCGAGGACGTGGCCGCCCGGGACAACACCGGCACCACCTACACCGACGACGATAAGGGCGTGCGCATCTACTGGCTGAACGGCCCCAAGGTTGTTGACGATTACGAAGACCTGTACGACGGGGATTGGGACGAAGAGGCGAAGATGCGGACCCGGAGCGGAACTGAAAGGGACAATCCCGAGTATGTTTGGACGGGCTGCGGTCACAATGGCACTGTGTCGTCAGGCGCCTGGTTGGGCCACGACAAGCCGACGGTTGGATTGCCGGATGGTACGGAAGTGACCGGCGGCCCTCTCAGTAGTTCCCTCATCACGGCTAAGGCTGGCTCTTTAGCCGTTTACGCCCTTTCCGACGTCTTCGAAGTGGCCGTTCCCACCACGGAGGTCCCCGCCGACTGGAGCCTGGTACCCAGCGGCCTCCAGGAAGGCGACCAGTTCCGGCTGCTGTTCATCTCCTCGACGAGCCGCAACGCCTCGCCCTCAGCAATCGCCACCTATAACACCTGGGTCCAGGACCTGGCCGCCAGCGGCCACACCGACATCCAGGACTACAGCTCGTCCTTCCGGGCCGTCGGCAGCACCGAAGACATGGACGCCCGGGACAACACCGGCACCACCTATACCTCCAGCGACAAGGGCGTGGCCATCTACTGGCTGGGCGGCAACAAGGTCGCCGACGACTACGAGGACTTCTATGACGAGGACTGGGACGAAGAGGCGTCCATGACGAACGAGTCGGGAACGGCGGAAAGCGGGGTGACGGCGTGGACGGGAAGCGACCATGACGGCACGGAGATGCTCCAAGGCACCCCCGAAACCAGCCGCGCCCTGGGCAACTCCGGCAATCATTGGGTGCGCTATGGAAAGACAAATTCAGACAGCCACGGTCCTCTTTCCGGTGAGACTGCGAACAGAAGCAACAACAGACGAATCTATGGCCTGTCCAGCGTGTTCGAGGTGGTCGTGGGGAACAACCCGGCCACCGGCGAGCCGACCATCTCCGGCACGGCCCAGGTGGGGGGAGTGCTGACGGCGGACACATCCAACATCGGCGACCCCGACGGCATCGCCGACGCCACCTTCTCCTACCAGTGGATCGCCGACGACGGGACCACCGGCAGCGACATCGACGGCGCCACGGGGGAGACCTACTGGCCGTCGGCGGGCGACGTGGGCAATACCATCAAGGTGAAGGTCAGCTTCACCGACGACGAAGACAACGCCGAGTCCGTGACCAGCGCCGCCACCGGAGCCGTGGCCGGGCCGGCGGTAACGGCGGTCCCCGCCGACTGGAGCCTCATACCGGACGGCCTCGACGCAGGCGACCGGTTCCGGCTGCTGTTCGTCTCCTCGACCTTCCGTGACGCCGTGCCCACGGACATTGGCGCCTACAACACCTGGATCCAGAACCGGGTTGACGCCGGCCACGCGGACATCCAGGACTACACTGAAACCTTCCGGGCCGTGGGCTGCACGGCGGCGGTGGACGCCCGGGGCGACACCGGCACCACCTACACCTCCGACGACAAGGGCGTGCCCATCTACTGGCTGAACGGCGATAACGCCGCCGACGAGTACGAGGACTTCTACGACGAAACCTGGGACGAAGAGGCGTCCATGAGGGACGAGTCGGGGACTACCGTCAGCGCTCCCGGTTCTGTGTGGACGGGATGCGAGCATGATGGAACCGAAGGTTTCGGCGGTGGACGAAGCGAGGCCCTGGGGAATAATACAGGTGTGGTCTTTGGAGAGCCGAACTCAGATGCCACGAACGCAGGACCCCTCAGCAGCAGCACTTCCTCCAGTAGAACGGTCAGTCGACCACTCTACGGCCTGTCGGGGGTGTTCTCCGTGTCCCCGCCCGGAGAGATCCTCTACTCCGCCACCTTGACCGTGGGGGAGGAAACATTCCTTGATACATACTTGGGATACCACTCCGGCTCTAACCAGGGCAGTCTGCACCCGGTATTTTTCACGTATGCCGGGTCCCACGTCGGTGTCTTTGAATTGTCTTACTTAGTCGGTGGGGACCTAGTTCTCGATGTAAGTGCACCCGGAGGCTCCCTTTTAAGTTCTGGAAGCTTCAATCTGTACCTGGACGGTGCAGCCTTCCTGATCGAAAACCCGGCCTCAGATAGCGACGGTGTATTCGAATTCTCAGGCCACGGCCTGAGCTGGACCAACGGCCAGATAGTGCGGGTGTGGCTGACGGAGAACCGGGAGCCGAAGCTCACCATCAGCGGAACGACCCTGGTGGGGCAGACGCTGACCGCCACCATCGACGAACCCGACGGCCTGCCCCCCAGCGACCAGATCACCTACCAGTGGATTCGGGTCGATGGGAACACCGAGAGCGACATCTCCGGCGAGACGGGCTCCACCTACACTCTGGTGGACGCCGACGAGGACAAGACCATCAAGGTGGAGGCGAGCTACACCGACAACGCCAACTTCGCGGAGTCGTTGACCAGCGACGCCTCGGCAGTCATCTCGTCCGGCCCCGGCGTGGGCACGGTCACATCGGGCATGATCACACAGACCTCGGCGGTCATCACGGTCACGATCGCCAACCCGGACACGAACAGCCAGACCGTCAACCTCCAATACAAGCGCAACGCGGATACCAACTGGACCAGCGTCAGTCCCAGGTCGACGGTCAGCGCTGCGGTGACCTTCACCCTGAGCAGTCTGACCGGAAACACGGACTACGACGTGCGGGCGTCGCTGGACAGCAACTTCGCCTCAGGCGTCGTGACCGCGACCTTCAAGACCTCGCCGGTCAAACCGGCCCCGCCCACCGGGGTCGACATCACCACCGAGGGCAACGGCGAACTGACGGTGGGGTGGACGGCGCCGACGGAGAACGGCGGCTCGGCCATCACCGGCTATAAGGTGCAGTGGAAGTCGGGCACCCAGAGCTTCGGCCCGGCGCGTCAGCAGGCCGCCGGGGCCTCGGCCACGTCCCACAACGTCCCCTCTCTGACCAACGGCACGCTGTACACCGTGCGGGTGCTGGCGGTGAACTCCGTGGGCGACAGCGCAGCGTCGAACACCGACACCGGGACCCCCAGCACCACCCCCAGCGCTCCAACCAACGTGCAGGCGTCGGGCAACGCCGAGCTGGCCGTCACCTGGGACGCCCCCGACGACGGCGGCAGCGCCATCACCGGCTATAAGGTGCAGTGGAAGTCGGGCACCCAAAACTACAACACCACATCGCGCCAGGCCACCGTCACGACCACCACCCACACCATCCCGTCTCTCACCAACGACACCACCTACACGCTGCTGGTGAAGGCGACCAACGCCAACGGCGACAGCGGCTGGACCGAGATCACGGGCACCCCGGTGTCCGGCCCCGGCGTTGCGTCGGAGACGGTGGACCAGGCCAGCATCACCCAGACCTCGGCGGCCGTAACCGTGACTGTGGCCAACCGCCAAGACCCAGTCCACTTGGTGTACCTGCGCTACCGGGTGGCGGGCGACGCCTAGCCTTCGGTCGCAAACCTGGTCGTGCCGACCACCGGGACTTCCTTTATCTACAACCTGAGCGGGCTGACCGGGAACACGGAGTACGACGTGGCGGCGTCCTTGGACAGCGGCTTCGCCTCGGGAGTCAAGACCGCCTCCTTCACGACCTCGCCCACGAAGCCGGGTAAAGCCAGGAATCTGTTCATCGCCCTCGAATCGGACGGCTCGCTCCTCATAGCCTGGGACCCGCCCCAGAACGACGGAGGGAGCGCAATCACCGGCTACACGGTGCAGTGGAAGTCGGGCAGCGAGAGCTTCGGCGATCCCTCGCGGGAACACACCACCGGGGCTTCGGCGAGTACCTACGCCATCACCGGGCTGACCAACGGCACCGAGTACACGGCGCGGGTGAGGGCCACCACCGCGCTCGGCGACATCGGCTGGTCCGCCGAGGCGAAGGGCACGCCGAGGGAAGGCCCCCACGTGTCGACGGTGACGGTGAAGGACCCAATCTCCTGCGCCGTCTCCTTTGTCGCGCTGGAGTTCGTCAACCTGGACACGGCCACCGAGTATCAGGCGCACCTGCGGTTCCGTGTCCAGGGCAGCTCGAGCTGGACCGTCCTTTCGCCGCAGGGTTTCTGGTCCTCCGGCATACCGGGCCTGGCCGCGGGCGGCGAGTTGAACGGGCCCTCGCCCGCCTTCACGCTGCCCGACCTGGCCTACGAGACCGCCTATGAGGTGCAGGCCGCCCTGGGCAGCGGCTTCGTGGACGGCCTGGCCACCACCACCTTCAGCACACCGGACCTGTCGGAGGCGGGCCTCACGCCCCTGTCGCCGGGCGACGGCACTCTCGGCCTGAGAATGACCAGGCCCACCAGCGAAGGCCGGGTCGACGGCTACCTGTTGCAGTGGAAGTCCGGTGACGAGGAGTACGACGACACGGACACCTCGGAACGGCAGGCGGACGTGCCCGGCTCCGGGGACCGCGAGTACACCATCACCGGGCTGGACAACGGCGTCGAGTACACCGTGCGGGCGATGGCCTACAACGACAACGGCGTCGGTGTGCCGTCCAGCGACGTCAGGGGCACGCCGGAGGCCCCGCCCAACAGCCCGGCCAGGGGAGCGCCCACCATCAGCGGGACGGCCCAGGTGGGAGAGACGCTGACGGCGGACACCGACGGCATCGAGGACGACGACGGGCTGGCCGACGACGCCGACATATCCGGGGCAACGGGCGAAACCTACACCCCGGCGTACGACGACCAGGGGAAGGTCATCAGCGTGAAGGTGTCCTTCATCGACGACCGGGACTTCGAGGAGACGCTCACCAGCGAGCCAACGGTAGAGGTGGCGGCGGATCCCGACGCTCCGACGGAGCCGCCGAATGCACCCCGCACGGTGCGCATCGTGGGCGACACCAACACCAGCCTGACGTTGACCTGGGACGCCCCTGACGGCGGAACCGCCGTCACCGAGTACCGGGTGCAGTGGCTGACGGCAGGCGAAGGCTTCGCCAACGCGCGCCGGGACGGGCGTGAGGCCGTCCTGGGAGCTTCGGCGCGGAGCCACACCATCACGGGGCTGAGCGAGTATGGGTTCTACCAGGTGCGGGTGCTGGCAGTGAACGGCGCGGGCGAGAGCGAGGGGTCGAACACGGCCTGGGGCATTACGGGACTGGGCGAGGGCCAATACGGACACGGGTGAGCGCCCCAGGGGGAGCGGGAGAGAGGACCATCCCTCCCGCTCCCGGCTGGCCCGGCGCGTTCTGGGCAACAAAAAAAGCAAGCACACATAGACGGACAGGTGAGGCAAGCGCACCGACCGGAAACCGGGTAGCCCGCGCGCTGAGGCGTAGGAGAAAGGGGGCGCTTGCGCTCGCGTTGGGCGAGAAGCTCCGGCTGTGCCCTGTGGAAGGCCGACCAGATGCCGAGACAGCGCATACACCACAGCAGAAGGCCCCACGTCTTCCCCGACGACTTCCCTGAGCGCCTCGTGCGGTTCCAGGAGGAGTCTTAGAGGGTGTGTGAGAAGTTCAAATTAGGTTGGTGCTAAGCGTCGGAGCATGAGATGAATCATAGCTATATGGGTCCACGCCTCGGTTGTATCGGACAGAGCTTCGTAGTCCTTGCTCATCCGACGGCACCTGCTGAGCCACGCGAATGTTCGTTCGACCACCCATCTTCGCGGCAGCACTTGAAAACGGTGGCTGTCCCTGGGGCGCTTGACAATCTCGAGTGCCCAGCCTGTCAGGGCCCAGACCCACTCGACCAGCTTTCCAGCATAGCCAGCATCGGCCCAGACCAACCTCATGCGGGGAAACCTCCCTATCAATTTATCGATGACCAGCTTCGCCCCATCCCTATCCTGGATATTGGCAGGATGCACCACCACCGCCAGCAGCAACCCCATGGTATCTACAATGATATGTCGCTTTCGACCGTTGACCTTCTTGCCAGCGTCATAGCCACGAGGCCCCCTTTTTCCGTAGTCTTGACCGACTGGCTGTCTATGATAGCAGCGCTAGGTGTCGGGTTCCTCCCCTCGGCCTGCCGGACCTTGACTCGGAGAGCGTCATTGGCTCGTTCCCATGTACCATCCTCTCTCCACTCCCGAAAATACCACCATACAGTACCCCCAAGGCGGGAGGTCATGCGGCATGGCTCGCCACGTGCAACCGTTGCGCAGAACGTATAGAATGCCGTTGACGACTTCCCGCAGGTCTACAGTACGCGGCCTTCCCCCAGTTTTGGCTGCCGGGAGTAGCGGAGCGAGCATCTTCCACTGTTCATCAGTCAGGTCACTGGGGTATGCTTTGCGTTTCATGCCTCCATTCTAATACATATCCAAGACTTCTCACACACCCTCTGAGACAGCCCAGGGCGCGTCCGTCTGCTCCAGCGTCCAGTTCTTGAAGCTCCTGCGGAACCCGTGGACGGTCGCGCGTTCCGCCAGCTCGGTTGAACGGAGAACCTTCGTCAGCGTCAATGTCGGACATCGGCGCCCCCGCCTTCAGCGGCGACGGGAACACCAGGCTGGTTTCATCGCGCAAGGAAGACGCTTCGCCAAGCAGCTCGATTGCCTGCCTGCTCAGGGGTACCCGATGCTCTACGCCTGCTTTCATCCGCTCGGACGGTATCCGCCACACCTGGCCCTCCATGTCTATCTCGTCCCAGGTGGCGCCCCTGGCCTCGCCGGAGCGCGCCGCCGTGAGAACCAGAAACCGGAAGCACAACCTGGCCGGGATTGAGGCTTGGGAGGCTTCAACGGTCTTGAGCGCTGACCCGACTTCCTGATAGGGCAGCGCCCTCAGATGTGCTTTCACCTTCGGCATGGGGGGCAACGCGCCGTCGATGGCCTCACCCGCGGGGTTGGTCTCCATGAACTCGTGCGCCATTGCCCAGCGGAAGACGGTTCTCATCCGTTCACGCACTCGTCGGGCCGTCTCCGGCCTGGTCGTCCAAATCGGGGTGAGGACTCGCAGCACGTCGCCGCGGTCTATCCGGTCCAGGGGTGTGTTGCTCAGCGTCGGCATGGCGTGACGCTCCAGAGTCTGCATCCAGCTTGCGATGTGGCTGGCGTTGCGCCAACGGGGTCTGTTCGCCTCGTGGACGGCGCAGGCGGCTTCCCTGAAGGTCGGCATCGCGGGCGCGTGCTTTTCGGCCAGAGGATCGCGACCCTCCGCGACAGCGGCCCGGTAGTCCGCCGCCTTCTCTCGAGCTCGAGCCAGGCCTACGGACTGAAACCCGCCCAGGCCGATATCGCGTCGGCGTCCGTCGATGGTGATGCGCAGGACCCAAGACTTGCGCCCCACCTTGCTGATGTATAGGTGCAGGCCCCCGCCATCGGAGTATCGCCCCGGTTCCTTGAGGGCCTTGACCCGCGTCGCCGATAGTGCCATGGATGTCCTCCTCCGCCACGAAACATTCCCACATATATTACCACACTTGAGGCGGGATGGTGAAGGTAACATATGGCACGGCTGAGGCACCTATCAGTGTCTCTCAGCTACGAAATGGGGCGCTGTGGGACAGTATAGGGCAGGGACGAAATGGTATATGGCGGAGAGAGTGGGATTCGAACCCACGGTACCCTTGCGGGTACACGCGATTTCCAGTCGCGCCTATTCGTCCACTCTAGCATCTCTCCACAACGTTAACGTTCTCCTTCGATGACATGGGCCAAGAGCGGCTATGCGTCACAGTGGCGGAGAGAGTGGGATTCGAACCCACGATGGAGTTGCCCCCATACCGGTTTTCGAGACCGGCGCCTTCAGCCGCTCGGCCATCTCTCCCCGCAAGAATTATACCACACCCATCAGATCTCTAAAGTTCTGTCCTTTGATAGTAGTGCCGTAGTCTGAAAATTGGTACACTATCGTGAAGGAGTCTACATATGGAGAGGCAGATGGGTACCGACCTCGCATCGCTGCTTGAGCGTTCAGAAGACGAGACAATCGACTTCAAGGCGAGCAACTACGACCTATCAGACAAGCGAAAGAAGCGGGACTTCGCCAAGGATCTCGCGAGTCTTGCTAACACTCCTCGTGAAGGCGATGCTCACATAGTCATGGGTGTGAAGAAGAGACACGGCGGCAGCTTCGAACTCTCAGAGGGTGTGTGAGAAGTTCAAATTAGGTTGGTGCTAAGCGTCGGAGCATGAGATGAATCATAGCTATATGGGTCCACGCCTCGGTTGTATCGGACAGAGCTTCGTAGTCCTTGCTCATCCGACGGCACCTGCTGAGCCACGCGAATGTTCGTTCGACCACCCATCTTCGCGGCAGCACTTGAAAACGGTGGCTGTCCCTGGGGCGCTTGACAATCTCGAGTGCCCAGCCTGTCAGGGCCCAGACCCACTCGACCAGCTTTCCAGCATAGCCAGCATCGGCCCAGACCAACCTCATGCGGGGAAACCTCCCTATCAATTTATCGATGACCAGCTTCGCCCCATCCCTATCCTGGATATTGGCAGGATGCACCACCACCGCCAGCAGCAACCCCATGGTATCTACAATGATATGTCGCTTTCGACCGTTGACCTTCTTGCCAGCGTCATAGCCACGAGGCCCCCTTTTTCCGTAGTCTTGACCGACTGGCTGTCTATGATAGCAGCGCTAGGTGTCGGGTTCCTCCCCTCGGCCTGCCGGACCTTGACTCGGAGAGCGTCATTGGCTCGTTCCCATGTACCATCCTCTCTCCACTCCCGAAAATACCACCATACAGTACCCCAAGGCGGGAGGTCATGCGGCATGGCTCGCCACGTGCAACCGTTGCGCAGAACGTATAGAATGCCGTTGACGACTTCCCGCAGGTCTACAGTACGTGGCCTTCCCCCAGTTTTGGCTGCCGGGAGTAGCGGAGCGAGCATCTTCCACTGTTCATCAGTCAGGTCACTGGGGTATGCTTTGCGTTTCATGCCTCCATTCTAATACATATCCAAGACTTCTCACACACCCTCTTAGGGATCGATAAGGAGGTCGACGACGCCGACCTTCAAGGCGTCGCGTCGAGCCTCTTGGAACCAATGCCGCGCTTTGTCTATCAAGCCATCACGCACGCTGGCATGGTTCTGGGGCTGATCACGATCCCAGCCGGCCAGAAGTATCCGGTCGCGCCCAAGAAAAACGGAGGATGACGGATTTGTCAAAGGCAGCATTTACTTCAGGCGCGGATCTCAGAATGCCGTTGCCTCGATGCATGAGCAGGGACGAATCTGGGACTGGTTTCGTGATATGGGCATCGCAGACGATTCTCCGAATCGCTACGCCCTTGAGCCAGCTTGGCACCGGTACCTAGCGGAGACCGCCGAGCTCAGATCTACGGCTCGACACATCCTCATCGTCGACGATCGTTTCCGAGAGGACGCGGACGACCTATCCGGGATCGGCGCCGGCCCGTGGGCTTTCGTTCTCGATTTCGACACACGGAGCGATGTGGAAGGCCTACTAGCTTCAATGCGCGACACGGTCGAGCGCCATCGAGCGCTCCACATCCGCGTGAAGGGTGACCCGCGCACGAGTCGATCGCCGGACTTCACGACGACCTGGTTCTTCGTCCGTGGGCTCGAAGGTCGGGTTGACTCAATGCCCGCTGGCGGCACTCGCGGCTGGAGACGGGCGTATCGACAGGTCCTCAGTGACGAGTGCGACCAGTTGGCAGCCGAACTCGCGCCCGCAACAGTGCATGTGACGATCCTCTGGCGCGACGATGAGTTCAACGAGCACTTGGCGGAGGTGCTTCGGAGCTTGGACGATTCCCTCCACGACTCGTTTCAGCCTGTCTTCGTGACGGATGCTCCAGCGGCGTGTGAGTCGCTCGCTGACGAGTTCGACGCACCGGTTGTCGAGATGCCGCTTCACCAATTCGCTCGTGGGGTTCAGCAAGTCGTCGAGAAAAAACAACCGGTCGGCCACGGCAACATCACGCTCCCATCTGCTTCCGGAGTACCTATCGCATTGGAGCCTCGGGCGGCGAACTGGATCGCTGAGGAAATCGAGTTGCTGCCGCTGGGCGTGCCGACATCTGAGGACGTGGGCACCTTCCTCCGCGGTGGCACCGTAACCTGGGCAGACCTCGACCGCAACGTCGATGCCCGCCGAGATGTCCAGACTCGGTTGACCGAGGCTGTCCGAAGGGATCTGGATGCCGGGCGTATCACCCGAGTCAACCTATTCCATCGCCCAGGCGCGGGCGGGACAACGGTGGGGAGACGAGCCGCATGGGAACTCCATGAGGAGTTCCCATGCGGCCTGCTTAGACGAACTGTCCCGATGGTAACGGCCGACAGGGTTGCTCGTATCTACGAACTGACGGAGCGCCCCGTGCTACTGATCGCCGATGGCACGGATATTACCGAGCGCGAACTCGACGAGCTTGCCGAGTATCTGGGAGCCCGAAGAACGCCCGTGGTACTCGTACAGGTGAGGCGGCGACAGGCGGCTCAACAACAAGGAGACCGTAGCTTCGATCTCGGCTCGGAGTTGAGCACTCAGGAGGTGGCGCGTTTCGCGTACACGCTTTCTCAAGATGCCCCTGATCGCGCTGACGCAATCGAGCGGCTGGGGAAACCCGAGAGCCACGCTCTCCACAGGCCCGTGTACTTTGCTCTCACAGCATACGAGCGTGATTTCCGAGCCCTTCCAGACTTCGTTTCCTCGCGTATCGCGGGGCTCAGCGATGACCAAAAGAGAGTAGTTGTGTATGCCGCCATCGCGCTGCGATACGGCCAGCGCGCATTACCAGCGAGCGCACTCAGAGCTATCTTCGGGTTGTCCGTCCGCGACCAAATAGACCTGCCTTCCCTGTTCCCACCGAACACTAACGAAATGTTCGTCGAGACCGCACCAGGGGAATGGCGCATCGGTCACACGCTGGTAGCTGAAGAATTGCTGAAACAATTGCTCGCCACGGGAGGCGACATCCGAACATGGCGCAACCGCTTGGCGGACTGGGGTATCCACTTCATCGAGTTCTGCCGGGGAGACTTACCCGTTCCCAGCGATGAAATGCTTGACCTGGTCCGGCGCGTATTCGTGTATCGGGACAACCTCGATGTATTGGGGCGGGAACAGTCAGGTCAGCGACGGTTCTCCCACTTCATCCAGGACGTTCCGGTCAGTGAGGGCAGGATCCGCGTGCTCAATGCACTGGTTGAGTCGTATCCTGAGGAACACCACTTCTGGGCGCACGTCGCAAGATTCCATGCGATGGATCGCAAGGATTTCACCCAAGCACTGGAAGCTGCGAACTACGCTGTTCAGCTCGCCGAAAACGACTCCGTCGTCTATCACATGCGAGGCATGGTCCGCAGGTACCTACTGAGTGAACTTCGACAGAGAGATTTCACGGTTGAGGAATTGGTGTCGGTCGCCAAAAGGGCGTCCTACGACTTCGAGCGGTCGCGAACCCTAAGCCCTGAGAACGAGCAAGGCTACATCGCAGAAGTGCAGATGCTTATCGAGCTTCTCGAGCACGTTGCGCAGTCTTACAGCGACCTCTTCCAATTCCTCACTCGCCGCGATGTCTCGCCCTACCTGCGCGAAGCCTTGGATCGTGTCGAGGGTCTCCTAGCCCATGTGAGGCGAGACAGAGAAGGCGTCGGCGCAAGTCAATATGAGACGCGAGCATCAGCAAGGGCTCACTCGCTGTACGGCGACTATGCCGGCGCAATCCAGCGGCTCGATTCACTGATTACGCGGCCTGACGTATACAAACCGCCGGTTCGACGCCAGTTGGCGTGGGCATACCTCGCCCGGGCCGAAGGGGACTGGTCGCGAGTTCCGAAACGGAATGTTGCACGGGTTGTGGAGTTGCTGGCGAAGAACCTTGAGGAGGAGCCTCGACCAGACCAGACCGTCAGACTGTGGATGCAGGCTTCGCGGTTTCAGGAAATGCCGCCGACCGTGGAGTCCATCTTCGAGCAGGTGCAGTATTGGCGGGCAGAGCCTGGGTCGGTCGATGCCGCGTACTACGCATATGTCCTAAACGCGCTGATGGCGATGGATGGTTCACGCCTCGCGCTCCAGCGATACGAACAATACTTGGAGGAGTGCAGAGAACTGACGCGGTTCCGCCGAAACCGAGATCGCAGCTATGAGTGGCTGGGTGACGGGCCCGGCATTGCCCGGCTCGTGCATCAGTCCCGCCTCGGCGACTGGGATCGCGATCTGGGTTTCTGGAAGTACCCAAAACCCCTCGCTCGTGTCCAAGGGCGCGTCGCACGAATCAACGGCCCCCAAGCTGGTTTCATTGAGCTAGTGGGGGGCTTAGAAGCCTTCTTCGTCCCAGCCAGATCCGGTCTTTCCCGAGGTAGTGAGAACACGTCCATACTGGCGTTCCTGGGCTTCAGCTACGACGGTCCTCGGGCATGGGACATCTTGCGCGACGAGGGACGATAGGCGGGAGGCCAAGCGTTTCGCCAGCGATATGGAGGGCCGTTGGTCTGGCGTCGGGCGGGCAGATCGATGGAGGCTCGTTCTGGGGCAACCCCCTAATTTCGAATTGCACTAATTCAAACTGCAGCACTACCCCCTTGATAGTTGGGGCGTCCCCTGGGGCGTGTCCCATTATGTGTTGCTGTTGGCGGATAGCGTTACGATATCCGGTCGAAACTCGCCTGAGGTTCCAGCCCGATTGGATGGCGACTGGCGCAAGATGCGCCAATCACACTGGCGAACTGACCATTGACTTTCTTTCCCCTTAACGCGAAATCAGATCGCTGTACGTAATCTCCACGTGCACCTCTTTGTCGCACGTGTTCAGCATATCGCGCAGCGCCGCCCATTCCCTGTCCGTGGCAGACAAGTCCCACCGGTCCTTTATCGCTATCCAATCCACGGGGTACTGGCACCAGTAGTCCTCGTTGGAGGGACACCAGTCCTCCGGACCGCGGCTTCCCTTGGCGCGATTGGCCGACGCGGTCGCAGCGACCAAGTGGCCTTCGTAGCTGAGGTCGTTCGCGTACCTGGTCTTTTGGTCTTGGCTCCAGGCCCAGCCTCCGGAACGGTGGGCATTCGCCAGGGGAACCATGTGGTCGATGTCGAGCTTGCGCGGATCGTTCACCGCGGCGTTCGTGTATGGCCCCACCCACTGGCCGGACGCCACGCGGCATCTGTCCGGGGACTCGAACACCGCCGCGCTCTTGGACTCCGCTATGAGCGTCTCCTGGCGGGCGTCCTGGCAGTCGCCGTCCGCGTCGATCCAGTGCCGCCACTCGCCGCGGTCGTAGGCGAGAATGTCCGCTGGCACGGCCGCCACCCTCAGCGGGAGGGTGACGTCGGCGCCGAATTCCGAATCGGGGTGTCGCCCGGTTCCCGGTTTCGGGACTTCCTTGCCCGGGCCGTACATCACCGCGTAGGCCAGCAGCCCAAGGAGCCCCATGGCCAGCGCGACCATCCTGAGCCTACCGGGCAGTTTCATGATCGTACACTTCGCCAATGGTGGGCTCTGCCCGCTCCGGCGCCTCGGTCTCGTGCGCCCCGTTCCCTGACATCCGGCGATAGCCTTCCTTGATGTCAGCGTTAACGACGTGAGGCCACGCCAGCGATTCGATGTTTCGCCGTTCGATGACGCGGTGCAGCCCCGCGCAAACCTGGCCGTCAAGTGTGATGGTTAGTCTCTTCCGCATATCCATGTCCCCGTAGTTCGCGTAGGCATGTACTATAGCCCTTTCCAGAACTGAGTCAAGTAAGAAGTGAAGATTATGACTACCACGCCATTCAGCCGGAACCCTCGATTGTCAGGCGATTGAGGTTTTGCTAGAATCTACCATGAGAACAAGGAAACCCTATCGTTCAGGTCCTTTACTCAGCGACTAGCACACATTCGAGGAGGAAATCATGCTGTACGAATCCGAAAGCGGCGACATCTCCATGGCGATTACGGGCGAGTCGCTCATCACGCGGGCTATGTCCGTTTTCCGAGAAGACCGCTTTCTTACTATGCGCGAGCAACTCCACAGCGCAGACGTCCGCTTCACCAACGCGGAGATGTTGTTTCACAACTACGAAGACCCGCCCACGCACCGGCCCGGTGGCACGTACATGCGATGCGACCCCAAGCACATAGAGGACCTCAAGTGGCTTGGCATCAACATGGTCGGCTGCGCCAACAACCACTCTTACGACTTCGGCGAAAATGGCATTTTGACCAACATCCGCCACCTAGACGAGCACGACATGCCCCACGCGGGGACTGGCCGCCATCTGGCGGAGGCCACCGCTCCGATGTACATGGACACGCCCAAGGGCCGCGTCGCGCTCATCTCCGCCACCAGCACTACGCCGCCCGGAGGCCGCGCGGGCGAGGAGCGCCGCGACGTCAAGGGACGCCCGGGCGCCAACGTCATACGCTGGACCACGGAGTGGACGGTGGACCGCCCCGCCTTCGACGCCTTGCAGCGTATCTCCGAGGAGATGGGCTGGCCCAACCGCATAGCGCAGATGCGAAACTCCGGCTACAGCGACAGCATCTCCGATTCGGACACCGAGGTGCACTTCTTGGACCAGGCCATGTACGCCGAGGACTCGACTGCCAAGTTCGTGGTTGGCGAGACCTTCGAGAAGCACACGGTCATCAACCGGGACGACCTGGAGCGCAACCTGCAGCGCGTTAGCGACGCCCGCAGGATGGCCGACTGGGTGATGTTCACCATCCACAACCACGAGGGCGGCAAGACCGAGGACGAGCCTTCCGACCACATCAGGGTGCTGGCGCACGCCGTTATCGACGCCGGCGCGGACGTCTTCATCGGCCATGGTCCTCACCAGGACAGGGGCATCGAGATATACAAGGGTAAGCCCATCTTCTACAGCCTCGGCGACTTCATACTCCAGAACGACACTGTGCTGCTGATGCCTCACGACAACATGGTGAGGCAGGGTCTGGACTGGGAGGCAACCCCGGCGGACTTCTACGACGCTCGCTCCGGCAACGAGAGCAGAGGTCAGACGGTTCAGCCCATCAGGTGGCAGAGCGCGATCGGCATGACCAGTTTCAGAGACGGGGAACTCACCGAGCTCAAGCTGCATCCCATCGATCTGGGCTATGGCCGCTCCAGGCCGCAGCGGGGCCGCCCCGTGCTGGCCGAGGGAGAGGTTGCCGAGGAGATAATCGACAGGTTCCAGCGGCTGTCAGGTCCGTTCGGCACTGAGTTCAAGGTAGAGGGCAACACCGCAACCGTCAAAGTCTAGCCTCGCGTCAAAGCCGAAAGCCCCTTCCCACTCAGGGGGAGGGTTAGGGTGGGGGTCTCGTGGAGGCTCACTGTGAACATGCTCATCAAGAATGCCACAGTCGTCACGTGCGACGCCGAGGCCACGATCATCAACGACGGCGCGGTGGCGGTCGTCGATGGCAGGATCGCCGCCGTGGGCAAGACCGCCGACCTCGAGCCCGCCTACCATCACCTGCAATCCATTGACGCGCGCGCCAAGGCCGTGCTGCCAGGGTTGATCAATGCGCACACCCACACGGTGCTCACCGTCATCAGGGGCACGGTCGAGGACATGGACGTCAACTCGGTCTATGCCTACATGACGCCCATCACCTTCGCCATGAGCGCGGACGAGCGCGCGGCAATGGCCGCCCTGGGCTGCCTCGAGTCGATTCGCTGCGGCTCTACGACGCTCGTTGACCCGTTGAGATACGTTGAAGGCTACGCGCAGGCGATGGTCGATTCCGGGCTCCGGCTCTTCCTGAGCGAAAGCTCCGCCGACGCCCTCACGCTGGAGATACGGCATGGCAGGTACGAATACTCGCGCGAGTGGGGCGAGCAGTTCGTAGAGCGCACGATCAACCTCGTGGAACACTTCCACGGCGCCGACAACGGCCGGGTGCAGTGCCAGATCGCCGCGCACGCGACGGAGAACTGCTCGCCCTGGATGCTTGGCAAGCTGATGGAGCTGGCGGACAAGTACGGTCTTCGTCGGACCATACATCTCGCGCAAAGCCGCGCCGAGGTAGAGCAGGTTGGCAAGCTCAGCGGCAACGGCAGCACGCCGGCCGAGTATCTCAGGGACAACGGCTGGCTGGGGCCGGAGCTTCTGGCCGCGCACTGGTCCTTCTGTACGGAGAGCGACATAGACATCCTGGCTGAGAGCGGAACGCACATGGCCCACTGCCCCGCGTCGAGCTCCCGGCGTGGAAGCTATGGCGGGGCGAACATGCCGTATATCGTGGACGCGGGCGTAAACGTCGCCCTCGGCACGGATAACATGTCCGAGGACATGTGGCAGGCCCTGAGCATCGGCATCATCGTCAACAGGGGCAAACGAGGCGGCGGCATCTATCCCACTCCACGCCAATTCCTCGATTGCGTCACGCGCAACGGCGCGCTCGCACTGGGCCGCGACAAGGACATGGGAACGCTGGAAGCGGGCAAGCTAGCCGACGTAACCATCGTTGATCTGAGGCGGCCTCACCTGACGCCGGTCAACAATCTTCTCTCCAACCTCGTGCACTATGGCCAGGCCGCCGACGTTGAAACGGTGATTGTGGGCGGGGAGATGGTCATGCGCGACGGCAAGGTTCTGACGATGAACGAGGACGACGTAGTCCGCAACGCCGCCGAGGCCACCACGAGCGCTTGGATGCGTTTGCGAGAGCAGTTCCCGGACATCCCCTCGGTGGACGCCTTCATCCCAAAGGCGAGTTAGCCTTCCCTACGCCTCGCCGAGGCGGCGTCAGCCGTGTGGCGCGTACTTCGCCATGACTCGCTTCAGTTCGTCCAACGGGAGTTCGTGCGCCGTTCGTCCCTGGAAGCCTACCGTCGTCTCCGCCATGGTAAGCGCGTTCAGGATCGACTCCTCGACGGCCTCCGCGGTGGCGTCGAAGATTGGGTTGATGTGGTCGTTCGGCAGCATCTTGAGGTCGCTCAGAGCGTTGCTGTCGGCGGGGATGTGGTTCCCGGTGGCGAACGCCAGGAAGATGTCCCCGCTCCCGTTGTGGCCCACGCCGCCAACCCTCGCCAGTCCCACGGTGGCGCGCTGGGCCAGTCGCTTGCACTGGAACGGGAGCAGAGGCGCGTCCGTAGCCACTATCACGATTATGGAACCGTCCCCACTCGACTGCTGTCTTGCGGAGGGAGTGTGCTCCAGCCCGATTTCGCGGCCTACGGGCACTCCGTCAACGCGCAGCAGGCGCCGCACTCCGTAGTTGGCCTGCACCAACGCGCCGACCGTGTACTGGCCCGTCTCCGTCTCCACCTGGCGTGACGACGTTCCGATGCCTCCCTTGAATTCGTGGCACATCATCCCCGTGCCGCCGCCCACGTTGCCTTCATCGACGGGGCCGGAACTTGCGGAGGCGATAGCCTGGAACACGTGCTCCTGCGTGACGTGAAACGCGCCGATGTCGTTGAGGAAGCCGTCGTAGGTCTCCGCCACCACCGGAAGCGACCACCCCTGGAGGCCATTCCGGATCGCGTGCTTGATCATCGCGTCTCTGACCGTGCCCACCTGGTGGGTGTTGGTGATGCCGATTGCCGAGCCAAGAGCGCCGGACTCCTCTATCCACAGCAGGCCGGTCATCTCCCCGTTGCCGTTGAACGAGTGATACCCCGCAAAGACCCTGTCCACGGCGATTGCGCCCTCGCGTGGAACAATCATCGTTACGCCGGTTCTGGCGACGCGCGGCTCGTCGTGCGTAACCGTAGCATGGCCAACCAGAACCCCGGCCACGTCGGTGATCGCGTTATGCTTGCCCGTCGGCATGTATCCTATGTCAATCCCCAGGTCGCGTACCCGAGCGCGGGCCATATGTCTCTCCTTAGCCTGTTCTCAGAAAAAGGCTCAGCCCCCATGCCTTTGGCCGCATGATACCTGCGATTTCAAGTAGTAGCAAGCGGCGGTGTCAAGCGGTGATCCATCCAGTTTTCGGTCAGTTTTCAAAAAAAGACCACTTTGTGAAACTTGACACAAGACGAAATGCGCCCTATAATGCCGAGATACTCGTGTGCCAGAATTCACAAATGCTCGCCAAGAGAGGTTGAGTTGGGAAACAAGTTCGCCCTGGCCACCTCTACCGGATTTGTAGCCATCGTTCTGGGCCTCGCGCTCTCCGAGCCTTCGACCGCCATATTGTACCGTGCGCTACTGTTTGGATGGGCTGCCCTCCTGTTCATTTCCAGGATAGTCTTCATGGAAGTGATTGGGGCCCGCTACCTTCTCGACAGGTCAGGCCTCCACGTTCGATTCGATGTCAATCGGGCCGACCCCTACAGGCATATGCCCTCTCTGGTTTAGAGCCGCGACGCTCTGCTGCCCTTCAAAGCCGTCCACACAGGTTTCCCCTTTCGCCCACGTCGCTCCTTCAGCCATCGCCACAGTTCGCGCCTAGACTGCTATCCCTCGCTATGCTAGCATCAATCTATGGATCCTAACTTCATACGCAACTTCTGCATAATCGCCCATATCGACCACGGCAAGTCCACCCTCGCGGACCGACTTCTGCAGGTCACGGGTTCCGTTGAGCCGAGGGACATGGTTGACCAGCTTCTGGACAACATGGACCTCGAGCGCGAGCGGGGTATTACGATCAAGGCCCAGGCAGTGCGGATGACCTATACCAGCCGCGCGGGCCAAGACTACCAGGTTAACCTCATCGACACGCCCGGTCACGTCGATTTCTCCTACGAGGTCTCACGCAGCCTGGCCGCCTGCGAGGGCGCGCTCCTGGTGGTGGACGCCACCCAGGGCATCCAGGCGCAGACACTGGCGAACGTTTACCTCGCGCTCGACAACGACCTCGAGATAATCCCGATTATCAACAAGATAGACCTCGAGGTCGCCGAACCGGAGCGTGTATCCCTCGAGGTGCAGCAGACGTTCGGCTTCAGCGCAGACGAGGTCATCTTCGCCTCCGCCAAGGAGGGCGACGGCGTCTTCGACATACTCGAGGCCATAGTGAGCAGGGTTCCGCCTCCAAAAGGCAGCGAGTCCGATCCTCTTCGTGCGCTCATCTTCGATTCCAAGTACGACTCCTACAAGGGCGTCATCGCCTACGTGCGCGTCTTCGACGGCTCCGCGCCCTCAGGCAGCCGCATCCGCATGATGGCTGCGGGGACCGAAAGCGATACCCTGGAAGTCGGCGTGTTCAGGCCGGCTCCCACCGAGGTTGAGAGCCTGTCCTCCGGCGAGGTCGGATACATCGCCACTGGCCTCAAGAGCGTGGGAGACGCGCCGGTGGGCGATACCATCACGCTGGCCCCGCGCGCCGCCGTCGAACCACTCAAGGGCTATCAGCCTCTCAAGCCCGTGGTGTTCGCGGGACTTTACCCCGCCGACGGCGAGGACTACCTCGCCCTCCGCGAGGCCCTGGAGAAGCTGAGACTGAACGATGCCGCCCTGAGTTTTCAGCCCGAAGGCTCCGTTGCGCTCGGCTCCGGCTTTCGCTGCGGCTTCCTCGGACTGCTGCACATGGACATCGTCCAGGAGCGCCTGGAGCGCGAGTACGACCTCAACCTGCTGGCGACCTCTCCCAGCGTGGCCTACCGTGTTGTGCAGACCGATGGCGTGGAGATGGAGATAGATAACCCCTCCAAGTTGCCGCCCACCCAGCGTATCGACCAGATCCAGGAACCTTGGCTCGAGCTGAGCGTCATCTGCCCGGCGAACTTCATCGGGGCCGTCATGGAGTTGGTCAACAGCAGGCGCGGCGAGTACAGGCGCATGGAGTACCTCCAACACGAGGGTGCGTCGAACGGCGGCGGCTCCGGCGCCAGGGTGCTGCTGGAGTACAACGTGCCCCTGTCCGAGGTGCTCATAGACTTCTACGACCAGTTGAAGGCGCGCACGCAGGGCTACGCCTCGATGGACTACTCCCTGTCCGGCTACCGCCCGGGCAACCTCGTGCGGCTTGACATCCTCGTCAACGGCGAGCCGGTGGACGCCCTCTCCGTCATCGTACACAGGGACAACGGCTACTACAGGGGCAAGGAGCTGGTCTCCAAGCTGCGCGAGCTGATTCCCAGGCAACTGTTCGAAGTGCCCATCCAGGCGTCGATAGGCAGCCGAGTCGTCTCCAGAGAGACCATCAAGGCGCTCAGAAAGAACGTGCTGGCCAAGTGCTACGGCGGCGACGTAACCCGCAAGCGCAAGCTCCTCGAAAAGCAGGCCGAGGGCAAGAAGCGCATGAAGCGCGTGGGCAGAGTGGAGATCCCCCAGGAGGCGTTCCTGAGCATCCTCAAGGTGAGCCGCTAGGGGAACACCAAATCTCGATTCCATCGAGACCAAGGCCGGGGATGCGCTTTCCTTCCCCCTCTCTTGACGCTGATAAGCGTAGGTATTTCAAGATCAGCCTCAACAGTCATTCCCGCAAACGCGGGAACCCATCGCAATGGCTCGCCGCTCGGCAATCCAGAGGGGTAGGGCGCTCATCCAATCTCGATTCTCGGTTTACCTACCCCTGTCAGCTCCCTTGACTGGAGGGGGTTAGGGGTGGGTGATAGTGGTGTGGCGGGGCAACTCCGCCGGTTCTCCTGAACCCCGAACAGTTACGCAAAGCCACCCTCGCGCGCCGTGCAAGCAGTCACCACGCCGACGGCTTGGTAATTGTCCCACGGCTGTCCTCAAGCGTAGCCGAGAACTGGCTCTCTCGCAGGTGGCTCTCTCGCAGGTGGCTTCTCCAAAGGCGTCTGACGTAGGTGGCTGCGCCTTCCAAGTCTTTGTGAGTGTTGGTGCGTCCATCAGGATTGACCACGGTGACGCGCCGTCCCAGTTCATCCCGCACGTACCGAATAGGCGCCGCGAGGTCGGAATCATTCGATACGATGACTGCCTGTTCGTAGTCGCCGTTGAAACCATCTACCAGGAGACGTGTAGCAAGGTGCACGTCGGTGCCCTTCTCCTCGGTATCATGGATTTCCACAAACTTCGGCAACCCTTGGATTGGGCGAACAAGAGGGCGTGTTTTGGTACGCGGCCGGAAGGTTCCAAAGTAGGCCGAGAAATCTGGCAGAGTTTGCAAGGCTCTCAGATACACCAATTGCCTGCGAGGCTTAGAAGGATCGTTAGCGGGCGCATAGAGTAGAGCGGTGAAGTAGCAGATTCGATGAATGCTGTCGTCGGGGAAGAGGGTCTCGGCAAGTTTCCGCAAGTCCAGCCACTTGTATTGTGTCCCCTTCAATGCGCGGTAGTAGAGATTGAAACCGTCAACGTAGAAGTTGGTTATCAAGCGCTACTGCCGTGAAAAGACAGAGACCGCCGCAAGGGGCGGTCTCGACCCTACCGGCGAAGCGATAGGGGGTTGCAATGCCAATATCGCACACAGGCGAGCGCCTGTCAACACCAAGACATCGGCGGATGCTGTATCAGTTTAGTCGGTGGGGGTGTCACCCTCACGCCAGCCCTCTCCCATCGAGGGAGAGAGAAGTCGCTCTCGCGGGAGACGCCTACCAAACTGGTACAGGTTCCCATCTGGCAGCTTTTCAGATTCGAGGGGCGCAAGCGCCTGCCTATGACAACAAGCCAACCAGGTCGGCTGGGTTCCGGCGCCTTCCAGGATGCAGCGTCGGTGTGGGATTAGCTCGCATCTGGACGGATTGATGTTTTCGCTGGCGGAAAAACGCCTGTGGGTGTCTCATGTTGATTCATTGTGTCTCATTCCTACTTGGGGTCTGTGACGCTGTGAGAGGATTTAGGGGATGTTTCTGAGTTGGAATGTAGTAGGGTCGCGGTTGTCTGTATAGGAAATGAGACACCTATTTCTGTGGCTTTCGCACATCAGTCGCGCAATTGGTGTCGCGGTCTGGCGGGCGAGAGCGATGGCGGTTGTGCGTGATGGGAGTATGATAGCACGCGCGTTCGTATATGTCAATAGGTCGCACGGAGGGCGAAGCTGTACCAGTTTGGTCGGTAGGGGTGTCACCCTGACCCCAGCCCTCTCCCATCGAGGGAGAGGGAGAAGTCGCTCTCGGGGGAGGCGCCTACCAAACTGGTACAGCTTCACATCGGCGCATCTAAAGGCAACCCAAAACACCATGTGCTATAATCCGCCCAACCTACATGCAGGGGACAGGTGACGCGGCCATGCCAATGGAAAGCCTTCTTGCGCTGGTGGAAACCCTCAGAGCGCGCATCGACGCCCACAGTGACGCTTTGCGCCAGAGCGAGATGCTGACCCGCTACGCTCTGATAGACCCTCTGTTGCGTGAACTGGGCTGGGACACGTCAGACCCGGACCCGGTGATACCGGAGTACAGTTCCGGTAGCGGGCGCGCGGATTATGCCCTCCTGCGCAATGGCACACCTGTGATGATGGTTGAAGCCAAGAAGTTGGATGAGCCTTTGCAAGGCGCAGTCACACAGGGAATTCAATACTGCCTGGAATGGGGAACCCGGTACTTCGCCGTGACCGATGGCAGACGCTGGGAAATCTACGAAACACATAGACCGGTCCCAATCAATGACAAGAGGATAGTGGCCTTTGACCTCAAGGGTTCATCCGAGGCCGAAGTGTGCCTCCAAGCGTTGGCGTTGTGGAGGTCCAGCGTGGTTGAGGAGCAAGTGCGCCCAGGGCAAATCCCTGTTGTGGGCCTACCTACCGACCAGCCGTCCACGGACGCCCCCCGCGTTGTTGAACCACCTCCAGTTGAACAGGGATGGGAGCCGCTGACGAATTTGAATCCAGACTCGAGCGGCAGGCCACCCGCACCCATCGAAATTCTGTTTCCCGACAATTCACGCGCTGACATCAAGTATTGGGTTGGCGTTACGGAGTCCGTTGTACGCTGGCTTATGGGCCGAGGCTTCCTAACCTCAGCCCAATGTCCCATTCTTAACGGTAGTTTGCACTTGCTGGCTGCCAGACCCACTCATCCCAATGGGAGAGCCATGAGGCACAACAAGATAGATTCGCTCTATCTCAATAGAAACTACAACTCTCGTGACCAAGTCAGAAACACCATCATCATCATCCGACACGTAAACCAAAACCCTGCGCAATTCAAAGTTCGCTTCTCCTGATGCCGCCGTTACCCACCCCCTAACCCCCTCCCGTCAAGGCAGGGGGAATGAAGCGATTGCCTCTACATGCATCTGACCGACTAGGGCCTGTTCACACTAACGCAACGCATCGAAGATGAGCGCAAACAGGATGAACCCAAGGAAGAGAGCGTCCAGCTTCTCAAAGCGAGAGAAGATGCGCCGAAAGCCCTTCAACCGTCGAAACAACCGCTCGATTTCGTTCCGACGCTTGTACATCTCCCGGTCGTACTGCCAAGGGTCAACCCTCGTGCTCAGGGGCGGAACTATCGGGGTGAACCCCAGGGCCAACGCCAGTTGGCGGGTCTCATTCCCCTCGTATGCCCGGTCCATTAACAGGAACGGGTTCTGGTCCTGTGTTCCGAGGCGCTTTAGCAGCTTTCGCCCCTCCGGCGCATCGTGGGCCTGTCCGGGAGAAAGGGAGAACGTCACGGCTGTTCTAGCATCCGCGGCAACCATATGAATCTTGGTGGTCCAGCCGCCACGGGACTTGCCGATGGACTGGGGTCCGTTTTTTTTAACGCACCGGTTCCATCGGGATGGACCTTGACTATGGTACTGTCCATGGAAACCGCTTCTATCTTGATACGCACTATGTGCTCTCGTTGAAGATACTCGAAAACCCGGTCGAGCACACCGTTCTTGGACCACCGGTTCATCCGGGTGTAGACGGTGTGCCAGTTGCCAAATCGAGGCGGCAATCCCCGCCATTTGCAGCCTTGCTCGGCGACATAGAGGATAGCGTTGAGTACTTGCAGGTTCGACAGGCTGACGTTGCCACGCTGAACGGGAAGGATCGGCGCAATTCGTTGGTACTGAACTTCGGTGATTTCCATTCTCGGATTGTAACATAATTTGGCTATTAGTGTGAACAGACCCTAGGTTGATACAGGTTCACGCCCGCCGCACTCGTTGACACCCAAGCCCTGTTTCCCATAACATGAACTCTAGGTCGTGCTAGGCGGGGAGATAGCGGTGCCCTGTACTCGCAATCCGCTCTAGCGAGGCTGAATTCCTCCTGGAGGTCCACCTTTCGGGGCCACTGCACCAGGGAGCGGATGTTGAGAGTTGGGTCCCACGCGGCGGAGCGCCGTGAATCCCGTCAGGTCCGGAAGGAAGCAGCGGTAAGCGGTTAGTTTCGGGCGCCGTGGGTTCGCCTGGCTCGAGTCGGCTCTCTGGGGTACGTTTTCGGGAGAGATCGAAGGGAGGTGCACGGCCGCTCCTCGCGCTGTATTTGAGCGCGCCAAGTTGCCTCGCCCTCGCGTCGTCCCTCTTACGGAACGGGAATCACCCTTTCACGAACAAGCATACGAATGGCCCAGCCTAATTTCAGCGATACTCTCCAGCAAGACAGCCCTGCCCTGCCTGGCCCGCCACCGAGGGCCAAGCGCTCGCTGGGGCAGAACTTCCTCGTGGACCGGCGCGTGCTCGCCCGCGTCGTGAACGCCGCCGAGCTCTCCGATGCCGACGTCGTGCTGGAAATCGGCCCCGGCCGAGGCATCCTGACGTCCGAGCTGGCGAGCCGCGCAGCGACCGTCGTAGCCGTCGAGATGGACGACGCCCTCGCTACCCGGCTGGTGGACAGGTTCGCCGCGCAGCCCAACGTTGCCATCGTCACGGGCGACGCCAGGAAGATCGACGTCGATGCGCTGTTGCCGCCGGATGCGCCGTACAAGCTCGTCGCCAACCTGCCCTACTACGCCGCGTCCCCTATCGTCCGGCGCTTCCTCGAGGCGAAGCGCAGGCCGCGCGTGATGGTGGTCATGGTGCAGCGAGAGGTCGCGCAGTCGATGACCGCCGCGCCGGGCAAGATGTCCCTGCTGTCGGTCGCCACGCAGTTGTATGGCAGCCCAAGAATCGTCTCCTACGTTCCGCCCAGGGCCTTTCGCCCGGCTCCAAAAGTCACGTCGGCCATCGTCCGAATAGACGTTTACGACGCTCCGGCCCTGAGTTTGGACTCGGAAGAAAACTTCTTCCGGCTTGTCAGGGCGGGATTCGGAGCGCGCAGAAAGCAGTTGCGCAATGCTCTCCGGCAGGGGCTGGCGGTTTCGTCCGAGACGGCCGAATCCATGCTGGCGCGGGCGGAGATCGACTCCACACGCCGCGCCGAGACCCTGAGTTTGCCCGAGTGGGGTAGTTTGTACGAAGCCTTTTGCCTAAACTGTGACCATGCCGAACACATCCCTGACGCTGAATGCGTACGCCAAGCTCAACCTGACTCTCGAGGCGCTGGGACGCCGTGAGGACGGCTACCACGACATCGCGTCCATCATCCAGACGGTTGACCTGCGCGACACGCTGACGCTGAAACCCGCCGATGAGTTTTCGCTTGAGTGCGACGCGCCGGAGCTCGACTCCCACGAAAACCTAGCGCTCAGGGCGGCCATCTTGCTCAAGGAGTCGGTCGGCTGCGATAAAGGGGCGCATATAGCCATCGACAAGCGCATACCGGTATCCGCCGGCCTGGGCGGTGGCAGCAGTGACGCCGCCGCAACGCTGGTGGGACTCAATCGCCTGTGGGGGCTTGGGCTATCCCTGGGCGAGCTAACCCCGCTGGCCGCCAGGCTGGGTTCGGATGTGCCGTTCTTCCTGCGCGGCGGCACGGCGATGGTGAGCGGCCGCGGAGAGCGGGTCCGGCCCCTGCCGCCCGCCGACCTCGAATGGCTGGTGATACTGAAGCCGGACATCCGAGTTCCCCAGAAGACCGCGTCGCTCTATGGCAGGCTAACGCAGGCCAACTTCACGAAGGGCGCGTTGACCCGCAAGCTGGAGGCGCGAATAAGGGGCGGCGGAGACGTGCCCCCGCAATTCCTGTTCAACGTCTTCGACGACGTAGCCCTCGACGCCTTTCCCGGACTCGATCTCTATTGGAACACGCTCCACTCGCTCGGCGCGAGGGAGATTCACCTCGCCGGCAGCGGCCCCTCTCTGTACGCGCCCGTCTCACGCAGAGAGGTCGGCTCCGCCCTGCAACTGCTGCTCACTCACACCCACGGCATGGAAGCCTACCTCGTCTCAACCTGGCGTCCTGTCGATGGGAGCGACAAGTGAACGAGCTGATCGCCGGCGCGGCTATCGGTTTTTTGATGGCCTCGCTGTTCATATGCGCCGGGATGTTGATGCTGTTCTTCATGGTCAAGAACCCTTCGCCCGGCATCGAACCCATCTTTCAGCGGCTGTCCCCGGCAACAATCGCGATGGGCGTCGTCGCGGCTGCCTATCCGTTCTGGGGCGCGATCGGCGCGCTGTCCGGCCTGCTCTACAGGATCAGTCTGGAGCAGGCGCCGGGAGCGGGCATCGGCAGCCCCAATATGGTGTTCACGCTCGGCGTTGTGATAGCCGCCGTGATGATGGCGGCCCCGTTCATGATACTGCTGAGGCAGGTGCTGGCCGGGGTGCTCGCCATCACGTTGACCTTCATAGGAGTCTTCGGCTGGTTTCTCCCATACTTTGCGGCGTGAGCCGCCAGGCATTATGATAGATTCGACATGCGCGCAGATTCACCCGGCATGAGCGCCCTCCCGCTCTCCGACATAACCGCCATCGAGGTCGCCGACAGCGTCGCCGGCGCCTTCTGCGGCAGGATGCTGGCGGCATTCGGCGCGCGGGTCGTCAAAGTGGAACGCCCGCCAAATGGCGACTGGACCAGGCGGGCCGAGCCGCAACTGCGGGGATTCGAGCCGCCGGAGGCGGGCGCGCTGTACCTTTACAACAACATGGGCAAGCAGAGCGTAACCATCGACTGGCTGCGGCCGGACGGCGTGGCCGCGCTGCGAAACCTGATCGTCAACGCCGACGTTCTCATCGACGACTGGACACAGGACGCCCGCCGCTCTCTCGGACTCCGACAGCGCGAGCTTTTGGCGTTGAACGACTCGCTGATAAACCTCTCGATAACGCCCTTTGGACTCAGCGGTCCCTACTCCGAATGGTCTTCGACTCCGCTGGTCAGCCTTGCCGTGGGCGGCTACCTGTACCTGTCCGGCGGCGAAACGCGGGAGCCCCTGATGCTGCCCGGATACCAGTCGCAGTGCCTGGCCGCGCTCCAGGGGTACGCGGGCGTCATGATGGCGCTCAGAGCGCGAGACCGGAACGGTAGCGGCCGGGCCGTTGAGGTCTCCGAGATGGAGTCCCTCGTATCGCTTCACCAGTTTACCATCGTGTCGCAGACCTACGATGGCGTCGTGCGCCGTCGCGCCGGCGTGAGGCTGGCTACCGGTCGGAGCAGGGGCGGCTACCCGATTACCACGCTCCCGTGCGCCGACGGCTACGTCACCTTCTCCGCGTCCGCGCCGCACCAGTGGGAGACCCTCTGCGCGATGATTGGCAGGGAAGACCTGCTGAGCGACTCCAGGTTCGGTTCGTTCCGGAGCCTCAAGGAGGTTGCCGACGACATCGATGACATCCTGCTGGAGTGGGTGAAGGACAAGACACGGCGGGAGATTGTCGAGTTGGCGGCCGGAACCTGGGCCGTGCCCACGTCGCCCGTTCTCAGTGTCGAAGAGGCGTTGCGAGACCCGCAGTACCGCGAGAGAGGGCTGTTCCAGCGAATCGAGCATCCGCAGGGCGGCGGCGCGGTGTTCCCGCGCGTCCCCTTCCACATGAGCGCGACGCCGCCGCGCTTCACCAGGGCGCCCACGCTGGGCGAGCACAATCGGAACCACGCCGGCCGGCATCCTCGCAAAGCCATCAGGAGGAAGCCAACCGAAAGCCACCAAAGCAACCTGCTCGACGGAATTCGGGTTATCGACCTGACGAGGGTCTGGGCAGGCCCGCTGGCCGGGCGAATCATGGGCGACTTTGGCGCGCACGTCATCAAGGTGTCCGACCCGCGCGTCCCAATGGACAGGAGTGTCGGCACCAACAACAAGCTGAACCGCAACAAGGACAGCCTCGCCATAAGGCTCGACAGGCCAAGAGGCAGGGCTGCGTTTCTCGAACTGGTGTCGGTGTCCGACGTAGTCATGGAGAGCTTCCGTCCGAGGGTGATGCGGAACTTCGACCTGGGCTACCATGAACTGCGAAAGGCGCGCCCGGACATCATCATGTGCTCGCTGTCGGGATACGGCAGCGATGGCCCGCACGCCGAATATCCCGCGTACGGAACCTCAGTGGAGTCTATAACTGGGCTGCCCAGCCTGATGGGATATGAGGGCGGCCCGCCCATGACGTCCGGCATCGCCTTCCCGGATCCCGTGACCGCGCTCAACTCGCTGGCCGCCATTCTCACCGCGCTCCGCCATAGAACCGCGACGGGCGAGGGCCAGTTCATCGACCTCTCCCTTGCCGAGGGACCGGTGTGCCAGATAGGAGAGGTTGTCGCCGCCTGCGAGCGCGACGGCGGTCAGCCTGAACGACGAGGCAACGCGCACTACAGGCACGCGCCGCACGGCGTCTATCGGACAGCCGGCGACGACCGCTGGATAGCCATCTCGGTTACGACCGACGCGCAATGGAAGGCCTTCTGCCGGGTGGTGGACCGCCCCGACTTGGCATATGACCCCAGGTTCGCCTGCGAGGAGTCCCGCAAGCGAAGCGAGCAAGTCCTGAACGACTGCATCTCGGCCTGGACGATGGACAAGGACTCGCTGAAGCTCATGGGAGACCTCCAGTCGGCGGGCGTGCCTGCCGGGGCTGTCCACGACAACAGGGATCTGCTTGGCGACCCACACCTGAGAGAACGGGGCTTCTTCGTGGAACTGGACGAGCCGGACGTTGGGGTCAAGACTTACCCAGGCCAGGCGATTCGCGCGGCGGGCATGGACCGGGATAGCTGGACGCCCTCAGCGCGGCTGGGGACGCACAACATCAACCTGCTCAGCGGGCTGCTGGGCCTGCCTAGCGGCGTCACATCGCAACTGGAGCGAGAGAAGGTCATCGGCTCATACGTCGACTTTCAATAGGGAGCTAACTCGACACTGGGAGATCCCCATCCTAGCCTTCCACTAAGGGGAGACTTTTTCAGAAAAACAATAATCAGAAAAGGCGGCAAGAAGTTGAACCAAATAGCGGTCAAGTCCCCCATAACGGGCACGGTGCTCGAAGTGGCGGTCTCCAACGGTGAGGCGGTCGAACCCGGCGACGTGCTGGTTGTCATCGAGTCCATGAAGATGGAAAACGAGGTTCTCTCCGAACATTCGGGCGCGGTTAGCGCGATAAGCGTGATAGAGGGCCAGAACATTGCCGAGGACGAGACGCTTCTCACGCTCGTCCTGTCGTAGCCAGAACACTTTCGAGGAAGCCTGATCGCCGGCGGCGAGCCGTCTATTCCAAACCGGGCTGAGGAGGATACCAATGCCAGTGGACCCGCACCGCGAAACCTGGAAACCCGGCATGACCTGGGAACACGCCATCGAGGACATCGAATACATTCGTGGTCTTGGCCGCGAAATGGGAGGCCCCGAGCGCATCAGGCGTCAGCACGACGGAGGACGCCACACGGTTCGGGAGCGAATCCAGAAGGTGGTCGATCCGGGCAGTTTCGTCGAGGCCGGCCCCCTCGTGGGAGCCGTGGAGTACGACGAGAACGGCAACATTCGCGAGTTTACCCCCGGAGCCTACGTTATGGGACTTGCGGAGATCGACGGCCGTCCGGTTGCTATCGGCGGTGACGACTTCACCATATCGGGAGGCAGCCCGCACAACGTCCACAAGGGCGCGCGTCAGTTTACGCAGCCGCTGGCGATTCAGTACGGCATTCCCTACATCCAGTTGGTGGAGGGCGTGGGGCACAGTTCCAAGTCCGACGAGAGCGCGGGCCACATGGGGCTGCCCTCCGGCGAAACCTGGTGGCGTGCGGTCGAGCTGCTGCGCCGCGTGCCGGTGGCGGCCGGCATCATGGGGTCGGTCGCCGGCGCGCCCGCGGCGTTCGCGCTGATGTCCCACTTCACCGTGATGATCAAGGGCCAGTCGCAGATATTCCCGTCCGGCCCGCCCGTCGTGCGCCGCGCCATCGGCGAGCAGCTCGACAAGGAAGAGCTTGGCGGCTACCAGATGCACGTTCACGAAAGCGGCCAGGTCGATAACGAGGCCGAGTCGGAAGAGGACGCCTTCGAGCAGATAAAGCAGTTCATTTCCTACCTGCCCAATACCACCAACGACGTGGCCCCGCGCGTGGAGACCGGCGACCCGCCGGACCGGCGTCCCGAGGAGCTGCTGAACATCATCCCGCCCAACCGCCGGCGCAGCTACGACCCTCGCAAGCTCATCCGGCTGGTGGTAGATAACGGGGAGTTCTTCGAGATGCGCCGTCACTGGGCGGGAGCGCTCATCACCGGCTTCGCGCGGCTGGACGGCTACAGCGTCGGCGTCATTGGCAGCGACCCGCTGAAGCTGGCCGGCGCGATGGACGGCTGGGCGGCTGAGAAGTACTCCCATTTCGTTGACCTGTGCGACGCCTTCAACCTGCCCGTTGTGGTGTTCCTGGACATGCCCGGCTTCATGCTGGGCTCGCACGCCGAACGCAAGGCCACCATGCGGCGCGGAGTGCGCGCGCTGATAGCGAGCGCGGAGGCCAAGGTGCCCAAGGTGGAGTTCAACGTGCGAAAGGCATACGGCGTAGCCGCGGACGCGATACACGGACTCGGCCACCCAGACGGTCTCAACCTGCGCTTCGGTTGGCCCGCCGGCGAATGGGGCGGCATCCCAATCGAAGGCGGCGTCGCGGCGGCCTACCGGCGTGAGATAGAAGCGGCTCCGGACCCCGACGCGCACCGGGAGATGATAGAGAATCGCCTGCTGAGGCTGCGCTCGCCCTTCCGCGCCGCCCACCACGGCGACGTCGTGGACCTGATAGACCCTCGCGACACGCGCCGCCTCGCCTGCACCTTCGTCAAGCTGGCCCAACCAATGCTGGCAAAGCTGGCCCAAATGCCAAAGCGCGCCGTGCGGCCGTAGCGCCCCCAATTTCCGTCTCCGTAGTGGCACCAAGACATTCCGCTTCGCTGGAGGGGTCAAATTATTCCCCCTCCTGTCAAGCCAACAGGGGTAGGTATTCGAGAATCGAGATTGGATGAGCGCCCCACCCCTCTGGATTGGCGAGCGGCGAGCCATTGCGATGGGTTCCCGCGTTCGCGGGAATGACGGTTGAGGCTGATCTTGAAATACCTACCCTTGTCAGCCCCCGTCAAGGGCGGGGGTTAGGGGGCGGGTGACGTACGCAGACCAACCTCGCCACCCCAACCAACCCGTTGACCGCACAGCCCCCCAACGCTAGAATCGTCATGATAGAGCGCATCCATTACAAAGGCAGACGTACTTGGCAGTCTTCGATTTGCACGTACATACGGTTAGAGGCAGCAGCGATAGCAGTTTGACGCCACAACAATTGATATGTGAGGCAGAGAGAATCGGGCTCGATGGCATGTGTCTCACCGAGCACGGCGGAGGATGGGATCACCACGAGTTCCAACGTGTATTCGACCGCGCGGGGATCACCGTCGTGAGAGGCTTGGAAGTGGATACCGACATGGGCCACGTGCTGGTCTTCGGTATGCACTCATACGTGGGTGGGATGCACAGGGTAAGGGACCTGAGAAAAGCGGTTGACCGCGTTGGGGGATTCATGGTCTCGGCTCACCCTTTCCGCAACCTGTTCAACAATCCGCCCTACAACCTGAACCTCCTGTTCAAGGACCCCGGCGGACATCCCAAGACCGTCGCGGAAGCGGCGCGCCATCCCCTTTTCGGCCTCGTCGATGACATAGAGGTCGCCAACGGCTCCAACACGGAGCGCGAAAACCTCTTTGGCCTGGAAGTCGCCCGCCGGCTCGGGCTTGGCGGAACCGGCGGCAGCGACGCGCACTCCACCCATGGCCTTGGCAAGTGCTCCACCATGTTCGACGGCGACGTGAAATCGGAGTCCGACTTCATCGAGGCGCTCAGGGCGAAAGCGTACACGCCCGCGCAGGGGCTGCACCTGGGGCAGCTAAGAACGTTCGGCATGGACTCGGTCGCTTGACGCGAGGTTAATCCCGGTGAAAGGGCCTGACACATGACCTCCAGCAAGATGAACTCCACGACAGTTGTGCGCGGCGCGTGCCCGCACGACTGCCCAGACACCTGCGCCTGGCAGGTGTCGCTGAAGGGCGGCGTCGCGGTGGGGCTGCGCGGAGACCCCGCTCACCCCTTCACGCGCGGAGGCCTCTGCGCCAAGGTCAACCACTACGTCGAGCGCGCCTACAGCCAGGACAGGGTTCTCCATCCCCTGCGCCGCGTTGGCCCAAAGGGCGCGGGCGAGTTCGAGCGCGTAAGCTGGGACGACGCCCTCGACGACATCGCCGACCGTCTGCGCGCCATCATCGAACGCGACGGCCCCGCTGCCATCATGCCGTACAGCTACATGGGCACCCAGGGGCTGATACAGGGACGCTCGCTCGACCGGCGCTTCTTCGCCCGGCTCGGCGCGACGCAGTTGGTGCGCGCCGTGTGCGGCAGCGCGTCGGGCAGCGGCATCGCAGCCGCCATCGGCGTCAATACCGGGATGCTCCCCGAACAGATAGCCCACAGTCGCTTCATCATTCTCTGGGGCACGAACACGGTGGTCACGAATCTCCACCTCTGGCCCTTCATTCGTCGGGCGAAGGACGCTGGCGCGACCCTGGTGGTCATCGACCCTCTGAAGACGCGTACGGCAGCCGAGGCCGATTGGCACGTTCGCCCCATGCCCGGCACGGACGCCGCCCTCGCACTGGGCATGATGAACGTCATCGTTTCCGAGGGACTGCACGACGCCGACTACGTGAGCCGCCATACGCTGGGATTCGAGCGGTTGCGCGAGAGAATCGCGGAGTACTCGCCGGACCGCGTGGCCCGCATCACCGGCGTGAGCGAGCGGGACGTCGTTCGTCTGGCGCGGGCCTACGCCATGACGAGGCCCTCCTCGATTCGCACGCTCGTCGGCATGGAGCACCGCGCCGGCGGAGCGACGACACTCCGCGCCATCGCCTGCCTTCCCGCGCTGGTTGGCGCGTGGCGCGACCTGGGCGGCGGGCTGCTCCACATGACCGCGAGCCTGCACTTCCAGGCGTTGAACGGGGAAGCGGTCGAGATGCCGGAACTCCAAAACCCCGGAGTTCGCTCCGTGAACATGGTTCAGCTTGGGCGTGCGCTCACAGACCCGGCGCTCGATCCGCCCATCAAGGGGCTGATCGTGTATGCCAGCAACCCCGCCGCAATCGCGCCAAACCAGAACCTGGTGCTCGAGGGACTCCGGCGCGAAGACCTCTTTACGGTGGTTCACGAGCAGTTCATCACCGACACCGCCGCCCACGCCGACTACGTGCTGCCCGCGACTACGCAGCTCGAGCAGATGGACATCCACTGGGCATGGGGACACACCTACCTCACGCTGAACAACCCAGCGATCGAACCGCTGGGAGAGGCCGTCTCCAACACCGAGCTCTTCCGCCGGCTGTCGGCGCGCATGGGCTTGGAGGAGGCGTTCCTCTACGATTCCGACGAGGATATGATTCGCATGGCGCTGGCGAGCGATCATCCCTTCCTGCGCGGCATCACCTACGAGCGGCTGGCGCGAGAGGGCTGGGCGCCGCTCGACCTGCCCGACGACTGGCGTCCATTCGCGGAGGGCCGATTCCCAACATCGTCCGGCAAGTGCCACTTCTACGCTGAAAACCTCGCCGCCCAGGGGATGGACCCGCTGCCCGCGTTCGTTCCCGCAAGGGAGAGCCGCGCCGGGGACGCCGAACTCGCGGCCAGGTATCCCTTGTCGCTCATCACTCCCAAGTCCGCGCTGCGCTTCCTGAACTCCAGCTACGCCAACATGCCGCGCCATCTCAAGGCTGAGGGAGAGCCGCGGCTGAGCATCCACCCGCGCGACGCCGCACCGCGCAACGTCGGCGATGGCGAAAGCGTCCGCGTCTTCAACGACCGCGGCGACGTGCGGCTGCGCGCCACGGTCAGCGACCACGCCCCACCCGGCGTCGTCTCGATGCCTTCCGGTTGGTGGGCGTCGCTCAGCCCCGGCGGCTCCTCAGCCAATGCGCTAACCTCCGACGGCCTGAGCGACATGGGCGGTGGCGGAGACTTCCACGACACGATGGTACAAGTCGAAAGAATCGGGTAACCTTACAGTGGGCTGTTCCTACCCACTGTGATTGCTCCAGTGCGGCAGGGGTAATCCCTTGTGGTTACCCCGGTTCGGTAAACCAAAAGCTCCCAGAATTAGGAGAGTTCCCATGGAAGCAATCAATCCAATCGTAGAACAGTTCCGCCGCGATGCCAGGGACAACCCCGAGCAGTTCTGGGCCAACGCCGCCGAGGAGCTTCACTGGTTCCGCAAGTGGGACAAGGTATTCGAAAGGGACTACCCATCGTTTCGCTGGTTCATCGGCGGCCAGACTAACCTGGCCTACAACTGCCTGGACCATCACGTCGCCAACGACTGGGGAGGCCACGCCGCCCTGGTCTATATCACCGAGGGCGGCGAGCGGCAGGTCTTCACCTACGCCCAGATGCTTCACGAGGTCGAGCGTATCGCCGCCGCCCTACGCGGCATGGGCATCGAGAAGGGCGACCGCATCACCATATACATGCCCCCATGCCCGGAGGCCATCATGCTCATGCTGGCCGCTGTGCGGATTGGCGCGATCCACTCCGTCGTGTTCGCCGGGTTCGGCGCCGGCGCGCTGGGCGACCGGATCCAGGCCAGCGGCTCGCGGCTCGTCTTCGCCACCGACGTCACCTACCGACGGGGCGCGAACGTTCCCCTCAAGGGCATCGTGGACTCGTCGATGGAGGTCGCCGGCGACAGCGTCGAAAACGTGATCGTGCTCCGCCGCGGAGACGATGAACCCTCCATGACCGAGGGCCACGACATCACCTGGCAGGACTTTCTCGCTCACGGCGAGGGTCACGACGGCGGCTACGAAGTGATGGAAGCCAACGAACCCGCGTACATCCTCGCTACCTCCGGCACCACCGCGAAGCCCAAGCTCGCTGTGCACGTACACGGCGGCTACCAGGTCGGCATACACGCCATGGGGGACTGGTGTTTCGGTCTGCGGCCCACCGACGTCTGGTGGTCCACCTCTGACATAGGCTGGATCGTCGGACACAGCTACATCGTTTACGCGCCGCTTCTTGCGGGCGCGACGACCATAGCTTTCGAGGGGGCGATAGACCATCCCGGCCCCGACGTGCTTTGGAAGATAGTGGAAGAGTTCGGCGTAACCGGCGTCTTCACCTCTCCAACGGCCGTGCGCGCGCTCATGCGCTACGGCGAGGAGCCAACGCGCGGCGCCGACCTCTCCTCCCTCGAGCGTATCTTCTGCGCCGGCGAGGTGCTCAACGCGCCCGCATGGGAATGGCTCCAGAAGACGGTTCTCGAAGACCGCATCCCGGTCATCGACCACTGGTGGCAGACCGAAACCGGAGGCCCGGTAATCGGCAACCCCTACGGCATCTCGATGCTGCCCATCAAGCCCGGCTCCGCGGGCATACCGCTGCCCGGCATAGACGTCGAGGTCATGACGCCGGAGGGTGAATCCGTGCCCACCGGAGAGAAGGGCATCCTGACAATCAAGAACCCCTGGCCCAGCCTTACGCCGCGCCTCTGGGGCGAGCCGGAGCGATACGGCGAGGACTACTGGGGACGCATCCCCGAACGCTACTTCACCGGCGACTCCACGCACATCGACGAGGATGGCTATGTCTGGTTCGCGGGGCGCGCCGACGAGGTCATCAAGATTGCCGCCCACAGGATAGGCACAGTCGAGGTGGAGACGGCGTTTCTGAAGCACCAGGCGGTCGCCGAGGCGGGCGTTACCGGGCGGCCCGACGAGCTCCGAGGCGAGGTCATATCGGCCTTCGTGGTGCTCAAGAACCGGTACAAGCCCTCCAACGAGCTTCGCGGTGAGCTATTGCGGACGGTGCGGCGCGAACTGGGGCCCATCGCGGTCATAAGCGAACTGAACTTCGTTGACATGCTGCCCAAGACACGCAGCGGCAAGATAATGCGCCGCGTCTTCAAGGCGGTCGTGCTCGACCAGGACCCCGGCGACATCACCACTATCGAGGACGAAGGCTCGGTCGAAGAGGCGCGGCAGGCGTGGCAGGACATGAAGGCGGCGATGGCCGGCGGCGAAAGCCGCTGAGGGTGCCCGAGTGACTCTTCTACCTCGACACACGCCTCCGCCGGGAGCGGAGCGAGCTATGCCACTTCAAACCCCAGGAGCGGAGCGGGCTATGCCACTTCAAACCCTGGAAGACGTCTGGGTTGCACTGGACCTCGAGACCACCGGCCTCCATGCCGATACCGACGAGATTATCGAGATTGGCGCGGTCAAGTTTCGCGGTCCCGAAACGCTCGACACCTTCCACACCCTCGTCAACCCCCGGCGTCGCCTCGACGACTTCATCAAGCGGTTCACCGGCATAAGCCAGCAGGAGGTCGATAGCGCGCCGCCCTTCTCCGCGGTGTCCGGCGATTTCGCGTCTTTCATCGGCTCCGCTCCCGTCATAGGTCACAACGTCGGCTTCGACCTGGGCTTTCTCGAAAAGAAGGGCATGAACCTCCCCAACGCGCGCTGCGACACCTGGGACATGGCCTACGTGCTCTTTCCCGGACTCCCGGAGTACTCGCTGGAACGGCTCGCCGCGCGACTGGACGCGCCCAACCCGCGTCCGCACAGGGCGCTCCAGGACGCCCTCGCCACCAGGGACGTGTTCAACATCCTGGCGCGCAAGGCGATGGAACTGGACATCTACGCCCTGGCTGAGATGCAGCGTCTCGCCGGCCGCTCTTCGTGGGTGCTGGCCTACCTGCTGCGCGGACTGGAGGCGCAAAAGCTATACACCACCGCTCGCGGCGGCTCCCCGCGAGCGGACGAGGGCGGCGTTACCGGTCTGGACGTTAGGGAGTTGGGCAGGCGGCTTCAGCAGGAGAGGGCGATTCGTCCCAACCAGAACACCCGTAAAATCGATGTGGACTTCGTCGCGTCGCTGCTTCAAGAGGACAGCCCACTTGCCGACGCGATGGAGGGCTTCGACGAACGGCCGGAGCAGGTCGCCATGGCGCGCGCCGTCGCCAACGCTATCAACGAGGGCCAGCGGCTCATCGTCGAAGCCGGCACGGGCGTCGGCAAGTCCATCGCCTACCTGCTGCCCGCGCTCATGTACGCCTCGATGAACAACAAGCGAGTCGTCGTCTCCACCAACACCATCAACCTACAGGAGCAGTTGGTAGGCAAGGACGTGCCCGTGCTGCTCGAGGCCTTGGCCGGCATTTCGGAGGTGTCCGCGCAGGACGTGAGATATACCCAGCTCAAGGGCAGGGCCAACTACCTCTGCCATCGGCGTTGGTCGCGTATGCGCTCCAACGAGACGCTCTCGGAGAACGAGGCCCGACTTCTCGCCAAGCTCATGGTCTGGATGCGCGAGACGACCACCGGGGACAGGAGCGAACTGAACCTCGGCCATCGAAGCGCGGCGGCTCCCTGGGACAGGCTCTCCTCGCAGGGCGCGGTGGAGTGCCTCGGACTGGGCGGCCCCTGCTTCCTTCGCGCGGCCCGCGAGAGGGCTGCGGCGTCCCACCTCGTGATAGTCAACCATGCCCTGCTGCTGTCGGACGTGATGGCGGAGGGCTCGCTGATACCCGACTACGACATCCTGGTTATCGACGAGGCCCATCACCTCGAGGAGGAGGCCACCCGTCACTTTGGGTTCGAGCTCGCGCGCTCGCGTCTCGACGAGCACGCGCAATCGCTGGGCGGCGAGCGCGGCCTGCTGAACGAGGCCGTAGTCGCCTTTCGAGGTTCCACCGCCGCGCTGTCCCGGCGCGACTCCGTTGAGAAGGTGGCTGCCGAAACCAACAACCTCATCCCCAGGGTGCGCGACCACGTCGCGACGCTCTTTGCCGCCCTGGGCGAAGAAACGGGCGGCGCGGACCAGGCGGGCGATTATCGCGTAACCTCCGGCACAAGGGCACAGCCGGGCTGGTCCGAACTCGAAATCCAGTGGGAGAACGTTGACGTCACCCTCACCGAGCTCGGCAACAACCTGCGAAGTTTGCAAGTCGCGCTCGAAGGGCTGGACGAGGCCAATCTGGTCAACTACGAGGGACTGCTGAGCGAGGTCGCGAATGCCGCGCAGCTAAACGCCGAAATGCGCCTGCGGCTGAACGAGTTCATCCCGCGGCCCAAGCCGGACGGCATCTACTGGGTGAGCAGACACGCCCAGAGCGGCGACCTCATCCTCCACATGGCGCCCCTCGACGTTGGCGAGGCGTTGGACAGCTTGCTGTTCTCGCAGAAGGAGTGCGTCGTCCTGACCAGTGCTACGATGAGTACGGACGGCAGCTTCGACCATGTGCGCGAGCGCGTCGGCCTCCAGAACGCGGAGGAGCTGCTGGTAGGCTCCCCTTTCGACTACCCGAACTCCGCGCTCATTTGCGTGCCGGAGAACATGCCAGAACCCAACTCATGGGCGTACCAGGAGTCCCTGGAGCAGGCCATATCCGACGCTGCCCTCGCGGCGAACGGAAGGACGATGGCCCTGTTCACCTCCCACGCTTCGCTCCAATCGACGGCGAGGTCGATAAGGGAACGGCTACGCTCGCGCGGTATCACGCTGCTCGCGCAGGGGGTGGACGGCTCGCCGCAGCAGCTTGTGCGCCGCTTCCTGGAGAATCCCAACTCCGTACTGCTGGGCACCGCCAGCTTCTGGGAGGGCGTTGACCTCGCGGGCGAGTCGCTCCAGGTACTGCTGGTGGCACGGCTCCCCTTCAACGTGCCAACCGAGCCTGTGTTCGAGGCGCGCTCCGAGCTGTACGACAACTCGTTTATGCAGTACGCCGTGCCGCAGGCCATTCTCAGGCTCAGGCAGGGGTTCGGCCGCCTCATCCGCACCAAGACGGACAGGGGGGTGGCCGTCATACTGGACAGGCGCATCGTATCCCGCAGGTATGGCAAGTCCTTCCTCGCCTCTCTGCCGCCCGGCAAGTTCAGGTCGTGCCCCCTGTACCAGCTTGACGACGAAGTCCGACACTGGATTCGGCGCTAGCCCATGCTGATTCCGTTCACACGGCCCCTGGACCTGATAACCACCCTCGAAAGCGGCCAGGCGTTTCGCTGGGAGCGAGAGGGCGAATGGCTCACCGGTGTCATTTTCGGCAACATCGTCAGAACGCGGCAGACGCCGCAGGGCGTGGAGTTCTCCTGCGCCCCCGACGACGAGCGATCAATCGAGCCGCTCTTTAGGGACTACCTTCGCCTCGACGACGATCTGGAAGCCATATGCGAGCGGATAGACATCGACGAGCGCATCGGCGCGGCACTGCGCCGCTTTCCTGGAATCCGCGTGCTGCGACAGGAACCCTGGGAGTGCCTCGTGTCCTTCATCTGCTCGTCCAACTCCAATATCCCCCGCATCAGCCGAAACGTGGAGGACATGGCCGAGAGCTTTGGCCGCCCCGTCGCTCTTGACGGCTGCCGAAGAAGCGCGTTCCCTTCCCCGGAGCGGCTGGCCAATGCGGGCGAGATGAGACTCCGGCAGCTTGGGTTGGGATTTCGCGCCAAGTACGTCGCCGAGGTCGCTGGAATCGTCGTGGACGGCGGCCTGGACCTGTTCGCGCTGCGGGAGGCGTCCTACGAGGAGGCGCTGGACGCGCTCACCGCGCTGCCCGGGGTTGGAGACAAGGTAGCCAACTGCGCGCTCCTCTTCTCACTCGACAAGCCGGAGGCGTTTCCCGTGGACGTCTGGATAGATCGCGCCCTGCGAGAGTGGTATCCGCGGCACATGACCGGAGCCAACGGCAAGCCCCTCACCCGGAAGGCCATGCGCCCCTGGGCACAGGAATACTTCGCTCCCCACGCCGGGTACGCCAATCAATACCTGTTCCAGGGCAGACGCCTCCAGCCTACCCCAAAGAGCTAACCAATTGCGCCTTCCCCTCTTGGGCCACCTACTAAGAAACTATCTCAAAAGCGCCGTCTTTCCCGCGAAAGCGGGAACCCATCGCAATGGCTCGCCGCTCGGCAATCCACGTGCGTTGGGATGCGAAACTTTGATGCTCCAGAGTAGTTTTGAGATAGTCACTAAATTGAAACAACCTCCCAAATCATGATGCTGTATCAGTTTAGTCGGTGGGGTGTCACCCTCACCTCAGCCCTCTCCCATCGAGGGAGAGGGAGAGGGAGAAGGCGCTCTCGCGGGAGACGCCTACCAAACTGGTACAGGTTCCCATCTGGCAGCTTTTCAGATTCGAGGGGCGCAAGCGCCTGCCTATGACAACAAGCCAACCAGGTCGGCTGGGTTCCGGCGCCTTCCAGGATGCAGCGTCGGTGTGGGATTAGCTCGCATCTGGACGGATGGATGTTTTCGCTGGCGGAAAAACGCCTGTGGGTGTCTCATGTTGATTCATTGTGTCTCATTCCTACTTGGGGTCTGTGACGCTGTGAGAGGATTTAGGGGATGTTTCTGAGTTGGAATGTAGTAGGGTCGCGGTTGTCTGTATAGGAAATGAGACACCTATTTCTGTGGCTTTCGCACATCAGTCGCGCAATTGGTGTCGCGGTCTGGCGGGCGAGAGCGATGGCGGTTGTGCGTGATGGGAGTATGATAGCACGCGCGTTCGTATATGTCAATAGGTCGCACGGAGGGCGAAGCTGTACCAGTTTAGTCGGTGGGGTGTCACCTTGACCCCAGCTCTCTCTCCCATCAAGGGAGAAGTCGCTCTCGCCGGAGGCGCCTACCAAATTGATACAGGCTCCTTCACCAGGATGCTGTGTCAGTTTAGTCGGTAGGGGCGTTCCCTTGTGGGCACCCAGGTATGGGAAAGGGGGCAGGCACAAGACCTGCCTCTACTGGCGTTCCCTTGCGGAGGCCCCAGAGTTTGCTCCTGTAAGGCAACTCCTACTAAACTGAAACAGCCTCCCACATCATCCGATTCTTGAACACCCACGCGGCCTGTGCTATCCTAAACACGCATCGGGGAGTAGCGCAGCTTGGTAGCGCACCTGCATGGGGTGCAGGGGGTCGCTGGTTCGATTCCAGTCTCCCCGACCACACATGGCTCTGTTTTCACCTCGGTCCCAGACCAAACGCCAGTCTCGATTTGTCAGGAAGTGACGCGACTGCCAGCCCCGCAAACCCGGAAATTCCATTGGACAGTGTCCAGTCAAATGCCCTAGCAGGCCAACATCATTGAAATGAAGCATATAGCGGCGGAGCCACCAGATTCGCCCGCCGTCAGGCGGTGGTTGGGTGATGGGCGAAAGCTCCCTCGCCCTTGATGGGAGAGGGTTAGGGGGTGGGTGACCGTCGCCGTCGTGTTTAACCATCAGACTTCCAGGAGGCTCCTCATGCGAATACACGAGTCCGGCGGACAGCCCGTGCGCTCCTGGGCCTCCATCCTGGAGGCTGAAACGCTTCAGCAGGCGCTGATGACCGCGCGCTGCGACGCCATGGCCGGCCCGCTGGCCCTGATGCCGGACGCGCACCTGGGCGCGGGGTCCACCGTGGGATCAGTGCTGCTCACCCAGGGCATCATCCCGGCCGCCGTTGGCGTGGACATCGGATGCGGCGTCACCGCCGTCAAGACCAACCTGCGGCGCGAGGACATCGACGACGCGGCTGCGAAGCGCATCCTCGGCCGTATTCGCCAGACTATCCCCAGTGGAGTCGGGCGGGCGCATTCCAGGAAGACCGACGCGGGGCAGGAGCGCATCGCCGCCGCGCAGGAGTTCGTCGATTGGCGCGGCTGGCCCGCGTTCTTGGCGGACGACGGGAGCGGGTCATCGTCCGGGCACAGAGGCCGAGCCCTCGCCCAGTTCGGCACGCTCGGCTCCGGCAACCACTTCGCCGAGGTCAGCGAAGACCGCGACGGCGCCGTGTGGGTTCTGGTGCACTCCGGCTCGCGCGGCATCGGCAACCGAATAGCTCAACGCCACATGGCCATCGCCAGAAGCCTCGGGACTGCCGTAGAACACCCAGACCTCTCATACCTGTCGCCGGGCACGTCCGAGCTGGCGGCCTACGTGTCCGACATGCTCTGGGCGCAGGACTACGCTCACCACCAGCGCGGCGCGATGGTGGAAGCCCTGTTCGACTCCGTAGCCGAGAACGCGGCGAGCGACGACCAGGTGGCCAAGGTAGAGGTGGTCAACTGCCATCACAACTATAGCGAAGAGGTTGATTCTGGCGTCTGGCTCTCGCGCAAGGGCGCAATCGACGCCGCCACCGGAGCCATGGGTGTCGTGCCTGGCAGCATGGGCGCGGCCACTTACGTGGTGAGCGGCAAGGGCAATCCCGACTCCTACAACAGCGCCCCGCACGGCGCGGGCAGGATGCTAAGCCGGGGCGCGGCCAAGCGCCAACTCGACCTGGAGGAGTTCAAGTCCCAAATGGCGGACAGGCTCTGGGACGACCGTAACGCGGCGGCTCTGCTGGACGAGGCCCCTCTCGCCTACAAGCCGATCGAGACCGTAATGGAGGACTCGAAAGACCTGGTGGAGACCGTTACAGTGCTCTCGGCGTTCATCAACTATAAGGGTCTGTGAACCACCGCCTTGTGTCCCCCACCTCGACGGGAGGAGGTTTGGGGGTGGGTGAAGATGGGGTGGATGGGGGCGTCTGCCTTCGACCTTGGAAAGCCCTCGGACCCGCAGGTGTTGACTACTCCGAGGGCGAAACCTATGATTGTTTCGCCCCGTCTGAGTTAGGAGGTTCGACCATGACGCCGAGCGCTCTTCCACTGCTTCCAACCACCGTAGTCGGCAGCTATGCCACTCCGGGTTGGCTCTGGACCGCGTTTGCCGAGATCGAGAGGGGCGGCTACGGCTCAACCGACGTCAAGGAGACCTTCGATGACGCGGTCAGCATTGCCATCTTCGACCAGGAGCGGGCTGGCATCGACATAATCTCGGACGGCGAGATGCGCCGCTACTACTTCGTCCAGAGCTTCTACGGCAGGATGACCGGCATCGAGGAAGACTCGCCGCTGCGAAAGGTTGGCCTCTACGGGTACGACTCTCCGCCGCGCTACCACACGACGGGCAAGGTGGGCATTCCGGACGGACTTGGGATTATCGAGGAGTTCGAGTACGCGAACGCGAATACCGCCAAGCCGCTGAAGGTTACCTGTCCAGGCCCGCTGACGCTTACCATGCACATACGCCCGCGACAGGGCTACAAGGATCGACTGGAACTCGCCCAGGAGTTCGCAGGCGTCATCAACCGCGAACTGCTCGCGCTGGTGGATGCGGGCGCGGACTTCATTCAGCTGGACGATCCCGCGTTCGCCATCATCCCCGGTTCTCTCCACGACTGGATAGACCTGTACAACGCTTGCGTGCGCGGCGTCGATGCCAAGCTCGCCCTCCACGTCTGCTTCGGCAACCTGGGCAGCAGGCCCAGGGGCAAGCGCCGCTATGCCTGGATGCTCCCCGACCTGCTCGACTGCAAGGCAGACCAGTTCGTCTTCGAGTTCGCCAACAGGGAGATGGTCGAAAGCGGCTTGTGGAGCGAGTTCGGGATCGACAGGGAGCTTGGCGCGGGCGTGGTCGATATAAAGTCGTTCTACGTGGAGTCCCCCGACGACGTCGCCGAGCGCATTCGGGAGTTGTTGAAGCACGTCAGCCCAGAAAAGCTGTACCTCAACCCCGACTGCGGCTTCTTCCAGCTTCCCCGCTGGCTCTCCTTCCTGAAGCTGCAAGCCTTGGTGGAGGGCGCGAAAATCGTCAGGCAGGAACTCGAAGCCGCCGGTTAACGCCGTAAGCCCAATCGAGGAGGATACGACATGGCGTTGGACAAGAACCTTGCCCCCAACATGACCGACTACGAATCGACCCGCCGGGACTTCTCGCTGGAAGTGCCCGAACACTTCAACTTTGGCTTTGACGTGGTGGACAGATGGGCCGAAGACCACACCAAGCTCGCGCTGGTGTCCGTGAGTCCCGACGGTGAGAGCGCGCAGAAGCACACCTTCTGGGATTTGAAGACGCTGTCCAACAGGTTCGCCAACCTACTTGACGGCCTCGGTGTGTCCAAGGGCGAGCGCGCCTTCATCATGGGCCCACGCGTGCCGGAGTGGTACGTCGCCATCCTCGGCATGATGAAGACGGGCGTCATACCCATGCCCGCTACCACGCTGTGCACTCCTCACGACATAGAGTACCGCGTCAACCGGGCCGAGGCCACCGTGGCCATCACCGACCTGGAGAACGCGCACAAGGTGGAGGAGGTCGTCGCGCAGTGTCCCACGCTGGGGCGCATCATTCTGCTGGACGGCGCTAAACGCGGCTGGGTCAACTACGAAGAAGAGATGCCGAAGATGTCAACCCACTTCGAGCCGTCCCAACCCACCCGCAGCGACGACGACATGATCATCTACTTCACGTCGGGCACCGTAGGCCAGCCCAAGATGGTGCTGCACACCCAGGCGTCATACGCCATCGCCCACACCATCACGGCGCGCTTCTGGCACGACCTGAAGCCCACCGACATTCACTGGGCCATCTCCGACACCGGCTGGGCCAAGACCGCCTACGGCAAGCTGTTCGGTCAGTGGACCGAGGGAGCCGCCATTCTCCAGCACAACGCGCAGGGCCGCTTCGACGCCGACCTCACTATGCGCATCCTGGGCAGGTACGGCGTAACCGCCTTCTGCGCGCCGCCCACAGTCTATCGCATGATGGTGCTGGGAGACCTGACCAGGTACGACCTCACCTCCCTGCGCCACTGCACGGGCGCCGGCGAGCCGCTCAACCCGGAGGTCATAAAGCAGTGGCAGGAGGGCACGGGAATGACCATCTACGACGGCTATGGGCAGACCGAGACGGTGCTCCTGGTGGGCAACTACCCCTGTATGCCCGTCAAACCGGGCTCGATGGGCAAGCCAACGCCCGGCTTTGAGATCGCCGTCATCGACGAGGACGGCGCCGAGCTCGGGCCCAACCAGGAGGGGCAGATCGCGGTTCGCACCAGCCCGCGGCGCCCCGTTGGGCTGATGAAGGAGTACTGGCGGGACGAGGACGCGATGGCGTCCTGCATGTTCGGCGACTGGTATCTCACCGGCGACAAAGCCTACGTCGATGAGGACGGCTACTACTGGTTCGTGGGCCGTGCCGACGATCTCATAATCTCGGCCGGCTACCGTATCGGCCCGTTCGAGGTGGAGAGCGCGCTCATAGAGCATCCCGCCGTGGCAGAGTCCGCGGTTGTCGCCAGCCCGGACGACATACGCGGCAGTATCGTCAAGGCCTACGTGGTGCTCGCGCCCGGCTACGTCGAGTCCGACGAACTCACCGGCAGCCTCCAGGCGCATGTTCGCAGCGTAACCGCGCCGTACAAGTACCCTCGCGCGGTCGAGTTCGTGAGCGAACTACCCAAAACCATCAGCGGCAAGATTCGCAGGGTTGAACTGAGGCAGCGCGAATTGGAAAGCGCGACAACTGACGACTGACAACTATCCACTCCGCCTACGCGATGCGCTCGTGTCCGCCGTTTCCCTCGAAATCCCGTGTGCTGAAGACACCTATATCGCGGCCCTGGTGCACGTGCACGATGATCTCCTGCCTCGTAATGCCAACCGAGTCCAGCAGCTCCTCGTCTATCGTGTCGATCAGGTCCTGGATGCCCTCCGTGGTTAGGCTCTCCGAAACGCTGAGCGTCGCGTGGATGACCGAGTTGGCGAAGTGGATGTCCACCCTGCCTATCGCGCTCTCGTCCTCCAGCACCGTATAGCACTCGGAGAAGGGAGTCCGGCACTCTCTTTCAAAATAGAAGTTGTCCATGAGCCGCCTATCCGCCCGCCGAACGTCCCCGTCCCGCCGGAGACAGATCACGAGCCTTTGGTTTTGCTGCGCAGACCGGCTTCCTCCCTGCCCGCGGGGACGATCGGCCACAGCCCGCGCGAGGGATTCCCGCGGGCGTAGGGGTGAACGCGCTATCCGGTGCGTATCTGCCCCGTTCCCATCACGATCCACTTGTACGAGGTCAGCTCCCGCAGACCCATCGGCCCTCTCGCGTGCATCTTGTTCGTGCTGATCGCTACCTCCGCGCCAAGCCCGAACTGCGCCCCGTCGTTGAACCGTGTCGATGCGTTTACCATCACCGCGCTGCAGTCAACCTCGTTTACGAAGCGCATCGCGGCGGAGTAGTCTTCCGTAACTATCGCCTCCGAGTGGCCCGAGCCATACTTCACGATATGCTCCAGCGCCTCGTCCAGGGAGTCCACCACCTTCACGGCCGCCGTAAGCGACAGGAACTCCGTGCCCCAATCCTCTTCACTCGCCGCGGCGACTCGCGGCGCGGCGGGACCGAGTATGCTCAACGCCCGTCTATCGCAGCGCATTTCCACCCCGGCCTCGCTGAATACGCGGGACAGCCGCGGCAGGTACTCAGCGGCGGCGGCGGAGTGCACTATCACCGTGTCCAGCGCGTTGCAGACCGACGGGCGCTGCGCCTTGGCGTTGTGCACGATGTTCACCGCCATGTCCACGTCCGCGGCGCTGTCAACGTAGGTGTGGCAAACGCCGACGCCGCCCGTTATGGCGGGCACAGTTGCCTCCGACGCCACCCGGTTGATCAGTTCCTGCCCGCCGCGGGGGATTATCAGGTCGATGGTGTCCTTCATGGTCAACATTCGCCCAACCAGCGCGCGGTCTGTGGACTCTATCATCTGCGCCCCGTCGCGGGGAAGACCTGCCGACTCGACAGAGTCTCTTATCAGTCCCGCCAGCGCGGCGTTGGAGTTGACCGCCTCCTTACCGCCGCGCAGGATGACGGCGTTGCCCGCCTTCAGGCACAGCGTCGAAATATCGACCGTCACGTTGGGGCGGCTCTCGTAGATTGCCCCGATTACGCCGAGGGGAACACGGCGTTTGCCGACCTGCAGGCCGTTCGGCATGTCGCGCATTTCGATAGTCTCGCCCACTGGGTCCGGCAGCATAGCGACGTCGCGCACATCCGACGCCATGCCTTCGAGCCGCTCCGGTGTCAGCAGCAGCCGGTCGAGCAGCGACTCGCTGAGGCCGTTGCGCCGGCCCGCCTCGCAATCCCGCTCGTTCGCGGCCAGAATCTCCTCCTGGCGCGACTTCAGCCCATCGGCGACATTCAGCAGCGCCTTATTCTTCGACAGCCCCTTGGCCTTGGACAGCGCCCGAGCCGCATCGCGCGCCGCCGCGCCCTTGATCGCCAGTTCGTCCGACAAGATTACACCTCGATCAACCACTGGAAACTCAAAACCAAAAACTGGGTACCCACCGACCGACAAACTTAAAGAACAACCATGTTGTTCCGATGTACCACCTCACCTCCGTAATCGTGCCCGAGCGTGTCGGCGATTCGCTCCGAGTGGATGCCCTTGATCTCTTCGACGTCATCCGAGCCGTAATTCGTTATGCCACAGGCTATCTGAACCCTACGCATATCCATAATCGATATGATGTCCCCGCGCTCGAACGGCCCGTTCACTCCCGTCACCCCTGCCGGAAGCAGGCTGCGGCTCTGTCGGCGCAGCACGGACGCGGCCCCGTCGTCAACCATGACCTCGCCCTTCGTTGACAGCCCGCTCAGCATCCACCGCTTGCGGCTCTCCATCTTCGAGCTGGTGGCCGGGAAGAATGTGCCTATGCCTTCGCCGTCCGCCAGCCGGCACAGCACGTTCGGCTCCTTGCCGCTCGCGATGACCACGTTTATGCCGGACGCCGTGGCCAGCCTGGCGGCGTACAACTTCGTCGCCATCCCTCCTCTGCCTCTCTCTCCCCAGGAGGGGCCTCCCAACGCCTCGAGATTCTCGCTAACCCGTTCTACCACGGGGATTAGCCTGGCGTCCGGGTCCAGGTGAGGGTCCGCCGTGTACAGCCCGCCCATCTCTCCCAGCATCACCAGCATGTCCGCGTCGATCAGGTTTGCCACCATCGCCGATAGCGTGTCGTTGTCGCCGAAAACGTCGCCCATCAACTCCTCCACCGCCACGACGTCGTTCTCGTTGATGATGGGCACGACCCGGCTATCCAGCAGCGCGAGTAGGGTATTGCGAACGTTCAGGTAGCCCAGCCTGTCTGTCAAGTCCCTGCGAGACAGCAGCGCCTGCGCCACCGGGATGTCGTGCCAGCCAAATAGCTGCTCGTAGGCGTGCATCAGATGCCCCTGTCCCACCGCCGCCAGCGCCTGGCGCAAAGGCAAATCCTTGCTATCGGCCTTGACCCTCAGCACGTGACGCCCCGCCGACACCGCGCCCGACGAAACGAGCATAACCTTGACGCCAAGAGCGTGAAGCCGCGCAATCTGACCCACAAGCCCTGACATAATCTCCAGATCGAGTCGATCCGTTCCATCGGTCAGCAGGCTCGTCCCGGCCTTGACCACGACATACCGATACGACAAACCCTCATCGGGGGAACCGGCATTCGCTTGTGCGCCAGAGTAGTCTTTCTGTGAAGCCATGAAGGAGTCTCGACGCCGTCCTAATCTGAGTACTGTTGAAGCCCGCCCAGTGACAGGCAAACCTATTATACCAGCAGAAAACAGACCCCAACAAGAAAAACCGCCCCATTGCCCTACCTAATCCCGCCCAACGCAACCCTGAGACAATTCCCTACCCTGTCCACACACCCCAATTCTGAACAACGCCCCGTCCCTCCTGCGGCCCGCCTCCGTCATTCCCGCGAAAGCGGTAACCCATCGCAATGGCTCGCCGCTCGGCAATCCACGCCCCCGCAAAATGATGTATGATTAGGGTTGGACACCAACATTCAAAGGAGAGAATACACGACATGGCAACATCAGAATGGGGAGACATCTACAGGCAGCTTGGAGCGACGCCAATAATCAACGCCATCGGAAGTGTGACCATGCTGGGAGGCTCCTCGCCCATCCCCGAGGTCAAAGAGGCTATGGAGCAGGCCGATTCCGCATACCTTCCCCTCATGGAGCTCGAGGAGAAGGCGGGGCAGGCCATCGCGGCGATGGTTGACGTGCCCGCCGCGTACATCACCGCCGGCGCCGGGTCCGCGTTGACGCTGGTCACCGCCGCCATCATGGCCGGGGACGATGACGACAAGATACAGCAGTTGCCCGACACCACCGGCATGAAGAATGAAATCCTCATCCAAGCCAGGCAACGCTACTGGTACGATCGTTGCCTGGAGCTTGCCGGCGCAAAGCTGGTCGAGTTCGGCTCCGAGGAGCGCACCACCCGCGATGACCTCGAAAAGGCCATTGGCGACAACACCGCTGCCGTCCACTACTATGCCGTCGAGCAGGTCATCGATCCCCACGCCCTCTCTCTCGAGGACACCATCGAGGTAGCCCACGCGCGCGGCCTGCCGGTCACCGTTGACGCCGCGGGGCAGATATATCCGCTGGACCTCTTCGGCAAGTACGTGAGGATGGGCGCGGACTTCCAGTGTGTCGCCGCCAAGTACCTGGGCGCGACCCAATCGGTCGGACTCGCCCTCGGCTCCGAGGACATGATTCACAAGCTCTCACTTCAGTCATTCGTGGGCTACGAAGGTCGCCGGATTCGCGGCGTTGGACGGCCTCAGAAAGTCGATCGCCAGGAGATGATAGGCGCGGTGGTCGCCGTCAAGCGCTGGATGACTATGAACCATGAAGAGCGGCTGGCATCTGTCGAAAGCAGATGCTTGACTGTTATGACTCTTCTCGAGGGCACAGAGTCGAAGGGCCTCAAGAGCGAGATGCTCGACAACGTCATCGGGCATCAGCCTTTCGGCCTGAAGCTCACGGTTGACGAGAGCGTGGCCGGCATGACAGCCAATGACGTTGTCGCCAAGCTGAAAGAGGGAGACCCGCCAATCTGGACGCGCGTGCGAGAGGGCGAGGAAGAGATAGTCATCCACATGTTCGGCCTGGCCGACGGCGAAGAAGCCATCGTTGGCGAGAGAATCGTCGCCATCTTCAACGACTAGGAAGGAACGGCAGGCCATTTGCCGGCTGCCACCACAGGGGCCACATTCCCCCTCCCGTCAAGGGAGGGGGTTAGGGGGTGGGTGGCCGTCCCTTGTGGGGCAATCCCTTCACTGTCTCTGAACTCTGAACACTTACAAGGGCGGGTTTCACAACCCGCCCCTGTGCCTACGCCACGCTGTGCGCCTCGGTCGCCCGTCAGTCCCCTGCCTTCACCACCCGCAGCCGCTTCAGCCGCCGCCCGACCGTCGAAATCACCTCGATCCTTATTCCATCGTACTCTACGCGGTCGCCGGGACTCGGTATTTTGCCAAGCTGCTGATAGACGAACCCTCCAAGTGTATCGAACCCCTCACCCTCTACCGAAACGCTCAGGAGCTCGTTGACCTCTTCGATGCTCACCCTGGCGTCCATAGTGAAGTGGTTTTCGCCAACCGGTTCTACCTCAGGCTCAGCGATGTCGAACTCATCCCGGATCTCACCCACTATCTCTTCCAGGAGGTCTTCAATCGTCACAAGCCCGGACACCCCTCCGTATTCGTCCACCACAATCGCCATATGTACCCGAACCTGCTGGAACTCGTTTAGCAACTCCTCCAGCGACTTGGATTCCGGGATGAACAGGGGAGGACGCGCCACACTCTCGATGCCTCCCGTCGGCGCGCCATTGGTCTCGCTCAAGATGCGGAGCACGTCCCTGGCGTGGGCGATGCCCACAACGTGGTCCAGGCCGCCTCTGTACACCGGAATCCTGCTGTGCCCGCCCACGGCTACCATCAGCTCTGCCAGTTCGGCGAGGGTGACGCCGCTTTCCGCCGCCACCACGTCAACCCTAGGAACCATGATTTCCCGCGCGATAGTCTTGTCCAGCCGAACCACGCCCTTGATCATTCGCACCTCGCGCTCGCCCAGCGGCTCGCCATCAGAGTCGAACGACAGCCCAAGCTCGTCCGAAATGCCGCCCGCGGCCGAACTGGGCCCGCCTGTAAGCCCCAGGACCATCCGGCTCAAGAGAATCTCAACCGCCAACACCGGCTGGAGCATGAGAGCGATCGCCCGCACTGGCGGCGCGACTCCGAGCGCGATCCTCTCTCCCTGTGAATAGGCCAGCGCCCTGGAAACGCCGCGAATGATGCCCAGCACAGCTAGAATCGCCAGCGATACCCCCGACACCGCGACCCAGTTCACGCCCGCCAGGGTGACGACCAGCGCCGTCCCGGAGAGCAGGCTGGCGGCGGAGGAGAGCAGCAAAAGCAGCGACAGCGAGCCTGTGGGGCCCATCGTCATGTTGAAGAGCCTTGTGAGGGACTTCGATCGCGAAACGCCCCGTGACACAAGCCACTGCGCCTGGTCGCGGCGCACCGACGCCAAGGACGCCTCCGCTATGGAAACTGCGAGGAACAAGACCATAGAGGCTGCGAGAGCTATAGCGGAAAATGTACTGTCGCTCTCCAATTCAGGTCACCCCGTCCGAACTGCCGTGAAAACCGGGCTTCTTGCTCATGCCCCTGCCCCCTGTGGGGAAAGGTTGGGATGGGGGGAGTTCGCGCGTCGCTGGCCCTTCTTGCGAAGCGTTCTGGCGGGCATACCCACGGCGACCGAATCCGGGGGCACGTCTCTGGTCACTACTGAGCCCGTCCCCGTAGTTGAGCGCGCGCCCACGTCAACGGGAGCCACGAGCATGGTGTCAGAGCCGATGAAGGCGTCGTCGCCGATGTTCGTTCGATTCTTTCCTTCACCATCGAAGTTGCACGTGACGGTCCCCGCGCCGATGTTTACGTTGGCGCCCAGGTGGGCGTCGCCGATGTAACTGAAGTGCCCCAGCTTCGATCCAGTCCCCAATCGGCTGTTCTTCACCTCGGCAAAGTTGCCAATGTGGACGCCGCTCTCCACGTGACAGCCCGGACGTACATGGCTGAACGGCCCCACGTCCACGGCATCGTCAAGCGTGGAACTTTCGACGAACGAGGCCGTTACCCTGCACCCGTCGCCCACCACCGAGTCCTCGACGATTGCGTTGGGTCCTATCTCGCAGTTTGCGCCGATACGAGAGCGGCCTCGTATGTGAGTGTTGGGCAGAACGAGGGTGTCGTCGCCCAACTCCACCTCTGCGTCAATATAGACCGAAGCGGGGTCAGGCATGGTTACGCCGGCCAACATATGGCGCTGCCTGACGCGCCGGCGCAACACGCTCTCCGCTTCGGCAAGCTGCACGCGATTGTTCACTCCCAGCGTTTCCGATACGTCAGAAGACCGGACGGACTCCACGACCATGCCCTGTTGGGAGGCCAATGCAACGAGATCGGTAAGGTAAATCTCCCCCCGCGGTGACGCTTGCAGGGTGGGAAGGTTGTCCCAGAGCCAGGCGGAGCGGAAGCAGTACACCCCGCAGTTCACCTCCGTGATTGCGAGCGTTTCGTCGTCGGCATCGCTCTCCTCGACGATTCCGGTTACGCCCCCGTACGGCGACCGCTTCACCCGGCCGAGTCCGTCGGGGTTGGCGATGATGGAGGTGAGCAGGCTAACGCACGCCTTCCGCTCGTCGTGAATCCTTACCATCTCGCGGACGGTTTCAGGACGAACCAGCGGCACGTCGCCGTAGAGCACGACGACGCTGTCTGCGTCTTTCAGCGAGCCCCGCGCCTGGAGAAGGGCGTGACCGCTGCCGAGGGGTTCGGATTGGATGGCGTAATCGACGCCCTCGCCCAGGGCCTCTCGAATGGCAACGGAGTCTTGCGGAACCACGACCGTCACCGGGCCGATGCCAGCGCTCCTGGCCGTTTCTATCACCAGGCGCGCCATCTCCACACCGCAGACGCGATGAAGAACCTTGGGAACCCTCGACACCATGCGAGTCCCCTTGCCTGCTGCGAGGATGGCCGCCGCGCGCGTACTCATAGGCCAGAAACAAAAAGCGTCCAACGCAACGGTTCACGACCATGCGCCGGGCGCTTCAAAAGAGGATGTCTATCTGGGGAGTCGTCCACTTCCAAACCAACGCTACCAGAATGGCGGCCTTAGTGTCAAGCCAAAACAGCCTCAGGCGCAACTGTTCACGTTTGATGGGAGGTCCGCCCATTGTCCCCCTCCCTTGACGGGAGGGGGTTAGGGGATGGGTGCCGGTGGGGTGGATGGGGACGTCTACCTTCGACTTTGGAAAGGCCCTGGCGCGCTCGAGGCGCGAACTCTCTGCGTCATCCGTCCCTTGACGCTCACGAACGCACGTACTACTATCCCTCTATACAAACCGGCCGGCAATCTGGAGCAAAACCATCGATAGCCCTGAAAGCCCCAAAATCGCCAAGTGCTGAATGCGACAAAGTATGAAAACTCTCTGAACACTCAGCTACAAATGTCCTGGAATGTCCTAAAATGTCACAGTTGGAAAACGCCCTGTAGCCTCACAGACCTCGCGACCAGGTCTCCCAGGCGCACAAGAGCAATTCGCCGCAAACACTGAACGCTTGCCACAGTCTTGGAGTCTGGAAACATAGCGCCGGGACTGGTACAGTAACGGAAATCGTGGTCGTGTCGTCCGGCGAACGGCAGTCGGCCCTCGGAACGTAGCGCGTTTATCGGTAAGTCAACAGGGGGAGCAGATAGTATGTGTGCTGCAAGTGAGACCCAGAGAATAGTCGTTGAAGAGAACGTCCCCGCCGAGATGCGTGACGGAACCATACTCCGTTCGGACGTGTACCGGCCATCCGAACCCGGCTCCTACCCCGTGCTGCTGACGCGAACCCCCTACGACAAGACGGGCGATGGCAACGTTGCCACGGCGCGGGCGTTGGCCGAGCGTGGCTATGTCGCCATCGTCCAGGACGTCCGCGGGCGCTACGCCTCCGATGGCGAGTGGGTCTGGATTTTCCAGGACAACTTAGACACCTTCGACGGACAGGACGGCTACGACACGGTCCAGTGGGCGGCGGGCCTTCCCTACTCCAACGGGCAGGTCGGCACCTGGGGGCACTCCTACCCAGGGTGGTGCGTCTGGCGTCTTGCCGAGACGCAGCCTCCGAACGTGAAAGCCCTCTTCGCGAGCGGCATGTCGGCGAGCCTCATGGACATGACTTTTGGCATCTTCGACACTGGCCGCCGCCTCCAGTGGACCTACGTGATGGCCGTTGATGCCCGCCGCAGGGTCGGCGACCGGTCGGGCCCCAGGGACTCCGACGAGGCCAACGAGTATTGGTACGAGGTGGAGCGAGGCAAGTGGCTCTGGTATCTGCCACTTGGAGATATGCCGGACCACGTCTTTTCAACAGCCACCCCAGCATTGAAACGCTACGTCAAGGAGCAGAACGAGGACTTCTTCCGATTCGATAAGGTGCATCCCAGGGTCAACGTTCCCATGTGCCAGCTTACCGGCTGGTATGACCGGCTCATCGGAACGATCAACAACTACATTGGCCTGGAGAAAGTCGGCCCCGAGTCGCTGCGCGGCCAGCACCGGCTGATCGTCGGGCCATGGGGGCACGATCTCCTCACGTCGGGGCCGGTTGACTTCGGCCCCGAAGCCCCCTTCGAGTACGCCGACGTCGTGTCCCGCTGGTACGACTACCAGTTCAAGGGCATCGACAACGGCATGGCGGACGAGCCGCCCGTCAAGCTGTTCATCATGGGCGAGAACAAGTGGCGCTTTGAGAACGAATGGCCCTTGGCGCGGACCCAGTACACCGAGTACTACTTGCACGGCGGCGGCGGCGCTAACACGGTCTGGGGCGATGGTGAACTCTCCACATCGACCCCCGGCAGCGAGACGCCGGACGAGTACGACTTCGACCCGGCGGATCCGGTGATGAGCCTCATGGACATCTCCGCGCAGGCCGCCACCCGCGATCAGAGTCCCCTGAACGGACGAAAGGACATCCTCGTTTACCAGACTCCGCCGCTCGAGCAGGAGATAGAGATTACGGGCCCGGTCGTGATGAAGCTGTGGGCGTCCTCCAGCGCGCCCGATACCGACTTCACCGCCAAGCTCATCGACGTTCACCCCGACGGGCTGGCCGTGAACCTTTGCTACGGCGTCATTCGGGCGCAATACCGTGACGGCTACGAGAACCCTACCCTGATGGAGCCTGGAAAGGCCTACGAGTTCACCATCCAGGTCCATCCGACTGGCATCCTCCTTGGGCGCGGCCACCGAATCCGGCTCGACATCTCCAGTTCCGACTTCCCCAACTTCGATCGCAACCACAACACGGGCGCGGACTACTGGTCGGACACGGAGCTGCGGGTGGCCCACCAGACGGTGTTTCACGACACTGAACGACCCTCACGGCTCATTCTACCGGTAATTCCCCGGTAGGGCAGCGGGCGGTGTCAACGCCGATTCCCCCGCCCTTGACGGGCTGACCACCTATCTCCCCGGTCTATACAACGGGAGGGGGTTAGGGGGTGGGTGACCATAGCCTGTGGCAAATCCCTTCCATTCCCCTGAACCCCGAACAGTTACAACGCCCAGTGCCTCTCGAGGCTCAAGCCTCCGGCTCCACGATCTCGATTACCTGGTCCACGCCCACGTCGCGCAGGAGTTGTTCTCTGCCGCTTGGCCAGAGGATGACGACCTGGTCCACTGTTTGCGCGGACCCAACCCCGAATTCCAGGTCAACACTGTCCATCGACAGGTAGCTCGAGCCCGCTCGAACCTCTTGTACCTGCACCAGCGCCGGCTCACCCTCGCCGGCGCTGGTCGTCACATAGACTCGCGCGCCCACGCCGTCCGCGTTGCTGCCGCTGCCGTCGATGGCCATCCGCCCCTTCAGGCGAAGGGTGAGCCAGTGGTTCTCACCGCCGCCGTTCAGCCACACGAAGAAGGGGCCTTGCGCCTCCTCGACCCAGGGGCTGTCACCGGTGACGGCCCCGCTGCTGTTCGTGCCGATGAGGTCAACGTAGCCGTCGCCGTTCATGTCCCCATGGGCCAGCCCTTTGCCGTTTTCGTGCAGTTTAGTCCGGATTCGCTGCGCCGTTGCCCCCGCCTGTGGGTCTCCCGGTTCCAGCGTGGAGTAGTCAACCCTGAATATGTCCAGCAGACGCGCCCGAACGGTGATGTCCTCGAAGACCCCTCTGCCATCCCGCCGCAACATGCGCCCTGCGGCTGGGTACAGGTGTCCGTTTGGGCCTGTGCCCCTGTCCACCTCAGACCCCAGCCAGTACAGATCTTGATCTGTGTCATTGTCGAAGTCGAAGAAGGTTGCCCCAAACCCGAAGTCATAGGCAGCAAGCCCCGTGGGCGCCGTCCAGGAGGGATGGATGTTGCCGGGGTCGAGGGAATCGGGCGGCATGATTGGGCTGGGCAGCACCACGGCCGAGGAGGCCACGTCTCTGTAAACTCCTATCTTTCCCACACCCGCAACCTCATCCGTGCCATCGTTACGCAGCAGAACGTGCTGGCATGTGCCCCACGTGAAGCGCGCGTGATATGAGCAGTCGCCGCCCGGCTTTCTCTGGGGCGGCCTTGTCAGGGTGTGATAGCCCACGTTGGTGACGAAGACGTCCAGGTCCGCGTCGCCATCGTAGTCGCCCACAGCGAACCCCATCCAGTTCCCCACCTTGTCGATTCCGATAGTCCTGGCAACCGGCGTGAATCGCACAGTTCCCGGCGATGAGTCGTTGCGGAAAACGTGGAGCCTGTCCCCGTCGCTGGCTACCCACAGGTCGGGGTCGCCGTCGTCGTCATAGTCGAAGAATAGAACCGCGTGGGTCCGGCCCGTCGGGTCTCCAACGCGATTGCCATTTGCGTCCCTGGCGTTCGGGTCGTAGCCTTCGTACTGCTGGCCGGTTTGGGCGTCCTCGAACACGATGGGCTGTCCCTCCGGATCGCGCATCGTTATCTGTGGGCCTCTGACGCCCGCCGATTCGGCTATGTCCTGGAAGGTGAGGTCGCCGTTGTTGAGATACAGGACGTTGTAGTGCCCCGGGTGGGAAGACCGGCCAAACTCCAGGAAGTCCTCGGTGATCAGATTCCCCACGTAGATGTCCAGCCATCCGTCGCCATCCACGTCGGCGCATGCGACGCTGGCCGCGGAACGCAGGTTTGGCGCCGCGCCAAACGCGGAGTCCGTAATCTCCTCGAATGTTCCATCCTGGCTGTTGAGGAATAGCCGGTCCTTGACGGCCCGTCTCAGCCGCGTCGCGCTCTCCTCATTGCCGAGCGCGGCCCGGTAATCGAGTCCCTTGCCGGCTACGCCTCGCGCCCCAACGTAGAGGTCTTGATACCCGTCGTTGTTGAGGTCGCACGCCACCGCGCCGCTGCTGTTGCTCTCGACAGCGGCGACCCCCGCGTCGGCCGCGACGTTGCTGAACGTCCCATCCCCTTCGTTGCGGTACAGGAAGGCGGGCGCTCCCGACTGGGCGCTGATGTAGAAGTCGAATGCGCCATCCCTGTTGTAGTCGAATACCACGACGCCTGGACGATAGTTCCAGACCCGGTCGCTCCAGAAATCGTCGTCGTTCTTGAGGGCGTCGCGCGAGATGGGCGTAAACGGCGTTACGGGAGCAGTCGAGTTCACGGCGCCATACGCGATTGAGGGCACGGGCTGGCCGGGCGCGTTCCAGGACGCATTGGAGGGCGGGCGCGGGCGCGCGCCGCCGGCATCTAAGCCTGCGTTATCCGCGGGCCGCGGGGCGACGCTCGCGGTGTTTTCCGCAACGCCCTCGCGCGGGCCGGCGTAGGCCGCCCGGTCTCTCAGCCCGCTTTCCAAGCCCGGAAATATGGCATCGACTCCCAGCACGGCTATGCCGCCAACCAGGCCTACAGCCCAGGTGACTGCGGCGAAAGCCGCTATCGCCTTCCTGGGCACGAACCTGGCCAACCCCCAGAAGGTTGCCGGCCCTGCGGCGGCGGCCGTGAAAAGCAGAGTGGCGGCGGGTGCGGTACCCATTCCAAGGAGGAGGAGCAGCGCCACAAGCGGAATCTCGAACAGCAACGGCACGTTGATGAGGATGCCGAATGTCGCGGCGATGGCGACACCGCGCATGTTGTTACCGAGGTAGGTCTCTACGGTCTCAGCGCTTACCCACTGTATGACCAGGCCGCTCACGAACGCCGCCAACACCATGATTGGCCCCATGCGGACCAGGTAGCTTCCGCTGAACTTCGCCCAATCGCGGAACCCTTCTCTCAGCGCGACGCCCCAAGGCGATACCTGTGGTTCAGGTGGCCCTGTGACATCCACCTCGTCCGCGGGCGACGGCTTCCCGACGCCCACAATGAGGGCAACGAGCGGGCCAATGAGCAGAACGCCCACCACGCTTAGCAGGATGCGGCTTCCACCCAGCATTGGCGAGAAGACCAGCACGACCATGACCAGGGCGGGGAGGTTGAGCGTGGAAGACCCCTGCACCGTGGCGAGGGTTCCCCCTATACCGGCGCCTCTCCTCCAGAGTGAAGCTGCAATTGGCGCAATGCAGGCAGAACACAGGGTCATCACCGGCCCAACTGCCATGCCCTTCAGCGTTCCCTTCCATATTCCGCCACCGGAGAACGAGCGTTGGCTGGACTGGGGGAACAGGAACGCCTCTGTCAGGCCGGCCATGAGGAACGCGAAAGCCATGCCTGCCGCGACGAGGCGCAGGTACTCTACCGAGAAGTCCCACCATCTGGACAGGAACGAGGACTCAGGCTCCTCTTCAATGCAGAATCCCTGGAAACACTCCACCTGGGGCGCGGTAACGGCGTCCAGGTCGCCGCGCACGGTGTCCAGCTTGGGGAAGCGGTTTAAGGCCAGGAACAGGGCCAGCAACAGAGCAGCGAGAACAATTCCGACCGCCCGTTTTTTTCTTAGAGAGCTATCGAACACGACCTGCCTCGGGTATATCCCGCAAATCCAATCCGCCAAGCGTTTGCCGGTAAGCAATGCCTGTTTGCCTACATCCTACCTGAGACTCTATGCCAGTGTACAACGTCAAGCGTTGCGTGTTCCACTTGGCGCAACCACATCTCGATGTGTCTTGCCCCATTGAGCATCGCGGGCGCCCACGGGCGGCGGGCCGGTCGTCGCTGCAAGATGCCGTTGGGTTGACCATCACGCAGGCGGGGCTGACATCTTCTCGGAAAGATGGCAATATCCCCAAAGCCACTGAGTCCTGAGATGGCGGCAAGTGTATTTTCGCCGACTATCACACACCTGAAGGCTGGAAGGTGGGTATTTCCCAATCTCAGGGGATAGGGGCGTGAGAGTTGAGGAGGAAACCATGAGGAAGTATTTCGGCTTGCCTTTGATTATCGCCATAAGCCTTCTTGTTATGACGGCGTGCAGCAGCGCCGACGAAGCCACGCCCGCCGCGATGGCGGAGCCGACGACCGCGCCAACCGTTGCGCCCGCCGCGATGGCGGAGCCGACGACTGCGCCGGCCGCGCCGGCCGCGACGACCGCCCCGGCCGCTCAAACACGGCCGCAGCCTACGACACCTCCGGCGCAGAAGGCTTCCGCCGTCCTTACGGCGTCCGAAGTGATTCAGCAGTCAGCCGAGGCGATGGGCGTTCCGCTTCAGCTTCCACAGCCGCCCGCCAACTATGCCCCCATTCGCGGCGGGAACGTTGACCTGGTGACCAACGGATGGCCCTTCCCGCGTTACTGGGACTGGTTGCACCAGGGCGCGTACAGTAACATGTACATCTCGCTGTGGGCCGAGACGCTGGTGACCTTTCCCCAGGGGCCCGGCACCAACCCCGCGGATTACACCCCGCAGCCTCACCTCGCGGAAAGCTGGGAGGTCTCGGACGATGGCTTGGTCTGGACCTTCAAGCTGCGCAAGGGCGTGAAGTTCAACGACGACCAGCTGGCGATCGACACCTCCAGGGACGTTAACGCCCAAGACTGGGTCGAGCTTGCCGATTTTGCCTTTGGCCCGGAGACGAGCAGGTACAGGGCGCGATTCCCTGAGATAGACGGCCCCGCATCCTGGAAGGCAATCGACGACTACACCCTCGAGGTCACCCTCAACCGCCCCACCGCCTCGTTCCTCTACAAGCTGGCTATCCGAGGCCCCCAGATGTATGGCCTCGATGGTTTCAAGAAGCGAATTGCCGAAAATCCGGATATCGACTTGGCTGAGGCCATGAACGACGTCGATTCCCAGTACGGCACCGGCCCCTGGGTCATGACGAGCTGGACCCCGGACGTTTCCGTCACGTACGAGAGCAATGGCCTTTATTGGAAGGAAGACGGACAGGGCAACCAGCTTCCCTTCGTAGATAACGTCGAGATGTTCGTCATGAAGGACGAGCGCGCGCAGGACGCCGGATTCCGTACGGGCAAGCTCGGCGCCATTGCCCTCGAGACCTGCGGCATGAGCACGGAAAGATACCTGGACCTCAACAAGAGCAATCCCGACACGGTTTGGGAGATATTCGTCGATCCCACCAACCAGCGAGCGGTCTATCCCAACTTCAGTGAGGGCACGCCCTTCCACGATATTAACGTGCGCCGCGCCATGCAGCTCTCCATAGACAAAGAGGGCTGGGTGCGCAGTGTGCTCGGCGGCTGGGGGCTTCCCTTCTCCACTCCCTTCGCGCCGGGCAACCAGTTCTGGCTTCCGCCCGGACAGTACGGCGACTATGACGGCGATGGCATCCCCGCGGAGCGCTATCTGGAATACGACGTCGAAGGCGCAAAGGAGCTGATGGCGAAAGCCGGCTATACGGACGGAATCAAGGGAACCTTCCTGCTGACCAATGACCTGGGAAATCGCTTCTTCAGCGAAGGGGAGCTAGTCGTAGAGTCGCTTCGTAACATCGGCATTGACCTTGAAATCATGGTTAGAGACGGCTCCGCCAGACAGCAGACATGGGAATCCGGCGAATACACCGTCGGATTTGGGTTCCCGGGTTATGGATGGGACCCAAGCGACTGGCTATTCCGAGGCTACCACTCCCGCAACACTCGCAACTACCAGCCCGTATCGGGCCTGGTGGATGAAGAGCTCGACAAGATGATAGAAGCCGAGGAGGCCGAGGTTGATCCGGTGAAGAGGTATGAGTTGGTGGCCGACGTCCAGCGCTACCTCATGGAGAAGCAGTACTACCAAATGAGCACGAACTGGATCCAGATTGTGGCCATCCAGCCATGGCTCGTGAACTACCAGTACTCTTACCCCATCGGCAACAATCTTGCCCTGTCCTGGGTTGATAGATAGAGTGATTTAGGGCTGTAATCTATGGGGCATCTCGGGGCTGAGAACCGATAGCTTCGAGATGCCTCATGCTATTGGCTGAAGCGCCTTTCCCTCAAGTAGAGGAAGGGCTGGAGTTGGAATGCGAGATTACGTTATTCGACGGGTGTTGCTCGTCATTCCCAGTGTCTTTGTCCTGACTGTGCTGGTCTTTGGCATGGTGCGCCTGCTTCCCGGAGACGTGGTGGATACCATAGCGGCGCAGTTGTCCGGCGGAAGGGGAGGGTCGATCGATCCTGCCCTCAAGGCGAAGATACGCAGCGACCTGGGACTGGACAGGCCCATCTACCTACAGTACTTCGTCTGGATAAGTGACATAGCGCGAGGGGACCTCGGCGAGTCGCTTCTCACCAAGATAAACATCGTGGAGGACATCAAGCGGCGTTTCCCCGTAACGCTGGAGCTCGTGCTCTTCACCCTCGTTCTCATGGTCGTGTGGGGGCTGACCATCGGCATATTCTCGGCGGTACGCCAGGACTCCTGGATGGACTACGTCTTGCGAAGCGTAGCCATCGTGGGGCTATCCGTGCCCTTTTTCTGGACCGCGGTCCTCCTCCTCCTCTTTGGCTCCCTATGGTTCAACTGGTCGCCCCCCTGGGGGGTCAACGAGTTCTACGCCAACCCCTGGCTGAACATCCAGCAGTTCTTCTTCCCGGCGATCATCCTCGCGGTCTCGCAAGGCTCCCAGGTCGCCAGGATGACGCGGGCCACGGTGCTCGAGGTCATGCGGCAGGACTACATACGCACCGCCAAGGCGAAGGGGCTGGTGGAGCGGACTATATTGGGACGTCACGCCATTAAGAACGCCATGATTCCAGTGGTGAGCCTCATCGGCATAAACTTTGCCTTTGCTCTGGGAGGCACGGTGGTCCTGGAACAGATCTGGGGCTTGCCCGGCATGGGACAGCTTATGCTGGCCGCGATCAAGCAACGCGACTATCCCGTGATACAGGCGGTCATCCTCTTTACCGGAACTTTGGTGATGCTGGTCAACCTGCTGGTTGACCTGAGCTACGGCTGGTTGAATCCGAGGATACACTACCGATAGGCCGCCGCAATCGATGGAGGAAGGTACAGTTAGATGCAACAGGGACAGGGTTTAGAGACCGTTCTCGGGGGAGCGGTACGCCGAAAGCGGCGCAATCCCTGGCTGGACTTCGTCATACGACTGTTTCGGGCGAAGCCGCTTGCCGCAACCGGATTCGTGATAGTGGCCGTGTTGCTGTTGACGGCTGTACTCGCGAACTTTATAGCGCCCTTCGAGTACCGCGAACAGAATCTGAGCGAGTCCCTGATGGCCCCCAGCTTTTCGCACCTCATGGGCACCGACCAGCTTGGGCGGGACATATTCAGTCGAATCGTCATCGGCGCGCGGGTCTCCCTCGTGGTCGCCTTCTCCTGTGTCGCCGGGTTCCTGCTCATAGCCATCGTGTTCGGCATGGGCACAGGCTACGTGGGCGGAAAGCTGGACATGCTCGTCCAGCGGTTCGTGGATGGGTGGATGACGATCCCAACGCTGATAATTCTGCTCGCTATGGTGAGCGTCGTGGGCCAGGGTCTCTGGCAGATTATCCTGGTGCTGTCATTGGACAGGGGCATCAGCACGTCCAGGGTGCTGCGGGGCGAGGCGTTGGCGCTAAAGGAGACCACCTACGTGGAGGCCGCGAGGGCAGTCGGCGCCGGCCATCTGCGTGTCTTCCTGGTACACGTAGTTCCCAACGCCTTTGCGCCCATCATAATCATGGCAACTATCAGCCTGGGCGTCTTTATACTGGCCGAAGCGTCTCTCAGCTTCCTGGGTTACGGTGTTCCGCCTCCATTCCCAACGTGGGGTTCCATGCTCAGCGGCTCAGGCCTCTCATACATGCAGCGAGCGCCGTGGATGGCTATTTGGCCCGGCGTTGCCCTGACCATTGGTGTGTGGGCGTTCAACACGCTGGGCGACGGGATGCGCGACCAACTCGATCCCAGGCTGCGTGGAGGCTAGTCCTCCAGTCCCTTCCTCCTTAGCGGAGGGTTAGGATGGGAGTGTGCCACGGGCGTCACGAACATCTGCTAATGAGCAATTCAAAGCGCGACAAGCAACCTGGAAATGGCCCGGCTGACCGGATTCTCCGCACGCGCCTGACCCGCCGCCAGGCGCTCGCGGGGGCGATAGGCGCCGTTGGCGGGGTCGCCCTCAGCCGTGTAGCGCTGGGCCAGGCCCCTTCGCCTATCGACACGACGAAGATTCCCGGTTTCCCCGCCGGCGACGTGGGAGCGCGGACGCCGTTCGAGCATCCGGCACGGCTCCAGGTAGGCCAGCACTCCTGGTTCGCCCCCATAGACCGTCTCTACGGAATCATCACGCCATCCGACCTCCACTACGTCGTTAGCCACGCGGGCACGGCGGATGTTGATCCGAGGACTTACCAATTGCTCGTACACGGCATGGTGGAGAGGCCCAAGGTGTTCACGCTTGCCGAGCTACGGCGCTTTCCCTCCGTATCTATAACCTACTCGATCGAGTGTTCAGGCAACAGCGCGAACGCCTGGTTCCCGCCTGTGCCAGGGGATACAGCGCAGAACGTCCACGGCCTCACCAGCGCCAGCGAATGGACGGGTGTGCCTCTGAGTACGCTGCTGAGAGAGGTTGGAGCCGGGCAAGAGGCCGGGTGGATGCTGGCAGAGTCTCAGGACGCCGCCGTATTCGCCAAGAGCATCCCGGCATCCAAGGCGTGGGACGACATCCTCGTCGCCTATGGTCAGAACGGCGAGGCGCTGCGCCCGGAGCAGGGCTATCCCGTTCGGCTGATAGTCCCCGGCTGGGAAGGCTCGGTCAACATCAAGTGGCTGCGCCGCCTCGAGCTGACAGACAGGCCCTTCATGGGGCGAGAGGAGACTTCCAAGTACACCGACGTCATGCCCGATGGCTCCGCCCTTCAGTTCACTTTCGAAATGGGGGCTAAGTCGGTCATCACCTGGCCGTCGGGCGGCTACCGCGTTCCCGCCGCCGGCTTCTGGGAGATTACCGGCCTCGCGTGGTCCGGGCGAGGAAGGGTGGCGAGGGTGGAAGTCACGACCGACGGGGGCAGAACCTGGGGAGAGGCCCATCTGCAGGCCCCGATTCTGCCGAAGGCACACACCCGCTTCCGGTATCCCTGGGTCTGGGATGGAGGCCAGGCTGTGCTGATGAGCCGGGCCATCGACGACGACGGCAACGTCCAGCCGATAATCGACGACCTTGTAAGGGAGCGAGGGCTTGACTCGATTTACCACAACAACGCGATTCAGGCGTGGAAGGTGGAGCAGGACGGCAGAGTGGTCAGCACCCATGATCCGTTTCGCACCGCCCTCGTCCCTCCTAGCAATGACCGCGGCGCTCACATGCTTGGCTTTCCTGGCTGTCTCGTGTAGCGGGGGCGGCCCGGCGGAACAACGCCGGTCCCGAACGCCGAGCGCGGCCTCTCCGACAGCGCAACCCCAGGTCGCCTCGCCAACCGGCGGCCCCATGTCCCAACCGACGCCAATCGCAGGCCCCTTCGGATTCGGGCGGGACGCGACCGCGGAGGAGATAAGCGCGTGGGATATCGACGTTAGCCCGGACGGTGAGGGCCTTCCTCCGGGCAGCGGGAGCGTCGAGGCGGGGGCTGGCGTGTACGTCTCGCGGTGCGCTGCCTGTCACGGGAAGTCGGGCGAGGGAGTCTCTGGCGTGAGCGGCGCGCTCATACTACCCTACAACCCGGACGCGCCCTGGCCGCCTTTTCCGCGGACGGTAGGCAACTTCTGGCCCTTCGCCACCACACTGTATGACTACGTCAGCCGGGCAATGCCCGCCAACGCGCCAGGGTCGCTCGAGCCTGACGAGGTTTACGCGGTGGTGGCCTGGCTGCTGTACAAGAACGAGATCATAGAGTCCGACGAGGTCATGGACGCCAAGAGCTTGCCAAAGGTAGAGATGCCTGCCAGAGAGCGTTTCGTTCCTGCCCCGGGCCTTCCCTGATATGGAGGGCGGAACACTATGGCGCTCTCGCCGCGCTCTCTGACCACTCACCCGCTGACCCTTTCCCATCAAACGTGAACAGTTACATCCAGAAAGCGAAACTTGACACGCCACATGCATAGGAGTAGGATTCGCCTCAAGTAGAACTGAGTGGAATGTCGCGCCGCTTAGCCTATTCTGAAAATGGGGGTAAGGCCTGTGAAAGCAAAGTTTGTCGGAATTAAAGTTGGATTTTTCATGGCTGTTTCTCTAGCGCTTCTTGTCGCAACCGTGGGATGTGGAAGCGCGGAACAGGAGGCTGCGCCCACTACGGCCCCAGCGGCGCCCACGGCCGCCCAGCCGGCCGGGGCCGTTACAGCCCCGACAGCGGCGGCCCCCGCGGCCGCTCCGGCGCCCACGGCCGCCCCGGTGGCCATATCGGCCCCGGCGCCTACGGTCAGGCCCGCCCCGACGTCCGCGCCAACGGGCCCTCAGCCTGAACGCGGCGGAATCTTCGTCCGAAGAATGGCAGGTCTTCCCACAAACTGGGACATTCTTCAAGGGGGAGGCTCCGGAGCCTCGGAGTATCTGGCGCCCGCGTACTCCCAGTTGTTGCAATGGGATCCGACAGATGGCGTGACCATCCTGCCGGACCTTGCTCACTCCTGGGACATTTCGAATGGAGGGCTGACCTTTACCTTCAGCCTCCGTCCTGACGCCATGTTCAGCGACGGACAGCCCGCCACGGCCCATGACGTGAAGTGGACCTACGAGCGCATCATCGACCCGCCTGAAGGGATGGTAACCCCGAGGGCGGGCGCGGTGCCTGAGCTTGTCCAGAGCATGGACGTGGTGGATGACCACACCATCAGTTTCAACCTCACCTACTCGGCGGCCATCTTCACCGCGGAGGTTGCCTCCGGTTTTCATAGTATCGAGCCCAAGCATATCTTGGAAGGAAGGCTCTTTGGCGGCCCCGAGGACATAATCGGAAGCGGCCCCTGGGCAGTCGATGAATTGGACCCAGACGTTTTCCTGGACTATGCGAGGAACCCTCTCTATTTCCTCAAAGACCGCCCTTACCTCGACGGCATCAGGCACCTCGTAATTGCCGACCCCGCTGCCGCCGTGGCAGCTTTCCAGGCTGGCAAGGTGCACATTACCGGCCAGACTTTCCCGGAAACTACCAGGAGTGAGGCTGAGGAGATCATAAGCTCGATGGGTGGTAAGGCGACTCTGTCGGAGGCGCTGCCCGCCGCGTGGATTCTGCCATACTACATCAGCCTGGAACGGGAGCCGTGGGATGACGTCAACGCGCGGCGCGCGATTCACCTCGCCATCAACCGCAAGGCTTATACCGACCTGATCGAGGAGGGACTGGGCGGGCCCCAGGGATTCTTCCAAGTGGGCTGGCTGGGCGGCTTCAGCGAGGCCGAACTCCTGGAGAGGCCGGGCTTCCGGCAACCCAAAGACGATGACATCGCCGAGGCCAAGCGATTGCTGCAAGCGGCCGGAGTCAGCCCTGGACACAAGGTCAATGTGCTCACTCCCCCCGCTGGTCAGCTTTACACCAAGCAGTGCACCCTTCTCGCGGATGACCTGACCGCAATAGGCCTGGACGCGGAAATCGAGTCGATAGCCTGGGGTGAGCTCGGCCCCCGGCGCATCGCGGGCGAGTTCGACTTTACCTGCCAGGCCACCGGCGCCCTCTACCTTGACACGGACAGCTTCATAAGCCTGCTGTACCTGGAGAAGGGAGGGCGAAACTGGGGGCCCTGGAAGCCGACGCAAGAGTTTCTGGACCTGTACTTGGAGGAACGCGCCACACTCGATGTCGGCAAGCGAGGCGAGTTGCTCGTGAAGATGCACGAAATCCTGTTCAATGAGCTGCCGCTCCTGCCAGGGGCGCAGCACATGACCTGGACGATGTGGTCCAACCAGGTCAACAACTACCACTGGGTTCCAGTGCCGTTCTACAACAACACCAAGCTAGAAGAGGTGTGGTTGAGCCGGTAAACGGCACATCCGCCGCCATCCAGTCCCACTGAAGCGCGCGCGGGCAAGTGAGGGCTCGGCATGGCGGCCTGTGTCCGGTCGCTGCCGGAGGCTGGCCAACGCCTGGCGGAGTGCCGCGTGAAGACGCGGTGATGAGTAGGCCAAACGTGGCGGCTTCCTGGTGGGACTGACACCCAATCCTTGCGTTGACGGAGTGATGCGTGCGAGACTACGTGCTTCGCCGCCTGGTACTCTTCATTCCCACGATAATTGGGGCGTCGCTTGTCGTCTTCTTTCTCGTTCGGGTGCTGCCGGGCGACCCGGCCCTGGCTATCCTGCAGGGGAGCCTCGGGCAGAACCCATTTTCCCAGGAGGACTATCACAAGCTAAGGGGATTCATGGGTCTGGACGAACCGATGCCGGTGCAGTACGCCAAGTGGTTCGGCTCCATCATAAGGGGTGACCTGGGCGAATCGAGCATCTACCGCCTGCCCGTCTCCGATATACTCAGACGCCGCTTCCCCGTCACCCTGGAGTTGACTATCCTGGCGCTGGCGTTCACTTGGACCATCGCCATTCCGGTGGGTATCCTCTCAGCGCTGAAGCAGGACACCTGGATGGACTACGTTTTGCGAGTCTTTTCCATTGCCGGGGTTTCGATGCCCCTGTTCTGGACGGGCATCCTGATTCTATTCGGTCTTGTGCTGCTGTTCGACTGGTTCCCCCCGGTGCCCTTCCGGAGTTTTCAGGACGATCCGTGGAACAATCTCCAGACCATGATCTGGCCTGCGGTCGCGTTAGGCTATTTTGCAGTGGCTGTGCTCAGCCGGATGGTGCGTTCGACTATGCTGGAAGTTCTGCGGGAGGACTACATACGCACTGCTCGCTCTAAGGGATTGGTTGAGAGGGTGGTAGTGTTGCGCCATGCTCTCAAGAACTCGATGCTTCCCGTTATCACGCTTATGGGGTTGCAACTGGCTGCCATTATCTCCGGCACCGTGGTCCTGGAGAGGATTTTCTCGATTCCCGGTATGGGAAACCTGATACTTCGCTCGGTTACGGAGAACGACTACTTTTCGCTGCAGGCCACCGTTCTCGCTTACGCCTGCGTCTTTCTCGTGCTGAATCTCCTGGTTGATATATCCTATGCGTGGCTGGACCCAAGAGTTCGTTACGGTTAGCGTCGCGTGGGTTGAGAGGCCCTGAAGTAGAACAATGAACACAGGAAGATACATGCCGCCGGCAGAGATGGCTCCAGCAGGTCGCGTGTCGAGATCGCTAAACCGGACCATTCTCAGTCCCGCGCGCCAGTTCGCCGCTCGGAAGCCTTTGGGGGCCGTGGGCGGCGTTATCGTATTCATTTTCGTGCTGCTCGCCCTGGGCGCGCCCCTGGTTGTTCCCTTTGATCCCAATCAACCCTCTCTCGGGCCTTCTTACGGAGAAATGAGCGGCAGGCACTGGCTGGGAACCGACGAGTTGGGCCGCGACATCTTCAGCCGCCTGCTGGTGGGAGCCAGAATCTCCCTCTTCGTGGGGTTCTTCGCGCCGGGGATCGGAATCACCGTCGGCAGCATCTTCGGAGTTCTGAGCGGCTACGTTGCTGGCAAGTTCGACCTTCTCGGCCAGCGCTTCGTGGACATCCTCATGGCAATTCCGGGATTGCTCCTGGTGCTGGTGCTGCTGTCCATAATCGGCTTCACCATGTGGAACATGATTCTCGCGGTGTCCTTCGGATTCCTGGTGGTCTCCTCGCGGGTCATGCGGGCGACCGCCCTGGGCATCAAGGAGCGTGAGTTCGTCGAGGCCGCCAGGGCCATAGGCGCGACCAACCTGCGCGTGCTGCTGCGCCACATCGCGCCCAACTGCGTCGCGCCGTACATTGTGCTCTTCGCCATCTACTTCGGCCAGGCAGTATTGGTGGAGTCCACGCTCAGCTTCCTGGGTGTGGGCGTGCAGCCGCCAACGGCGTCCTGGGGCAACATGCTGACCTCTGCCCAGGCCTACGTGCGCAGCGCGCCGCAGGCCGCCCTCGCCCCCGGGCTGTGCCTGAGCATAGTGGTCCTCGGAATCAACCTGCTCGGCGACTCCCTCCGCGACGTGCTGGACCCAAGGCAGAGGGGCACCAGCTAGCTGTTGGCCCACGACTTGGCACGCTGCACAGCGCGCCTCCAGTCATCGTAGAGGCGCTGGCTTCGGGACGGTTCCATCCGCGGAGCGAAACGCGCGTCGGAGGTCCATTGGGCCGCAATCTCCTCGGTATCGCGCCAGAAGCCCACCGCGAGGCCGGCGAGGTACGCCGCGCCTACTGCCGTGGTCTCCCGAACCGCCGAACGCTCTATCGGGATGCCGAGCACGTCCGACTGGAACTGCATCAGCAGCCCATTCGCGGCGCCCCCGCCGTCCACACGCAGCGTGGGCACTTTCAGCCCCGTGTCCGCCTCCATCGCCTCCATCGCGTCCCTGGTCTGGTAGGCAGTGGACTCCAGAGCGGCGCGCGCGAGGTGCCCGCGCTCGGTCCCCCTGGTGATGCCCACGATAGTCCCCCTGGCGTACATGTCCCAGTGAGGCGCGCCCAGCCCGGTGAAGGCGGGCACCAGGTAAACGCCTCCGTTATTCTCCACTGACGCGGCGAGGCCCTCCACCTCCGCCGAGCTCTCTATCAGCTTCAGGCCGTCCCTCAGCCACTGCACCGTAGCCCCCGTCGAGAAGATGCTGCCCTCCAGCGCGTAAGTCGTCTGCCCATCCATGCTCCAGGCGATGATCGACATCAGGCCGTGTTCGGACTCCATACGCTCCACGCCCGTATTCATCACCACGAACGAGCCTGTCCCGTAGGTGTTCTTGGTCATACCCGGTTCGAAGCACGCCTGACCGAACAGCGCCGCTTGCTGGTCTCCCACCATGCTGGCAATCGGTATCTCACGGCCTCCGAACACACCGCCGGCCGCGTAGCCATACACCTGGCTGGATGGCAGCGCCTCCGGAAGCATTGCCGCCGGGACCTCCAGCTCCGCCAGAAGCTCCTCGTCCCATTGCAGCGTATCGACGTTGAACAGCATAGTGCTCGACGCGTTGCTGGTGTCCGTCGCGTGAACCCCGCCGCCGGTCAGCTTCCACAGCAGCCAGCTATCCACCGTGCCGAACGCCAACTCCCCCGCCTCTGCCCTGCGCTGACCGTGCGGTATCGCGTCCAGAATCCAGCGTACCTTGGTGGCCGAGAAGTAGGCGTCGATGGGCAGGCCCGTCCTGGCGCGCACCATCTCCTCCAGACCCCTCGCTATCAGAGCGTCGCACAGCGGCGCCGTCCGCCGGCACTGCCACACGATGGCGTTGAACACCGGACGGCCGCTGGCGCGCTCCCAGACGATGGTCGTCTCCCGCTGGTTGGTGATGCCTATCGCGCGCACCTCGGCGGGGCCTATGCCGGCGCCCGCCAGCAGCTCGGCGACCGCCGCCTCGCAGGAGTCGAACAGCTCCAGCGGGTCGTGTTCCACCCAGCCGGGCTGCGGATACATCTGCGTAATCTCCCGGTACGCCTGCCCCGCGACCCTCCCCGAGTGGTCCACAGCCAGGGCGGTCGTCCCCGTAGTCCCCTGGTCGATCGCCAGAACATATCCCGATGTCGCCATCACCCGGCCCTCCCATGTGCTGCGTTCACCCCACCTGCGCCGCGAGTATATCAGAGCGGCCAGTTGGAGTAGCCGCGGGAGAGCCAGGGGACGAGTTTCCCGGTGAGGATGTAGCGGTCAGGCCTATTGCCGCGGGCTTTGCAGCGTTCGAGGTAGTCGAGGGCGGGGTCACGGTTGGGCAGGAAAGCGTCTCTGGGCCAGAGGTTGTACATAAAGTCGAGGACCTCGGTGTCCGAGCGGGAGAATTGGTCCCATTGGAGCATGACGGCGTCCACGAACTCGTAGGCCGCGAGCTGGGCGCGCTGTGAGGCGAGTTTCCTTCTGAGGCGGAAGGCCATGCTGTCTATTGAGGGCGCCAATCTGGGTTATTGAGAAGGGTAACGGCGTCGATGAGGTTTTCGAAGCGACGTTCGAGGGTCTGGTCGTACTGGGCGTTGTGGGCTTCTGCCATAGCGATTCGGGCGGCCTGGAGACGTATGCGGAGGTTGTCGTCTTCGAGGGCTTCGTCTATGACGGCGGCGGCCTTGTAGGACATGGCCTGGAACTCGGACTGGGCGAAGCGGAGGGTCTCCTTGCGGAGCCGCTCGAGGCATTCGCGGAAGTTTTCGTCCTGGAGCCAGCGATAGAGGGTGGCGCGGGCTATGCCAGCGTGCCGCGCCTGGACGGTGAGAGAGCCGCGCCTGAGCAGGTGCGGGAGGGCCATAAGCTGCCTCTGAGTGAGGTCTTCGCCGAATTTTGTCTCATACTGATTCATTCTGTCTCGTCTCCTAGCTGGGAGTTTGGCAGTCCGGGCGGGCTGGGAGCCCTGGTGAGGACGGACTTGGGAATGAGATTTGCGGTTTTTGGCGGAAATGAGACAGTTGCACGGGAGGTCCCAACCACCGCATCCGTGGTCGCCAGGGCACGGGGTCAGTCCCTCGTCGAAGGTAGAATAGCACGGATGTGCGCGGGCGTCAAGAGGGTGGGGAGAAACAGGAGGCAGGGACGTTGGTAACCGCTAGCCGCGGGCAAGGTACTCGGTGAGGGGGCTACTCTGACCGTCCGGTATCACGTCCAGAATCCAGCGAATCTTCGGCTCATATCCAACACCGAGCCGATAGGCTATAATGACACCGCCACAGATTTCACAGTGCATCGAGGACGAGTATTGAGTCTTGCTGACACATCCTTCGTCGAGGCCTTCAACTCTGCGGCGAAGGTTCAAGGGCTAACGCACAACTTCTATAAGTATCCGGCGCGGTTCAGCCCGAAGTTCGTTCGTTTCATCTTGGACGAGATGACGGAGCCGGGTGATTGGGTCTTGGATCCCTTCATGGGAGGCGGCACAACCATCATAGAGGCGATTGCTTCCGGAAGGCACGCAATCGGAACGGATGTCAACGCCCTTTCCCATTTCGTTACGAGAGTCAAGACCACCCCTCTAAGCGACCGGGACCGATCCGAGGTACGGGACTGGGTATTCGGAGTATGCAAAGAGCTTTTTCATGCAAGTCCAGTTGACCAGCCTTCCGAACCTTTAGTCCGTAACCTGCCCGTCGAGGTTCATCCCTTCTTCGCCTCTGCCCGCCAACTTGCAGACCAGCTTCGCTTTGCGAGGTGCCGCCGATTCGCCTATTGCGCGCTCCTCGGAGTTGGACAATTGGCTTTGGACTGCAAGACGCACATCCCATGCATATCCGAGTTATGCGATCGACTGAAGGATCATGTGGAATCCATGTTTGAGGGGCTGGATCGGCTTGTTTCTACCTCACGAGAGTTTGGTACAAACAAGAACAAGATAACATCTCTAAGGCATATCCTAAACTTGTCGTCAGCCGATCCGCGCCTTGTTCGCTCGCTACGTATCAGAGAAGCATACCCCAAGCTGATCCTCACATCCCCCCTTACCCGGGCGTTCATGTGGTGTACCATCGCTGGCAAGTCTTGGGTAGGCGCGAGACCCCCGCGCCTTACTGGATTGCCAATCTCCGAGACGGCCATGGCGAATCGTACTACACAATGGGCAGCCGATCAGAAAAAGGCACCAGAAACTACTTTGTTTCGATGTTAAAGGTTTTCACTACCCTCAGACAGATGGTTTCCTATGACACCCAAATAGTGCAACTGATAGCGTTTTCCAATACCGAGACTCAGTTGCCTGTATATCTGGATATCATGGCCAAGGCAGGGTTTGAGGAGACGTACCCGGACAGGCTAGATGGTGGCCAAGTTAGGCTGGTTCCCAATTAGGAAGTGGTACAACCAACGGCGTCAATCTATCGACGCCAGCCGCGAGCACTTACTTGTCCATCGCCCAGCCACATATCCCAGATGACCAGTTAACTTGCTCCATTAAGGTCCTCCTGTGACAGGCCACCTAGAGTCTCGATTATCGGAAGCAACACGGGGGCGAGCGCAGTGGTCGTTTTGAGCACCCGCTCTTCAGGCGATATGTCCTCCTCCGCATCCTCGTCGCTTCTTTGATTCTGCAGAAGTGCCATACCCACGATCATGAGGCTGTACTGCCACTTGGCCTTGACAACGTCCGGATCTTCCCTGGTCGTCTTCAGTTCGGTTTGCAGGTAGATGTTGTCCATGTTTATGTAGTAGGTGTACAAACCCTCCTCGATCGCGTTACCCTCATGGACAACCTTGAGGGCTGAGTTCTTGTCGAATCCATGAGTGTCCCAGTCTGACTGATACACTAATATCGGGTCCGGAACAGCCAGTCCTTCGCTGTCCTTTGGAGTCGGTTTTGGGTTTAGGTTGCCGTTCGGTGCCTGTTTATGCTTCACCCTGATGTCGAATCGGTTGTGAAACTCTTCCACTAGGGTGTCATCGATTACCGTTACTTCGTACCTGATGACGTTGCCTACAGAAACCCCGTCTGGCAGACTCAGGTTGAGCGTCGCGGTGCCTGCTTCCAGGTTTAACCTGTAGTCAGGTAGTGAGCCGTTAGAATCCAGCGAACGCAGACTGAATGTCCCGGGGAACCTCTCGCGCTTGAAGTAGTCATTCGAGACGTCGGTCTCGAACGATATCCTGCTCCGCATGTTGATGGGGGTCTCCCTATTGAGCTTCCTTCCGTAGTCTAGCCGCTTGAACTTGAAGAAAGTAGGGTGCTGTTGTCCCTGGAATGGCTTCTCCTTAGGCTTCGGGTTGAATGGATTCGGAAGCGGCCCAAGACCACCAAATAGCGACGCTAGGGAGGGAGACCTCCTAATGATAGATGCCAACGCCTGCCTCATCGGTTCCGAGTTCTCGAGCTTGGACGCCACGTCCTCTTGTCTCCGCCGTTCGCGGAGGTTGCGGAGCAGTGAGTTGTCTTTAATGATGGACTGCAGTTCGCCCTCTATAGCCTTGAGGAAATCGCCTTGTTCCATCCGATCCCTACTATTCATGAACAGGTCTTCACGAGCGCGACCGCCGATATGACTGCAATCCAGGACTACCAGGAGCGAGTCCTCGAGTCGATTCATCCCGACTGCCTTTCTGCTGAAGAACCTCTTGGGCAAATTGCCATGGGTCTGTCCGTTGACAACGAACACAATCCCTTCGCCCTTTCTATACGTATCGGCCTTGCCGCGCTTGAAAGCATAGACCTCGGCAGTCATCTGCTCACCTGAAATAGTGAACGTGCTGCTGGTAGGGAATCCCGCCTCTAAGTTTTCGCTCCGGTCATCGCTAAGCCTGACACTCAACCCGGTCAGAGTAGTGTCAAAGCTACCTTGATGACCGCTGTAGTTTCTACACTCGTGAAGCCGAATCGGCAGCGCAACTTGCGGAAGCAAGAGGTCTAGGGTCTGTTCACACTAATAGCCAAATTATGTTACAATCCGAGAATGGAAATCACCGAAGTTCAGTACCAACGAATTGCGCCGATCCTTCCCGTTCAGCGTGGCAACGTCAGCCTGTCGAACCTGCAAGTACTCAACGCTATCCTCTATGTCGCCGAGCAAGGCTGCAAATGGCGGGGATTGCCGCCTCGATTTGGCAACTGGCACACCGTCTACACCCGGATGAACCGGTGGTCCAAGAACGGTGTGCTCGACCGGGTTTTCGAGTATCTTCAACGAGAGCACATAGTGCGTATCAAGATAGAAGCGGTTTCCATGGACAGTACCATAGTCAAGGTCCATCCCGATGGAACCGGTGCGTTAAAAAAAACGGACCCCAGTCCATCGGCAAGTCCCGTGGCGGCTGGACCACCAAGATTCATATGGTTGCCGCGGATGCTAGAACAGCCGTGACGTTCTCCCTTTCTCCCGGACAGGCCCACGATGCGCCGGAGGGGCGAAAGCTGCTAAAGCGCCTCGGAACACAGGACCAGAACCCGTTCCTGTTAATGGACCGGGCATACGAGGGGAATGAGACCCGCCAACTGGCGTTGGCCCTGGGGTTCACCCCGATAGTTCCGCCCCTGAGCACGAGGGTTGACCCTTGGCAGTACGACCGGGAGATGTACAAGCGTCGGAACGAAATCGAGCGGTTGTTTCGACGGTTGAAGGGCTTTCGGCGCATCTTCTCTCGCTTTGAGAAGCTGGACGCTCTCTTCCTTGGGTTCATCCTGTTTGCGCTCATCTTCGATGCGTTGCGTTAGTGTGAACAGGCCCTAGCCGGTACAGTAAACCATCACGGCGGAGAATGTGACTCCTAAAGCCACTCGCGTCATACTCGTAGAGCTTGATTGCCGTGCCCCATTCGGCTTCGCGAGTATAGGGCTCTTTCCCAAGGGGAAAGAGCAGCAAAGAGTTGGCATGAAAGCGTAGCACGCCCCCGCGTCCCGGAGATTGGTCAGCATTCATCGGTGCCAAGTACGTGTACGTCGATAATCTCTTCGTATCTGTCGGGTTTTCTCTCCGCACAATGGTGAATCCCCATTGCTCCGAAGAGGCATCCAGCGAATCCATTTGAGAGACGTTGGGATTTCGACGGCTGATCACCAGTTGCAGATTATGTCGTCCACAAAACCGGAGAGCACCTGTGCCGCCCATGTTGAATTTGCCTTGGACGAAGTGAACGTCTATCTTGTTCTGTTTGTCGATGGACAGAAGTGTTTCAGGCATACGATCAGGTGTTTGTCCTTCACCTGCATCAACTACTGTGAAGCTAGGGGTTGAGCGAGCACCCGTAGCGGCAAGCGTGATAAGATTTGAGAGTTCTCTCCGCTTTGGGGCATCCCAATTTGAGATTCGACCCAAGCTGTCGGCTTTGGAACGGTCTCCAAAGAAGAACTCGGCGACCGCCTCGGGGATACTACGAGGGGTTTCGTGCGAGTTTGGGCGTACTCCAGCCGACCAGCATTTCCCCATCAGTACGGCATCCACCGAGTTGACCAACTTCTCGACTAGGGCTCCGTCGGCGCTGCTCGACTGATTGCCTACCGTTGCGAAGTTATCCTCTCTGTCCCCAAAGGGTCGCCAGGCGTCTGGGTTGTCCCAGTAACCCTGTTGCTTTAGTAGATGGATAACTTCCTCCTCGGTATCCGCCCGCAACAGATCCATGCACAGAATCTCGTTCGAGTAAGATTTCACTATGCCTGCCCTCTGGTCTTCAAGATGTTTGCTTGACAGAGCGTTGTTCACTGACCTAAAGCATGAAGCGCTTTCGTTCCGATGACCCGTTGCGGAACTTTTCTTTGGTCGCCTTTATCTCTTTCTCGATGGCCCTGAAAATCTTCGCAACCTGTTCATCGGTATACTCGTAATTCTTTCTATCGGACAACTGGCCAAGCAGTCTGAGTCTATCAAGGATAACATTGACACGCTTTTCGGCAAGCCGCCTGAAGCGGGCTTCTTTTGTCTCTAAAGGACTCTGTTCGTTGGTATCCATTTCGAATAGCAGCCTCCAATTCAAGCTACATTCTGACAATAACATACTACATTCTCATAATCAAGCCTACATTCTGAGATCCTTATTGGATATGAGTAGCGACATCTCGACGCAAGCTCATGGAGGGTTGTCAGTGGGCGTCATGCTTGCCCGCCAAGATTGCAAGGGAGAAACGGCCCTTTTCGAGTAGGCCGGGGAAGAACCGGCAGGGAGGTGACGATCTTGGATTCCTCGCTGCCGATCGGAATGACGTACAGGCGAGGATGGCAGAAGGATCGAGGCGGGTAGTGGTGTACTTCGTCCGTGCTCTAATTCCCTGAGAGGTATGCGCTCAACGGAGCTACGTTGTATTGCGTGGCTCCGGTGGCGAGGCTTTCCACTGCTGCGCGGGCCGTGTCCAGCGAGGTGAAGCAGGGGATGCGCTTCTCCACCGCGGCGCGCCGGATGTGGAAGCCGTCCTGGAGCACCTCGCGGTCTCCCGTGACGGTGTTCACCACCGCGTCAACCGTGCCGTCCATGATGATGTCCACCACGTTGGGATGGTCCTCGGACAGCACCTTGGCTATTGCCACGACCGGGGTGTTCAGCCCCTGTATCATCGCCGCAGTGCCCTCGGTGGCGTAGATGGTGTAGCCCGCCCGCGCCAGGTCTCGGATCATGGGGACCGCCTCCGCCTTGTTGCGGTCCGCGATGCTCAGCAGAATCGACCCTGACGGTGGCAGCATCAGCCCGGCCGCCATGAGCGCCTTGGACACGGCGGCGCGGAAGTCGTAGTCGATGCCCATGACCTCGCCGGTTGACTTCATCTCCGGCCCCAGGTAGGTGTCCACCTCGGACAGCTTGGACATCGAGAAGACCGGCGCCTTCACCCCGACCAACTTCTGGCGCTTCCACAGGCCGCTCCGGTAGCCCTGCTCCCTGAGACTTTTGCCGAGCATGGCCTTCACCGCCAACCTCACCATCGGAACGCCGGTGACCTTGGAGATGAAGGGTATCGTCCGGCTGGAGCGGGGGTTCACCTCGATGACGTAAACGCCCGTCTGCGCCCTGGGAGCTCCGTCGTTCACGCTTCCGGGGCTGCGGTAGGCGGGGCCGCCCACGACGACGTACTGTATGTTCATCAGCCCGCGCACGTCCAGGGCGCGGCCGATGCGCACCGTGTAGTCCACGATGGTGTTGACCTCTTCCTCGCTCAGGGTGAGGCCGGGGTAGATGGCCATGGAGTCGCCGCTGTGGACGCCCGCCCTTTCGACATGCTCCATGATGCCGGGAATCAGCACGTCCTCGCCGTCGCAGACGGCATCGACCTCCACCTCTCGCCCCTCGAAATACTTGTCTATGAGCACGCGGCGGCCGCCCCCGGCCTCGAACGCGCCGCTCATGTAGCGCACCAGTTCGGTGGCGTTTTGGACTATCTCCATTGCGCGGCCTCCCAGCACGTAGCTGGGGCGCACGAGTATGGGATAGCCCACCTCCTGCGCGACGTTCAACGCCTGTTCGAGGTTACCCACCGTCGTGCCGGGAGGGTTTGGAATCCCCACGCGGGCCAGGAACTCCTCGAATAGCTGGCGGTCCGACGCTATGTCTATGGAGCGCGCGGTCGAACCCAGTATGGGCATGTCAGCCCTGTCCAGCGACTGCGAAAGGTTGATTGCGGTCTGCCCTCCGAACTGCACCATCGTGGCGGGGAACACTACCTCGTTCTCCTCGGTGACGACGGCCTCGTTCTCCAGGATGTCGCGCACGCTCTCCTCGTCCAACGGCTCGAAGTACAGGCGGTCGCTGGTGTCGAAGTCCGTCGAGACGGTCTCCGGGTTGGAGTTGACCATGATACTCTCGATGCCCTCTTCGTTGAGCGCCCACGCCGCGTGGACGGAGCAGTAGTCGAACTCGATGCCTTGCCCGATGCGAATGGGGCCGCTGCCCACCACCAAGGACTTGCTCTTCGGAGTGGCCTCGGCCTCGTTCTCCTGCTCGTAGGCGCTGTAGAAGTAGGGAGTCTGAGCCTCGAACTCGGCGGCGCAGGTGTCCACCATCTTGTAAACGGGGCGGATGTTCCAGTCGTGACGCAGCCCGCGAACCTGCTCCTCGGTCCTATCCGTTAGCGCGCCTACGCTCTCGTCCGAGAAGCCCAGCCGCTTGGCCTCCCACAGCAGTTCTGCGTCCAGGTTGCTGGACAGAAGCCTGTTCTCCATCTCGGCGATGTTCTGAAACGCCCGTGTAAACCAGCAGTCGATGCCGGTGGCCCGCGAAAGCTCCTCGGGACTAACGCCGCGCCGCAGAGCGGCCAGAAGCGCCCAGACTCGCTCGTCATTGGGATGCAGGGCCAATCCCGCGTCTCTCCCCAGGCCCGCTATGTCCGGAGGAGCGCTCTTCCCTTCCCGCCCCTGTGTGGAGGAGCCAATGGGGGACATGTCTCCCCTCTCCCAAAGAATGTTCCGATTGGCAATCTCCAGCGAGCGCACCGCCTTCTGGAAGGCCGCCTCGAAGGAGCGGTCTATCGCCATCACCTCGCCCGTAGCCTTCATCTGCGTTCCGATAGTGCGGTCGCCGGTAGGGAACTTGTCGAAGGGCCAGCGGGGAATCTTGACGACGCAGTAGTCGAGCGCGGGCTCGAACGCGGCAAAGGTCTTCTGCGTGACCGCATTTAGAATCTCATCGAGCCGTCTGCCCACGGCTATCTTGGCGGCGACCCTGGCGATGGGGTAGCCCGTCGCCTTGCTGGCGAGCGCGGAGCTGCGGCTCACCCTGGGGTTGACCTCGATGACGTAGTAGGGGCTGTCGGCGCGGCCGCGGTTGGGCAGCGTCTCCCCGACCACATCGCTCGGTTCCAGGGCGAGTTGCACGTTGCAGCCGCCCTCGATTCCCAGCGCGCGAATAATCTTGATGCTGGCCGAGCGCAGCATCTGGTACTCCTTGTCGGTCAGCGTCTGGCTCGGAGCGACCACGATGCTGTCGCCCGTGTGGACGCCCATCGGGTCCACGTTCTCCATGTTGCAGATTGTGATGCAGTTGTCGGCGGCGTCGCGCATCACCTCGTACTCCACCTCTTTCCAGCCGACCAGCGACTTTTCGAGGAGCACCTGGTGAATCGGACTCGCGGCCAACCCCCCGCTGACAATCGCCTCGAACTCCTCACGGGTGTTGGCGATGCCGCCCCCTGTGCCGCCGAGGGTGTAGGCCGGGCGCACAACCAGCGGCAGGCCGAGCTCGCCGCGCGCGCGCCTCGCCTCGTCCATCGACTCTACGATGACGCTTGGCGGCACCGGCTCGCCTATGTCCATCAGGAGCTGCCGGAAGAGCTCCCTGTCCTCCGCGTTCCTTATCGTCTGCAAGGGCGTGCCGAGCAGCCGCACGCCGAACTCCTCGAGCACGCCGGCGTCGGCAAGCTCCACCGCGAGGTTCAGCCCCGTCTGGCCTCCCAGGGTGGGCAGAACGCCGTCTGGTCTCTCGGCGTCGATGATGCGAGTCAGCACCTCCACAGTGAGTGGCTCGATGTAGATCACGTCGGCGATGCCCTCGTCGGTCATGATGGTGGCCGGGTTGGAGTTGACGAGCACGGTCGTCACGCCCTCCTCGCGCAAGGCCTTGCACGCCTGCGTGCCGGCGTAGTCGAACTCCGCCGCCTGCCCAATGACAATAGGCCCAGAGCCGATTACGAGGACTTTGGAGGGTTTGTTAGTCATGGTGAATTTCTCAGATCCTTTCACGTGTACAACTCAACGAATGCCTCGATATTCGTTTGCCAGACGAATGAGACTGCCATCCGGCCAACTACTTGGGCGTTGCGGAGCTATTATACCAGCATGAGGTCTATCACTACCCTATGTTCTTTTGCCAAGAACTGTATCAATCTAGTAGTGATTCCAGCTAGTTTTGCCAATAATCGAGGCTGTCCTTGACTCTGGATTGCCGAGCGGCGAGCCATTGCGATGGGTTCTCGCTTTCACGGGAAAGACGGATAGTATTCGATGCCTGTCATCTTCAAGTGGAAACGGTACTAGGAGGCGCCTAATTCGCGGTTGACACCTATTTGGGAGGGTGCTATCGTCCGCTCATGTAAGGTGTGATTGGGTTTGGAAAGCGATGGCCCGGCGTTCAGCCGAGGGAGTAGATGAATGGCACAGCACCTCATTCCACCCGGCCTCAAGCTCGCACGCAGCATGATTATCAGCCCTGAGATGCACATGCTCTCAGAGATGGTGACTCCCTGGGACTTCAAAGAGGAGATAGACGTGGGCATTATTGGGGTGCCCTTCGACTTCAACCGAAACTTTCAGGGCACCAGCGAGGGCCCCAACGCTATCAGAGAGGCGTTTCTGGCGTTTGCCTCACGCAGCCACGACTTCGAGGTGGACTTCAGCGACCTGAGGGTGCGTGACATCGGAGACATCAGGATGCACCCCACAGAGGTCCTGAAGTGTCACGCCAACATCCAGGAGGGACTGACTGAGCTTTACCAGGAGTCCCCTGATTTCATTCCCGTTGTCGTAGGCGGCAACCACGCTATTGCCGCTCCGTCTATCAGGGCTTTCAGAGAGGGCAACGACTACAAACGCGCCGGTCTCATTGACTTCGATGCCCACAACGACCTGGGCGACCCCTCTTTCTCAGGGCCAACCGCCGGCACGATGTTCAGGCAGGTTATCGACGCAGGATACATCGAGGGGAGAAACGCCGTGCAGATCGGTCTTCACGGTTCGCTGGCCGCCGTCCCCCAGCACGAGTACGCTCAGCGCAAGGGCGTACGGGAGATTCCCGCGCGAGAGGTCTGGCAGCGCGGGGTCCACACTGTGATGAACGAGGCTATAGACCAGGCGAGCGAGGACACGGACGCGATATACGTCTCATTCGACATCGACGCTATCGAGGACGCATCGGCGATTGGCACGGGCGTGCCCGCGCCGGGCGGAATGGCGCCTCGGGAGGCCATCGAGGCCGTTTACCTGCTGGGAAAGCACCCGAAGGTCAAAGCCCTCGACCTGGTGGAGGTGGACCCCGTGAAGGACCTGAGGAACATCACCAGCCGTATGGCGATTGGGCTGCTTGCAGCCTTCCTGGTGGGGCTGAAAGAGCGACGCCTTCAGCATGGATAAGAGGATTGAGGGAGGGTAGGATGACTCGTCAAGCCATAGAGTATCTCAACGCTCCTCAGGTCGTTCGTGTGACCCAGCGGGAGGCGGAGCGCGAGCGGCGCGTCAGCAACTGGGTCACCGAGTGGGACTTCGAGGAACGCATCGACGTGGGCATTGTTGGCGTGCCCATCGCAAAGGGGGCTATTCTGCCTACCGGGACCGACTCTACGCCGAACGCCATCCGCAAGGCGATGGTTTACTTCACGACGTACAACCCGGACCTCGACGTGGATATCGAGTCGCTGAGGGTAAGGCACGTGGGCGACGTTGCGCTCCACGTGACCGAGGTCCTGGAGAACCATAGGCGAATAGAAGCCGTGTTCACGAGCCTGTTCGACCTTGCTCCCAGTATGGTGACGCTGGTCGTGGGCGGTAACGGCACGATAACGGCGCCAGTGGTGAGGGCTTTCGCGAGGGCCAACCGGGGTAGTGTCGGCATCATACAGTTCGACTCCAAGGTGGACAGCCGAGCGGTGTCCGAAGGCGGCCCCAGCGACGCCACCTCGATTCGCGACATACTTGAGTCCGACGTTGGAGTTTCGGGGAGCAACGTCTTCCATATCGGCAGCCATGGCTTCGTGAGCTCTCTGGAGGAGCGGCGTTGGGCTGAGGGCCAGGGAGTCACGTTGGTGACGGCGCGCCAGGCTCGGAGTGAGGGAATGCGCCTATTGGTCGAAAGGGCGCTGGCCGTTGCCGGCGAGGGGGTAGAAGCCCTCTATGTAAGCGTTGACGGCACGGCGCTGGACATCACATCGAGTGGGTCGGCCTTCGCGTCCGCGCCGGGAGGGCTGTCTCTTATTGAGATGGAAGAGGCCCTGTTTCTCATTGGCCGGAACCCCAAGGTGCGGGCGCTAGATTTTGTGGGAATCGACACCTTCAACGACGTGAAGGAGGTCGTCGCCAGGACTTTCCTGGGTTTACTTCTGGCCTTCCTGGCAGGTGTGAAGAGCAGGGAGTAGTTCCCGCTCGAATCGGAAATGTGTGTGAGGGGTTGGCACACAGAAACAACCAGATATCATGGAGGAGACGATGCAAGATTTCACAGCCTACTTCAATGGAGAATGGGTGCCGTTTAGCGAAGTGAAGATCGACCCATTCGACCGGGGTTTCACCATGGGAGATTCCATATACGACGTCGAGCGCACGTTCAACGGCAAGATATTTCGTCTGCGGGACCACATGGAGCGGCTCTATCGCTCGCTCCAATACACACGCATCGATCCTGGGCTTACCATGGAAGAGATGGGAGAGATTTCCGAGGAGGTTGTGCGCCGGAACGAGAGCATGAGGCCCCCAAGCGGCGACTTCACGGTGAGACAGGTCGTCACCCGAGGCAGCGTGCCCTCCTTCAGCCAGGGCAGCCCACTGGACGCCATCTCGCCAACAGTGATTGTTTCCGCGCTTCCTATCGATTTCAGCGGCCACGCCCGCTTCTACGAAGAGGGAGCCGCGGTGGTCTTCCCAACAGCGCGCAGCTACTCTGCCAATTCGCTCGACCCCAAGGCAAAGCACTACAGCAGAGCCAACTTCGTGCAGGCCCAACTCCAGGCTGCCGATGTCGATCCTGCCGCCTACCCCGTCCTCCTCGACCAGGAGGGCAACATCGCGGAGAACGTGGGGAGCAACTTCATTATAGTGTCCAAGGGGGTAATCCGCTCGTCCAGCGACCAGAGCATCCTCCAGGGCATATCGAGGATGACCGTATTCGACCTTGCGGCTCAGCTTGGTATCCCCGTCGTGGAAGAGGACCTGCAGCCTTACGACGCCTATACAGCGGACGAGGCTTTCTTGACCAACTCCATATATCAACTGTTGCCGGTAAGCAGCGTTGACAAGAGGCAGTTGGGAGACGAGGTCCCAGGCCCCGTTAGCAAGCGGCTGTTGGCCGCGTGGAGCGAGCTTGTTGGGGTAGATATAGCTGACCAGGCGCTCCAAACGCCTAGATAGCGGGTCACAGTCCGCCCACCTCGAGCGGAAGGTCGATTTGGGTTCAGGCAGGAAGACTACGTTCGTGATCACATAGACAACTGTGAGGTTTGAGCTTGCAAGAAGAGAGACGCTACAAAGCCACTACTCCGAAATCGCGTTCCCTGAACCTGGAGGCCGCCAACTTCATGCCAGGCGGGAATACCCGAACCGTCCTCCACTACGACCCCTACCCTGCCTTCATCGCAAGAGGCGAAGGATGTCGTATCTACGATGTTGACGGGAACGAGCGAATAGATTTCCTAAACAACCAGACCGCGCTGCTATTGGGTCACGCCAATCCAGCGGTTGTAGAAGCGGTATCCGAGCAGATGCCCTTGGGGAACGCGTTTTCCGGGCCAACTGAGAACCAGACCAGGCTGGCGCAGATCATATGTCATCGGGTCCCCGGGGTGGAACATGTACGTTTCGCCAACTCTGGGACTGAGGCGGTTATGAATGCGGTACGGGCAGCTATGGCCTTCACTGGAAAGGAGGTCATCGGGAAGTTCGAAGGCGGCTACCACGGCACCTCCGACACTCTCTCCATCAGCGTGGGACCGCCACTCGAGCAGGCCGGCGCTCCCGACCGGCCATCGGGCTACCTTCAGACTCAGCTAACTCAAGGCGGCGCGGGCATTCCTCGTTGGGTGCTGGAGCAGGTGATAGTGCTGCCGTTCAACGACTTCGCGGCTACGAGAAGGCTCATCGAGGAGAATGCCCGCGAGATGGCTGCGGTCATAATAGATCCGGTGCTGGCCTCCTCGGGATATCCGCCCGTCAGGGATGATTTTCTGAACAAACTGCGCGATCTCACCAACCAACTCGGCATCCTACTCATCTTCGACGAGGTCATCAGCCTGAGAGTCGCCACCGGTGGAGCGCAGGACTTATACAACATAACCCCGGACATGACCACAATGGGCAAGTTCATCGGCGGCGGCTTCCCGGTTGGCGCTTTCGGAGGACGCCGCGATATTATGGGGCTATTCGATCCAACGAAGGCGCATCTCGCGGTGGCCCAAAGCGGCACCTTCAGCGCCAACCCCGTTACGATGGCGGCAGGCGTAGCAACAATGGCGCAACTGACCCCAGACGTTTACACCCGTCTGTCGGACCTTGGAGACACGCTGCGGGCGAAACTGCAAACCCTTTTCGACGAACTGGATTTTCCGGCCCAGGTGGCCGGGTTGGGTTCTCTCTTCCAAATACACTTCACGCGAGAGGAGCTCGTGAATTATCGCTCTGCCGCGTCCGCTGATAAGGCGCTGGAACACGAGATGTTTCTTGGCCTGATGAACGAGGGAATACTGATAGGAGCCTCGTGCCAAGGGAACCTATCGACACCGATGGGAATCGAGGAGGTAGACGCGCTTGTGGAGGCGGTGCGTCGTGTGATTCAGCGGATGCCCCCACAATGAAATCTCAGCGAGGGCATGGAGCTCGGTTGCGCGGGCGCCGCGCCTACCTTAAAGCCGACTGATGCTCTCTCAGGAAGCCGGTGGTGGCGTCGATGGTCCTCTGCACGTCCTCGTCGGTGTGGGCGGCGTACAGGTAGTTGCGGGCCGCCCTGGCCGGCTGGACGAAGATTCCGTTGTTGAGCATGTGCCGGGCGTAGGCCTCGAACTTCCGCATTCCGCCGCTTTCCTGGTAGCGCAGTATGTCCCGGTAGTTGGAGGGCGCTTCCCTCTCGAAGTACAGCCCCCACACTGAGCCGTAGCCGTAGCAGGTCGCTTCCAGCCCCAACTCATCGATGACGCCGTTGACGGCTTCTCTCAGTGTGTCACCCATCTCGTAGAGACGCTCGTAGAAGCCCGGTCTGCCGAGAATCTCGATAGTCTTCAGCGTGGCCGCCGCCGAGAGGGGGTTGCCGTTGTAGGTACCCGAGAAGAACGCGGGGCCATCCGGGGCAAGGGTGGACATGAACTCTTCGCGCCCGGTGACGGCGGAAATCACGTATCCGTTGGCCATGGACTTGCCGTAAACCGCCATGTCCGCCTCTATCTCCCACTTTCTCTGAAGCCCCCCGAGGTCGTGTCTGAAACCGGTGATTATCTCGTCCAGCACGAGGGGAATGTCGCACGACTGGCATAGCTCCTGTAGTCCCTTCAGGAATCCGGGCTTTGGAAGGATTCCATGGCCGTGCACGATGGGCTCCACGATGACGCACGCTATCTCGCGTTTCTCCCTTTCGAGGCGCTCGCTTGCGGCGTCCAGGTCGTTGTATGGCAGCACGATGGTGTGGTCGAGGATGGCGGGAAGGACTCCTGAGGTGTCGGCCACGGTGTTGGGGCTCGACATCGGCCCCGCGGTATCGAGAGTGGGCTTGCTGCTGATGGCCAGGCCGTCCGCCCAGCCGTGGTAGCCCCCTTCGAACTTCACGACCTTCCAGCGGCCGGTGTAGGTGCGCGCCATGCGCACAGCGTATTGCAGGGTGTCAGTGCCCGCGTTGCAGAAGGCGCTCTGCTCGGCGCAGGGGATAATCTCTCTCAGCTTCTTGGTAAGCTCGACCTCGAGGACGTGCGGCTGGGCCACCTGAACGCCCCGAGTCGAGATGGTTTCGATTACCGCCTCATCCAACTCGTCATACGAGTGACCCAGGATAATGGGGCCTGCCCCGGCGTTATAGTCTATGTACTCGTTGCCGTCCAAGTCCCACAGCCTATTGCCCTTGGCTCGCTCTATGTAAAAGAGGTCTTGCTCCCAGCTTTTGCCGTCGGGTGTGCCGCCAGGCGAGTATCGGCGCGCCTCCTCGAAGTAGGCCCGCGACCTGGACAGGTTCACCTCTAACGCAATATCAATCATGGAATACCTCTAACCCGGGTCTGAGTGACAATAAGCTGTTGCCATTTCTGGAAATCTATAACCTCTGGTATTCGATGTCAAGCCTGTGAGCGCGTGGCCTTGCGGGGACAAACCGTTGTGGTTGCGGGCGTATTATTCTGCGTGTTACCTTTTGTGCGTACCCAAAATAGTTGCAATCGAAATGCCGAGGCCAGCCCCGATTGCAATACCTACGCCTATGTTGTCCATAGCAACACCTACGACAATGCCTACGGTTATGCCTATCCCGACGCCAAGACTCAGGCCCATTGAGACATACTTGCTTTGCTCTCCGGATTGCTTCTGATATTCGTTGTCCATCCATCGCCTCCTTGCCCATATCCTATACTGTTTCTGGGCTTTGAAAAGGCCCAGGGCATCACATCGTTTCACAACTGGGAACCCGTCACGGCGCAGCAAAGCATTACCTGGTTTCTCAGGGCGAAGCCATCGGGCTTGACCCCCGGTTTCGTGCGCCAAGCAAGCCATACCGCTGGATGGCCTCTGAGGTTCCGGCCGACGCTTGGCACGTCCCCGGCTGCGGGGGTTCCCAGGCTGGAGAATGGGCCGCCTGCCATTGACTCCGACGGCACAAGTGATAAGCTTACCCGCAAGCACTCTCAGGAGGTTGTTCTCATGCGCGCCGCGGTTTACAAAGGCAGTCAGAAGTTTGATATCGAAGAGAGGGCTGACCCGACTCCTGGAGCAGGACAGGTTGTGGTGGACGTTGCATTCTGCGCCATCTGTGGGACCGACGTTCACGCCTTCATGTATGACATCGCCCCGCCCGGCACTGTGATGGGGCACGAGTACTCGGGAACCGTATCCCAGATTGGCCCGGGCGTAACAAAGTGGCAAATCGGTGACAGGGTTGTAGGCGGCGGTGGCGAACCGCCTGCCGGGGTTGGCGCAATGCGAGGGCCGAGATACAACTACCGCACGGAGGGTTTCGCAAGCGCTGACGTCCGGGCATACGCGGAGAAGGTGGTTATGGAGGAGTGGCAACCGATACCTCTTCCCGAGGGCGTATCCGACGTGGAGGCCGCCATGTGCGAACCGTGCGCGGTGACGGTCCGCGCGGTCAGGCTTTCCCAGATGAAGCTGGGAGATTCGGTGGCAGTGCTGGGAGCGGGACCCATCGGCCTGCTGTGTATGCAGGTCGCCAGGGCCGCCGGAGCAAGCAAGGTTATCGTCTCGGAACCCGTTCGGGCCAGGGCCGAAGCCGCTCGAAAGTTGGGGGCTGATGCGGTTCTCGACCCTACCACGGAGGACGTGTCGGCGCGGATGGTAGAGCTTACAGATGGCATCGGCCCCGACGTGGTGTTCGAGTGCGCCGCCGCCAAGGGCACGCTGGACAGCGCAATGGACATGGTGAAGCGCGGAGGCCAGGTGATGCTTGTGGCGATAGTCTGGGAACCGACGGACGTTCTGCCGCCCAACTGGATGGCCCGCGAGGTCAGCCTAAAGTCCTCATTTGGCACTCAGCCGGAGGATTGGCGCATCGCGCTGGAGCTTATACGCGCAGGCAAGGTCTCAATGGAACCACTGGTGTCAGAAGCCAGTTTTCTGCCTCTCGACAACATCCAGGAGGCGTTCGAGGCGCTCCGCAATCCATCGAATCAAGTACAGATGGTAGTGAAACACGGCTGACGAAAAACACGTCCAACCTACGGAGTAGCATCGGAATAGGCAGAGGAGCATGACTTAGGACCACGTGCCGCAAGGCGCGGGAGTTCGAGTCTCCCCTTCCCCACCTCGTATAGGCTTTTAACCTTGCGGAGACAGTAATAAATGGAGAGCGCCATTTACACTCCAGAGGGCTATACGGATCGAATACGACAAGAGCTCGGAAACTGCCTCATTGAGACGAATATTTCTCAAGGTGAGAAGTTCATTGGCAAAGTACGGGATCGATACGATCTTGGGGATCGTATGGTACTCATCACCACCGACCGACAGAGTGCCTTCGACCGGGTGCTGGCCGCTATCCCCTTCAAAGGGCAGGTCCTCAACATGACGAGCGAATGGTGGTTTGAACAGACCCGGCATATTGTGCCAAATCATGTTCTATCCATGCCCGATCCAAACGTCACAATTGCCAAGAAATGTACCGTCTTCCCGATTGAGTTCGTGGTGCGTGGATACATCACCGGAACCACGAGCACCTCCCTCTGGACGGTCTACCAGAGTGGTCGGCGTCACTACTGTGGCAACGATTTGCCCGACGGCCTAATGAAAAACCAGAAGCTCCCGACGAATTACCTCACACCGACCACCAAGGAGGAGGATCACGACCGTCCGATCAGCCCTGACGAGATCGTGTCCGAGAACTGGATGACGGCCGATGATTGGGAACAATGTAGCCGCATCGCGCAGGAACTTTTCGCTTTCGGTCAAGCCAAGGCCGCCGAGCAAGGCCTAGTTCTCGTCGATACCAAATATGAGATGGGCCGTGACGAGAACGGTGAGATCCTTCTGATAGACGAGATGCACACCCCTGATTCTAGTCGCTACTGGATCGCCGACTCTTATCAACAGCGCATGCGGGAGGGACGGGAACCCGACAACGTCGACAAAGAATTCCTCCGGCTCTGGTTCATGGAGAACTGCAACCCCTACGAGGATGAGGTCCTACCACCAGCACCGTATGACCTTGTAATCGAGCTCTCAAGACGCTACATCTACCTTTACGAGAAGATCACCGGTCGCTCTTTCGAGTTTCCAGAGGCGGACCAACCGATCGAGACACGTTTGGAAAGCAACCTTGAAGGAATCACATGAAGGTATAGTGAAAAAGTACATTCTCTTTGACCATGATGGGATTTTAGTCGAAACAGAACAGTGGTATTACCTTGCAAACAAACGAGCGCTGGCATCTCTCGGAATTGATCTCCCACGAGACGCATATTTGGTGAATATGGCCAATGGAGTTTCCGCGTGGGAGGCGGCACGAGTTTCAGGAATATCCGAATCTGAAATTAATCGTGGCCGAGAACTAAGAAACCGGTACTACCAAGAATACCTGATCACCGAAGACATCGAAATCGAGGGTGTCTTGGAAACGCTAGACGTACTCGCAGGTGAGTACAGGATGGGCATAATTACTACCTCCAAATCACCTGATTTCGCCCTAATACACGAAAGGCGATCCATCCTGGATCATATGGAATTCTATTTAACTCGGGAGGATTACGAGCGAGCTAAACCACATCCCGAGCCCTATCTAAGAGGACTCCAGCGCTTTGGTGCTACTGCCGCTGAAACGGTGATTATTGAAGACTCGGCGAGAGGGTTGAAGTCGGCAATAGCGGCGGGTATTGACTGCATCGTGGTTGCAAACGAGTTCACTGCAGCTCACGATTTGTCCAAAGCAACTGCCAAGGTCGCTACGTTTAGGGAATTGCCATCTACCATAAAGGGCTTAGCAAGTTTAGCCAGGCGACGCTGAAAAGCGCGCGCCTGCTAAGAGCGTTAGGTCTTAGAAGACGAGAGTCATGAACCTATCCCGAAATCCTTGACAGTGTGGTCATGAAGCAGGCGATAGTCAGGAATGCGATGTAGACGTCGGAAGCCGGTTCTTCTCATGCTGAGAGAGCTTTCGACGATGGCAGCCCAGATGTTCGTGTGAGGCCAAGTAGGGCTGGCGGACCGACTCGCTATAGCTGAAACTCCCAGCGGAAAGTTCGCAATTCAGTCTTACACGGCCCACATTTTTCGACCTAATGGTACTGAATTCATAACTCCTGAACCTCGACCATCGCCGGTCCCTGGGCGGAGTTCATGGCCGAGGAGCCGGCGAAGCCCAAGGGCCGGGGCCGTAAGGCTCAGCCCGCAACCCTCTTGATGTTCGAGTGGGTGCTCACATTGGAGCAAGAGCTGGAGCCGGTCGGCGCGGGACGCTAGGCCGCAACACACAGGGGGAGGTCGTCGCTACGTCAGCGATGGCCTCTTCCTGCGCAACCAAGTATGCGGCCTTTTTTGTTGCCTTCGATGGCCGGGCATATGGAGAAATTTCCGCGGTTCACGATAATCTTCAGTCAGACAAGCTATTCATGACCAGTTTTGGCGTGGTATGCGCGGTGTCCGTATGGCACACTGTGGAGGGGGCACCGACGCCAGCCAGGAGACTACGGGAACGTCGGTGCACTCTGTACCGTCCTCGAGCACGAAGCCTATGGTAGTCTACGTCCAGGCGAGGTGTGCGGCTGTAACAACGTGGTCTCCTTCCACAACAAACCCGGCTCGACCGACAGGGCTAGTGGAAGGGGTCAGGTGGTGTCAGATGGTCCGCTTCGGCGACTAGCTCGGTCAGCACGACTAAGTCGAGGTCTTCGAGGCGTCGGAACCCGATGCTTGCTGCGCCGAGTTTCACCTTTCCGAGGCGATCGGCATAGCGGTGGGCGAGGTAGGCGTTGTCGACCGTAGCGTTGACGTAGATGCTGTAGTTCCTCTTCTGGCGAGCGAGGCCGACGAGGAACCACTCGACAGTATTTCCCGATGAGCCTGTCTGGTCGATGTGACCGTATCCAATGATTGACTGGTGTGTGCCGCCCCAGAACACGCCCTGCCAAAGCACTCGTCGGCGGTCAAGCAGCGCACGGTGGATCGTCCTGTCGACCGATGTCAGGGTGTCGCGGTGCTCGACGGGAAGCGACGCTAGGTAGGCGTCCGGACTGGTATCGACTATCCGCATCGACTCGCTCATGCCCCTTCCTCCGCATTGGCCAGATCAGAGAGATCGTTCTGCAAGGTTTCACGGGTTGAACCCAGGAGCTTCTTGCCGATAAGCTTGACGAATACCTTACTGAACAGGCTGTTGGGCTGGACCTCGAAAGATGCCGAGACCTAGGTGGTCTCGCCATCCTTAGATTCCCCGAGGCTGTAACGGGTCAAATAGGTTGCTCCGGCCTCGGTCGCGGTCATTGCAAACGAAGTTGGCTCCCTCCACTCAACAGCTTGGATAGTTTGCGTGTGGCTCTTTCCAAAGACCCTTCGGGTCTGCTTCCACTTCGCGCCGACTCCGGACTTCTCTGAGGTCAGCCACTCGATCGCTTCGTATGATTTTACTCGACTGGGGTACCGATCCAAATCGATCAACGTACTCCAAGTCTTCTCAATCGATCCTTTGAACTCTTGCTTGATTGATATCTTCGATGTCATTGCATTGCTACTCCCTAGGGATGACTATAGCATGAGATACTACGGTGTACTAGATGAGAACCTGGCTGGCCCGGCAGATGGACTCTCCTCATGTCCGACTGGCCGGCGGCTGCCGTCCCCGGCGGAATTGAGGGCCTCCAACCCGGTGGACCGGAGGCTCCCAGAAGTCTATCCAAGGTTGGCTGACCAACTCCTCATATCAGGACCTCCCAGCGAAAAGTTCGCAATTCAGTCTTATCAGGCCCGCCATGACGCTCATGCCCGACTTCCGGTTGTTCTTGAACTCGGGCGTCTCCTAACGGCCCTTGAACTCGGGCGGGCGCTTCTCCAGCCAGGCCCGCACACCCTCCTGAACGTCCTCGCTCTGCGCGGCGACCACACTGATCACGTCTTCCAGCCGGCCCGCCTCCCGGATTCCATCCAGCAGGCTTCTGTATGAGACCTCTTTGATCCCCCGGACTGCCAGGGGGCCGTTGCCGTTGATTTTCCGAGCCATCTCCTCCGCCTTACTCATCAGCTGGTCATGGGGGACGACGTGATTCACGAACCCCCACTGCTCGGCCTGTTGAGCTGTGACATGATTGCCGGTGAGCAGAAACTCCAGGGCCCTGCCAAACGACATGTGGGCCCTGGCCCTCACGGTGCCCCACCAGGTCGTGACTATCCCCAGCTCCACCTCCGGCAGACCGAACACCGCTCTATCCGATGCTATCCGTATGTCGCAGTCCATTGCGAATACCACCCCGCCACCTATCGCCCAACCGTTGATGGCGGCGATTATCGGTTTCCACACACCCAGCTCTTCGGAGGGCCGCAACGGCCTGGGATCGCCGCCGAAGGGGTTGCCGCCGTTGGCGCCACTATCGTGGCGTGAGCTCATCTCCTTAAGGTCGGCGCCGGAGCAGAAAGCCCTGTCACCGGCTCCCGTAAGGATAGCCGCCCAGGCGTCGTCATCGTCCCGAAATCGCTCCCAGACTTCGTTCCAGGCCCGGGACATCTCATTGTTGATTGCGTTGAGAGATTGGGGCCTGTTCAGGGTCACGTAGGCGATCTTGTCTCTCACCTCGTACTCGATAACCGGCATGCGGTCCTCCTAACTATTCGGTAACAGCATTCAACAAGCCGCTCTTGGGGTCGGGGGTTTCGAGGGTTTAGGGGTAATAGAGCCTTTCGGCCGCCTTCTGGAGGTCAGCCCTGAAGTCTGGGTGGGCGACCGCTATCAGCTCCCGGGCCCTCTCCCGGATAGTCTTGCCGAGGAGCTGAGCTATGCCGTACTCGGTTACTATGGTATCGGCGAAGGTGCGGGGTACAGTAACCGCGGCCCCTTCCGGATGCTGAGGCACTATGCGGGACACGGAGCCTCCGGCCGCCGTCGACCGCAGAAGGGTGATGGCCCTGCCGCCCTTCGATATTACGGCTCCCATGTGAAGCTCCGGCTGGCCGCCGGTCCCGTTCCACTGGCGGCCTCCAATGGTCTCCGCGTTGATCTGCCCTGAGAAGTCTATGGAGAGGGCGTTGTTCATGGAGATATAGTTGTCATGGGAAGAGATAGTGTTGATGTTGACCACGTACTCTGCGTCTCGCAGCTCGATGAGGGGGTTGTTGTGGGCGTATGGAACCTCCTTGGGATCGCTGCCGGTCAGTGCGGTGAACACCGCGACACCGGGATTGACGTTCTTGCGTTCGCCGGTGATGATTCCCTTCTTGATGAGCGTGAGTATGCCCGGGGCCGTCATCTCCGAGTGCCAGCCCAGGTCCCGCTTCTCATCGAAGGTCCCCAAGCGAGGTAGATAGGTACTCGGGGTGCCCACCCCGATCTGGATGGTATCCCCATCCCTGACGAGCTCAGCAACGTTCTGTGCAATCTTCCTGTCGCCCTTGCTCGGTTCCGCGGTAGCCCAGAGCCTGGCGAACTCCTGTGCCTGTCTGAGGGTGCTGGCGAGCAGACCAGACAAGAACTCGTACCTGTTGCTTCCGCTCAAAAGGGGCAACACCCGCTCCAGTTCCACTCGAACAAGGGGGTCCTCCACATTAGAGATCATCTCCTCCGATTCCTGGAGAGACAGCTCGGGTTCTGTGTGCTCGACGAAGCGATCGATTTCAGAGACGTGAATGTAGTTGTCCCCATATGTACGGATGAGAGAGTCGTCCACCTGGGCAAGGACTACGCGGGCGTGTTTGGCAAAGCTCCGCTTGTTCCACAGACCCTTTCCGAAGCTGCAGAATCCCTGGTCGTCGGGGGGCGAGCAGGACATCAACGTAACGTCGAGCCTCGGGCCTCTACCGGGCTCCCTGTACGGCTGAAGGTCCGTCGTGAAAATTACGGGAGCGAAATCTATACGGTGTTCGTAGTAGGCCGGCCGGGCCAGCGGCCCAAGGAACATGGAGGGACTATATCTGAACGAACCCTCGAAATCTGCCTGAAGCCAGCCGGGGTCGTAGATTGGGGCAACATCGAAAATCCGCAGATCAGCCAGCCGCTTGTGCTGTGACGCCAGAACGTCCATCAGAAGGGTAGGCTTGGGGTCCACGCTGATCGCCACGTTGTCGCCCGGGCTGACCAACGCAATCGCTTCGTCGGCTGTGACCGTGTTTCTCTTGTAGTGATCTTTCCAGCCCATCAAACTGTGCTCGCTCTCAAAGAGACCGCGGGAATGTAACGTAGTCTAAGGAGGGTGGTAAGCGTAGTCAAGGAGCGGTTGCGCAACGCTCGGTCCAGGCCTGAGGCGACCTGCTCCTCGATGCCAGGAATGACGACGAGCTCCCTGGGCTACAGGCCGCCGGTGCCCGAGGCCGTCCTGCCCTCAGATCTGGTTCCAATGCTTGTCGGTGTGACATAACAAGTGGTACAACTATCGGACGCAGGTCACGGTGGGGGGGCGCATCTTGATAGGAGGGGTTGCCCTCATGTCTTTCGGATTAGGACTGTTTTCCTTCATTTTGGTGGTCGCTGGGCTGGCGGTTGCTCGAACAAGCCTCAGGCAACTGCTTGCCGTTGTCGCGACCAGCATTGGAATGCTGCCGTTGATTGCTGTTGGTGCGTAGGTGTTGTTGGAGACGGGGCCGGGAATCGCGAACGTTGTCGCGGTTGGACTGGTTGGGTTGGGGGCGCTTGGCCTGTGGGCATATCTGAAGCGCAGGCAAACATGTTGGAATCTCGAATCGCGCAGGCGGGCGAGTGGTCGATCACCCGGGCCCGTCCGCTCCTCATATCAGGATTTCGCAGCGAAAAGTTCGCAGTACAGGACACGCTGGCCCACCACGCCCATTGTGCTCGTAGCGCCACATCTGCCGCGACCGCGACCGGGCTGTCCCACGGCGTCGCCGTCATTATGCTAGGAGTTGAGTCCGGGGCATGAGCGGGGCGGGAGTCTCCTCTTTCCGTGTTTCAGCTGTCACTAGCGAATCGCGGCATCACCTTTGTGGCAAAGGTCTCCAGGTTCGTCAGGGTTTTGCTCAACGGAATTCCCATGTGTGAGAATTCGACAAGCAGATAGTCCAGGTGGCATACCTCCTGTAACTCCTGAACCTTCTCCACCACGTTCTCAGGGGAGCCAACAAGCAGGGTGCGTGGCTCCAGGAAGTCCCAATCCAGGTTCACGCCTGGGTCCAAGACCTCGCTCGGGTTGGTGAAGACCTGCCTGCCTCGAAAGGGATCATTGAAGATGAATGAGGACATGATGCCTTCTTCCGCATCTCGGCGCGCCTCCTCCATTGAAGAGGCGACATACGTGGAGCGCATGACCGCCTGGTCTTCTCCTACACCGAAGGGTCTCCCCTCCAGCTCGGTCCTGACTTGCGCGTAGAGTTCCATTCGCTGCCTGATTCTGAGAGCGGGGGGCTGCCAGTAGCACGCTTTCAGTCCAAGTTCGGCCGCAGTTGTTACAGAACGGTCTGTGGAGACAGTCATCCACAGCGGTGGGTGCGGTTTCTGGTAGGGTCTCGGCGTCACCCGAAGCTTCGTTACTCTCTCCTCTTCCTGCCAGGCGGGATTCGACGGAAACCGTGGATGGGAGAAGACGGTGTCGTCGGCAGGGAAGGTGTAGTTGGTCCCGTGGTACGAAAAGTACTCGTTGGTCCATATCTCCCGCACTATCTCCACCGTCTCCCGGAACAGTTCTCTGTTCTCCCTGTCCTTGCGAGGGTCCGCGTTAGGATGAAACTGTGGACCCTCATACGGCCAGATTCCCCTGCCGAAGCCAACCTCCACGCGTCCTCGGGTCATGTTGTCCAGGATAGCAAGGTCTTCGGCAAGCCGTATTGGATGCCACCACGGGGCTATGTTCGCCATCTGTCCGATGCGAATCCTGGACGTCCGCGCCGCGAGGTCTGCGCCGAGCAGAATCGGGTTCGGCAGATCGCCCACTCCATAGGGCCCGAAGTGGTGTTCTCCGAGCCACATGGCCTCGAAGCCGAGCTCCTCTGCCAGAATGGTCTGCTGTCTGAGGTTGTCAATCATCTGCTCAGCGTTGGCGGCCTCCCCAGCGGACGCCGCCACGGTCGTGAACGCCGCGAACTTCATGCCTGGAACCTCTCTTTTGTCTGGCTCTCCAGCACTATTCCGGTGATGGCCGTCGATAGGAACCAAACCTACGGCATGACTCTCATCCTCGGACGTTGGCAGGCACCGCTTTGCGCCCCTGAACGGCTGGTGTTATGCTTGGACACCACCATACTACAAGGAGCGGCGCCATGTCATCAGGCCAAAATCGGGGTCTAGTCCAGACCGTGCTGGGCCCGGTATCTCCATCGGAACTGGGCGCCACCACGACCCATGAACACCTCTACATCGACTTCTCATTCATGTATCGCCCCGCCCAGGACTCGCCTTCTCGGGAACTGGCGGATGCGCCCATTGCCCTAGAGAATCTCGGATGGATACGGCGCAACTACTACAGCAACCGCTCCAACCTTCAGCTGATGGACCTGGATACAACAATAAGTGAAGTCAGGAAGTACAGGGAAGTCGGCGGGGGCGCAATTGTGGACGCGACCACGACAGGAATCGGGCGCAAGCCGGATGCGCTGGCCCAGATATCCAGTGAATCGGGCGTCCACATCATTATGGGCGCGGGCTTCTACGTGGAAGCGGTCCATCCAGAAGACATGAATGAGCGAAGTGTGGATGATCTGGCGCGGGAGATTACCGGCGACATCGTTGAAGGCGTTGAAGGCAGCGGCGTAAAAGCGGGCATAATCGGGGAGGTCGGTTGCACATGGCCTCTTGGCCCGAACGAGCGCAAGTCTCTGTCAGCGGCGGCAATCGCCCAAAGAGAAACGGGCGCGGCGATATTGATCCATCCAGGGCGGCATCCGGATGCGCCGTTGGAGATCCTGGAACTGCTTGCGAACGGCGGCGCGGATATATCCCGGGTAATCATGGGACATCTGGATCGGACCGTGTTCGAATTCGAGGCACTTCTGAGTATTGCCGCGTCAGGCTGTTACCTCGAATGGGACCTGTTCGGCAATGAGGGGTCCTACTATCCTCTCGCCGAGCTCGACATGCCCAGCGACGCCCAGAGGCTGGGTTTCATAAGGCGCATCGCCGACGCCGGCTATTCCGACAAAATCGTTATTGGTCAGGACATTTGCACGAAACACCGACTTGTTAGATATGGCGGGCACGGCTATGGCCACATCCTCGAGAACATCGTTCCCAGAATGCGACGCAAGGGGTTTTCGGAAGATGTGATTCGAGCGATAACTGTGGGCAACCCGGCCAGGATACTCGCTTTCGCATAGAATCTGCCATGCTGGCATCAGCGTAGGACACAACACACTAGCGGCATGATTCCCCCGCGGCTTAGTGTTTCACGCACTGCCCTCACCCCACTACCCACCGTTCTGCGTGAGAATGGTGCGTATTGCACATGGGCGCGACTACTCGAGGCAGTGGCTTAAACGGCGAACCTAGAGACCAATGGCTGGATTGGGCGGCCTGTTGTTGAACCGGGCAAGTTGCTAGGCTCACAGACCCATCCACATCTCAAAGATGGTACTGCCTACAGTCAACCCTGGCCCACCAGGCCGCACAAAATCAAGAACTTTCGTTGACGTTCAGGTTGGCGCCGTAGATAACTCGTAGATGATCCCTCGGTGTATGGCGGGCTACACTCCAGCGCATTCCATTGGGACTGGCGATACACCTCCATTTCCGTCAAAACCGAGCAAGGCACCACCAACTCCGGCTGCGCTAGGAGATAGATTATCGCCTCCAAATTTCAACGCGTCAGCACTCCAACCCGTCAAAGTCCTGTAGCGGGGGACCTAGCCAACGTTGATACCAAATAAGATGCATTTGCCCTGCGCTGGCACGCAGGTCATATTGACAAGAGGGCGTGTTTACAGCTATGGTTTGGCTGGTATGATGGGAGATGTATTCCTTCTACGGTAGAGGTATATGATTACATGAAGGTGTTCTCAGTTGACTGAATATCTTGCCCGTGTCAGTGTGCGAAGGCCATGGGTGACCATCGGTGTATGGATAGCGCTGATAGCAATCGCACTCGTGCTCATCGGGACTCTACTGCCAAGCGCCACTACCACCGACTTCCGGCTGGCTGGCGGATACGAGTCTGAACGCGCATCCGCCGCAATCGAAGACCGGCTGCGAGGCCCTAAGCCGCTTGCCGAACTGGTCATCGTTCAGTCGCCGTCTCTGACCGTCGATGATCCCGAGTTTCAGGAAAAGGTCGAATCGCTCCATGCCCAGATCATGGCGCTGGGGCCTGACACGGTTCGGTTGGGACTGCACTACTATCTGACCAACGATCCACTTTCGGTCTCCCCCGACCGCAAGACCACCATAATAAGCTTCATCTTGACCGGCAGCGCGCAGGAGGCCACGCAGAACGTAGAGGACGTTGTTCACATCGTCCGGGAAGCCGACGGAGCGGACGACTTCCGCGTGCTCATTGGTGGAGATGCCAGCGTAGCCTTCGAGAACAACGAGATGAGCGCGGAAGATTTGGAGAAAGGGGAACGCTTCGGCGTCCCCATAGCGCTGATCATCCTGCTGTTACTCTTCGGCGCTGTCGCCGCCACACTGCTGCCGCTGGGGATGGCCATTGTCGCCATAGCCGTCGCGCTTGCAGCCGTGGGGGTTATCGGCCAGGTCTTCGAGTTGATCTTCTTCGTAACGATGATGATCACCATGATTGGGCTTGCGGTGGGCATCGACTACTCGCTGCTGATAGTGTCTCGCTTCAGGGAGGAGATGAGCCGCGGTCTTGACACGTATGAGGCGGTCTGCAAGACGGGTGATACGGCTGGTCGCACGGTGCTTTTCAGCGGCACTACCGTGGTGCTGGCCCTTCTTGGAATGCTCATCGTTCCGGTGTCGTTCTTCCAGTCGCTCGGGCTGGGGGCCATCCTGGTGGTCATCGCCGCCCTGGCCGCGACTCTCACACTCTTGCCCGCAGTGCTCGCGCTGCTCGGTCCCAGGGTGGACTTTATGTCCATCCCCTTCCTCTCCAGATTCTCCCTCAGGAGTTCCCAAGCCACAGAGCATGGATTCTGGGAGACTATCACTCGCGCCGTAACACGCTTCCCCATCGTCAGTATCCTCATCATCGGCGTTCCGATGATTGTCCTGACTTACTTCTACTTCGACATTAAAACGGGACTTAACGACGTCAACACCTTCCCCGACAGTTCGGATACCAAGGAGGCGTTCATCGTCCTCGAAGAGGAGTTCTCCGTTGGAGAAGTCAGTCCCGCGGGGATACTGAGTCCTGCGGAGATAGTCATAGACGGGGATATAGACAGTCCCCAGGTGCAGCAGGCGATTGCCCGTCTCGTGAGGTCTCTCCAGGACGACCCCGCGTTCCCGGTCCCGCCCTCCCAAGAGGTCAACTCGGAGGGTGACCTCGCGCTACTGACGCTTCCTTTCCCAGGAGAGCCCAACAGCCGCGCGGCGACCAACAAGCTGGCCACGCTCCGCGAAGCGCATATACCGGCTGCGTTCGAAGGTGTGCCAGCAGAGGTCTATGTTGGGGGCGTAACCGCTGAAGCCGCGGATTTCTTCGGTATCGTCGATATGTTCACTCCAATCATCTTTGCGTTCGTGCTTGGCTCCAGCTTCATCATACTGATGCTGGTCTTCCGGTCGATAGTCATCCCGATCAAAGCGGTTATCATGAATCTCCTCTCGGTAGGCGCCGCGTACGGGCTGCTGGTGTTGGTGTTTCAAAAGGGAGTAGGCACGGACCTGCTGGGATTCCAGCACGCTGAGGTCATCGACGCCTGGATCCCGCTGTTCCTGTTCTCTATTCTCTTCGGACTGTCGATGGACTACCATGTGTTCCTGCTCAGCCGCATCCGTGAGCGTTACGACCAGACCGGGAACAACGCCCAGGCGGTGGCCTATGGCCTGCAGTCCACCGGGGGAATGATCACCGGCGCCGCCCTAATCATGGTTGCGGTATTCGGCGCATTCGCCGCAGGGGATACCATCATCAATCAGCAGGTTGGATTCGGGCTTGCCGTAGCGGTCTTCTTGGATGCGACATTGGTAAGGTCTGTCTTGGTTCCAGCCAGCATGGAGGTACTGGGCAGAGGGAACTGGTACCTGCCGTCCTGGCTGAGTTGGCTTCCCGATCTGCGGGTAGAGTCAGAAGGAGCATGAATTTTCGGAAGTCTGGACCGGATTCGATACGGAGGCACACATGCAGATGAATATACCTTCTGATTACCACGCAGGGTACGAGAAGGCCCGCAAAGTCGCGCCCGAAATGGCGTCCAATTACATAGCGCACACGCTCATTGGAGACCCGCTAGCCGAAGCGATGATGGATGATCTCGAAGAGCTTGGTTCACACAAGGCTTGGTCACTCATCGAAGCGGCTATGCAGAACGAAGGTGAGGAGGCTCTACGGGATGCGCCGGCCTCAATGCGAGAATTCTTCAAACAGGCGGAAACTCCACCCGAGTGGCTCGACTATTCGGCATTCGCTCCGGCCATTCGCATGTTCCACAGGAATTCGCAGATGATACTGGCGGCATTTGTCGCTGGCGTTCTGATAGAAGGATTTACAACGAATATAGCAAAGTCCTTCTTCATCACTGGGCGGGTGCGTGATCAGGGCACCAGACGTTTGGGGCAGAATAACCGTCACATGATGGAGATATTCCTTCCCGGCGGTCTGGATAGGCAAGGAGACGGCTGGAAACTTTCGGTCCGTATTCGGATAGTCCATGCACGAGTGAGACACCTCCTGAACAACTCGGATGATTGGGATGCCGAGGCTTGGGGTATACCGATTAGCTCGGCACATCTGGGTTACGCCGTTGCTGCTTTTTCAGCAAGGCTTCTGAAACACATGAAAACCTTGGGCGCCATTGGCAATGAGGAAGAGCGGGAAAGCTTTATGGCCGTCTGGCGCTATTCCGGTCATCTGATGGGTATCCCCAAGTCGATTCTGTTCCGTGATGAAGAAGAGGCCCTGAGGATGTATGAAATCGGCCTAATGTGCGAGCCGGATGTTCCGATCGAATCGATGGTGATGGCCCATTCTCTAATTAACTCAGCTCCGCTGATTGCCGGGAGGACTAGTCCGGAAGAGCGCCGGAAGTTAGCCAAATACGTGTACCGCATTTCGCGCGGGCTCATCGGAAGAGATACCGCCGACCGACTGATGTATCCTTCGTACTCGTCCTTTGGAGTCGTCTGGTGGTTTAGGTTCCAGAAGCGTTACGGCCACATCTTGAACAAACTGCTTCTGGGACGTACACAGAACGGCAATTACACCAGATTCACCTCCTTACTCGAGACTTCGGTGTACGATGAGGAAGGAATCCGCTACAGATTGCCTGATCACGTGTACGCAGAAGAGTCGAGTAGATGGTAGGACCGCGGACGGAAGCAGCTCCGCGCGGGAGTGAACGCGTAGCTTAGGAGAGCCAAGACATCATGCTGAGATTCGTCGAGGAAATCATACTGCTCTTGCTTGGGGACGAGGACGGGCGCTTCGTAAATGTGCCCAGTTGGTCGCTGGACTATGCCATCGCCGGCGGCGTGCTTATGGACTTAGCGATGGAGGATCGCATCGACACCGACCTGGAGAACCTGGTTCTGTTGGACGCCACTCCGGTCGGGGACAGCCTGCTCGACCCAACGCTGGCCGAGATAGAAGCCGGTGAGAAGCAGGACGCCCGTTTCTGGGTGGAACACGCCGCGTCGCGCGCCGGAGCAATCCGCGAAGAGGCGCTCTCCCGGCTGGTCGCCAGCGGCATCCTGGAACGCCAGGACGACCGCTTCCTCTGGGTGTTCCGGTCCAGGCGCTACCCGACCGTCGACGGCACGGCCGAGCGCGAAGTGAAGCTGCGCATCATGGGGGTGCTGTTCAGCGACGACATACCGGACCCGCGCGACGTGATGCTCATCTGTCTCGCCGATGCTTGCGGCATCTTCAGGGCGCTGCTGTCGAGGCAGGAGTTGCACAGGGCATCAGATCGCATCGCGCAGGTGCGCAAGCTGGACCTCATCGGCCAAGCCATGTCCCGGGCCATTCTCGACATCGAGGTGTCCGTCGCCGCCTCGGTGCATGGGCACATGTACTGACCTGCCCTTGGCGCCTGTCGGCTTACTTGGGCAGCACTGCTCTCAGCCCAAAGCTGTCCTGAGTTCGGTTAACTCGCCAAGGCTTTTCGCAAGGTTTCGTGAGCCGGCTCGCTATGCCTGGCCACACTGCCTTGATGACGGCACGCGGCACGACCCGCGGCTTTCGCCAACGGCCATGCCATCACCACTGCCGGGCCTAAAGCCGTCGCCGGTCAAGTGGCCGAGCAGTTGCTCCTTTGCTGCGCCTATTGCTTTAGGCAACATCAGCATGTATCATCTGCGTGATACCGCGTTGAAGCGAAAGTTGCGCAAAGATTTGCGCCTCTTCCCGGGCAGTGGTCAGCGCCAGTCGTGAATGATTCGTAACGGCAGCCAATGATGAAGTATCTCGATCGTCGCTAACCGGCCGGATAAGTTTCAAAACGCCCCAAGAAGGAGGTCTCCCATGTATCAGAGGGAAGCAATGCCTTATTACGGAGGACTGGTCTCCTTTTTCAGATCGCCAGGCATTGAGGTTGAGGATGTCACGGAAGGGCTGGCCGTGATAGCGGGAGTGCCCATCGACAATGGAATCCCCACGGGGAGGGTTGGGGCACGCTTCGGGCCTAGGGCAATTCGAGAGGCATCCCTCTCCGGTCGCGTGATGTTCGATGTCGCGCCCGATTCGACGCGCATTCACGTAGATACCTCGGAGGCGTTGCGTCTCAAGCCGGCGCCCCAACTGGCCGACCTGGGGGACTTCAACATCTACCCCACTGACCTGATGAAGACGACCGAGTCCGTGATCGAGGGGATGGCAGGAGTAGTGAAGCGCGGCGGCTTCCCCATAGTCCTGGGAGGCGATCACTACGTCTCGTACCCTTCCTTTACAGGGTTCGCGAAGGGTATGGCGGAGCGGCAACCCAATGCTCGACTGGGCTACGTCCACTTTGACAGCCACACGGACTTCCGCGATGAGACCGGCAGCATTGGCGGACGGTACACGCATGGGACCATGGTGCGGCGCATCAGTGAGAACCCGATGATAGACTTCAAGAACATCGTTTGGGTAGGCCTTAACGGTTACGGACTGAACACCGACCAGTATCGGCTCAAGCGACAGCACGATCTGAGAATGCTGACTTCCCGGAACATCCAGGAGCGCGGGATCGAAGAGATTGTGAAAGAGGCGATGGAAGCCGCGTCAGACGGGGTGGACGCCGTTTACGTCAGCGTGGACATAGACGTGGTGGACGCCGCCGAGTCGCCCGGCACCGGCTCGCCTGAGTTCGAAGGCATACGCGCCCGCGAGTTCCTGCAGGCTATGAACATCCTCAACGGCTACGACACGCTTAAGGCCTTCGACCTTTGCGAGGTCGCACCGGAGTGGGACCATTCGGGTCGCACCGTGACGCTGGCGAGCAGAGGAATCACCAACGTATTGGCTCCAAGGCTCTTCGATAAGGTGGAACCTGGCGTGTAGCCGGAGAAAACCCCAGCGATGCCCGACCTCGCACGCGTACGTTTTGAAAGGAGAACTTATGGCTCCTGAACGCGGCAACATAGAGCTTATTGTACCGCCGCCCGTCATCACCAACACAAGGCCGATACAGCATTACAACATGCTGAGCAACTGGATAACGCCCTGGGACTTCGAGGAGCAGATAGACGCGGGGATTATCGGCGCGCCATACGGCTACACAGGCGAGGCCGCTGCGCCCAACGTCATCCGGGAGATACTCCGCCGCTTTGCCACCAGGAACGCCAACTTCGACACCGACCCCGTTGACCTGAAAGTGCGGGACGTCGGCAACGTCGTTATGCACCCAACCAACGTCTTCCGATGCCATGAGAACATCGAGAAGGCCCTCTCGGACGTGTACACGATTGACCAGGGTTTCGTGCCTATCGTGCTTGGGGGCGACCATTCGGTGGCCGCGCCGTCCTTTCGAGCATTCAAAAATGTCCGCAACGAGAAGGTGGGGTTGATAGACTTCGACGCCCACCCAGACACGCGAGACTTCCGAACCAACGGCCCCACGTCGGGTACGCCCTTCCGACAACTTCTGGAAGGGGGACACTTGGACGGGAATAACGCCGTTCAGATAGGATTTCACGGATTTCTGGGTTCCTCGGAGTTGTTCGAATACAACAAGGGCCACGGCATCAGCCTATACCCTTCCGCCCAGGTGAGAAGACGTGGAATCAGGGATATCATAAAGGAAGCCCTGGACAAAGCGTCCGATGGCACCGACTCCATCTACATTTCTCTTGACATCGACGTGATGGACTCCCCTTGGGGCCCAGGCACGGGCGGCGATGCCCCCGGAGGACTGGACTCGCACGAGATACTGGAGGCGATGTACCTCCTGGGACGTCACCCCAAGGTGAAGGTGATGGACCTCGTGGAGATAGACTGTATCAAGGACGTGCGGGACGTGACCTCCAAGCTGGGAGTCAATATAATCATGAGCTTTCTCACGGGCTTCAACGAGAGGAAGCAGAGGGTCTTCTAGTCATTCAGGTTCTCTAGTACACGCCTTTGCAGCGCGGAGGCAGGGCCTATAACATTACAGGAGGTGCGCCTTGCATTTCGAGTATCTGGACCCTCCCCAGCTTCGAATACTCTCGGAAACCGAGGGACAGGAGGAGCGAAGGGTCAGCAACTGGATAACCGAATGGGACTTCGAGGAGGCCATCGACGTTGGGATCATCGGTGTGCCCCTGAACACCTCCACAATGGTTGACTCGGTGCTGACCGAGACCCCCAACAACATGAGAAAGGCGCTGGTGCACTTCACCACTTTCAACCCGGACTTCGGCATAGATGTTCAGGACCTGAAGGTCCGGTACGTGGGCGACGTAGGCTTTCACCAGACGGATATAGACGAGAACATCCGGCGCATGGAGGCAACCCTTCCCGGGCTGTTCGAGTTCAATTCATCATACATCCCCGTGATGCTTGGCGGCGCGGGCGCGGTGACGTGGCTCTCGGCTACATCCTATGCCAAAGCCACAGGCAAGAAACTGGGAATAGTCCATTTCGATTCCCGGAGCGACATGCGCAGCCTGGATGAGGGAGGACCCACCGACTTCACTCCCATGAGGGGCATTCTGGAGGCTGGGGTCGGCATCGAAGGGAAAAACGTCGCGCAATTGGGACTCCATGGATTTGTAAGCACCCTGACCGAGCACCAGTACGCAAAGGACCAGGGAGTGACTATCATCACCGCACGGGAGACTCGCAAAGAAGGAATCGACGCGGTGGTGGCCCGGGCATTGGCGGTCGCTTCCGACGGAACAGATGCCATATACGTCACTGTGGACGGAAGCGCATTGGACATTCCCTACTCCCAAATCTCCAGGATGGCCTCTCCAGGCGGGCTTTCAGGGGAGGATATGGCGGAGGCTATGTACACCTTGGGGCAGTATCCCAAGGTGGCGGCGTTGGACCTAGTGGACATATACACATATCTGGACGAAAACGAGACCGCAGCGAGAGTTGCGTGCAGTCTGCTAATGGCCTTTCTGGCGGGATGCCGCACAAGGAAGGGCGAGGGCTAGGAGTAGCAGCCAGTCCAAAGGGGGAGTCATGTACAACAGGGATATTCTTCCATCATTCGCAGGAATAAACACCTTCGCCAGAGCGCCGCGAGGGAGTCTGGAAAGTCTCGAGGCCGGTGTGGTAGCTGTGGCGGCGGTAACCCACGATGGCACCTCCAGTTCTCGCCAGGGAGTGAGGCACGGGCCCAGGTCCATTCGAGAGGCCAGCGCCGACTTTATATTCGACGTTCAGGGTTCAACCTCGAAGTCAATGGTGAACATACTGACGGGGCGTACTATCAGGTTGCCCCGGGAGGGCACACTCATCGACCTGGGGGACCTGCCCGTTTTTCCAACGGACCTGGAGAAGACGATGGCCTCCTGCAGGGACTCGATATCCGACATAGTAACTAAGGGCGCCTTTCCGGTCATACTGGGAGGCGATCACTATGTGACTTACGCCCTGGTTCAGGGATTCAAGGCCGCACTCGGCCAGAAGATCGGCCTCGTTCAGTTGTCAAGTCAGCTGGACCTGGGTGACCAGGACGCCGTTTGGGGCAGAGATTGGCACGGAGCTACGGTGCGGCGTATTTTGGATGAAGGGTTGGTGGAGGGCAAGAACACCGTCTTCGTAGGCACGCAGGGTTACATTCCCTACGACGAATGGGAGTTAGCCCACAATGCGGGGGCCACGGTGATGACGGCGGACTTGGTGAAGGAGCAGGGGATTCAGAAAACGGCCCAGCAAGCCCTTGAAGTGGCAGGAAATGGATGCGATTCCATCTACGTCAGCTTGGACATCGACGTGGTGGACTCCGGGTTCGCCTCGGGAACCGGGGATGTCATCATCGGCGGCCTAACCCCGGCAGAGCTGCTGGGGCTAATGCTGGAGTTATCCCAGTCCACCAAGATAGGCGCGCTGGATGTGGTAGAGGTGGCCCCCAACCTGGACATTCGCGGGCGCTCCCAGCGATTGGCCGCGGAGGCCATCATAGAACTCATCGCCCCCAAGGTCTTCGCCGGGTAGGCGCTTTCACGGCGGCTAGATAATTTACATCCAAGGAGGAGAGAATGACGCTAAGCAAAGGAGAGCCCCAACTGCGAATCGCGGGGATCATGTCCTTCATGCGTGCCCCTCAAGGAGATGTAGAGGATCTGAAGGAAGGAATGATTGCCATTGCGGGAGTCACCTACGACCTCTCCTGCACCTCCAGGATAGGCTCCAGGTTCGCGCCGAGGGCCATAAGGGACACCTCCGCGTACTATGGCGGCTACCTCGACCGAGGGGAGATAGTGGAGATAACCACAGGCCAGAGGATGAAGGCCCCGGAAGATGTGAAAGTGATCGACCTTGGAGACCTAAACGTCTATCCCGTGAATTGGGACCAAACCGCAGGCGCGCTGCGGGACTCCATGCGCCAGATAGCCGGCACCGGAGCCCTGCCCGTCATCCTGGGCGGAGATCACTTCATCACCTATCCACTGGTTGAGGGTTTCAAGGATGCCGTGGTGGAGAGACGAGGCTCGAAGGTGGGATACATACAGTTCTCCAGCCAGCTGGACCTCGGAGACGAGGACCCGGTTTGGGGAAAGGTGTGGCGAGGGGCTACGGCTCGTCGCATCATCGACGGCGGAACGGTGGATACGAAGAACATGGTGTGGGTTGGCGCCAACGGCTACATTCGCGCCGAGCAGTTGGAACTGGCGCAGGAGCTGAATCTCAACGTTTTCACGCTTGCGGACATACGCAACCAGGGGATAACGGCCGTTGCGCAGCAGGCAGCGGAGATAGCGGGTGACGGCTGCGACGCCGTTTACCTCAGCGTGGACTTCGACGTGCTGGATGGTGGGTACGTGGCTATGACAGGGGCACCCTCCTTCGACGGCATAACGAACGTGGAACTCCTCAAAGCCATCGATGTCCTGAGGAGAACCAAGGTAGGCGCAATGGACCTGGTTGGGATGAACCCCACCGTGGAGATGTCTGGAGCCACCGGCCAGCGCTTCGCGGTCTGGCTGGTCGTGAGGTTCATGTCAGAAAAGGTCCTGGCGTGGTCGTGAAGGAGAATGGTGAGGCAGATGAGCACAACGGAAAATCTACCCTGGTTTGCCGGGCCAGCCACATTTCTGCGAGCTCCTCAGGGAGACTTCGATGACATCAAGCCCGGCGATGTAGTAATCAGTGGCGCCCCCCACGCGATGCGAGAACGATTCAATGAAAGGCTCGGTCCCAAAGGCATCCGAGAGGGGTCTGTGGTCATTGCCGACAAACTGCGCAATGCCTCTGCCAGCGGGTTTCTGGACACCTCTACCGGCAGAAGGCTGTCTCTGCCAGCGGAGACGCGCCTGCTGGATATAGGCGACCTCAACAGCTACCCGACGGATGTCATGAAGGCTACCGAGGGTATGGCAGGGGGTGTAGCTGAGGTCGTAACCAGAGGGGGCTGGTCCGTATGCCTGGGTGGCGATCACTACGTGGGGTATCCATCCTGTCTGGGTTTCTGCCGGGCCGCGGCGGAGGCGAACCCGAGAGTGAAGGTGGGGTACATACACATTGACGGCCACCTGGACTTCGCCGATGACTCACCACCCAATGGCAAGTACAATAATGGCACCAATGCCCGCCGCATCTCTGAAATCGACGTGATGGACCCCAGCAGCATGGTGTGGATCGGCATACAAGGACCATGCAATCTGAACCAGGTGGAGCCCATTAGGAGAAACGGGGGCACCATCTTCACCAGCGAGGACATCCACGAGATGGGACCGGCTGAGGTCGGCAAGAGGGCGGGCGAACTCGCCATCAAGGGATGCGATTACATCTACATGAGCTTTGACATCGACGTCATAGACGCGGGTTTCTCCAATGGGACGGGGTCTGTGACGATGGGGGCTCTGACGCCCATGGCATTGCTGAAGATTTTGGATGAGCTTGCCAAGTACCCTATCGGCGCGATGGACCTGGTGGAGAACTCGCCGGCGCTGGACCACTCCGGCCGCACTTCCATGATGGCTGCCGAGTCGCTGTTGAGGCTCATCACCCCCAAGATATTCGAGGTTCCATAGATGCCAGAGTCGTTATGACTACAAACGGCGTATCCAATCCTACACAGGCCAGCCCTATATCGACTCCCGACAAACTTCGTAATGCCTCGGAAACTTTGACTTCGACCTCGAGTAGAGGACAATAGGAAGGCCCGGCCAAGTATCGGGACTCTCAGCGCATCTTGGCGAGATAATGGAGGAGCGCGATGCCGCTTAGAAAGGACCCCCTACCAAGAACAGCCGGAATACTTACCTTCGTAAGGGCATCCGTGGCGACCAGGGACGATTTGGAGGAGGGGATGGTCGCCGTTGCAGGGGTGCCTTACGACATGTCCACCAGCTCCAGGATAGGGGCGAGGTTCGGCCCTCGCGCCTACCGGGAGACCTCTAACTACTATGCCCCGCACCTGGAAGGGAGAGGCTCCGGGGCTGTCGAAATCAATAGCAGAGAGAAGGTAACGCCCAGGCTCGTGCGTGAAAAGCTCAGGGACCTGGGCGATCTGACGGTTTACGCCATCGAGTGGGAGAAGAACCAGGCCTCCCTGCGCGAGTCCATGTACCAGATCGCCCGCACCAAAGCCCTGCCCGTAATCATGGGCGGCGACCATTTCATCACCTATCCACTGGTTCAGGGCTTCAAGGATGCCGTGTTGGAGGGTGGAGGCTCGAAGGTGGGATACATCCAGTTCTCCAGCCAGCTGGACCTCGGAGACGAGGACCCGGTTTGGGGAAGGGTGTGGCGGGGAGCTACGGCGCGCCGCATCATCGATGGCGAAATGGTGGACACGAAGAACATGGTGTGGGTGGGGACCAACGGCTACATACGCACGGAGCAGTGGGAACTGGCGCAGGAGTTGGGCCTCAACGTGTTCACACTTGCGGACGTGCGCAGCCAGGGGATAGCGGCGGTTGCCCGGCAGGCGGCGGAGATAGCGGGGGACGGCTGCGATTCGATCTACCTCAGCGTCGATCTGGACGTGCTGGACGGCGGATACGTGGCCGGGACGGCGGCCCCCTCGTTCGACGGGATGAGGAACATAGACCTCTGGGAGGCCATGGACGCGCTTACGCAGACCAAGGTCGGGGCGCTCGACCTGTGTGGGTTGAACCCGATTATCGAGGTTGACGGGCTTGGCAAGACCGGCCAGCGATTTGGCGTTCACCTTATACTCAGGTTCATCTATCCGCGTATCATGGGCGCAGCCTAAAGCTCCGGCCACTCCTTCTATCCATGCCAATTGGGGGTGATTTATGACGACAACCGAGACATTGCCCTGGTTTTCTGGAGCGCAGACCTTCCTGAAATCTCCGCTCGTCAGCCTCGACCAGGTGGAGCCCGATATGGTGGTGGTTGGAGGCGCGCCCCACGACAGCACCCACGCGAGCCGTTTTGGGACCCGTATGGGCCCCAGGGGCATTCGAGAGGGTTCTCTGGCGTTTACCGAGAGGCTGATGAACACCGCGGACGGAGGCCTGCTGGACCTGAACAGCGGCACCAGGCTGACCCTCCCCTCGGCGAGCAGGCTCGTGGACGTGGGGGACTACAACGTCTATCCCTCGGACGTGCTGAAATCCATAGAGGGTATTGCGGGAGGAGTGGCTGAGGTTGTGCGGCGAGGCGGCTTCTCGGTGTGTCTGGGGGGAGACCATTACATCAGCTATCCATCATGTCTGGGCTATACGCGGGCGGTGACGGAGGCCAATCCCAACGTGAAGATAGGATACATCCACTTCGACGGTCACCTAGACTACGGCGACGACAACCCGGTTTGGGGGAAGTACAACCAGGGCACCAACGCGCGGCGCATCTCCGAGATCGACGTTGTATCCCACCAGAACATGTCCTGGATTGGCATACATGGCTGGGTCGATGAAGACCAGATCACGCTCATCGAGAGGAACGGAGGCAAGGTGTTCACCGCCCTGGACGTCCATGACCAGGGCCCCGTGGAGATCGCCCGCAGGGCGGCGGAGCACGCCGCTGACGGGTGCGACTTCATCTATATGACGCTGGACATCGACTTCATAGACACAGGTTTCTTTCCAGCTACGGGCTCGGTGGTCAACGATGCGATCACGCCCCAGATATGCCTTCAGATGCTCCAGGAAGTGAGAAAGTATCCTATCGCGGCTATGGACATAGTAGAGGTCTCGCCAAGGATCGACTCCTCTGAACGCTCCCTGATGATGTCAACGGAGCTTCTGCTGGGAATAATCGGCCCCAAGGCATTCGACATAAAACCAATGTAAGGAGAGTGAAGATGAGTTCTGAATCGGCTTTCCCCTGGTTCGCCGGGTCAACGACGTTTCTTAAAGCTCCCTACGCCAGTTTCGATGACATCGAACCCGGAATGGTGGCAATCGGTGGAGCGCCCCACGATTCCACCCACGGCCATCGAGCGGGGGCCAGGTATGGGCCGCGAGGTATCCGTGAGGGCTCCCAGACGCTGGCGGACAAACTACGAGTCGGCAACGTCCAGGGCGGCCTCATAAATGTGGGTTTGGGTAGTCATGTGCGTCTTCCCGCGGAGAGTAGGCTGGTGGACGTGGGGGACTACAACGTTTACCCCACCGACATGGATAGGGCCGTCGAGGGCATGGCTGGAGGTGTGTACGAGGTAGTGAAACGGGGCGGCTTTTCCGTCTGTCTTGGAGGAGACCATTTCGTAGGCTATCCCTCCTGTCTCGGCTTTACTCGTGCCGTGGCTGAGGCCAATCCCAACGTGAAGGTGGGATACATTCATATTGACGGCCATCTGGACTTTACCGACATCACTCCCCTGTTTGGAAAATACAGCAACGGCACCAACGCGCGCCGCATCTCGGAGATCGAAGTAGTGTCTCCCAAGAATATGGTGTGGATCGGCATAGATGGGTACGTGAACGCTGAGCAGGCCGACACCATCAAGAAGAACGGCGCCACGGTGTTCACGGGAATGGACGTCCAAAGCCTCGGACCGGTGGAGGTAGCGCGGCGAGCGGGGGAGTTGGCCATAGAAGGGTGCGATTACATCTACCTGAGTATGGACATCGACGTGGTGGACTCAGGATTCTCCCCGGGCACGGGATCGCCCGTGTTTGCGGCTATTACGCCCATGATGGCGATGCGGATGCTATGGGAGCTTACCAAGTTTCCTATCGGATCAATGGACTTCTGCGAGACCTCGCCCCGCCTGGACCCAACGGACCGTTCCAATATGTTGGCCCCGCAATTTATTCTGGGCATCATCGGCCCGAAGGTGTTCAACATAGACGACCGGTAGCGGCTTCAGTGAAAGCGTCGAATGAGAGTACACCCCCGGCCTCCCAGGGTAACTTGGATACCGCTGTGGCTCGGGCTTTCACAACCGCCAACCGGGATATTGGCAGCAAGGAGCAGAGATGACTACCAACGAACGGCCAATCACGCAGGTGCGTGTTCCCAGGCAATCGGGCAAAGGCGTTATCGTGCAACGCGGCCAGCGACTCAAGGTGATCGCCGAGCAGGGGCCGCAGGTGGGAGACCTGTTTGCTTTCGTTCTCGATGACCTCGAAGAGACCCTCTCGCCGAGTCAGACGAGAAGCAGGCTGAACAAGTTCAATCTGGAGGTGGGCAAGCCGCTCTATAGCATTCGCCGCGTGCCCCTCCTTCTTCTGGAGGAGGACAAAGTAGGCGTGCATGACCTGCTGGCCCCGGCGTGCGACACCCTTCGCTATTCGGAAGACTTCGGGATAGAGAACCATCCCAGTTGCCGGGAGAACCTCAAGGCCGCCCTGAGCGAGTTGGGTTACTCGCCTCCAGGTTATCCGGATCCCGTCAACCTCTTCCAGAACACACCCATAGCTGACGTCCAGGGCAGCCGCGAAACTCGCGAGTCCCTGGCAAAGGCTGGAGACTACGTTCTCTTCCAGGCGCTGGAGAACATCATTGCCGTGGTGTCCGCATGCCCGCAGGACATGACTATTCTCAACGGCGGGAACCCCAAAGAGCTTGTGCTCGAGGTGTATGAGTAAGCTTGGCCTAGATGAGGGTATTTCGGGGGAGTTCGTTTACCTGTACGGGGAAGTCTGCTTTGATTGCGCGCGCCGTGGCCGCGAGCGAAGGGGGCACAGGCATATACTCTAACCCCAACTCTGTGCGCGACTTGGCGTTATTGACGATAGGCCTGCCCGCGAACCCTGGAGGCGAGTCCGGAAAACCCGAGCCCTGGAATGCCTCGATTGGCGAGTCCGTGGATGTGTGAGCCGTTTGCGGTGGTTGGTAGCCTAAAGCCTCAGCGATGATGCCATAGAAGGCCACCGCCGTGAGGGTCTCCGCCGAGATTAGGTACCGCTCCCCCGAGGTCCCGCGCTCCATCGCTAGAATCTGTCCTCTGGCAACATCGTCCACGTGAACTATCGGAATGTGGACTTCTGGGTCAATGGGGGCTATTTCTTCTCCCAGGATGAACCGCGTGATATCCGGGGGTACGTTGCGATCTCCGATCCCGAATATCAGGGGCGGATTTGTGGCCATAACCCGCGTCCCGCTTCCGGCGTGGGAGAGAGCTTCTATTTCACCCAGATATTTGCTGTGGCCGTATGGATGGAGAAATCCGTATCGAGGCTGGGTATCCTCCGCGATTATCGACCCCTTGGGCTGGGTGCCGAAGACAGCGATGCTGCTGGTGTACACAGCGTCGCCAATCTCCGCCTCCCTAGCGGCCTCGAAGACGGCCCTGGTCGCCGTGACGTTGGATCGATAGTAGTCCTCGGGCCTGGCCCAGCCGTTATCGACCAGACTGGCGACGTGGTGCAACTGTTGGCACCCCTTCATCGCCTTGGCAAGGAATGCCACATCGTACAGGTCTCCTCGAACTATCGATACGCCCAAGGACTCCAGGTGACCGGTATCACTGGTAGGGCGAGCGATCACTTTCACCTCGTGGCCCTGTTCCACGAGCATGTCTGCCAAACGCCGACCAACAAATCCGGTACCACCCGTGACGAAAACACTGGTCATTGGATGTCCCTGAGGGAAGCGCCGACGGGAATACACTTGGACCGAAGCTTCCCTAAGTTAGGATTGGTTGCCCCCGATTGCGCCGAAGATAACATTGTCCCAAAGCGCTGTCAACGCGGCTCGGCGAGCCAGATTCCCCACCCAAACGCAGGTCTTCGCCCACTGACCTCGTCAACAAGGCACTAAGTGACTATCTCAAAACTACTCTGGAGCATCAAAGTTTCGCATCCCAACGCACGTGGATTGCCGAGCGGCGAGCCATTGCGATGGGTTCCTGCTTTCGCGGGAAAGACGGCACTTTTGAGATAGTTTCTAAGAGGTGACCGGCAGTGACAATAGGCTTTACCAGCGAGGCGCGCCATTATGACTCAGGAAGCGGTGTGCCAAGCCGCTCGTTCCAGTCAGGTGGTCGATTTGGAACGGTTGGTAGTGTTGACAAGTTCACTCTGGATGGCTATCCTACCCGCGTATAAAATAAACAGGTAGGGTTACGCAGAAACCCTTAGGAATCTGTTTGCCTGATTTAAGGAGGTAACCGAGTGTCGTTCCTACGAATGAAATACACATGGTTGGCAATTGCCTTAGCGGGCGTCATGGCGCTTGTCCTTGCGTGCGGCGGTGGTGATGAGGAACCCGCTGCCGCCGCGCCCACTACGGCCCCCGCTGCGGCGGCGCAGCCAACTACGGCCCCAGCAGCGGCCGCTCCATCGGAACCCACCGTGACAGAACACGTGAGGATGGCGCAGGGCGCCGAGCCCAACAGCATGTACAGTCGAGACAGGGCTTCCCTTCAGAACGTGCTGTTCCAGAAGAACATATGGGACCCGCTAGTAGAGATCATAGATGACGAGCTATCCGGTCGCCTCGCTGTAGCGTGGGAGACGAACAGTGACTTCACAAAATGGACGTGGACACTCCGGGAAGGGGTCACATTCCATAACGGCGATCCGTTCAACGCTGAGGCCGCGAAGAAGGCGGTCGAGCACGTAAGGACCGCTGAACCAGCTTTGCGGGGTACCCCGTATTACAAGGACACTATCGACGTTGTGGTGGAGGGAGAGTACACCCTGAGCTGGACGCTGAACACCCCTCACCCGATTCAACCGTTCGAAGAGACAAACTTCTTCAACGGCATCGAGCACGTGGACCTGCTCAATGAGGTCGGGCTAGACAACTTCAGGCTCCGCCCAGTGGGCGGGGCCACGGGCGCGTACAAGTTCGTGGACTGGGTCGAGCTTGAGAAGGTGGAGCTTGAGGCGAACCGGGACTGGTTCGGCCCCCAGGCCGCCGTGATGCCCGAGAAAGCGACCGTTTTCGCCATCCCGGACCCGGCCACCAGGTTGGCGGCGCTCCTGAACGATGAGATCGACTGGCTGGTCAACCCGCTTATACCGCAGGTGGAGACCATCAGCAACAGTCCGGAACATCGAATCATGTCCGAGGGGCAGTTCGACGTCCAGGTCTACTACGTCAACCCCGGCCGTGTCGCCGCGCTCCACGACAGGCGGCTGCGACAGGCTATCAGCGAGGCCATAGACCGTGAGACCGTCCTGAACGACGTGCTGGGCGGGTTCGGCTCCCTTCTGCATGGCAACGTGCCATCCACAAGCATCATTTACGATCCTAACGAACCCCCGTTCCCCAACTACGACCTGGAGAATGCCAAGCGGCTCGTCGCGGAGTTGAAGGCTGAGGGAGTGTACAACGATGAGCCGATCGAGTTCCTGGCCCCCAGGGGCGTGTACAACGAGGACGTGAGGCAGAACCAGGTCGTCGCCGATATGGTGTCGCAGGCCGGCATCAACGCGGTGGCGTTTATCGCGGACGACGCCATCCGGGAAGAGAAGACCGGCGCGGGCGCCTGCGACTGGGACTACCAGTTCAGACTGCCCGTGGATACGCACGGCGACCCGGAGGGCTGGCACTGGAGAAGCGTGAACCCAGAGGTTACCACCGTGCGCTGGTGCGGCTGGGAGGAGACCTCCCCCGGCGTGTGGGAGGACGAATACATCAATGACTGGATCCGGTTGGGCAACGAGGCCAAAGTGCTCCCCGTTGGCGCTGCGCGTAACGCAAAGTGGAAAGAGGCCTACGCCGCTCTGAACAAGTCTTACGCCGTTCTTGGCCTCTACCAGCTCAACTTCGTGTACGGTGTCTCGAACGAGTGGGACTGGAAGGTAGAGAAGCGAGAGGCGGCATACATCTGGCTGTTCGCGAAACGCTAGGCTACGACTTCCCAAGGCCAATGATCAGATAACGATTAGTAAGTTCAAGTAGCCACTGAAAGCCGTGGGCAGACACCGGCGGGCGCTGGAACAAGCGCCCGCCGGTGTCGATTAGACCCCGGACAAGAGGTGTAAGTCCAGATGGGCAGATTCCTTGCCAGACGAATACCTCGCGCCATCATCGTTCTAGTAGTTATCTCCTCAATCGTATTCTTCACCACTCGCCTGTCCGGTGACGTGGTGGGAATGATGCTGGGTGAGCGCGTCGAACCCGGCCAAGAGGAGATAATTCGCAAGCAACTCGGCTTGGACCGTCCCCTAATCGTGCAATTCGGCACCTTCTGGTGGGATATTCTCCGTGGCGATTGGGGCGACTCAATCTGGCGGCATCAGTCCGCTCTTTCGCTGGTGAGCGCGCGCCTGCCGGCAACATTGGAACTGGCCATAGCCTCTTTCATCATCACCATGATTCTCGCCGTCCCCGCGGGAATCTTCGCTGCCGTAAGGCGTGGCTCCAAATCGGACCAGGCGGTGATGTCGATCGCGGTATTGGGCCAAGCCTGGCCCAGTTTCTGGATGGGCATAATAATGATCCTGGTATTCTCGGTGCAGCTTGGCTGGTTGCCCACGCATGGTCGTGGTGATGCGACGGAGTTCTTCGGGATCAGCTGGCTGAATTTCAGCTTTCACACCTTGGATGGACTGAAACACCTTGCCATGCCGGCGATAGTCCTGGCCTTCCTTCCCATGGCCATCATAGCGCGGATCACCCGCTCCGCTATGCTGGAGGTACTCAGGCAGGACTACATCCGCACTGCCCGGGCCAAAGGACTTCACGATAACGCCGTGCTTTTAAGGCACGCCGTAAAGAACGCAGCTATCCCCGTGGTGACCATCGTAGGGATTCAGACGGGATTTTTCCTGGCAGGCGCGGTTATCACTGAAACGGTGTTTGCCTGGCCGGGCCTCGGCCGCGAGTCGATAGAAGCGATTCAAAAGCGCGACTTCGCCGTGGTGCAGGCCGCCATACTTGTCATAGCTTCCATCTTCGTGTTCGTAAACCTCATAGTAGATATGATCTATGGATTGCTGGATCCAAGGATCAGGTACAGCTAGCTGGCTAGGACTACCATGGACGATACTGGCATCTCAGCAGCGCCGTTCCGGCGAACCGGGTCCCACACCACTTTTCTCCAGAAGATAAAGAGGTTGCGGATTCGCTTCATGGCGTGGTTTGGAATCGTCATGCTGGTCCTATTCTCCCTGGGCGCGATCCTGGCCGGCGTGATCTCTCCGTACCATCCTCACAGCCAGGAGTTGAAAGACGTCCTCAAGCCGCCCAGCTTGAGTCCCGTCGAAAGGACCGGACGGACCTACATCCTGGGCAGCGACGACCTGGGCAGGGATGTCTTCAGCCGCGTGCTTCATGGCTCCCGCATCTCCCTTGGCATTGGCTTCGCGGCAGTGGTCATTGGCGCAGTCACCGGAACCGCCGCCGGGCTTGTGGCCGGATTCTACTCAGGCGAATCGGGCTCCCGCAAGTATATCGACGAAGTCATCATGGGGTTGGCGGACATTCAGCTCAGTATGCCCAGTATCCTTGTGGCCATTGCCATAATCGGCTCCCTCGGTCCAGGGTTGGTTAAATTGACCCTGGTTATCGCCTTGACGGGATGGGTCACCTACGCCCGCACAATGCGTGGGCAGGTGCTCAGCATAAAGGAGACGGAGTACGTCACGGCGGCGCGCGCCGTAGGAGCCAACACTCAGAACATAATGATCCGGCACATTCTACCCAACGCCGCCTCCTCTCTCTTCGTGGTAGCAACCCTGGACATGGCCCGGGTTATCCTTTTGGAGGCCGGGTTGAGCTTCTTGGGTCTGGGAATCCAACCACCCACGGCGAGCTGGGGGCAGATGCTTCAGGAAGGCAGGGGCTATCTTCACAATGGTTGGTGGCTGTCCAGCTTCCCGGGCATTGCTCTTACCCTGGTAGTTCTGGGCGTGCAGCAGATTGGTGACTGGCTGAGAGACATTTTGGACCCTGCCCTCAGAGGCACGGATTAGGCTACCAACCGGAACGTATGCGTCTGAACAGACCCATAGGCACAACCACCAGGTTGGCGGCGACCGCCGCGCCAAAGATGGCGGTGGACGTTACCGCCCTGCCCGTGAAAGGAGTTAGAGAATCGGTCAAAACTACTTTGTAGTAAAAGCCGCCCCACGCTCCGCCGAGTCCGGCCAACAGCACCAGAAGCAGGCCGAGGAGGAATAGCTTGCGCGACGATCGCGCAGACTCCAGATTCAACCATGCGATAAAGCCGCCCAAGCCCCCTCCGATGCCCACTGCCGAAAACCAGAAAAGGGTGAAGACAAAGCGCGACCATCCCCCTTCCGCGATAGCAAACAGAGTGCGGATGGCAAACACCGCGAGCGAGCCCAGTATCAAAGAGAGGGCGAGCCCAACGATGATCCGAATGAAGAAGGCTATTGCTATGTACCACGTGTAGGACATTTCGACCCTCAGTCCATGCGCGAAGTGCGTGGATGCGAGTGTAAGACGTGCCCAAATCGGTGTCAATACGCCCGCGGCAGCCGCTGAATTCAGAACAAGGAGGAAGTGAGTATGACACAGAGCACAGAGCGGAAAGCATACGTGAATGGCGCCCTCGTCCCCGAGAGCCAGGCTGTCATTTCGGTCCTGGATAGGGGATTTCGATGGGGGGACTCCGTGTACGACATGACGCGCACGTTTGGCGGGGAACCGTTCAAGCTGAATGCGCACCTCGACCGGCTGTATCGCTCCCTCCTCTACACCCAAATCAACCCTGGAATTGCCCAGGATGAGATGGAAGAGGTTACACTGGAATTGGTGGCAGCCAATCACCATCTTCTGGGGCAGAGCGATGACTTCTCCATCACCCACGTTGTCAGCCGCGGCCTGGTTGACACACGACTACACGAAGGACCAAATGTGGTGATCTACTGCCTGCCGCTCAACTTCTCGACCTTTGCGCGGCACTACGTCGATGGCGCGCGAGTGATCACACCGGCCGTTCGGAGGACGCCTCCACAGAGCCTATCTCCAAAGGCGAAGATAGGAAACAAGATGAACCACTTCATGGCAGAGTTCGAGGCCAAGGAGGCGGATAGCGACGCGGTCGCTCTGATGCTGGACATGGACGGCAACGTGGCGGAGTGCACAGGGGCCAACTTTATGTTCGTGGCTGAAGGGGTAATCAAGGTGCCCAATCGGCGCCACGTTCTTCCCGGCATCAGCATGGAAACCGCCCTGGAACTGGCCGAGACCCTGGGAATTCCGGTGCAGGAGGGTGACTACACGCCCTTCGACGTGTACCAGGCGGATGAGGCGTTCATCACCAGCACCAGCTACTCCCTGGCTCCCGTAGCTTCAGTAAACGGGCGAGCCATCGGGGACGAGATGCCGGGGCCGATCACAAGGGGTTTGCTGGCGGCGTGGAGCGACCTGGCCGGCGTGAATTTCGTGGACCAAGCCCTGAGTCACTTCCCGCAGGCGTAGCTTGAGGTTCTGCCAAATCAGGCCTGTTGCCCAATTGCCTGACGCGTAACGGCGACTTCGTCTTATTGGATGGCACGAACCCTTCGGGCCGTGGCAATCAGAACTATCGCAACCGTAACTATTATCGCTCCGCTGATTCCGAGGGCTTGCTGGACGCCTATAAGTTCAGTGAGGTAACCCAGGAACAGGGAACCGAAAGGTCCCAATCCGACACAAACGAGCCATCCTCCCATCGCTCGGCCTCTCATCGTGTCGGGAACGTTCTGTTGCAACAGAACGATCTCCATAGTGTCGAAGGTGGCCTGCGCCATGCCAAAGCACCCCAGCAGGACAATAGTTAGCACGAATACATTTGACTGGCCGATTGAGAGGGTGAAGAGGCCGTAGCACAGAAAGGCTATCAGAATTAGACGTCCCTTACGGCCGATCACGTTAAACGATGCCACGGTCGCCGCCGCTATCCCCCCTCCGACCCCGACCGCTCCCTGCATGATGCCCAGGCCGTCAGGGCCTACGTTCAGCACGCCTTCAGCGGCTATGACGGGCAGCATAGCAAGCGCTCCCAGTCCGAAAGACTCGGCCAATACGGCCATCAAAAGGATGATAGCAAGTGGGGGGGAGCTGGTGAAAATCTTCAAACCCTCAACTAGATTCGTAGCTAAAGAGCCACGCGAGTCCGGACGGCTCCTGGCCTTGTAGCGCATCAGGATGATCATGAGAAGGCTTGCGGTGTAGCTGGATGTGGCGGCCAGGAACGCGTAGCCAAAGCCGACCGTTTCAATCAGGACACCCCCGGCTACCGCCCCAACGACGGCTACGGAGCGCATTCCTACGGACTGTAGCGACACCGCATTGAGGACATCCTCGGGGCCGGTGACGTCGTAGGCCATGGTCTGGGCCGTAGGAATCTTGAATGCGGTTCCCACCCCTATGACCGCCACAATGAACAGGATTGACCATAGCTGGACAACCTCAGTCATGACGATTATCGTCAGTACGGCGCTGGCCAGTACGTCCAGGCACAGGACCATTATCACCAGCTTGCGGCGGTTGAACTGGTCCGCGATAGTGCCGGCGAATAGGGCGACGAAGAAGCTGGGCATGAAGTACAGGGCATACGCGAGGGCGAGGAACACGGGGCTTTCTGTGAGGGTGAGGACCAGCCAGGAGGTGGCTAGCCGTTGCATCCACGAGCCCAGCGACCAGAGTACCGTGCCCGTCCAAAGGAAACGGTATTCGCGGTACTGGAATGACCTGAGGGTCCGAATCTCTCGGAGTTGCGCCCAAAAGGTCGACCTTTGTCGCCGTGAATTCTTGAGCAACTAAATGCCTCCAGTTAAGACCCTACCTACGGTTGAGAAACTAGAGGGCCTCCAACAGGCTGGCTCAAGCGTCATCTTCATTCACTTTGGGCTGGGACTCTTGCAACGGGACGCTGCGACGGAGAGGCTGAGAACGTTCGTTGAACAAGTCGCCACAGAGTCCAAGATGCCGGTTCCTTCATTGAGCGTATCATCAGTTTGCTTATCACACAATGGCTATTGCGGTGTCCAGATGATTGTGATGGAAGTGGGCCATTGTCAATACCCATCCGTCATTTGTGTGTTGTGAATACCTCTCAGCTGAGCCGAGCTGGAGGGTAGGCGTGGGGGAAGCGTCGAGGCTAGGCTCAGGCGGGCCGCGTGGCGGGCGACGTTGCTATTGCCCTGGATATTCGCGGCGCCGCACTTTCGCACTTGGCGTGGTGGTGTTATAGTTATCGTTGCGTTAACGGCTTGGGAGCTGTCGAGCCGGCGCCAATGGCAGGTTTATGGCATCTATGAGCTTTATCAAGCCGCTTCTGGCCTCTCGTCGGCGTCGAGAGGTGATGGTGGCGGTGACCTCCGCTTACATGCTTGTGCAGCTCTCCAGTATGCCCATCGCCCTGTCGTTGCCCACGTTGGCAGACGTGTTCGACACGGGTATAGACGATACCGCCTGGATAGTAACCGTCTATCTGCTGACGCTGGGGAGTTTCGTTCTTCTTGGCGCGCGTATGGGAGACCGCTTCGGGCATGAGCGCGTCTTCGTGCTTGGAATAGCCGCGTCTTGCGTTGGCTCGCTGATGATAGCGGTCTCCACCGAGCTTTGGCAGATAGTCCTGTGGCGCGGCCTTAACGGGTTCGGCTCGGCCATGATCATGGGGAACGCCAACGCGATTCTCGCCGCCACGTATTCGCCAGAAGAGCGGGGCCGCGCGTTCGCCGTTCCGATTGTTGGCGCGCGATTCGCCACGCTGTGCGGGCTCTTCCTCTTTGCTTCGTTCCTCCAATTCTTTAGCTGGCGCCTGATCTTCCTCACCTTCCTGCCAATGGGCCTGATAGCCATCGCGGCCGCCATCCCAATGGTTCGGCATAGCAAGGCCCCCTCACGGGAGGAGCGCGCCGCCGCGGCTCCGGGAGGAATCGACTGGCTTGGGGCTGTGTTGCTGGTCGCCACCGCCGCGGTGCTCGTGCTCTCCGGAAGCCACCTTCACGCCGGAGAGGAGTCCTTCACCTCGTCGGATGGGCTGTCGTATCACCTGCCAATGCACGGCTTCTTCCTCGTCCTGCTGGCAGCGTTCATCGTTGTCGAATGGAGAATAGCGAAGGCTCCAATCGTAGAGTTGCGACACTTCAAAGAGAAGTACTTCTCGATGTCTCTCGTCTCGAACACCACCTTTCACTTCTCGATGCTGGCCACTATGACCCTGGTTCCCATCCTGGTGGAAGAGGGCTTCAATCAGGAACCCTGGGTCGTGCCATTCGTGTTACTGCCCAACCAGGTAATAGGCATATTCATGTCCATGTTCGCTGGCTGGGTGCACGACAAATACAACCCCAAGCTGCTCAGACCCGGCGCGATGTTGCTCATCGCCGCGGGCTTCCTCGCGTTGGGGCTGTTTGCTGGCAACCTGCCGCTGTGGTGGCTGCCGATTCTGATGATGCCCATCTCGGTGGGGTCTTCCATGTTCAACCCCATAAACAACGCTATTGTGATGAGTTCGCTCCCGCTCCAGCATCGAGGAATCGCCTCCGGCATGTTGGAGACGACAAGGGAGATAGGCCACGCGCTTGGCGGCACCGTGTCGGCGACCGCACTCGCCATGGTGCTGCCCGCCGGCATCGCGCACCTCACGGACGCCCAGGCGAGCAGCTACTACTTCGATGGCTTCGTGTTCGCCTGCCTGCTGGTGGTCTTCGTCCTGATTGCGGGAGGGGCGCTCGCGTACTTCCACAGGGCCAACCCTCTAGCAACGACGCCACCGCCGTCCAGGCCGCAGCCATCCTACGGCCCAACACGCGGCGGCGACAGCGATTGACGCGAAGCCTTGAGTTCCCGCTCCCTTGACGGGAGGGAGCTAGGGGGTGGGTGCGCGAGGTGGCGCGGGGCGCGAAAATTCAAGAAAGGAGCAACGCCAGTGAACCTATCAGAAGTCAAAGCGCTGACGTTCGACGTGTTCGGCACGGTGGTGGATTGGCGCGGCAGTCTTATCAGGGAGGGCGAGCAGCTTGGCAAGGCCAAGCGCATTGACGTCGATTGGGCGGCGTTCGCCGACAAGTGGCGAGGGGGCTACGGTCCGTCTATGGCCCGCGTAAGAAGCGGCAAGTTGCCCTGGACGAAGATTGACGCGCTGCACCGCATGATTCTCGACGAACTGCTCGAGGAGTTCGGGATAACCTGCCTGAATGAAGAGGAGAAGCAACGCTGGAACAAAGTCTGGCACAGGCTCACGCCCTGGCCCGACTCCGCGTCCGGCCTTGGGCGGCTGAAAAAGGGCTTCATAATCGCTACGCTCTCCAACGGCAATGTGGCTCTGCTTACCAACATGGCAAAGTTCGGCGGCCTCCCCTGGGACTGCATCCTATCTGCCGAGCTTATGAAGCACTACAAGCCCGACCCTGAGACCTACCTGGGCGCGGCCGACCTGCTTGGCCTCCGCCCCGACGAGGTCATGATGGTGGCGGCCCACAAGGGCGACCTGCGGTCGGCGCAGAAGGTCGGTCTGAAGGCGGGGTTCGTCCCAAGGCCGAAGGAGTTCGGCCCGGAACGCGAGGTCGATACGACCCCGGAGTCCGACTTCGACGTCAACGCCACCGACTTCAACGACCTGGCAGCTAAGCTAGGCGTATAGGCCGTCGCACTCGGGACCTCCCTAAGACAATTCTGATTCCGACAATCCGGTCTGAGGCGCAGCAGGTTATTCAAGGGTCCTGTTTTGGGAAGGTCGGGACGTGGCATCAGCAACGCATACTGAACCAGGAGAAGACAAATGGGCAAGCTCGACGGCAAAGTTGTTGTGGTAACCGGCGCGAGCCGGGGTATCGGCGCTGAGATAGCGAGGGTCTTCGCGGCTGAAGGCGGCAAGGTCGTCTGCGCCGCGCGGACGCTGCGGGAGGGCGACCATCCCCTGGAAGGTTCGCTCGAAACCACGGTCGCGGGAATCAGCGCGGCAGGAGGGGAGGCCTCACCCTCTACCGTCAACATCTCCCTCCCCGAGGACTGCGAGAGGCTCCTGGAGGAAGCGCGTGACACCTACGGGCCGGTGGATGTTCTGGTGAACAACGCCGCGTTGACCTACTTCATTCCGATAAAGGACTACCCGCTGAGACGCTGGATGCGCTCTTGGGCGGTGAACTTTCACGCGCCGTTCATGCTGAGCCAACTCGCGCTGCAGGACATGATACCGCGCCAGAGCGGCAGTATCGTGAACATATCTTCCGGCGCCGCCATTGGCCCGGGCAGAGGCCCGTACCCCAACGCTCCGGCGAACAGCGGCGGCACCTGCTACGGCGCGGAGAAGGCCGCCCTCGAACGCTTCACCCAGGGCCTCGCGCAAGAGGTGTACCAATATGGCATCTCTGTCACCTGCGTTTCGCCGTCCCAGGTCGTGCCGACACCCGGCACGGTGTTCCACAATCTGGTGAGTGGAATGGACGACCCTCGAGGCGAACCGGTGGAACTCATGGCGAAATCCTCGCTGCTGCTTGCGACGGAGCCGCTGGACAGGGTGACCGGTAGAGTCACCTACAGCCAGCAAATCCTCAAGGAGTTCGGCTGGATTTCGGACGCCAAGGGCACAGGAGTGGACGAGGCACGGCCGGGCAGCGGTTACAGCCAGGTATAGGTCGGCGAAGTCAGAACAGAGAACCCCTTGAGAGCGTAACCGCCAACGCCACGACGATGACAATCAGCGCGGCGTTGATTCTGGCGAGCATCGTCATCGATTTTGGCAGCGCAGGGGCATCGTCAGAAGTATCGCCGGTTTGTATGCGGCTTTCGAGTTGTTTCATCGCCCTCGGGCCAAGCCTGAAGTCGTGAATCGCGCTCAGCACAATCGTGACGACGACCAGCGCGACTTTGGCCTGAAGCACGTGGATGAACCGGTTGCTTTCCGTGAAGAGTTCCAAGGGATTTACGTTCCAGCGGGACTCCATCAGGAACGCGCCAGTGAACACGAGTAGCGCAATCGATGTCCACGCCACCGGCCTGAACTGCAGTCCGGCTCGCCCGAGCATGTACGCGGCCCCCGCGGGCGAGTCGTTTTCCCGGCGGCTGAGCGGCCTCAACACCATGGCTATGAACAGCGTGCCCCCGACCCACGTGATAGCCGACAGAAGATGTAACAAGACCGCAACCTGGTAAACCACAGGCCCCCCTACCCTTCCCGGCGCAGCGGATGGCCGCCGCGTCCGCAACATGCCAAGCCTCGACAGTGGCCCGATTCTATCACAGAAGAGCCGATAGGGGTGTTCCCTTGTGGGCGCCTTGGTATGAAAAAGAGGGCAGGCACAAGACCTGCCCCTACTCGAGCTACAGCAAACTTGGCCCACAAGATGGTATAATGCCATCGAAATCCCTCCATGCTCCCAGAGCGAGAGTGAGGGCATAGCGAGAAAGAGTATTGTGAGGGAGTGGTTTGGCTGAAGATAACGTTGCCGTTCTTGTAGATTACGAAAATGTAGGACTGGACTCCATACAATCCCTGCTCGACCAGCTATCAGATGTTGGGCGGCTCATCATCAAGCGCGCCTACGCCGACTGGTCTGTGCACAGGAACAAGCGCGACCAGTTGCTCGAATACGGCATTGACGCGGTGCACCACTTCCGCTCCACGAAGTCGAGCAAGAACTCCAGCGACATCTCCCTCACTATTGACGCTATCGACCTGCTTTACACCGCCCCGGTGGACGCCTTTGTAATCGTATCGTCGGACAGCGACTTCGTCCCCCTCGTCAACAAGCTGCGGTCGGCGGGCAAGACGGCCATAGGGGCGGGGCGGCGCGATGGCTCCTCCCCCACGCTGGTGAAGTCTTGCGACCGCTACATCTTCCTGGACGACCCCAAGCCCCCGGCGCAGCATCAGAGGAGGAGGCCGAGGTCTGCGCAGACCCAAGGCGAGTCCCTGGTTGTTCGTGCGCTGGAGGCGTCGATGGACTCCCAGGGACAAGTGGTAGGCTCCAAGCTATTCCAGACCATGTTGCGAATCGACCCCAGCTTCGACTACAAAGAGCAAGGCCACAGAAATTTCACGCAATTTCTCTCCTCCTGCGAAGATGTCAGGGTAACGCGTCCCGCTGATGGCGGCGACACGATAGTCAGCCTCAAGCAGTCGCGCGAGCAAGGCCTCGCAAGCGTGGACGGCGCGGCTGCCCCATCGAATTGGGATAAGGAGATCGACGCCGCGTGGGCGAAGAGACAGCGCCCGCAGATCGCTGGCCAGGCGGCGGCGTCCGACGCGGCGAAAGCCCTGGGGGCGCCCAAGCTGAGCTCCTCCAGGTATCCGTCGCTCGACAAGCTGCTCGCGGCAAGTGACTGGCTGCGCTCCAAGTGGCGGCGAGAGGGAAATGCCGTTGTCAAGAAGCCGTAGAAACGCCCCCCTTCATACTCCGCTGATGCCAAGGAACTGACCCATGCTTCTGGCAGTCGACGTCGGCAACACCAACATTACCCTGGGGGTCTTCAGAGGGGATACGCTGGAGGCTACCGGACGCCTGGCTACCGATGCCTCACGCATGGCCGACGAATACGGCCTTACGATCAGCCAACTACTTCCCCTCAGAGGAGTGTCTCCAGGTGATATCGAGGCCATCGCCATGTGCAGCGTGGTCCCGCCCCTTACGCGTACTCTGGTGGACGTCTGCGAAGACTACTTCAACGTTTCGCCGCTCGTGGTGGGCGCGGGGTCCAAGACCGGCATTCGCATCCTCTACGACAGCCCTCGCGACGTGGGCGCGGACCGCATAGTAGATGCCGCCGCGGCTCTGCAACTGTACGGGGGGCCTGCCATAGTCGTTGACGTCGGCACCGCCACCGTCCTCGACGCGGTAACAGCGGATGGCGACTACCTCGGCGGCGCAATCGCCCCCGGGATAGCCCTCGCCGCCGATACGTTGTTCAGGCGCACGTCGATGCTCAGGCGGGTCGAATTGACCGCGCCTCCCAGCGCAATCGGCAGGAACACGGTCCACGCCATTCAGTCGGGCCTGGTGCTGGGGTACGCCGAGCTGGTGAAGGGCATGGTCGCCAGATTCGACGAGGAGTTGGGCGGCGGCGCGAAGGTAATAGCCACCGGTGGACTAGCCACGGTGGTCGAAAAGGAAGTCAAAATCTTCGACACAGTCGATCCGAACCTCACGCTGACCGGACTCAAGCTCATCTACCATATGAACATCGAGCCTTAGTAACTATCTCAAAAGCGTCGTCTTTCCCGCGAAAGCGGGAATCCACGTGCGTTGGGATGTGAGACTTTGATGCTCCAGAGTAGTTTAGAGATAGTTTCTTGGTCCCACCCTCGCGTCCACCGGAAGAAGGGAGTCACCATGTCGAACCCCCTCGAGAGCAAGCGTGTAACGCTCGGTGTCACCGGCAGCATCGCCTGCTACAAGTCCGTCGATCTCGCCAGCAAGCTGACCCAGGCCGGCGCGATTGTGGACGTCGTCATGACGAAGGGCGCGACCAACTTCTTGACCCCGCTCACGTTCGGCAGCATCACCCACGCGCCCGTCGTGTGCGATGTTTACGATCCGCAATCGGAGCTCAGCATGGACCACATCGCCGTCGCAGAGCGTTCCGACGTGCTCCTCGTCGCCCCGGCCACTGCGAACACCATAGCCAAGCTCGCCTGGGGCTTTGCCGACGACGCCCTCACCACCACTGTCCTGGCGACCCAGGCCCCCGTCATCGTCGCCCCGGCAATGGATGCCCACATGTACGAACACCCTGCGACCCAGGAGAACGTTGCAAAGCTCGAATCCAGGGGGGTGGTCATCGCGGGGCCGGCGGAGGGCCGCATGGCATCCGGGCTGATGGGTAGAGGGCGTATGGTCGAACCTCAAGAGCTGGTGGAGCACGTGAAAATCGCGCTGGGCAGGTCGGGCGACCTCGCCAATCGCAAAATCGTAGTCAGCGCGGGAGGCACCGAGGAGCCACTGGACCCCGTTCGCGTCATTGCCAACCGCTCGTCCGGAAAGATGGGCTACGCCATCGCGGAAGCCGCCCGCGACCGCGGCGCGTCCGCCGTCATTGTGTCCGCGCCAACGGCGCTGCCCAAGCCCGTAGGCGTCCGCGTAGTGTCTGTCGGCACCGCGTTGCAGATGCGAGACGCCGTTCTCGAGGAGTGCCGGAGCGCCGACGCCCTCATCATGGCCGCCGCCGTAGCCGACTGGCGTCCCGTCGCCGCAGCCGACCAGAAGGTCAAGAAAGGCGAGTCCGATACCTGGAGTATCGAGCTAACCAAGAACCCCGACATTCTGGCCGAGGCCCAGGGCGCGAACCTGGTGAAGGTTGGCTTCGCCGCCGAGAGCGAAGACCTGTTGGACAACGCCGAGGCCAAGCTGCTCAGCAAGGGGCTGCACATGATAGCGGCCAACGACATAACTGCGCCAGGCAGCGGCTTCGCGGTAGATACCAACAAGGTCATCCTGCTGGACAGAGAGGGTGGCGTAGAAGAGCTACCCTTGATGAGCAAATACGACGTAGGCTGCCATCTGCTGGATAGGGTGACAAAGCTGTTGGAGCCTCATAGCTGAACGAGAGGAGAGACAATGAACGAGTACATTCCAAGCCCCACGCAGTGGGTAGCGGAACAGGTCGAGCTATACGAGAGCAGTGGAGGCACGGAGGGCACGATCCTGAACGGCCTCTCCGTCATCATCGTGACCCATCGCGGCCGCAATACGGGGGCGATACGCAAGACCCCGCTGATGAGAGTGAAAGACGGCGACCGCTACGTCCTCGTCGCCTCTCGGGGCGGAGCGCCCACCAATCCGCTCTGGTACTACAACCTGAAGGCGAACCCGGACGTCGAGATACGCGACGCTACCGAGACCTATTCAATGCGCGTCAGAGAGGTAGAGCCGGGTAACGAAAGGCAAAGACTCTGGGAGGCTGCCGTGGCGGCGTTCTCTCCCTACCAGGATTACCAGCAGAAGACCGATCGCCTCATCCCGGTGCTCCTGGCGGAGCCGGTGTAGGGTTGGAGTCAGGGCCTGTACAAAGCTCCCTCTCCCCGGCACGGAAGAGGGTCAGGGTGAGGGGCGTTCTCGTGCGCAAGTCTGTCTCCCTCATCCTAACCTTCTCCCTTGATGGGAGAAGGGACTTTCGAGACACTTCTTATGATGTTTGTGGCAACTTTGGAAAGGCCCTGGTTTCTGACAACACCCCCCGTGCGACCTCTTGACATACACGAACGCCCGTGCTATCATGCTCTCATTACACACAACCGCCATCGCTCTCGCCTGCCAGACCGCGACACCAATTGCGCGACTGATGTGCGAAAGCCACAGAAATAGGTATCTCATTTCCTATACGAACAACCGCAACCCTACTACATTCCAACTCAGAAACATCCCCTAAATCCTCTCACAGCGTCACAGACCCCAAGTAGGAATGAGTCACAATGAATCAAAATGAGACACCCACAGACGTTTTTCCGCCAGCGAACACATCCAACTATCCAAATGTGAGCCATTCCCACACCTCGACTGTTTCTCCTTTAGCGCCCTTCGTGCCCTTCGTGGATAATCCTCCAATCCCCTAACCTCCGCAGGGGCTCGCCGCTCGGCAATCGTCAAATCGTCAAATCCTGATTCTGGCGTGCCCCTTCACATGCCCTGAGCCACCGGAAACCGGCCAGTGCCTTGACAACGCTTTCCCGTCGTGCTTATACTGGACGCATCTAGCATAGACTGAAAGGCTGAGAACAGGAGTAGTACGCTTCCAAGCGAAGCTCAGAGAGCCGGGTGAGGTGTGAGCCGGCGCTGGCGCGGAAGCGGAATGGACCTGCGAGCCGCCACCCGAAAGTCCGCGTTAGGCGAACCGTAGGGCCGGACGGAGTGGGCGCCGTTATCAAAGCCCAGGGCGTCGAGGCCTCTCACGAAGAAGCTCTCCGCGCTTGCCAGAGATGCCGTCGGCGAGCCAGGCGGCGAATTAGGGTGGCACCACGGATTATCAACCCGTCCCTTCAGGAGGACGGGTTTTTTGTTTGCCAGAATCACGTCGGCTTTGCCGGCCAGGGAGGTCATCGCACGATGAACGCCATCGGCCCACAGTTGTGGTGAAACGCGCCGCCAACCAGGTCGAGTTTCTCCAATGCATACAACCACACAAATGAGGACGTACCAGACATGCAGACCCGAGTAAGAACACAGACGCATCCCGGCGCGGCGTCCACAAAGGGCAGAAGGCGAGTATTCAGCGGCATCCAGCCGAGCGGAGAGACGCAGCTTGGCAACTACCTGGGCGCAATCAAGGGTTGGGCCGAGAGACAGGCGGAGAAGGAGAACTTCTTCTGCATCGTTGACCTGCACGCGCTGACAGTTCCGCAAAACCCGGACGAGCTGCGTGAACAGACCCGTTCGCTGGCGGCCATCCTGTTCGCCGCCGGAATCGACCCCGACAAGAGCACGCTCTTCATCCAGAGCCACGTGACGACGCACGCTGAGGCGTGCTGGCTGCTCAACTGCGTCACGCCAATCGGCTGGCTGGAGCGCATGATCCAGTACAAGGACAAGGCCGACAGCCAGGGGAGCGTGTCCACCGGCCTGCTCGATTATCCCGTGCTCATGGCCGGTGACATCATCCTGTACGATGCCCATGAGGTTCCTGTTGGAGAGGACCAGCGGCAGCACGTGGAGCTTTCGCGCGACATAGCCCAGCGATTCAACCGCATCTACGGCGAGATCTTTGTTGTTCCGGAAGCGGTCATACCCGAAATCGGCGGCCGGGTCATGGGACTCAACGACCCTAGCATGAAGATGTCCAAGAGCCAAGCGCACATACGCGGCCACGCCGTCCGAATTCTGGACGACCCCAAGGAGATCGAACGCTCCATCAAGCGCGCCGTCACCGACACGGGCAACGAGATTCGTTTCTCGGACGCCCCGGAGAAGGCAGGGGTCAACAACCTGCTCGGCATCTATAAGGTCATCACCGGCAAAACCGAGTCCGCGGTGGAGGCCGACTTCGCGGACGCGCGCGGATATGGCGACCTCAAGAGCAGGGTGGTGGAAGTCGTCATCGCCGCGCTCACGCCCATTCGGGAGCGTTACGACGAGCTGATGCGGGATGTGGCCGAGCTCGACCGCCTCCTCGAGAGGGGCGCGGAGCAGGCGCGCGAGATCTCCGAGCCAAAGCTGGAGGAAATGAAGCAGCGCATGGGGCTTGTCCTGCCGAGCAGGTAGGCAAGTCCGCGCGCCATAGCGAACAGAAGGGATTCTGACCAATGCACTACCCATCGCTTGAAGAGGTGGACCGGCTGGCTGGACAGGCAAACCTGGTGCCGGTTTACCGTGAAATCAACGCCGACCTGGAAACGCCGGTGTCGGCGTACCTGAAGGTGGCGCGCCCGCCCTATTCGTTCCTGCTGGAAAGCGTAGAGGGCGGCGAGCGTATCGCGCGCTACAGCTTCATCGGAACCGAGCCTACGGAAGTAATCACGACGGGCCCGGGGCAGCCCGACGGCGCGGTTGACCCGCTGATTCCCATCGAGAAGGCGCTCGCCGAGCTGAAGGTCGCCCCAATGGACTCCCCACAGCGATTCAACGGAGGGATGGTCGGCTACCTCTCCTACGAGGCCGTCAACTACTTCGAGCGTCTGCCATCGCCGGAGGACGACACGCTGGGCTTGCCCGAGTCGATGTTCATGATGACCACCACGTTTATCGTATTCGATCACCTTCGCCACAAGATTCGAGTCGTAAGCCACGCCCACCTGAGCGGCGACGTCGAACGAGCATACACCGAGGCCACCGAGCGAATCGACGAGCTCGTGAATCGTCTTCAATCACCCCTGGAACCGCCGGAGGGAGACGGCGACGGCTCCTCGGAGGTAGTTCCCAACATGACCAGGGAGGAGTTCGAGGACAATGTGGCGCGGGTGAAGAGGTACGTCGTGGATGGCGATGTGATCCAGGTTGTGCCGTCGCAGCGTTTCGCCCGGCCCACGAAGGCCCATCCCTTCGAGATATACCGCGCTCTCCGCGCCATAAATCCCTCTCCCTACATGTACTACCTCGACCTGGACGACTTCCAGATAGTCGGCGCGTCGCCCGAAATGCTGGTGCAGGTCGAGGACGGGCAGATAGCCATGCATCCGATCGCCGGCACGCTGCGGCGGGGCGTTGACGAAGAAGAAGACCTCATGCTGGAGCAACAGCTGCGCACCGACGAGAAGGAGAAGGCGGAGCACATAATGCTCCTGGACCTGAGCCGGAATGACGTTGGCCGCGTGAGCGAACCGGGCACGGTCAAGGTAAGCGAATTGATGGAAGTCGAACGCTACTCCCACGTGATGCACCTCGTGTCCCACGTGACCGGCAAGCTGGGAGAGGGCTATTCCAACTTCGACGCGCTGAGGGCCTGCTTCCCGGCCGGAACCGTGTCCGGCGCGCCCAAGATCCGCGCGATGGAGATTATCGCGGAGCTGGAGACCGTCAAGCGAGGCCCATACGCGGGCGCAGTCGGATACTTCGACTTCTCCGGCAACATGGACACCGCGATAACCATACGCACCCTCGTGGTCAAGGACGGCGTGGCCTACGCGCAGGCCGGCGGCGGCGTCGTGTTCGACAGTGTTCCCGCAACCGAATACCAGGAAACCCTTCATAAGGCGTCCGCCGTAATGCGCGCCATCGACCAGGCCGAGGGCCTCTAGCATCCCATTCAGAAACCATGGGGAGAAGTGCGTTGATACTGCTAATCGACAACTACGACAGCTTTACATACAACCTGTACCAGTATCTGTGCGAGCTTGGCGCGGAGGTAAGCGTCGTCCGCAACGACCAGACCACTATCGAGGAGATAGCGGACATGGCCCCGGAGAAGATAGTCGTCTCGCCGGGCCCCTGTACGCCGCAAAAGGCCGGAATCTCGAACGATGTAATCCGGCATTTCGGCAGCCAAACCCCAACGCTCGGCGTCTGCCTGGGCCACCAGTGCATCGGCTACGCCTATGGCGGCACCGTTGGCGGCGCGGGCGAGATCATGCACGGCAAGATGTCGCTGATCAATCACGACGGCAAGGGCGTATTCGCGGGCCTGCCCAATCCGTTCGAGGCGATACGCTACCACTCGCTCGCCATCTACAAGGAAGACCTGCCGGACGACCTCGAGGTGACCGCATGGACGGATAGGGGTATTATAATGGGAGTGCGCCACAGGCGATTTCCAGTCGAGGGCATACAGTTTCACCCTGAGTCCATTATGACGAGCGTGGGCCACGACCTGTTGCGCAACTTCCTGGAGGGTGTCAGAGGCTGTGATTAGGCGCATCTCGATCGGGCCCATCAACGTGTTACAAGCGTAACTTCTTGGAGGGTGTCAAAGCCATGATTAGGGAAGCCATCGAGACCGTCGTGGGGGGGAGCTCCCTCAGCATGGAGGAGGCCGCCCAGGCCATGGAGCAGATAATGAGCGGCGAGGCGACGCCGGCCCAGTTCGGCGCGTTAGTTACCGCTCTGCGCCTGAAAGGGGAGACGCCGGACGAAATCGCGGGCATGGCGCGCGTGATGCGGGAGAAGGCGCTGCGAGTCAGCGTTGAAGGGCCGCTCGTGGACACCTGCGGCACCGGCGGTGACGCCTCCGGGACCTTCAACATCTCCACCACCGCCGGTTTTGTCGTCGCGGGCGCGGGCGTGAAGGTCGCCAAGCACGGCAACCGGGCGATGTCCGGGGCGTGTGGAAGCGCGGACGCGCTGGAAGCGTTGGGCGTGAAGATAGACCTCAGCCCGGAGGGGGTGGCTCGCTGCCTGGACGAGGTTGGCTTCGGCTTCATGTTCGCGCAGAGGTACCACCCGTCGATGCGATTCGCCGCCGGTCCTCGCCGCGAAATTGGTATCAGGACCGTGTTCAACATACTTGGCCCGCTCACCAACCCCGCGGGCGCGAATGCCCACCTGCTGGGCGTGGCCGACCCCAACGTCGCCGATAACATGGCCCGCGTGTTGGGCCGGCTCGGCGGCGCTCACGCCCTGGTTGTTCACGGCATGGACGGTGTGGACGAGATTACGCTGGCCGACGAAACACAGGTTTGGGAACTCAAGGACGGCGCCGTATCCTCCTACCGCATATCGCCAGAGGACTTCGGATTCCAGCGCTCATCCCTAGACAGCCTGAGAGTCGGCAGCGTCGAGGAGAGCGTGCTCGCCCTGCGCGGCGTGTTGGAAGGAAACCCAGGGCCGGCCCGAAACATCGCGCTCGCCAACGCCGCAGCCGCGCTGCTGGCCTCCGACAGGGTGACCACCCTCGCGGACGGCGTCAGCCTCGCCGCCGAGTCTATCGACAGCGGCGAGGCCAACCGCAAGCTCGAATTCCTGGTGGAACTGAGCGGGGTCGATTGAGTAGCCGCGAATTTGCAGCGTCGGACCGCTGGCCGCAGACGATAGTCCTGGACTTCGACTACACGATTGCGGATTCGTCTCCGGGCGTGATCGAATGCGCCAATTACGCTCTTACGACGCTGGGGCTGCCCGCCGCCTCTGATGACGCCATTTGTAGGACGATCGGCCTATCCTTGCACGACACGTTCGCGCAGTTGGCCGAAGAAGAAAACAGAGGACACGGGGATGAGTTCCTTCGCCTGTTCATCGAGCGGGCGGATGAGGTTATGGAGGATTCGACGACGCTGTACGAGTTCGTTCCCAACGTGATGGATGCGCTCAGAGCGCACGGCATCGGGCTGGGAATCGTCTCGCAGAAGTACCGGCGCAGAATCGAGGGCATCCTGGAGCGGGATAGCATGGCAGACAGATTCGGCGCGATTGTGGGCGCGGAGGACCTTACCGACCTCAAGCCGGACCCCACCGGCCTGCTGGCGGCAATCGACGCTCTGGGAGGCTCGCCCGCCGCGTCCCTCTACGTCGGTGACAGCGTTACCGATGCGGAGACGGCCAAGCGGGGCGGGGTGCCGTTCGCGGCCGTGCTCACCGGAGCCACTCCGCCGGGGGATTTCGACGGCTACCCAACGTTTACGATGATGAAGAGCATCTCGGAACTGCCCGGCTTGGTGAACGCCTGGAGAGGTGTGTGTTGATAGACGTGGACACCCCCGACATCCTGAAGAAGATAGTCGAAGTCAAGCGCGCGGAGGTCGAACGCCTCAAGCTCGAAAGGCCACTCTCCGAGCTCGAAAGGCTGATCGAGGGCCGGCCGCGCGCGCAGAATCTGAGCGGCGCTCTCATGGGAAGCTCGGGCGGCGAGTCATAACCGAGATCAAGAAGGCGTCTCCAACCAAGGGACTGCTCAGGGCGGATTTCGATCCCGCCGCGCTGGCGACCACATACGCCGACGGCGGGGCAGCCGCCATATCCGTGCTCACCCAACGCCGACCACTTCCAGGGCAGCATCCACCACCTGGAAGCAGCGCACGAGGCCGTTTGCGGCAGGGGTGTTCCCGTGCTGTGTAAGGAGTTCATATTCGACCCCTACCAGGTGCGCGAGGCTCGGGCTTACGGAGCGGACGCCATCCTACTGATAGTCGCCATGCTCACTCCCGAACGCCTGTCGGAGTTGCTCCGGCTGAGCCAGGGCTTCTGGATGCAGTGCCTAGTAGAGGTGCATGACGAACGCGAGTTGGACATCGCGCTGGAAGCGGGCGCGGAAATCGTGGGCATCAACAACCGCGACCTGCGCACGTTCGTGACCGACCTCGAGACGACGGAGCGAGTCGCGCCGCTGGTTCCCACGGACAGGATCGTCGTCAGCGAGAGCGGCATAAGCAGCCGCGCGGACATCGACCGCGTGAGGGCAGCCGGGGCGCACGCGGTTCTGGTCGGCGAGTCGCTGGTAACCGCTCCGGACGTTGCCGCCAAGCTGAGAGAACTCGTATGACCATGCTCAAGATATGCGGACTTCGTGACGCGCAAAACGCGGTTGTCGCGGCCGGCGCGGGTGCGGACTTCCTGGGCTTCAATTTTGTTCCCGGTGTACGACGGCAGATTTCCGTCGAACATGCCAAGGGCGTAATCCGGGAGTATCGCCAAATGTTGCAGGACCCTGTGGAGTCCGGCAGTCGGCGCAACCCTGCTGACAGCGGGCCGTTGCTCGTCGGTCTCTTCGCCAACCAGCCTCTCGGTGAGGTGAATCGCATTGTGGAGGAATGCGGCCTGGACTTGGCCCAACTCTGCGGCGATGAACCCCCCGAATACTGGGAGCAGGTGAACGCCAGGGTCATCAAGCAGGTGAGGGTGCGCGATGAAGGCCCCAGGAGCCAAGCGGTCGATGACGCACTTCGCCGTGTCGAAGAGATCGAGGCTCGCGGTCGCCTGCCGCTGCTGGATAAGCACGAGGCCGGCTTACTGGGCGGAACCGGCCGTACCTTCGATTGGAGCATCGCGGCGGAGATCGCCTCTCGCTTCGACGTGCTGCTGGCGGGCGGACTCACGCCGGAGAACGTAGGTCATGGCATATCCGTGGTAACCCCCTGGGGCGTGGATGTTTCCAGCGGCGTCGAGACCAATGGCGAGAAAGACCCACGCAAGATAGCGGCATTCGCGCAGGCGGTGGGGCGCGCCGGCGCGGTAGAGCGGGTTTCAAACCCGCCCCCACGGCATGCGACGTGATTACATGGGAGCGAGGTGAGCCCGTACCAATGCCTAAACCCATCAAACTCAGGCCCCACGCCGTGCGAATCGACGCGCCGTGCGACATGGTGTACCAGTGGGTTTCGGCGTTCGGAGCTGGCGGGACGAACGCCGAAGGCGAGTCGTCCAGGATGCTCTACCGCGATGGAAACGACGCGATCGTGCAGTTCAAGACCAGGTCAGGCAGGACGCTGCACAACACCATCGAGCATGTAAAGCTGGAGCCACCCACGGAAATAACTTTCCTTCACTTGGAGGGTCCGCTGCTCCATGCACGCGAGGAGTTCGTGCTCGAGGCATTGAACGGGGCAACCATACTCTCGCACAGGGGCGAATTCATATGGCGCAAGATCCTGCTTGCGGGATGGCTCGTCGGGATGGCGTATGTAAGGCCCGCATTCGAGCGCGTCATGAAGAGGCACTTGCGCCAGATCAAGGAAGGCTGCGAAGCGCGTGCGGCCCGCAGCCGTCTGTTCCCCGCCAGGCAAGACCCACCGCCACGCTGATGGCGCGTTGTATGGGAGGCGGGAAGCTCAGAAGTCCCTTCCCTCTTGATGGGGAAAGGTCAGGCCTGTCCTGAGCCACCCGAATAGGACGAGGTTGAAGGCACAGCCTTCGCCCCCTTGCTCTCAGCGTTCCAGTCCGGTATGAGCAGCCGTTTTGTGGATTCCAGCATCAGGATACTCACAGCTCCCGCGAGGCTCGCCGCTACGGACAGCCACAACGCGATGTCATAGCTGCCGGTCAGATCGAAGATAGGCCCTCCGAGCCATCCACCAAGAGCCATTCCAAGGCCCGCTCCGAGCATCTGCACGCCGTACGCGGAGCCAACCGGCGCACGTCCGTAGTACTGTCGATTGAGAATCGGAAAACCGCCTGCTTCTCCACCGTAGCCGATTCCAAAAATCACCGCGAACAGATAGAACATCCACACGTCGTGCGTCCAGAACAGCATCAGCACCGTTACGCCCTGCACCACATACCAGAACGCCATGACCGGCTTTGCGCCAAGGCTCTCCGACATGACGGGCGTGAGCAACCGCGTAAGCACGCTAACCCCGGATAGCACTGTCAAAAGGCCCGCGGCGGCCACAAGCGAAACGTTCTCTTGCATCGCCAAGGGAACGAGGTAAACTAGTATGATTGCGTGCCCCACACACCCCAGAAAGTGTATCGAGCTCATGTTCCAGTATGCGCTCGTCCTTCGCATGTAGCCGGCGAACAGCTCGATGCGCTGCTTGTCGATCGCTCTCCGAGTGTGCTCGACACGGTCCATAGGCAGGGCGCCGTAGGGAAGCAGCCCCTTGTCCGAGGGCAGGTCTCGGAACAACGCTATCATAGCGACCATGATCGCGCCTGACCCAGCGGTGATGATCCAGACGGCGTTCGACCATCCGAACTCCAGGATAAGCAGCCCCACCAGGGGAGCGGCCAGCGCGGGGCCAACACCCCACGCGGCCATGATTACGCCCATGCCGAGGCCAAGGCGGCGGTGGAACCAGTTCATAGCCGCGGGAATCAGCGGGACGAGGAATATCGCCTGCGCCACTCCCAGAATTGCGCCAAAGGTTACGTACAGGTGCCACGGCTGAGTTATCAGGGCCATGACTGCCATTCCCAGCACGAACAGCGCGGTTCCGGCGGCCATAGACCGCCGCGCACCGTAGCGGTCGCCGAGAGACCCGGCGAGCGGGGACGCAAGCGCGGTCACGACGCTCGAAATAGCATACGCTAGGGTGACCTCGCCCTGGCTCCACCCGAATGTCGCAGTCAGCGGGTCCAACAGTACGCCAAAGGCCATACGCATCGACGTCCCCACCATCTGCATTGCCGCGATGATGGCGACGATAACCCAGGCGTAGTGGTAGTAAAACGCGCGGTCTGCCTGGTAGCTAGGCAAAGGCTTCGTCTCGTTCTATTTTCCCCATGACCCCCCTAATGCAACGGGCAAACGTACAGAACCGCGCTCTCCCATGCCTGCGAACCGGCTTCGCCGCTGGAGGCGCCACCCAGCGCGGACGCGCCCACCGTCCGTGACTCCACGCGAGAGTCGGCAACCGCCGCTATGAGGTACACCGTAAGCAGAAGGCTCACAACGACCACCGCGACGAACTGAATCGGCAATCCGAATACCCTCATTCTTCAGACGCACTCGTTCCGCTTCACCAGCCCATCGCGTAGCCGATGCTGTTCTTGGCTGACGCCGCGCCGCTTATGACGCCTTTGTCCTTGTCATAGCGTATTCCCATCACCTTGCCGTTGGCCCACGGCCCAGTCATCTGGATCTCGTGACCGCGGCGGCGAAGCTCGTCCAGAACCCCCTCGGGTATGCGCGACTCGGCGACCACGCGCCCGCTGAACGCCGCGCGAGGGTAGAAGGACGAAGGGAAGTGCGTCGTGTGCACTGTGGGGGCGTCCAGCGCCTCCTGCAAGTCCATGCCGAATTCCATGTGGTTCAGGAAGAACTGGAGCGTCCACTGCTCCTGGCTGTCGCCTCCCGGGGTCCCGAACGCCATGAATGGCTCACCATTTCTGGTGACCATCGTCGGGGTCAGCGTCGCGCGGGGACGCTTGTGAGGCTCCAGCGCGTTCGGCCGCCGCGAGTTGAGATAGAACATCTGGCCCCGTGTGCCGAGAGGGAACCCAAGCCCTCTGATGACCGGCGACGTGCCAATCCATCCGCCGCTTGGCGTCGCCGCGACCATGTTGCCCTCGGCGTCCATGGCGTCCAGGTGCGTCGTGTCCCCGATGTGCGCGTGTCCAAGACCCAGGTCCCGCACCTTCCGCGCCCCTATTCCCAGCGCTCGGCGGTTGTCCTCCGCTACGCCCGCCATCACGTAGTCCGGCTCCCTGCCGCTCACGTCTCCCGGGCGCAGTTCGCGCGATGCCGCTTCCGCAATCAGCCTGCGCCTCGACTCCGAGTACTCGCCGGACAGCAGCGTTTCGAAGGGCACGTCGTCGAACTTGGGGTCGCCGTAGTAGGCTTCGCGGTCCGCGAACGCCAGCTTCGCCGACTCTATCCACAGGTGCAGGTAGTCGGCGCTGTTGTGTTCCAGGCTGCTAAAGTCGGAGCCTTGCAGAATCGCCAGATGCTGAAGAAACACCGGCCCCTGCGTCCAGGAGGAGCACTTGTGAACGTCGTGGCCCCGGTAGTCTATGGAAACCGGCTCCTCGACCTCCGCGCGCCATTCGGCCATGTCTTCGTAGGAGAGCAGCCCTCGATGCGTCACTCCGCTCGCGTCTTCCACGGGGTTCTCGGAGATGAAGCGCGCTATCTTCTCCGCTATCTCATCCTTGTAGAAGGCGTCCCTCGCCGCCTCTATTCCCGCGATTCTGCCTCTGCCCTGCGCGTCCTTTTCGGCGCGGCACATGACCCTGAGCATCTCGGCGAAGTCGGGGTTGCGGAGAATCTCCCCGACCCGCGGGACTCGGCCCTCTTTGTAGTACACCTCTCCCGTGCTCGGATAGAGTTCCGTGAACTTGGTTACGCCTGTCGCCAGTCCGGCGTGCAGCTTTTCGAACACCGGGAACCCGTCCTCGGCGATCTCGATGGCTGGCTGAAGCACCTCCGAGAAGCTCATCGTGCCAAAGCGAGCAACCGCCGTCGCCCAAGTGTCCGCCACCGCGGGCACGCACGCCGGCAGGTAGCCATCGCCGGGGATCAGATCGATGCCGTTCTCCCGGCACCAGTCCAACGTGAAAGCCTTGGGAGACCAGCCCATACCGCTAATCGCGTAGGTCTTGCGCTCCCTGGCCGAATAGACGAGCGTTGGAACCTCGCCTCCGATGCCGCAGCTTTGCGGCTCTACGAGCGTCTCGCAAATTCCCATTGCAGCCGCCGCGTCTATGGCGTTGCCGCCCTGCATCAGGATGCGCAGCCCCGCGGAGGATACCAGGTAGTGCCCCGACGTAACCACGCCTCGAGCGCCCATGATCACGGGTCGAGTAGTGAATCCAGCCATACGCCATCCTCCTGACTTGCGACAAAGCGGGTTATCGCGGCTCAATCCGCCAGGGCGCAGTCACGCGGCGCGCCCAAGACGAATCAGACGGTAACACCGCTCCCCCCGCGCGTCAATCGCCCCATGGGCCTCCCTGATCGCTGTTGCCCCGCGACGCTCCTTCGTTCCTCCGTGTTGACGACCCCGACGCCAGGTGATAACGTTCAGCCAATCGCTCATTAAGGAGAGAAACATGGCAGGATCACCTCACGGAATCAACTACTCGGCGCACAGGCCGGTCGTCATGGGACGCAACGGCGTCGTCTCATCATCGCACTACCTGGCATCGCAGGCGGGGTTGAGCACGCTGCAAGCCGGCGGGAACGCCGTTGACGCGGCCATCGCCACGGCGGCGACGCTCAACGTCGTGGAGCCTGAGATGTCGGGCATCGGCGGCGACGGCTTCATGCTCATCTACATGGCGGAGACGGGCAAGGTGGAGGCGTTGAACGGGACCGGCGCCGCTCCGCTGGCAGCCAGCATCGACCGCTATCGCGACACGGGTATTCCGCCCAAGGGCCAGGGGCCGCAAACGTCTGTCCTGCGTATCAGCACGCCGGGCATCCTCGACGCGTGGCTCACCGCGCACGGACGGTACGGCAAGCTCACGCTCGCGCAGGTGTTCGCACCCGCGGTGGAACTGGCGTCGGAGGGTTTCCCGGTGAGCCATCGGCTCGCGAACACGCTCAGAGGTGAGCAGACCATCCTGGACGACCACCCGGAGACGGCGCGCACGTTCCTGCCCAAGGGCAGAGCGCCCCTCGGCGGCGAACTTCTCGCCAACGAAAACCTGGCAAAGACGCTCCAGAGAATCGCCGCTGAGGGAAGAGAGGTCTTCTACGGTGGCGAGATTGGCAAGGCCATCGTTCGCGCCTGCCAGGAGCTTGGCGGGCTGTTCACGGACAGGGACTTCGTCGAGCACCGCTGCGCCGGATGGAACGAGCCGGTTGCCACTACCTATCGAGGATTACAGGTGTACGAGCATCCCCCCAACTCTCCAGGCCTCGTTCTTCTCGAGATGCTCAACATCCTGGAGCGGTTCGACGTGTCCTCGATGGACTGCAACTCCTCTGAACTCATACACCTGATGGTGGAGATCAAGAAGCTTGCCTTTGCGGACAGGGAGTACATCGCCGACCCCGCATGGGTAAACGTTCCCATTGAGGGTCTGCTCTCAAAAGATTACGCCGCAGGGCAGGCGAAGCGCATTCAGATGGTGAAGGCGAACCCGGAGGTTGCCGCGGGCGTGCCCGTCCCGGGCGGCGATACCACCTACTTCTGCGTGGTGGACGGTCAGGGGAACGCCGTCTCGCACATCCAGAGCCTTGGAGGTCACTTCGGCTCCGGCATCGTGGCGGGAGACACCGGTGTGCTGCTGAACGACCGGATGACGCAATGGCATCTCGACCCGGACCACCCTAACGCCCTGATGCCGGGCAAGCGGGTGCGCCATACGATGAACCCGCCGATGGCGTTCAAGGACGGCAAGCTCTTCCTGGTGTGGGGCACCCCCGGCGGGGACACGCAAGTGCAGACGAACATGCAGGTGTTGAGCCACGTCGTGGACTTCGGAATGACAGTCCAGGAGGCCGTGGAGGCTTCACGCTGGCACCATGACCAACACGGTACTCACCCTTCCGGTTACGGCGGCGACTACGGCGACGAAGACCGGCTGATAATCGAGGGCAGGTATCCGGGTGACACCCTGGATGCTCTGCGAGCCAAGGGCCACGACCTGATCGTCGAAAGCGACTGGGCCGCCTGGGACTCCTGGTGGGGCTCCGCCCAGGCGATTATGGTGGACCAGCAGACGGGCGCGCTGATGGGCGCGGCAGACCCCCGCGGCGACGGTTACGCCGTTAGCTGGTAGGCGCGAAACTCCGCCGCCCTCCGAACCTGTATCAACCTAGCAGGCGCCCAATTCGTAGGGGCGTCCCTCGTGGGCGCCCTGGGTATGATGACCGACGCGGGCAACCACAAGGATCCCCATAGGGGCATCTGAACGACTAGGGTCTGTTCACACTAATAGCCAAATTATGTTACAATCCGAGAATGGAAATCACCGAAGTTCAGTACCAACGAATTGCGCCGATCCTTCCCGTTCAGCGTGGCAACGTCAGCCTGTCGAACCTGCAAGTACTCAACGCTATCCTCTATGTCGCCGAGCAAGGCTGCAAATGGCGGGGATTGCCGCCTCGATTTGGCAACTGGCACACCGTCTACACCCGGATGAACCGGTGGTCCAAGAACGGTGTGCTCGACCGGGTTTTCGAGTATCTTCAACGAGAGCACATAGTGCGTATCAAGATAGAAGCGGTTTCCATGGACAGTACCATAGTCAAGGTCCATCCCGATGGAACCGGTGCGTTAAAAAAAACGGACCCCAGTCCATCGGCAAGTCCCGTGGCGGCTGGACCACCAAGATTCATATGGTTGCCGCGGATGCTAGAACAGCCGTGACGTTCTCCCTTTCTCCCGGACAGGCCCACGATGCGCCGGAGGGGCGAAAGCTGCTAAAGCGCCTCGGAACACAGGACCAGAACCCGTTCCTGTTAATGGACCGGGCATACGAGGGGAATGAGACCCGCCAACTGGCGTTGGCCCTGGGGTTCACCCCGATAGTTCCGCCCCTGAGCACGAGGGTTGACCCTTGGCAGTACGACCGGGAGATGTACAAGCGTCGGAACGAAATCGAGCGGTTGTTTCGACGGTTGAAGGGCTTTCGGCGTATCTTCTCTCGCTTTGAGAAGCTGGACGCTCTCTTCCTTGGGTTCATCCTGTTTGCGCTCATCTTCGATGCGTTGCGTTAGTGTGAACAGGCCCTAGATTGTTACAGCCCCCAGCCCTTGACGGGAGGGGGCTAGGGGGTGGGTGAGAGGGCGGCCATCGCGCGCCGTCACACCGCCACTGCCGCCCCCTTGAGCGCATCGTAGCACGCCCGAGACAGGCGGGCGATGTGCAGGTTCGCTGCGGCGTCGCCGGGTATGCCGTCCGGCATCTCCACAGGAACCCTGTCCGTGTAAACCGTGAGGACGAACAGCGGCTCGTCGCCCGTGAATACCACGCCCGCGTCGTTACGCGTCCGGGGGCCATGGCCTGTCTTGTTCGCCACCCTGGTCTTCTGCGGCAGAAACGCCGGCATCTTCTCAGTCAGGTACTGCCAGGTCAGTATTTCGATTCCCAACTCGCAGAGTTGGGTCGTGCAGCCCAGCCGCGCCGCCTCGTCTGCGTCGCGCGTTCCCTGCACGATGAGGTCGAGCAGAACGCCGACGTCGGCGGGCGTGGTGGCGTTGGTGGCCTCCACCGGATGGTCCCACTCCAGGTTTTCGGGCGGCGTCCGCTGGCGGTGGGTCGTTCCTGTCATGCCAATCGACTGGCAGAAGGCATTGATGTAATCCAGCCCCACCATGTCCACCACTGTTCCGGTGCAGGTGTTGTCGCTGAGAATGATCATCATAATCAGGAAGTCCCGGAACGTCATCGAAAAGCCCGGGGCCACGCGGCCAAACGGACTGGAGATGTTCCGCTGGTACTCTTCCTGCACTTCGACCGGCTGATCCAGCGAGAATCGGCCCTCGTTGACGCCCTTGAGCGCGGCCATCATGATGGCTATCTTGCGCGTGCTCGCCGAGTAGTAGATCTTGTCGCCGTTGCGATTGGCCGTCTGACCGGTCTGTAAGTCCTTCAGGAACCAACCGGTATCGAATGGTTGGTCGTCGCACATGTCGTTGAGTGTCTTTGCCAGTTCTTCCATTGCGCTCATCTCCTTTGTGGGGCAATCCTGGCCGGGCGAACTCTCCCGGCGGTCTCGGCGTAACCGGGCTAAGGAGACGAGTGTAGCAACCCACGCAAGGGTAGTCAAACGCCGTGCGGCCCGCATGGTTTGACATGGCGATTGCTGAGTGCTAACGTCGGTATATCGGCGGCGCGAACCAGGTCCGCTGCCGGAGAAAGGACGTTCCCATGGCAGAATTAGGCCCGCTGTCCCAACACATCCACGAAGTGGCTCCCCTGGTGAAGGCGCGAAAGGTCTCTCCCGTAGAGCTGACGCAGGCCGCTATCGCCCACGCTGAGCGAATGCAGCCCGTACTGAAATCGTTCATCACGCTGATGCCCGAGTCGGCGCTGCGCCAGGCGCACGAACTGGAAAGCATGCTTATGCGCGGCGAATGTCTTGGCCCGCTTCATGGCATTCCCGTTGGACTGAAAGACATGCTGCTTACCAAGGGCGTGCGCACTACGGACGGCAGCAAGGCGCTGGAAGACTACGTGCCGGACGAGGACGCGCCGGTCGTGCGCCGCATCAGGGGCGCGGGCGCGATCATTCTCGGCAAGGAGAACATGCACGAGATCGGCGCCGGCTTCCTCAGCGACAACCCCTGGTTCGGCAGGGTACGCAACCCCTGGGACACCGAACGCTACGCGGGCGGCTCAAGCGGCGGCTCGGCAGCGAATGTCGCGTCCTACGTTACGTTCGCGTCGCTGGGCACCGACGGCGGCGGTTCCGTGCGCCAGCCCTCGGCGGTGTGCGGCATCGTAGGAATGAAGGCAACCTACGGGCGAGTCAGCAACCTGGGCTGCTTGGAAGGGGTCGATCCCGCAAGCTTCCACGTCGGCCCTCACACGCGCTGCGTGCGCGACAATGCCATCGTGCTGCGGGCGATTGCCGGAGACGAACCGCTCGACCCGTCCAGCGTGCCCGTGCCAGTTGATGACTACGAGGGCGCGTTGGGCAGAGGCATCGAGGGGCTGGTGGCGGGGATCCCGCAAAACCACTTCTACGAGCCACTGGACAGCGAGGTGGCCGAGGCCGTATCGCGCGCGACAGCCGTGCTGGAAGAGCTTGGCGTGAAGACGCGGCCCTTGGAGATGAAGAGGCTCGAACTGCTGCCCTTCGTTCAGGCGGCGTCGAGGGCCAACTCTTTCGTGGCCTACGAATCGCAACTGCGGGCGGCGCGCGAACACTTCAGCCCGGAGGAACGCCACCGGATGCTGAGCGGCCAGTTCGTGCTCGCTAAAGACCACGTCAGGGCGCAGCAGGCACGGCGGCTCATCCAGCAGGAGTGGCTGAGCGTGATGAACGAGGTGGACTTCCTGATAACGCCAACGACGCCGGCCCCCGCATGGCGATTCGACACCACAACCATCAAGTTGGGCGATTCGGATGTGAAGGTGGACTCTCTAGATAGCTCGTCCGCGGTCATGGGGCGCAACACCAGCCCCGGCAACCTCGTTGGCGTGCCCGCCGTGTCCGTGCCCTGCGGCTTTTCGAGCGCCGGAATGCCCATCGGATTGCAACTCTTCGGCCGGCCCTGGGAGGAGAGCTTGCTATACAGGGTTGCCGCCTACTACGAGAGAAGCGCGCCGCAAGAGCGCGGGATTCCGCCGGCGGTCACGAAAGCCCTGAACGGCAACGCCTAAAGTGGCATTGCCAAAACAACCCCGGAGGACACACATGACCTTAACCAAAGAAACGCTCAAGCGAATGATAGAGGAACTGAACCTCATCCCCCTCTCCGACAAGGAACTGGACGTAATCCTGCCGGAGGTTCAGGGCATGGTGGAAGGCGCGGAAAAGCTGTCGGAAACGGACCTGTCGTCAAGCAGGGTATCGCACGTTTTCAGGGCGTCGCCATAGTGTGAGGAGGCAGAAGCAGCCTGCCCGGCGTCATCTACTGCAAGTTTATGGGTAATGCCAATTGGACCAGTCTGACAACCGGCGCCGCGCCTAAGTCGGCCCGCGCACGGCCTTTGTGACTGCCGTCGATGCCACTTTTGGGCCCCAGCTTGGCATGACCGCGCACATCGTATTCTCTTCGCCGCCCGCGAAGACCACGAGGATGTCGTCCGGCTCCGGGACTAGCGATATGTGCCGCTGGTCGTCGTCGGGCTGCCGCGCTCCGCGCACGTGGCCGGAGCGTTTCAGGTCGGCGATCGAGCGGGTCAGCTTGGGATGCAGCGCACGTCTGAAGTCTTCCTTGCTCCAGCCCTCCCATGTCCGGCTGTCCCCAGACACCACTACCGCGACCTCCCCTTGCCTGACTATTGCCGAGTCGTCCCCGGTCGAGCCGACGGTGGACATCGACGTGCCCAGCGAGGATGCCGCGTCTGCCACCGAGTAGATGATGGCGTCCGGTTCTCCCGTAGTGCGCACCTGCCGCGGCCCCTCGCACGCGAACACCGTAACCGCGCTCTCCGACGGTGAGTAGCCACGCTCCACGTGGAGCGGGTTCCAGTGGGTTTCGCTCTCGGCCTCCGCTATGCAGTAGCTGTACTTGCCGGGATGACCCAGGATGCTTCTGTCGAAGAGGCCCGGGATTGCGGCACAGGCGTTCATCAGGATGAGGCGAACCGCGCGTCCAATCGTGGCGTTGGCGCGGTTGCCGGGGCCGAATAGGTTGTTGCGTGAGTTGATGTTCAGCTCTCTTGCGATAGGCCCGTTTACGATGAGCAAAATCCCGGCGCCGCCAAGACTGGAGGACGGACCGACCAGGTTGAAACGCGGCTCCAGCATGGCCTCACACGCCGCCAGCACCACCGGAAAGTGCTCTGGGAGACAGCCTGCCATAACCGCGTTCGCCGCCGCCTTGCCGACGCTGACCTCGCGCCGACGCTCCGGCACGCCCCCCAGCGTCTCGTCCGCCGCGCGTCCGGCGTAGTCTATGAAGCGTTGGACTCGGTCCACGGAGGGTGGAACCACTGGCAGGCCGTCGGTCCAGCCCAACTCGTAGCAGCGTTCGATAGCGTCGATAGGGTCGTCAAACTCGATGGAGCGCAGGTCACTCTCGTTGCTATTCAATGAAACCTCTCTCAGGCCAGCAGCCGCGTTCCCTCCATGTATCCGACGTTCACGTGCGTGGTGCGCGGCTCCACGCGGGCCAGTTCTTCCCACACCGGGGTAAGCGCCTCGTCGGTGGTCATGTCCCGGGTTGTCGGGGGCATCCAACTGTCGTGATGACCTAGGAACAGGTGGCGCGGCCTGAGTAGGCTAGCCATCCGGCCCACGAACTGGGCCAGCGACCCCTGTATCGGCTCCCCGTCGATGTTGGGCCGCCCGGCCATGGCGACCACCGCCACGTCGGGACGCAGGTCGCTGATGACCCGCGACCAGCAGCCGGAGGTGTCGTGATAGAATATCGAACCCTCCGGCGTCTCGATCAGGTACGCCAGCGCCCCCCCGTGCGTGTCGCTCCCGACAGCCGCGCGCCCGTGCTCTTGTTTGTGCGCGTCGGACGTCGATGCCAGCATCTGGGTCATGCGCCGCGCGCGCTCAGGCGGCCAGCGTTCGTCCTCGGTGACGCAGTATTGTCCCAGGACTACCTCGCCGGGGTCCTGCGAGCCTGACGTCCAGATGCACGAGTGAAGGCTGGGATAGACCCTCAGCGTCACCGTGTTGGACAGGCGGAAGTGCTCACCGCCCTGTGTTCGCCATAGCTGCTCGCGCGGTATCCCCTCGTCCAGCATCACCCGCGCCGTCTCGTTCGAGCCGATTATCTTCGCGCCGGTGTTGGCCGCGATGACCTCCGCTCCGGCCAGGTGGTCGAAGTGGCTATGGCCGACGAGCACGTAGTCCGCCCGATCAACCTCGTCGGTCGATATGCCGACGGGTGGTGCTGAGGGAACCCTGTCGATATAGGCGTCCAGAAAGAGCACCAGGTCGTCTATCCTAAGCCTGAACGTCGCGCAGCCCAACCAGTCCAGTGTGACCGCCATAATCAGCTCCTCTAATCGACGATCGTGCGCTCGATCGTGTTGGTGGGAAAGATCGCCATCAGCCGCGCCGCACCGTCCGAGCGGTTGACGAAGCCATGCTTGACGCCCGGCGGCGCGAGCACCGTCTGTCCGGCCTTCACGCTCACAACCTCGTCCCCGAGGACGGCTTCCAGTTCACCGTCCAGAATCACCATCGCTTCCTCTGTGGGATGGATGTGATTTGCGACCCTAGCGCCCGGGGCGAGCGTAAGGTCGCCCACGCTCAGTGCCTCCGCTCCCTTAGTGCCATCCACTATCGCCCAGCGGTTGGTGCCGGGGTATAGCTCCTCTGCCTGGACGTCGCTCCTGTCGAGTATTGGCAAGGACGTTCTCCTCTCTTCAAAATGGCGCTGGCGTCTTGCGGCTCCAACACTGAGTTGGAGCCGCCCAGATTATACCACCTATGGCGTGCGTGCGGCACTCTTGATTTGGTGGGTGGGCGCCCAGACCATGAGACGACCAGCCAAGGCAACCTGCCCCTACACGACCCGGCAGGCGCAGACGAACCCCACTAAACTGAAACAGCATCTTGCTCGACCCATCGCTTGACAGCCCGCCCGCCCATACCATAGGCTGTCGAATGAGTGCCGGAGCCGCTGCGTCCACAGATGCTCCGAAGTCTGGTCCGAATCCCCTGATAGGCGGTTCCTTAAGGAGGTCTCCTTTGGCTTACGAATTCAACCACGTTCACCTGAAAGCGCCCGACCCCGAGAAGACCGCGAACTGGTACGTGAAGGCGTTCAACTTCACGATTGTCAGCGACACGGTGCGCCCAGTCGGTGACCGCTTCCTGCGCTGCCGGACGCCCGACGGGGTTGCGGTCAACATCTCCGGCGCGCGAACCAAGGAGCAGATGGGCGGAGGCGACGCCACCGTTCACTGGGGCCTCGAACACTTCGGGCTTAACGTCGATGACATGGACGCCGAGATCGAGCGCCTGGAAGCCCTGGGCGCAGAGCTCATGGAGGGGCCAATCGATACCGGGACCGGGCTGAGAATCGCGTTCATCAAGGCCCCGGACGACGTGAGGATCGAGCTTCTCGAGGTCTCGCAGTAGCCGCAATCGCAGGAGATTCAGCCAGCAAGGACAGGGAGGTTCCATGGCAAGAGAGGTCTTTTTCCCCAATCCCCAAAACAAACCGAGCGGCTTTTCACCAGTGAGCAGGGTCGGAAATATGGTCTTCGTGTCCGGGCAGGTCGCCAACGACGCGAACGGAAACCTCGTCGGCAAGGGCGACTGCCGCGCGCAGGCCGACCAGTGCTTCAGGAACATCGAGGCCGCGCTCAGCGCCGCGGGCGCGACGATGGCCGACCTCACCAAGATAACCACGTTCCTGGTCAAGTTCGAGGACTACCCCGCCTACGCCGCGGCCCGCCTCCAGGTCTTTCCCGAGAACGGCCCCGCCAGCAGCACCGTGATGAACACCGTCCTCGTCAGTCCGGATTACCTCGTCGAAATCGAGGCCGTCGCCGTCGTCGGGTAGCGGGAGGTTCGTGTGGCGCAGGACTGCATATTCTGCAAGATAGGCAGCGGTGAAATTGGCAGCGACATCCTCTTCAGAGACGAAAGCTGTTTCGTCATCAGGGACATCGCGCCCAAAGCCCCCGTGCACCTGCTGGTTATTCCCAACGACCACTTCACCTACCTCGCCGGCCTGACGCCGGAGTTCTATTCCACACTGGGCGGCATGTTCATGGCGGCCCAGGAGATGGCGAAGCGCGAGGGCATCGACGGCGCGGGATACCGCCTCGTTGTCAACCAAGGAGACGACGCGGACCAATCGGTTGACCACCTTCACCTGCACGTGCTGGGCGGTGCCCCTCTCGGCGGCATGGGCTAGGCCGAAGTGGGCTGGCCGCTTCCCGCATATGTCGAATCGCGCCTCCAGGCCCTGCCCAGGGGCCTGCGCGAGCACGTCGAACGCTCACGAGAGATAGGGCAAACCCTGGCCGTCCGTCACGGCGCAGATCCGACGCGGGTCGATACCGGCGTAGCCGCTCACGACATCGCGCGGGCGCTCAAGTCCGACGCCCTCCTAGAACAGGCCGAGCGGTTCGGCCTGCGGCTCCACCCCGTCGAGGAACGCTTCCCGATACTGTTGCACGGTCACGTCGCCGCCCTCTGGCTGCAACGGGAGGGCGGCGTTGAGGATGACGAAGTGCTGGAGGCCGTGCGCTGGCACACCACAGGCAGGCGCGGCATGGGCGCGGTCGCGAAGGTGGTGTTTCTCGCCGACAAGCTGGACCCGGACAAGATAGGGCGTTATCCCTACCTGAACGAGACTCGCCGACTGGCTGAAGAGAGCTTGGACAGAGCGTTGCTCGAGTTCCTCGAACAGGGCCTGGCCAATTTCCTGCGAGAAGGGCAGATGATCCACCCTGAGTCGGTCGAGCTCAGAAACGAACTCCTGGTGACGCTGGAGGAGGCGGGCTAGGGGTTCAACGGCGGTCACCCGCCCCCTAACCCCGTCCCGTCAAGGGCGGGGGAACTTTGTGGCTCCGCGCGATGGGCTTCATTCGTCAAGGGCGGGGGAATCTTGTGGCTGCGTTACACGGGCATCGTGCGCGCGGTGTGCGCCCTGCCGACCTTCGCCGCCGCCTCGCCGCTCCGACCGGTCGCGCACACCATGACGCCCTCGTCGATCATACCGGCCACGTTTTCGGCGCTCACGGCGTTCAGGAAGCACAGCCCCGCGGCTTCGCAGGCACTCTTGACTCGCTGGCGCGCGCGCACCATGTCCATGGGATAGGGAGGGTCATGCGCGTCGGCATAGCCGAGCGACATGCCCATGTCGCCTGGCCCCCACTCGGCGAAGCTGATTCCAGGCACCTTCGCGCTGTCCTCGCAGTTGTTCAGGGCGCGCTTGTTCTCCAGCTTCAGGCCAAGCATCAACTCGCCCTCGGGATTCAGGGGCCAGGCATCTGCCCTTCTCAGGTAGTCCTGTACACTGAGTCCCCAGACCTCCGCGGCCGATGCTTGCCCCCCACCGCCTCGCCGCCCCTCGCCCGTCTCGGGGCCGATGCCGGTCGTATTGAACGGGTAGCGGCACGACTCGACGAACGCCCTCACCGCGCCGGGAGTCTCCGCGTGGCAGAGCAGGATGCCATGAACGCCTCGAGCGAGCGCCTGCCTGAACATCCAGGCGTTGGCTCGGACTACGCCGTCATCGGAGCCATCCACCGGCAGCGTAACGACGACGGCGGGCGTGCGGTGTCCGCTGTTCGTAGGCCCGCCATCCACCAGGCCGCGCATGAACTCGCCGAGGCCCCTCATGTCGAACGCGCCGTGCTCCATCTCTACCGTTATGTAGTCGGCCCAGGTGTGAGCCATAGCCTTGCCGCCCTCGTAGGAGACATCACGCGCCCCCGTGTAGTAGATAGGCTGGCCCTGCTCCAATAGCTCAATCGCCCTGTTTACTTGCTTCGCCATGGCTTCTCCTTGTGTGCCTTCGCCTCGCCCAACCGTCGTTCCCGCGAAAGCGGGAACCCACACTGTGATCCGTCTGATAGAATCAGGATTGTGAGAATTACAGGATTTTGCGCGAGCCAGGTCATGTGGCAATAGAATCCCGCAAATCCCGATTCTGACAGATGGAGGTCTATCGCCCCGGCTCCACGGTGTGTATCTCAGCGGTCACCTTGCCGTCCTCTATCGTTAGCGTGGCGATGGTCGCGGGAACCATGAACGAGGCGTAGCCCTGTCCCGGATTGACGAACAGCACACCTTCGCGTTCCTCGTTCACAGGTTCGTGAAAGTGGCCGAACACGATGACGTCCACCGGCTCGGGAAAGTCCGGCAGCAGTCTCTCGAGGTCGAACTCGGGTCCTCCCCACGCGGGATGGGTTACGCCGATGCGCTTGTCCTCCACCTCGACTACCTCTACGTAGGGAATGGCGCGCCGCACCTCTACCTGGTCCGAGTTGCCGTGAACGACGACCGCTCTCTTGGCTCGCCGCCGCATACCCTCGACCACGCCCATGTAGGTGAAGTCGCCGCAGTGCAGGGCGATGTCCGCCTGCTCCACCGCCTCCCTGATGGCGGGATGCACCTCCTCCCACTCTCGGCAGTGGGTGTCGCCAATCGCCACGATCCTGACTGCCATTCAGGAGCGCGTCTCGCCCCAAAGCTCGGAGAAGTGGAGCGCGCGAGGGCAGTGGCCGTAGGCCTCCTCTATCTCCACGAGGATTCCCTGGAGAACCTTCGAGTTGTCGTCGGGATTGTTGACCTCGAGCTCGATTTCCAGACGCTCGAGCTCCTCCTTGCTCACTATCCTCACCCTGCCGTTCACTCGCACGCTCTCCCGCACGCCGGGGATGAAGAACACCAAGCCCACGTGCGGGTTCTGGCCCATGTTGATGTAGGACTGGAAGAGCCTGTTCCCGGCGACGTCAGGGAGGAGGAGGGTTGAGTCGTCGAGCACCTTCACAAAGCCGGGCTTGCCTCCTTTGGGGGAGGCGTCGCAGCTTCCGTCCGCGCCGCTCGTCGCCATCACCACGAAGGGCGCCTGGCGTATGAAATCCTTGACCCTGTCGATCAGATAACCCTTGACCTTGGTAGCAGGCCGCTCCTTGGGAAACCCGAACTGCCTCGTGAACGTGTTGTCGAAAGCCGTCTCGATGTCAACGATGTCAACCATTATTCTGTCCTCACTCAGTCTGTTGTAGCGAGCGCTTACGCGCCCCCTCGATAGCCGCCTTCAGGAAGTCTCAGGCCCTCTCCCAGGGTGTTGGGGAATATCTCGAAGAGATGGTCAATATCCCAAGGGCCGTCACTATAGATGTGCTTCACCTGCTCGGGCTCGGAGTAGAGCCCTATATGATAGCCGCCCGCTGCGATGGTGCGGCCAGAGATGTTGCCAGCCGCCTCGCTGGCCAGGAACACCACGGCCGGAGCGACATTCGAGGGGTCTCGCTCGGTGCCCGTGTCCCTCTCCGATGCCGGTCCCAGTCCTCCCTCCCGCATCTCCGCGGCGGCGGAGAGCCCCCTGTCCGTCATGCGGGTGGAAGCGCTCGGCGCGATGCAATTGGAGGTGACGTTGTACCTATACAGGGCATTGGCACAACTGCGAGTGAAGCCGATGATGCCCGCTTTGGCAGCCGCGTAGTTGGGCTGCCCCGGACTTCCGTCGATCCCCGCGCCGGAAGTGAAGTTGATGAGCCTGCCGTACTCGCGGCGCTGCCGCCAATGGATGGAGGCGAAGTGGGTGGTCGCGAACGTGCCCTTCAGATGCACGCGGATGACGTCGTCCCACTCGTCCTCAGTCATATTGAAAACCATCCGTTCGCGCAGGATTCCCGCCACATTGACCAAGATGTCGAGCTTGTCCCACGTGTGAATCGCCGTGCGGACCATATCCTCGGCGTCCTCCCACTTCGACACGTCGCCGAAATGGGGTATCGCCGTGCCGCCCGCAGCAGTTATCTCGTCGGCTGTCTGCTGCGCGGGCGCTTGGCTTGCTCCATCACCCTCCACGGACCCGCCGAGGTCGTTGACCAAGACCTTCGCGCCCCCCTGTCCCATGAGCAGCGCGATACCCCTGGCGATTCCTCGTCCCGCGCCCGTAACTATGGCAACCTTGCCCTCCAGTTTATCGCCCATAATGCCAACTCCCTTGAGACGCTCCCCTTACGTCCCATGCTCGAACTATCGGGGACGCCGCGATTGCGGCCATCACCGTTCACTGCGATTGTATTGGGGATGCTGAACGCCGTCAAGCGGCGCGCTAGGCGGGACTACTCGCCAGAAACTTTTTCAAAGTGTGACATTTTATGACATTTTAAGACATTTCGTAGCTGCGTGGCATGGCGCTGCGCTGGACTTGGTAAGGCCATGGTACGACCAACCAGGGCAACCACAAGGGTTTTCCCCTACACGACCCAGCGAGCGCAGACGAATCCCCTCACGATCCCGGGTGGCCGGGCGCGCCGTAGAGCGGGCAGCCGGCGCATGACGCGGCCAGGCCGCACGGGGCGGCGCCTGTCGTGCTGGCCGGCGACGCGCCGTTGGGTGTCCACGCGGTCATGCGCTCTCGACGCTTCTCCTTCGCGTCTTCGCCAAAGAGGTCCAGACGCAACTGCTTGGCCCGCGGCGGACGATGGCCCGGAAACACCAGGAAGGGCCACGCCCACTTGCGCACCACGCCCATCGCCTGCAGGTCGCGCCAGTTGTCGATGGCGTGGCGGCCGCGGTTGCGCATGATGCGCTCCGCGGAGGTCGGCCCGACTCCGGGCACACGCAGAAGCTGCGCCCTGGAAGCCTCATTGACGTTCATCGGAAACTTGTCCAGGTTTCCGAGGGCGATGGTCGTCTTGGGGTCGTCCTCGTGGGGCAGGAAGCCATTGGCGTCGTAGGCCAGCTTCAGTTCGTCGTTGTCGAAGGCATAAACGCGCTTCAGCCAATCCACCTGATAGAGGCGATGCTCCCGGATCATCGGCGTCGCCGGGTGCTCCTCCAGTGGCGTGTAGCGAACGGGTTGGAACGGGGAGTAATAGACGCGCTTGAAGTTCCAGTCGGTGTAAAGCTGGTCAATGCGGTGAAAGATGTCCCAGTCGGATTCGTCCGCGGCCCCAACCACCATCTGCGTGGCCTGGCCTACAGCTCCTTTGGAAGCGCCACCGGACTGCCCGTCTGCGCGGGAAGCGTCCCGGCGAATCAGGTCGTCAACCCACCGCATGGGCTCCAGTATGTCACGCCGCAGGTCTTTCATAGGGCTGATCCGGCGCATCATTTCAGGCGTTGGGGTCTCTATGTTGATGGAGAGCCTTGTTCCGAGCCGATACGCCTCCTCCACGTACTGTCTCTCGGTGTCCGGCATCACCTTCAGGTGAATGTAGCCGCGAAAGCCCTGTTTCTTGCGGATTATCTCAACGACCTTTATCAGTCGCTCCGTGGTTTTCGAGCCGCTGCCCGCGATGCCAGAGCTTAGGAACAGCCCGCTCACCACGTGACGCCTGCGCATCTCGTCGAAAGCGTTGGCGAGTTCGTCCGGCTTGAAGGCGAGGCGCTTTCTGGGAACCCAGGTGCTGTTTGGGCAGTAGTGGCAGTCGTACTTGCAGAAGTCGGTGTACATCACGCGCATCAGGCTGATGGTCTTGCCGTTGGGCATCGCCGCCTTGTACACGCCGGGCGGCATACCGCGCGCGCGGCTCGTGTATGGCGTCTGGGTTTTGCCTGCGGGCGACGGACGCGACAGAATATCGTCGCTCGCCATGCCTCCCAGGACATGCAGCTTTTCCATGGTATCGGGCGTATGCTTGATGAGCATTGGTTCTCCTCCAAACAAGTATAGGAACTATTGTTCTATAAGAGGAGACCAAATGTCAAGGGGTACGGCGACCATTAGCGAGCCTACACGAGCCTGCCGAACCTAGGCAGCGGCGCGCCGATTAGGGGCATTGCGTAGCGGATGAATTCATCCGTAACAAACCTGTTGGCAGAGTCGAGGTACTCGCTCGGCATGAGCTTGACCTGCCCAGCCACCTTATCGAGAGGCGCGAGACCAGTATTGCAACGGTACCTGTCGCCCGGCTCGCGGGCCAGCGTAACCATCCGGTCCGTGTGTCCATCGAGGGCGTAGCGCACCGCCGCGCGTCCCACGACCTCGGCCTCCTGGGCGTCCACCCGAGAAACGCAGCTTGCCAGGGAACGCTGGATGGTTCCCGGTTTCTCGTGCCTCGCCCGAACCTTCAACCGGCGGCTGATCAGCCCAGCGAGATGGCGCGCCGGGCTGTCGTAGTAGAGTCTGTCTCAAAAGTCGAGCGGGGGGATATGGCTCGGGGTATACTTGGGAAGCGACAGCCCATCTCTGGAGGTGATAGAGATGCCACTGCGTCCGATGGGTCGAGAGCAGATGTGGATGTTGCCGCCGACCCTGGATGAGATGATCCCGGAGGACCATCCTGCGCGGTTCGTGGCCGAGTTCGTCGATGGGCTGAACCGAGACGACTGGGCGGAGCTCGGCGTCGATATCGAGGGATGTTGGATGGGAGCCCCGGCGTACCATCCCAGGGCGCTGTTGGGCGTGTGGCTGTATGGATTCATGACAGGCGTTCGGTCGTGCCGCAAGCTGGAGGCGGCCTGCGGAGACCAGATATCGTACCTGTGGCTGACCGGATGGCAGCGTCCAGACCACAACACCTTGTGGAGGTTCTACAAGAGCCACCGCCAGTCGATGCGCAAGTTGCTGAAGCGCACAGTGCAAACGGCGGTCAGGATGGACCTTGTGGAGTTGGCGTTGCAGGCTGTGGATGGTACGAAGGTGGGAGCGAATGCGAGCGGAGACAGGACGCTCGATGCGGAAGGACTGCAGCGTCTGTTGAGACGTCTGGAGGATGCGGTGAGGGATCTGGAAGCTCAGAGCGAGGCGGGAGAGGACGCTGCGCCCGTCCATCTGCCTCAGGAGTTGGCCGAGAAGACGGCGCTGAGAGAGCAGGTGCGCCGAGCTATGGAGGGGCTTTCGGAGCGTGGAGACATCAATCACATCAACCTCACCGATACGGACGCACGTCTGATGAGGACTCGCCAGGGGATAACGCCCTGCTACAACGCACAGGCGATGGTCTCGCCGACGCAGACCGAGGCAGGGAAGAGAGGCATGTTGATCACTGCGGTGGAGGTTACCGATGACCCCGACGACCATTCTCAACTGGCCCCAATGCTTCAGAAGGCAGAGGAGACGACGGGTGTCAGGTCTGAGATGACGTTGGCAGACGCAGGTTATCACTCAGGGAGCAATCTGGAGGAGTGCGCGCTCAGAGACCAGCAGGTTGTGATGCCCGAGGCACAGCGTCGGGCGCTGGGCCACCCGTATCACAAGGACCGATTCACCTATGACGAGGAGACCGACAGCTACATCTGTCCAAAAGGACAGTGGCTGCGCTTCACCCGTATGAAGCGCAGACGTGGGATAGCGGTGAGGCTCTACCGGGCCTCCGGCGCTGTCTGCCGAGCGTGTCCGGTCTTTGGGGTGTGTACGAGGGATGGCCGAAATGGGCGAGCGCTTGAGATAGGGCCGCACGACACAGCGCTGCGTCGTCATCGGCGCTGGATGCGCACCGACGAAGCCAGACAGTCCTACGATCGCAGGAAGGGTCTGGTCGAGCCGGTCTTTGGGATCATCAAAGAGCAGCAGGCGGCGCGTAGAGTCCTGCTGCGTGGCATAGACAACGTGGCCGCTGAGTGGGGCCTGTTGGCCACGGCCTTCAATCTGCGCACCCTGTGGCGCGGGTGGCGTGGCCGGGCAACCCGCATATGGCGCCGCAATCTCAGCCCATCGTTTGCGCACAGATCCCTCATCGGCGCATCCGGCGCTCTGGCCTGAGACACCCGGACCGATCATTGCACAAATGCGACCGGAGTCGGCGCTTCACTCTTATCACCACAACCCTCTTGTGAGACATGCTCCTTGTGGGGATGCCCAAAGTCATCGACGTACCAGGGTTCGGACTCGCCGCCGAGCGGCCCGTCCACGCCTCGAACGCTCTCAGAGACAACGGCTACCGCGAAGCCGAAACGGAGGTAGGCGTCCTCGATGCGGCCTACGAACTCGTCCTCGTCCACGAGCGCCTCCGGGACGCAGATCATGTGCGGGGCGTCGCGCTCTTCTCGCTTGCCCAGCGCGGACGACGCGGCGAGCCAGCCGGCGTCCCGGCCCATCACCTCGATGATGGTTATGGGCGCTTCCCGACCCATCGCTTCCGCGTCCCGTCCGGCGCCCATCGTCGCCATGGCCACAAAGCGCGCCGCGCTCCCATAGCCCGGCGAGTGGTCGGTGAGCGCCAGGTCGTTGTCGATAGTCTTTGGAACGTTGATAATCGCCAGATCGTAACCGGCGGCCCGCGCCTCGAGAGCGAGGCTGTGGCCGGTTTCCGCCGAGTCGTTGCCGCCGATGATGAAGCAATAGCGAATGTCGTTGCCCGCGAATCGCTCGAGGACAGTGGGCGAGTCTTCGGGCTTGAGCCTGCGCCGGCTGGAGCCGAGGGCCGCCGCGGGCGTCCGGGCGACTCTGCTCCAGGTCGTCTTGCTCAGCCCTCCCAGCGGGATAAGCTCGTTGGACAGAACGCCCTCCAGCCCGTGCGTCGCGCCGTATATCTCTCCAAACGCCCCGCTTTCCGACGCCTCGCGGACCACACCGTATAGGCTGCGGTTCAACACAGGCGTACAGCCGCCTGACTGCATCACGAGAGCGTTGTTCTTGGTCGGAATGCTCATCCCGCTGGTTGTCCTTTGCCGGTATGGTGGATGGCAACATTCTAGCAGGAAAATGTCCCGGCTTTGCCAGCCTGACGCTTTTCAAGGGCGTTGCGGTTGGTATAGACTACAAGCTAGTCCAAGTATCGGGTGAGCGTATCATGAGCCTGGATAGCGGCATTGAGCTCCTGGAAGGCGAGGAGATTGTCTTCGAGGGCGGCACGGGCGTCCTTACCAATCAGAGGCTATTTGCCTACAGGAAGCCGGGTTTTGAGGTGGGCGCCGAGAACGTGGCGCTTTTGTCGGACATAACTGAGTTCAAGAAGGTCAGCGGCGGGCAGGATAGCCGCGTCAGGCAGGGGCTGACGCTGGGCGGGGTTGGCTTGCTGTTCACGGTATTGGAGCTCTCCATCGGTTCGAATCTCCCGGAACTGCTTGACATTCTGCTGTTCATGGTCGGCGCGCTGGGGATAGTTCTCGGGGCCTACCTGGTGCTGAGAAGCGTGCTACGCATCCATCCGCACACGACGGTCTTCTTCCGGGTCCAGAACGGCGATGACGTGCCGGTATCGTTTCCAGGCCGGGACAATCCCGAGGCGGAGAATCTGATTCGCCTCTACAGCCGCGCCAAGCGAGGGCTCTAGCGCGCCCAATGGTTCAAGGACGCTCATCCACCCCCTAACCCCCTCTCGTCAAGGACGGGGGAACTTGTGGCTCCGCCGCGCTACGCTTCATTTCAATGATGTTGGCCTGCTAGCAGTCACCCTCGCGCGTCAGCGGTGACTGCGGCCGGGCCGCGGCCACGGGCGATTCCGGCTCGTCGGCCGGCGTGGCTTCGCCTCGCAGCGCGGCGAGCATCATCGCAGCAAACATGAGAGCGGCCGATACCAGGAACGCCCGGTTCAGACCTACCACGAATGCCTGCCTCACACCCTCGCCGTCCACGGAGTCCGTCGCGGCGGACAGGCTTGGCTCGAATCCAAACGAACCCATCGTGAACGCGGTGATGGCGGTTCCCATGGCCACACCGGTGAGGTTGGCGGAGGTTCTTATGAGGTTGATGAAGGCGGAGGCGATCCCGTACTTCTCCCTGCTCAGCGACCCCATTATCGCGCTGGTGTTGGTTGAGGAGAAGGCGCCCATGCCGGCCCCGCTGAGCATCATTCCAATGATAACGTGGACTGCCGAGGAGTCGATGGTCAGCCGCGAGAAGAGCAACATGCCCGTCGTCGAACATGCCATGGCCGCGACCGACAGCCACCGCGTGCCCAGCCTATCCGACAGGCGGCCGGCTACCGGCCCCATGAGCGCGGTGCAGAGCGCGCCCGGAACCATAAGCAGCCCCGCTGCGCTGGCAGGATAACCCAACCCCTGAATGAGGTAGAAGGGCATCAGGAAGAACACCGCCGTGCCGCCCATGAAGCTGAGGAATCTCGCGCTTACTCCCAGGGAAAAGACCCTGATCTTAAAGAAGCTCAGGTCCAACAAGGGATAGTCGGTTCGCCGTTCCCACCACACGAATGTCGCCAGCAGCAGAATCGCCAACGCCAACCCCGACAGGATGGGCGGCGAAGACCATCCCAGGCTGTGGGCGTTGGTCATGCCCAAGAGGAAGCTAACCAGGGCGGCTGACGAGAGCGCGGCTCCAATCCAGTCGAAGCGAACCCTGGGAAAGCCGACGTTCTGCGTGTCTCCCCTACCCTGCAGGACCGTGAGCGCGGCCAGCATTGCTACTATGCCTATGGGGATACTGGCGAAGAATACGGAACGCCAGCCCAGCGCGCTCACCAGTATTCCGCCAACGATTGGGCCGCTGATCGCGCCGCTGCCTATGATGGCCATGTAGAGGCCGAGCGCCTTGCCCCGCTCCTTTTCCGGAAAGACCTGAGTTATCATCGCCATGCCGTTGGCCTGAATCGCCGCGGAACCCGCGCCCTGAACGACCTTGGCTGCTATTATGAGCAGGAACGTATTGGCCGCGCCGGCGACGGCCGCCGCGCAACCGAACACGACGAAACCGGCGACGTACACCCGCTTTCTGCCTATCATGTCGGAGAGCCGTCCCAGCGGCATCAGCGTCGCGCTGGTGCTCAGCACGTAGCTCAGGCTTATCCACTGGACGGTCGGAATATCGGCGTCGAAATGTTCGGCGATTCTGGGCAGGGCGATGTTGACGCCGGACTGATCCAACACCGTCAGGAAGATTCCGATGGCAATCGAAAAGTAGGCCCACCACTCGTAGTGAGGGCCTGCCGATATTCGCTTGGAGGGGCCCAAAGCCCCCGGAATTCTCAATAGAGACGCAACCTACGTTGTGGATACCAAGCGAGCGCTCCCGCCGGTGGACGCTTCATCCCGCAAGGCTTTCCCGCCCCTGAAGCAGGACAATACCAGGGCGATGCAATTGAGACCCAGCATTGCGAGGTAGGCGGTTCGCAGTCCCTGGGTGAAGGCGCTCTTCACTCCCTCGCCTCCGCTTGCCGCCGAGGTCACGGCGTCCAGGCTGGGCTCGTAGCCCAACGACCCCATGACGGCGGTGACTATAGATGTTACCACAGCGATACCTATGACGCTGGCGCCCGTGCGCATAAGGGTCATGAACGCCGTGGCGACCCCGTACCTGGACCGTTCCACGGCGCTCAACACGGCGCTCGAATTCGGGGAGTAGAAGAAGCCCATGCCAATGCTCTGCGTGAACAGGGCGCCAATCACCCGCCAAAGGGGGGTGTGGTCTCCCAGAGTAGCGAGTCCGAACAGCCCGACGCCAATCACCACAAGGCTCCCGATGGCGAACCTCTGCCAACCGTACCTGTCCGACAGACGCCCCGCTATCGGCCCTGCGATGGCAAAGCACAGCGCGGAAGGCCCGAGCAGGAGGCCCGCCTCCGCTGGCGAGTAGCCGCGCACGCCCTGGAGAAAGAAGGGCATCAGGAAGAATACGGATGTCCCCGACATGAAGGTCAGGAAGCTGGCCGCGCTGCCAAGCGTGAACAGCCTGCGCTTGAACAGTTCCAGGGAGAGCATGGGCTCCGGAGCGCGCGACTCCCACCAGATGAAGACGCCCAGCAACGCGACCACAGCTCCGAACGTGGCAATAGCCAGCGGGGAGAGCCAACCTAGGAGGTGGGCGTTGGTTACCACGAGAAGCAGTATGGACAGCGCCGCCGCCGAGAGAGTCGCGCCCAACCAGTCGAACCTGGAGACGCCGGCCGAGTTGGGGTCGCCCGCAGCGGCGCGCACTCTTCCCTCGAGCACCAGCAGAGCGCCGACAATCGACACCACTCCGAGAGGCGCGCCGAGGAAGAAGGCCGAACGCCATCCGAGCAGACCGACGACGGTGCCTCCAACCATGGGGCCGGCGATGGCTCCCGACCCAACCGTAGTCATGAGGAGGCCTATGACCTTGCCGCGCTCGCTACCGGAGAAAGAGGTGGTTACGATCGCCATGGCATTGGCCTGTATCATTGCCGCGCCCGCCCCTTGCAGCCCCTTGAAAAGGATTATCGCGCTCAGGGAGTTGGACAACCCGGCGAGAATGGCGGTGATGACGAATATCGTAAAGCCCGCCACGTACACCCGCTTCCGGCCAACAATGTCCGACATGCGGCCCACCGGCAGGAGCAACGAACTGGTCGTCAGCATGTATCCCAGCGTCACCCACTGCACGGTAGGAATAGGGGCGTTGAAGTGGTCGGCGATTCGCGGCAGAGCCAGGGAGAGGCTCGACTGGTCCAACACCGAAACGAAGGTGCCCATGGAGATGGTGGCAAACACCCACCACCTGTAGCTGGAGCGTTGTGCCAGCAGCGCACGCAGCCTCATGTGACTGCTAGGAGAGACCCGGCTTCGGCACGGGGGCCATGCGTCATCACGGCTGAAGGAGCCGCCTCAGCACGTGCCGCCGGTTGGTGGTGTAGGGCCTGACCTCGCCCGGCCAACGGCCCTGGTCAACAGCGTCGGCCCAGGCATCGCTGGTAAGCACCTCGGGGCTTTCGATTTCGTACACGGCGCTGAACTTGGGCTCGTCCTCGACCACGATGGCGCGGCGTTCTCCGCCCATGATCATCGTCAGCTCCTGCGTCTTGAATCGCGCTATGGAGATGACGCCGGGCACCGCCTGGAGAAGCGGCACATGCTCCGTATCGTACACCTCATTGAACAGGTCTTCCTTGTCGGGTTGCACGTCCATGCTGGCGGTGAACACGTACTTGGTCTGAAACGGCATTTCGCAAATCCTCCTTTGATGTTGCAGTTGGCGGTTCGCAGGTGATTATAGCAGGGATTACGGGTTCGGATTGGCCGTGCCTTGACATGCTTGCGCGGGACACTACAATGGTTCGCAGTGGAAGGCATCAACCCTTGTGGAGGAAGGCTTATGATTACCAAGTTCGGAACGCTGTTCGCGGGCCACGTGGACATAGAAAACATGGGACTGGTGGGAACCCCGGTCAACGACCGGTGGCTGTCGGACGAGCATCTGGCCGGTGTGTTCGACAAGTCGCTGGCCATGGCGGAACTCATGGACCGGGTGGGCTACGATACGCTGTGGTTCGCGGAGCATCACTTTCAGCGAGAGGGCTACGAGTGCATCCCCAACATCCTGATGCTGGCCGTGCATCTCGCCCACCTGACCAAGCGGCTGAAGTACGGCTGCGGCTTCAACATCGCCCCCATGTGGCATCCGCTGCGCATGGCGGAGGACTTCGCCACGGCGGACGTACTGACCGGAGGCCGCGTCATCTTCGGCGTGGGCCGAGGGTACCACACGCGCGAGGTGGAGGTCTTTGGCGCGCCGATGATGGACGCCGACGCCAACCGCGAGCTCTTCGAGGAGCAGGTGGACATCATCTTCAAGGCGTTCAACGAGGCGTCGTTCTCGCATCACGGAAAGCACTACGATATTCCCCCCGACGTTCCATATCGCGGGTACGACCTCAAGGAGATAACCCTGGTTCCTCGCCCGCTGAACCTGCCGGTGGAGTGTTGGCAGCCTATCGTCAGCGCGAGCGAGCGCGGGTTGAACTTCATGGCAAAGCACGGAATCAAGGGCATCATCGGCGGCGGAGCCGCATCCGGCGGCGCGCAGGATCAGGTGGTTCACGCCTGGCAGGACACCCTGGCCAAGCATGGGCGGGAGACCGAGCTCGGCGGAGATCTCATCATGGGCGTGTCGTTCCACATCGCCGAAACGCAGGAGAAGGCCATTGACGAGGCGCGAACCTACTTCGAGGAGAACATGAAGATGTTCGCCCCGCTGGGTTTCGTGCGCGGGCTCAGCGATGAGCAGTTGGACGCGCTGGGCGACCCCAAACGGGCGCCGTTCGCCGGGCTGCCCACGCTGGAGCAGGCGGTCGAGTCCGGCTCGTGGCTGTGCGGCCCGCCCGAGCTGATAGCGGAGAAGCTCATGCAAATCCAGGAGCGGTATCCGGGGATAGAAGAAGTGAACATGGGCAACGTCATCGGTACACCACAAAGAGTTATCCTGGAGCAACTGGACTGGTTCGCCAGGGACGTCATGCCGGCGTTCAAGGGCAAGGTAGCGGCCACGGCCACCGCGAACGACTAGGCGCTCTCAGCGTGTGTAAAGAACATCAGGAGCCCAGGGCCTTTCCAAAGTCACGACTTTCGGCTTTGCCCTCCAACCGTCGTTCCCGCGAAAGCGGGGACCCAGAGCAAGGATGCCCGTGAAATGTCGATAACATCGACTTTGGAAAGGCCGTGTCAAGAGACTCTACCCAGTGGAATTAAACTGGCGTATCGTGTACCGTTCTCTGGTTGGCTTGAAAGTGACATTGAAGCCCATAGGCTGGTAGTCGTTTGACGCACTCTGGCGTTTCCGGATGGCAATGCTCAGAAACCTAGTCTGCGCATATTCCCTCATCATAAGGAGATGGAGATGATAGGACTGAAGGCGTTAGCAGGATTGCTTGTCGGTATCGTAGTTCTGGCGCTGGCTTGCAGCTCGGCGACACCCACTGCACCGCAGCAGCCCCAGCTGCCTGAGCAGGCCGCCCCTGCCCAGACTGGACAACAGGCGGCCGCGGCTGCCCCGGCAGCGCCCCAACAGCCCGCGCCCGCCGCGCCCGCCGCGACTGCCATCCCGCTGGACGTGCAGCCTGCCCCGGCAGTGGCGGCCATTCCCGCGAGGCCACCCAGGGCACTTCCGACGCCGGCGTCGGAAGGCGTAGCAAGGTTCGGCGGCAACCTGCGCTGGATAGCCCAGGGGAGCGTCGCGTCGCTGGACCCCCATGTGACCTCCGCTGCCGTGACGCTAACTTTCGGGTACAACTTGTACGACACTCTCGTGTCCTGGGATGAGGGGGGCGCGCTTCAGCCCCAGATGCTGTCGGACTGGTCTGTGGAGGATGGTGGCAAGAAGTTCGTGTTCACGCTCAGGGACAACCAGATGTTCCACAACGGCGACGCCGTAACGTCGGACGACGTGATAGCGTCGATGCATCGGTGGCGAGAGAAGTCCGCCTATGGGTCCTTCTTCAATGACGCGCTCGAGGGATTTACGAAAATAGACGACAAGCAGTTCTCCGCCACGTTCAACGAGCCGGTGGGTATATTCCTGCAGGGGCTGGGCATTCCCACCGCTTCCTACCCTGTCATCATGCCGGAGAGCGTTGCGGCAACCCCGTCCTCCGAACTTGTGAACGACCACACTGGCTCCGGCCCCTTCCAGCTAGTGGAGTGGGACCTGGGCAACAGGATAATTGTGGAGAAGTTCCAGGACTATACCCCTCGCGACGAATCGCCCAGCTTCCTCGCAGGCGGCAAGGTCGCCTACCTGGACGAACTCGAAATGCTTGAGGTACCCGACCAACAAACCAGGGTTGCTGCCCTGATAACGGGCGAAGTGGACTTCCTGGACATCATGTCGCTTGACTTCTACGACCAGCTGAACAACAACCCCAAGGTCGAGGTTGCAATCGGCAAGCCGGGCTCTCAGCCCATCTTCTTTTTCAACAAGGCAGCACCACCTTTCGACCACACTCCCAACGGTCTGCTGATGCGCCAGGCTATGCAGGCGCTCACCAACGCTGAGGAGATTATGCAGGGCTACGGGCCGTCCGACCTGTGGTCAACTTGCTCCTCGTTGTGGTCGTGCGGCACGTACTTCGCCAACGAGGTGGTTCCTGAGAAGTACAGCATGAACAATGTGGAACTGGCCAAACAGCTCCTAGACCAGGCGGGCTACGACGGCGAGCCGATAACCTTGCTCGACCCCGCGGACTACCCCACCATCCACCCCATTTCCATTGTGCTAAACGAGCAGCTCAAGAGGGCCGGGATAAACGTTGACTACCGGGTGGTTGACTGGGCGACCGAGGTTCAGTTAATCCTCGCGCCACGCGACTCCACCGCTGTCAACGAGTGGCACATAGCGCCCACCTGGATGAGCAGCTGGGCCTTTCTCCCACTGGCCAATGGCGCCCTCAGAAAGGATAGCCTGGGATACTACGACAGCCCCGCCATGGAGGAGTTGAGGGCGCAATTCTCGCGCGAGTCCGACCTGGCAGAGCTGAAGAAGATAACCGATGAGATGCAGAGGGTCTTTTTCGCCGAGGTGCCGTACGTGCATCTCGGGAACTTCTTCCAGCTGCGGGCCATGAACAAAGACCTGGATGGCCTGATTGCCTCACCAGTTGGGGGTTTCTACGCCGTGGGACTCTACTGGGAGGACCCGGCGCGGCGCGGCCAGTAGCCATCTACCCTTTCTCGATTCGTGGGCGTTCGATGCCCCCTCTCCCTGGAGAGAGGGTTGGCGTGAGTGTGAAGTTCGCTCTCGGCGGGAGAGGGCCGGTTACCCCACCGGCTTCATACACCTGTCAGGGGGAAGGTGAGTATTGAAGGCGTACATAGTGCGCAGGCTCCTGGCAACCATACCAGTGCTGATTGTGGTGGCGCTGTTCACGTTCACGCTGCTGCGGATTGTCCCCGGAGACCCCGCCGCGGTGCTGGCTGGGCACGAGGCCACGATCGAGGACGTCGAGATCATCCGGACCAGGCTCGGCCTGGACAGGCCGTTGCCGGTCCAGCTCGGCGCGTGGATAGGCCAACTGTTGCGCGGCGACCTGGGCAACTCCATACGCAAGTCCGACGAACCGGTGATGAGCCTGATTGCCGGGCGTGCGGAGCCAACGCTGTCCCTGGCCTTAATCACGGAGACGGCGGCGGTGCTTATAGCGGTGCCCCTAGGTGTGCTCGCCGCGTGGAAGGCAAACTCGTGGATAGATAGGTCGGTGATGGTCATCGCGGCAGTGGGCTTCTCCGTGCCTGTCTTCTGGCTGGGGTTCATACTCATCTGGATCTTCGGCCTGTGGTCGTTCGGCCTCGACTTCCCCCTGCTGCCTGTGGCCGGATACTCGCCTCTTGGCGAGGGCGTGGTAGAATATGCGAAGCATCTCATCCTTCCGGCGTTCACGCTGGGCCTGGTGCTCATAGCGCTCATCGCGCGCATGACGCGGGCGAGCATGTTGGAGATATTGAAAGAAGACTACGTGCGAACGGCCCGGGCCAAGGGGATAACCGAGAACTTGGTGTTGATTCGGCACGCTCTCAGAAACGCCTCGCTGCCCATCATCACTGTGATTGGGCTGGGGGTGGCCGCGCTGCTTTCGGGTGCGGTCGTCACCGAGAGCGTGTTCGCGATTCCCGGCATGGGGAGGCTCGCGGTGGACGCGATAGTCGCCAGGGACTACCCGGTTATTCAGGGCCTGATCATCGTGCTGGCAACCATCTACGTGTTCATCAACCTGGCTGTCGACATCATCTATGCCTACCTGGACCCCAGGATCAGGTACTGATGGCCCGCACGACAGGAGACTCCATCGGTATGGGCGGACGGGCCGCCATCCCCAGGTCGGGAGGCTGGCTTAAGGCGGCGCGGCGCCTGGCCAGCCGCCAGCCCAGCATGGCGACTGGCATTGTGATCATAGTGTTTCTCGCCGTGATAAGCGTGGCCGCCCCGCTGCTCTCCAGTGGCGACCCCACCGACATCAGCATGGGCACCCGCCTGACCGGGCCTTCGGCCCAGCACTGGTTCGGCTCCGACGGTTTCGGGCGCGACGTGTACACGAGGTCGCTCTACGGGGGCCGCATCTCCCTGCTGGTAGGCTTCTCCGTGGCGCTGATCGCCATGGCGGCGGGCGCGATGATAGGCGCGGTGTCCGGGTACTTCCGCAAGGTCGACGCAGTGGTTATGAGGGTGATGGACGGGGTTATGGCGATTCCCACGATATTGTTGGCCATCGCGCTCATGGCTATGCTGGGCGCAAGCGTGCAGAACGTCATCATTTCCCTTGCGATTGTGGACACCCCAAGGACGGTAAGGGTAGCGAGAGCATCGGTGTTGAGTCTCAGGGAGCAGCCATTCATCGAGGCGGCCAGAGTAGTTGGAGCCGGGCCGGCGCGTATCCTGGGGCGTCACATCATTCCAAACCTGCTGGCCCCACTTGTAGTCATGGGCACCTTCATTGCCGCCTCCGCCGTGCTTACAGAGGCATACCTCAGCTTCCTGGGTGCGGGAACACCCCCTACCATACCAAGTTGGGGCAACATCATGGCAGAGGGACGGGGCTTCATAAGCAAGGCGATGTGGGTGATTTTCTTCCCCGGTCTCGTGCTGGCAATAGCGGTCACAGCCATCAACCTTGCCGGAGACGGACTGCGAGACGTCCTCGATCCAAAGCTGGCCCGCCGAATGTAATGTAAGAGGATATTGCCGAAGTGCAATGAAGCAGGCAGCGGCCCCATATCGAGTTATAGGCTCGCGCCAACAAGACAGACAATTGTTTAAGGAGGACTTTAGCCAGGCTTATGGATGAAACAACGAATGTGCTGGTTGTGACGCCGCACCCCGACGACGCGGAGGGAGGCGCGGGCGGAACAATCGCCAAATGGACAGCGGAAGGCCGCAATGTGGTTCTTGTCGTGACCACAGACGGCAGGCACGGCACCAGCGATCGAAACGTAAGACCGGAGGATCTGGCGCAGACGCGGCAGGCCGAACAGCGCAACGCGGCAGCGGCGCTGGGAATCTCCGAGGTGGTGTTCCTGGGTTTCCCGGACCAGAGCCTCGAGGACACCGCGCAGTTCAGGGAGAAGATAGTCCGCCAGATACGCAGGCACAGGCCGCACACGGTTGTCACAATCGACCCCAACCGTCCCTACATAAGACACCGCGACCACATGATGACGGGCCGCGTTACCCTGGACGCCGTATTCCCCTACGCCCGCGACCACCTCGCCTTCCCGGAGCACCTCGAGGAGGGCCTCGAACCCCACAAGGTTAGAGAGATTTATCTCTGGGGCTCGGAGCAACCCGACACCTTCCTGGACATCACCGACACGTTCGAGACCAAGATGAAGGCCCTCTACTGCCACGTGAGCCAGGTTGGGGCGCCCTCCAGCGAGCGTGAGGAGCGTTCAAGGGCGCGGCACGGCGAGGTGGGGAAGAAGATCGGCGTGGAGCTTGCCGAGCAGTTCAAGCGGATAGAGGTCTGGCGCTAGCGCCGACCGCCGCTCCACCGTAGCGAGATTACACCTGTCTGCGTGGTGAAAAAGAGGGGAGACATGGTCTCTTGCAGATGTGTTGTCTTCCAAGGAGTTTTCCAATGGGAACTTTCGCCGTAGTAATCGAGATAGGCAACCCGACTCGGGAGCGGTGGGTGACTCTGGATGCGCTGGTGGATACGGGAGCTACCATGACATCGGCCGCCGCGTCGCTCTTGCGCGAACTGGGCGTAGAACCTGTATCAAGGAGGCGGTTCAAGTTTGGGCAGGGTGAAGTGCGGACGATGTAGATAAGCTACACGTGGGTACGCTTCGCAGGCGAGGAGGTCCTGACACAGGTGTTGTTCAATGAAGAGGGTTCACAGCCATTGCTTGGAGCGTTGGCGCTCGAAGGCGCGCTCATGGGCGTGGACCCCATTGCGCAGCGGCTAATTCCGGTGGAGGGCCTGCTGATGTAAGGGGAAATCTCACGGCCGTCCGGCTATTCGAGGTGGGTCACTATGGCATCGGCTAGTGCGGCGATTCCCCCGCGACGCGCCGTCACTACGCGGCTGTCGCCCTTTCGATTGAAGCGCTAGGACACCTTATGATTGAGAATGGAGCCTCCCTGGATGACGATGACCTCGGACCAGTCGAGATGTCCCCTGTAGCATCGCTCGTCACGGGCAGTCGCCTTCAAGTAGAGTATTGTGAGAATCGACCCTGACGGCCTAGCCCGGTTTCGGCTCGAGGGGGCGCTGGGAGAGGGCGCGGACTCCGAGGTCTTCGCGGCCACTGACGCGCAGACCGAGCGGCCCGTCGTCGTCAAGCGGCCTCATCCATCGCTGATCGCGCGCTCGCAGCACCACGACGTAGAGCGGCGCATGTCAACGACAATAAAGCTTCGACAGCAGCTTGGAGACTCCCTGTCCCAAGTTTCGAGGACGATTGCCTATACGAGGCTTGAGCCACAGGACGGATACTTTGGGGATTCACTCAGTTACGGCTACGACGTGGTCGTGGAGGAGCGAGCTCGGGGTCTTCCCCTGGTGGGCAGTACGATAGACGGCATCAAGCGCAGGCCCATTGGCCTCCCCCAGAAGCTGTTCGCGCTGCATCCCCTTGCGCCCCACCAGGACAGAGACAGGTTCACCATCGTGAGAGACATTCTGGAAGCCGCCGAAGTCTTTCACAAGGCCGGGCTGCTGCTTCTGGACGTGAGACCGCAGAACGTGTTCTTCGATCCCCAGCGCGCGGCCATCACCATCATCGACGCGGGCAACGTCACGGTTGAACGCGCCGCCACCAGGAGACGGGCGGCGTTGGACATGCACGACTTCTACCTGGAGCTCTTCAAGTGGTATGTCACTCCGGATGAACCGCCCAGCGACGCGGCCGCATACGCTACGCCCCACGGCATGGAGTCGGTGCCGAGATTCGAGCAAGACCTGGACGACGTGATACGGGGTTATTCGGCCGCGACATGGGAGCCGCTGAGGGCCAGGGGCCTCGAAGTCGCCCGGAAGGTGCGCGAGCGCGGCTACGGCAGTATTACGGAGTTCCGGCGGGACTTCGAGGCGCTCCTCGACCTTACCGAGCGGCGTTACCAGAGCCTATCCGAATCGCCATCGCTGACAGGCGCGTGGCAAGACGCGCGGGGACGGCTCAACGACCCCTACTGGCGCAAGTTCCTGTTCGACGCGGATACAGACCTGGCTGCGTATGACGCCACGACGGACGGCTAACATTGGCAAAATGGTCGCATTGCTGATATTCTCACCCTGCGTCCGGTTAGAGACGAACCAAACCAATACCAATAGAGAGGTGTATGGGAAGCGATGACAAAGGTACTGATAACCGGCATGAGCGGGCTGATTGGCGGGCTGTTGAGACAGGGGCTGGAGAGCAAGGGCGGATACGAGCTTAGCGCGCTGAACCGCCGTCCGGTAGAGGGCGTGGAGTGTCATCAGGCGGACATAGCGGACCTGGAGGCCATCAAGCCGGCGTTCGTTGGGAAGGACGTCGTGGTGCATCTGGCGGCCTATCTCGGCGACCAGAATTGGGAAGGCCAGCTTAATGGGAACGTCATCGGGGTGTACAACGTTTACGAGGCGGCGAGGCTGGCCGGCGTGAAGCGGGTTATATTCGCCAGCAGCGGCAACGCCATCAGGGGATTCGAGCGCGTGGCCCCCTACTCCGACATCGCCGTGGGCAACTACGAGAACGTTCCGGACGACTACCCCATGATTACGCACGAGATGGTGCGGCCCGCGCAGGTTTACGGCGCGGCGAAGGTCTGGGGCGAGGCGCTCGGAAGGGTGTTCTCCGACGAGTTCGGGATGTCGATTCTGTGTGTTCGGATTGGCCGAGTGAACCAGGAGAACATGCCAACCGGACCACGCGAAAGGGCGGTCTTCCTGAGCCATCGGGACATTGTGCAGATTCTGGTGAGGTGCATCGATGCTCCCGACGACCTCAAGTACGACATCTTCATGGCGGTCTCCAACAACAGGTGGAGCTACCGCGACCTGGAGCACACTCGAGAGGTTCTGGGGTACGAGCCGGAGGATTCGGGGGACGACTACGCATGAGGACGGTCTGGCGTAGTGTGATAGTCGGAATCAATGCCAAGAGAGGGTGAACATCGTGAAGAGCATTACCATTGACCGCGCCAAGCGGCTCAAAGAGGAGCCACATAAGGGTCACAACCGCTGGCATCCCGCCATCCCGCCGGTTTTAGAGGTTGACGCCGGCGAGGACGTCCTGCTGGAGACACGCGACGCCTCCGACGGCCAGATTTTGCCTGGCATGGCGGCGTCGGAAATGGCTGGCCATGATACGAAGGTGACGCATCCGCTCACCGGGCCGGTCTATGTAAGGGGCGCGAAGCCCGGCGACTTGCTGGAGATCGAGTACATCGACATGCTGCCCCAACCGCATGGCTGGACTCGCATCAGGCCGGGTCTGGGCTTCCTGCGGGACCTGTTCACCGAGCCGTACCTGGCGCACTGGGACATCGAGGGTGGCTGGGCGACGTCGCCTCAACTGCCCGGGGTACGGATTGCTGACGGCTGTTTCATGGGCACGGCGGGACTCGCGCCCTCGCTGGCGCAGGTCGAGGAGTGGCGGCGGCGGGAGGCGGAACTCGTGGACAGGGGCGGGTTTGCCGCGCCGCCCGACCCGGAGGACGCCGTTCCGGCGGCCGAACCCGTCGCGAGCGAGGGGCTGCGCACGATTCCACCGCGCGAGAACTGCGGCAACGTGGACGCCAAGCAGCTTACCAAAGGCTCTCGACTGCTGATACCGGTCGCCGTTGAAGGCGGCCTCTACTCGGCGGGCGACGGTCACTTCGCGCAGGGCGACTCCGAATGCTGCATCACCGCGATCGAGATGGGCGCGACGGTCGTCGTTCGCTTCAAGATTCACGCCGGCGAAGCGGCGCGGCGCAACATCCGGTTTCCTCGCTTCGCCCACCCTGGCTACTTCGTCGCGCCGGAGTGGGCCGCGCCGCGAAACTTCATCGCCACGATGGGATTCCCCATCACGGACGAGGGTGTGAACGATGGGGAGAACCTGACGCTGGCGGCCCGAAGCGCCCTGCTGAACATGATCCAATTGCTCGGCGAACGCGGTTGGAGCCGCGAGCAGGCCTACGTCATCTGCAGCGTGGCGGTCGATCTGAAAGTGAGCAACATCGTCGATCTGCCTAACGTCACTGTGTCGGCGTTCCTGCCGGAGGACATCTTCGTGAGCTAGGATTGCTCCTACCGCCGGGTTGTAGTTAGTAGGTGGGTTGTATTCCGTAAGTCCGCCGCCCGGTGGGCTTTTGAAGGGGGGGTGAACAGATGCCAGGGCCACTGGATGGCGTGAAGATTCTGGAGTTCACTGAGATTATCGCGGGGCCGCTTGGCGGGATGCTGCTCGGCGACATGGGGGCTGACATCATAAAGGTGGAGCCGCCCTGGGGTGAACCCTGGCGATTCGCCCAAGAGTTCATCCCCAACGAGAGCCGCACGTACATCTCGCTGAACCGAGGTAAACGCAGTCTGCCGCTGGACCTCACCAAGCCGGAGGCGCTGGAGATAGTCCACAAGCTCATCCCGGATACGGACGTCGTCATCATCAACGCACGGCCGGACGTGCCCTACAACCTGGGCATCGATTATGAGAGCATGTCCAGGGTCAGTCCCCGGCTCATCTACTGCGAGAACACCGCGTTTGGACGCAAGGGACCGGACAGCTACCGCCCCGGATACGACATCGTGGTGCAGGCAATGACGGGGCTGATGGCGTCGGAGGGCAAGTCCGCGGATGGCGTTCCCGTGCAGATACAATCGACGGCGGTGGCTGACTACGCCACGGGGCTGACGATAGCGTGGTCGGTGTGCGCCGCGCTCTTCCACAGGGAGCGCACGGGGCAGGGGCAGAAGATAGAGGCGTCGCTGCTCGGTTCCGCGCTTGCCGTGCAGGGCGGTCGTTTCATGCAGGTTGCGGCGATCGACGACGAACCGCGCGCCGAACTGCTGGCGTCGCTGGCGCGGCTGAAGGATGAGGGCGCGCCGTATGAGGAGGTGCAGAAGGTGTATCGCCAGAGCTCTCCCTTCCGCCGGGGCAACATCTATTACCGCACCTACCAGGCGAAGGACGGCGCTGTGACGGTGGGCTGCCTGAGCGACCGGCTTCGCAAGAGGATGGCCGACGTGATGGGGCTGCACGACATCCGCTTTCAGCCAGGCTATGACTCGACGAGCGAGGAGGCCATAGCCTTCAACGAGGAGCTTCTCAAGAAGGCGCAAGACCTCTTCAGGCAGAAGAGCGTCGAAGAGTGGCTGGCGCTGTTGGACAAGGCGGGCGTGCCAGCGGGGCCGCTGCGATTTGTCGAAGAGCTTGTCAACGACGAGCAGGTGGTCGCCAACGACCTGGTCGTGGAGTTGGAGCACTCGCTGGCCGGCAGCGTGAAGATGGTGGGGCCGCCCTTCAGCATGAGCGAGTCGCCACTGGAGGCGAAGAGGGCGTCGCCAGCGCTTGGCGAGCACACCGATGAGATTCTTGGGCAACTGGGCTACGCTCCGGCGGAGATTCAGCGGCTCAAGGACGAGGGGGTCACTCGCTGAGCAGTTGCCGCGGAGATTTCGCTGTGCTCGATTTTGGCTTGAAACGGTGTATGCGCCAATATATAATCTATAGTGGTTGGGGCAACGCTCGCCCGCGCGCCGCGGGCCGGTTCCCGCGACAGAACGCCGGTAACAGCTTGGTGGAGGCCGCGCCTCCGCAACAACTAAGGAGGACACACAAACATGACCTACATCATCGCCGAGCCTTGCGTCGATCTCAAGGATGGCGCCTGCGTGGACGTGTGCCCCGTTGACTGTATCTACACGACCGATGACGACAACATGTTCTTCATCAATCCCGACGAGTGCATAGACTGCGCCGCCTGCGAGCCGGTGTGCCCTGTGACGGCAATCTTCGCCGAGGACGACACACCCTCCGAGTGGCGCAACTACATCGACATCAACTACGAGTACTTTGGGCTAAGTCGATAGCCGTCTTTCGCCGCGTGAACGGGTCATTACGTCTGCCGTCCGCGTTGTTCGTCATCGCAGACGGCCGGCGGGCGACCAGGGCAACGACAAGGGATTGCCCTGCACGGGAATGACGGCTCTTCGAAGCTGACGCCTACTTTACGGCGAGTTCGTCGTTAGGGTTCACGCATTCTACGAACACTCAAGGCTCGGACGCGCTTTCAAGTTGTCCGAGCCGTTTCATTGTACGCACAAGCCAGGCATCAAGCAGTCCAGGAGGCCCACAATGGTCAACATAGACTCCACGCCGGAATTCGTTTCCAACGCTTACGAGAAGATGGAGCGCAACCTGGAAGCGGTGCGCCGCAGGCTCGGCAGGCCGATGGGCCTGGCCGACAAGGTTCTGCTCTCCCACCTGGACGACACCGCGAACCAGGAACTGGAATCGGGGCGCAGCTACCTAAACCTGCGGCCCGACCGCGTCGTGTTGCAGGACGTTCTCGGTCAGACCGTGATGCTCCAGTTCATGCAGACGCGGCGCGAGAGAACGGCGGTCCCGACCACCGTGCACTGCGACCACCTCATACAGGCGAGAGTCGAGGGGGAATCCGACCTGCGGGAGTCCATCGCCGAGAACAACGAAGTCTATGACTTCCTAAAGTCGGCGTCGGCGAAGTACGGAGTTGGCTTTTGGGGGCCGGGTGCTGGCATCATCCACCAGGTCAACCTGGAGAACTACGCCTTCCCCGGCGCGCTGATAATCGGCACCGACTCGCACACGCCCAACGCCGGCGGGCTGGGCAGTTGCGCGGTCGGCGTCGGCGGCGCGGACGCCGTCGAGGTGATGGCGGGGCTGCCCTGGGAGGTGCTCTATCCCCGGCATATCGGTGTGCATCTGACGGGCGAGATGAGTGGCTGGACGGCTCCCAAGGACGTCATCCTCTACCTCGCGGGCGAACTCACGGTGTCGGGCGGGACCAACGCCATCATCGAGTACTTCGGCGAGGGCGCGCGCTCCATTAGCTGCACGGGCAAGGCCACCATCACCAACATGGGCGCGGAACTTGGCGCGACGACCTCCATGTTCCCATACGACGAGCGAATGGCTGCCTACCTCAAGGCGACGGGCCGCGCAGAGCTTGCGGAGCTCGCGAACAGGTATCTCCACATGGTTACGGCCGACGCGGACGTGGAGGCCAACCCCGAACGCTACTTCGACCGTGTTGTGGAGATCGACCTCTCACGGCTGGAACCGCACGTCGTCGGCCCGCACTCCCCTGACCGCGCGCGCCCCATCTCCATGCTGGCGGCTGAGGTGGCGGACGCGAGCAACGAGTTCGTCGATGAGCTCTCCTCTACCTTGATAGGAAGCTGCACCAACTCGTCCTACGAGGACATGAGCCGCGCGGCGGACGTGGCGGAACAGGCCAGCGCGCGCGGCGTTGCAGCGGCAGTGCCCTTCATGGTCACGCCCGGCTCCGAGCAGGTTCGCGCCACCATCGAGCGCGACGGGCAGATGGACTCGCTCAAGGGAATCGGCGGCACCGTGCTCGCCAACGCCTGCGGCCCGTGCATCGGGCAGTGGCGGCGCGCGAGCGAGATGGCGGGCCTCCCCAACAGTATCCTCACCTCGTACAACCGCAACTTCCCGCGCCGCAACGACGGGCAGGCTCAGACGATGAACTTCATCGCAAGCCCGGAGATAGTCACCGCGCTTTCGCTGACCGGCAAGCTCTCGTTCAATCCACTGACCGACACGCTCACGGGCTCGGACGGTCAGCCGTTCAAGCTGGAACCGCCCAAGCCCGCGCCGGAGGTTCCGGAGCGGGACTTCGACCGGGGCGTGTCGTCGTTCGTCGCGCCGCCGGAGGATGGCGGCGGCATCGAGCTGAGCGTGAGCCCGGACAGCGAACGCATCGAGCTGATGGAGCCGTGGACGGCATGGGACGGCAATGACTTCCTGGACATGCCTGTGCTGATGAAGACGCAGGGCAAGACTACGACAGACCACATCTCCCCCGCCGGGCCGTGGCTTCGCTACCGCGGCCACCTGAGCAAGTTCAGCGAGAACATGTTCATGGGCGCGACCAACGCCTTCACGGGCGACGCGGGTACTGGCAAGAACGTGCTCACCGGCGAGGAGGGCCGGGCCATTTCGAGGACAGCGCAGGACTACCGAGAGCGCGGTCTGAAGTGGGTGGTGGTCGGCGATGACAACTACGGCGAGGGCAGCAGCCGCGAGCACGCCGCGCTGTCGCCCAGGCTGCTCGGCGGCGCGGCGATCATAGCGCGCAGCTTCGCGCGAATCCACGAGACGAATCTCAAGAAGCAGGGGCTGCTCCCGCTGACGTTCGCCGACCGCGCGGACTACGACCGCATACGAGAGGACGACCGGATAAGCCTGGTTGGGCTGCAGGAGCTGGCGGCGGGCAAGCCGGTGGAGTGCGCCATCCGGCACGCGGACGGCACATCGGAGACGCTGCACCTGAACCACTCGATAGGCGAGTCGCAGGTGGAATGGTTCCGCATAGGCGGCGCGCTGAACATGTTCCACAAGTAGGCAGGCGACAGGTATCCTCTACAAGCGCGGGTCATCCAATCCCCCTTATCGCGATTCTCAGATAAGGGGGTGTTGAGACCCGCGGATTCGCATCACCAGCGCGTTTTGAGAATACCAGGCAAGTAATCTGTCCCAAGTTAGAAGGCAGCGACGACGTTTACGGGCGAGTTTCAAACCACCTGCTCCACTAATTCATTCCTGAATGTATTTGAAGCCAACCCGCGGTTTGAGAAATGTCATTCCGAGCGTAGCCGAGGAATCTAAAACTCTTGCCACCAGCACCTATTGCCCTTCCCAAGACGGACTTTGTGAGAGTCGCCTTCAACTTCTGGAAAAGGGGCTAGCCAGTCCCTACCCAGCCGCCTTGGGATATGTCGATCATCACGCCATCGGGCCCGTTGTACTTGAGCTCGACGTTGCGGCCGCCGTGCCCGCCGCCCATGCCGGCGTGAAGCGCGGCGTTGATGTCCTCCCGCGGCAGGGAGTCGCGGTCGCGCAGCCTGGAGTCGGTGTCCTCAACGTTATCCACCTGAAAGCCGATGTGGTGAATGCCGCTGTAGCCCGTGCCGAACTCGCCGCCGGCCACGACCTCACTCTTGAACTTCAGGATAGCCATATTGACGTTGCCGTCACTAAGGTAGTAGCCCTCGGCGTTGTCGCCGCTGACAACGCCAACTTCTTCCAACCCGAACACCTCTTTGTAGTAGCTGGCTGTCTTGTTCGGGTCCTGGGTGGCTATCGCGATGTGCTTTATCTTTGCCATCTCGCTCCCTCCGGCGGTATCTGGCCGCAGGCGCTTCGAGTGGGTCGCCCGCGCCGTTGAACTATGCGTGTAATGTAAAGCGTGGGCCGTGCGGTGTCAACCGATCACCGACCGAGCACCAAGACTCTTTCAGTTCGGTAGGTAGCTACGACACAAATGGGTAGGTTTGAAACCCGTCCCTACGGGTCTGCGGGAGAGACGTCCACGGATGTCCGGCAAACGCCCGCTAATCTGGGACAGGTTCAAGATACTGCGTCGGGTTTTGTTTGCGTAACCGTTCAGACTTGATGGGATGAACCTAAGAACACCTAGCGTTGTGGGTGGCACTGGTGTCATAAGGGAGAAAAGAAGCTGTAGTAGATCTCGAAGCGGGCAATCCGGTAGAGTGTATCGTCCACCTCGCGGACGGCACGCCGGGGACGCTGCACCTGAACCACTCGATTGGCCAGTCGCAGGTGGAGTGGTTCCGCATAGGCTGCGCCCTGAACATGTTCCACAAGTAGAGAGGGAAGGGTGATGTTGACGGTTTTTGTCGATTACGCAAGAACTGCGACATGTCCAATCCTATTGGATTAGGCTTTGCCACAGCTGCGGCGCGAAGCTATCTTTATAATCTGGCAGCGCAAGCCCTTCATGCTAGAACAGCCCTCCGATTCTACCTTCACTATCCGCTGCCTGCCCTCGTTGCCACAACCTCATAGAAACGAGTTCAGCCCCCTCTTGCCGCTGTGGCTTGTTACCAAGGGGTGTGGCGATAGACTCATGGCTTAGGGCTGGAGCGTCCGCTGTGGACAAGCCTCTGCGCGTGTGCCACGATATGGATTGATATGGCACACACTGAAGACAAGCGAGGACACCACCATGACCACTGACAACACCACCGACACCGATACCCACGATGCACTGGGCATCCACGCAGTCTTCCTCCAAGCCGGCCCTGACCATACCGAGAGTCTGATTGAGCGCGCGTTGGGGTTTCGGCGAAATGCGTCCCAGGGAACGCGCGACGCGCTCGACGCCGCCATTCGCAAGAACGTAAGGCTGGACGGGTTCAGGGACTCCAGCAGGGCGCCGATTCACCAGCTTAAAGGGCCCGTTGGGGTAGACATTATCCTGGGCAATGGCAGGATGGCGGGCGCCGTCCTGCGCGCCTGGGCGGAGTCCCACGCTGAATTGCAAGACCTCGTGGTGGAGCATTTACGAAGCGTTGATATTCCCGCGCAGTATCCCGACTTCAAGACGCTCGAGTTCGGCTCGGTCTGGCCCAGGGAGGAGTGGGAGGCAGAATGCGAGGCTTTCATGGAGGATCGTACCGACCTCGACTCCGATGACGTCGCCACCATGCTGTGCTACGTGACGGGCCGAATCCCCGGCGCGCCCGCCGAATTCAGGATACAGTCCGAACTGTTCACCGGCCTGCTGGAGAAGCTGGACGAGCTCCCTGTTTCCGCGCCCGAATGGGCCGAGCTCGCCGACTTCATTGACGCGCTTGGGGACATCGAGGAGCAGCACTATGAAGTTCGCAACACCGTTCATGCCAAGGCCTTAGAAGAATACCTCAAGGACACGATTGACGTATTCGATGACGATCTGAAGTACCTGGACATCGATCTTGCCGCATGGAAACCGGACGACAGAATGTTTCCGGGACCGGTCAAGGACTCGCTGGGGCTTCTCGAAGAACTGAGACACGAGCTCGAGGCGTACAGCCTCGTCCGTCCGCAGGCATCCTCCAGGTCCGAGGAAGCGAGCCGCGCCGTCGATAGAGAAGAGCGTGAATCCGCGATATTCGACATTGTTTCCCGCCACGAGCGGGTGCTTGCCACCAACGAGGCTGCACTGGCGACGATTGCCCCGTCCTCGGAAGAGCCCGCCCCCGGCGACGATTCGCCGGCGGACCTCCAGCCGAGTGGAGAAGTGGCATCCTCCATTGCAGACGCCGAGCCGACGTTGACCCACCAGGAGTTAGACTCGCTCAAGGCGGAACTCGAGGGTCTCAAGGCCACCATCGAGTCCGTCAAAAACGAACTCGTAACGCGCAATGCCGAACTCGAAAAGGTCAACGCGACCATAGAATCGACCACGTCTGAGAACGAGGAACTGAAGCAGACGAACTCAGGATTGCAGTCGGACATGGCGTTGCTACGCCAAGAGAACAGTGAACTGAGGAGCGAGATTGCCCGCATCCAGGAGATGGAGGAGTACTGGCGGCAGTCTTATGTTTCACTGCGGTCGATGCAGACGGTGAGCGTGGATGAGGAGCCTCCGCAGTTGGCGAGCGTTAACGACGCGCTCGAACTCGCGAGCCGCACGTTCCCGGGCCAACTCGTCGTCTCGCTCAACTCGAAGTCCACCAAGAACAGCCCCTTCCAGAAGCCGGACGAGGTGTTCGGCGTGCTGGCGTGGCTGGCGACGGAGTACCACAGGCTCAGACGCCAGGCGAACCAGGCCGCGAGTCCAGACTTCAACAAGCTCATCAAGGAGGCCTGCCCTGGCTGGTTCTACAAGCCAGGCCAGACCGAAATCACCACCGAGCAGTTCGCGGGGTGGTACAACGTTACGGTGGACGGCAAGTCCTACGAACTGGTGACCCACATCGGCAAGGGCAATAGCCACGACCCGCAGAACACGATCCGCATAGCCTTCGCCTGGGACGACGAGTTGAATCGCGTTGTCGTGGGGTTTCTTGGGCTGCACCAGAGGAACCGGCGGTCTTGAGTATTGGGCGCGCTCAGCTTGGGTCGAACGGGTTGCTTGCGGTGAACGTCTTGTAGCGTTGGGCAAGGAGAGCGTTTTCATCTTTCGAGAGCGTGGGGTCGGACTCCAGCAGCCGCTCCGCCTCTCGCCGGGCCAACACGAGCAGTTCCTGGTCGCTGATTCGGGCCACGCGCAGGTCGGGCAGCCCACTCTGGCGTGTGCCCATGTAGTCGCCCGCGCCGCGCAGGGCCAAATCTTCCTCGGCAAGCTGAAAGCCGTCCTGGATGCGTTCCACCAGCTTGAGGCGTTCGCGCGCGTCCTGCCCCGGCGCGTCGGCCAGCAGCAGGCAGTAGCTCTGGTGCACTCCCCTGCCCACACGGCCTCGGAACTGGTGAAGCTGAGCCAGCCCGAAGCGATCCGCGCCGTCGATGAGCATCACGCTAGCGTTGGGCACGTCAATACCCACCTCCACGACCGGCGTTGAAACCAGCACCTCCAACTTCCCTTGCTGGAATAGGTCGAGAACCTGCTCCTTCTCTCGCAGCGGCATACGACCGTGCAGCAGGCCGAGCCGCAGGTCGGGAAACACGTTCGTCGATAGCCGCTCGTACTCCTCTACGGCTGCCCGCGACTGTATCGCCTCGGACTCTTCGATGAGCGGGCACACGATGAACGCCTGCCGACCCTGCTCCACCTGTTTGCGCACGAATCCGTAGGAGGCCATGCGCCGCTCCGGCTCCACCCACCTGGTGCGAATGGTCTGCCGTCCCGGGGGCAGTTCGTCGATGATGGAGATGTCGAGGTCGCCATATAGGGTGAGGGCGAGCGAGCGAGGTATGGGCGTCGCGGACATTGCCAGCATGTGGGGCCGGCTGCCCTTCTCGCGCAGCGACGCCCGTTGCATCACGCCGAAGCGGTGCTGCTCGTCCACGACGACCACTGCGAGCCGCGGCGCTTCCACGGTGTCCTGGATGAGCGCCTGCGTACCCACCACGATGTCAACCTCGCCCTGGGCGATGCGCTCGTGCACCTCTTCCTTCGCGCGCCTGGGTAGGCTGCCAAGCAACAGGGCGATGGTCAGCGGGCGCGTCATCGGTTCGACTTCTACGGATGCGAGATGCTCGTCCAGCGACGGCGCGGCGCCGCCCGATAGCAGGCGAGAAATGCTCAGGAAGTGCTGCTCCGCGAGGATTTCAGTGGGGGCCATGAGCGCGCCCTGGTAGCCGTCGAGGGCCGCCGCCAGCAGCGCGACCACTGCGACGACCGTCTTGCCGCTGCCGACGTCGCCCTGGAGCAGCCGGCTCATCGGCTTGTCGCCCCTGAGGTCGCGCAGAATCTCGTCCAAGGATCTGGACTGCGCGCCAGTGAGCGCGAATGGCAGTGAGTCGGTGTATGCGGCTATCTTCGCCGGGTGCGCGGACAACTGGATGCCGTCCCCCTGCTGCCGCCAGCGGCGTTTGCGGGCGATGACCGCAAGCTGCATCAGGAAGAGTTCGTCGAACGCGAGCCTGCGGCGGGCGGTGGCCCAGTCCTGCGGCGAATCGGGGTAGTGCATCTGCGCGATGGCGTTCTGTGCGCCGATAACGCCTATGCGATGCCGCATGTCCTCTGGAAGAAAGTCGGCGACCTGCGCGAGAGTGGCGTCGAGCGCTTGCTTCGCGATTCGCCGCAGGGTGCGCTGGTACAGGCCCTCCGTCAGCGGATAGACCGGGACAAGCCGCCCCGTGTGGACCAGCTCTTCTTCGCCCTGGAGAAGCTCGTATTCTGGGTTCTCGAAGACCGGCTGGCCCCTGAACACGCCCACCTTGCCGCTGATGGCGACCGGCGCGCCCGGCTTCAGCGTGGTCGCCAACCAGGGTTGGTTGAACCAGATGGCGCGAATGTTGCCCGTGTCATCCCCAAGAATGGCCTGGGTCGATTTTCGACGCGGGTTGCGGCCCGTTTGCGAGGCCTCCCACACCTTGACCACCACCGTCTGCTCCTCGCCCGGCGTCAGTTCAGACACCTTGCGCGTGTTCGCGAAGTCGTTGTGCCTGTGCGGGAAAAGGTAAACGAGGTCTTCCACCTTCTTCACGCCGAGACGCTTCAGCTTGGGCAGGTTCTGCTTGGTGACGCTTCTGAGGCGTGTTACATCATCCCGCAGGGTGACTTTGGGTGCGGGAGGTTTGCTTGCGCGCCGGCGAACCGGGGGTTTCGTGAGCGGAGGCGTGGATACGGGCGGCGCGCCGCCTGGGAGTGTGTCGACTGGAGGGGCAGCCGCAATGCGTGAAAGGGTAGCGTCGGCCCACGCCTTGCGCTGGTCGGACGTCAGTCCGGAGTAGGAGGGGATGCTGCCAATAACGGGGACAAGCTCATCGGCGGCGCGTTCCAGGAACTCGTCCAAGCCGCTCGTGACGGTCTTGTCGGCAAAGCCGCCTCTTGCTTCCTGACGTAGGATCTTGCCCAGGGTTTCCAGCTTGGAGCTATCGTAGGGTCGTGGAGCCATGCTTCCCCATCAGCCAGAGGGCGTCTGCCGCGGTCGGCGAAGCGACCTAAGACGCCGCCAGCAGCGCGAGACCTACGCTGCCGGGGCCAACATAGACGCCGAGCACCGGCCCCATCCTGGCGGTGATGGGCTGCTTGCCCGGTGGCAGCAAGGCCTTCAGGCTCTCCGTAAGCCCATCGAGGCCCGCGGAGTCCGTGGTGTGAAGCACGCAGACCTCTTCGAGAGGCGCGTGGTCTTCGGCGAACTGCTGGAGCTTGGCGAGACCCTTAGCGCGTGTCCGCTCCTTGCCAAACTCGTGAGCCTCTCCCTCCTGGATGATGATCATTGGCTTGACCTTGAGCAGACTTCCTACCAGCGCCCTGGCCTTGCCTATGCGCCCGCCCCTTTGGAGGTATTCGAGTGTGTCCAGCAGTCCAAGCATCTGGGCGCGCGGACGCGCGTCCCGGGCTGCCTGCGCGACCTCTTCGAGGCTGCCGCCCGCTTGCGCCGCCCTTGCCGCGGCGATAGCGACCATGCCCTCGCCCATGGACGCCTGCATCGAGTCAACCACTTCGATGGGACAGGCGACACCGGCGTGCTCCCTCGCCTGAACGGCGGAGTTGTAGGTTCCGCTGACCTTGGAAGAGACGTGAACGGACACAATGCCATCCGCGTCCTGCGCCACTCGCCGGTAAACCTCCGCGAATTCGCCTACCGACGGCTGCGAGGTTTTCGGCAGCACTGGATCTGCGGCTAGCCGCTCGAAGAACTGGTCAGTGGTGATGTCAACGCCGTCGCTGAACTCCTCGGAGCCGAAGAGCACCTTGGCGGGAACCACCGTTACGCCCAACTCATCCACGAGCCCAGGTGGAAGGTCGCTTACGCTGTCGGTTACTACCTTGATGGTCATAGCTACTCCTACTCCACTGAGACGATGTAATGATAGTATGGCTGTCCGCCGTTAACGACCTCGACCTCTACGCCGGGGTGCGTGGACTCTACTCGCTGGCCCGCGGCGGCGGCGGCTTGCTCCGTTACCGGCTCGCCGGAGTAGAGCGTTACGAGGTGTCCCTCTGCAACGTCCGCTTCCTTCAGCAACGCGAGGAGAACCTCGTTCGGGTCGTCACCCGCTGCGACCAGTTCGCGCTCCAGTATGCCGATTATCTGGCCTTCCTCTACAGCGACGCCATTCAGCTCAACCGGACGAACCGCTTGGCAGACCTCTCCCGTCTTAACCGACGCCAGCGCCTCTTCCATCTCCTTGACGTTCTCGTCGATGTCTATGTGGGGGTTGAAGGCCAGGATAGCCGCCACGCCCTGCGGGATGGAGCGGGACCCCACCACGCGAAGGCTCTTGCCGGATACGCCGACGGCCTGCCGAGCCGCCTGGACGATGTTGCCATTGTTCGGCAGGAAGATTACGTTGTCCGAGGGGGCGGCATCGACCGCTTCCATGATGTCGCGGACACTTGGGTTCATGGTGTCGCCGGACGTGAGGATGCCCGCCGCACCCATGCCGGTGAACATCGCTTCCAGTCCCTCGCCCCACGCGACCGCGACGATGGCAGTCGGCAGCGTGTGCGCGGTCTGCGCGGGCTCTTCCCGCCGCGCCGCCGAGAACTCCTTGTGCTGTTCGTCCATGCTCTCTATCTTGACCTGGCTCAGCGTGCCGAGCGAAACCGCGTAGCTAATCACAGGCCCGGGATCGTGCGCGTGGACGTGAACCTTCAACGCTTTGGCGTCGCCTATGACGACGGTGGAGCGCGCCATCGTGATCATGTAGGAGCGCACGTCGTCAATGTCCAGTTCCGCGCCCTCGATCAGCAACTGCGTGCAGTAGCCGTACAGCTCTTCCTCGGCGGCAACCAGGAAATCCTCGGAGACGACGCCCGCGCCCTCTTCGACGCCAATCGCTTCCGGCGGGGCTATCTCCGCTTGCGGCAATTCCTGTCCGGCCATCGACAGCCGCATCCCTTGGAGGATGACCAAGAGGCCATGCCCGCCCGCGTCCACGACGCCGGCCTGCCGGAGGACGGGCAGCATCGTGGGAGTGAGGGCAACGGCCTCTGTGGCGGCGTCACATACGGCATCGAGCATGTCGGTCATGGTCGTGACGGCGATCGCGGCTTCCCGCGAGGAATCGGCGACATAGCGCAGCACAGTAAGCATCGTGCCCTCTTTGGGGTCGCCGACCGCCTTGTATGCGTACTCGCGCGCGCTTTGCAGGGCTTCCGAGAACTCTTGCGGGCCGAAGTCGTCCCTGTCCTGGAAGCCCTGCGCGATGCCCTTGAAGAACTGGGAGAGTATGACGCCGCTGTTTCCCTTCGCGCCCCATAGCGCGCCCTCCGCCATGGCGGAGGCGACCTCTCCGGCGGACGCACTCGGGTTCTCCTCCGCCTTCGCCAGCGTGTCGGTCAAGGTCAGGAACATATTGGTTCCCGTGTCGCCGTCGGGCACGGGAAAGACGTTGAGAGCGTTGAGAAGTTCCGTACTGTGCTGGAACAGCCCCGTCGCGGCGGCGAACATCTGCTTGAGGTCGTTGCCGTCGAAGCGGGCGCCGGAGTCCGGGATCTGCGTCATGATCGCCATCCATTCTACGAACCGAGAGACCGGGTCATTGTCGTTGCCGAAAGCGTTCGGCTATGCTATCGTATTTGGCGTAGGTTCGCGGCCCAAGGGTCGGATTGGACTCGATTCTACTTGAAACCGCAATGAGAGTCAAAGGTGAATAATGGCCAGGTGTGACGTTTGCAACAAGTCAGGGCAGTCGGGGAACAACGTAAGCCACTCCAAGCGGCGCACGAGGACGCGCTGGCTTGCGAACGTGCAGAGGGCCACGATTCGGGTTGACGGCGAGCCTCGCCGCGTCAAGATATGCACACGCTGCCTGCGAAGCCACTACAAGGTGACGGCTAAATGACAGTAACAGCAGATGCTGTTGTGATCGGCGGGGGTGTGATGGGCGCGAGCATCCTGTATAACTTGGCGACAAGCGGCCTTGATGGCACGGTACTGCTGGAACGGGATACGCTGGGGGCAGGATCGACTGGCCGGTCGTCCGGAGCGATTCGGATGCACTACTCCACCGAGGTCAACGCGCGCCTCGCCTGGGAGAGTTTGCGCGTGTTCCAGAACTGGAAGGAGACCGTTGGAGGGGACGGAGACCCTGGCTTCGTCAGGACCGGATACATGGTAATTGCGCCGGAACGCGAGTCCGACGGGTTTCGCCATAACATCGAGATGCAGCAACGAGTCGGGATCAACACACGGACCGTGAGTTGGCTGGAGGCGCGGGAGTTGGCGCCCGACTTTCAGCTCGAAGAAGATGAGCACTTCGCATGGGAGGAGCAGTCCGGGCACGGTGACCCGTCTGGAACGGCGCTGGCGTTTACCACACGGGCGAGAGAGTTGGGGGCATCGGTCGTACTCAGGTCTCCCGCTACGCGGATCGAGGTCGCTCGCGGGCGCGTGGTGGGCGTTCATACCGAGTACGAAGTGTACTCGACAGACACCGCAGTTATTGCGACGGGGCCGTGGTCATCCCGGTTCCTAGAGCACTTAGGAATCGACTTGCCGGTGACACCCACGCGGCACGAAGTGATTCTGATCAGGCGATCCGAGACCGGCGTTGGCAATCACCCCGGCGGCGGGGACATGGCGAATCTGATCTACTTCAGGCCGGAGGCTGACAACCTAACGCTGGTCGGCAACGGCAACAGGGAGGAGGAGGCTGACCCGGACACGTACAACCAGCGAGCGACCACCGACTTTGTGCAGGATGTGTGGAGTCGGCTGGCGCGTCGGATTCCCAGTATCGCCGACGGTCAGTTGGCGCACGGCTATGCAGGTCTCTACACGACCACCCCAGACCTGCACCCGGTAATGGACCGAGTCGAAGGGATCGAAGGACTGTACATCTGCACAGGGTTCAGCGGGCACGGATTCAAGCTCGCGCCCGCGGTCGGCGTGTGCATGTCCGAACTTATTCTGGAGGGCGCCTCCAAGCTGGTGGACATCTCGCCGCTGAGAATGGGTCGGTTCTCGGATGGCTCACTGAACGAGACCCAGTACAACTTCAAGGTGATCGCCTAGGAGGAGTTCCGTAGCCACGATTCGGGTTGACGGCGAGCCTCACCGCGTCAAGATATGCACACGCTGCCTGCGAAGCCACTACGAGGTGACGGCTAGGGCGTAGGGTTGAGCGGTCGCAGATTCCCGCTGCGTTGAAGGCGAGGCCATGTTCCCCCTCCCGTCGAGGGAGGGGGAGTTTTACTACCCGTCGTACGCCAGGTTTGGGCGGAGCCAGCGTTCCACTGTCGCGGCGTCCATGCTTTTGCGCTTGGCGTAGTCTTCCACCGCGTCTTTGCCTATTTTGCCCACGCCGAAGTAGCGTGAGTTGGAGTGAGAGAAATAGAAGCCACTCACGGACGCCGCGGGCCACATAGCAAAGTTCTCCGTTAGTTCAACGCCCGCGAGGTTTTCCGCGTCCAGCAGGTCGAATAGCAGCCGCTTTTCGGTGTGGTCGGGGCACGCGGGGTAGCCCGGCGCGGGGCGTATGCCCTGGTAGCGTTCCTTGATCAGGTCTTCGTTCGTCAGGTTTTCATTTCTGACGTATCCCCAGAACTCCAGCCGGACGCGCTCGTGCATCCGCTCGGCGAACGCCTCGGCGAGCCGGTCCGCGAGGGACTTCGCGAGGATGCTGCCGTAGTCGTCATGGTTGGCCTCGAGGCTCTTGGCAAACTCGTCCAGGCCAACGCCCGCCGTCACCACGAACCCGCCCAGATAGTCGGGCACGCCGGAGTCCCTGGGGGCGACGTAATCGGCCAGGCAGAGGTTGTTCCGGTTGAACTCGCCCCGCAGACGCGACTTGTCGTTCTGCTGGCGGAGGAAGTGGAACGTGGTCAGCGTGCGGTTCTTGCTATCATCCGTATAGAGTTCCACGTCGTCCCCCACTGACGCCGCCGGGTAGAAGCCTATGACCGCCCTCGCCGTCAGAATCTTTTCCTCTACGATGCGCCGGAGCATCTTCTGGGCATCGTCGAACAGCATCCTCGCCTCCTTGCCGTACTTGGGGCTGTTGAGGATGTCTGGGTAGCGGCCCCGCAGCTCCCATGTCGTGAAGAACGGCGACCAGTCGATGCGGTCGATGAGATCGTCCAGTGGGTAGTCCTCGAAGGCCTTCGTTCCTATGAGAGAGGGGGCCTCGGCGACTGTCGCCGCCCAGTCGAACATCTCCCGCCGCTCGCGTGCCTGCTCGATGGTAAGGAGCCTCGTCCGATCTTCCCTGCCTGCCCTGGCCTCCCGCAGCCTGTGGTAGTCGGCCTTGACCGTGCCGGTGAAGGCGTCGCGCGTCTCTTCGCGCATTAGCTCGCCCATCACGCCAACGGAGCGGGAGGCGTCGCGGACGTGAACGACGGGATGGCCGTACTCGGGGTCGATCTTGATGGCGGTGTGGGCGCTGGAGGTGGTCGCGCCGCCGATTAGAAGCGGAATGCTGAACTCCTGCCTCGTCAACTCCTTCGCCACCGTGACCATCTCATCCAGGGACGGGGTAATGAGACCGCTCAGGCCTATGATGTCGACGTCCTCTTCCACGGCAGTATCCAGAATCTTCTGGAATGGGACCATCACACCCAGATCGATCACCTCGTAGTTGTTACAGCCGAGCACCACGCCGACGATGTTCTTGCCGATGTCGTGGACGTCGCCCTTGACGGTTGCCATCACGATTTTGCCCTTGGAGCTCGTAAGGCCGGACGCCAGCTTTTCCTCTTCGATGAATGGCACGAGATGCGCGACGGCTTTCTTCATGACGCGCGCGCTCTTGACGACCTGCGGAAGGAACATCTTGCCGGAGCCAAAGAGGTCGCCGACGGTGTTCATTCCGTCCATCAGCGGCCCTTCGATGACCTCGATTGGACGCTCGGACCGCAGGCGGGCCTCCTCGACGTCTTCGACTATGAAGTCGTCGACCCCCCTGACGAGGGCGTGAGAGAGACGCTCCTCGACTGAGCCGTCGCGCCAGGCGTCATCCACAATGCGCTCTTTGGCCTCACCTCTGACAGATTCTGCCAACTCAAGCAGCCGCTCGGTGGCGTCGGGGCGTCGGTTGAGAACCACGTCCTCTACGGCCTCGCGCAGGTCGGGCGGAATCTGCTCATACAGCGTAAGTTGTCCGGCATTCACAATGCCCATGTCCATGCCCGCCCGCGCCGCGTGGTAGAGGAACACGGAGTGAATGGCCTCACGGACGGCGTCGTTGCCTCGGAAGGAGAAGGATATGTTGCTCACGCCGCCGCTCACGTGGGAGAGCGGGAACAGCGTCTTTATCTGCCTCGTGGCCTCGATGTAGTCCACGGCGTAGCTGTTGTGCTCTTCGATGCCGGTCGCGATGGCGAAGATGTTGGGGTCGAAGATGATGTCCTCTGGACGAAAACCTATTTCATCCACGAGGATGCTGTAGGAGCGTTCGCAGATGCTCAACTTACGCTCGGCGGTGTCCGCCTGCCCCCGCTCGTCGAACGCCATCACCACGACGGCGGCCCCGTAGCGGCGAATCGTCCGCGCATACTCCCGGAAGGACTCCTCACCCTCCTTCAGCGAGATGGAGTTGACCACGCCCTTGCCCTGTGTGACCTTGAGGCCCTCCTCGATGACGCTGAACTTGGAGCTGTCGATCATTATCGGGACGCGGCTGATTTCCGGTTCCGAGGAGAGCAGGCTTAGGAAGCGACGCATAGCCGCCTCTGAGTCGAGCAGCCCTTCGTCCATGTTGACGTCGATGATCTGCGCGCCATCCTCCACCTGCTGCCGGGCGACGGAGAGGGCCTCTTCGTACTTGTTCTGCCTGATGAGACGCCGGAATCGCGCGGAGCCGGTGACATTCGTTCGCTCACCCACGTTGATGAAGTTCGAGTCCGGGCGAATCTCCTGGAGTTCCAGTCCGCTCAAAAGGGTGTGACGCGCCCGCTCCGGCCGCGGACGCGGCGTGAGTCCGCGCACGGCCTCAACGATGGCCCTGGTGTGGTCCGGCGTGGAGCCGCAGCAGGAGCCGACGATGTTGGCGTGGCCGTTGCGCACGTAGCCGCGTATCTGGGCCGCCATGTAGTCCGCCGCTTCCTCGTATTCGCCAAACTCGTTCGGCAGGCCCGCGTTGGGGTGGCAGCTAACGAAAGCCTCCGAAACCGCGCTAACCTCGGACAGGAATTGCGCCATCTCCTTGCTGCCCAGGGCGCAGTTCAGCCCGACACTCAAAAGGGGCATCTGAGATGAGATCGAGGCGTAGAACGCCTCGGGGGTCTGCCCCGTCAAGGTGCGTCCGCTGGCGTCGGTGATGGTGCCGGAGACCATGACGGGCACACGCGCCTCGACGTCCTCGAACAGCCGGTCGATGGCGAACAGCGCGGCCTTCGCGTTGAGCGTGTCGAATACAGTCTCGACCATAAGCACGTGCGCCCCGCCGTCGAGCAGACCCCCGGCGCTTTCGTAGTAGGCCTCGACCAACTCCTCGAAAGTAACGTTGCGGTAGGCAGGGTCGTTTACGTCCGGGGAGATCGAGGCGGTCTTGTTTGTTGGGCCTAGCGAGCCGACGACGAATCTCGGCTTGCCGGGCGTCTTGGCGGTGAATACGTCGGCGACGCGCCTGGCGATACGGGCGGACTCCAGGTTGATTTCGTAAGAGTAGTCTTGCAGGCCATAGTCGGCCTGGGAAATCCTGGTGGCGGTGAAACTGTTGGTGCTGAGCAGGTCGGCTCCGGCCTCCATGTACAGGCGCTGGACGTCTTCGACGATCCGCGGCTGCGTGAGCACCAGCATGTCGTTGTTACCCTTGACGTCGTATGGATGATCCTTGAAACGCTCTCCCCTGTAATCATCTTCCTCCAGGTTATAGCCCTGAAGCATGGTTCCCCAAGCGCCGTCGAGAACCATGACGCGCCGCGTCAGAATCTCTTCCAGGGTGTCGGTGTGGTCAACGGTCTCAATTCGTACGCTGTTATCGACTAAAGTCATGCAATTCATTCCTCTTCAAACGTCGTCAATCCATTGTAATGGCAGTCAAGATTTGCGATACGTCATCTATCATAGTCTAATGGCAGAACGTCAGGGCGGTCAATTGGGGTACAATGGGGTTATGAAGACTCACGTTATCGTCAGGTTTCATGAAACCGCGCTCAAGGGCAAGAACCGCCCTATGTTCATTCGCCAACTGGCGCGCAACCTCGAGCGGGCCACCGCGGACACGGGAGTGGAACGTGTCTGGATGGGGCACATGTTCGTGGGTCTGAGCCTACCGGAACACGCCGATTGGCCGCTTGTGCAGCGGCGCGTCGGGGACTGCTTCGGTGTCGCGAAGTATTACAGGGCGCACCAGCTTCCACGGAGCCTCGACAGCGTGAAGCGGCTGCTCGACGATGCCGTGCCTGGACGAACATTCAGCACATTTCGCATTACGGCCAACCGTGCGGACAAGCGCTTTCCCATGACCTCGGCCCAGATCAACCGTGAACTGGGGACCTACGTCCAGCACATGACCGGGGCCGGCGTGAATCTGTCGCGGCCGGACCTGGAGATTTACATCGACGTGCATGGTCGTTCGATCATGGTCTATTTCGACGAAATCAAGGGCTACGGCGGGCTGCCGCTTGGCGTGAGCGGCCGAACTATGACGCTGCTGTCCGGCGGAATCGACTCGCCGGTGGCGGCGTGGCACATGATGAAAAGAGGCAGCCCCACGCATTTCGTTCACTTCCATAGCCATCCCCTCGTTGACGCCTCGTCGATGGAGAAGGCCGAGGAGCTCGCGCAGATTCTGTCCGGCTACCAGTACGACTCGACTCTGCTACTCGCGCCCTTCGCGGAGGTGCAAAAGCGCATCATCGTCTCTACGCCACAGGCCTACCGGGTGGTGCTCTATCGCAGGTTCATGGTCAGAATCGCTGAGGCCCTGGCGCGGCGGCACGGAGCCATTGCCCTGGTAACCGGGGAGAGCCTCGCGCAAGTTAGCTCGCAGACTATGGAGAACATCGCGACAATCGACGAAGCCGCGAAGGTGCCCATCCTGCGTCCGCTGATCGGCTTCAACAAGAACGAGATAGTCAACGTCGCGCGGCAGATAGGCACCTTCGAGGTCTCGATACTTCCGGACCAGGACTGCTGCACGCTGTTCGTGCCGCGTCACCCAGTGATCCGTAGCGACATCGGCGTAGTCCAGAGGCTGGAGGCGGGCTTGCCGGTCAATGAGATGGTGAACGAGGTCCTCGAACGAGTCAAGGTGAAGCGGTTCACCTTCCCGGACGGTTATTGATTAGGGATGAGCTGTCAGATTCAGGACACGCAATGACTTCATCAACCCTGAACTGTTGGGTATTGTTTGCAACCCTTATGAAGAAATCTGCTAGAATAGAGACATGATTGTTGATAGCTTTCGCAGACCCTTCAGAGACCTCAGGATCTCGGTTACGGACCGGTGCAACTTTCGGTGCACGTACTGTATGCCGGCGGAGATATATGGGGAACGTTACGAGTTTCTGCCCAAGGCCCAGTTGCTCACATTCGAGGAGATAACGAGGCTCACTCGGATAATGGTTGGCGTTGGCGCCGCCAAGGTGCGTCTCACGGGCGGTGAGCCGCTGGTGCGCAACGACGTGGAGAAGCTGGTGGCTCGGCTGGCCTCGGTGGAAGGCGTTGATGACCTGACAATGACCACGAACGCCTACCTTCTCCCGCAGAAAGCGCGGGCACTAAAGGACGCGGGGCTGCGGAGGATAAGCGTCAGCCTCGACACGCTTGACGACGCGATATTCAGGCGGATGAACGGGCGCGGCTTCGGCACTGAAAAGGTGCTGGAGGGAATCGAGGCCGCTGAGCGGGTCGGGTTTGGCACGATCAAGGTCAACTGCGTAGTCCAGAGGGGCGTCAACGACCATACGATTGTGGAACTCGCGCGCTACTTCAGGGAGCGCGGTCACATCGTGCGATTCATCGAGTACATGGACGTAGGAACGCTGAACGGCTGGAAGATGGATGAGGTGGTTCCTGCGGACGAGATAGTCTCGACAATAGACGCGGAGATGCCGCTCGAACCGGTGGAAAGCAACTATCGCGGCGAGGTCGCACTTAGGTATCGCTTCAAGGACGGCGGCGGCGAGATAGGCGTCATCGCGTCGGTTACGAAGCCGTTCTGCGGCGATTGCAGCCGCTTGAGGCTGTCGCCGGAGGGCCAGATGTTCACCTGCCTGTTCAGCGGAGTCGGCACGGACCTGCGAGGCCCCATGCGCGGCGGCGCCACAGACGAGGAGTTGCGGTCCATCGTAACCGGCACCTGGGGCGGACGGACGGACCGCTACTCGGAGGAGCGCGCCTCCATGACGGAGCCCCTGCGACTGCGCAAGAAGGTCGAGATGTACAGGATCGGAGGGTAACCGGGCAGGTACTTCACGTAGGGACAATCCCTTGTGGTTGCCCTGGTCGGTCATGCCATGGCTTGGACGCCCACAAGGGACGCCCCTACATATTGGGCCACCGACTAAACCGATACAAACTCACATTTGCCCCAGCTACTTGACGCTCACGTACATACGTGCTAATATGCCTGCGATCTCGTTGTGGGAAAACGGAGATCGCAGGCAGCGAATGTCCCAGAATGACGCAGTTAGACAGGACTCACGATGATTGAGGTCTTTACGGACGGCTCGGCCATTGACAACCCCGGCCCCGGCGGGTGGGGGGCGATTGTCGTGGATGGCGACGCCAAGACCGTTTTGAGCGGCGGGGAGCGGCGGACGACCAACAATCGCATGGAGATACTGGCGGCGGTCAAGGGGCTGGAGGCGCTGCCGGAAGGCGTGGAAGTTGTGGTGGCAAGCGACAGCCAGTACGTGGTCAATACGATGACGCGGAACTGGAAGCGCAACCGCAACCTTGACCTCTGGCAGAGGCTGGACGCTGAGGTTGGCAAGCGTCTCGTATCCTGGCGCTGGGTTCGCGGACACGCTGGCAACCCGCTTAACGAAGAGGCAGACAGGGTGGCGGTAAGTGAAGCCCAGAAGGCCGCGCGTGGCAATCCGGGCGTTGCCTCCGGCGAGGCGCGCTCCGCTCCCGTCGAGCCGGGCGCCGCCAAAACGGAGTCGCGCGTTGACCGGCTTACCCACCTGGGCGAATCGGGCGAGGCCCGCATGGTTGACGTGGGCGGCAAGCCTGAGACCGCGAGGGTGGCCGTGGCCAGAGGGTCGATTCTAATGAAGCCGGAAACCCTCAACCTCATCAGGGCCAACGGCTTTGACAAGGGCGACGTGTTGGGCGTCGCCCGAATCGCGGGCATCATGGGAGCAAAGAGCGTCGCCCAACTGGTGCCGCTGTGCCATCCTATTCCTCTGGACGGGGTTGACCTCGAGTTCAGGCTCGACACGGAGCAAAGCTCGGTCAGCATCGAAGGCACGGCAAAGACCACGGCAAAGACGGGCGTCGAGATGGAGGCGATGACGGCTGTGAGCATAGCCGCGTTGACCATCTACGACATGTGCAAGGCGGTTGACCGCGCCATGCGCATAGATGGCGTTCGCCTGGTCAGGAAGAGCGGCGGCAAGAGCGGCGACATCGTTCTGGAGGACTAGGAGCGCGCCGCGACACGCGGTGACTCCGCGCGTGTTGGCAAAGGAGAGCCAGGCCGTTCATCTCATGAGGAAGTTTCAACTGCCCATACTGAACACGCTTCTCGGCCGGCGCGAGCGGCGCGGCGGGCCGCCTTCCCTGGTCGTAGTTGGGCTGGGCAACCCGGGCCGCGAGTACGCCGAGACCCGCCACAACATAGGCTTCCGGTGTATTGACCAGCTGGCGCGAGAACACTCGATCAGCCTGGAACGGCGAAGTCGGCAGGCTCTCAAGGGCGAGGGAGTCATCGACGGACATTGCGTCGCGCTCGCCAAGCCGCGCACCTATGTGAACCTCAGCGGACAGGCCGTAAGCTATCTTTTGGCTCGATACAGGGTGTCCCCCCGTGAGCTTCTGATCGTCTATGACGAGGTCTCGCTGCCGCCCGGCAAGCTGCGTCTGCGGCCAGGGGGCGGCGCGGGCGGACACAACGGCATAAAGTCGATAATAGGGGCCCTTGGCACTCAGGACTTCCCCAGGCTGAGGATAGGTGTAGGCAAGTCCGCGGATGGGACCGGCCTCGTGCGGCACGTCCTGGGTGAGATGCCCCATGAGGAGCGCGAAGCCGTTGACGGCGCGGTTGGATGTGCAGTCGCGTTGGTGTCCAGCCTGTTGACCGAGGGCATCGACGTTGCGATGAACCGCTTCAACTGAGGCCCAGGGCGTGGCGTTTGTCTCACACTCAAGAGCATGCCGGCGGAGATTTCGTCATCCGAACCGGCGTTACGCGGCGAGCGTCCTTCTTATACTCGCGCTGGCGGCGTTCGGGGCGTCGTGCGGCGACGATGCGCCCGCGGTTCCGCCTGCGCCCGAGAGTTCGCCTGTAGCGACCACTCCCGCGCCGGCGTCCTCGCCTACTCCGAGCGCCACACCGCCCGCGGCGACGCCACGGCCCGCGCCGACATCCCCGCCGGTCACGCTCAGCGTCCCAGGCGAACCGCCCGAGCGCGACTTTCACGAACTGGCGCGGAGGCTGAGGCCCGGGTCCGGCGGCGCGCTTCCCAGAACAGTCGATTCTCAACCCTCGAAGCGTGACGTGGGCCACACGGACACGTTTTGGATTAGCGACCAGATCGACGGCTCTCCCAATGCCTACACGATTCAGGCCAGCATCGCTCTCATAAGCGAGCACGCCTACTGGTACGTGGACGACTCGGACGAACTCTCAATCGAGGGTTTGCGGACTGCCGCCAGGGTTTTCGAGGAGTCGATTCACCCACTGGTGACCGGCGCGACCGGCGACATCTGGAACCCAGGCGTGGATAACGACCCGCGCCTGACCGTGCTGCATACACCGCTGAGAGGCGCCGCCGGGTACTTCGGCTCACGCGACGAGTACACGCGGGAGACGCATCCCAAGAGCAACGAGCGCGAGATGATATACATGGACAGCGGCAGGCTGAAGCCAGGCAGCGACCCATACCTTAGCGTGCTGACTCACGAATTCCAGCACGCCGTAAACTGGAACCTGGACGCCGGAGAGGATGCTTGGGTAAATGAGGGGCTTGCCGAACTGGCAACACAATTCGCGGGCTATCGACACTCTTTCGTCGGAGACTTCCTGGAGAAGCCGGGCACTCAGTTGAACTTCTGGCCCGAACAGCGTGAGAACACCCGCCCGCACTACGGCGCGTCGGAGTTGTTCATGGACTACCTCGCTTCCCATTACGGCGGCTACGAGCGGCTGGGCGAACTCTCGCGGGAGCCGGCCGACGGCGTCCGGGGCGTGGACGCTTATCTATCTGGGTACGGCGTGAGGTTCGAGGACGTGTTTCGCGATTGGGTCGTCGCCAACTATCTCGACGCGCCCGATGGCCGCTATGGATACCCGGAACGCAGTGTTCGGGCGCGCGTTGTCCAGACGATGACCGACTACGGCGAACGCGAGGGAACGCTGGCGCAGTTCTCCGCCCGCTACATCGACCTGCGCATGAGCGACGGCGACGCCATCATCGGGTTCGAGGGAGACACGACGGCAAGGCAGACGGGCACGGTCTGCCGCAGCGGGCAGTTCTGCTGGTGGAGCAACCGGGGCGACTCGATAGACTCCAGGCTGACCCGGGAGTTCGACCTGCGCGGTCTCAGCAACGCTACGCTGGAGTTCTGGGCATGGTTCGACATCGAGGAGGGCTGGGACTACGCCTACGTCGAAGTGTCGGGAGACGGCGGCGAAACCTGGGGCATCCTGAAGGGACGGCACACCACGACGGAGAACCCCGTCGGTAACAGCTACGGCGACGCGTGGACCGGGGAGAGCGACGGCTGGGTGCGAGAGAAGGTGGACCTGACGCCCTATGTCGGCGGAAAGGCGCTTGTGCGATTCGAGTACGTCACGGACGACGCGGTTTACCTCGATGGGCTGGTAATCGACGACCTGAGCATTTCGGAAACGGGCTTCTTCGACGGTGCCGAGCGAGAAAACGGCTGGCGAGCGGAAGGTTTCACACGCATCGACAACACGCTGCCGCAAGAGTACTCCGTGCAGGTGATAGAGGTTGGGCTGGGTGGCTCGACGGCGGTGAGGCAACTGGAGCTCGACACGGATAGGAAGGGCGAATTGCTGGTCGAAGGGCTCGGGTCCCGCCTAGAGCGCGCGGTGGTGGTCATTTCGCCAATGGCGCGGGATACGCGCCACCCTGCCGCGTACCGGATCACAGTGGACCAGCCGCGGTGATGGTGACTGCCGTAAGTGTCTGTGTGGCATGGTTCCTTGTTGATTTAGGATGTCATGCGCCCCCTTGCGAGAGCCCCCGATGCCCAGTATGCTGAGACGCGACAAGATGTGAGTGCTGCGGCCTTTGCACTCGAACAATTCGCCTTTTGGCTTGACATAGGTTATACTGTATCGAGGTCAGTTCTTATAGAGTGTGCTAATTGCGTTTGTCCACATCTCTTTCCCAGGCAGCGTAGCGTCACCAGGTTTGTTCCAGATGGCCCAAGTGCCCCAGGTAAGGAGAGACCATGGCATCCGATAACTTTACCTTCACCAAGTTTTCCAATAATGCGTTTTACTCGGCGTTGAACGCGCGTCTGGTGGATATGGCGGAGGTGGGCTCGGAGCAGCGGATCGTGGACCTGGCATGTGGCACAGGCGGTGTGACCCAGTTGATTCTGGAGCGGCTTCGCGGCGCGCGCGACTCGATGGTGATCGGCATAGACCAGTCCGCCACCGCGCTGAAACAGGCTATGGACGACCTGATGGGCGTTTACGACGCCGCGGTGGACTTCGTGCATAGCCACGTCGAGAAGGTGTCGGAGACGGTGAAGGAGTCCGCGGACACCGTATTCTTCTGCAACGCCATTCACTACATCCCCGACAAAGACCTGCTGGTGGCCGAAATCTCCAAGACATTGAAGCCGGGCGGCAAGTTCGCGTTCAACACCTCGTTCTTCGATGGAGGGCAGTTGCCGGAGTCGCTTGGGTTCTACCGCAAGTGGATGTTCAAGTCGGCGCGGGTGCTCCGCCGCGATTACGGCCTCTCTCCCGTAAGGTCGGCAAAGGTGGAGTCGCGCAAGCAGCTCACCGCCGACCAGTATCGCGAACTTGTGGAGGGGCACGGCTTCCTGGTCGCCAGGCAGGAGATCGATACGGTCAACGTGCCGATCGAGGGCTGGCTGGACATCAGCGACTTCGAGGACTTCATCGTCGGCACCATGCCGGGCGTGCCGCTGGACAAGGCCAGCGCGGCCCTGAAGAAGGGCGTCCACCAGACGTTCGAGGAGATGGAGATCGAGTACGTGCCCCGCAACTGGCTGGACATTATCGCCGTCCGGGTGTAGTTCCGCCTCACCAGAAGGAGCCGTCTCATCACGCCACTGCTACTGACAGACAGGGACGTTGACAGCCTTCTAAGCGTTGAAGAGGCCATTCCCATCGTCGAGGACGTCTTGAAGCGCCAAGCGAACGGAATGGCCTCGAATCGTCCAAGGGGACACGACATCGCCGCTCCCGGCGTCTCCCTGGCCTGGATGCAGGCGGCAGCCTATGGGCTCGGCGTTTACGGCTTCAAGACCTATACGATAACCCCCGCGGGCTCCCGCTTCTTCGTCTACCTGTACGGCATCGACTGCGGCGGGCCGCTCTGCATACTGGAAGCCAACAGGCTGGGACAGCTTCGCACCGGCGCGGCAAGCGGCGTCGCCGCGAGCCACATGGCGCGGGAGGACGCATCGGTCGTCGGAGTGCTGGGCAGCGGCTATCAGGCCGGCAGCCAGTTGGAGGCTATTCGCTGCGTCAGGTGCATCTCCGGCGCACGGGTTTACAGCCCCGCGATCGAGCATAGAACAGCCTATGCCGAGGAGATGTCCCAAAGCCTCGGCATAGAGGTGACACCGGTCGATTCGGCGATGCGGGTCGTCGAGGGCGCGGATATTCTCGTTACCATCACCTCCTCTGCTACGCCAGTGTTCGATGGCGCGTGGCTTCAGCCGGGAACCCACATTACGGCCGTGGGCGGCGCCAATGCCTACGTCACCGAGCTCGACGACGAGGCCATCCAGCGTTCGGACGTCATCGTCGTTGACGACGCGGCGCAGGCGCGAATCGAGTGCGGCGAGTTCATGATTCCGGCCGCCAGGGGCGTACTGCTATGGGAGCGGGTCAGGGAGCTCTGGCAGGTCGTGGACGGCAGAACGCCCGGGCGCGGCAACCCCGAAGACATCACCCTATTCAAGTCGCTGGGAATGGCGCTGTGGGACGTCGCCGTCGCCAAGGCCGTGTACGACAGGGCGATTGACCGGGGCGTCGGGACGACTGCATAGGGTCGGAGCGATTGGTATATGGACTTTGACATCAAGCCTGTTGCGCGAGAGGAGCTTGGCCAGTACGTCAAGGCCCTGCGCCGGGTGTTCGGCGACACCACAGGCGAGGAGAGCGTTAGCCTGGAGGCGTCCTTCCTGGACCGGGCGCAGTCGCGAAACCTCGCCGTATTCGACGATGGTAGAATTGTAGGCACTACCTCCTGCCACGCCTTCGAGATGACGGTTCCCGGCGGATGCCTGCCCCTCGCCGCCGTTGCCGAAGTAACTGTGCAGCCTACGCACCGCAGGCGGGGGCTGATGAGGCAGATGATGCGCCGGCAATTGGACGAGTCCCATGAGAGAGGTCAGCCGCTGGCCGCGCTGTGGCCCTCGGAGACCGCCATCTACGGCCGCTTCGGGTACGCGATGGCCGTATTCCAGGAAGACTGGGTTATCGAACGGACTCACACTGCCTTCCAACACCCGCCGGAACAACGCGGAAGCATCAGGTTCGTTGAGCCGGACGAGGCGCCGCAAGCGTTCGCGGGCGCTTATGAGCAGGTTTGTTCAGCTAGGCCGGGGATGATAGCGCGCAACGCGATGCTGTGGGAGATCCTGCTCCTAGACCTGGAAGAGCATCGCCAAGGGGTGAGCGAACTCTACCACGCGATATACCAGGCAGACGGACGGCCAGACGGCTACGCGCTCTACCGTATCGACCGCACCAGCCATACGCTGGGAATCGAAGAGTTGCTCGCGGCGACGAACGAGGCCTACGCCGCGCTTTGGCAGTTCTGCTTTGGCATTGACCTGATCCACACGACGCGCGCTCCCAATCAGCCGCTGGACACCGCCCTGCCCTGGATGCTCGCGGACCCTCACGGGCTGCGCCGCACGACCGCCGACGAGCTTTGGCTCCGCATCGTGGACGCGCGAGCCGCGCTGTCCGGCAGACGCTACGCCCAAGAGGGCCGGCTAACGCTGGATGTGTGGGACTCGTTCTGCCCGTGGAACGAAGGACGATTCGAGCTCGCCGGCGGCCCCGACGGCAGCGAATGCAACCCAACCAGCAAAGAGCCTGACCTCTCGCTTTCGATCGCCGATCTCGCCGCCGTTTACCTCGGCGGCGCGAGGTTCGGCACGCTTACGCGAGCGGGCCGCGTCCAGGAGCAGACGCCGGGAGCGGCGCGCCGCGCCGACGCGATGTTCGCGACGGAACTGCAGCCTTGGTGTATCGTGCACTTCTGAGGGCTGTATGTGTTGGGTAGCGTTCGGCAGTAGCGCTTATCATCAGAATCAGGATGATATAGATTATGAGATTTTCAGGACTGTCTGGCGTTAGCCGGATCATCCGCAAGTACAATCCCGCTAGTCCGCTAAATCCCGAAAGTCCTGATTCTGACAATCGTGTATAATGGGCTGATTCGAGCCTGTTTTGGCATTGTCGAGGTTGGTGGCGAAGGGCTTGAAACGACTTTTGACGACGCAGGAGGCGCAGAGTGAGGCTAGCAGAAGATGAGCCTGAAGTCCTGCCAAGCGTAGGGGTTGGCGGCGACGCGGCCCACTCCGGCGAGCATGTCCGTTGGGTGCGCTCGTTCCAGGACTACGCCGGCGAGACGCGGGAGTTGCTGGGGGGCAAGGGATTCGGCCTCGCGGAGATGACCTCGCTGGGTCTGCCGATTCCCCAGGGGTTCACCATCACGACAGACGCCTGCCGCGCCTACTTCAGTTTGGGCGAGAGGACGCCCGAAGACCTTTGGGAACAGGTAATGGAGTTGCTCAAAGAGCTGGAGGAGGCCAGGGGGCAGGTACTGGGAGACCCCTCCTCTCCCCTACTGGTTTCAGTGCGTTCGGGCGCGGCGGTCTCAATGCCGGGCATGATGGACACCGTTCTGAATCTGGGCATCAACCAGCGGGTGGCTGAGGGAATCGCCCAGCGCACCGGCAACAGGCAGTTTGCGCTAGACCTGTATCGCAGGTTCATTCAGATGTACGGAGAGGTCGTCATGGGCGTTGACGGCGGCAAGTTCGTTCAGATCATGGATGACCACCTGGACAAGGCAGGCGTTGACGACGTAGCGGAACTCGACTCGGACGCGCTGGACGCCGTCATCGCTGACTTCAAGAGGATTACCCGGGAGGCGACGGCCGAAGAGGCGCCCGAAGACCCGATCGTACAACTCAAGAATACGATCGTCGCGGTGTTCGATAGCTGGAACACGCCCAGGGCCACGGATTACCGCAACCACTACGGGATTTCGCACGACATGGGAACCGCCGTCAACGTTGTGGGGATGGTGTATGGCAATCTGAACGATAAGAGCGGTACAGGCGTTTGCTTCAGCCGCGACCCCGCAACCGGGGAGAGGAAGCTCTTTGGGGAATACCTCGCCAATGCTCAAGGCGAGGACCTCGTGTCCGGCGCGGCCACTCCCAGTGACATCGCGCGGCTTTCCGAGGACATGCCCCGGGTTTACAGCCAGCTAGTCGATTCCGCGCAAACGCTGGAACGGCACTTCCGAGACGCCCAGGACATCGAGTTCACCGTGGAGGGCGGCGCGCTGTATCTCTTGCAGACTCGCTCCGCGCAGCGCAGCCCCAGGGCGGCGGTGAAGATGGCCGTGGACATGGCAAATGAGGGGCTGATTTCCAGGGAGCAGGCCATCATGCGCGTGAACCCCGACCAGGTCTATAACCTGTTGGTTCCGCGCCTGGACGAGACGGCGGAGGAGGACGCGCGGGCCTCTGGCAGGCTCGTCGCTACCGGACTTGGCGCATCGCCGGGCGGGGCGTCAGGCAGGCTGACATTCGACGCGGACGCCGCACAGCAGATGGGAAACGAGGGAGTCAGCGTGATACTGGCGCGGCCGGAGACCAGCCCGGAGGACGTGCACGGCATGTTGGCCGCAGTGGGTATTCTCACCAGTCGTGGAGGCACGACCAGCCATGCAGCAGTGGTGGCGCGAGGGCTGGGCAAGCCGTGCATTACCGGCGCGGAGAGCCTTACGGTGAATCCCGACGAGGGCTACATCCTTAGCGGCGGAACGATAGTCAGAGAGGGCGAAGAGGTCAGCATCGATGGCGCTACCGGCGAGATTTTCACCGGGACGATAGCCACCATTCAACCTTCCATATCGTCTGAGAACGACATGGTGGAGCTTCTGAGCTGGGCTAACGACGCCAAGAGACTCGGTGTCTGGGCGAACGCGGACTACCCGCGAGACGTGGAGGCGGCGATGGAGTTCGGCGCGGAGGGCATCGGCCTATGCCGCACTGAGCATATGTTCTTCGAACCGGAGCGTCTGGACGTTGTGCGCACGATGATTCTGGCGGCACATGACTGCGCGGAAGCTCCCAACGGACAGTGCGACCAGGAGTTTCATTCCGCGCTCGTGGTTCTCGAACAGTACCAGACGGCGGACTTCGAAGGCATTTTTCGAGCCCTGGAGGGCCGGCCCGCCGTCATTCGTCTGCTCGACCCGCCGCTTCACGAGTTCCTGCCCAGTTTCGCCGAACTGCTCGAAGAGGTGGTCGAACTGCGGATCAGCGGGGGCTCCGAGGAGGCGCTGCTGGAGAAAGAGGCGTTGCTGTCGCACCTCGAAGACCTGCGAGAGGTCAACCCCATGCTTGGCCTGCGCGGTTGTCGATTGGGTCTCAAGTTCCCCGCCATCTACGAGATGCAGGCGCGGGCAATCGTGGCGGCGGCCTGCAACGTCGTGCGTGAGGGCGGCGCGGTTCACCCGGAGATCATGGTTCCCTTGGTGAGCCACGGCAACGAGATGAGACTGCTTCGCGAGAACCTCGAGAGGACGATTCAGGGCTATCTCGAAGAGACCGGGCACACGCTGAGCTACAAGATTGGCACGATGATCGAGGTCCCCAGGGCGGCGCTTACGGCGGACGAGATAGCCCAGACGGCGCAGTTCTTCAGCTTCGGCACAAACGACCTGACGCAGACCACCTACGGCTACAGCCGGGACGATGCCGAGGGCAAATTCCTGATGAAGTACCTGGAGCGGAATATCATCCCGGAAGACCCTTTCCAGGCGCTCGATAGAAGCGGTGTGGGCCAGCTTATCGAGATAGCAACACGGTTGGGTCGGGCGACGTACCCCGGGTTGACAATCGGCATATGCGGGGAGCACGGCGGGGACCCGTCCAGCATCGAGTTCTGTCACATGGCGGGACTCGATTACGTGAGCTGCTCTCCGTTCCGCGTGCCCGTAGCAAGACTTGCGGCCGCCCAAGCGGCGCTGAACCACGCCAGCGAGTAAGCTGGGGATGTAGCCCGAATTGCCAGATTCGGGACTGGGAATGCCAGCCAGCCAGCACCTCAAACCGCGTATAGCCGTGAGACAATACCTGCTTATCCGTGAAAGCCAGTCAATGGGATAGGGACCCTTATTGCTTCGCCTCCGACAGCGCCTTGACTACGGCGGCGGGGTTCATAGGCAGGCTGTTCATCCTGACTCCCGTCGCGTCGTAGATTGCATTGGCTATGGCGGCAAGCGGCGGCACTATGCAGACCTCTCCTACACCCCTTACACCGAATGGGTGGAGCGGGTTCGCCACCTCCACGATTACGGTGTCTATCATGGGCAAGTCCAGGGACGTGGGCATCCGGTAGTCCAGGAAGCTGGAGTTGAGCATGTTGCCATCGTCGCCCATGTAGTACTCCTCGTTCAGCGCCCAGCCTATGCCCTGCACCACGCCTCCCTGAATCTGGCCTTCGACATAGCTGGGGTGCACGGCCTTGCCGGCGTCCTGAAGTGCGGTGTAGCGAAGAATGGTGACCTTGCCGGTCTCGGGATCGACCTCGAGGTCAACGACGTGTGTGGCGAAGGCGCTGCCCGCGCCGCGTGGGTCGAGATTTGCGCTGCCCACTACGGGGCCGCCAGTGTCGGGCAGCATCCCGGCCATATCCTTGAAGCTCATCCGAAGCTCAGGGTCGGACTTGTGCTGGAAGACGCCGTCCTCGAGTTCGATCTCGTCGGCGGAGGTCTCCCATAGCTTGGCGGCGCGCTCGGTCATCTGCCGCTTCACATCCATTGCGGCCTCGTAGCTTGCCCATCCGGTCTTGAAGGCGACACCGCTGCCGCCGGTGACCGAGGTGTAGCCGATGGAGTCGGTGTCGCCCACCTGTGGATTCACGTCCTCGACCGGTATGCCGAGCACCTCGGCGAACTGCTGGGCGGAGGCCGGCCTGCTGCCGCCGATGTCCACCGACCCTATGGTGAGGTTCACGGTGCCGTTGTAGTTGACGTTCGCGGTGGCGCACGCGGCGCCGGCGCCGTTTATCCAGAACCCGGAGGCCACGCCGCGTCCACGGTAGGGGCCCTCCAGCTTGGAGGCGTAGTGGTCGTGGTCTTTGGCAGCCTGGGCGGTCTCGACGCAGCCAATCACGGGGTTGACGATGCCATTGGCGCGCCGAGTGCCCTCCCTGGCGCCGTTGTTGATGCGGAACTCGAGGGCGTCAATCGACAGCTTCTCGCATATCTCGTCAACGACGGTCTCGGCGGCGAAGGCCGCGCCGGGCGCACCGGGCGCGCGGTAGGCGGTCGTCTTGGGCTTGTTGTTAACGACGTCGTAGCCGTCGATGAGCACGTTTTCGACGTCGTAGGGCGAGAAGATGCACATCGAAGCCGCGCCTACCGGGGAGCCGGGGAACGCGCCCGCCTCGTACATCAGTGTAGCTTGGGCGGCGGTCAGGCGTCCGTCGTTGGTCGCCCCCATCTTCACCTTCATGTAGGACCCGGAGGTTGGGCCGGAGCCTTCGAGCACGTCGGCGCGGCTCATAGTAACCTTCACCGGCTGACCCGATTCGCGTGAGAGCGCCGCTGCGACCGGCTCGAGGTATATGGTCGTCTTTCCGCCAAAGCCGCCGCCGATCTCCATTGGAACCACCCTGACGTCCGAGTAAGGTATGCCAAGGACCCCGGCAGTGCGGTCTCTTATGGCGAAGTGCCCCTGGGAACTGCACCAGATGGTGAGTTTGTTGTTCGACGACGTCCACCACGCGGTCGCGGTATGCGGCTCGATGTAGCCCTGGTGGACGGTCTTCGTGCGATACTCGCGTTCGATCACCACGTCGGCTTGCCGGAAGCCCTCTTCGATGTCGCCCTGCGTTAACTGGCTGTGGCTTGCCACGTTGCCCTTGTACTTGTCGTGTAGCTGCGGCGCGTCGGGGAGCATCGCCGCTTCGACATCGATCGCTGCGGGAAGAACCTCGTAGCGAACGTCAATGAGAGCGAGGGCTTCTTCGGCCGCGTGGGCGCTCGTAGCCGCCACGGCGGCCACGGCGTGGCCCTTGTAGAGCGCCTTTTCGCCGGCGAGAATGTTGTTGCTAAGCTCCTTGCCGTTGGGCTTGGGCCCGGGTCCCATGGCGACCGGCTCGCTCGGCAGCTTGGGAAAATCGGCGGAGGTTATGACGGCCCTAACTTCAGGATGGGCCCGCGCTCGGCTCGTGTCGATTGAGACTACCCTAGCGTGGGCATGGGGGCTGCGAAGCACCTTGCCATGAAGCAGGCCGGGAAGGTTCAGGTCCGCGCCATACAGGGCCTTGCCGGTAACCTTGTCATAGCCGTCGTGGCGGATAGGACGCTTGCCCACCACTTTGAATTCTTTGTTGGAGAGAACGATGTTCGATGTCATAGCGGCGTGACCTCCGGTTGCTACGGTTGTTGCGGGCACATTGTACCACAACCCTACGCGATGCACCTTTAACGTTTGATGAAGGCAACTGTCCACGTTTGACGGGAGGCCTTGTCCATCGTCCCCCTACCTCGACGAGAGGGGGTTAGGGGGTGGGTGCCCGCAGCTTGTGGCAAATCCCTCCACTTTCCCTGAACTCTGAACAGTTACTGATTAACGCGGTCGCATTGGATGATCGGATGGCCTTCAATCCTTTTGCTGCGGGTGTGCTACACTTAATAATAAGGCTATTGCAAGATTTGCCAATCCAGAAGGAATCTTCAAATGGACAAGGTTTTCATATACTGGGACAACTCCAACATCTTTCACGAAGCGCAGCGGCTTGCCATGGAGCATAACAGGGGTCCCGATGCGCGGTACCGCGTTCGCATAGAATTCGAGAACATGCTTCGCCTGGCTCATGCTGACCGCCCCGTAGAAAAGGCGATTGCCGCAGGCTCAGTACCGCCGGAGATGCGGCAACTGTGGAACCGTCTTGAGAATCAGGGGGTTGAGGTGCGCCTGTTCAACCGAGTGCGGGCTGATAGTGGGGAACAGCAGATGCCCGACACTATCCTGCAGTTGCAGATGCTTCGTGACGCGCTCAAACACAATGGCGACCCCGGCATCGCAGTCCTGTTGACAGGTGACGGCGCTGGATACTCGGAGGGAGAAGGCTTTCACATCACGCTGGAACAGATGTTGGAAAAGGGCTGGCGTATAGAGATTCTCTCATGGGCACATTCATGCAACCATCGGATGCGCCTTTGGGCGGAGGAGAACGGGGCTTTTATCCGACTGGACGACTTCTACAACTCCGTTACTTTCCTCGAACCCTCCCGCGAAGGCTATCCTATGGCAGAATCGCGTGATGCCCAGCCGCTTGACTTGTCATTGCGCCCCACAGCCTGAGTGAGCGTCCGAATTTTTGGGAAGTCTCTCTTTTCGCTTGCGCGTCGTTGTGTTATACTTCCCAAGTTTTCCAATAGGCGCAGCAATTCGATAGCATCGAGGGAAGTGTTCTGGCCGCTATGATCGAACTGATTCAGGACGGAAGCGTTACGTCCGCGAGCGGGTTTCTCGCGGGGGGGACGTATGCCGGACTCAAGACGCAGGAAGACGGCGTGCTCGACTTGGCGATTCTCGTGTCGGAGCGGCAGGCCTCGCTGGCGGCGACCTTCTCCACCAACCGAATCCTCTCGCCGTCGGTGACCGTGAGCCGTGAGCGGGCGAAGCGTGGCTCAACCAGGGCGGTTGTGGCTAACAGCGGCTGCGCCAACTGTTGCGTAGGCGACCAGGGACGCACGGACGCCGAGGAGATGGCCGCGCTTGCGGCGAACCACGTTGGCGTTAGCGCGGAGGACATGCTGGTTGCCAGCACGGGCATGATCGGCGTGGAACTTCCGATGGCGTTGATTCGGCAGCACGTCGGCAACGTCGAGCTCAGCGCTGACGGCGGTCACGACTTCGCCCGTGCGATAATGACGACCGATTCCCATCCCAAGGACATGGCGATTAGCGTCGAGATCGACGGTCGCAAGGTCACGCTCGGCGGCGCGGCCAAGGGCGTTGGGATGATTCACCCCAACATGGCGACTATGCTATGCTTCATCGCCACCGACGCTCCCGTGGAACAGGGCTTCCTTCAGGCGGCGTTGAGCGAGGCCGTGGGGCTGTCGTTCAACATGATCGACGTTGACGGCGACCAGAGTACCAACGACACGGTGCTGGTTCTGGCCAACGGCGCGGCCGGCGGCCCGACCATAGAGCAAGGCTCCGGCTCCGCGCAGGTGTTCCAAGAGGCGCTCACGTACATCTGCACAGCACTGGCGAAGGAGTTGGCGCGAGACGGCGAAGGCGCACAGCGCCTGATAGAGGTGGCGGTGAGAGGAGCGAAGACCGAAAGTGACGCCCGCATCGCCGCGCGGGAGATAGCGTCCTCCTCGCTGGTTAAGGCCGCGGTGCACGGGCGCGACCCGAACTGGGGCCGCATTATGATGGCGGTTGGCAAGAGCGGCGTTGACTTGGACGAGTCGAACATAGACCTGTTCGTCAACGAGATTCACATAGTGCACCAAGGACTGGCTATCCCCTACTTCAAGGACGCGGTCATCAGCGCGATGAGCGGCTCCGAGGTGAAGTTTGGTGTCGGTTTGGGCGTCGGAGACGCTAGCGCGACCGCTTGGGGCTGCGACCTGACAGAAGAGTACGTAACCTTCAACTCGGCGTACAGCACGTAGGCCGCACGCAATGGAATCTCAGCAAATCCGGCACGACTCCGATAACTTGGCGCACCTCGCGGGGGCGTCCGCAGCACGGGACATTCAGCCCGGATTCGACGCCCAAAGCAGTCCAAGAGAGGAGCCTCATATTCATGGGACGATTGTAGTCAAAATCGGCGGCAGCACGCTGGGCAGCCATGACACCACATTGGAAGACCTGCTGGCCCTTCAGCGAGAGGGGATTAACGCGATAGTCGTTCACGGCGGCGGCAAAGTCATAACCGAGTGGATGGAGAAACAGGGGGTGAAGCCCAAGTTCGTGCGGGGGCTTCGCGTCACCGACGCGCAGAGCCTCGACATCGCCGTGGCCGTGCTCACGGGGCTCATCAACAAGACACTGGTGGCTTCTCTGCTGACGATGGGCGGCAAGGCGATGGGCATAAGCGGCGCGGACGGCGGGATGCTCAAGGGCATCGTCAAGGACCCCGAGTTGGGGCTCGTTGGAAGCGTTACAGAGGTCAATCCTGAACCCATACGCGCAGCGTTGGACGCCGGTTACATTCCCGTAATCGCGCCCGTCGCCGTCGATTTCTCCGAGGGGCGCGAACGAGATGGTTCGCTTCTCAACATCAATGCCGACACTGCCGCCGGGGAGATAGCCGCCTCGCTGGGGGCTGAGCGCCTCGTTTTCCTCACGGACGTCGAGGGAGTGTATGACTCTTCGCGCCGGCTGATTTCAAGGCTAACCGAACGCCAGGCCAGGGGGCTCGTGGGTTCGAGCATCGTGGCCGGCGGCATGATTCCCAAGCTGGAGGCGTGCGTTACCTCGCTCAAGACGGGCGGCGTCGCCCAGATAGTGGACGGCCGGAGCCCCGGCGCATTACGCGACGCCTTGGCAGGCAAGTCGCTTGGCACACAGATAGGTTAGGCGGACGATATGGCCTCCAACAACGAGAACGAAAACGGCTTCCCCCTGGAGTTTGAAGGGGAGAAAATTTCCCTTCAGATGGGGGGCATCCTCAAGTGGGGCGGCATCATCCTCGGGCTGGTTCTGCTCTTCGTCCTGCTGTCCCTCGGACGCTCGGTTTACACCGACTGGCTATGGTATGACACCCTCGGCTTCCGCGGCGTTTACACCACGATTCTGTTCACGAAAATAGGGCTGTTTGCCGCCGGCGCGCTGTTTGTTGGGTTGGTGCTGGGCGTCAGCGTTTACGTGGCTCATCGCTTAGCAGCCGGCCCGGTGGCGCTGCCGTTGCCGGAAGAGGCGGTGGACCTGCTGAGGCGACTCGTCGTGTGGGGCAGCGTGGTCGTGGTAGTCCTGCTCAGCCTGGTATTCGGGGCGATACTCTCGTCGCACTGGGAACACTTCCTGAGATTCGCCAACGCCGTTCCCTTTGGGGAGTCGGACCCCGTATTCGGCAAAGACCTCTCATTCTATGTCTTCACTCTGCCAATCTATGGCTTCGTGGAGGGATGGCTTTTGGGCGTCGGCATAGTGGCCCTCCTGGCTACTATCGCACTCTACTTCGTTAAGTTCGGCCTGCGAGGCGAGCGATTTACGCTAACGCCGGGTCTGAAGATACACATCTCGATAATCGCGGCCATCATCATGTTCACGATGGCGTTGGGGCACTGGATCGACCGGTGGGAGTTGCTGCTTTCGGAAGATGGGGCGGTCTTCGGGGCGGCATACGCTGACCTGAACGCCAGAAGACCCGCGCTGCTGATTCTCACCATCATAGCGGCCGCGAGCGGGATTCTCATGTTGGTCAACATCTGGCTGTCCGGGATGCGCCTGCTCGTGGGAGCCGCCGCGCTCTGGGTCGTGATGACGATAGCGCTGGGCACGGTGTGGCCCTCGTTGTTGCAGCGATTCACAGTCACACCCAACGAGTTCGTCAGGGAGTCCGAGTACATCGCGCGCAACATAGACTTCACGCGGCAGGGCTTCGGGCTCGACCGCATCGACGAACAGTTCTACCAGGCGGACAGCAAGGTTACCTCCGAGCTGATTCGCCAGAACCCCTTGACCATCAACAACATTCGTCTGTGGGACTACCGTCCGCTGACCGACGTTTACAGGCAGATACAGCTCATTCGCCCGTACTACGACTTCATGGGGGTTGACGTGGGCCGATACACGCTCGGCGGGGCATACCGGCAGGTTTTGCTGGCTGCGCGCGAGGTCGCCCCCAACAAACTGCAGCCGGAGTCGCAGACCTGGCTGAACCAGAAGCTCTTCTACACGCACGGCATCGGCATAGCCATGAGCCCGGTTACGGAGTTCACGCCGGAAGGCAGGCCCGAGTTCTTCGCCAAAGACATACCGACAGACGGCGTCATTCCAATCGGCGACCTTTCCAAGGGTGGCGAGCCCGAGCTAGTTGTCGATAATCCCCGCATCTACTACGGAGAGAACACCAGTAGCTACGTCATCGTCAAGACCAACACCGACGAACTGGACTTTCAGACCGAAGAGGGCGACCTGATACGGACCAGCTACTCCGGCGGCGGAGGCGTGCCGCTGAGTTCGTTCGTCAGGCGGCTGGCTTTCGCGTGGCAGTTCGCGGACGTGAACATCCTGATCAGCGGGGAGATCACGGGCAAGAGCCTCATACAATACCGCAGGCTGGTACAGGAGCGGATTTCCTCGGTCGCGCCCTTCCTGAAGCTGGACAAGGACCCCTATATCGTCGCTGCGGACGGAGGGCTTTTCTGGATGCAGGACGCTTACACGGTTTCGGACCACTTCCCATATTCCGACCCCACCAACACGGAGGTGGGCGAGAGTATCAACTACCTGCGAAACAGCGTAAAGGTGACGGTGGACGCATTCGAGGGTACGGTGCGGCTCTACATCTGGGACTCCACAGACCCGCTCATCGCCACGTACAACAAGATGTTCCCCGCGCTGTTCAACTCGCAGGATGAGATGCCGCCCGCGCTTGCCGAGCACGTGCGCTATCCACAGGATATGTTCGACCTCCAGGCGCAGAAGTACAACAAGTACCACATGCAGGACCCGCAGAACTTCTACAACAACGAAGACCTGTGGGCCATCCCTAACGAGAAACTCGGCCAGGGCGACGTTCTTCAACCCGTAGAGTCCTACTACGTTATAATGAAGCTGCCGGGCGAGGAGCGGGAGGAGTTCGTGTTGCTCCTTCCGTACACTCCCAGCCAACGCCAGAACCTGATTGGCTGGCTTGCGGCCAGGAGCGACAAGGAGAACTACGGCAAGCTGGTGGCCTTCAATTTCCCGAAGGACCGCCAGATCGACGGCCCCGAGCAGCTAGAGGCCAGAATCGACAACGATCAGGACATTTCCGCATGGTTCACGCTGCGCTGCTCGGAGGGGTCCGAGTGCATCCGAGGGAACCTGCTCGTGATTCCGATTGGCGAGAGCCTGCTCTATGCCGAGCCGGTTTACATACGCGCCGAGGGCGTGAGGTTTCCTGAACTGAAGCGCGTGATACTGGCGACGGGCGACAAGGTGGTGATGGAGGACTCGCTTTCGGAGGCGCTGGCGTCGCTGACGGGCTTCTCGCAGGCGGCGGAACCTGCTCCGACGCGAACCAACGGCCAAGCGCCGGCCGTGACCACCGACCCCGGCACGTTGCAGAGGGAGATAGAGAGCCTCATATCGGCGATAGAGGATCTGAAGGATAACCTGTCTGTCATTGAGGATTCCCTTGACAGGCTGAAGGAATTGGCAGGAGGCGAATAGCATGACCACCGATTGGAAGGCATTGGAGAGCGAATACTACATGTTCGTGGTCCGGCGGCAGCCGGTCGTCATCGTGCGAGGCGAGGGAACCAGGGTTTGGGACGACGCAGGCAAAGAGTACCTGGACTTCACGTCGGGATGGGCCGTCAACAACATCGGACACGCAAACCCGGCTGTGGCGGCGGCGATAGCGGAGCAGGCGCAGACGCTTCTACAGACTTCCAATCAGTTCTACACCGTGCCGCAGATTCAACTGGCGCAGATACTGGTCGAAAATAGCTGCCTGGACAAGATTTTCATCTGCAATAGCGGGGCCGAGGCCAACGAGGGCGCGATCAAGCTGGCGCGCAAGTACGGGAAGGCTAACCGCAATGGCGCGTTCGAAATCATCACCGCATTCAATTCGTTTCACGGCAGGACGATGATGAACGTGGCGGCGACCGGCCAGCCGCACTACCAGGAGATTTTCCAGCCGATACCAATGGGGTTCACGCACGTGGACTACGACGACATCGACGCCATCAAGTCGGCGACGACGGACAGGACGGCGGCGGTGATGCTGGAGCCGGTCCAGGGAGAGGGCGGCGTCAACATACCCTCCCCCGGCTACCTGTCGCAGGTGAGGGAGTGGTGCGACGAGAATGGCCTGCTTCTCATATTCGACGAGGTGCAGACCGGCCTCGGACGGCTGGGCACGCTGTTCGGCTACGAATCGTTCGACGTGGAGCCGGACATCATGACGCTGGCCAAGGGGCTAGGCGGCGGCGTTCCAATAGGAGCGTTCATGGCCAAGGAGCACGCGATGGCGTTCGTGCCGGGCGACCACGGCTCCACGTTCGGCGGCAACGTGCTCACTTGCGCGGCGGCGTATGCTTCGACCAAGTACATCCTCGACAACGATGTACCGGGCCACGCGGCGGAAATGGGCGAGTACCTGGAAGGCGCGCTCAACACCCTGATGAGCAACCACGAGTTCATCAGCGAGGTGAGAGGCATGGGCATGCTCTGGGCGCTGGTGTTCAGCTCGGACATGTCGCCCGCCGTCGTAGCGGCGTGCAACGACGCCGGTATCCTGCTCAACCCGCTGCGCCCCAACGCGGTTCGGCTGATGCCTCCCCTCACGGTGACGAAGGCGGAGATAGACGAGGCGATGGAGCGTCTGGAAGCGGGACTGGTGGAGGCGGTCAAGGCACAGGGATAGGCGTAGTTGGTCAGTGCCATTCCGAGCGTAACCGGGGAATCTGCGCGTAGCTATGAAGCAAAACCTGCCTACCCTCGCAAGCCCATATCAAGGGTGAAGAGACTTCAGGCGTCTGCTTGCGTATCGGGGCACTTTCGCAGCCTTTCTATCGCCAGGCTGCGAAGCCCCACCACCGCGCTCAGCGAGACGGCGACCGCGGTGGCAAGCCAGTCCGCGCCAAATACGATGCCAGCGACTACGAGGGCCACGTAGCCCACCGCCGCGCCGTGCACCGTGTTCCGCAGCAGAGTGACGGAGAGAGCGCCGCAAGCCAACCCGACGGCTCCGTATAGTGGCGTTAGCGCGAGGCCTGCGCCAACCGCGGTAGCCAGGCCCGCTCCCCCTCTGAATCCCAGGAATACTGGATACCAGTGACCCACAATCGCCGCTGCTCCCGCTGCTCCCGCCGCCGCGATTGCCGCATCCGGCGCTTCGATTATCCTGGCGAGGGCCACGGGTATGATGCCCTTGAGGGCGTCGGTAAGGAACACCGCCGCGCCCGCCACGCGGCCTACCGTGCGAAAGGTGTTGGCCGCGCCGGGGTTTCGCGTTCCGATCTCGAACACATTGACGCCGCGGGCGCGGGCGATGAGGTACGCGGTGGGCACGGAGCCGAGCAGGTAGCCTCCCAGGACAAGGGCTGCGGTTGTTATGAGATGGTCGGTTTCCACCTGGCGCGCCTCCTTTGGTTGACTGCGGTGGACCGTTGTATCTTACGCGCGAGAGGGGTTCGGAATCCAGTATTTGGGTGTGGCTGGCAGGGCACCCACAAGCGATTGCATCCATGGATTGGCTTCACCACTTGACTTCTGTTGACGCCCCTTCCCGTCCACTGCTACACTCCCACAGGTTAGCCGCTACCCAATGACAACCGATAACTGGTAACTGCCCAGGAGAGTCTATGTCCAATCAACCGAACGAGTTTACCCATGCGCTCAGCGTGGACATCGGCGGCACTTTCACCGACTTCTCGCTGCTGGAGTTGAGCACTGGGCGCGTGCTGGTCAACAAGGTGCTTACGGATCCGGACAACCCGGAGCGGGCGCTCATCGAGGGCGCGTCGGAGCTGCTGGATGGCGCAGGCGTCGATTTCGACCGGCTGCGCATGGTGGTGCACAGCACAACGCTGGCGACGAACGCTATCATCGAGCGCAAGGGGGCGAAGACCGCGCTCGTTACCACAGAGGGGTTCAGGGACATCCTCCAGATGGGGCGGGAGCAGATTTACGACATGTACGACCTGAAGGCGCAGTACCCTATCCCCTTGGCCCCGCGGAATCTGCGACGTGGAGTCACGGAGCGGGTCAGCCGCGAGGGCGAGGTCTTGAGAGGCCTCGACGAGGAGAGCGCGATGGAGGTCGTCGGCGCGCTGGTCGATGAGGGCGTTGAGGCCGTGGCGGTCTCGCTGCTGCATGCCTACAAGAACCCGGTCAACGAGCAGGCGCTGAAGGCGGCGATAGAATCACGCTTTCCGGGCGTGTCGCTTTCACTGTCGTCGGAGGTCGCTCCGGTCGTCAACGAGTACGAGCGCACTTCGACAACGGTGGCGGACTGCTACATCAAACCGGCGGTGTCCCGCTATCTTGCCGGCGTGCGGGACACCCTCGCCGACGAAGGCTATCGCGGGCAGTTGTTGGTGATGCACTCCGCTGGCGGCGTCATTGGCAGCGACGCGGCGAGCGAGCGTCCCGTGCGTCTGTTGGAATCCGGCCCAGCGGCGGGCGCGTTGGCTGCCAGCTTCTACGGCGAACTTCTGGGGCAGCCAGACCTCGTTTCCCTCGACATGGGCGGGACTACCGCGAAGACGTGCGTGATCGAGGGCGGCAAGCCCGCGCTGGCGGGCAGGATAGAGGTGGCGCGAGTGCACCGCTTCAAGACGGGCAGCGGGCTGCCAATCGTGATTCCGGTGGTGGAGCTGATAGAGATAGGTTCGGGCGGCGGGAGCATCGCTTGGGTTGACAGCCTGGGTCTGCTCAAGGTGGGGCCTCAGAGCGCCGGGGCAAGGCCCGGCCCGGCCTGCTACGGCCTGGGCGGCGCGGAGCCCACCGTTACCGACGCGAGCCTGGTTCTCGGCCACCTGAACCCCGATTACTTCCTCGGCGGCAGGATGCGGCTCGACGTCGATGCGGCGCGCCGCGCCGTTGGGACGCTGGCAGACTCGCTCGGCATCAGCGAGGTGGAAGCGGCGTGGGGCATTTACAGCGTCGTCACGGAGAACATGGCGGCGTCGGCGCGGCTTCATATCATCGGGCGCAACAAGGACCCGCGAAACTACACCATCATAGCGTTCGGCGGCGCGGGGCCGGCCCACGCCTGCGACGTGGCGCGCATCCTGGGCGCGACGCGGGTGATAGCTCCGCTGGCGGCCGGCGTTACGTCCGCGTTGGGCTGCCTCACCGCTCCGCTGTCGTTCGAGGATGTTCGCTCGCTGCCTGGGGCGCTGGCAAGCTCGGACTGGGACAGCGTCAACGAGCTATACAGCGAGATGGAGCGGCGCGGGCTGGAACTGCTGGCTGAGGCGGGCATCTCTGAAGGCCAAGTGGAGCTTACGAGGTCGGCGGACATGCGGCTGAGCGGGCAGATTCACGAGATCAAGGTTCCCATTTCCAACGAGGAGCTGGGGCCGGAGCAGCTAGGGCGGATAGAATCGGACTTCCACGACATCTACCAGGAGCTTTACAGCCGCAGGAACCTGAACATACCCATAGAGGTTCAGAACTGGCGTCTATTGGCGACCGGGACCCAGCCGGAGGTACGTTTACGGAAGGAAGCGGTCGCAGACGACGCCAGCCCGGCCGTCGCGCTGAAGGGAGTGCGCGAGGCGTACTTCCGGGAAATCGGATACGTGGACTGCTCTGTCTATGACCGCTACCGGCTGGCGGCTGGCGCGCGGATTCGTGGCCCGGCCATCATCGAAGAGCAGGAATCCACAGCCGTCGTCGGCCCGCTCGACACGGCATCGGTCGATGAGTGGCTGAACCTCGTGTTCGAGGTTGGGCAAGCACAATAGAGAAGGGAGAGCGCGTTATGAGGGAGTTCGACGCGGTATCGCTGGAGATAATCTGGAGCCGCCTGCTCAACGTTACCGAGGAGATGTGGACGACGATACTGCGGACGGCGGTATCCACTATCATAGCGTCGGCCAACGACTTTGGGTGCGAGATAATGGACGCCGAGGGCCGCTCCATCGCGCACGCCTACCGCAGTATGCCGGTCTTCAACATGACGATGCCCAACGTAACGAAGGAGATTCTGAAGAAGTACCCTGCGGATTCCATCAGGCCGGGCGACGTTTACCTCACCAACGACCCCTGGCTGTGCGCGGGCCATCTGCCGGACATCGCCGTCGTCACGCCGATCTTCCACCAGGGCAGATTCGTAGGGTTTGCGGGCAACATCGCAAACACCTCGGACATCGGCGGCTCGCTGGACGCCAAGAGGGTGCGCGATTCTTACGAGGAGGGCATCTTCTTTCCCATATGCAAGCTGTACGACGCGGGGGAACCGAATGAGCTGGTCTTCGATATGTTCAGGTGGAACGTGCGCGCCCCGGACATGGTATTGACTGACATCGAGGCGCAGGTGGCCGCGAACGAAGTGGGGGGCAGACGCGTAACCGCCCTGCTGGACGAGTACGCGCTGGAAGACCTTTCCGTATTGTCCCAAGCCATACGAGGCCGCTCCGAGTCTGCCATGCGGCGCGCGATAGGCCAGGTGCCGGACGGCGAATACACCAACCAGGTTCACACCGACGGAATGGGAACGCCGCTCACCATAGCGGTCAAGATTAGCGTGAAGGGCGATGAGATAGAGGTGGATTACACGGGCTCGTCGCCGCAGGTGGACTGGGGAGGCATCAACTGCACGATGATTTACAGCACCGGGCACACGCTGTACCCGCTGGCCTGCCTGCTTACTCCGGACGTGCCGGTGAACGAGGGCTGCTTCCAGCCTATCAAGGCCACCGCGCCGGAGGGCAGCATAATCAACTGCACGTTCCCCATCTCGGTTGGCTCGCGTGTGAACACGGGCTGGTACATCCACGGCGCGATATTCGGCGCGCTCGCAAAGGCGTTGCCTGGCGACATACAGTCGGGCAACGGGCTGATGTCCAGCCTCCACACATACGGCTTCGACGCGGGCGGCAAGGTGTTCAACGCCCACCTGTTCTGCGGCGGCGGCCGCGGCGCCACGAGCATGGGCGACGGCATGGGTCTGAACATGTTCCCAAGCAGCGCGTCCAACGTGCCGGTGGAGGTGTTCGAGCTGAACAGCCCCGCGCTGATTCTGGCCAAGGAGTTCGTGACGGACTCCGCCGGGGACGGCAAGCACCGCGGGAGTCCCGGGCAGCGCGTGGTGGTGTCGAAGTCACCTGGGCATCCCGGCCCGCTCAACATCTACTTTCACCCGCATCGCCTCCTGTTCCCCGCACAGGGCATCTTTGGCGGAGAGTCGGGCAAAAGAACGAGGGTTGTCCTGAACGGAACCGCCCTCAGCGACGACCCAACCACTATGACGCAGGGGTACGTGTCGCTGGAAAAGGACGCCGATCGGCTGGTGGTGGAGTTCCCCAGCGGCGGCGGGATATACGACCCCCGGGAGCGGAGCGCTGTGCTTGTGGAACAGGACGTGCGCGATGGCATCATCTCGCCGGAAGCGGCGCGGGCAGTGTACGGGCTGGACGTATAGCCGGACGCCTACGAGTCGTAGATTGTTAGACCAGACTATTCTGGACGACATCATCGAACGCGTCGTTGACGTGGCGGAACCGGAGAAGATCATCCTCTTCGGATCCACTGCCAGGGGTGGCATGGGCCGCAACAGCGACGTTGACTTGCTTATCATCAAGGATGGCGCGGACGCGCTCGAATTCATGACCAGAATCTACCGGAGGTTGTACGGAGTTGGAGCCGCAGTTGACGCCATCGTGGTCTCTCCCCAAGACGTGGAGAGATACAAAGACAGCCACTCACTTGTAATCGGCCCCGCCCTCCTGGAAGGCAAGGTGGTGTATGAGGCCACTTGAACGTTTCTCGCCGGATGACCCAAGGGAATGGCTGAACCGCGCTAGAAGCAATCTTGCTTTAGCGAAGAACCGCGTTTCCGGGGCCTACTTGGAAGACCTGTGCTACGAAGCGCAACAGGCGGCTGAGAAGGCCATTAAGTCTTGTGCTGATTAGGCGCAACATTAAGTACCCGTACGTGCATGACTTGGGTCGCCTCCTGTCGATGCTTGAGGAGGCAGGGGAGTCCGTACCTGACACAGTTCGCAAGGCTGGGGACCTCACGCCGTACGCGCTGCTCACCCGCTATCCTGGCCCAGCCAGGCCCGTAACCCTACACGAGCACGTGGCAGCGGTGGAGGTCGCTGAAGCAGTCATTCAGTGGGCCGAGGAGGGCCGACGATTCCGGCAAGCGAAGGGGCCTGCATGGCGTTGGCGTTATTATTGCGCGAATAGTAGCTGCGTTTTCCATTGCAATCGCCAATTTTGCCGCTTACTGTAGAACAGGTTGCGTTTGGCAGGAATCGCTTACTTGGGCTGTCATTGGGTTGGGCGTTCATACGCGATGCCGAATATATGGAGGAACTCTTCGGAAATTGGCCATCCAACCCATTCACAACAGCCGCCGGTAGTAGTAGAATATACAGCCGTGACAGTTAGGGATTGCCGCGCCATTGTCGGCCTAATCCCCGGAATCGCTGGATTTTGCCAGGGCCAACCGGCGCGAGCAGCCGGTTTCCGCCGGTTTGCTCATTCAATTTAGGAGGTCTTCCCCCTAAGAACGCATGAAGATTCTCTTTCGCATCACAGGAATAGCCCTTCACCACAAGTGGTGGCTCGTTTTCGCGTATATGAGCATGGCGGGAGCGGTCGCGGCGTACCTGTTCCTACCCACACTGTTCCGCGAAGCCATAGACAAAATATACGACGCTTTCAAGGATGGCAGTGTCGCCGACATTCCCCAGCGCGAGATACTGGTTATCATCCTGTTAATTCTGGGGTTGAGCCTCATCCGAGGAGTGCTCTCCTTCTTCCAGACCTACCTCGGCGAAGCGCTTTCGCAGCTTGTCGCCTACGATATACGCAACGCCTTCTACAACCACGTCCAACACATGAGCTTCGGCTTCCACGACCGTCACCACACGGGCAACCTGATGTCCAGGGCCATCACCGACGTGGAAAACATCCGCATGTTCATCAACATGGGGCTCGTTCGAACTCCCTACTTCCTGTCATTGTTCATAATCGTGGCCGTCATACTGATACGGCTCGACTGGCAACTGGGACTCCTGAGCACCAGTTTCTTGCCGTTCGTCGCCTACCACTCCTCTGTCGTCAGGCTGCGCATGAGGGCCATCTGGTTGAGCGTCCAGGAGAAGATGGCGGAGCTCAACACGGTGCTCCAGGAGAACCTGACCGGCGTGCGCGTGGTGAAGGCGTTCGCGGCTGAGGCGCACGAAGAGGCACGTTACAACACCCGCAACGCCAGCGTCGCGGAGGACATGGTGGAGGCCGAGAAGCTGCGCGCCTCCAACACCTCGTTCATGAACTTCGCGTTCCTGGTCGCGCTGGCGCTGATAATGTGGTTCGGCGGCTGGAAGGTTATCAACGGAGAGATGACCCTGGGGCAACTGGGGGAGTTCGTATTCTTCATGCAGATACTGTCAATGCCCGTGCGCATGACGGCCTGGATGGTCAACGCATACGCGAGGGCCACCTCGGCGGGGCAGAGACTGTTCGAGATACTGGATGCCGAGTCGCCCGTGCAGGAGCTGCCCGCCGCCGCCGAGATGCCCCGTGTCAAGGGCCACGTCAGGTTCGACAACGTGAGCTTCAGCTACGACGACGGCGTTCCAGTGCTAAAGAACATCAACCTCGACGTGGAGCAGGGCCAGGTTATCGCGCTTCTCGGCGCTCCGGGCAGTGGCAAGAGCACAATAGTCAACCTGATTTCCCGATTCTACGAGGTCTCGTCCGGCAGCATCACACTGGACGGCATAGACATCCAGGGGGTGACCTTCAAGTCCCTGCGGCACAACGTGGGCTTCGTGCAGCAGGACGTGTTCCTGTTCACCACCAGCATGAGGGAGAACATCGCCTACGGACGGGAGACCGCCTCGATGGACGAGATCACCCAGGCGGCGAAGGTGGCCCAACTGCACGATTTCATCAGTTCGCTGGAGGAGGGCTACGACACGCCCATCGGCGAGCGCGGCTCCACGCTTTCCGGCGGACAGCGGCAGCGCATGTCCATAGCCCGCGCCGTGCTGATGGACCCGCCGGTGCTGATTCTGGACGACTCCACTTCCAGCGTTGACGCGGGAACGGAGGAGATGATCCGCCAGGCCATGGAGTCCGTGATGCGGGGCCGCACGACGTTCGTGATCGCGCACAGGCTGAGCACGGTTCACAGGGCGGACATGATACTTGTGATGAAGGACGGCGAGATCGAGGAGCAGGGCACGCACCAGGAGTTGCTCGCCAGCGGCGGCCTGTACCGCGACATCTACGAGCTCCAGTTGCGCCCCCAAGAAGAGGTCATGCGAGAGACGGAAGCGCCTGTAATCGTCACCGCGGAGGGATCCTGATGATGTCCGGCGGCGGGGGCGGGATGTTCCACGGGGTTAGCCGTGGACACGTTGACGACGAGGTCTTCGGCAGCGTTTACAACCGCCGCGTCGTCCTGCGGATGCTCCCATACATGTTTTCCTATAAGGGATTAGCCGCGGTCGCCACAGTCGCTATGCTCGTGTTCACTGGCACGCAGGTAGCCGTGCCCTGGATCATCAAGGTCGGGATCGACAACTACATACTGGGCGACAGCGACTTTCGCGGCCTGACCTGGCTCTTCGCGCTGTTCATCGCGGTCGCCGCCCTCAACTGGGGCGCAAACTACCTCCAACAGCTTGCAATGGCTAAGGTCGGTCAGGGAATCCTCTACGGCCTGCGGCAGTCGATGTTCGGTCACCTGCAAAAGCTGTCGGTGTCGTACTACGACAAGACCGAAGTGGGGCGCATAATGTCCCGCGTCCAGGGCGACACGACGCAGTTGCAGGAGTTCATGTCGCTGGTCGTGATGACGCTCGGGGACGTGCTGTCGCTGGCAGGCATTGTCATAATGCTTCTGGCATTGAACCTCAAGCTCGGCCTCATATCCATGGTCACGATTCCGCTGCTGATTCTCATCATGGCCCTCTGGCAGCCCTACGCGCGAAAGGCGTTCATGCAGGTCCGGCGCGCCATCTCCATCGTCAACGGCTCCCTCAACGAGAACATCACCGGAATTCGCGTCGTGCAGAGCATGAACCGCCAGGACAGGAACCTGGAGATATTCGACGGCAAGAACCGAGACCACCTCAACTCCAACCTGTTCGCCAATAAGCTCTCGGCGGGCCTGCTCGGGCCGGTGGACGTGCTGACCGCAGTCTCAATCGGCCTGGCGGTGTTCTTCGGCGCGCAGATGATAATCGACAACGAGTTGGAGATCGGCGCGCTCGTCGGCTTCATCCTGTACATTCAGCGCTTCTTCGACCCGATTCGCAACCTCACGATGCAATATACCCAGTTGCAGCGCTCGATGGCCTCCGGCGTGCGCATCTTCGACCTGCTGGACACCCCCCTGGACCTCGAGGACGCCCCCGACGCGATGAAGCTTCCCCGCCTGAGAGGTGAGGTTGAGTTCAAGGACCTCAACTTCGCCTATGTGCCCGGCGAAAACATACTCAAGAACGTGAACCTGCACATAAGCCCGGGAGAGACGGTGGCGATAGTAGGCCCCACCGGGGCCGGCAAGACTTCGATGGTGTCGCTCATGTCGCGTTTCTACGACATTCCGCGCGGCAACGGGGCCATCATGGTGGACGGACGCGACATCCGGGACGTGACTCGGAACTCGCTGGCGAGCCAGATGAGCATGGTGCTTCAGGAGCCCTTTCTCTTTTCGGGGACGGTACGCGAGAACATCAAGTACAACAACGAGGACGCCACCGACATGCGGATGATAGAGGCAGCCCAAGCGGTGAATGCGCACAACTTCATCATGCAGTTGGAGAATGGCTACGACACCTTCCTGGCCGAGCGCGGCGTCAACCTCAGCCTTGGGCAGCGCCAGTTGCTCAGCTTCGCGAGGGCCATCGTCGCCGACCCTCGCATCCTAGTCCTCGACGAGGCGACAGCCAACATCGACAGCTATACCGAGGTGCTCATCCAGCGCGCCTTGCATAGCCTTCTGAAAGACCGCACCGCCATTGTAATCGCCCATCGCCTGTCCACCATTCGGGGCGCGGACAAGATAGTCGTACTCAACCTCGGCGAGATAGTCGAGACCGGCACCCACGACCAACTGCTGGCCCGCAACGGGCTTTACGCGCGACTGTACCACATGAACTACGCCGCCATCGAGGAGCCGCTGCCCATGGTCGGCCATACGGAGGGCGGGAGTTAGTTTGCCACTCGGTAGGCTAGCCGGTGTCGACTAGCACTCCTCGCGCGCGCCTTTAAGCGGCGGCGGCGCGAAATGCCTTGATGTAGTACAATCGAAATTCATTTCTGATTGGTCGAGGAGCGCACGGGTGGGAACCTTCAGCACAGAGATTCAGATTGAGGATTGGAATCGCGAGCGATGGAGCGCGTTGGACGCCATGGTGGGCACCGGGGCGAGCATTATGTCCGCGCCTGCGTCGGTTCTTCATGAATTGGGCATTGAGCCGGAGTCCAAACAGAGCTTCAGGTTTGCCCAGGGTGAGGTTCGAGAAATGGACATCGGCAAAGCCTGGGTGCGCTTCGAGGATAGGCTGGTGTTCACGCAGGTAGTCTTCAATGATGAGGGGACTACGCCGTTGCTTGGAGCACAAGCCCTCGAGGTCGCGTTTATGGGTGTGGACCCGGTCGCCAAGCGCCTGGTTCCGGTTGATCGTTTGTTGCTATAGGTAGGGAAATGCGGATGCGCCCCTGCTCTCCAACTACGAGGGCGCGCCGCCACCGCTGAGAGCTCTGGCGCTCGAGGGCGCGTTTATGGGCGTTGCTCCGGTTACTCGGCTACCGGTTACGCTCGAAGCGGTTCACACCTGGCGATTATTCCACGCGCCATAGCTGCCGCTACATCAGCCTGGCTTGGTTGGAGCCAGGCTCGTCCTTTGTGTATTCGAATCCGAAGTGCTCGTAGGAGCGGCGAGTGGCTACGCGTCCCCTGGAAGTCCTTTCCAAGAAGCCCAACTGCAACAGGAAGGGTTCATACACGTCTTCGATGGTGTCCCCTTCCTCGCTAATCGAGGCGGCCAGCGTGTCCAGTCCAACTGGGCCGCCGTCGAACTTCTCGATAATTGAGCGCAGCACCATGTGGTCTATGCTGTCCAGTCCGAGGGAATCGACCTCCAGCCGGCCAAGCGCGTCCACTGCCACTTCTCGCGTGATCACGTTATCCGCCATCACCTGGGCGTAGTCCCTCACACGCTTCAGCAGCCTGTTGGCGACCCTGGGCGTTCCCCTGGCGCGATGGGCGATTTCTCTAACGCCTTCCGGCTCGGCCCGTATATCCAGAATCCTGGCGGAGCGTTGGACGATTGTGCACATGTCATCGTCTTCGTAGAAATCCAGCCTGTGGACTGAGCCGAAGCGGTCGCGCAGGGGCGAACTGACCATTCCGTAGCGCGTGGTCGCGCCTATGAACGTGAACGGCTGGATGGTGAGGTTCATGCTGCGCGCCTTCAGCCCCTTGTCAATGACCCACGAGACGAAGAAGTCCTCCATCGCCGGGTAGAGCACCTCCTCGACCACGCGGCTGAGCCGGTGAACCTCATCTACGAACAGGATGTCGTCCTTCTGAAGCTGGGTGAGTATGGCTACCATATCACCGGGCCGCTCGATTGCCGGGCCGGAGGTCGTCTTGATACGCACGCCCATCTCTGTGGCGACGATGTTGGCGAGGGTGGTCTTGCCCAGCCCCGGCGGGCCATAGACCAGGATGTGGTCGAGGGGCTCGCCCCGCTGCCGGGCGGCGGTAATGGCGATGTGCAGGTTGTTCTTGACTCTCCCCTGCCCTACATAATCGGCCAACTGGCGGGGCCGCAGGCTGGTGTCCAGAGAGTGGTCGTCCTCCAGTGGCTTGCCAGAGACGAGGCGTTCATTCATGGAGTGTTCACCTTTTGCCCTTGAATGCGCTTTAGGCTTGTATCAGCATGGTGTCAAGGAGCCTCGAGCGACCCTAAAGATACGCAAACTTGGTATATCGCCGCTTGGCCCACGCATCCCGCGCCGCCGCGCAACGGCACTCCCTATTGCCATACGCCGATTAGGAGGCCCATGAACGCGAATGACGCGACGGGATAGCCAACGTTTATCAGGTACAGCTTCAGCGGTCTCGACTCGAAGGTGTAGTTGCTCGCTGCCGAAGTGGCCACGAATCCCAGCCCGGCGGCCACGCCCACCAACAGCCCCTCGATCGCCGTGTCTGCGCCGGCGGCCTCTGCGAACAACGCTATGGTGAAGGCCATGACTACGGAGGCGATGACGCTGATGACGTACCCTCTCGTCGCGCTTCCCGCCTCATTGATACGCTCCAGCGTGAAGCCGTTCGCCGCCATCCAGGGATTGGCGAAGAGAAGCGGAGAATACCAGAGCGCGCCTACCCCCATGTTGATGACAATCGCCACGATGACCGCAAGATAGTTGACGCCTCCTAGTTCCACGTCCATGCCTACACCTCTTACTGTGTTTCCGTTGCCCCTGACCCCTGCTAGTTTCAGTGGTGAGCCGGCTGGGATTCGAACCCAGGACACTCGGATTAAAAGTCCGATGCTCTGACCAGACTGAGCTACCGGCCCATATGCGGGTATGAGTGAAAGCACGAGTCGTCGGAGTCCGGCAGTCGCGTAAGCGGCGGCAGTCTCTGTACACGCAGCCATGATAACGCCCTGCCAACTCGCGTTGCAAGCGCGCGGACAACGCGGAACGCCCTAGCCCGCCAGCATCTGAGACAGTACCGCCATCCTCACAAACAGCGCGTTCTCCGCTTGGCGGTAGAACGCCAGGCGCTTGTCCTGCGCCTCCACGGAGAAGTCCCCGCTGTGCTGCATTGGGTCCAGTATAACGCAGTGCGGCTTCAGCCTCGACATGAACGCCTCGTCGATTCGCAGGTTGAACGAGTTACGCGACTGCAGCAGCCGAACGTGCGCCAGCGTCCGTGGCCCGTTGAGGTAGATGGCGTCCACGTCGCCCAGGGCATCCAGGGACTTCTCCGTTGCCAGCTCCATGCCGTTGCTCTCGCAAAATGTCACCAGCTTGGGGTCAATACTTCCACTGATGGGCATCAGGGAAACCCTCACACGGTCGAAAACCGCAAGCCCCTTTAGAAGTGCGCTAACGTTCCTGTGTTCGAGCCGCCCCACAATGGCTACCTTCACGCCATCCACGCCGCCAAGCTCCCGGCGCAGCGTGTAGATGTCAGCTAGCGCCTGCGTCGGATGGTCGTAGAGGCTTCCGCCATTGATTACCGGCATCGTGTCGGTCAACTCGGCCCTCTCCACGACGCCCGCTTCGCTGCTTCTGAGCACTACCAGGTCAACGTGAAGGCTGGCGAGCATGTTGATGATGTTGTCGATGTAGTTGGGCGTCTTCACAGGAAAGAACTGGGACGCATCCTCGGTATGGTGCGCCGTGCCGCCAAGAAGGCTAATCGCCCGCTCAAACGACGTTCTGGTCAGGAAGCTCGGCTCATAGAAGAGGCAGTACAGCGCGCGCCCGTTAAGGGAAGTATCCGGCTGTCTCAGCTGGCGCAGCTTCTCACATAGTGGGAAGAGCTCCGACTCCATCCATGACCTATCCAGTTGCAGCGTGCTCGTTAGGTGTCTATGGTTCGACATCAACCTCTCCGGCGCCCAGGGCCCCGGCGACCCTGTAAGCAACAGCATATTTTCTCTCACTTGTCCTCGTCTAGTTTACACTACCACAAGCGCGACGTGAAAATAGCCTTGACTCAAAGAGGCTGTATCAACCTGGTCGGTCAGATGCGCGTAGGGCCAATCCCTTGGAGTCTGTCTCAAAAGTCGAGCGGGGGGATATGGCTCGGGGTATACTTGGGAAGCGACAGCCCATCTCTGGAGGTGATAGAGATGCCACTGCGTCCGATGGGTCGAGAGCAGATGTGGATGTTGCCGCCGACCCTGGATGAGATGATCCCGGAGGACCATCCTGCGCGGTTCGTGGCCGAGTTCGTCGATGGGCTGAACCGAGACGACTGGGCGGAGCTCGGCGTCGATATCGAGGGATGTTGGATGGGAGCCCCGGCGTACCATCCCAGGGCGCTGTTGGGCGTGTGGCTGTATGGATTCATGACAGGCGTTCGGTCGTGCCGCAAGCTGGAGGCGGCCTGCGGAGACCAGATATCGTACCTGTGGCTGACCGGATGGCAGCGTCCAGACCACAACACCTTGTGGAGGTTCTACAAGAGCCACCGCCAGTCGATGCGCAAGTTGCTGAAGCGCACAGTGCAAACGGCGGTCAGGATGGACCTTGTGGAGTTGGCGTTGCAGGCTGTGGATGGTACGAAGGTGGGAGCGAATGCGAGCGGAGACAGGACGCTCGATGCGGAAGGACTGCAGCGTCTGTTGAGACGTCTGGAGGATGCGGTGAGGGATCTGGAAGCTCAGAGCGAGGCGGGAGAGGACGCTGCGCCCGTCCATCTGCCTCAGGAGTTGGCCGAGAAGACGGCGCTGAGAGAGCAGGTGCGCCGAGCTATGGAGGAGCTTTCGGAGCGTGGAGACATCAATCACATCAACCTCACCGATACGGACGCACGTCTGATGAGGACTCGCCAGGGGATAACGCCCTGCTACAACGCACAGGCGATGGTCTCGCCGACGCAGACCGAGGCAGGGAAGAGAGGCATGTTGATCACTGCGGTGGAGGTTACCGATGACCCCGACGACCATTCTCAACTGGCCCCAATGCTTCAGAAGGCAGAGGAGACGACGGGTGTCAGGTCTGAGATGACGTTGGCAGACGCAGGTTATCACTCAGGGAGCAATCTGGAGGAGTGCGCGCTCAGAGACCAGCAGGTTGTGATGCCCGAGGCACAGCGTCGGGCGCTGGGCCACCCGTATCACAAGGACCGATTCACCTATGACGAGGAGACCGACAGCTACATCTGTCCAAAAGGACAGTGGCTGCGCTTCACCCGTATGAAGCGCAGACGTGGGATAGCGGTGAGGCTCTACCGGGCCTCCGGCGCTGTCTGCCGAGCGTGTCCGGTCTTTGGGGTGTGTACGAGGGATGGCCGAAATGGGCGAGCGCTTGAGATAGGGCCGCACGACACAGCGCTGCGTCGTCATCGGCGCTGGATGCGCACCGACGAAGCCAGACAGTCCTACGATCGCAGGAAGGGTCTGGTCGAGCCGGTCTTTGGGATCATCAAAGAGCAGCAGGCGGCGCGTAGAGTCCTGCTGCGTGGCATAGACAACGTGGCCGCTGAGTGGGGCCTGTTGGCCACGGCCTTCAATCTGCGCACCCTGTGGCGCGGGTGGCGTGGCCGGGCAACCCGCATATGGCGCCGCAATCTCAGCCCATCGTTTGCGCACAGGTCCATCATCGGCGCATCCGGCGCTCTGCCCTGAGACACCCGGACCGATCATTGCACAAATGCGACCGGAGTCGGCGCTTCACTCTTATCACCACAACCCTCTTGTGAGACATGCTCCTTGTGGTTGCCCGCGTCGGTCATCATACCCAGGGCACCCACGATGGACGCCCTTACGAATGGGGCATCTACTAGATTGATACAGGTTCCCGCAACGAGCAGCGATAGACAAGCCAATAGGGCGGTAGTACAATCGCTTCGCAGATTACACAGAACGCTTTGCAAGTAACCCTACCAGAGCGTGTGGAGATCGCTTGTTGCTAGGTCCTGCCCGCTCGAAGAGCAAGTCAGACGGCTCTGTATTCTACGGCTGGTGGATAGTCGCCGCGGGCTGTATTAGCCAGGCCTACACCTCGGGAGCCTTTTGGCAGGGCTTCGGCGCATTCTTCGACCCCATCGTTGCCCAGTTTGGCTGGAGCCGCGCCATCACCTCGGTGTCGCAGTCCCTTCAACGCACCGAATCGGGCATGATAGCCCCCTTTGTTGGTTTCTTCATAGACAGGTTTGGGCCGCGAAACGTCATGCTGGGCGGCGTTTTCGTAACTGGCATCGGCTTCATCTTTCTCAGCCGCATCGACTCACTGTGGCAATTCTACCTCGCGTTTATGCTCATCACTGTGGGCCTTTCCTTCGGCTCCTTCATGGTCGTTACAACCGCCGTCGCCAACTGGTTCGTCGTAAGAAGAAGCCGCGCGCTCGCCATCATGTCGGCCGGCTCGGGCATAGGCGGGCTGCTGGTGCCGGCCGTCGTCTGGATCATCGCGGCAACCGACTGGCGAACGGGACTGTTCGTAATCGGCATCGGCTACTGGGTGACAGGAATACCAGTGGCGATGGTCATGCGAAGCCGGCCGGAGGACTACGGCTACCTACCCGACGGCGCGGCGACAAGTCAGGAAGGCTCCGAGGAAACGCCATCCGAAAGCGCGCCTGCGAAGGAGGCCGAGGTCGCCTTCACCGCGCGGGAGGCGCTGATGACCAGGGCCTTCTGGCAGATGATTCTGGCGATGGGGTCCGGGCAGCTAATCATGTCCGCGTCAATCCACCAGATACCGGCTCTGAGCAGCTTTGGAATCAGCAGGGGCGCAGCGGGCATGGTCATCATGGGCGTCTCTCTCATCAGCATGTCGGGAAGGATTACGTGCGGCTTCCTCGGCGACGTGATCGACAAGCGCATCGTGCTCGCCTTCTCGTTCGCCTGCCAGTTTCTGGGGACACTCATGTTCGCCTACACCGGCAACTTATGGCACCTGCTGGGCTTCATGCTCTTCTGGGGCATCGGCATGGGCGCGTCGATTCCAGTGCGATTCGCGCTGCTTGCCGACTACTTTGGACGCCGACATTTCGGCTCGATTCTCGGCGTGATGATGACGACGAGCGCCGTCTTCGGCATCGTCAGCCCGGTGTTCGTCGGGTGGATGTACGACTTGAATGGCAACTACCGCGACCCGTTCCTGATTCTCTCCGGAACCGTGTTGATCAGCATTCCGCTTATCCTGACGTTGAAGCCGCCCGTAAAGCGCGACCCGCGAGGGTCCAAGGCCGTTCCGCAGGTTGCGGAAACGCACGCCGCGGGCATAGAATACCCTCACAAAGAGCCACGCCGCTAGGAGGTCTCACTTGCTGGAGCGATTCAAGGTCAAAGAAGACGACGCAATCAAGGTGCGGGAAACCCCTCTAAGGGACACAGTAACCGAGATTTTCAAGAAGATGGGCGTGCCCGAAGCCGACTCCTCGCTGGCGTGCGACGTGCTCGTCACCTCAGACCTGCGCGGCGTGGACAGCCACGGCGTCTCGAACATGCTGCGTTCCTACGTGCAGGGCTACAACGAAGGGGGACTCAACCCGCGTCCCAATTGGCGCGTGCTGCGAGAATCGCCCGCGACCGCCAACATCGACTCCGACGCCGGGCTGGGAATCATCGTAGTCCCGAAGGCCATGGAAATCGCCATAGAGAAGGCCCGCAAGGTCGGCGTGGGGATGGTAACGATAAGAAACGCCCGCCACCTCGGAATGGCGTCCTACCACGCGATGATGGCCCTCGAACACGACATGATAGGAACCTGCATGACCTCCTGCCCGCCCGGTGTGCTGCCCACGTTCGGAGCGGAGCCCAGGCTGGGCACGAACCCCATCGCGCTGGCCGCGCCCGCGGACAAGGAGCCTCCCTTCGTGTTCGACGCCGCTACCAGCACGGTGGCCGGCAACAAACTGGGACTCGCCCGGAGACTGGGCACAGACCTGCTGCCTGGATGGGTCGCGGACGAAGACGGCGCGCCCATCATGGACGAGGTCGCCGCCCCGGTGCCCGGTTACCAGGGCAGAGCATCCTCCTTCCTTCTACCGCTGGGAAGCACCAGGGAACTGGGTTCGCACAAGGGCTACGGGTTGTCCTGCATCGTGGATATACTCGGAGGAATCCTCTCCGGCGGCGGTTACGGAGTGAACCCCGGACGGCCCAACTTCGGGCACTACGTGGCGGCGTACAGCATCGAGGCGTTCATGGACACGGGTGAATTCAAGCGCACGATGGACGAGTGGATTCAGATGCTCAAATCGACCACGCCCGCCAAGGGCCACGACAGGGTGCTGTATCCGGGCCAACCGGAAGCGGAGGCCACCGAGGACCGCAAGGCCAACGGAATTCCCTTCCACCCAGAGGTCATAGACTGGTTCCGAGACATCTGCGGCGAACTCTCAATCCCATACATCCTAACAGACAGTTAGGGGCGGCTTCGAGAGTCCCCTACTTGGCCCTCTTTGTGCGTTGCCTAAGCTGAGGTACCCGCCCTAACTGTCTCACAGCCTGCCATCGGCTCCGGCCGCTCGTGCTTTGGCTGATACACGCCCAGCTTGCCGCCGCCCGGCAGCGTGACTTGCGTTAGCAAGCCCCAGCCGTCATCCTGGATCGGGGCCATCGTGATGCCGCGCTGGGTCATCTCCGCGATGAACGCCTCCACGTCGTCACACATCAGGTAGAACTCGTGGTAGCCGTTTACCCTGGGCGGAGGGCCGTCGGGGTGCATCGCCGCCTCCGATGGCAGCAGACCAAATATCAGGTGTCCTCCACCCGAATCAGCCCAGCTTAGCCCCAGCACGTCTCGCAGGAAGGCCCGATCCGCATCGGCGTCCTCCGTGTAGATTACCGTATGCCCGCCTATTATCATGGAGCCTGCCCTCTTCTTCACAGGTAACGGTCGAAGAACTCGGCAATCGCGGAGTTGCCCACTATCCTGTTGTTGCGCTTGATGAAGCCGTGCCCCTCGTCCTCGAAGCGAACGTACTCCACCACCTTCCCCTGGTTTCGCAGGGCTTCCACTATCTGCTCCGTCTCGCTTATGGGAACCCTGGGGTCGGTCGCGCCGTGCAAGACCAGCAGGGGAGCGGTGATGCGGTCAACGTAGTGGATAGGGGAGATCTCGCGGAGAAAGTCGCCGTCGTCCTCGAGGTTGCCGTACTCCGACTCTCGCAGCTTGCGGCGGTAGGAGCTCGTGTTCTCGAGGAACGTCTCGAAGTTGGCGATGCCGTACAACTCGACGGCAGCCGCCCACAGGTCGGGGTACGTGGTGATTGCCGCCAGCACCATGAAGCCGCCGTAGCTGCCGCCCATGACAGCGACGCGATTGGAGTCGGCCCAGCCCGAATCCACCAGCCACTGCCAGGCGTGCTTGAGGTCGTGCACCGAGTCCATGCGCTTGCGAACGTCGTCCAGGTGGATGTACTCGCGCCCGTATCCCGAACTGCCGCGCACGTTGGGCGCGAGCACGCAGTAGCCGCGTCCTACGAAGTACTGGTACACGGTGTTGAAGGAGGGGCGCTCCTGTCCCTCCGGCCCGCCGTGAACGTGCATTATCACCGGGTTGGAACCGTCAGCCATGGCTCCCTCGGACGCGTACAGGAACGCGGGGACCTTGCGCCCGTCGAATGTGGGAAACTCCACCAGTTGCGGCTCGACAAAGCTGTTTTTCGGAATGCCGCCCGTGTCGCTGTGTGTAAGCGGACGCAGCGAACTGTTTTCGACGTCGTACAGCCAGATGTTGGGGTTGTTCGCCGCGCCGTTCAGCGTGAAGGCCACCACCGCGCTGTCCGGCGACCACGCGGACGACGCAGGCCCTCGCGGGTTCTGCAGCGTGCCCCGGGGCAGTCCTTCGACCGCCGTGTCCGTCTGCTCGTCCAGGTCGCGGACGAACGCGCGCGAGTAGCCCGCCTCGTTCGCTATGTACGCCAGCATCCGGCCGTCCGGCGAAAGCGACGCCGCCTCGACGTCCCAGGGCGGCTCGGCGAGCAGCGCCAACTCTCCGCTGGCCGCGTCCATCCAAGCCAACGCTTGGAACTCCCGCTCCCTGTTCGTGGTCATGTACAGCCCCTTGCCCTGCGCGTCCCACAGAACCGAGCCGTAGGTGGCGAGGCCGTTCTCCGCGGTCAGCGCGCGCGTCTCACCCGATTGCAGGTCGAGCAGGGTCAGGTCGTTGTATCTCGACGTGTTGTCACGGCTGATTACCAGGCTCTCGCCGTCCGGAGACCACGCGGCCACGCTGTTGGAACCGTCTCTCTGGAACACCATCCGCGCCCGCCCACCGGGAACGTCCTGGACGTAGATGTCGAAGTGCGCGCGGTGGCGTTCGTTACTCGCGTAGGCGATAGAGCCGCCGTCGGGCGACCAGCCTCCAAAGATGTGCATCACCTCCGGCAAGTCGGTCAAGGCCGTCCCGCCGCCGCCCGATGCCATGTCTATGGTGTAAAGCTGGTGACGCTCGCTCCCTCCTTCGTCCATGGCGAAGAGCAGGTTATCGCCCTTGGGCGACCACGCCACCAGGCTCACGCGCTCGTCGAAGAACGTAAGCTGCCGCGGCCATCCGCCCTCCGCATCGACCACCCACACCTGGGGCACGCCGGTGACGTCCATCAGGAAGGCTACGCGCTTGCCCGACGGGTCGAACGAGGGCGCGTAGGCGCTCCGCACGTTCAGGTACTGCTCGAAAGAGGCTAGTCGTTCCGCCATGCTTCCTCCTTTACCTACCTAACCTACCCAAACGGCGAGGGCATCATCCCAACCGGCGCCTCGATCAGCGTCGGCGCGTCGTTGGCGGCCAGCGTCTCCCGCAGCGCCCTCTCCAGCTCCTCAGGCCCTTGCGCTCGGATGCCTCTCGCCCCATACGCTTCCGCCAGCTTCACGAAGTCCGGGTTATGCAGCTCCGCGCCGATGGAGCGGCCGTCGAAGCGGTTCACCTGGTCGCGCAGCACGTTGCCGTAGGCGTTGTCGTTGAAGACCACCACCACCGCGTTAATCCCGTGCTGCACCGCGGTGGCGAGCTCCTGCGAGTTGAACAGGAAGCCCCCGTCGCCCGACACGGCGACTACGGCCCTGTCGGGGTTGGCAACCTTCGCGCCAAGCGCGGTCGGGAACGCGAAACCGAGATTGCCATAGTATGAAGACGTAATGTAGGTTCCCGGCTCATACACCGGAAAGAACACCCTGCTGTAGTAGCCTATCTGCGTCATGCCGGCGACGAACACGCCGTCATCCGGCATCGCCTCGCGTATGGCCTGGACGTAGGACGCCTGGGGCTGCATCTCGCTCAGCGAACGGAATCGCTCGTCCTTGATCGCCTCCATCTCCTCTTTCCGGCTTGGCCGCGCCGGAACCCTGGCGGATACGATGCGGTAGAGCTCTTCGAGCGTGAGCCGCGCGTCGCCCACGATACCGAGCGTGTTTTCGTAGTTACGGCCTATCTCCTCTTCGTCGATGTCGATTTGGACGACCTTCTGCCCGTTGAGCGACTGCGGCGTCGCCAGCCTCGTGCCCACCGCGATTACTAGGTCTGACTCCGCCATCCTGGACTGGAAGGGGTCGTTGCGTATCTGGAGTCCGCCGAGCGAGAGGTGATGGCGGTCGGAGAGGATGCCCTTGCCCTCGCTGGTGGTAATGACAGGAGCCTGCAAGTGCTCTGCCAGCCGCCGGAGGACGTCGGTCGCGCCGGAAGACACCGCGCCACCGCCGACCCAAAAGAGTGGACTTGACGCGCCCGCGATGGCGTCGGCTCCCCGTTGGATGCTCTCCTGGCTGGCCATCGGCCGCTGGTAGCTCACCGGCTCGATTATCTCCACGTTGGCCTGCTCTTCCAAAGTCTCCGGCGGTATCTCGATCTCCACCGGGCGCGGACGGCCCGACTTTAGCTGGTAGAACGCCTCGTGAACCGCGCCGGGAATGTCCTTCGCGTCGAGGATGCGCTGTGACCACTTCGTGACGGGCCGAATGGTGTCCATCTGATCGTTTATCTCGTGCAGCACGCCGCGGTCCACGCCGATGAGCTCCTTCTGCACCTGGCCCGCGACGACCAGTATGGGCGACGACGCGGAGTACGCCGTGCCGATGCCCGCCGATGCGTTCTGCAGCCCGGGACCGGGCACGACCAACGCGGTCCCGATGCCGCCGCCCGCGCGGGCGTAGCCGTCTGCCATGTATGTCGTCGCCTGCTCGTGGCGGGTAGTGATGAAGCGGATGCCGGGCACGTCGTAAAGCCCGTCCATCGCATGGTAGAGTTGCACGCCGGGAAGGCCAAATATCACCCTGACGCCCTCCGCGTAAAGCGACTTGGCCAGCGCCTGTCCCCCGGTCAACTTGGGCATGTGTTTCTGTTACCTTTCTTTGTCTCTTGCGCCAAAGCGAGTGTGTTAGCCTGGGTTACCTTGCGCCGTCTATGTTGCAAAGCATGACCGTTGCAGAGAGGGGCTACAAGTCGCGACCGTTCAGGTCACGGGCCAGCTTCATAGTGCGAGGACTTCATCGCGGACAAAGTGAAGGCGAATCATTGCAGGCCGCTTCATCGTTTCGTCGAAATAGCACTCGACGGCCTCTCTGACATTACTGCGCAACTCCTCAACGGTCTCGCCCTGCGTGTGGATGGCGTATCCCAGCGCACTGGCTGAGTATCCGTCGTCAACCTCGTCATCGCTGACCTCAAATATGATCTCAGAGATTCCGTTGGGCGACACGACACTCTCCTATTGCTAGACGACCACAGTCCAACATCTGGCGGTAAAAGGCCTTCGGCTAGTCCAATATCATCACCGCGCTCTTGCCGACGCGTAGTCTTCCCGCGCCCGTGTCATGGCGGCCGCGCGCGCCTCCAGGAGCTCCTCCTTCTTGCCCTCCGACCACACCTGCGACCTGTCCAGGCTCGCGATAGAACCCTGGAAGTGGGGCATCACGTAGCGCGCCAGAAGCTCGTAGCTGTGCATGACCTGCTCCCGCGTGCCCCACTCGGTCGCCTGTATCATGAAGCCGCCGAAGCCGCCGCTCTCCTCGTCGAGCTTCTTTATCGTCGCTATCAGGTCGTCAGGCGTGCCGACGCACCACGCGCCGCGCTCAGACATGATGTCGATTATCTTGTCCCTGTCGCTGCTGCTGTTCACGTCCAGGTTGAGCTGGTGGCCCAGCGTCTTCACGAAGTAGTCGTACTGGTAGCGCCCGGCGTTGAAGCGCGCCTGCTCTATGGCCTCCTTCTTCGACTCCGCGAGGTAAACGTGCATCACCAGTCGCCATTCGTTGCGATCCATGGTATTGCCGTGCTGGGCCGCGGTCTCCTCGGCGATGCTCCAGAACTCCGCGAGGTTGGACGCGATTTCGGCGTCACGCGTTACGCTCACCGACAGCACTCCAGCGCCGTGCTTGCCAGCCAACACCATCCCGGAGGGCGACTGCGCCGCCGCCACAGCGATGGGAAAGTGCGGCTTGGTGTAGGGCCGCAGGTGCAGCTGGGCCTCCACCAGGTTGAACCACTCCGACTCGTAGGTGATTGGCTCCGTTTCGTTCAGCAATCGCATGATGATGGTCATGGCCTCGTCCATGCGCCGCCGCTGCACGACAGGGTCGATTCCGAGCATCGCTGCGTCGGTGACCAGCGCGCCCGGCCCGACTCCCATCATCGTGCGCCCTCGCGTGAGGTGGTCCAGCAACACCATGCGGTTGGCTACCATGAGCGGATTGTGGTACGGCAGGCTGATGACGCCCGTACCCAGCCGGATGTTTCTGGTCCGCTCCGCGGCCGTCGCCATGAACACCTCCGGCGACGCTATAATCTCCCAGCCTGCGCTGTGGTGCTCGCCAATCCAAGCCTCGTCGTAGCCCAGGTAGTCGAGCCACTGGATAATCTCCAGGTCGCGCTCCAGGGAGAGTGTGGGGTTCTCGCCCTTCCAGTGGAACGGCGCCATGAAGATGCCGAATTTCATTCGTTCTGGAAGTGTCATGGATACATCCTTTTGTGCTGTGCTTGGGTTTGCCGTGGCGAAACGATTCTAGCACGCCAGTAGTGGACGGGCAACAGCGCGCTGCCGCCTCACCCTTGTTCCGTGAACAGCCGCGCCGCGTCGTCGAGCCGCATGAACTCCACTCCGGGGAAGTCGCGCATGTAGCGGATGAGGCGCTCCAGCATACGCAGCCTTCCGGGCCGGCCGATAACGTAGGGGTGCATGGTGAGCACGAAGGCGCGGCCGTAGTCGTAGGCCCCGCTGAATCCGCTCGACCACACCTGGTAAACTTGCTCAGGGCTGGCCATCGGATTGCGCGCGCCGAGGGCCGGGGAGTAGTTGAAATAGGGTGCGTCGTCCAGTTCCCAGTGCACGGGAATCTCCACAATCTGGCTCCCGTTGGCGTCAACCAGGTAGGGAATGTCGTTCCCCATCAGGCTCGAGTCGTACAGGAAGCCGTGCTTTGCCAGCAGGGGCAGCGAACGCTCGCTCAACTCCCAGCTTGGCGAACGATAGCCAACCGGCCTTTCGCCCGTGATGCGCTCCAGGATGGCGATTCCCCTCGTGAGGACCTCTTCCTCCTTCTCTGCGGTCAGCGTCGCCGGCGGCTCGTGCATATAGCCGTGGTGGGCTATCTCATGGCCTGACCGCTGGATGTCCAGGACCAACTCCTCGTGCGTCTCCGCCACGTAGCCCGGAATGTAGAAACTGGCGCGTATTTCGTACTTCTTCAGCAGTTCCAGAATCCTGGGCGCGCCCACGCTGGGGCCGTACTCTCGCATCGACATGAAGCTCGGCAGCCGAGCCGTGTCCGGATTCTGGTTCAGCGCGCCCGACACGCCGTCCACGTCGAATCCCAGCATCACCACGCATCGAGTGTCCCCAGGCCAAATGCCGCTCATGCCATGCCTCCTGGTTCAGTCTGATAGCCAACGAAGGCCATTGTCTCACACATTCGGCGGCAAGTCATTGCGAGGCTAGTCAGAGTCAGAGCCTTTTCAAAGCGCGATTGCGCTCGTCACATAGGCCGTGGAGCCGCCTCATCGCTCCCCCTTCCTTAACGCTGACAAGGGTAGGTAAATGTTGTTTCGTAGCCACAGGCCATAGCTGAGCATCGCAATTGCGGCCAACGTATGTCATTCCGAGTGAGCGTAGCGAACCGAGGAATCCCAAGTTCTTGTAGTGCAGATGACTCTGGATTGCCGAGCGCCTAGCCACTTCGTGGGTTCCTCGGCTACGCTCGGAATGACATGGGCCAGGGCCTTTCCAAAGTTCCCTCTCCCCTTCGTGGGAGAGGGTGAGGGAGCGTTGGCCCCGTGCAAGTCTGTCACCCTCATCCTAACCTTCTCCCATCAAGGGAGAAGGGACTTTCGAGACACTTCTTATGACGTTTGTGACGACTTTGAAAAGGCCCTGGGCCTCATCCTGCGCCTCTTGACATCCGACGAACGCCCGTGCTACTATGGCTTCACTCAGACCAGTGGCAATCCACATTCACCCCATGCCACGCCGGCATGACAACAGGTTACATCTCCTTGCCAACGCCAAACTTTCAAAAGGAACCCCCGGCTTCCAGAATCCCGAAGGCGACAAAATGCACAAATCCTCTGAGGGCTCAGCTACGAAATGTCACGATATGTCACGATATGTCGCACTTGGCGAATCAACTCTTCCAGGCACGCAGGCAATTCGCCGCACACTCTGTTTCCCCCTCCCTTGACGGTGTACAGACTGGGGAGATGGGAACATCTGCCTTCAACACTGAAAAGGCCGTGTTCCGACAAACTCATCTGCTGACAAACCCTTCCACAGCCGCTATAGTAGGCGAAGCAACCCCAACACACGCCAGTTAAGGAGAATGACCGATGACAACCTCCCCGCAACTCTACACGCTGGAGCAGGGCGACCCTGAGCGTCCGCCCACCAGCCGTCCCGTCGTCTATGCGACGCAGGGAGTTATCTCCAGCGGCCACTACCTGACCTCGATGGCCGGCATGAGAATGCTGCTTACTGGAGGCAACGCATTCGACGCGATCGTCGCGGCGGGTTTCGCGGCTGCCGTAGTTGAGCCAATCGCGTCCTACTCGCTGGCCGCGGAGGGCGTCTTCATGCTCTACCATGCGGAGAGTGGCGACCTGTTGTCGCTGAGCGGGCAGGGAACCGCGCCGGGCAAGGCCACTATCGACTTCTACAGGTCGCGCGGTCTGGACGAGATTCCCACAGGTCCAGGGCCGCAGGCGCACCTGTCCTTCACAGTGCCGGGCATCGTGGACGCCCTTCTGTCGCTGCTCGAACGTTACGGCACGAGAACCCTCAGCGAAGCGCTCGCTCCCTCGATCCACTACGCCGAGCGCGGCATCCCCAATTACGAGTATATGCTCGAACGAATGAAAAACGCCTCCACGAAAGAGCAGTTCGACCTCTACCCGCCCGGTGGAAGCGCCGTCTTCTACGACGATGGCGAAACGCCGAGTCCAGGCTCTCTGCTGGTTCAGCCGGGCCTGGCCGATGTGTTCAAGGGAATGGTCGCGGCTGAAAGCGGCGCGCCGGGGCATCGGCGGGACGGCGTCCGGGCCGCGCGAGACGCCTTCTACACCGGCGACATCGCCCGCACAATCGTTGATTGCGCCCAGCGCGTCGGCGGCATCCTCAGCCTCGATGACCTAGCGGGCTATCGCGCCGAGTACGAGGAGCCGCTGAGCACGAGTTTCATAGGGCACGACGTCTACGGCCAGTCAACCTGGACTCAGGGCGCGGTGCTCATGCAGACGCTGAACATCGTCGAGCGTTTCGACCTCAAGGCCATGGGCCACAACTCCACCGCATACGTCCATACAGTCACCGAGGCTCTGAAGCTCGCGCTTGCGGATAGGGAGGTGTACTACGGCGACCCCAACTTCTCCGCCGTACCCATCGATGGCCTGCTCTCGAAGGAGTACGCTGCCGAACGCGCCGCGCTGATCGACCCCGGCAAGGCCACTCCAGATCTGCCTCCCGCCGGCGACCCTTGGCGCTATTCGAGGACTCCCAGGCCGCAGACGCTCGCGTCGGCTCCCGCGGGCGTTTCCGGCAACGGCGCAAGCGACGATAGCGGTACTACTCATGTGGCCGCGCTCGACCGCGATGGCAACATGGTGTGCGCAACACCCAGCGGTGGAGGCTTCGCCAAGTCCGTCTATTTCCCTGAGATAGGCTGCGCCCCGAGTACGCGCATGGAGATGCTCAATTTCCAGGAGGGCCATCCCAACGAGCTCAAGCCCAACAAGCGGCCCAGGACGACGCTCGTGAACTACATCGTGGCTCGGAACGGTCAGCCGTTGATGACGGTCGGCTGCCCAGGAGGCGACCACCAGGCGCAGGCCAACGTGCAACTGATACTGAATACGCTGGTGTTCGGCATGAACCCGCAGCAGGCCATCGAAGCGCCGCGCTTCGCCACCGACAGCGCGGTCAACTCCTTCTATCCTCACACTCACTACCCCGGCCAGCTATCCCTGGAGCAGGGTTTATCGGCGGAAACGGCCGCGGCCCTCGATGCGTTGGGTCATCGGACCAAGCAGAGCGCGGTATGCGGAATGGGCGCGACAGTAGCCCGCCGAGACCCCAACACCGGCGTCCTGAGCACGGGCGGCGACCCAAGAAGAGCCTGCTACGCCATAGGCTGGTAGGCTTGCGGGAGCGCTATGCCCACCTTAGCCCGCCCCCATAGAGGAGGAAGTTAGCTGCTTCCCCCTCTATGGGGGAAGGTGATAGCATCCTCAATCGCAACACCGAGACACTGAAAACCTAAAACTACCTCCCCACCGCCCATCGCTCCACCGCGTACGGGTCCAGTTCGAGGCCAAGCCCCGGCTTGTCCGGGAACGGCGACCACATCCCGCCCCTCTGCTGGGGAAACTCCGTGTACCACACCCTGTCGCCCTCCAGCCCGGTGTTCATGTATTCGACCACCTTCAGGTTAGGCGTGGCGCAGGCCAGGTGTAGATGAACAAGCTGCACGGCGTGGGGCGCGACGGGAAGATTGAAGGCGTGGGCCAGGTGCGCCACCTTCATCCACTCCGTGACGCCGCCCACTCGTCCTACGTCGGGCTGCACGATGTCCGCGCCGCCCGCCGCGATGAGATCTCGGAAGCCGTGCTTGGTGTACTCATGCTCGCCGGTGGCTATCGGGATGCTGCTGGCGCGCCTGATTTCGGCGAGGCCGCTGATGTCGTCGGCAAGCACCGGTTCCTCGAACCAGCCCACCTGGAACTGCTCGAACTCCCGTGCCATGTAGATAGCCTGCTTGGCGTAGTAACCGTTGTTGGCGTCAACGTAAATCGCCACGTCGTCGCCCAAAGCCTTGCGAACCGCGGCGAGCCGCTGCAGGTCTTCACGCTCCGACCTCCCGAAGTCCTTGCCAACCTTCATCTTCACTCGCGCGATGCCCTGCTCCACGTACCCCGCCATCTCCTCGATCAGCTCCTCCTGGCTGAAGTTCGTCCAGCCGCCGCTGCCGTATATCGGCACCGAGTCGGTGAAAGGCCCCAGCAGCCGGTACAGGGGCAGCCCAACGACTTTCGCCTTCAAGTCCCAAAGCCCGATGTCAACCGCCGACAGCGCGCAGAACGCGACTCCCTTGCGCCCGTAGCCGCGCACACGCCAGAACATCTCGTGCCACAGCCTCTCGATTTCCAACGGGTCCTGGCCGATGAGCGCGTCCCTCAGGTCCGCCTCGACCACCTGGCGAACACCCGGCGAACCCTGCCCAATGCCCAGACCCTCGAAGCCCTCGTCTGTGTAGATATGGACGAAAAGCTGTCCGCGCCCGCCCGCGTTGGGGCCGGGCGGAAATATAGTCGCGTCCTGGATAGGCTTGGTATGAGGGTAGAAAAGCGCCGTGGTCGAAACGTCGGTGATTCTCATGTCATGGGGTCTCCTGGCGCGCAAACTGAGGCTCGCTCTGAAGCCGGAGGCTAGAGCAATCGGAGTCTAGCGCAACGCAATAGAAGGGTCAAGAAAAACCGTACTATCGGCAGTCAACCGTAGGAGCGACCGGCTGGTCGCCCCTACGCCAGCCCAAGCGCTCCAGCAGCTCCCCTAACGGCACTTCCGACAGCGAACTGAGCCGCGCATCGGCGCGCTCCAAGCGCATCCCCCTGGTCATCTCGTTGGGCACGACTACGCAGAACAGCCCCGCGCGTTTAGCCGCCACTACGCCGTTGGCTGAGTCCTCGATAGCCAGCGCGTTGCCCGGCGACACCCCCAGGTGGGTCGCCGACGCGAGATACAGTTCCGGGTCCGGCTTGACCCTGGACACGTCATCCGCGCTCTTGACCGAAGCGAAGTGCTGGAAAAGCTCTCTTTTGCGCAGGTGGCCCTCCACCCAGTCGCGAGATGAACTCGAAGCCACGCCCAGTTTCAAGCCAAGCTGCCTGGCTTCGAGCAGGTAGTCCATCACACCGGGCAGTAGAGGCTCTGCCTCGACCAGTTCCAGGTATCGCCGCCGCCGCTCCTGTCTCACCCTCTCGCGGTCAACGGGCCGCCCTGTCAGTTCCTCGAGGTGCGCCAGCGTGTCGAAGTTGTCGCCGCCTCCAATGTACCGCGACCAGAGAGACCTCTGAAGTTCGACGGCAAACGATTGATAGGTCTCCAGCCAACTCTGGTAATCCGGGGTCTCTGTATCTATGATCGTTCCGTCGAAGTCCAGAATAAGGGCCTCTATCATGTATATTTGGCCTCCGCTGACCTGGATTAAGCTACACCTGCGGGCTGTTTTGCGATACGCTTGACTGCCACCGGCACCACAGCGCCGGTTGTTTGCTTATGCTGGAGGGCAAGGGTGAGTCAGATGCGAGAGTTCATGCTTCGGGTTATAGTCCTTGCTTTGGGAGTGGCGACAATCGCGGCGTGCGGTGGCTCTGAACCCGCGCCGACGCCCACCGTTGCGCCTACACCGACGTCCATCGCTGCGCCCACGCCGGTGCCCACCGCGACGGCAACACCTGCGCCGTCACCGACCCCGGCGCCCACCGCGACGGCCGTGGCCGTGCCCACGCGGGTTCCGACTCAAGCCCCGACGGCCGCCCCAGCCACCCCAACCGGCGCGCCCACGTCCCAGCCAGATCGGCCAGGGGAGCTATCGGCGCAGGACATCCTGGACGCCTCTTTCATCGCTATGTCCGAGGCCGAGTCATTTCACTTCAAGATGGATGCCCGAGTCACGCTTCCCCTTGACGACGACGACGGAGAACTGCCTATCAGCTTTGAAGGCAATTTCCAAGCCCCCGACCGCATGCGCGGCATCCTCTCACTATCCCTGGGTTTCTTCAAAATCGAGACCGAAACCATCCTAATCGGAAACACCACCTTCATAAAGAATCCTGAGTCCGACGAATGGGAGGTTGGCGCCGATGTGGGCGAGGCTATCCCAGGATTCAAGGCATTGATCTTGCCGGAAAGCGCGGCCACCCAGAACCTCCAGCCCGTGCTGTCGGGCGTAGTTACTCTGGACGGCAGTCCCGCCTACCTGCTAAAGGTCACGCTTCCCCAAGACGTGTTCGGTGGAGAGGGACTCGCAGGAGAAGCCGACTTCTGGGTAGGCGTGAACGACTTCAGGATCAGGCAGATCGTGGCGGAGGGAGAGGCGGCGCTCGATGCGGTCGCCATGCCCTCTGGGGGCTCGGCCTCCGGAGGCGATGCCCTTCTTACCATGACGCTAACGCTGACCAACTACGACGAGCCTGTGGAAATCGAAGCTCCAGACGTTTCTTGAGCCGCCAATGTCAACCTCGGGCGGACGCTTGGTCGTAACTGTTCAGACTCGATGGGAGGTGCTTCGCTCGCCCCTCCTTTGACGGGCGGGGGTTAGGGGGTGGGGGCTCGCGCTCGCGGTGCGGTAAGGTAATCCCGTCGGCTGCCCTGAAGTCTGAACAGCTACGCTTGCTCGGCCTCCCCGACGGCCTCTCGAATGAACGAGATTATCTCTGAGGTCGTCGTGCCGGGGCCGAACACTCCCCTGATGCCCATCTCCTCCAGCACGGCGCGGTCGTCCTCCGGGATGATGCCGCCCGCCACCAGCACCACGTCCCGCATGTCGTTCGCTTCCAGGCCCTCTACTATCTGGGGGAACAGCTCCATGTGCGCGCCGGAGAGGATGCTCAGGCCGATGACCTTCACGTCCTCCTGAAGCGCCGCCTCCACGATCATCTGCGGAGTCTGTCGAATGCCGGTGTAGATGACCTCCATCCCATCGTCGCGTAACGCGCGCGCGATTATCTTCGCGCCGCGGTCGTGTCCGTCCAGCCCCGGCTTGGCCACCAATACGCGAATAACATCCGTCGTCATCGTGGCTACCTCCTCGCTGTGTCCTGCTCTACGAGCTCGATGAGCACGCCGCGCGTCGAGCGAGGGTGCAGGAACGCTATCATTCCGGACAGCCCTTCTCGCGGCGCGGTGTCGATCAGGTCGATGCCTTTCGTCGCGAGCCGGTCGAGCGTACCCTGGATGTCCTCCACCTCGAAGGCGACATGGTGCACGCCCTCGCCGCGTCGTTCGATGAACCGCGCGACGCCGCCACCAACCTCCGTGGGCTGTATGAACTCCAACTGCGAACCGCCCACGCGAACCAGCGCGGCCTTCACACCCTGGTCCGGCAGGTCCTCGACCTCCGCGCCGCTAGTTCCGAACACGTCGCGGTAGAACGCCAGCGTATCCTCGATGTCGTTCACCGCAATGCACACATGGTTTAGATGCCTGGCCGTACAAGCAGGACGATCACTCATTCCAAAAACCTCTTGCTGTCAAGTGTCTCTACACCCTAGCCGTTTTGAAGGACATTCCGCGCTATGATTAGCCGCTGCACCTCGGACGAACCCTCGTATATCTCCGTCACCTTGGCGTCGCGGTAGTAGCGTTCCGCCGGGGTGGGCGAGAAGTAGCCCGCGCCGCCGTGAATCTGAACGGCCTTGTCAGCGGAGTCCACCGCGACCTTCGACGCGAACAGCTTGGCCATGGACGCCTCCGTCACGAACGGCAAGCCCTTGTCCCTCAGCGTGGCGGCGCGATGCACCAGCAGCCGGGCGGCGTCGATGCTTGTAGCCATCTCCGCTATCATCCACTGGATTCCCTGGAAATCCGCAATCGGCTGTCCGAATGCCTCGCGCTGCTTGGCGTAGGAGACCGCCGCCTCGTAGGCGGCCTGCGCGATGCCAACTGCCTGCGCCGCGATTGCTATGCGGCTTGCGTTGAGCACCTGCATCGTCTCCCGGAAGCCCTCGCCCTCGGCGCCAAGCCGGTTCTCCCCGGGAACGGGGCAGTCGTCGAATACCAGCTCTGACGTGGTCGATGCCCGCATCCCCATCTTGCCGTGCTGAGGATGAACGTTTAACCCGGGTGAGTCCCTCTCAACGATGAAGGCGTCCACACCACGACTGCGCAGGCTGAGGTCGTGACTCGCCAGCACCACGAAGGTGTCGGCCTCCGTGGCGTTCGTTATGTAAAGCTTGCTGCCGTTCAGCTTGTACTGGCCGTTTGTCCGAGTGGCTGTGGAGCGCATCGCTCCGGCGTCGCTCCCCGAGCCCGGCTCAGTAAGCGCAAAGGCCCCTATATCCTCGCCCTTTGCCAGGGGCGGGATAAACCGTCGCTTCTGCCCTTCCGTGCCGAACATCTGGATAAACTGCGTGCAGAGAGACAGGTGCGCGATGTAGATAACGCTGGTTGCGGCGCAGCCCCGCGCTATCTCCTCGACCACAATCGCCAACTGGCGGTTCGTGCCGCCGCTGCCACCGTACTCATCGTCGATAGTCAGCCCAAACAGCCCCAGTTCCGAGATGCGCCGCACGTTCTCCCAGGGAAACTCCGCGCTCTCGTCATACCCGGCGGCGCGCGGCGCAAGCTCCTGGTCGGCCAGTTCCCGCGCCATATTCCTGAGCAGAAGCTCGTCCTCAGTAAGAAGCAAGTTACTCATTCGATACCATCCTCTTGCCTTCTGGTTCTATCTCGCAAATGGGGCCGCCCCATGTTCCTTACCGCGCTCGTCGCTCCCGTGGAAGCGGGAACCCACATCGCCGTTTGCCGCAAGACAACCCTGACCACTGACAAACTGCCCGCCCTAAAACGGCGACAGCTCCTCCTGCTCACCGAACACTCCCCGGAACACGTCCGCTATCTCGCCCACCGTTGCATACGCCTCCACGCACTCCAGGATTGCGGGCACGGTGTTCTCCGAACCTCTGGCGGCGTCTTCGAGCCGCTTCAGCGTCGCGCTCACGATGGCGCCGTCTCGCTCCTTACGCACCCTGGTGAGTCGGGCAAGCTGCTTCTCGGTCTCCTCCGCCTGTATCGTCTGGAGCTTCTCGACCGGGGGCGTATCGGCCTGGTAGCGGTTCACCCCGACGACGATTCGCTCCTCCCGCTCAACCTCCTGTTGCCGCTTGAACGCGCTCTCGTGAATCTCGCGAATTTGGTAGCCCTGATCCAGCGCCTCCAGCGCGCCGCCCATCTCGTCGATGTGTGCGATGTAGGCGAACGCCGCCTCTTCGAGCTGGTCGGTGAGGCTTTCAACGTAGTACGACCCCGCCAGCGGGTCCACGGTCTCCGATATTCCGATCTCGTGCGCCAGTATCTGCTGTGTGCGCAGCGAAAGCTGCACCGCTTCCTCCGTGGGCAGGGCGAGCGCCTCGTCGCGCGAGTTGACGTGCAGCGACTGCGTGCCGCCAAGTATCGCCGCGAGAGCCTGCATCGTCGTGCGTATGACATTGTTGTCCGGCTGCTGCGCGGTCAGCGTGACCCCCGCCGTCTGCGTGTGGAACCGCAGCATCCATGAGCGTGGGTTCTCCGCGCCGAACCGCTCCCGCGTTATCTTCGCCCACATGCGCCTGGCCGCCCTGAACTTGGCGACCTCCTCGAACAGGTTGCTTTGCGCCACGAAGAAGAACGAAAGCTGGCCCGCGAAGCTGTCTATGTCCATGCCGGAGTCCAGCGCGGCCTGCACGTAGGCGATGGCGTTCGAGAAGGTGAAGGCCAGCTCTTGCGCCGCCGTGGCGCCCGCTTCGCTCATGTGATAGCCGCTTATGCTGATGGTGTTCCAGCGCGGCGTCTCCCGCGCGCAATACTGGAACACGTCCGTCACCAACCGCATCGAAGCCCTGGGAGGATAGATGTACGTTCCCCTGGCGATGTACTCCTTCAGGATGTCGTTCTGTATCGTGCCGTTCAGCTTTTCCGTAGAAACTCCCTGCTTCTTGCCCACCGCGGCGTACAGCGCGAGCAGTATCGACGCGGTGGAGTTTATCGTCATGGAGGTGCTCACCTTGTCCAGCGGGATGCCCTCGAACAGCACCTCCATGTCCGCGAGGCTCGAAATCGGCACGCCGGTTCGCCCAACCTCGCCCGCCGCCATCGGATGGTCGGAGTCGTATCCAATCTGCGTTGGCAGGTCGAACGCCACGCTCAGCCCGGTCTGGCCCTGCTCGAGCAGATAGCGGTAGCGGCGGTTGGACTCCTCCGGCGAGGCCAGCCCCGCGTACTGGCGCATCGTCCACAGACGCCCCCTGTACATGTTGGGCTGAACGCCGCGCGTGTAGGGGTATTCGCCGGGGTACCCCAGCTTTTCGTCGTAGCCGTGCCCGTTCAGATCTTCGGGAGTGTACAGCGGCTCGACGTCGATTCCCGACGCCGTCTCGAAGCGCGGCTGTCGCTCGCCGAAACGCCTCTTCAGAGGCTCCAGGGTATTCTCGCTCCACTGCCGCTTGGATTCGCTGGTCATGGGAGACTCCTCGATCAAGCTGTATCAATTCGGTAGCTGACCAAATGTGCGGAGGCTTTCTCGGACGCCCACGTTATGGGATGCGCAACCGGAGCAGCCACAAGGAATTGCCACCGCAATTGTCTGGGGGCTCGTTTCGAGTGTAGTCAGTCGTTGCCCGCGTGTCAATTTCCGTCGCCGAACTCCGCCTGAACGGCGAGCAGCGCCCTCTCGAACGGAACCGCCCCGCCGGAGGAGCCGGCCCCTTCCTTGTACCCTCCGTAGATAGCATGGCCAGCCAGAAGCCAGAAGCAATCGACAGCCGCGAACCCGGCGCCCGTCAGCCAAAGGAGCTGGTCGAACAGAGGCGAAGGCTGCTCCTCCGCGTCCGGAAAGCGGTAGTAGTTCCATTCCTCATCGACCAGCTTCTGGTAGAGCTCATCGGAGCCGCTTTTGGAACGAGACCGCTCTTGAGCGACCAGATCATAGACGTCCGCGTGGAACTGCCGGGCTTCGCGTCGCTGGGGATCGACTAGGTCCGCGATGAGTATCGCGCCTCGCTCCGACATGCCGCGAAACGCCGTCTCGAACAGCCGCCGCTTGCCCTCGCCCGGCAGGTGGTGCAGCGCCAGTGACGATACTACACAATCGGCGCCCTTCATCACCCCGTGCCACTCCGATGACGCCAGATCGAACGGTACGACGCTGGCGCGCGCGCCGAATCGCCGCAGCCGCCCCGAGGCTTCCTGCCGCATCGACTCCGAGCCGTCCAGCGCGACTACTCTTGCGTTCGGGAAGGCCTCCAGGATGGCTGCCGAGAGTATCCCCTCGCCGCAGCCCAACTCCACGACGCTGAACGCCTCCTCCGACGCGAACGGCATCAATGCTATCAGCGAGGCAAGCTGCTGCTCCCGCGCGGGCACGGCCACCGCCGCCAGCTCACGGTACAGCGATGAGTCCTCTTCCGACCAGTTGGACTGCTCCGCCGTCATTGTCCCGCTCCTGGGAGGCGCATACGTGAGACGAGCGCGGGTGGAATGTCAGTGAAGTTGGCCCACGAGATAGCCGTGCTGCCCAGGCCCGGCTGCTCAAAACAGGGTTCTTCGATGCCGTCCAGCACGAACCCCGCGTCGAAACAAACATTGTACAGCGTGCTGATGGCGCGGTGAAAGTAGTGCTGTGCCACCGGCTGGCCAATCATGGCCAACCCTCTGGCGGTGTAGCATTTCCTGTACTTCGCAACCTTGACCGAATACTCTGTAACCACGTCACCGTCCCTGTCTTCTACCTCGCCGACCATCGTCATGTCAGGAGAGTTGAAGCACGGGTGCTGGACTGAGAACACGAACCTGCCGCCAGCCTTCAGCAGTCGGCCAAGCGCGGAAACCAGCGGCCCCACACTCGCCATGTCCATGATCGCCATCGTGCACACCGCCGCTTCGAAGCGCCGCTCGCCCAGCGACGACAGCTCCGCCGCGTCCGTGGCATCCATGACTCCGTATGTTATGCTATCCGTGTTCTCCGTCGTCCGCGCCCTCGCGTTTTCGATCATGCCCTCCGCTATGTCTATGGCGACGACTGTCGCACCCAACTCGGCCATCTTGCGCGCGAACTGCCCATTGCCGCAAGCCACGTCCAGCACCCGATCGCCCTGCTTCAGGTCGAGCAGGCGCAACTGGCTCGGCTCGATGAGTTCCTTGTGAAAGTCGTTGCCCTCGCCCATCCTCTCGTTCCAGAAATCGGCGTTCGTGTGCCAGATGTCCTTAACCTGCTGGTTGAGTTCCTGGAACTCAGCCACGTCGTCCTCCTGCGCGCGAGTCCTGCCACCTACACGAGAGCATACTGTAGATAACCATGTCGAGGAAGCGGTCATAGAGCCAGTCCGACTGGCGGGTAGTGCCCTCCTGAGTAAATCCCAGACGTTCCGGGATCGCCCGGCTCCTTACGTTGTCGGTGTCCACGCGAATCACCACGCGGTTCAGCCCAAGCTCCCCAAAGGCATAGTCCAGCAGCGCGACGCAGGCCCGGGTTACCAGCCCCTTGCCCTGGCAGTCCTCGCTGACCCAGTAGCCTATCTCCGCGCTGCGGTTCACCTGGTCGATGAAGTTTAGCCCAATGCCGCCCGATATTCGCCCCTTGTACCAGATGCCGAGCGCGAGCGTGGCATTGCGCGCGAACTCTTCGAGCGAGCTTCTGACGAAGGCCTTCTCGTCGTCCACCGTGGCCGTCCCGTCCAGCCAGGGCAGCCATTCGCGCAGGTACACTCGGTTGCGGTCCACCGCTGCGAACAGTTCCTCGGAGTGCCGCTCCTCCAGCAAGCGAAGCTCCGCGTCATCATCTATAATATGCCGAAACATAGCACAAGTTCTTTCAAGTTCCAGGACTGTCGCAAACCGTGTACGCTCAGAAAGTAGTTGGAAAAGAGGCGAAGCGCCCCTTAGAATTGGAGTTGTACAAGAACCAGTTCAAAGGAGTATCTGAGCCTTGTACATCATAAAGCCTGCCGCCCAGCCCGTCGAGTCCCACCCCGATGCGCAACCTGTGTCGACTAGGGCCTGTTCACACTAACGCAACGCATCGAAGATGAGCGCAAACAGGATGAACCCAAGGAAGAGAGCGTCCAGCTTCTCAAAGCGAGAGAAGATGCGCCGAAAGCCCTTCAACCGTCGAAACAACCGCTCGATTTCGTTCCGACGCTTGTACATCTCCCGGTCGTACTGCCAAGGGTCAACCCTCGTGCTCAGGGGCGGAACTATCGGGGTGAACCCCAGGGCCAACGCCAGTTGGCGGGTCTCATTCCCCTCGTATGCCCGGTCCATTAACAGGAACGGGTTCTGGTCCTGTGTTCCGAGGCGCTTTAGCAGCTTTCGCCCCTCCGGCGCATCGTGGGCCTGTCCGGGAGAAAGGGAGAACGTCACGGCTGTTCTAGCATCCGCGGCAACCATATGAATCTTGGTGGTCCAGCCGCCACGGGACTTGCCGATGGACTGGGGTCCGTTTTTTTTAACGCACCGGTTCCATCGGGATGGACCTTGACTATGGTACTGTCCATGGAAACCGCTTCTATCTTGATACGCACTATGTGCTCTCGTTGAAGATACTCGAAAACCCGGTCGAGCACACCGTTCTTGGACCACCGGTTCATCCGGGTGTAGACGGTGTGCCAGTTGCCAAATCGAGGCGGCAATCCCCGCCATTTGCAGCCTTGCTCGGCGACATAGAGGATAGCGTTGAGTACTTGCAGGTTCGACAGGCTGACGTTGCCACGCTGAACGGGAAGGATCGGCGCAATTCGTTGGTACTGAACTTCGGTGATTTCCATTCTCGGATTGTAACATAATTTGGCTATTAGTGTGAACAGACCCTAGTCGTTCAGATGCCCCTATGGGGATCCTTGCGGCTGCCTGCGTCGGTCATCATACCCAGGCGCCCACGAGGGACACCCCTACGAATTGGGCATCTGTTAGATTGGTACATGTTATTTCTGGATGCGTTCGCTTCACTAAACGCGGCGGGAATGATATACTTTCTCACGTGGGTACTCAACTGGATGCTGAATGCAAAGTCGTGCGCGCCAACGAGCTTGAAGTAGAGGTCTCTTCGGGCGCTATGACTCGCCTTGCCGGGGTGTCCCAGACGTTGGTTGGGACGGAGGGTATACACCTGGCAATAGCCACTATACCCCCGGCGTGCGCGTCCAGCCCACACTATCACGTCAACTGCGAATCCGCGATCTACGTCGTGAACGGCAACGGCCGCTTTCTTACGGGAAAGAAGCTCGAAACCACGTTATTCATCGGACCTGGCGATTTCATCTACGTTCCGCCGAACTCCGTCCACCAACCGGTCAACGACAGCCAGTCCGATCCCATGGAGTTGATTGTAGCCCGCAATGCGCCCGTGGAAATCGTCGTAGAACACGACCCCAGAAAGCGTTAGCCCCCTACCTCAAAGGGTCAGCCCCACACCTCAATAGAGGGCCATTAGCTCAGACGGTTAGAGCGCAGTCCTGATAAGACTGAGGTCCCTGGTTCGAGTCCAGGATGGCCCACCAAACTGGACGATAGACAGAACCATTTTCGAGATGAGGATGGGACTGTAAGCCTATCAACGCCCTCGCGCCTGCCAGTATGGTGCGGCAGATTAGGGGAGCACAAGTGGCCGGTGACCTTGATCCCCCCGATCAACCCTCTCACAGCTCTTCCCTGATTCGCTCTTCGGCATCCTGTATCCGATGCGAGGCTTGTTGAAAATATAGGTGGGACTGTCCGCGTCGTCGCCCAGCTTGCGCCGAATGTTCTTGATCGCGGTCCTAATCGGCCCGGAGTGCCCGGCGTGTCCCAAGCCCCACACCCGTTGCAGCAGATGCTCGTTGCCCAGCACCCGCCCGGCGTGGACCGAGAGCTCGAAGAGCAGCCGGTACTCGATGTCGGTCAGCGGGACCGGACGGCCGGCGAGAGACACAGTGCGCTCGGCGTAGTCGGTGGTTAGGTCCCCCGACCGATAGGGCTCCGACGGCGCGACCGATTCGGGGGCGGCCCCCCGTTTCAGGGCTGTGTTGATTCTCGCCACGAGCTCTGTCGGCGAGAACGGCTTGACGATATAGTCGACGGCCCCCGCCTCCAGGGCCGGCGCGATGATCTGGTCCCTGCCGTAGGCGGACAGGAAGATCACCGGCACGTCGGAGAGCTCGGGGACGGTCTTCATCAGCTCGATGCCGTCGACGCCCGGCAGCACCAAGTGAGGCTTCTCCTCTTCCACGAGGCGGCCCACCTGCTCCGGGTCGCCCGTGACGATAGGCGAGTGTCCCGCATCGGAGAGAGCGTCGCGGACGTACCTGAGCGTCTGCGGGTCGTTGTCCACCGCGAGAACGCGGGTACGGTTCCGGCCCGACCGGCGCGAGCCCGCGGAGCTCCGAGACGATTGGGACGGATCGACGGCTTGGACCTCGACGACCGCTGGAAGCGTGAAGGTAAACCGGGCCCTGAGCCCCGGACCGTCGCTCTCGGCCCAGATGCGGCCCCCGTGGGCCTCCACTATCCCCTTGCAGATGGAGAGCCCCAGGCCCGACCCGACAAGGTCCCTTTCCAGGTCGTCGCCGTCGGTCCGTGAGAACTTCCTGAACAGGGTCGACAGTAGGTCGGCGGACAGCCCCCTGCCGTTGTCGGCCACGGAGAACGCAACATGGACTCGCTCCAATGCGGCGGTCACCCTGATGACAGACGACTCCGGGGAGTGCCTGGCCGCGTTGGACAGCAGGTTGCCCAGCACCTGGACGATGCGCCGCCGGTCGGCCATGACTTGTGGCAGGTCCGGCTCAAGGTCGATCTGGATGTTGTTCCTGCCCCCTCCGCTCAGGAACGTATTCCTAGCCTGGTCAACGAGGACGCTCGGCTCCGACGGCGCCGGGGCCACCGACAGGGCGCCCGTCTCGATGCGGGCCATGTCGAGCAGGTCGGTGATCAGCTCGCTCATGTGGTCGGCCTGCTGTTCTATGATCCGGAAGAACAGGTCCATCTCGGCCTGGTCCAGCGAGGCCCCCGACCCGATCAGGGTGGCTGCGGAACCTTTGATGGAGCTGAGAGGGGCACGCAGCTCGTGGCTCACCATGCCGAGGAACTCGACCCGCAGCCGCTCCAGCTCTTCCAGGGCGGTCATGTCCTGTAGGGTCACGACGACCGACTCCAGCTCGCCCTCTTCCGAGCGGATGGGCGTGGCGTTCATCATGACGGTTACGCTGCGTCCATCTGGGACCTGGAAGACGACCTCCTCGGCGCGCACCGTCTCGCCCGCGCTCAGCGCTTGGGCCAACGTAAGCTCTTGGAGGGAGACCTCTCTCCCATCGGTGCGTCGGAGGGTTAGGACCTCGAGGAGCTGCTCGACGGGGTGGTCGGGCGTCCGCAAGGCCTCGAGAATCCTCTCCGCCTCCAGGTTGAATGACACCACGTCCGCACTCGTGGCGTCGAAAACCGCTACCCCAACCGGTGAGGTGTCTATCAACGCCTCAAGGTCCGCCCTGGCCCGCTGCTCGTCCCGGTGCCTGCGGGCGTTGGCGATCACCAGCACCGCCTGAGAGGCGAACATGACCAGTGTCTCTTCGTCCTCGGAGCTGAACTCCAGGCCGGGCTCTCTCTTCGCCACGTGGATGTTGCCCACGCTCCCCCCGGTGGCGGATGGGGGCTGCAATGAAGGAACTGACCGGCGCAGGAGGGACGAACTCGGGAAGCCCCATTGACCTGGCGTGGTCCGCAAAGTCCCGGACTCGAAGTGGTCCCGAAAGGCCGCTGAAGTACTCGAAGAACCTCGGCCCCTCCGGCATCTCCCACAGCAGTTGGGCATCGCCAGGCGTCATGCCGGATACGCAATAGTCCTCCACCTGCCCCGACTGGTCGACGGTGGTAATCAGTGCGTAGCTGGCGTCCGTCAGAGACCGGGCGCTGTCCAGTACCCCCTGAAGCACCGCGTCAAGGTCGAGGCTCTCGTTGATGTGCAGACTGGCCTCGCTCAGACGGGTCAGGCGTTCCCGCAGGGCCTGATTCTCTCGCTCAATCTCATCGAGGTCCTTCATTTTTCCACCCACTATCCAGACTCGAGGCCTTCCCCTATACCCAGGGGGCGGAGCCGGACGGGTGCGGAGCCGCGTTCCGAGCCGAATCGTCCCATTTTTCGCCCGATTCTAGCGGATTGGCGCAAAACACACAATAACTACACGTATAAATGGCTTGTCGGACACAGCAATTGGTTCTCGACAGTGGTAAACTTCAAAGCTGTGCGTCCACGGCGAAGAGCCGGCGGCGCATGGCATTCGACGGGTCGATGAGTAGCGCAATAGAAAGAGTGGTACATCGGGAGGGCTGCGGCATGGCGCGGCAGCGCACGCGCCACAGCAGAATCACCTACGCCTTTCCCGACGACTTCGCCCAGCGCCTGGAGCGGTTCAAGGAGGAGTCAGGTCTGTCGTGGGCGGAGTTGTCTCGCCGCCTCGGCGGCCATCCCCTCGCAGTGAGACGGTGGAGACTTGCCGGCGTGCAACCCAACTTCCGCCATCTGATGGCGCTACTCGACCTGACCGACAAGTCTCGACCTGGGCGAGACGCGCGAAGCGAGACGGACAACTCGACCAAGGCCCGCTCAGTTCGCGAAACCATGAAAGTTGAAGAAGGACAGCCGTGAAACCACCGTTTCTCTCACCAGGCAGATTTCCTTGGGGCCTGATCCTGTCGATGGCCCTGGTCGCCGCGGCGGTGATCTTTGGGGAACCGGCGCCAGGCCCGGTGTATGCCCAGGAAACGCCGACGTTCACGGCCAGTTGGTCGTCAAACTCGTTAGCCGAGGGCGGGTCCAGCACCCTCACGATCCGCAACACCAACAGCAACGCTACTGTCGGGGACTCCGACTGGATCGTGGTCACTCTGCACGTGGGCCGCAACGAGAGCACGGCGGACCCCGATGATATCCAGGTGCGGGACCACTCGTCGAATGTCCTGCGGCCGCACCGGATGTCGCCGAACATTCACCATGACGGCGGTTGGCTCTACCTGAATGGCCCCGTCGACTACGGGGATGCGAAGACGAACGCGATGACGGTGCAGGCGTTCAACGACAACGACGGGACCGAGCGACTGTCCACTTGGGTGTACGTGAACGGATACCTGGCGGGCTCGCAGGTACTGAACATTACGTCCTCAGGCGGCCCCACGCTGCAAGCCTCCACCGTCGGGTTCGGGGCATCCTCCTACACCGCCACCGAGGGCGGGAGCGGCGCGACCGTCACCGTCAACCTGGACCAGGCCCCGGGAGTGCCAGTGACGGTACCCATCACACGTTCCAACCAGGGCAACGCCACGGACGCGGACTACTCCGGCGTTCCACTAAGAGCCTATCCGATAACCTTAATTGTCCTTGGTGGGTATCTGAGACTTTGGATAAACTTTCTCCATTCTACTTGAGTGGAGGAAAGACATGTCGAAGATCGATCATGGAGGCGTAGGCGCTGATTGGCGGATTCCCGATGCTCTGTGGGAGAGGATTGAGCCGATATTGCCTGCCGAGACGGCGGGTCCGAAGGGCGGGAGGCCGTGGAAACCTGCTCGAGAGTGTATGGATGGAATCTTCTACGTGCTGCGGACCGGCTGCCAGTGGAAAGCGTTGCCTCGCACGTTCGGTGCTCCGAGCACTGTCCATGACCGATTCCAGCGTTGGCGAGTCGCCGGAGTCTTCGAGGAGTTGTGGGAGCGAGGGTTGTCTGAATACGACGAGGTGCAAGGGATAGATTGGCAGTGGCAGGCAATGGATGGAGCCATGACAAAGGCTCCGCTCGGGGGGTGAGGGCACTGGCCCGAACCCTACAGACCGGGGTAAGAAGGGTACCAAACGCAGCCTGTTGACAGAGGGGAACGGTATTCCCATAGGGGTGTGTGTGGACGGAGCCAACCGCCACGACATGAAGATGGTTGAGCCGACATTCGAATCTATGGTGGCGGAACGTCCGGTTCCCCGACCCGGACAACCTCAGCATCTGTGTCTGGACAAGGGCTATGACTTTGCTGAAGTCGAGCAGTTGGTGGCTCGGTACGGATACACAGCCCACATCCGCAGCCGAGGCCAGGAGCGGAAGGAACAACAGACCCTTCCAGGTTACCGCGCCCGCCGTTGGGTGGTCGAGCGCAGCCATAGCTGGCTGAATCGGTTCAGACGGCTGCTCATCCGTTGGGAGAAGCGTTTGGACAACTATCTGGCTATGCTCCACTTTGCCTGCGCCTGGATAACATATCGCGCTGCTGGAGTTGTCGGATAGGCTCTTAGAGGGTGTGTGAGAAGTCTTGGATATGTATTAGAATGGAGGCATGAAACGCAAAGCATACCCCAGTGACCTGACTGATGAACAGTGGAAGATGCTCGCTCCGCTACTCCCGGCAGCCAAAACTGGGGGAAGGCCACGTACTGTAGACCTGCGGGAAGTCGTCAACGGCATTCTATACGTTCTGCGCAACGGTTGCACGTGGCGAGCCATGCCGCATGACCTCCCGCCTTGGGGTACTGTATGGTGGTATTTTCGGGAGTGGAGAGAGGATGGTACATGGGAACGAGCCAATGACGCTCTCCGAGTCAAGGTCCGGCAGGCCGAGGGGAGGAACCCGACACCTAGCGCTGCTATCATAGACAGCCAGTCGGTCAAGACTACGGAAAAAGGGGGCCTCGTGGCTATGACGCTGGCAAGAAGGTCAACGGTCGAAAGCGACATATCATTGTAGATACCATGGGGTTGCTGCTGGCGGTGGTGGTGCATCCTGCCAATATCCAGGATAGGGATGGGGCGAAGCTGGTCATCGATAAATTGATAGGGAGGTTTCCCCGCATGAGGTTGGTCTGGGCCGATGCTGGCTATGCTGGAAAGCTGGTCGAGTGGGTCTGGGCCCTGACAGGCTGGGCACTCGAGATTGTCAAGCGCCCCAGGGACAGCCACCGTTTTCAAGTGCTGCCGCGAAGATGGGTGGTCGAACGAACATTCGCGTGGCTCAGCAGGTGCCGTCGGATGAGCAAGGACTACGAAGCTCTGTCCGATACAACCGAGGCGTGGACCCATATAGCTATGATTCATCTCATGCTCCGACGCTTAGCACCAACCTAATTTGAACTTCTCACACACCCTCTTAGTGTGACCTTCGGCGCGAACGAGTCCTAGAAGGCCTTCACCGTCATCGCCACCGACGATACGGACGACGATGACGGGGAGAGAGGGTGCGGTTGGGGTTCGGAACCCATACTCTGGGCATCACCGCCAGCGGCACGACTACGACCACCGTATCCCTTGCCGACAACGACGCAGCGGCCAGCGACATAACGGTAGCCTTCGGCTCCTCCACCTACACCGCCACCGAGGGTGGCGCCGCCGCAACGGTGACGGTCACCCTGGGCAGCGCGCCGTCGGCAGCCGTCAACATTCCCCTGACCGTGGTGAGCCGCAATGCGGGCGCCACTGCCGCCGACCACTCCACGATACCGGCCAACGTGTCCTTCACCACCTCAGAGACCAGCAAGACCTTCACCGCCACCGACGATACGGACGACGACGACGGGGAGGGCATCACCATAGGCTTCGGGACGATGCCCACCGGCTTCGCTGCCAGCGGCACGACTACGACGACCGTATCCCTTGCCGACAACGACGTAGCGGCCAGCGACATAACGGTAGCCTTCGGCTCCTCCACCTTCACCGCCACCGAGGGCGGCGCCGCCGCCACGGTGACAGTCACCCTCGGCAGGGCGCCGTCGGCAGCCGTCAACATTCCCCTGACCGTGGTGAGCCGCAATGCGGGCGCCACCGCCGCCGACCACTCCACGATACCAGCCAACGTGTCCTTCACCACCTCAGAGACCCGTAAGACCTTCACCGCCACCGACGATACGGACGACGACGGGGAGAGCGTCACCATAGGCTTCGGGACGATGCCCACCGGCTTCGCTGCCAGCGGCGCTACGTCTACCAGCGTATCCCTTGCCGACAACGAGGAGACGGTGCAGTTCAGCGCCGACACTGCCACGGCTGTGGAGGGCGGCGCGGCGGCCACCATACAGGTGATCCTGTCCAGGACCCCCCCCGCAGGCAATCACCATACCCATCACCGTGACGGCCGGCGACGGGGCGACTTCCGGAGACTACTCGGTCAGCCCCGCGAGCAGCGTGGCATTTACCACCACCAGCGCCAGGGAGTCCATCACGGTCACCGCAACGGACGACGACGAGGAGACGGTCACCATCACCTTCGGCTCCAGCCTGCCCCTGACCTACGTCGCCGGCACAACGAGCACCGTCACCGTGACCCTGGACGAGCCGGCCAACAGCCAGGCCACAGGCCGCCCCACCATTGCCGGGCAAGCCGTGCAGGGGGCCACCCTCACCGTTGACACCACGGGCATCTCCGACGGCAACGGCCTGAACTCGGCCGAGTTCTCCTACCAGTGAATCCGGACGATGAGCGGCGCCGACGAAAACATCTCCGTCGCCACCGAATCCACCTACAAACTGACCTGGGCGGAGGTGGACCATACCGTCAAGGTAAAGGTGGATTTCACCGACGACGACGGGTACTCCGAGAGCGGAACGAGCCTGCCCACCGGCACGGTCACCGGCGTGACGGAGACGTCGGGCATCGTCTATGTGCCCGAGAACTGGGCGCTGATCCCGCCCAGCTCCAGCGTCGGAGTCGGTGACCGGTTCCGGCTGCTGTTCGTCACCAGCGGCACGCGGGACGCCACAGCGACTGACATCGCCGACTACAACCTGTTCGTGCAGCTTTCCGCCCTTAGCGGGCACGCCGCCATCCAGGAGTACGCCGGGCACTTCCGCGCCCTGGCCACCACCGCTTCGGTCAGCGCCCGCTCCAACACCGGCACCACGTCCAGCGACCTCGACACCCCTATCTACTGGCTCAACCACTCGGGCAGGGCGGACGACAACCTGGCCGACTTCTACGACGGGACCCGGTGGCGCAAGCAGACCAACGCACAGGACGAAAACGGGAACCAGGTGACCTTCGGGCTTGGCCATAGCGTGTGGACCGGCACCACCAACGTGGGAGAGATAAGCAGCAATCCGCTGGGTTCCGCAACGCCAACCATCGGCAGACCCGGGTCAACTTCTCCCCACCAGTTCGAGGGCGTCGGCAGGACAGCCAGCAGCACCAGTACTTTCCCGCTGTACAGCCTCTCCATGGTCTTTGAGGTGGAGTCCCAGGTGGACATCCAGGGCAGGGCCGTGGTGGGCCAGACGCTGACGGCGGACACCGGCGGCATCACCGACTCGGACGGCCTCGGCACGCCGACCTACGGTTACCAGTGGCTGCACGACGGCGTCGCCACCAGCACCGCCGCCACCAGCACCGCCTACACGCTGGTGGACGACGACGCCGGGGCCCGCATCAGCGTGCGCGTCTCGTTCACCGACGCCGGCAGCAACGCCGAGACCCGCGACAGCCTCGGGACTTCGCGGGTAATTGCGGGACAGAGGAAACTGGTTGGGTCCCTATCCAGCCGGTGGTAACGCTACTTTCCCAAGTAAACCGGCAGGGATATCGCAAGGCTTCAGAACCGGAGCGAACGTGTCGGGTTACTTCGTGCGCAGCGTAACCGTCGATTTTATATCAGTGGAGGGGGGATACCGGTCGACGAACACACCGTCAGGCTCACTGCAGCAACTTCAAGCTACCACCCCACCAGCGACGAGGTACATATCCTCGAAAACCAGTCCGCGATTCCAGCTGGCAATTACTCTACGAGGCGTTACACCACGCCGGTCGGCACAAAGCTCGGAACGGACCAGCGGTACGCATTGGTGTTATATGAAACTTCGTCTGGCAAATGGTCCTGCGAACTTGATGGCAGCTCCAGCTTAGACTCCGACGGGATCGACGATTGGGCCATTAATCGGAGCGTACATGCACTGACCTCGAGCCTTGTGTTTACTGGAGTTTTCGCAAATAACGCCAGATGCCAAATTGGAATATATGGGCGTCTGGCACACTCAAGCGCGCCCTACCTTACGGGTCTGGAGGTCACGAGCACGTCGACAAGCGGCCACAGCTACGACACCGGCGAGACCATCGAGAGCACGGCAACCTTCAGTTCCCCGGTGACGGGCACGCTCACCCTGCCGGTCACCATCGGCAGCGACACCGTGAACTTCGTTGCCACCAACCACGACAGCTCGAGCAGCACCTTCGTCTTCCGCCACATAGTCGCCGCCGGCGAAAGCGACGACGATGGCATAACCTTCGGCGAGAGTGTCCTGTACGGTTATGTCGATGCCGACCTCGGCCACCGGCTAGACCATCGAGTTCACGGCCCAGTTCAGCCGGCCCGTCGCCGCGACCGGAACCCCGGAGTTCGTGTTCTCGGCGGACGGCACTAGAAGTGCCACCTACAACGCGACCAAGAGCAGCGGCAACGACGTCGTGTTCGATTACACGGTGCTTGCCACCGATGATGACGACAGCGGCATCTGGGTCGCATGTCCAGACCAGTGCTGGGACTTGCTGGCAACAGGCGCCATCAAGGACAGCTTCCGAACCGCGGCCGACCGGAAGGACGCCGACCTCAGCACCTGGTCCCAACGCCAGGCTCACGACAGTCACCGGATCGACTCCAGCCCACGGATCGTGTCCGTGGAGATAACCTCGGACCCGGACAAGGGCGACAACTCGGACACCTACGGGCTGGGAGACGTCATCGAAATCACTGTGACCTTCAACCAGGACTTGACCGTCGCCGGAGACCCGGAGCTCCAATTCTCGGTGGACGGCGCCAGACGCGCCACCTACGACTCCAGCCGAAGCAGCGCGAAGACAGTTGTCTTCACCTACACCGTGGTTGCCACGGACGACGATGACAACGGCATCTACATCGGCTAGCACGGTGCCCTAACTTCCTTTCACCTGGACATCGACGACTCCATCAAGAACTCGGCAAACGAGGACGCCGTTCTCGACTTCAGCGTTAGAGAAACGTTCTCGGGCCACAAGGTTGACGGGAGCATTACCAGCTAGCTAGTCGAGGCCACGAACGTCCGACAGGTAGTGCGATATGAACACTACGCGACGCATAGGCATTAGCAGACCAATCAAGGTTGTGGGCTTCCTGCTGATGCCACTCGTGCTCATTGTCATCGGAGGCTCCACAGCTCTGGCTGACCCCTCCGATTTGCCGCCCGCGCCTGAGGAGCCCTCGGTGGCGGAGAACGGACTGGACGCGCTGACAGTGAGTTGGGCCGAACCGGAGAATTCCGGTTCGGCCATCACCGGCTACGACCTGCAGTACCGCAAGGCCACGGAAGAAGCGTGGACCAATGGCCCGCAGGACCAGACAGGGACCAGCGCCCAGATCAGCAATCTGGAGGGAGACAGGGGCTATCACGTGCGGGTGCGGGCGCAGAACGCCGAGGGCGAGGGGGAGTGGTCGGAGCAAGGCTCGGGAACGACGGCGTTGTGGGCCGGGAAACTGACGGTCGGGGCAACTGCGGGGAAGCCCTCGACGAGTCGCTATTTAGGGTTGCAAAAAAATCCTGGGTCGCTAACAAGTTCGGGGACCTGTCTCCCCAGATTGTGGCCTACAACGGCATCGAATATCACGTCATCATCCTTGCCTGGTACAGAGGTTGGAGGCACGATGGCAATTATAATTACCATAAAACGGCACTGGATTTCTATACGTGGAGAAACGCGATTCCGGACGGGTGGATACTGCGGGTACGCGGGACCCGGTTTCACACCAGTGAAGGAATACGCGCAACGCTTGGCGACGAGGAACAGAAGGTCTACTGGACCGAACCGGACATTTCCCTGTCATTCGCCCAGAAGTATGACGTGGTGCTGTCCAGGGAAATCGATGCGCCGAGGGACCCCGATTTCGATCCTTTGGCAGATTTGACCGCCGAGTTCTCGGGCGTGCCGGAGAGGCACGACGAGACTTCGTTCGATTTCCAGGTGCGATTCAGCGAAGAGGTTGAGATCGGCTACCGGCAGTTCTTGGATTCGGCGTTCGAGTTGACAGGGGGGTGGTAACGAAGGCGCGGCGGCTGAGCCCACTGGGCAATGCCCGCTGGGAGATCAGCGTACGGCCCAGCGGCGCGGGCGACGTTACGGTTGCGCTGCCGGCGAATCGGCCCTGTGCGGAAGCGGGAGCGATCTGTACCGTGCTCGGCAAACAGCTTTCACTACGCGTCGAAGACACCGTCACGGGACCGGGTGAGCCCGTGCAGCAGGCCCTGACCGCACAGTTCGAGAATGCTCCAGCCTCACACAACGGTTCATCGGCCTTCAAGTTCCACTTGCGGTTCGATGAGGAAGTCCAAATCAGCTACCGGTGGTTTCGCGATTCGGTGTTCACGTTGAGCGGGGGAGCAGTAACGAAGGCGCGGCGGCTCGACCCGCCCAGCAACACCCGCTGGGAGATCACGATGGACCCGAGCGGAAATAGCGATGTCGCGATCGTTCTTCCGGCGGATCGGAACTGCCCGGAGACGGGGGCTATCTGCACCGGGGATGGCCGGAAGCTGTCACAGCGGCTGGAACTGACCATCCCCGGCCCTGGAGCCGCGCCCGATGCTACGGGTTCGACGAGCTTCACCGTGGTCGAGGGCGACACCGAGGTGTCGACCCTGACGGCGTAGGACGACGACACGCCGGCGGCGGACCTGACGTGGTCGATACCGTCTGACGCCGGCGGCGGGACGGATCGTGCGAGCTTCACGATCACTGCGGGTGGCGTGCTCTCCTTCCCGGCCGGGAAGGACTTCGAGGCGCCGGACGACGCCGACAGCGATGGCATCTACGAGGTAACTGTGCGGGTGAGCGACGGCGACAGGAGCGATACGGCGAACATTCGGGTGACTCTGTCCAACCGGAACGAAGCGCCAACGGCGGACGCGGGGGTGGACCAGGTGGGCATCGAGGAAGGCGCGACTGTGAACCTGAGCGGCACGGGCGAGGACCCAGACGGGCGGTCCGACGGTCACGCTGTCCGCGGCATCGGCGGCAACCACGACCTTCGCAGCGCCGACGGAACTGATAGAGGACGCGACCCTGTCCTTCAGGCTGCGGGTAACTGACGTGGGCAGGCTGTACGACGAAGATGTAGTGTCGGTGACGGTCGTCGCCGAGCCTCCACTGCCGGAAGTGACGGTCTCGGCGGGTACGAGCCCGGTCACCGAGGGCAACGCGGCGACATTCACGGTGAGTCTGGATTCGGCGCCGTCAGGTGCGCTGTCCGTGGCCGTGGCCGTCTCGGAGACGGGCAATGTACTCTCGGGCACGGCCCCGTCGACGTTGGCCTTCGCTGCCGGAGAGAGGAGCAAGACGCTGTCGTTGCAGACCGATGACGACGACGTCGATGAGTCTGATAGCACGGTGAAGGTGACACTTTCGACGGGCGCCGGGTACACGCTCGGCTCCCGTTCTTCGGCGGAGGTCTCGGTAACCGACAACGACGAGGCTACGGTCGGCGCGGTGTGGGGGGAGCGGCTGGCGGACCGGGACATCGCGCTGGGTGAGTCGGCTAAGAGCCTATCCGACAACTCCGGCAGCGCGATATGTTATCCAGGCACAGGCAAAGTGGAGCATAGCAAGATAGTTGTCCAAACGCTTCTCCCAACGGATGAGCAGCCGTCTGAACCGATTCAGCCAGCTATGGCTGCGCTCGACCACCCAACGGCGGGCGCGGTAACCTGGAAGGGTCTGTTGTTCCTTCCGCTCCTGGCCTCGGCTGCGGATGTGGGCTGTGTATCCGTACCGAGCCACCAACTGCTCGACTTCAGCAAAGTCATAGCCCTTGTCCAGACACAGATGCTGAGGTTGTCCGGGTCGGGGAACCGGACGTTCCGCCACCATAGATTCGAATGTCGGCTCAACCATCTTCATGTCGTGGCGGTTGGCTCCGTCCACACACACCCCTATGGGAATACCGTTCCCCTCTGTCAACAGGCTGCGTTTGGTACCCTTCTTACCCCGGTCTGTAGGGTTCGGGCCAGTGCCCTCACCCCCCGAGCGGAGCCTTTGTCATGGCTCCATCCATTGCCTGCCACTGCCAATCTATCCCTTGCACCTCGTCGTATTCAGACAACCCTCGCTCCCACAACTCCTCGAAGACTCCGGCGACTCGCCAACGCTGGAATCGGTCATGGACAGTGCTCGGAGCACCGAACGTGCGAGGCAACGCTTTCCACTGGCAGCCGGTCCGCAGCACGTAGAAGATTCCATCCATACACTCTCGAGCAGGTTTCCACGGCCTCCCGCCCTTCGGACCCGCCGTCTCGGCAGGCAATATCGGCTCAATCCTCTCCCACAGAGCATCGGGAATCCGCCAATCAGCGCCTACGCCTCCATGATCGATCTTCGACATGTCTTTCCTCCACTCAAGTAGAATGGAGAAAGTTTATCCAAAGTCTCAGATACCCACCAAGGACAATTAAGGTTATCGGATAGGCTCTTAGCCGACTGACCTGTGGTCGGACGGCAGCAAAGTGTGGGTGATCACGGACTGGGAAACCGGGCAGGTCCAGGTCTACTCGCTGGCGGACGGAGCGTTGCAATCGGACTCGGGCTTCACGCTGACGGGGACCTTGTTTCCCACCGGACTGTGGTCGGACGGGCAAACGCTGTGGGCAGCTGACTACAGCGCCGGTCGAGTGTTGGCCTACCGCCTGTCAGACGGCTCTCGTCTATCTGGTCAGGACTTTGACCAAGCGGTGATGTCAGCCGCCGGCAACAGCCGGCCTAGCGGACTGTGGTCGGGCGGCCAGACTATGTGGGTGGCGGACTTCAGCGCCTCGAAGGTTTTCGCCTACCGGCTGTCGGACAAGGCTAGAGCATCAGCCCTGGAGTTTGATCTCACGTCGGATCAGAACGATACACCGATTAGCCCGTTCGGGCTCTGGTCGGACGGCGAGACTATGCTGGCTTCAGACTGGCAACGCGGTGAAATATTTGCATACACCCTGTCAGGCGGGCAGCGGCAACCGAATCGAAACATCAACACCTTGGAGTCTGGCACCAGCTATCCGAGCGGGTTGTGGTGCGACGGCGAAACGCTATGGGTCGTTGACGACCTTGTCGAGCGCATCCACGCCTACGCCGTACCGGGTTTGGGCTCGACACCATGAACGCCGAGAGATGGGATGGCGGGCTTCGTACGCTGGCAAGCGAATGCTCAGAGCTGACATGGTTCCCCCGCGCACGCGGGGATGGTCGTATACGCCTGAACAGCAGCAGCATCGTCGACCAACGAGACGCCGCCTACGCCTATGAGGCGCGACGGTGCTCGTCGTGGAGGAGGAAGTGGCGCAGTCCCTGGCCGGCGCCGTGCTCAACTATAAGGCGGAAGAAGTCGCCGCGCCTTGCTTCCCCCTCGATATCTACTAGCGCGGCGCACGCTCCTTGGGGGAGGGGGCTGGTGGAGGAGTCGTGGTTCGACGGGCCCATCGACGATCCGGTTTGACCTAATAGGGGCGCTCACAAATGAGCGTCCCTATAAGCCCCACCAAACTTGACAAAATCGAGAACCTTCACACTGAAATTCGTTCTGGAGCTGTAGCCAGACGTCATCCCGCCCAATGGCGTCCGAAAAGGTCTGTCCTTCGGCACCGGTCCGGAGTCGACGCGTGGTCGTTCATCTTGTGCAGCCCCGCCCGAGAATCCGTCCGGTCGCCGTGGTGAGAGTCCAGGACTCACATCCTCACCTCGGCATTATCACTTATATGATGGGGCTGAGGGTTGCCGTGGCGACGGTGCCGGGGTAGTATTGGGCTGATGTGGACGGACCGGCACGTGGTGGAGGGTGGATAAGTCCAGCACCTCTGTCGGCGTGAACACCCGCCTCAGCTTGAGGAGGCCGCAGGGAGACGAGGCCGCCTGTCGACGGCGGGCCGGTCGCGGCGGCCGGAGATGACGATCCCATGACGATGAGACGTGCGGGGCCGCTCTTGGCCGCCCTGACGATCCGTATGGCGTTCCATCTGTCTGCATGCGAGCCTGCGGCTGAGCCCATCGCGGACTCCGCCACTGCTGTACTTGGGGTGCTACACCAGGCTCCCACGCCGCCGGCGTCGGAGACCCTCCTGCCTGCCGACAGCTGTTCCCGTGCTTGTCGGACTAACATAGCAGGTGGTACAAGAGCTGGTAGCAGGTCATCGTCGCCGCCGAAGAGTGTTATGTCGATACTGATGAAGGACGTCTATCTGGGCGCGAAGTACGTGTATGGATACGCCATCGAGTCAAAGGCGGCGAAGGTCGCCGCCAGTTCTGAACCCCTCACAGCCAGCCCACTATCACCATCCGTTATCCGCCCCAGCCCTCAGGGAGCCCAATCCACAGGGTAGTCATCTGCAGGATCATCTGTGAGTCGGGTGAGGTCGGGACCGTCGGCGTTCACTGCGTATATCTCCCAATTCCCGTCGCGCTTCGAGAGGAACACCATCCGGCGTCAGTCAGGAGGAGACCATCCTGGACTCCCGTCATCTGCAGGATCGCCGGTGAGGCGGGTGCTGCGTCAGTTTGAAATAGATCACCCCCACCCCAACTGAGAATGGCGGACCGAGTGTGTCAGTTTGAAATTAGGCGCACCCACCATCATACAAGGCCCCAGAGGACGATAAGCCCCGGTTCCGGAAGCTGTCCTGCCTACCGACCCTGTCCCCATGCTTGCCGGTGCAACATAACTGGTGGCACAACTATCGGGGGCAGATTACATGCTAGTACCGCGTCAGTGTGAAACCGATGGATAGATATGGCGAAGCTTGTTCCGGGCATCGGTGGTAGAGAATCTCCAATCGATGGTTGCCCCAGCCTGATTTCGTTCGGTCTCCAAGGCTGCAATTTCCCGTTTGAGCGACCCCTCATCTTCAATGCGGCGATTCAAACATTGGTTGCTGAAGACGCTGAACTCAATCTCTGCCATGTTGAGCCAACTCCCATGCTTGGGGGTATAGTGAAACTCCAGCCGTTGGATCACCCGTCTGGCCTCCTTGGGCTCAAAGGTCTGGTACAGGGAGGCGGGTCTATGGGTGTTCAGGTTGTCCAGCACCACTCGGACCTTCTCCGCTTCAGGGTAAGCAGCATCCGCCAGCCAGCGCATCTGATGGGCGAAGTCTTCCATAGTGCGACGCCCGGTCACTGCCACGTGCCTCCAGCCCGCCAACGGCTCACAAATCATAAACAAGTTCCGGGTCCCATTGCGCTGGTACTCGTAATCAAACCGCTCTCGCCGTCCCGCCTTGGCCGGGATGGGCTCCCGCTTCTCCGACACCAACTGCTTGGAGGTCTCGTCGAAACAGGCTACGGGCCGCTTGGGGTCATAGGGTTCCGCGTAGAGGTCCAGTACGTCCTCCATGCAGGCTACGAACTCGGCGCTCACCTTGGGGATGCACCACTCCTTCTTCCGCCACGGCTTGAGTTCGTTTTTTTCAACACCTGCCTGACCGTCTCCCGGGAGATGGAGCCGGTCAGCCCCAGTTCTACCGCCTGGTCGGCAAGCAATCGCAACGTCCAGCGGGCGTGTCCTTCCGGGGGCGTGCTGCAGGCCACGGCCACCAGGTGGGCTTCCTGCTGTCCATCTAGTTTGCGCCGTTGCCCCGGCCGCGGCAGGTCATCAAGGGCGCGCTTCAACCCGCCTTCCACGAAACGCTGCCGCACCCGGCCCACCGTGGCGGGACCCACCATCAGAGCTTCCGCCACCTGCTGGTTGGTAAGGCCTTCATCGGCTTTACACAGAATCAAAGACCGCTTCACTTTACGTCCCGAGGATTTGCCGCGTCGGGTACTACCCAACAAATGTTCCCACTCTTCTTGGGTCAAGTTCACTCGATATAACTTGGTAGGCATTCCCCCCACTCTCCACAATGAAAGAATGCCCTCAGTTATACACTTTCTTATATTTATCAAAAATAGTCGGACACGGTACTAGGCCGCCGGCGACGAATCGCCTCGAACCCCAGGTCCGTCGTTGCGCACGTACCTACTGTTCAGATCGACTCCTCCACGACACTCACCTCGACTCGCCCAAGGCTCCCGAAGTCGGCGCCGAAGTTGTCGGCGTGCGAGACGCGCGTTATCCCAGTACATGTGCCTGTGGTCACTATCTGGCCTGCCTCGATCGACTCGCCCATGCGCGAAATGTGGTTGGCGGTCCAAAGCAGGACCAACAACGGGTCTCCCAGAGCATTCGAGCCTATCCCCTCGCGCACCACTCTTCCGTTTCTGAGCAGACTGACCGGATGAGACTTGGTGTCCACAGCCCGCCAGTCGGTCAGCTCCCGCCCCTGAACGAAGGCCGTGTGCGCCGACATGTCGGCAACTAAACGCCGCTGCCCGATTCTGCCCAGGCCGTCCTCGAAGCGACCACCTACCACCTCGATCGCCGGAAGTAGGCTACCGACAGCGTCCATGACCTCGCGCAGAGAGTAGTCGGCGGCCCGAGGCTGCAACTCACGGGAGAAACGGAACGCGAACTCGCATTCTACGCTGGCGCTCTGGCCCGGAAAGACGGACACCGTAGCCGGGCTCTCGAAACAGAATGGTGCGAACATCGGCGCCGTCACCGGGCCATCGGAGTCGAGGCTCCACTGAGCGTCCTCGCTGGTGGCGCCGACCTTCCAGCCGAGGCGCGGCATGGATGCCAGCGCCTCTATCGCGCGCTGAACGCGGTAGGCGTCCTCGACCGATGCCAACTCGGACGCCGCCGTAACCGGCACCTGTCCGCCTGAGGTACGCGCGCGCCACAGACGCCTGGCAAGGACCTCCAAAGCTCCACTCAATCTGCTACCTCTCCGGGTTGTCAGAATGCAATCGGTGTTGGAATCCAGCTTCAAGCTGGACTGTCGAATGATGTGACATGTTAAGGCAGTGGCTCGCCGCTCGCCAATCCGGGACGCCAGATCGTGCTGCACTAAATGACCTGTCCGGATTGGTCGGGAGGTATTCCGCCCGAAGCCTGGCATTGAAAGCCTCGATGATAGCGTTGTCTGTAGGCTTGCCTGGACGACTTAAGTCCAACTCCGCACCGTTCAGGTATGCCCACTGACCCCGGGCCTTGGAGTTGAATTCAGCGCCGTTGTCTATGGCGATGTTTCGTGGCTTCCTTCCTAGCAGTGCTAGGCGAGCCAAAGCCTCTACCACCCTCCACCGGCGGTCGAGCCGTCCATGCGGCACGCATTATCTCCCTCGATTACAGGCCTACGCCCTCCGATCACAGGCCTGTAGAACGGGAAGACACCAGAGGTTGCCGTTGACAGGATCGGCTTCGAGTTGGGGAAAGCTGGATTGACGGCGAGACAGCAGAAGCGACCTACGGGTATCTCTGTAGCCACCAGCGAGCGATATCTATTCGCCGCGCGAACCAGACGCCGGGGAAGCCACAGGCGTAGTCCAAGAACCGCCTGAGGGCCACAATCCGCGACGGCCTCCCAACTATGCGACAATGCAGCCCTACGTTCATCATCTTCGGGTTCTTCTCCCCTTCCCTATAGAGGGTGTCGAACGTGTTCTTTAGCGTCTCGAAGAAGTCACCTGGACTGTTCATGCCGCCGCGCCAAAAACGCGTGTCATTGACCTCGAGCGAGTAGGGCACCACCAGCCACTTCCGGCCGTCCACCTGCACGTAGTAGGGGATGTCGTCATTGTAGGCCATGCTGTCATAGAGGAAGCCGCCCTCTTCGACGACTAGCTGTCGAGTGTTCACGCTAGGGCCGTACCTGACGTACCAGCCCAGCGGTCGCTCCCCTGTTGTGCGCTGGAGAGACTCTACCGTCTTGCGGATGGCCTCCCGTTCGGCCTCCCGGCTCATCTTAAAGTACTCCTCCCACCGGTAGCCGTGCCCAAACACCTCGTGCCCACGCGCGACTATTGCCCGGCCAACCTCCGGATTGCGCTCCACGGCCAGCGCACAGCAGAAGAAGGTGGCCTTTACATTGAAGTCGTCCAGCAAGTCCATGATGCGCCAGACGCCTACGCGGCTGCCGTACTCGAAGAATGACTCGTTAGCCAGGTCGCGCTCTTCATGCGGAACTGGTGACGGCACCTCGTTGTTCGACTCGTGTGCGGCGTCCCCGTCGAGCGTGGAGTACTCGGAGCCTTCCTCGTAGTTGACGACCACGGATAGCGCGATGCGAGCCCCGTCGGGCCATTCGACCTGCGGAGGATTGGCGCCGTAGCCTATTAGGTCGCGTTCGGTTGCCATATCACATAACCTCCTTGAGAGCACAGAGTTACGTCTGCTCAGCAACCATCAAAGGCAGCAGCAAACATTTTGGTAACTGTTCAGAGTTGAGGGGAAACGAGCAGGTTGCGGCATTCCAGGAGTGGGTTAAGGCTGTTGGACCTCCAGGAGCCAAAGAGGGATGCCAGAGCCATTTTGCTGCTTGTGCCCCGTTCAGAGCGAGTGCCGCCGCTGATCTTACGGCTGATCACCAGGTGCCTCAGGCTCCGTTCAGCCGCATTGTTCTCGGGTGGCACGTCTGGATGGGACACGAAGACGAACAGTTCCTTGATGAACCGCTCTATGCGCCGGCAGAGCTTGGCTTGAGGCGCCGTCTCGTCGTTGGAGAAGGGCTGGCATAGCGACAGCAGCAGCTTCTCCAGCATCAACTGGTTGGGAGATGCTGACGGCTGATAGCCAGACGCCGGTCGGCTGCGGGCGTCAGCACATGCCTTCGCCCTGTCATAGAGTTGGCGCACCGCTGTGGCCCACCGGGCCAGGCCTGGGTCACCAGGGTACAGCGCCTTGAGGTCATGGATGTCCCGCAGCAGGTGTGCCCAGCAGCGCTGCTTGAGGCCGGGATAATGGTTATATGCGGCGTAGAAGTCACTCACCAGCACCCCGTTGAAGGACTCTCCCAACGCCTCGTCCACCTCCTCCTTGCCACGGCCGCGACGCAGGAAATACCGCTCCGTGGGAGTGCTGAAGGTCCACACATAGCCGTTGACCCCAGCCTCTCGCCAGCCGGTCTCATCTGCGTGCACCACAGGAGAGCCACGGATGCGCTCCAGCATCGCAGCCACTGCCGGTTGGGCCTGTTGCGCCGCCCTATGAATCGCCTCCACGATGGCGCCCACGCTCAGCTTCAACCGATGTACTGTTTGCAGGTACCACTGGATGCTTCTTATGGGCAGCCGTCCCTCTTCTCGCAGTGTCACTATCAGGCTCACGAGGTTGACCCCAAGGCGCTGACGCCCCACTGCCAATCCCTGCAATAGTTCTTGGGGCAATCGTCGTTTCCTGCACAGCGGACATATCCGTGCCACGAAGACGTGCTCGATTACCTCTGCCGGAGCCACCGGAAGCTCGATGACCTCCCGCCTCCGCTGAACCCATCCGCCTGACAGGCCCGTGCCGCACTCCGGGCACGACTCAGGAGCGTGTATCACCCGCTGCGTGGGTTCCATCCGCCGCCGGGCAAAGCCGTGGAGACGACGCTTCCTCGGTCCTTTCATCTCCGGCTGATGTCGCTTGACGGACGGCTTATTGCCCGGCATCCCTGCCGTGGGGCCGCGACTGCTCAGCAGCGCCTCCAACTCCTCTACCCGCCGCCGCAGCTCGGCAATCACCGCCAGCAGGGTCTCCCTGCTCTCACTTTGAAGATCTACTTCAGCTTCCATCTCTCCCTTATGACACATATGCCTAAGAACCGCTAGCGGTTCTTAGGTTCATCTCAGCAACTCTGAACACTTACACATTTTACTTGCGGTACTCATGTCAGTTCCTCTTCTGTATCATGTTACAGGATCACGACTGTGCTGATACTATAGGGTCCGCGGCCGGTCAATGCCATACCCCGGTGACGCGCCGCATTGGACAACGATTCCGGCTCCACGGCACATGCCCACAGTGCATGTGCCGGCGTGTACCACATTGTTGAACTCGACAGCGGGGTGGTCTGCTCCCCAAAATCTGAGCCAGGAGAGATGTTAGTTTTGTGGGATGATGAAGGAAAGGAGAGAGGAGGAGCATTCCATGAAGAGATGCCTGGTGGGCTGCTCTCTGAGCCTGGGGGCCCTCCAAAGGGGATACCTCGGTTAAGAGCGCGGCATGGCGCGACTTTCAACCGGTGAGATGTGTCCGAATCACCATGAGCTCTGTACTTCAGGCTCGAAGTCGGAGGGACTGAAGACAAGCAGGTATTACCCATTCTAGGCCTACATCTCAGTCCACGGCTTCCTCCGCAGTCACACTGCCGACGGTGGATTGTATGTGCATGTCGGGCAGCGTCAGCACTACGTACGACGGCAATCCCAACCGACGCCAGAAACACATCCTCCGAACACTAGCGACGCTTGCCACGTAGAGCGTCATTACTGTTCCATGAGTCACCACTATGCTGTCCGTCTGTCCTGCGTCGATCACCTTATCGATAGCGGCGACAAACCTATCGCGGGCTTGTTCCGCCGTCTCCGTCCCAAGCACGAGTCGATTCGGAGTGCAGAAGAACCGCTCGACGGCCCGTTCGAACTCTCCTGTTGGCAAGAAGGGTACGTTATTCCTGTGATGTTCCTCCAATCCATCTGCTATCTGCGTCGGGACTCTTAGCTCATCGGCGACTATCTCCGCGGTTTCGACCGCCTTCGACTCTCTGCTGGACCAAATCATAGCTGGTTGGAACTCCCCGAGTCTAGCCGCCAGCAACTCAGACCGACGGCGACCAACCTCACCGAGTTCCCAAGCAGTTGCAGGCTTATCGCGCTCGATCTCAGGCATCGAGTGTTTCACTAACACGAGCCTACGCAAGGTATTCTCTCATACTTGCGCTCGCTCAACTCGTCAAGCGTCGGCGGCAACATCCACATCTGCTCTCAGTACATCTCTCGAAGCGGCATCTCAATATCTCCTCTACCAAGGTCACCTCGAAGGTACACCGAAGACTGCTCCATTTACCAGTTCCAGACTTCTGAGACAGGCTCAGGGTGGTTGATTACCATCGCAGTCGTGGCCGCGTCGTTGGTCGCAGGATTTAGCTTCTGCCGCGCCCAGAGAAGATAGCAGAAAGACAAGCGCTGTTTACGGGCGGCCAAGCAGCGCAGCGATGAAGAGACCTCCCGAATCTGATTGTCCGTTTAGCGGACAATTCAATTGTATAACGCAGCAATTGTTCGGAGTTCGGAGCAATAGAAGGTACTTCCCCACCACACTGCTAGCACCAACTCCCCGACCCCCTCCCGTCAAGGGAGGGCAAATGAAGCGCCTCCCATCAAGACTGAATAGTTACCTGTCGTTCGAACCAGTTGATGATCTCTTCACCGGTGGCCTTCCATACTCCTCCGGGCTTGGAGATATGAGCCAGGGCCAAGTCCAGGTACTTGCTGCGGAAGGGCTGCCCGATAAGCCATGGATGAAGGTTCAGCACCATCGTCCGGCCATTATCAGCCCCGTCCCTGTACAGTCCGTCAAAGGTATCGCGGACTATCTTGCTGTAGTGCATGATAGAAACGCCACGATTCCATTGAGTGAACATATCCTCGGCTTCCAAATGGATTGGCAGGGAGAACATCTTTCCTTGACTCACAGTCATCTGGTAGGGCTGCTCGTCGTTGGGCCAGTCGCAGACATATTTTATTCCCTCTGCCGCCAGCAGGTTGGGAGTGCGCGTGGACTCTCCGTATTCCGGGCTTAGCCAGCCCGTCGGTTGCTTGCCGGTGGCCTTTGTCAGGGCCTCGATGGATTCATGAATGTATTCTCGTTCCTCCTGCTCAGTCATGTTGCTTGTAATCATGCGTGATACGGTAAGCCCGTGGCCGATGAACTCAGCTCCTCGTTTCTGACACTCCTCTATAAGGAACGTGTAATTCTGCGCTACCGCGGCGTCCATAGCTATGGTCGGCCTTATGCCGTACTTGTCCAGTATGTTCAGCACCCGGAATATACCTACCCTGTTGCCATATTCGTGATGAGAGAAGCTCCGAAGATCGGGGAAGACTCCCCTTCCAAGGCCGCCCACCGAGGGCGCTTGGTACGAGCCTTCGGGAGGGTTCCACTCGTAGTGCTCCAGGTCGAGAATGACGCACAGGGCGACGCGAGCATTATCGGGCCACCGGAGCTTGGGGCGGGCGCTAATCGGAGACCAGGCGTAGAAGTCGTTGTCCATGCCGGGTTTGCGTTCTGCTGGCATTATCCTTGCCTCCTAGTGTACTTCGTTTCTCTGTCGGACTGGATGGCTTACTTCTTAACGTAGGCCAGAACGTCATCGTAGTAGTTTTCAATATAGTAGTCGGTGATGTCGTCTGCCGTGGTCTTCCACACCCCGTCATGGGAAAGTACGTAGCTCAGCGCTTCATCGAGATACTTCGCGCGGTGAGGTTGCCCAATCCAGTAAGGATGCAAAGCAATGCACATCACCCGTCCACTCTCCGCGCCTTCCTGGTAGAGAACGTCGAACTGGTCTTTGATAATCTGACAGAAGTATTCCGCTTCGTGGCCCTGAGCGTGGACAACGACATCGTTCAACTCGATTGTGTACGGCATCGAGATTAGCTTGCCCTGCTTCACCTTGATGGGGAAGGGCTGGTCGTCGTGGAACCAGTCGGTGTGGTAGACAAGCCCTGCCTCGGCCATCAGGTCTGGGGTGGCCTCGGTGTTGGACAGGGCCGGGCCGAGCATACCCTTTAGCTGCTTGCCGGTGTGTTTCTTGAGGGTGTCGATGATGTCCCTGTAGAATTCTCGCTCCTCATCTTCTGACGCGCCGACGAGGTAGCGGGTGTTGTAGATGCCATGCGACATGTAGTCGTAGTCCCGTTGCACCATGGCGTCTCTGATCTCCGGGAAGTGCTCGAGCACGGCCTCGTTCAGCGAGACACAGCAGCGGAAGTCGTGCTTGTCCAACACTTCAAGCATTCGCCAGAAGCCTACTCGATTACCATAGTCGCGGTGGGCGTAGCCCTGGATATCGGGATGAGGAGTTCGGGGCCAGGCGTTTCGGAACTCGTTCTCCGGTGGCAGGTACTCATAGTGTTCTACGTTGGGGGAGATCCACAGCGCAACTCTTGCGTCATTGGGCCATTTGATAACTGGTCGGTCGATAATAGGGGAGTAATCAAAGCGGTCTGGCTGTAGGGCCATATTCAACTCCTTCTAACTGACTTCAGGGTCCAAAACGCAGCAAGCGCGCGAGGTGCCGCATTAACGAAACCGACTTACTCAGCGAGCACCTCCATAATATACCCCTAGCGAAGAGGACGCCAACATTCCCGTACATTGAGGGTGACAGAGGGGGCTACTGGGAGCCCCGCAGCCTTGGGTCCCAAATGTCTCGCAGGGTGTCCCCCAGCATATTGAAGGCCAGTACGACTATGCTTATGGCGAGGCCGGGGAATAGTGCCAGCGTAGGCACCTTTTCCATGAAGGACCGGCCTTCCCTGCTGAGCATACCGCCCCAGGAGGGATTGGGAGGCGGGACGCCTAGGCCCAGGAAGCTCAGGGAGGCTTCGATGATGATAGCGGCGCCCAACAGCACGGAAACCAGGACCAATATCGGAGCCACCACGTTGGGCAGAATGTGACGGAACATTATCCGCCCATTGCTCGCTCCGACGCTCCTGGCCGCATCGACGTACTGGTTTTCCTTAATGGCCAACACCGAACCCCTGACCACTCGACCGTTCCAGGGCACGGCGATGAACGCAATGACGTAAATCACCTTATCTGTGCCTGCTCCGAGAACGGCTATCACAGCCAAAGCCAGGATAAGAGATGGGATGGCCTGACTGGCGTCCAACAGGCGCTGGATGAGGAGGTCGAACCAGCCGCCCAGGAACCCGCTTACGATTCCTATTGCCGATCCAATGCCAACACCCAGGACCACCGCGGGAATGGCGATGAGCAAAGAGGTTCGAGCGCCATGAACGACGCGACTGAACACGTCCCTTCCAAGGTTATCAGTCCCCATAACATAAGTGATGCTTGGGCCTTGCAGCCTATCCCTGACATGCGCCTCCAACGGGTCGAAGGGGGCAATGAAGTCGGCAAATATACCGGCGAGCACCATCACCGCGATGATGACGGCGGATACCGCTCCGATAGGCTTGCTTCTGGCAAGTCTCCCCATTCGGACTAAGTAACTTGCAGCCCTCGGCGCCGTCCCATAGCCGGCCCCAACAACTGCTGCCACCTCCGGTTGCCCTGGCTCACTTCCAGTAGCCATCGTCTCTTCTCCTTAGCGGGTGTCGGGGCTAGCTATATCGAATCCTTGGGTCGAGCCACCCGTAGGTCAGGTCTATCAGCAGGTTCATTAGAATCAGGAACGTCGCCAGAAACATGATGTTGGCCTGAATCTGAGGGTAATCCCGTTGGGTTACCGCTCCTATGGTGAGCTGCCCAACGCCAGGGAGCGCGAAAATGGTCTCAATGATAACGGTGCCCCCTATCAGGGCGTTCATGAGGTTCCCGATGATTGTCACCACCGGGATGAGCGCATTCTTCACCGCGTGTCGACCGACTACTACTCTCTCCCTCAGTCCCTTGGAAAGGGCGGTGCGAATGTAGTCCTGGCGCAATACCTCCAGCATCGATGAGCGTACCATGCGGGCCGTCGTCCCGGACAACTGGAACCCAAGCACTATACCAGGAAGGAAAAATTGCGAAACATTACGCCAGGGTTCTTCCCAGAGCCTGCTGTACCCCAGAGGGGGTAGGTACGCAAAGAAGAGGCCCAGGTACACCACGACCATCGTCGCTATCCAGAAATTGGGCATCGATATGCCCAGTACGGCCAATATCCTGGCAGCGTAGTCGGTGATCGTGTCCTGCCTGATAGCGGAAATGATTCCCAGTGGGATTGCGAACAACATTCCTAACGCCAGGCCTATCGCCGCGAGCTCCAGTGTGACGGGAATGGAGCTCAATAGCTGACTGACAACAGGCTTCCGCGTGTAGTAGGAATCGCCCAGGTCTCCCGTGACGACGCCTCGAAGCCACTTGAGGTATTGAGTGTGGAACGGCTTGTCCAGCCCAAGCCGGGACTTTAGCCCCGCAAGCTGGGCAGGCGAGATATTCCCCGTATCCCCAACTATTGCCACCACCGCATCTCCGGGGATGATACGCGTCATGGAGAATATCGCGACGGAGACGAGGAACAGGGTTGGGACCGCCAGTAAAAGCCGTCGAATTATGTAGCGATGCACAGATGTTTCCTCGTTTCAGAGTATCGCCATCGCAGGATTATGAAAATCTTGGCTGAGGGCATCGGTTGCATTACCCTCAGCCAAGATAACGATTACAGTGGCCTCGTAAAGGTCTTGGACCTTACCTATCCAACCAGACGGTTTCCATTGCGTTCAGTCCCCATCCGTTGACCCAGAAGTAGATGTCATGGCTCAACCAGTTGCGAACTTCGGGCTTCGTCCACTCCGCGAACAGGAACACCGCACCAAATATGCGGTAGATCTGATCAAACTCTTTCTCAATCACCTTCCGGTTAATCTCAATTCGCTTGGCTCGGTCGAATTCCAACTGGCTAGCCACCAGCAGTTGGTCCAACTCAGGGTCATTGATGTCGAGGTAGTTGCCCGGCTCACCCGAGAGCATCATTCGGTAGGTGAAGTCGTCCCAGTCCACGCCGCCGGAATACCAGGCGCCGCCCAGAAGGTATTCGAAGTCATGGCTGAATGATGCCGCGTTGTAGGCTACGTTCTCGTCAACGGTGAGGTTTGGCCTGAGGCCGATGTCCTTCCAGAATTCGATACCCAAGGCCACCTGCCCGTCGGTTTGCCGTTGGGCGGTAGTGTGGATTTCAAACTCGATGCCGTCCAGGCCCTCTTGCTCCAATAGCGCCATGGCCGCCTCGGGGTTGTACTGGTAATACTGGCCAAATTCAGAGTTTGTGAATGGGAACTCACGTCCCAGCCAGTCCGTAGGGTATCCAAGCGACCAGCGGCCCTGATCGGCATAGGCAGCCTCGACCATGGCGTCCCGGTCCAACGCCATGGAAAGAGCGCGGCGGAAGTTCACGTTGTCAAACGGTGCGCTATCGTGTGGAGGCCCGAAGAAGAAGTTTCCACCAGCATTCTGCTCCATTACCCTGAGGTTGGCGCCTCTGGACAGTTCCGTTTTCTCGATATTCTGCCGGGCATCACCGGAAAGGGACATGTACGAGTCCATCTGGTCGGAACGGAACGCGGCAACGCGCGTTGCGTCGTCAAACATCCGTACGGACGAGATCCCCTCCAAGTAGGGTAGCTGTTGCCCAAATGCGTCCTTCTTGTGGTATGTGGGATTTGCCTCATACTCGATGACGCTGTCGAAAATGTGGTTCGTTATCTGGAACGGCCCTGTGCCAATAGGAGGGTCTTCGTCCAGCCTGCCTTCCTGTTCAGCGGCTTCCCTGGCGAAGACGGGCACAAGGGGCCCCGCCATGCTGTACATGAAGTACGCCGCCGGTGAAGAGAAGTTGAAGGTGACGGTGTTGGCCGCGTCGTCAGCTACTATACTTTCCACCTGGCGGAAGATGCTCTTCTGTCCGGTGGCTCGTTCATCGTTTATATATGAGTCGTAGGAGAACTTGACGTCAGAGGCTACGAAGTCGCGCCCATTCACGGGTGCGAAGTTCTGCCACTTTATGCCATCGGCAAGTGTGAAGACGATGGACTCGCCGCCGCCTATAACTTCCCAACTCTCCGCCAAGTCACCCTCGAGGCAGATTTCGCGGAGGCAGCGTCCCTTGGTTGCGATAGCCGTCTCCATTGTATGGTCGGCTTTCAAGAGCCGATTATAGACCGCGTTCATCTGAATCGCCAGGGACGAAATCGCGGGATTACGGGGGTCCCAGGTATTCAGGTCGAACCGCCCCTCGAGCTTGAATACCCCGCCCTTCTTGGGCTGTTCGCCAAAGGGATGCGGGAGCTTGCTCCAGTGCCACTCGGCTATCAATGGGAAGTTCTCGGCTAGACCACTGGGGATCAGGTCAGCCGGGCGTTCCGGTGCGGCCGGTACTGTTGGCATGGCGGTTGGCTGCGCCGCCGCGGGCGGTTGCGCCGCCGCAGTCGTGGGGGTTGCCGCGGCCGGTACAGCCGTCGCCTCGGCCTCATCTGAGCTACAGGCTGCCCCCACAATCAACAGAACCAACGTCGCCAACAACCCATAGACTATCGGCCTGTTCAAACCCTTCATCATGGTGCTCCTCCTCGTTGTCACTATTCATCTATCACTCGCCTAAAAGTGCCTGGGTTGTTATTTCTACGTTGCTGGCTCCTCCTCTTTAGTGTTTCAGGCCATTTTGAGTATCCTGGGCGATTGAATCGCAACGTAGCACGTACAGAGATTGTCGTCAAGCCGAAACACAGGGTTGAGCCTGTATCGGTGTAGTAGGCGCCCAATTCGTAGGGTGTCCCTCGTGGGCGCCCTGGGTATGATGACCGATGCGAGCAACCACAAGGGATTACCCCTACGGCCATCTGACCGACTAGGTTGATACGGCCTCCAGCATGAAAATTGAATTGACCATTGAAGATGGCCCTGCTAAACTGCCACATATCGGGGGTGGCCGCCTATAACGGCTACGTGTCGTTAAAGCTGGATTTATCAGCTTTGTAAACGCCTCAAAGTAGCAAAAGGCACCGAATCCCGGAGAATCGATTGCCTATTGCTCGCGTCTTTGTCTCCATTACTAGAGCTTTTCTGTACGAAGGAAATCTTCCAGCGCAAGTAGGAAGGGGGGCGTTATGAGTACGCAGAACTCGCAATTTAGCCATCTTCTGTCGCCGATTCGCCTGGGCAGCGTAGAAGTACGCAATCGCATGTTGACCAGCGCACATAGCTCGGGAATGTATCAGAATAACAGGCCAACCCCGCAGAACAACGCCTACCATGCGGCTCGCGCCAGAGGAGGCATAGGCCTCATCATCATACAGGGCACGATCGTTCATCCTACGTCTTACGGCGGATTGCAAAGCCCTACTGGTTACATCGACGACGCGATTCCCGCTTGGCGCGCGCTGGCGGATGCCGTTCATGAGCACGGCACAAAGATTTTCGTGCAGCTTCTCCACTTTGGAAAATCGGGCCAGAGCCTTTCGACTATGCTGCCCCTATGGTCGGCTTCACGCTACAAGGCTCTGTCAGGCAACGAATATACCCATGCCATGACCAAAGAAGAGATCGATGAAGTCATCGAGGGCTACGCCCACTCCGCCGCCAACATGAAACAGGCGGGAGTGGACGGGGTAGAGCTTCACGGAGCTCACGGCTATCTGATACAACAGTTCCTGTCTCCGATGACAAATCACCGGACGGACGAATATGGCGGCAGCGAGGAAAACCGAGCGCGCTTAGCCCTGGAAGTGTGCGAAGCTGTGCGCCGGAGGGTCGGCCACGACTTTGCGGTTGGGATACGCCTTAGCGCCGACGAGTTGCAGCCAGGTGGAATGACTGTCAAAGAGATGGCGCCTATGGCAGCCCTATTGGAAGAGAAGGGCGACTTCGATTTCATGAACGTCAGCTTCAGCGTTGGCGGTGGTATGCCCTTTGCTATGCAGCAGGCAGACATGACTTGGGAGCAAGCTCCCTTCGTGCACTATGCCGCGGAAATCAAAAAGGCGACCAAGGGCATCCCCATCTTCACGGTGTGCCGCATCATAGATCCACAAATTGCGAATGACATCATAGCTTCAGGCAAGGCGGACATGTGCGTCATGACGCGCGCATACATTGCCGACCCTGAAATTGCGCGCAAGCTGATGGAGGGACGACCACTCGACATACGCCAGTGCATCGGCTCGAACGATGGATGCGGCGGGCGCGCTCACAGGGGGCAACCCATCGGCTGCTCCATCAATCCAGAGGCCGGACGAGAGTTGGAGTTGGGGCCACTCACCCAGGCAGAAACCCCCAAGGCCGTAGCGGTGGTCGGCGGTGGCGCCGGAGGAATGGAGGCAGCAAGGACGGCTGCCACTCGTGGTCACAAGGTGGTCCTATACGAAAAGTCAGACCGGCTTGGCGGACAGCTCAAGACAGTATCCAAAGTCCCCAAGCGCGGCACCTTCAACGATATTGGAGAGTGGCTCGAAGCCCAGATAAATCGCCTGGGCGTGGTAGTGAAACTCGAAACAGAGGCCACAGTCGATGCACTGCTTGGAGAGGGCACGGAAGCCGTCATTATTGCCACAGGGTCGCTCCCTGTTTACCCGGAGATACCAGGGCTAAAAGGGCCCGGTGTCCCAACACTTGCCAGCATAGATGACGTGATCGAAGGGAGGGTTGAAGTCGGCAAACGGGCGCTGTTGCTTGCCGCCGACAACCATCACAAGTCACCGAATGCCGCGGACGTAATGTGCGAAAAAGGGGCCGAAGTCCACCTGGTCACTATGAGTGAGACGGTAGCCTCCGACATTATAGTTACCAGCAGGCCGCCGGTGATTGAGCGAATGAAGGACAATGGAGTAACCTTCCACCGGGAAAGCTGGATCAAAGAGGTCTCGGGGAAGACTGCGGTATTGGCCGAAGTGTACACCGGAAAGGAAACGATTATCGAGGACGTAGATATCATCGTGGGTGGGGAATTCAACGCGCCCAACGATGGTCTCTATGAGGCCCTGAAAGCAGACGGGCGCATCCCGCACGTGGTAGCGGTCGGCGACAGCGTATCCGCGAGAAAGTTGATCGAGGCGATACGCGAGGGCCATATGGCGGCGCGGGCCTTGTAAGGGGTCTATGCTTCAATAGCGCAATCCGGAGAGGAAGACTTACATGACCCAATCGGAAATATCTCTTTTCGAGGCTGTGAACACCCAACGTGCGATTCGCCACTTCACTACCGAACCCGTGTCTGACGAGGACGTCAGGACCATACTGCAGTCCGCGATTCAGGCGCCGAATGGAGGGAACCGGCAGCAGTGGCACTTCCTGGTAGTCCGCGACCAGGAGAGCAAAAGACGCCTGGGCCAGTGGTATCTGAAGGCCTGGGAAGTTGCAGTCAACGATGATATGAGGCCTATGCAACCGTATCGTTCGGGAGGCGACCTCGGTAACAACTTGCCGGACACGCCGGTCGTAATAGTGGTATGCCAGAAGTCTAGCGCCACGCCGAGTGGGTCGTCCATTTTCCCTGCCGTGCAGAACCTGATGCTTGCGGCGAGGGGCCTTGGTCTGGGCACTGTCCTGACGACTCTCCACACGGCCTACGAGAAGGAAGTGAAGGAGTATTTTGGAATCCCAGACGACGTTGAAACGGTGGCGATGATTCCCATAGGCTACCCAGGCCAGGGAGAGCGCTTCAGTCGTCCCCGTCGCAGGCCTCTGGAAGAGGTTACCTCCTATGAGAAGTGGGGCAAAAGCCAGACCGGCTAGGTTGATTTGGCAGTGGAGTGATACATGACCAACAGCATCACTATTCGTAGGGCGTACACGGACACTCCCTACGGCCAGCTGCACTATCGCTATGCTGGAGAAGGCGAACCTCTTCTGTTGATTCATCAGACAGCCACCAGTTCGTATGCCTACGAGCCGACTATGCGCTTCCTGGCCCCCAGCTTTCGCGTGCTTGCAGTGGACACTCCCGGTTATGGGATGTCTGATTACCCCACTAACCGGGAATACACACTCGCCGACTACGGCCACACTTTTGCCGCCTTCCTCAAGAGCCTGAATATCGAACGCGCCTCCGTCTTCGGCCACCATACGGGGGCTAGCTTCGCCTGCGAACTTGCCGCAGAGTACCCCGACATGGTGGACAAGCTCATCGTCGATGGGACACCTTATTGGGAAAACGCCGTCGAGCAGTTCCTCAGTCACGTGCATCCCATCACACTCAAGGACGACGGCAGCCATATGAGCGAGACGTGGCAAGAGCTATCGGGCAGAATCGAGCCTTTCTTTCCGAGGCCGTTCAGCGAGGATATACTCAGAACGCTCCACTGGGAGGTACTCTTCAAGCTGATAGCCGGGGAACGTTACCACGAGGCCTACGTCGCCCTGGCCCACTATGACATCATGAGCCGTCTTCCTCTTATCAAAGCGCCGACACTGGTTATGAGCGGCGAAAAGGACGGCCTACGCCGCACTGTGGAGCCGGTGGCAGAGGCGATAAAGCGCTCTCGCACACACATAGGGCCTGGCGGCTCGTACCTTAAGACCTATGAGAACCCAGAGGCTCTGGCCAGCGTGATTATGGATTTCCTGGCAAACCCTGACGTATAGTCACGACTGAGGGTTACTAACCCCAAGAGAATCAGAGGGATACGTGGGGCCCTCGCTTCACTCGCAGACCCCTGCCTCGCGCTCCGGTAATCTGGCCGTTCTCGTAAACCACCTCTCCTCGGGAGATTGTGTGCGTAGGCCAGCCCTGTACCTCATGCCCTTCATACACGTCGTAGCCAGCCTTGGAACGCATCTCCTCACCTCGAACGACGCGCTTGAGGTTCGTGTCCCACACCACGAGGTCGGCGTCCGAGCCAACGGCTATAGTCCCTTTTTGCGGAAACATGCCAAAGAGCTTGGCTGCGTTTGTTGAGGTCAACTCTACCCATCTGCTCAACGAAATCCTGCCCTTGGCCACTCCCTCCGAGTAGAGCATAGGCATCAGCGTCTCCAGGTTAGCCATGCCCGGTCGGAAGCTGCCAACTCTAAGCTCGGGGTCTAGCTTTTCAGAGAGAGTCCAGGGGGCATGATCGGAGCACAAGGTATCCACGTCGTTGTTGCCAAGGCCGTCCCATATTCCATCGACATCTGACTGGTCTCGTAGAGGAGGCCAGCCCACGTACTTGGCGCCATCGGGAACCTCGTAAAGCTCCCTGGTCAAGTACAGGTAAATGGGACGTGTCTCCACGTAAACTCGCTGACCTTTGACCCTCGCTTGGCGCGCCTCGTCAAGGGCGGCGGCGCTGGAAACGTGCACCAAGTAAACGGGCGCTCCCGCGGCTTTGGCAAGGGCGATTCCACGAGCCGTCGCGACCGCCTCAGCATAGGTTGGACGGCTGTCGGAATAGTAGCGGATGTCGCTCTTGCCCTGCGAGAGGAAGTGTTGCTCGCAGTAATGGTTGATGCTCGCGTCCTCGCAGTGGAGCATAGGAAGGATTCCATTCTGGCCGGCCGCCTCGAACGCCTTGGTGTAGTCCACCTGACGCTCGTCGAATGCGTGCATTATCATGAAAGTCTTGGTGCTCGAATAGCCTGAATCCAGTAGTTTAGGAATCTCGGCGATTGTCTCTGGCGAAGGGTCGGTAATCACTGGATGCAGGGTGAAATCGATGAGGGAGTTAGCGAGGGCATCGGCCTCAGCCTGTTCCAGCATCGCCAGGAGACCCGCCTTCTGTCCTGGCTGAGGAGAGGTCATGCTTCCGACTGTGGTAATACCTCCGGCGGCAGCGCCAGCGGTGCCGGAGTAGAAGTCGTCTGACATGCGGGGCGGGCTTCCCGCAGGGAGCGGGTCGGAGAGTTGAAGATGCACGTGCATGTCCAGTCCGCCTGGCACGATTAGTTTGCCGCTGGCATCGATCTCCCTGGAGGCCGACATCTCGCCGCCTATTTGCGCTACTTTCCCGCCCTCAACGCCAATGTCGGCAACGAAGGTATCTCCAACGGTAACTACGCTTCCGCCTCTGATTACCAGATCCATAGAGTCCTCCTTTGCCTCGTTCGTGAAAGATTTAGTGGATTAAGTTCGCGCTACTCGATACCCAGAACCTTCCGGTAGTCCGGGTCGTGAAAGGGTAACTGTTCAGGGTCTGTGGTGTATTGTCCGCGTGCCCGGAAGAACCGATCCTGCGGCCTGGACGCCCACAAGGTTTTCCCCAACTGGGTAAATATGGGTAAATTTGGGACATTTCGTAGCTGCGCTCTCCGAGGTTTTTGTCAGAATCGTTGATTGCATTGACAAGGACTTAGAACGTGAGTTCCCTACACAGCGACCGCCACCCATCCCCTAATCCCTTCCCCGCTGACAGGGGTAGGCAAATCGAGAACCGAGATTGGATGAGTGCCCCACCCCTCTGGGTTGCCGAGCGGCGAGCCATTGCGATGGGTTCCCGCTTTCGCGGGAATGACGGCTGAGGCTAATCTTGAAAAACCTACCCTGTCAGTCCCCTCCCCATCCAGGGCGGGGGAAGTTGTGGCTTCGCCGCTCTACGCTTCATTTCAAGGATGTTGGGCTGCTAGATTGCCGTCGATATCAGCGAGACCATAGTAGCACGGAAGTTCGCCCGCGTCAAGAGGACGCACGACACCGTAACTGTTTAGAGTCGAGGGAAAGTGAAGGGATTTGCCACAAGCTACGAGCACCCACCCCCTAACCCCAGCCCTTGCGGGAGGGGCATAATGGGAGGACCTCCCTTTCAAACGTGAACAGTTACGTGAGAGGTCATACTTCCCACCCTTACTATTTGGGCTTTCCTCGCACCATCCAAGTGGATGTGCCTAGCTCATCGGCTCCTAATGTTCCTTCTAGGAGTGATCTTTGTACCAGTCCACTATCTCTTGACCGGTGGCCTTCCAGACGCCGCTGTATCTGTTGATGTGCGCCAGAGCCCTGTCCAGATACTTGATGCGCCATGGCTGCCCTATGACCCATGGATGAAGGTTTAAGACCAGCATCAGCCCGGTCTCGGCTCCGTCGCTGTAGAGTCCGTCGAACTCGTCCTTGATAATCTGCTCGTACTCATCGATGAGCCTGCGGCCGTTCAAATGAATGAACATTTCGTCCAGGTCCAGATTGACCCCCAGGGAGAACAGCTCTCCCTCTTTCACGTTCATCCGATAGGGCTGCTCATCGTTGGACCAGTCGCAGACGTATCTGATCCCCTCAGCCGCCAGAAGATTGGGCGTGTTCATCGACTCCTGGAACTCTGGTCCGGCCCAGCCAATCGGTCGCTTACCCGTAGCCTCGGCTAACGCTTCAATAGACTCGTGTATGTACGCCCGTTCCTCTTGTTCTGACATTCCGGTGTGGATAATTTGTCTCACAGTGATGCCGTGGGCGATGAACTCTGCGTCTCTCTTCTGGCACTCGTTTACCAGGAAAGGATAGTTCTCTGCCACCGTCTTGTCCATCGCGATAGTAGGCCTGATCCCGTACTTGTCCAACACCCTCAATACACGGAAGACTCCCACTCGATTCCCGTACTCGTGCTGGGAGTAGCCAGCGATATTGGGGTAAGGCCCGGCACCCGACCCTATACCGCCGCCACCCATGGCCCCCGCAACCATACTCACGGGGGTGGGCGCGTCCGCCGGCATGTCCCAGTCGAAGTGTTCGAGGTTTACGATTACACAGAGTGCCAACCTGGCGTTGTTAGGCCACCGCAGAACAGGGCGGCTGACAACTGGCGACCATTGGTAATGGTCATGATCCTGGCCGTATTTGCGCTCTCCAGGCATAACAATTCTCCTAAACGTTCTTGATATTGCAGTACGCTTACACTAGGCCCTTTTCCTTCTGCTGATTTACATGGGCGACTACTTTATCGTAGTAATGCTCCAGGTAGTAGTCGGCGATATCGTCCGCCGTAGTCTGCCACACACCGTCATGGGCCATGATGTACTGCAAAGCTTCGTCCAGGTACTTGGCGCGGTGGGGCCTGCCTATCCAGTAGGGATGCAAAGAGATACACATCACCCTACCGCTCTCGGCCCCTTCTTCATAAAGAACGTCGAATTGGTCCCTGATCATCTGGCTAAAATATGCCGCGTCCCTGCCCTGGCTGGGAACCACGGCGTCGTTCAATTGATAGGTATAGGGCACATGGATAAACTTGGCGCCATTCTTCACTTTGAGGGGGAATGGCTGATCGTCCATTAGCCAGTCGGTATGATATAGCAGCCCCGCCTCCGCCATCAGGTCCGTGGTGTTCACGGTGTTGCCGCCTCCAGCGCCGAGCCTTCCCTTGAGCTGCTTCCCAGTGTGTCTCTTCACGGTGTCAATCATGTCCCGCCAGTATTCGCGCTCTTCCTCCTCCGTGTAGTTGGTGATTGGGCGAGTGTTGTAGAATCCGTGAGCCATGTAGTCCCAGTTCCGCTCCACCATTGCCTCACGGATTTCTGGGCAGTGATCCAGAACGCCGCCGTTCAGGCATACGCAGCAACGGATGTTATGCTTGTCCAACACCTCCAGCATTCGCCAGAAGCCTACTCTATTGCCATAATCCCGGTAGGAGTAGCTGGGGATGTCCGGTCGTGTGGGCCTGCTAAGAGGGGTGTACTCGTACCATTCCATGTTGGGGGCCACCCACAAAGCCACTCGCGCGTCATTGGGCCACTTGATTATTGGTCGATCGATGATGGGGGAGTAATCAAAGCGGTCTGGTTCCAGCAATTCTCTCCTCCTTGCAAAACGCTACCTGCGCTATATCGCGGGTCGATTCCCTTAACTCACCGGCATTCAGTGGTATCGCCAATTCACCACTGGCGAGCAGTCCTCACAGGCCACCGCACAGCCCGCCGGTGATTCAGACTGGAAGCCATGCGAAAGTGAGGCCTCTAAAGCAATAGCCTGGGCGCAGCCACAACACCTGCGACTATACCCAGGCTACCTCTTGTACATTTGGCATTTGGCTGTGAGCGGACGGCTTATCTGCCCACCGTTAGACCAGAACGTCGTACTCGGAAGGGCGGCGGTCTGCCGTCTTACGCGCCGTCGTTATCTCTTCAAGGTCTATTGTTGCCGTAATCAACTCATCCCCGTCCGACGTGGCGCGCGCAAGGATTTCTCCGGAAGGCCCAACAATGAGGCTGCCACCTATGAATTGCACGTCGTTCTCTACGCCGCCTTTGCCCACGCCTATGGCGAAGCAACCGTTGTAGTAGGCCGCCGACCTGATGCACATGTCAGAGCCATCTATTCCCTTTTCCACGTCGCCGTCGAAGGCAGGGGTATTATAGGGTGTGCATATGATCTCGGCCCCGTTGATGCCCAGCGCCCTGAAGCTTTCAGGAAACCGGCGGTCGTAGCATATCTGGACTCCAACTCGTGCCTTGCCCGCGTCAACGACGGGAAAGCCCAGATCACCAGGAGTGAAGTAGCGTTTCTCAAGGATATTGTCGCCCTCTTCCTTGGGTTCTACGGTGCCCGGTATATGCACCTTGCGATACTTACCCACGACCTGACCATCTTCCCCTACAATCGCAGAGCTATTGAAGTACTGACCGTCCTCTTTCTCCGCATAGGGCAGCACAAAGCTCATCTTCGCCTCTTTAGCGGCCTTGAACAAGGGCTTCGTCAGCGGAGATGGCATCTCGGTCTCGAAATACTCCTCCACCGAACCTCTGACCACCGTGCAAAAGTATTCGGTTAGGGCAAGCTCCGGGAAGCAAAGGAACTCTACCTGGGCGCCCTTTGCTTCTGACAACAACCCCAACATCCGCTCGACGGTTTCTCCCTTGGTCTGAGAAGCGGGGCCTAGTTGAGCCGCGGCTATCGTAACCTCTCTGGTCATAAGCCTCCTCCCAATAGGGCTTCATGTGCCCTGTCAAGCGCGCGTCTCCATTCGGTCTGGAGCGACGCAGGCTTGATTGGACAACTGCGTAACCGGTTTACTTCAGATTGTCGCTAAGCTGGCTGCCGCTGGCCGTCTGTGACGGAAGCGACGTACTCGTACACCTCTCCGATTGAAACGATGTCACCGTACTTGGAACCCATATTGAATAGGGCAGCCGCGTGGGACAGATCGAAGCGGTCGAAGACGGCCTCCTCGACTATGGATACGTTGAGTTGGAATCCACCAGCATCGACGACTGTCGCATGCACGCATCCGCTAGTGCTATTTCCAGTAACGATGATGTTGTCGACCTTCTTGTTCATGAGCATGTTTATGAGACCTGTCTGCCCGAACACACTGGCTTGCTGCTTTTCAACAAGCAAATCGCCCGGTTGCATCGCGATCTCATCCTGTATTTCAGAGAGATCATTAAGCTCGCTGTAAGGGCTGTTGGCATCTGACAGAGCCAGTCCCGTGGTCACCCTGAAGAAGTGTTTGCTATAGATTACCGGGATTCCCGCCGCCCTCGCCATAGGCAAAAGGTCCTCCATGTGGCGAATGGCTGCCCACGCATTTTCGCCCATGGCTCCCGGCATCTCTTTGACAACCTCATATACGGGAAGGTCCGGGCCAATCGCACTTTTGTTCATATCTATGACCAGGATAGCAGGTCGCTCGCCAAACTGAGCGTGAGGCTTCTGCCTCGTCTGCTTTCGGTTAGCCAGCATCTTTTGGTCATTCTCAGACAGGAAATCGTCCCAAACCGGCATATCACTACCTCCTAAGGCATATTATGAATGTGGTGAACGCTCCTACCGCGCAAGTATAGCACAAAGTAAATGCCACGGTTGTCCGTTGGCTTGTGTAGTAAGGGAACGCCGGTAGGGGCAGGTCTTGTGTCTGCCCTCTTTCCCTTACCTGGGCGCCCACAAGGGAACGTCCCTACCGACTAAATTGATACAGGTTCCTTATCATGTGTTGTTGAAGTGCGGAGTTAGCTTTGCGCGGGTTCTATGACTTTGGTGGCTGAGCCGTAGATGCCCCAAAAGAACTGGCTCACATTACCGAGTCCACCCGCTACGGCAACGATGAAGGAGTCTGGACTGGCCGCAATTGGTACTTCTACATCCGGATAATCTTCTAGCCACTGGAGGTCCGGGCGATCAAACCAGTTCTCAAGTTTATCCCGTTTCAGGTCATGGCCTCGGAACATGCGCTTCATGGGCAGTCTGGCCGTCCGGTGGAGGTAATTCCTGACATCGACCTTGTCCCAACCTGCCTGGGCCATGATCCTTGCGTGGTCTGGAGCTACCAGGAGGGTGTGCTGGGCCAGAACCTTCCGGTTTATGGCAGGGTTCACCTTCCCACCTCGGAGCCAGTCGCCCATGGGCGCGCTGCCAGTGAAGTGTAGAGCCGAGGCTGCCCCGTCCAGAATAGTCTCAGGTCTGGTGCTGGAGACGTCAACAATGCTGGCAACGCCCGAAACGGCAACTACAGTAACAGTGCTATCCTGCGGCTTGTAGCCCAACTCAACCTGGTATGGGGACCAGGGGCTACTCTCTTCGTTTTCCGCGATACACATGCTGTATTTGGTGGGCAAGCCCATAGTGTTGATGTCGGCTTCACCCGGATAGCAGGCGCCTATATTCATGAGCGACAGGCGCAAGGAACGACCTATGACTGTATTGGCATAGTTGATGGCCCCCGGCCCCATGGCTGCGGTGCCGCTATTGATGCGAAGTCGCCTGGCGATGGGGCCATTAACCAGCAAGAGAGGGGCCTCCGGCACAGTGGAGACCTGCATCTCACGAAGGATACACTGAGGCTCGGCAAGCGCCTCTACTGCGGCAATGAGAACAGGTAGATGCTCCGGCTGACATCCGGCCATCACGGCATTGATCGCCAGCTTCTCTACGCTGGCAATCCCGAACCCAGGCTCCATGATGGAGACAACGTCCTGAGGCTTTCGATCGGTGCCCCGGAGCATACGCTCCACGGCCGCAGGCGTGGGCGGAATCACGGGGAAGCCATCACCCCATCCCTTCTCCAGGAAGAGATTATTGACCGCATCCAGGGTTGCCAGCACATCGTCACCACCAACCTTCAGAGTCTCAGAGGCGGTTTCCGCCTTTTCGATGAGCGCAGCCTCCTTCACAGGCTCTAGCAGTCCCTGGAGAATCCCGTCTATCTGCTCCTCGACCATGCCTCGAATGAGATCGTGGCGTTGTCCTGCCACCACGTGTGGGATGGTAACCGAGGGCAATAGAGGCTGACCCCAGGCGCTGATGCTAGTACGCCAAGCTGAGGAGAACCTCTGTGCCACCACAGCGACAGCGGGCAGTCCTGCCTTTTCTACCGCTACCGTGTCGTGGGCAAGCCACGACGTGCAGCCCCCTCAGTCGGCTGTTGTGCCAATCACCCCCTGGCATTCCTGGGATATTCTTTCGATGTCCTCATCTGAGGCCACGGTCCGCCCCCAGCCGATGGAGCCGGTATAGTTTTTGAACTGCACATCGGGATACCGTTCGCTTATCATCTCGGAAATGCGCGCGAGAGCCACGTCTCCGCCAGACTTCTGATTCCAATACAAGCCAATGGTCTTGCCGTTCAGGGTGTCCAGTCGGGGCGCGGGGCGAACCTTCAAGCCGGTGTATTTTTGAGCTACGGGACTTAATACTTCGATACTTGCCATAGTCTCACCTCCATAGTTAGGTAGGGTACACTCAGTCGTCTATGGGTGTCCAAGTCTGCGACTATCGATACTCAGGGCCTCATGCGATGTTAATCTTTACCACCTTCTTAGCGCAAATACGCATCATCAATACCAGGCCGAAGCGAGGCTACTCCCTAGCGGCCTCTCAGCTTGGGGTCCAGGACGTCTCTCAGGGCGTCGCCGAACAGGTTGATGCCGAAGACCGCCAGGCTTATCGCCGCGCCGGGGAATATCGCCATCCAGGGCGCTATCTCGAAATAGCGCACGGCTTCCCCCGAAAGGTCCCTGCCCCAGGACGGCGCGGGAGGCTTGACCCCAAGGCCCAGGAAGCTGAGCGACGCCTCTATCAGTATGGCCGCCCCCAGAAAGGCCGTGGCGTAAACGATGAAAGGAGCCAGGCTGTTTGGAAGCATGTGCCTGAGGACTATGCGTAAAGGACTGGAGCCGATCG
>CBDCIS010000005.1:0-103183 GCA_965217565.1 Dehalococcoidia bacterium
CGGAGTCCGAGCGGAACACGCCGCAGTGATTCTGCTGCACGAGCAGGTCGGGCTGTGACGGGTGGGCGAGCAGTTTGTGGGTGCACTGCCCGAACTCCGGGAAGGTCTCAGGCAGGAAGTCGGCGCGGACGCCCTTGTTCAGGGGATGCCAGCTTTCGCCAGCGTCCGTAGTGCCCATGACGCCGACGGCGGAGATGCCCACCCACATGCGGCTTTGGTTCGATGGGTCCAGCACGATGCTGTGGAGGCATAGGCCGCCGAGTCCCCCTTCCCACGCATCTCTCGTCTGGTGATTGCTCAGACCCGTGACTTCCTGCCATGTCGCGCCGTCGTCCTCGCTCCTGAACAGCGCCGCCGGATCGACGCCGGCATACAGTAGGCCGCGGGAGCCTTCTCCGGCGGCTTTGAGATGCCATATCTTGTTCACCGTGCGGCCGTCCTGTGCCACGAATCGCGGCTGCCGGTCGGAGCTTGACCATACTCCACCCAAGTCGGCACTGATGCGAACCTCCGGCCCCCAAACCTCGCTGTTTATCGCCGCCAACGTCCTCCCGTTTCGCGGGTCGTAGGTGACGTGAAACACGTCCTCGCCCGCGCAGTGGATGTTGGAAACGGCCCATCGATCGCGGGAGGCGTCGCCGACTATGATGATGACGCCCTTCCTGGTGCCCACGAGAAGCGCTATCTTGCCATTGTTGTCGGGCGTTGACATCGTTTCGTCACCAATCTCCTCGGGTTGTGCTTATTGGGCACAGCTTGATATGGAACCCATGTGCGCGTCAATGAGTCTTGAGGCCATTTTCCGGATGACTGTCGCAAGGGGTCGCTAGGGCTGAGCTACCAGTCCAGGAGGTGCGCCTTCTGCTTGCGCCAGCCGTCGTCCGATGGGAAGATGGTCGTCATCTGGACTCGATGCCTATCGCCGTCGAACCAGTCTTCCACCGTCTCGATCCACTTCTTGTAGTGAGGAGCGTTCCGGTGGGCCTCCAGGGCATCCGCGTCCTGATATACCTCGTACAGGTGAAAGCGGTTGGGGTCCTCGTCGCTCTGAAGGATGTCGAACCTGAAGCAGCCCGGCTCGTCCCTGACGGAGCCCTGGGCGTCGCCGAGACTGGCTTCCATGAATTGTTCCCTGAATTCGCCTTTGACCTGGATTGTAACAAAGATTGAGATCATGGCTCCTCCCCGTGTCCGCAATGTTTTTCGCGGCGGAATTATAACACAGGGACGGCAACGGCTGTCACGTCTTTCGTGTGTGGACGCTGTACGCTGTTTAGGCTAGAATCGGGGCGATGGCTGCGGCGCGAGAATACCGGTTTGCGAAGGGTGGATGCGATGGACGAGAGCGTGATCGAGCGAGTACTGGCCGAGGTTGATGAAAGGGAGGTCGTGGGTTTCGCCAGCGACCTCATAAGGATTCCCAGCTTCAAGCTGGAGGAGACGCCGGTCGCCAGCTTCCTGAGCAGCTACTTCGAGGCGCGCGGTTATGAGGTTGACCTGCAGGAGGTGGAGCCCGGAAGATTCCAGACCATCGCCACCCTGAAGGGACTCGGCAACGGCAAGAGCCTCATGCTCAACGGTCACACAGACATCAACTCGCTCACGCTACGATGGAGGCGCGACCCCTGGACGCCCAGCGTTGAAGGCGATTACCTGTACGGTCACGGTGTTCAGAACATGAAGGGCGGCCTTGCCAGCATCATCATGGCCGCTGAGGCGGTACGACGGGCTGGCGCGCGGCTCATGGGCGACCTGGTTGTTGCCTGTGTGGTAGGTGAGACCCAAGGCGGGGAGGGCACTCACCACCTGATGGAGAGCGGCTTCAGAACGGACATGGCCGTGGTCGCCGAGCCCTTTGGCCTGGGCAACGTGGTTACCGTCCACGCTGGCATCGTGCACCTGGCTGTCCACGTGTATGGGGTAACAGGTCACGTGAGGGAGCTCGACAGCACAGTGAACGCCGTCCAGAAGATGACGGGCGTAGTGGAGGCCCTGCGGCACGTGGAGTTCGGCTACACCCCGCATGATGCTATGCCGGCGCTGCCCCTGCTGAATGTTGGCAGCATAATAGGCGGACGGGGCAGGGACTACGTGCTGATAGAGCCGCCCTACGTTCCCGACCTCTGCACAATCATCGTGGACGTTCACTTCGTGCCGGGGCAGACAGCGGACAGCATAGTCGCCGACATTCGCCGTACACTGGACAGGCTTGTTGAGAGAGACAACGACCTGAAATACGAGATCGAGATTCCGCCCCCGGCCTTCTTCAGGGGCAGGCGAAGGCTCGTCATGTCTCCCCTGGACGTGCCAACCGGCGAGTACATTGTCCAGGCGGTCGCGCGGAGCCACCAGAGGGTGACGGGCGAGCCGCCGAAGGTAATCGGCGCGCTGCTGCCGAACTCCTATAGCTCCAATGACACCTGCCATCTGTGGAACGCGGGGATCCCCTGCCTGATATACGGCCCCGGCGTCGTGAGAGGGAGCGCAGACGAGGATGATAGCTGCGCTATCATAAGCGAGATGATCCAGTGCGCCAGGGTGTTGGCCGTTACCGCGCTGGACGTCTGCAACCAGGAGCGAAACTGAAAGGAAGGGCCGCGATGAGTCTGTCCGCCGGCATTGATTTTCACACGTTTTCGGTCATAGGTCGCTGCGCGCGCACGGGCATGTTGGGGGTGGCAATCACCACGAGCGATCTCTGTGTCGGCTCTCGCTGCCCATACGTCAGGCCCAGGGTGGGCGCGGCATCGACCCAGGCCACCACCGACCCGCGGCTGGGGCCCAGACTGTTGGACCTGATGGCTGAGGGCCGCTCGCCGGAGGACGCCATCAAGCAACTCCAGTCCGAGGACCCTCACATAGAGCGGCGGCAGCTCGGTGTCGTGGCATGGGATGGGGAGTCCTGCGCGCGCACCGGCGAACGGAACATGCCCTGGGCGGGCCACGTCGCGGCGCGAGACCATGTGGCGATGGGCAACGGGCTGGCGGGTGAAGAGGTGGCGCGGGCCATGTCGCGGACGTTCGAGCGTTTAGAGGCCGAAGACCTCGCCGAGCGCTTGCTGCGCTCGCTCGAGGCGGGACAGCAGGCAGGCGGCGAGGCCAGGGACATGACTCCCTACCATTCGGCCGCGCTGCTCGTGTACGGATTCTAGAGCTTCTCCAGGGTGGACTTGAGAATTGACGAACACCCAACTCCAATCGTCGAACTGCGCCGCATATTCGACCTCTATAGGCCAAAGATAGACTACTTTACGCTCAGGGCCAGCGACCCGGAAGCGGCAACCACAATGAGGGACCGGAGTGAATAGAGGATAGCGCCGCTTCGCGCCGTGGGCGAAGAGTTGCGATTGGGGGAGAGTTAGCAGAAAGGAGTCGAGCAATTGACGGGCGCTGATCTGATTGCGAGGATTTTGAAGCAAGAAGGCGTGGACTTCATGGGTGTCATACCCATGAATACGTTAGAAGAGGCGGCGGCCAGGGCGGGAATCCGGCCGCTCATATTTCGGCAGGAGAGGGTGGGCGTGAACCTTGCCGACGGGTACAGCCGCGTGACCAATGGTCGCGGAACGGGCGTATTCTCCATGCAGGCCGGGCCTGGCGCGGAGAACGCATTCGCCGGCGTCGCCCAGGCCTACGCGGACTCGGTTCCTATTCTGCTGCTGCCCGCGTCGGCCAGAAGGGACCGTCACGGCGTGCATCCCACTTTCAGTCCAAGCCGCAGCTACGAAGAGGTCACCAAGTGGGCGGGGCAGATTCACCTGATCGAGAGTGTTCCCGACATGATGAGGCGCGCGTTCAGCCAGTTGAGGATTGGCCGCCCCAGTCCGGTTCTGTTGGATATACCGAGCGACATCCTGCGAGGCGAAGTTCCCGACAACGCCATCAGTTACAGTCCGGTCGAGCCGCGGCGGTCGGCCGGCGATCCACAGGACGTGCGTGAGGCGGCCCGGATGCTGCTTGCGGCAAAGCGGCCGGTTATCCAGGCTGGCCAGGGCGTTCTCTACGCCGAGGCGTGGGACGAGCTCCGGGAGTTGGCCGAGCTTACTCAGACTCCGGTGATGACGACGATGGCGGGAAAGAGCGCGTTTCCAGAGAACCACCCGCTCTCGCTCGGCACGAGGTCGGGCACTACGACCGGCCCCGTGGCGCACTTCCTGCCGAGGGCGGACCTCGTGCTAGGCGTCGGTTGCAGCTTCACGCGCCTGCATTACGGCGCGGACATGTTCGACGAAAAGACGCTGATTCACGTCACCAACGACGAAAACGACATCAACAAGGACTACGCGCCCGACCACGCCATAATCGGCGACGCCAAGCTGGCGCTGGGTCAACTCATACAGGAAGCCAGGTCGATGCTGGGTTCACACACTCGAAAGGAGACGAGCGGCGTCGCCCCCGCAGAGGAGATCAGGGCGGAAAAGGACAGGTGGCTTGCCGAGTGGATGCCCAGGCTAACCTCCGACCGGACGCCCATCAATCCATACCGCGTCATATGGGACCTGATGCACACCGTGGACCGCTCCATGAGTGTCGTTACCCACGATTCGGGCAGCCCGCGCGACCAGTCGATACCATTCTTCGAGGCCACGACGCCCAGGGGCTTCATCGCGTGGGGCAAGTCCACCCAGTTGGGATACAGTCTGGGCCTGGCGATGGGCGCAAAGCTGGCCGAGCCGGAGAAGCTCGCGGTCAACATAATCGGTGACTATGGCTTTGGCATGGTGGGTATGGACGTAGAGACGGCGGTGAGGGAGCGGATTCCCATTCTCACCATCATCCTGAACAACTCGGACATGGGCATATATGGCCCAGACAGCTTCCCCACCGCTAACGAGCTCTACGGCACGCGGTACACGAAGGGCGACTACGCGAAGGTCGCGGAGGCGATGGGCGGCTACGCTGAGAGGGTGGAGAGTCCGCGGGAAGTCGTACCGGCAATCCGCCGGGCGCAGCGCGTAGTGGAATCGGGGCAGGCGGCGCTGCTGGAGATGGTGACGGACCCTGACGAGAAGTCGTTCTCGTTCCGAGGAGCGGCGTGACGCGGCGGCGGGGCTGACGCCAAGCGGCCGCGCTATGCGGTCTCTTAGCCCGTGGCGGCGCGGGACAGGACGGCGGAGCGGATGAGGGATTCGAAGACGATCTTGCCGTCGTCGCCGCCAAGCAGCGGTTCGCAGCAACGCTCCGGATGCGGCATCATGCCCAGCACATTGCCGCGCGCGTTGGTGATGCCGGCGATGTTGCCCAGCGAGCCGTTGGGGTTGGCGCCGTCCGTGACCTCGCCGGCTGCGTCGCAGTAGCGGAAGGCGACGCGGTTTTCGGCTTCCAGCGCGCGGATGGTGTCGGGGTCGGCGAAGTAGTTGCCCTCGCCGTGCGAGATGGGGACGCGCAGCACACGGCCCGCCGTCGCCGCGTTGGTGGAGGGCAAAGTGTCGTTTTCCACGCGCAGGCACACCCACTCGCACCTGAACTGGAGGTGCGCGTTGGGCATCAGGACGCCGGGCAGCAGTCCCGCCTCGCAGAGTATCTGGAAGCCGTTGCAGATGCCCAGCACGGGCTTGCCACGCTCGGCGAACTCCTCCACTGCCTTCATGACGGGCGAGAATCGCGCGATTGCGCCCGGCCGTAGGTAGTCTCCGTAGGAGAAGCCTCCGGGCAGCACGATGCAATCGTAGTCGGACAGGTCTGTCTCCCTGTGCCAGACGTACTCGACGGGCTGGTGGAGCACGTCGTCGAGGACGTTGAAGCAGTCCATGTCGCTCCAGGTGCCGGGGAATACGACTACGCCGAATTTCATCTCGCCTCCTGGGGGCGGCCTTGCAATCCAAGGTAACCCCAAGGGATTGTCCCTACCTGCGGAGCTGCTCGGACACGATGGCGTTGACCTCGCGGCCCTCGGCCCTGCCGCGCACTTGGGGCATGATCTTGCCCATTACCTTGCCCATGTCGGCTGGCCCGGTTGCGCCGACCTCTTCGATGGCCTGATTCACCAGTTCGCTAATCTCGTCTCTCGATAGCTGTTGGGGCAGGTATTCGAGAATGATCGCCAGTTCCCCATTCTCCTTATCGACCAGGTCCTGCCGATTCGCGCTCTCATAGGCTTCGATGCTGTCGCGGCGCTGCTGGGCCTGCCGGCTCAGGACTCTCAGGATCCCCTCGTCGTCCAGTTCCTTCTGGCTGGCGATCTCCTCGTTGTGTATCTCAGAGCGCAGGTAGCGCAGCACGGAACGGCGCAGCGCGTCCTTGTCGCGCATGGCCTGTCTCAGGTCTTCTTGCATTTTTGCTTGTATCGGCATGTCGATAGCCCTCGCTCGTCAATCTAAGGCTGTGCGGCAACACCCCTAAGTGGCTTCAGTCTTTGGATTGCGCTTCTGATGTCTTTCAGCGCACGCTCCCTGCCGAGAACTTCCATTGTCTGGAACAGAGGAGGCGCGACTCGTAGCCCGGTGGTGGCGACTCGCAGGGAACCGAAGAGCTGGCCCGCCTTGACGTCGAGCTGCTGGGCAATCGACCTGAGAGTGGGCTCCATAGATTCGGCGTCGAAGGATTCCAGCGCCGAGACGCCGTCCAGCGCGGCCTCGAGCGCCTGCTTTGTGCGCTCGACGTCCATACCCTTCTGAATTAGCTCTGCGCTGTCGTATTCGGGCGCGTTCCGGAAGAAGAAGGACAGGCGCGGCGCGGCTTCCCGCAACTCCTTCAGCCTTTCGTGAATCAGCGGGACCATTTCGAGCACACGCTCTCTATCCGGGACCTCCGGCATCTCCTGGGGCGGATAGCGGCGCCAGTAGTCCAGCAGGGCGTCCGCGAGCTCATCGGGGCTTGCCATGCGGATATACGCGCCGTTCATCCAGTTCAGCTTTTCGGTGTTGAAGACGGCGCCGGCCTTTGATACGCGCTCTATCGTGAAGTGGCGTATCAGGTCGTCCCCGGACATAATCTCGGTCTTGTCGTCGAGTGACCAGCCGAGCAGGGAGAGAAAGTTGACCATAGTCTGGGGCAGGTAGCCCATCTCGCGGTATTCGAGGATGGACGACGCGCCGTGCCGCTTGCCGAGCTTGGCCCTGTCCGGCGCGAGAATCATCGGCAGATGGGCGAAGTGCGGGATTTTCCAGCCGAGCGCGTCGTATAGCCGCACGTGGCGCGGTGAGCTCGAAATCCAGTCGTCGCCTCGCATGACGTGGCTGATTTCCATGTGGTGGTCGTCAACCACGTTCGCCAGATGATAGGTGGGGAAGCCGTTGGAGCGCACCATCACGAAGTCTTCAACGAGCTGGTTCTCGAACGAGACCTCGCCGTGAATGATGTCGTTGAGTTTCGTCGTGCCCTCGGTTGGCATTCTGAAGCGCATGGCGGGAGTAACGCCGCTTCGCTCGAGTTCCAGCCGCGCGGCCTCCGGCAGGTCGCGGCAGTGGCGGTCGTAGCCGGGCGAGTCGCCGCGCAGCTTTCGCTCGCGCCGCATCGCGTCGATTCGCTCCTTCGAGCAGTAGCAGTTGTAGGCGTGTCCGCTTTCGAGGAGCCGCTCGGCGGTCTGCCTGTACAGTGTGAGACGCTGGGACTGGAAGTAGGGGCCATAGTCGCCGCCGACGTCCGGGCCCTCGTCCCAGTCGAGGCCAAGCCAGCGCAGCGCCTCCAGCAGCATGTCGGTTGAGCCTTCGACGTTGCGGTTCTGGTCGGTATCCTCTACCCGTATAATGAAGGCGCCATTCGTGTGGCGGGCGTACAGCCAAGTGAAGATGGCGGTGCGTATGTTGCCGACGTGGGTTGCGCCTGTGGGGCTGGGCGCATATCGCACGCGAACATTGTTGGTCATGGCGGTCGGTTCCTCCGATGGCATTTTATCACGAGGCGGGTCGTCTCTGGGAGATGTAGTCAATGAAATCTGTCTGATTTTTCGGCTCGTTTCGCATCATTTCCCAGCTGGGCGACTCGGTTTCGTAGAGTGGTTTTGGCACGCCTTTGCGCGGTTGATTGCCGCTTTTGGGTGGGTTCCCGCTTTCGCTGGAAAGACGGAAGAGGCGACCGGGCGATCCCCGCTACTGTGGACTGAGGCCTGCGTCGAAATTGCCCAGAGCCCTTGCAAAGTCAGACCGACGCTCTCCCATCCCTTCGACAGGCTCAGCGCAGGCTCCAACAGCAACCCAACGTTGAAAAGGCCCTATCATCTGGCAAACTGATGGCGACGCCGCCACCTGATAACTTTTCGAATTCGAGGGGACGCAAGCGCCTGCCTATGACAAGAGGCCAACCAGGTCGGTTGGGTTCCGGCGCCTTCCAGGATGCAGCGTCTTGGGTTACTCTATGTCCAGGTGTGGGATTAGCTCGCATCTGGACGGATGGATGTTTTGGCTGGCGGAAAAACGCCTGTGGGTGTCTCATTTTGATGCATTGTCTCTCATTCCTACTTGGGGTCTGTGATGCTGTGAGAGGATTTAGAGGATGTTTCTGAGTTGGAATGTAGTAGGGTTAGGGTTGTTTGCACAGGAAATGAGACACTCCTCTCTGTGGGTTTCGCACTGTTGTCAGAATCAGGATGTTGAGATTGCCGAGCGGCGAGCCCCTGCGGGGGTTACGGGATTATGGGGATTGTGTTGGTCTGCTATACGGGATGTTGATGTGGTCGAGTTGGGACGTTTCGACTGCCTGTGTTTGGATACGGATATACTAGCACGAGTGTTCGTGTATGTCAATAGGCCGCGTTGTCAGAATCGGCAGGGCCATTCCAAAGTCAGAGCGGCGCTCCACCATCCCTTCGAGAGGCTCAGGGCAGGCTCTAAGCTTCCCTTCAGGGGAAAGGGACAAAAGGCAGCCCTCCGCGCCTTCGCGTGTTGACAGCAACCGGGCTTTGAAAAGGGATTTATATACAATTTTAGCCGTGTGAAAGAAATCACAAAGTTTCTTTTCGCGGCGAGTAGGAGGAAAAGTAGATGATTAAGGAAGTGGCGGTAGCTTTTGAAGTAGTTGAATCAGTCGCTCAATGTCCTTCATGTGAAGGACAAGGAGTTGTTCAGTGGGAGAGTCTGGGGACAGTTCGTGAAGTACGACTTGGGATTCCAGGTATTCCATGGATACGGGAATCCAAGAAAGTCGTAGGAACAGATGGTCAGGTAGTGTGGATACAGGAAACGCTTGTATCTCGTCAAGTTGACCAGCCAGGATAGGAAGGTCGGGCATTGACTTGTCTGTGCTCATGTTGTGCTCCTTTCTAGTTAGGAGTTTAACACAGAAAGAATGTAGGGAGGAAAATGAAAATGGTTAGTGACAATCAGCATTTAGAAGAGTGTATGAAAATCGATCCGCAACGCTTAGAGGAGATTAGGCGTGAGATTGAGGAAGATCCGGATTCCATCTTTCACCCCTTGATGGAATTCGTTAACCTCGTCTTCAGTGAAGAAGCTCGTCTCGGCCTCATTGACAAGAGTGTGATAGAAACAGCTAGACGCAATCTCCTGAAGAGGGCTGGTTACACCGGGGATTATGGGAGCGGGGTGTTGGATAGCGATGCCTAAGTGTACGGCGATATGTGTGACGGCATATTCCCTACCGCGCCGATTTGCATCTGTCATGGCAATCTCCTAACGGGATTCTATCATACTCCCTGAGAGGCCACCAGAAGCCCCCAGGGGCGTTTATCTGTCTGGTAGGTAGAAATAATAGCCTACTCGGTTTCCTCGTCTGTTTTCGGCTTAGGCAATTTCAGCATGGCGTCAAGGTCTATATACTCAAATGACTTTGGTTCATCGCCTTCAAGCACACAGAAGATTGTAGGCTGACTGAAGAAGTTGTCAACTTCTACGATGGCCGTACACTCCCTAATGAGCATGTCAGCGCAACGTCGAACGCCGGTCTTGAATCCTCCGTGATAAACCTTCCCACCTTCAGCTTTTCGTCCAAAGGCCCATCGGTTGTTGCCGTCGAATATGCTGATGGTGTAGGCGTCGTGCTCATGCTCAGCGCAGACTAGGGATACGTCAACAGTAGGCCAGTTTGATATAGGCCGTTGGAGCATGAATTCCGTACCCTTGTAGGTCATTTTGGTTGTAGGCTTGGGCGGGAACAGTCCCGCCTCGATTGCCGGCCCTTTATCTCCTGTCTCTCGATAGATGCGTAGAGCGTTGTTGCGTTTCTCGATACGCTCTACCTGTTCAGGGGAGAGGTTGGGGTCTCTGAATGGGTTATCGCTGAATCTGTTGTTTGCTGGCATGATGCCTCCTTTACTGACAGTCGGCTTGACTTAGCAATTCTAGGATGCGATTGGCTTCTTCCTCTATTTTGTAGATGCTTGGGAGTGCGGCCCTGATTGGATCAAACTTGCGGTATTCCACCACGTAGGTTTTGGCCGCTGCCATTTGAGTAGTCCACTGTTCTTTAACAAAACAAATACGCTTAGATTCTTCTTTGTCAATGATTCTATCTGCACTAATAGACTTTGCGCTTTCTTTGAAGGCGTCTATATTTTCCCAATGTGTCCATTGCTCTTTCCAACGAGCGCGTTGTTCATCAGGAGTATGGGTAGTAAGAACAGGTGGTGACGTACCTGCTGTTACAGTTGCATTCGCGTTGAGACGGTCTTTAACTCTCGCGTTGAGACGATCCCTAGCTCTGATGCTCGAAGCGAAGGTATTAACCATTTCTTGATAGGCCGTAGAGGTCAGAAAATATGCGCCAAGCTCGTTCTGAGGGTAGTCAGATAGAAATGCTTTGACTTCATCGTATTGTGGCGCATTTGGCATTATTGACGTGGAAAGGCCATCTATCGTAGATGCCACCACAATAGCCGTTTTCGGCTGTGCCTTTGGTTCCTCTGTACTACTTAGGCTGGCCGCAATGATGAGTAGCAGCATAAAGCCGAGTGTGATGAGGACGCCTTGAACGGCAGGTTTGCGTAGGAGTGGTTGTGCTGGCAAGTAGGAAGCCCCCTTCTGGCACGAATGGAGGAGAATACTTGCGACAGTGATTCAACCCTTAGAAGCGAGCCAGAAGGGGACACGTTAATGGGGAAAACATCTGATTCTCCATCCCGGTCTCCTAAAGGCCCACTCCTAAGAGTGAAGCCATGGTTGATATAACCACTGTCGCAAGTTCTACTTTAGCACGTGCGAACTATGGCTGTCAAGAAATAGGTTTACACTATCGGATATGAAGGCTAATCTGATGGCTAAAATACTTGACAAATGAGTGCGATTTGGCTATAATAAGTGCAGAAATCGTACTTGTTTGGAGGCAGATATGGGAGGACCAGGAAAAGCGTACCGCAAGGGAATTAACCTGATAGAAGTCATAGAGCGGTTTAATACTGTGGAGAAGGCTGAGGCTTGGTTTATTGAGCAACGTTGGCCCAATGGGATTGCCTGTGTGAAGTGCGGCAGCTTGAACATTGCCGCTATTGCTAACCGCAAACCCGCTCCTTTCCGTTGCCGCGATTGCCGTAAGCATTTCTCGGTCAAGACGGGTACTGTGCTTCATAGCTCCAACATTCCCTTGAACAAGTGGGCTATAGCCTTCTATCTGTACATGACTAACTTGAAAGGTGTATCGAGCATGAAGCTACACCGCGATCTGGGTGTAACTCAGAAATCGGCTTGGCATATGGCACATAGGATTCGTGAGGCATTGACTGCCACTAGCGGAAAGTTTGCTGGGCCGGTAGAGGTTGATGAGACGTATATTGGCGGCAAGGAAAAGAACAAGCATTCAAACAAGAAGTTGAAGGCCGGTCGTGGGACTGTGGGTAAGACTGCTGTTGTGGGCATGAAGGATAGAGACACCGGCCATATCACGAGTAAGGTAGTTGGTTCTACCGATTCATCTACTTTGCAGGACTTTGTAGAACAAAATACTGATTCAGATACGACGGTGTACACGGACGACGCGGCGGCTTACAAGGGGCTATCCAGGCCGCATGAATCGGTTAAGCATAGTGTCAGCGAGTACGTTAAGGGTATGGCGCACACTAACGGCATGGAAAGCCATTGGGCGGCATTGAAGCGCGGATATGACGGGGTGTATCATCATATGAGCGTGAAGCATCTTGACCGCTATGTTGCCGAGTTTGAAGGGCGGCATAATCGCAGGCCCCTAGATACAGCAGACCAAATGGCAATCTTGGCGAAAGGGGCTGAGGGTAAACAGCTTCGGTACGTCGATCTGATAGCGGAGGTTTCTTAGATGGCAAAACGGAAGAAAGAACTCGGACGGCCTATGACGCGGAAGAATCCACCTAGAATAGACGCTACTCCCGAAGAGATGGCCCAGGCTATGTTTGCGTTGCCAAAGGACTATATGTGGAAGTACCCGGAGGATGAGCCTGATTTTCGTTGCGTAGAGTGTAAGCGGCCAGTTCATTACCCTGAGACGCTTTACCGCGATGAACGCTGTGAGGCTTGTCATAGGAGGTATCAAGATGAAAGATAAAGAAATGGAGACAAAGCAGAGAATTTGGGACAACATACTCAGGGTTTGGCATTTGAACAGGTGCTATGCCACTGTTGCGCGTCGGATGCAGCATTTATACCTGTTGCTGTCTGTAGTTGTTATTGTTGCATCTACACTGGCGGCAGCGTTACTACTGGCTGATCCATTGCCTTATACTAAGTTCATAGGTGCATTTCTCTTCTTTGTAACCGCTTCAGTTACTGCGGTGATGGTGGTCTTTGACTTTTCACGACGTGCTCAGGTTGCAAGGACTGTAGATGCTCTGTTGCGAGAGATAGACGTTGAGTTGCAGCGTCTATGGCATCAAGAAGCTCCTGACGTAGATCGAATAGAGATGGTCGAGGATCGCATTGATTCGGCAACACGAGAGGACGTTATCCTAATTGGTGGCAAGCTAAGCAAAAAGTCGTTTAAGGAGGCGTTTGATGCGCTCGATAGCTACTACAAGGAACCCCGAAAGGCCACCGCAACGGGAAACTTCCCCACCTCAGAGGCAGCCGAGACCTACGCCGCCTCCTAGCCCTGAAAGACGCACTCCTGATATTCCGTTGCGTAAGGCAACGCCCCCACCAACCAGGGAGCCTAAACCCAGTCGATAGCATGGAGCAGTAGAGATTCCCGATTGGGGATTTTTTGTTGTCGTCAAAACTATATCAAAACGGAGTACCCTAGTACAGGGAGCAGTGAATGGTTTGGATAGGTTTGTGGGTTCTACTTGGCGTCATTTTAGGCGCGGGAGTTTGGTGGGCAGGAACAACTGATCTTGTACGTGAAGAAGTGAGAGAGGCCATATTGTATGTCTTTGTAGGAGGTTTTATAGGTGGCGTAATAGGGTCGTTTGTAATTTCTCAACGGAGAAATAGATGAATCGCGCGAGCAAATCTCAAGGGTGTTAATCGCCCAGTTAGAAAGGAGAAAGCCGATGAGTATGTTGCAAACCGTAGTCTTTTGTTGGTGATTCTAGCGACCATCGGCGTTGTTGCTCAGATAGTTCGCTATGTGTTTTGGGCCGTCAAGGAAACTCGCGAGGGAAACCCACAGGGAATTAGCGGCGGCTAGAATTGTATATAATTCCCTTTGAAAAGGCCCTGGAAATTGCCTGGAGGCGCTTGACACGCACGAGCCTTAATAGTATGTTATCTCTGTTCAAACGCCAAATGTCCGATGGTTCATGGCTGTAAGTGAGACTTAGTATCATGTTAGAGGTACAACAGACGAGGCCGGACCTGCTGGCAGCCCTGGAGGACCGCGGTCACAGGATGACAGGGCCGCGCCGCAGCGTGATCGACCGTCTCGGCGACAAGGCGGAGGGCTTCAGCGCGGAAGAGATATGTGACGAGCTTCCCGGCGTCGGGCGGGCGACGGTGTACAGGACTATCAAGCTGCTTCTGGAAGCGGGCGTCATCTGCAAGCTGGCCCTTCCGAACGGCGCGCCCAAGTATAGCCTCGCCCGATTCGAGCACCATCACCACACTGTCTGCGTACGGTGCGGCAACGTCGGTGAGTTTCGCGCGGCCACAATCGAGCGGCTTATCAGGGCCATCGGCGCGGACATTCCCGGCGAGATACTGGGACATCGCATCGAGTTCTACATCACCTGCCACCAGTGCGGTGAGGCGGCGATTAACTAATTTTCCCAGTTCCAACAATCGAGCCAAATGCGCATTGCCAAAAGATGATACTAAATCTCATTAGTTGTGGAGCGCGCACCTGTTGACCGCCCGCATGCCGAATCACGAGTTTAGACCATAGACAACCAAAATCTGATAGAACGGATGAGAATGGAGGTTTGCAAAATGAGACGAAATCCCAATAAGGCGACAGCGGCTTTGCCGAAGCTCATGCTTATGGCCCTCGCGTTGGGTTCGCTTGTGGTGTTGGTAGCGTGCTCGAAGAGCGGGAGCACGGCTGAGAACGACAAGATCCAGGTGGTGGCCACAACCAACATCGTCGCCGATTGGGTCGAGAATATCGGCGGGGACCGCGTTGAGGTGTTCAGCCTGGTTCCGGCGGGAGCCGATCCCCACTCATACCAGCCGGGGGCGAAGGACGTTGCGAGGGTTGCAGACGCCCAGCTGGTGCTGAGCGTGGGGTTGGATCTCGAGGGGTCTTGGCTCGAAGAACTCCTGCAAAACGCGGCGCGTGCCCCCTCCAACATCGTCACATTGGGCGACGGACTCGATCCTATAGAGTTCGAGGAGGAGGAAGGCGAGGAAGAGGAAGAAGGCGGAGAGGAACACCACGGCGAATTCGACCCGCACTTCTGGTTCGATCCGCTGCGTGTGAAGCTTGCGGTCGATGACATCGCAGCCCGCCTCTCGGCGCTCGACCCCGCCAGGGCTGACACGTTCAGCGCCAACGCCGCCTCTTACAAGGCAGAGCTCGAAGAGCTTCACGGTTGGACGATTCAGCAGTTCATAAATCTGCCGGAGGAGCGCAGAGTGCTCGTGACCTCGCACGACAGCTTCCAGTACTTCGCCCAGGTTTACGGCTTCGAAGTGGTGGGAACCGTCCTGTCGGCTGGCACCACCGAAGTGGAGCCGTCGGCTGAGCACCTGGCGAGCCTCGTGGAACTGGTCCGGGATTATAGTGTCCCCGCGATTTTTGGAGAGACGACCGTGAGCGAACGCCTGGCGACCTCGATAGTGACCGAGACGGGCGCGGAGCTTGTCCGGCTGCACTCCGGCTCCCTCGGCATCGAGGGCAGCGGCGCGGAGACGTTCATTGAGATGATTCGGACCAACGTCGGACGAATCGCGGCGGCCCTGAAGTGAGCAGGTTGACAAAGCGGAGAGCGGGTCGAACATAGCGTGACAAGCGGGCGTTGCCGGAAGTGGGAGGTGAATCGTGACCGCCGTTACATCACAGGAGCCGGGTATCCTGGTCAAGGACGTGTCGGTAGAATTCGAGGGATTCAAGGCGCTGTCCGGCGTTGACTTCGAGGTTGGGCCGGGCACGCTCATGGGAGTGCTGGGTCCGAACGGCGCGGGCAAGAGCACTCTGTTCGGAGCGGTCGCGGGCACAGTGCCCATCAGCCGGGGAAGTGTGACACTCAAGGGCATTGGGGCGAGAAAGGGCGCGCTCGCCTACGTTCCCCAGCGCGACAGCGTCAACTGGCGCTTCCCCGCGACCGCGCTGGACGTCGTTTTGATGGGCCGCTGCTTCCACGCCGGGTTGATCCACCGGCTCCGGAAGCGTGACAAGGCGATTGCCCGGGAGTGCCTGGAGCGCGTGGGGTTGTGGGAGCAGCGCGAATTCCTTGTTACTGAGATGTCCGGCGGTCAACGCCAGCGCGTCTTCGTAGCTCGCGCTCTGGCGCAGGAGGCCGTTATCCTGCTGCTGGACGAGGCGTTCAGCGGCGTTGACGTGGGCGCGCAGGAGGGTTTAGTGAGGGTGCTGCAGTCGCTGCGCGACGAGGGCAGGATAGTTCTGCTCGCTACGCACGACCTGACGAACCTGGCTCGCCGTTTCGACCAGGTGCTTTGCATCAACCGCCACGTGTGCGCCTATGGCCCGCCGGACGCGGCGTTCACTCCGGAGGTGCTGGAAGAGTTGTACGGCTCGCACGGCGTGGACTTCGCGCGCGATGGGGTCGGCAACGGGCAGGGCGCGCAGTGATAGACTACATAGTCGAGCCGTTCAAGTACGGCTTCATGGCGCGCGCGCTCATCGTGTCCGTGCTCGTTGGCGTCATGTGCCCTGTGCTGGGAGCGTACGTCGTCACGCGCGGGCGCGCCTTCATGGGGGACGCCCTCGCTCACTCGGTTCTGCCGGCGATGGCGGTTGCGCTCCTGCTCGGAATCAGCCCCTTCTTTGCCGCGGTTCCCGCAGGAATCGCGATAGCCCTGCTGATGGGACTCGTCAGCCGGCGCACCGGGGTTAGCGAGGACACCTCTATTGGAATCATCTTCGCCGGCATGTTCGCGCTCGGCCTCGTGATGCTTTCGACCGCGAGCGTCGGAGTAAACATCGAAGACCTGCTCCTCGGGCAAGTGCTCGGCGTGTCGCTCACCGACGTGTTCGTCTCGTCGGGGCTTGCCGCGCTGGTGATAGCCGGGCTGTACGCGTTTCACGGCCAGCTCGTTTATACCACATTCGACCCGGTGGGCGCGGCCGTCGTGGGTATCAGGACGGGCCTGATCGAGTCCGTGCTGCTAGGGTTGCTCGCGCTCGTCATAGTCATAGGCATCCAGGCCGCCGGGATCGTGCTTGTGATGGCGATGCTCATCACGCCCGCGGCGACGGCGTACCTGCTGGCGAGGCGTTTCGTGGGCGTCATGGTCGTAGGGGCGTTGATCGGCGCAGGCTCGGCGGTGGCCGGCCTCTACCTGTCGTTCCACGCGGACCTACCCTCCGGCCCCGCCATGGCGTTGGTGGCGACCGGTGTATTCGCGCTGGCGGCGGCGTGGAAGCGGCGCGCGGTGTGAGTCCGATTGCCGTTCAGGCCGGTTCCAGAGCTGCCAGAAACGCCGCGAGGTCTTGGGGCAGTTCCGACGCGAATTCCACGTGCTCGTTGGTCGAGGGATGTCGGAAGGCCAGCTTGCTGGCGTGCAGGAAGTGGCGGCTGAGCGATTCGTGCCGTCTCCCATAGACGGCGTCGCCCGCCAGCGGATGCCCCAGTGACGCGAAGTGGACGCGAATCTGGTGCGTTCGCCCGGTGACCAGCCTTACCTCAACGAGTGTGTAGCCCGAGTAATGTTTCAGCGCTTTGTACCGAGTGGTGGAATGCCTGCCGTTGGCGACGATTGCCATCCGCTGTCGATTGGCCGGGTCCCGGCCTATGGCCGCCTCTATCACGGCCTCCGGCGGGCGCAGCTTTCCGTGCGTCAGGGCAACGTAGAGCTTCGTGAATGCGCGCTCCTCCAACTGAGCCGTCAGGCTTGCGTGGGCGTTCTCGTTCTTGGCGACAACCAGCAGTCCGGAGGTGTCCTTGTCCAGCCTGTGAACAATGCCCGGCCTGACGGTTCCGCCGATGCCGGGCAGGTCGGGGCAGAGGGCGAGCATCGCGTTGACCAGCGTCGAGTCGGGATGCCCCGGCGCGGGATGAACGATGAGCCCTGCCGGCTTATCGATTATCAAGAGGTCGCTATCCTGATAAACGACGTCCAAGGGTATGGGCTGCGGCTCCATGTGACTCCGAGCCGGTTCCGGGAGAGTGAGGTCGATTCGTTGCCCCTCCCGGAGCCGGGAGGATGGCTTCGCGGCGACTCCCTCCAACATGACATAGCCGTCCGTTATGAGTCGCCGCAGCCTGGAACGGGATAAATCGGGGCACTGTTCGCTCAGGAAAACGTCCAGGCGTTCACCGCCGGCTCCGGCGGTAAAGGCGCGCGCGCCGCTCAAGGCTCGTCGCTCGGCTGCTCCGGGTCGCCGTCGTCCGGCTGGCGCTTCCCCCATTCGGACAGCACCAGGATTGATACAAGCACAGTCATACCCACGACGATGGAGGAGTCGGCCAGATTGAAGATGGGCCAAACACCGACGTCGATGAAGTCAACCACCGCGCCGGTCCTGAGCCTGTCCGTGAGGTTGCCCAGCGCGCCGCCCAACTGCAACCCGATGGCGAGCCGCAGAAGCGGCCTTGGAAGCGCGTGCGCCCGGTAGAAATAGACCAGGAACCCGATGGCGACAATCGACGCCACGACGAGCACGAAGGTTTGGTTGGGAAACAGCCCGAACGCCGTGCCGGTGTTCGTGCCATGGGTCAGGCGCACCAGGCCGGTTGCGGGCCAGGATTCGCCCAGCTCGAGATTCGCGCGGACAAGCTGCTTGGTAAGCTGGTCCAGCGCCAGCACCAACGGCACGGCGAGAAGCGGCAGATGGGTCGTCCACCGGGTATATCTCCGTGTCGAAGCAGTCTCAGCCGCTCCCTCTGTTGTCTGTGATTCTGGGTTTGAAATCATGCCGCCGAGCCCGGTTGGATTGAAGTCCCGCACTAAGGATAGCACACGATGCCAAGCCGCGACACGGCTACAACATGCCCGTGCGAAGCCATCGCCCTCTGGAGTAATAGAAGAAGAAGAGAGCGAGCCGCGCGGTCATGCCGATGACGATTGCCCAGGGCACGCCGTACTGCCCGAGGGGCGTGAGCAGGGAGAGCGCGAAGGCCAGCGGAATCTCCAGAGCCCACATGGTGGACAGGGTTATGACCATCGGGGCCATGGTTTCACCAGTGCCGTTCAGCGCCTGCGTGAACACCTGGACCGCGCTCATCGACAGGTAGCCCAGAGCAACGATGCTTATCCAGGTAGCCGCCTGAGACACGAAATCGGGGTCTCTGTTGAAGAACCTGGCGACCACCTCCGGGAACAGCAGAAAGCCTCCGACGATGACGAGCGCGCCCCCGGCAACGTAGATGAGGGCCCAGTTGATGGAGCTCCTAGCGCGGTCAGGCAGGCCCGCCCCGAGATTCTGTCCCGCGAGCGCGCCGGCGGCCCTGCCCAGGCCGCGACCGCCCTGGTTAACCACGTTCTCCGTGCGCCGGGTGAGCGCGAACGCCGCGAGCGCGCCATCGCCGAATGAGGCCACGATTCCCACCACGATAAGCTGGCCGAATCCCCTCTGCATGGTGGTGACCGAGGCGGGCGCGCCTATCCTCACGAGACGCCATATCAGCGGCAGGTCAACGCTGTATTTTCTGACATCGAGGGACAGCCTCGACGTTCCCTTGATGAGTGCGAAGTAGTTGATCGCGCCGCCCAGACTTACGGCTACCAGGTTGGCTACCGCCGCGCCCGTCAGTCCCATGCGCGGGAACCACCACACGCCGAATATGAGCAGCGGGCTAAGCGCCAGGTGAGCGACCCTTGTGACGGCCGCGGCCTTGAGGGGAGTCATGCTGTCGCCCGACGCCTGGAGCGCGCTGGCGCTGAGCCGCTGGTAGCCCATGACGGCCATCACGACAAACTGCACGCGCATGTAGCCCGCGGCCTGGTCCACCACCGCGTCGCTCAACCCCAGCACTTCCAGCAGGGGCTCGGTGAAGAGCAGCCCCACGAGCACGGACACCACCGCGAAGATGGTGGCAAGCGTAAGCGACTGCATGAAGACGTGGTTGGCGTAGGGAATGTCCCGCGAACCTACGGCCCGCGCGATCATCGACCTCATGCCGGTGTCGAGGCCCATCCTGGAGGTCATCACCAGCATGATGTAGGTCTGGGCGACGCCGAGGCCCGCGATGGCCTGGAATCCCAGCCGGCCAGCCCAGATGAGGTCGGCGAGCTGGTCCACGACGCCGAGCTTCCCCTCGACTATCTGCGGCCAACTGAGGAACCATAGGTTCTTGGGGATGCTGCCCTTGGTGAGATCGCGGGTGGCATACGTGGAACGCCGCCGCCCGCGCGCAGTCGGGCGTGGTGTGGGTTCCTGTTCACCTACGGGCTTCTGCCCGGCAGAAGGCAAGCCTTGTCGCAAGCCTGGAGCGTCATCATCGGCCATCCGCTAGGTCCTCCGGGGCCGCGAGGGAAGCCCAGCGGCCTGGCGCAAGCATACGTCAAAGGCGGGATGGGCGTCAAATTGAGGGCTGCCGGCGCTGGCATCGGGGCGCCACGACTGAGGCGCTTGCGTTTGCCGTAACACTCATGTATAATTACACGTAATGCAGTATTACTGAAAGTGGGGTGTGAACGGAATGACTGAAGAACCCAAAGGCAACACGACGGAGGAACCCTGGCGCAATTCGACGGAGGACCTGAAGGATAAGGGCAGGAGGCTGCTCGAGGACGTGGAGGACGTGGTCGGAGAGGTCAACAAGGTTGTCCGAAAAGCCGTAATCCGCGGCTCCGACGCGGTGGAGTTTGTAGGGGAGAATGTGAGGGACACGCTCAAAGACACGTTTCAAGGTGTGCGCTCGGCCAGAAACAGCGTGGTCATGGTGAGGGTTGACGAGGAGAGCTTGGCACGGCTGGACGAGCTGGTCGAGGTTGGCCTGTCCAGCAGCCGCTCCGAGGCGGCGGCGTATCTCATAGGCGAGGGCGTGAAGGCGAAGCGCGAGACCTTCGACAAGATCGAGCAGAAGGTCGAGGACATCCGAAGGGCCAAGCAAGAGCTCCGGGACTTGCTGCGAGAGGACGCTCCGGCGGATAAGGGCGCCGACGGGTAGGGGTGAGGGAGGTGGTGGGGCGCAAACTACATGGGGCTTCGGCGCCGCCAACAGCGTCGATGCGGGGATGCTGGTGTAGAAGGCGGCAAGCAGCTTTCTTTCCGAAATTAGCCGGTTAAAGATTCTGCCGGCCAGGTCATGGCGTCCCACCGCGCCCATTCCGAGCAGAGCGGCGGCAGTCTCGGCGCACTCCGCCAACACGTCCGCCGCCTCGACGTCGGACAGTTCCTCGACCACGTTCTTTGCCATGCTGAATATAGGATAGTAGTCGATGGCTAGAATCTCTTCCCACATCCAGAGAAGGGTGAGGCGCGAGAATTGGCCCTTTCTGCGGGCCGCGCTCACGGGCCGGTATGCCTCTTCGCCGCCGGCCAGCCGCTCCTGGAACACCATGGCGTTGATGATGACGAGGGCGGCCATGTTCGCGGATTCATCGCCCGGGTCCGCGCCAAACACCCTCGAGACGCGGGCCAACGTGCCGGGCGATGAGTAGAGGCGAGAGCCGGCCTTCCTGGCACCGGCGTCCAGCAGATCGACCGCCTCATCCAGGTTGCCCGCCGGTGGCGTAGCCAGGGTGACGGCGTGACCGAGCTCGACCGGAGAGCCGCTGAGCCATGGGCCTGAGGAGGCGTCGATGCGCCACTCCCGCCACTCCAGGGTTGCCGCAGCCTTGCGTTCGTCCAGCCGCGACTGCGCGGTGGAGCGGAGTTGGCCGGGGACCGTGACGGCGAAGACGTTCTGAACCTTCCGCCCATCAATCTCCATGCCGAGCCGCGCCAGCGCGTCCGCTTCGACGGTGGGGGCAGGCTCGATTTCGATCTCCAGGACGACAGGTCCGCCGGGGAGGCGCACGACGATGTCAGGCCGCCGCCCGTGGTGCAGCGTTTCGGCCACCGCCGAGAGGCCTACGCTTTCCCTGAGCAGCCGGGCGAGGGCGTCGTTGATGATACTTTCGTGACTACGGTCTCTGCTTTGCAAGCCTGTCATGTTCCCTATCCTGAAGGGGAGCGAGAGTTACAGGGCATCCCTATTGTACCACCTGGGAACGACGATAAGGAACAGGTGTTCCGCGTGGAGGCGACCGGCGCATGTAATCTTGTCAGGACCGGGATGTTGTTGATTTAGGTGTTGTGGCGTTAGAGCAGCTCTTGCAGTAGTGCGCGCGCGTCGTCGCGCTCCAGCGAGCGAGGGAGGACGGGTGTCCTTTCCCAGCGGATGTGGTCGAGGAGGGTGTCCATGTCGCCGGGGGCGATGCCTAGTCCGCGCAGCCGGGTCTGGAGGCCGCACCTCGTCATTATCCGGTCGATGCGCGCCGCGGCCCCTGCCAGGTCTTCTACGCCGAGGGCTTGCCACAGGGCGGGCAGCTTGTGGGGAATTGCGGGCGCGTTCCACTTGAGGAAGGTGGAGAGGGTGATGCCGACGGCCTGGCCGTGCTCCGCTCCCCAGAAGAGGGTGAGTGGGCTGCCGACGGCGTGGCATACGTTGGGATGGCTGTTGCTGTAGGCGATGCCGGACATGGTGGCGGCCAACGCGCACGATGAGCGCGACTCGAGGTCGCCCTGGATGCAGGAGCGTTCCAGGTTGGTGGCGTACTCGCGTATCACCTGGAGGTCTATGGCGTCGGCTATCGGCTCCGACTCCAGCGACCAGTAGGACTCGAACGCGCTGGTGAAGGCGTCCATGCCGGAAGCGGCGGCCAGGGACTTCGACATGCTCATGGCAAGCTGCGGGTCCACGATGGCAACGGTGGGAAACATGAGCGGGCTGCCCAGGCCCATCGAGCGTTTGGCGTCCATGTCCCACAACGCCGCGCCGGAGGTGACCTCGCTGCTGCTGCCGGACGTGGTGGGAACCGCAATGAAGGGCAGCCCTCGACGCTGAAGGCTCTTCTCTCGCAGGGCGTACTGCCGGGAGTTCCCCTCGTGGAGCGTCAGGATGGCGACTACCTTGGCGAGGTCCATCGCGCTGCCGCCGCCGATGGCGACGACGACGTCGGCGGACGCGGCGCGGCACTCGCGTAGCGCGTCATCGACCGCGTCGGGCGATGGGAAGGGCGGCGCCTTGTCGTAGAGGACGACCCTCGACAAGCCTATGTCGTTCATCACGCGCTGGAGAATCCCTCTTGCCCTGAGACTGTGGCGGCCCGTCACGAGGAACACGCGGGCTTCGCTGCCCGCCGTCTCGTCTATGACGGCGTTGAGCTCCGACAGGGTCCCAGCTCCAAAGATGACCCTGGTGGGATTGAGCCAAGTGAACGAGAGTCCAGCCTGTTCCAGCATTGCGGCGCCTCCTCGATTGTCTAGTTGTGTGGGACACATTGTAGCACTCGGCGCGCCGGAGTGCCTCCATGAAGGAATGGAGGGAACCTGTATCAGTTTAGCAGGCGCCCTGGGTATGATGAAGGACGTGGGCAGGCACAAAACCTGCCCCTACCGGCTGACCGGGCGGCCTCAAAACCTCTCGCCTCTTAGGGGGTCTATGACCAGCACCCGGTCATCGACCTTCAGGCCCAGCGTGTCTCTGACGGCTATCATGGCCTGGAGGGCCTGCTCGCGTGTGCTCCAGCCGACGTCCAGCATGATGGCGACCAGCTCGCGGCCCAGCTCGCACACCGCCGGGCTGCTCGCCTCGTAGTTCGCCTCCAGCGGCCGCCACTGCTCGCGGGACAGTTCGAGTCGAAGTTCGCAGAAGCGGATGGCCCAGGTGTAGAACCAGGGCGTGCCGCTGGCAGGCGCGGGGCTGTTCGCCACGCCGTTCATCGCGCCGTTCAGCATCCGCCTTTGGATGACATCCTTCTTGAACCCCAGCGGCATAATCAGCGCGTCGAGCGCGGGGTGCAGAACCATCTCCTCTATGTCGCCGCCTATCCGTGCCTCCGCGGAGGCCGCGGGGTAGCCCGCGCCGCGCGCTGTGTGCGGGAAGTCGCGCTGCCGAAGCAGGACGTGGGTGAGTTCGTGGGCGACGTGGTAGGCGAGGTCGTCGTCGGGGAGAGCTGCCCACCCGGGTGGCGCCGGCGCGGTGAGGTCCGCGCCGAGCGCGCCGAAAACGGCGCTGTTTCCCTCTTCGATTAGCTCCAGGGTTACGGGGATTTCCGGCCCGAACTGCGCCCAGAAGGTGTCGAAGGGTGGGACCAGTTCTCGTTCAAGTACCCTCATAGTCAGGAGTCGTCTCCCACGCGGTCTGGCGCCGGCGGGGGACAACCACGAGGGATCGTCCCTACAGGGGAGTATTGGCGTTTTCTGGCGAACGAGGTCGCCGCGCCAAGCATCTGCGTTATGGGGAAGGGGTTGTCGGGGCCGCTCCCGGGTCTCCTGGAGAACAGAATCAGAATCGCGCCGGCGAGCGCGCAGAAGGCGAACACGATAAACGGCTGGAAGTAGGAGCCGGTCTGGTCGAAGACGTAGCCCGCGTACAGGGGAGTGATGATCATGGCGACGCTGGTGGGGAGCTGCGAGACGCCCATGATGGTGGCAAACGCCTTCTGTCCGAAGTAGTCGCCGCGGATAGATGTGAGCAGCGGGCCGCGCCCACCGAAGGCGACGCCCCACAGCGCGGCGAACAGGTACGCCATGAAGACGTTTTCCGCGTAGGCGATGACGAACAGCGACGCCGCCTGCGTCAATAGAAAAAAGCAAATCAAGGGCGGCTTGGGCAGCTTGTCGGCTATGTAGCCCGACAGGAATTGTAGCGGCAGCGCGATGAAGGTGTATGCCTGGAACACGAACCCGGCGGCGGTTAGGGACATGCCCATGTCCGTCAGCTTCGGCGTGAGGTGCAGCGACAGCGCGACGATGGAAAGTGTGGAGGACATGTGAACGATGGTCACTATCCAGAAGGCGGGCGTCTTCAGCGCCTGTCTGGCACTGAAGTCCGGTTCGTCGTCAAGGACTGTGGGCGCGCCGCCGCTCTCCTCCTTGGCGCGTCGAGGCGGCTCCGGGTCGCCGTCGGGCTGCATCCCGTAGTCGGCGGGACGGTTGCGGATTATCCTGGAGAATGGCAGCACTATCGCCACGAGGAAGACGCCAATGGCGAGGATGACGGGGCGGAATCCCTGGTTGTCCACGAAGTAGTTGAGGGCGAACAGCAGGAAGCCGCCGAAGTGTATTCCGGACATGGCGGTCGCCATGGCGAAGGAACGCTGCCGCGAGAACCAGTTGTTCACCATCGACATCATGGTCAGCCATCCGCCCAGCCCAGACCCTATCGTGATGATGGCGAAGGCCGCGTAGAACTGCGGAATCGCGGGGATGGGCAGGCCGAACAGCTCCACGCCGTAGCGCACCTGCGACAAGAGTATGAACCCCAGCCCCATCATGGTGAAGCCGATCATGAACATGCGGCGGTTGCCAAAGCGGTCTATCAGGTAGCCCTCTATCGGCCCGATGGCGGCTCCCTGTATGCGGGAGAAGGCGAACGCGCCCGAAAGCACCGTGCGGTTCCACCCGAACAACCTGTTGAGCGCAACCAGGTACGTTCCCATGGCCTGGAACACGCATAGGGACATGAGGGTCAGCATGAAGCTCGCCACGCCGACCAGCCACCAGCCGTAGAAGACACCGCGTGGGCGAACTCGTGAGATGGGAAGCCGCAATCGCATAGGAAGAAGTGTACCAGATTAGTTGGCGCAGTATGTCAGCGGTCAGCGGGGTTGGCGGGCTGCACTGCTTTAGCGCGTGTTTCGGGGGTGCAGCAGCTCGCCTCGGCTGACGCCCATACGGAGGCGGCCGTACTCGGAGCTGAGTTCCGCTCCCGCTATGACGATCAGGCTGCTCAGGTAAGTCCAGAGGAGCAGCACTATGACGGGCGCGAGGGAGCCGTACACGCTGTCGAAGCGCGCGAAGCCGTTGAGGTAGGCGATGAACAGGTTCTTGGCAAGCTCGAACACCGCCGCGCCAACCAGCGCACCCGGCCAGATGAAACGCCAATAGGTCTTGGTGTTGGGCGTGAACTTGTAAAGGAGGAGGAAGACGCTGAGGGTCAACACAAATGAGGTTCCCTGGAGAAACACGCTTCCAAGGCTGTTGATGAGAAAGTCCGCCTGGGGCGAATCGAGCTCCGCGAACCTTGCCGACGCGCGAACGAGGGCAGCCGCGCCGAGTGACAGCATGAACAGCGCGCCGACGCCCGCCGCCATGATGAGCTGGCGCGTTTTGCTCAAGTAGAAAGGGCGGTCCTGATGCACGTCCCACGCCCGGTTCACCGCGCGATTCACCGCGCCGAAAACCGCGCTCGCGGACCAGAACAGGCCCAGCGCGGCGAACACGGTGACCGCGCCTCTCAGGTTGAGCAGAACCTCGATGTTGTCGCTGACAAGCGCTTCTGAGCCGGGCAGGTAGTCGGTGATGAACCGCGTGACGCCGTCCGTTACAGGCTCGCCAGGGGCATCCGGGTTGGGGCGTAAGTCGGTGAAGAAGCTGAACAGGGCTATCAGTCCCAGCAACAGGGGAAACAGGGAAAACAGCGCGTAGTAGGCGACGCCGGCCGCCATGTGCGTGGCGTCGTCGTCAGACATCTCCTTGACAGTGCGCACGACGAGGTTGATTATGAAGACCCCTGTCAAGCGCTTCCCAATCGCCCGCCCGCGTCTCCTGGCCTTCGCTGCCAGCAGCCGCGCCAGCCTGAACCTCGAACTAAACGCCGTCATGTGGAATCGAAAGCCGTCCGCCGACCGGGAGACGTGAACCTGGAACGGCTGTCCTGCCGCGGCGCTGCCCGCTTCTAGCCGAGGGCCTCGCTGAAGGCCGAGAAGATGGCATCGTTGGTTTGCCTCAGTATGGTTGTGTTCACGGTGAGAAGGAGCCGCCGCGGGTTGGCCTCCTGGGGATAGACGAACACGTTGCGCTCGGAAAGGGCCGAAACCAGGCGTTCAACGTCAACCTCGGACGCGAACTCGACCGGGAAGATGTTGGAGCCGTGCTCGAAGCTCTTCACGCTGATGGCGGGCAGTGTGCTCAGCATGTCGAATAGCGCCCCGGCCTGTTTCATTGCCGCGCCGAATCGCTCCTCGAAGCCCTCCATGCCTCTAAGGGCCGGCGCAGCCGCCATGTACGCCGCGGGCAGACCGCCGCCGAACAGCCGCCGCTCGTGGTAGAGGCCCTCGACGAAAGCGGAGCTTCCCGCGAGCGCGGCGCCGAATGGCGCGCCAAAGTACTTGTACAGCGAGACGTAGGTGGTGTCGAAGAGCGCGGCGTATTCGCTGGGACTGACGCCCGTGGCCGCCGACATCATGTAGAGCCTCGCGCCGTCGAGGTGCGTCGGTATGCCACGCTCCCGACAGAAGCCGGTTATCTCACGCATCACGTCATAGGGGACTACCTGGCCGTCCTGACGCCGCACGGGGCTCTCTATTACCACCGCGCCTATCTCGTTCAATACCCTGCCGCTGACCGACATCGTAACAGCCTCGCTCAACTCGTCGAGCGTGAAGTGGGGGCGGTCCTTGGCCAGGGGAACGAGGTTGATCCCGCTCAGCCTAGTAACGCTATCGCCGGTGTCGTTGTAGATATGACTCTGTTCCTGGATTACCGCCCTGGGCTTCACGCCGCAGTGCCTTCTGATAGCCAGGTGGTTGGCGAGCGTTCCCGTGGGCATGAAGATGGCGGCCTCCTGGCCGAGCATCTCCGCGAACCGCCGCTCCAGCGCCTCGACCGTTCCGCCCAGGGAGTAGTTGTCCGGCTCCAGACCAACGGCGGCGTCGAACTCCGATAACTGGCGCAGCAGACCTCGAGGCGTTTTTGGCTCGCCGTCTCCCCTAAAGACGACGGAGTTCTCGTCGGGCGAGTTCGCGGGCTGGAGCGGCGCGACCTCCGCGACAGCTACGTTGTCCTGGCGTGTGGCGTTCATAGGTGTCCTCCATCGTGGCGGCGCGCGGGGCGCGCCTATGACGCGATAATACGCAACGCCCTGGCGGGTGTCAACACGACGGGTGTGTGTGATGCTGCATCAAGAGTCATTTCCCAAGTGCGTAATTTTGTGACATTTTATGACATTTCATAGCTGGAGCCTGTGGTTATCGGGACCAGGGCTGTTGAGTTGCGCGGTCACAGCGGCGGCAGGTTCATCTCCTCGCGCGCCTCGTTGATCGTCATGATGCCGGAGCTTACGTAGGTCTGGCGGCGCGACGCTTTGTCGTTCTCGCTCTCCTTGAGCGCCTCCACGACGCTGAGATCGAACTCGACGAACAGCGACGGGTCGCCGAAGTTGGGCAGCAGATTCCGCTGCAAAGCCTCCTGGTAGAAGGTAAGCTGCGGCACGATAGTGTCCTCCCAGAACACCCTGCGGGCCGTCCGGAAGTTGGAGAAGGTGATGCGTTCGGTGTCGCCCATCATCGGCTTTGGCACGCCGTACACGCGGGCCGCGTCTTCCAGGCTCCACCGCAGGCTCTGGACGTACTCCATCTCCTTGGGGCTGAAGCCCAGGTTGGTGGCCTTCATGCCTCTGCCGAGCAGCGCCGGGCGGCGTACCTTTTCGACCCCTCTGTACCGCGACTCCCAGCGCTCGTAGAACTCCTTCAACTCGGAGTCGGTCGGCGTGTCCATGTTCTCTATTATCATGCCGGGCGTGCTGTCGTTGCTCAGGTTGTTGCGGTTGGCCCGCAGCGCTTCCAACCCCATGTCCGCCGACAGGCGCAGCGGCGCGATGGGGGACAGGCCGGCGTACTCGTCCAGCGGGTTGAAGTAGCGAATCCAAACCACATCCTCGGCGACGTATGGTATGAGCCGCTGGCCCTGTCCCACGTAAACGAACCCCTTGACGTACCTGTCGGGGTCCGGGACCACCCGCATCCTGTCCGAGCGCAGCGGCCAAATCTCGATCACCCGGCCCTCCTCGTCGCGCTCAAGGCCCCAGTAGGACGAACCCCAGAGTCCCAGCGAGGTCTCCGTCGCCCGCCAGAGGTCTCCGCGAGTCCAGAAGGGATTGGGGCCGTCGAGCAGTCGCTGGACGGGATGGTCCGGCGCCACAGGCTCGCCCCCGTGGCGTTGGCGCGGCGCGGACCCGCCGGTTTCGCCGTGGCTCTCCCGCCGATAGACGCTGAGCGGCACGCGCGTGATGGCGTCCTGCCGCACCCTGATGGCCGCATAGACCAGAGCTGAGCGGGGGTAGTATTCGCCGTAGGACAGCGGGGTCCACGCCTGTGTTAGGCCCAACCCTCGCTCCCAACTGTCGCTCAACGCGGGAGCGGCGCGGTTGGCCCGTCTGCGGCGCGATGGCGTTCGCGCTCCCACCGCCGCGAATGCGCTCGATAGCGTCTGTTTCAAACCCATATCTTGACTCCTCTCCCGATCGTGGCAAAGGTCATCGCCAGCGCGTCCGCCTCATCGGGCGATCGGGCCATCTTTCGCTTGCTACCAAGCGCTATCTGGCCGTTGTCCAGGACCTCATACGCGCGACTGGACACCTGCCCAATCAGCGCTCCGTCGTCATCGGTGTCCAACGTCTCCGCGAGGTAGCGCTTTCGCATCTCCCACCACACCTCGGCGGTCCGATTGGCGAAATGCTTGTTGTCATCGGCCTTCTGGCCCGAGATGAACGGCATCAGCCGTGTGTGGCGCAGTCCCATCTCCCTGAGCCTATCGACCACGCCCGCGCCGATGCCGGTGTCATCTACCACGACCGTCTCGGCCTCGTGTTCGTCGCAGTAGCTCTTGAGGAAGTTGGCCGTCTCCATGGTGTCATGGCCGCTGGTTCGCCACACGATGCGCGCGACGTTCCCCTGCCGTCGCATGACCACCGTCTTGTCGTGTCCGTGGCGGGCCACGTCGCAGGCCACGATCAGCGGTCCGTCCGCCTCCATGCTTCGCTTGCCGGCCGCGGCGGCCGCCCACAGCGGCACTACTATGCCGTCCAGGTTGTCGGGAAACTCCCCCAGCACCGCGCCGATATACAGGGGATTGTCCTCGCCCCACTCGTCTTTGCGGTCGTCGATGTCCCGCTGGTTGATCATGCCCTCTACGTCCGCCGCGCCGACCTTCAGGTTGGGGGTGTCGAAAGCGCTAATCTGGACGGTGGCGTACAGGTGTTTCATGGTGTGGTGCGAGTCATAGAACGCGCCGGCGGTCACGAACGGGTTGCCGGTCATCAGCAGCCGCAGGGGGTTCAGGCGGCGTATGGCATCGACATCGGGGGAGCGCATCGCGTGCGCCTCCGTGATTACGACGAGCAGGTTGGGCGAGTGGAACCCCTGCAGGTTGTAGGGCGAGTTGGTGGCGAAACCCAGGGCAAAGTTCTGCGTGCCGACCTCGTAGCGCGAGGTGCGGAACATCCGACCGCCCAGCGCGTCCGCGGCGCCGCCGTGCGCGACCCTCATCTCGTTCCAGACGATGTCGTCCACCTGGCGAGTGGTCGGCCCCGTCACGATGACCTTCGCAGGCTCCCTGGAGTGCAGCCACCACAGCACGGAGCGTGCCGCTGCCCAGTCTTTACCGGAGCCGTTGCAGCTGACGACGGAGACGCGGCGCGACGAGGCCACCGCGCCCAGAATCTCGACCTGCTTGTCGTATGGACTCTCGCGCAGCACCTCGCGGACGAACGCGACGGGGTCCCGACCGCGGTCGATATAGGATTTTCCACGCGGAGACGCCAGCCTGTCCTCGTTGGACGATATTACATTTCGCATAGCGTTGTCTGATAAGCTCCCATTCGGCGCGTCCGTCCCGCCTTCGTTTCCAGGAAGATGGTCTACCGTTGGCGCGAACTGTATGGGCGGGTTTCAAACCCGCCTCCGCCGCCGTTGCGTCGTCCGCCGAGCGGGCCTTGGGCAAAGCGAAAGGGACGGCCCCCCGGCGGGGTCCGTCCCTCACGAACGATATGATAGAACAATCGTGCGTAAAATGTCAATAGCCCGGATTCTGTGTGAACCTGTATCAATCTTGTAGGCGCCCAATTCGTAGAGGCGTCCCTCGTGGGCGGCCTGGGTATGATGCCCGACGCGCGCAACCACGAGGGATTGTCCCTACGGGCATCTGACCGACTGGGTTGATACAGGAAGGGGTTAGGGGGTGGGTGCTCGCGGTGCGGTGGGGAAGGCATGATGCCTGTTCAGACCGAGTGTGCCGACCTTGCTGAAAACGGGAGTTCTGTCAGAGGGATAGGTCATCGGTTAGAATGGGGTGGAATAGAGCGCAAAGAGGGGCTTATACTGCGTATCGGCCGATTGTCAACGGCCATCGCTGAGAGTATAATAACGCGGTAATCCGTACACCTCGTGCACTAGCGAATCAGTTGGAGGAGGCCACGCATGGCAATTGATACTAGGTCGGAGACAGGGACTTGGAGGGTCAAAGTTGGGCTTGCGCAGATGCTCAAGGGCGGCGTCATCATGGATGTGGTGACCGCTGAGCAGGCCATAATCGCCGAGAACTCGGGCGCCGTCGCCGTAATGGCGTTGGAGCGCGTACCCTCCGATATTCGCGCGGCGGGCGGCGTCGCGCGCATGTCGGACCCCTCCATGATCAAGGACATTATCGACGCGGTTACCATCCCAGTGATGGCCAAGTCCCGCATCGGCCACTTCGTGGAGGCGCAGATTCTCGAGGAGTTGGGCGTGGACTACATCGACGAGTCCGAAGTCCTTACGCCCGCCGACGAGGACAACCACGTTTACAAGCACGACTTCAAGGTGCCCTATGTCTGCGGCTGCCGGGACCTCGGCGAAGCCCTCCGCCGCATCGGTGAGGGCGCGGCGATGATACGCACAAAGGGCGAGGCGGGAACCGGCAACATCGTCGAGGCCGTTCGCCACGCCAGGAAGGTGCTCGGCGAGATTCGCCGCATCGTCGGTATGACCGAAGACGAGCTTATGGCCACCGCCAGGGACCTGAGAGCGCCCTTCGAGCTTGTGAAGGAAATCCACGACACCGGCAGACTGCCCGTCGTCAACTTCGCCGCGGGCGGCATTGCCTCGCCGGCCGACGCCGCCCTCATGATGCAGCTGGGCGTTGACGGCGTCTTCGTCGGCTCGGGCATCTTCAAGTCCCAGACTCCTCAGCTTATGGCCGAGGCTATCGTGAAGGCGACTACCCACTACAACGACCCCAAGATCCTCGTCGAGGTGTCAACCGGACTTGGCGCCGCCATGCCAGGCCTCGACGTGAGGACGATGCCCCTGGAAGAGCAGTTGGCGACAAGGGGTTGGTAGATTGCCGAAACTGGGCATCTTAGCCATTCAGGGAGACTTCCTGGAGCACCGGGAGGCGCTGGACCGCCTCGGGGTGGAGTCGGTCGAGATTCGTCTGCCGCGCCAGTTGGACGATATTGACGGCCTCATCATCCCAGGCGGGGAAAGCACTACCATCGTCCAGCTTATCGACATCTACGATTTCAGGGAGCCTCTGAGACGGAAGGCGAAGGCTGGAATGCCGGTGTGGGGAACCTGTGCCGGCATGATAGTCATATCGGACAGGCTGACCGATCACAGGCCCGAACCTCTGGGCCTGATGAACATCGAGGTGAGCCGCAATGCCTTTGGGCGCCAGGTCGATAGCTTCGAGACCGACCTCGAGATGCGCGACCTCGAGGGACCGCCGTTTCGCGCAGTGTTCATACGCGCGCCGGTGGTCAACAGCATGGGAGAGGGCGTCAGGGTGCTGGCAACCGTGAACGGAGGCCGTCCCGTCGCGGTGCGGCAGGGCAAGATGCTGGCTACCTCCTTTCATCCGGAACTCACCGACGACAGCAGGGTGCACGAATTGTTCGTCAGGATCGTCGAAGGCACCGCCTAGCCCAGCCCTTACCTCGAGGCCCGTGTCGGCTAAGGGTGGGCGGTTGTCGCCCTCGCCCCGTGCCCGCAACGGGCAGGCGGGCATGTCTCGGGAGTAGAGGCGATACTGGGGTGTGATCCCGGTCATGATAAGACACCTCGGCCCTCTCGACCTCATTCGTTGCGCCCTCCTCAGCGGCTCGGAGAAACTGAATCGCGCCAACACGTTGAGCAGCCTCGTCGCCGAAAAGAGTTCCTCCCTCTCCCCGGCGGAGATGTCGAGAGCGGGACTATCGCTGAGAGGCAAGGGCTCCGCCTGGGTCCGCTACGAGGGCAACAGGATGACCGCCCTTGTCGCCGCCAGGCCGCGATCGGGGCCCAAAAGCTGGGAGATTACGCAGCTTTTCGCTGAAGAGGGCAGGGAAGAGGCGCTATCCGACTTGCTGGAGCAGGTCTCCCAGTCGGCGGCCTCCGGCGGCGCCGAGCGCGTCTTCATCAGGCTTCACAGGGAAGACCCCGTCGTTTACGTCGCGCGCCGGGTCGGCTTCTTTCCAAGCGTGCTGGAGGTTCTCCTGCGGGGCGCCGGCGAATCCCCCGCTCCTGACAACGACATCCAGGCGGCTTCTCTGCGAGAGATAACGCAGGCCGACAGCCACGAGGTGTTCCGCCTATACAATGCCGCTACGCCCCCTGAGATTCGCCGGGTCGCGGGCATGACCTACAATCAGTGGCTCGACTCCCGCGAGCCTGCGCCTGACCGGCCGCGGGAGTTCGTGCTGGGCAGGGAGGGTCGTTTGACAGGCTGGTTGCGAGTCGGTCGGCGCTCAGGCGTCGGCCACCTGGCCGCGATGTCGGTCACGGAGGAGGAGCGCGGCCAGGAAGTGATGACGGACTTCGGGTTGGGCCAACTGAAGGACGCGAGCCGCGTCTATTGCCTTGCGCCGGAGTACCAGGTGGGGTTGCTTGGGATTCTGGATAGACGCGGTTTCAAGCCTGTTACAGAGCACATTTCGATGGTGAAGACGTTGGCCATAGCGGCGGGCGAGGAGACCCGCGTGAGGGTGGCGATGCCATCGGATTGAGGGAGCGCGGCGGGCGGCTCTAGCTTGTGAGTCTCTGAACCAGGAGAGCGATGGACGATGCCGCGGCGATTGTTCCGACCATCATCCCCACCATCCACTTGATGATTTCGGCCTTCAAGTCGCCGATAGCGCCTCTCAAGTCGCCCATTTCGACCTTCATATCAGCCCTCACATCGGCAACATAAGCTCTCAAATTGGCAATGTCAGCCTTCGTATCAGCAATGTCAGCTTTGGTTGCGAGGCGCTCGTAGCCTCCCTCGAGACGACTGACGCTTTCTTCCAACGTAGTCATGAATTATCCCGGTTCCTTGCTGACGCTCCAAGTTGTCTTGACCGTCCCGTCGGACCGCCGATGACACATCCAGGAGGCATTCTTGTGGGGTTCCATCTCCAAGCTATCATGCTGGGCATAAGGCGTCAAGCAGTGCGGCCATTTGTAAAACTCAGGCGCAACCCTGCCCAGTATAGGCTGGAACGCCGGGCGTTAGGCTGGTATGCTGTATGATGATAACGTTGCCTTCGAGCGCGGGGCGGCCCCGCGACAACAGACGCCAGGAGGTTCATTCGCCCAAGTGCAGGAGCGGATAGTTACCGACATGGAGGCGCTCCTAGAGAAGCTGCCTCCTCGCATTCAAGCCCCCCTGAGACAACGAGAGAACATTAACGAGCTTCTCGAAGTGGTTCTCGACCTGGGACGCGAGCCGGAAGGCCGCGTTCTGGATGAGAGTGTTTCACTCGGTTCTCAGGAGGTTACCCAAGAGGACATACAGTACGTAATCCACCGCGTCGGCAGTTTTGGTGACGACAACCGGGCGGGCGTAGAGCGCACGCTTCATCGCATATCGGCGATTCGCAACCGAAGCGGCACGGTGGTGGGGCTTACCCTCAGAGTCGGACGCGCCGTTTACGGAACCATCAGGATCATAGAAGACCTGATTCTCACCGGAAAGAGTGTTCTGCTCCTCGGCAAGCCCGGCGTGGGTAAGACGACCATGCTCCGGGAAGTGGCCCGCGTACTGGCGGACGACGCCCGCAAGCGGGTGATAGTGGTTGACACCTCCAACGAAATTGCCGGCGACGGAGACATCCCGCACCCCGGCATTGGCCACGCCCGGCGTATGCAGGTGCCGACTCCCGCGCTGCAGCACAGCGTGATGATCGAGGCGGTTGAGAACCACATGCCTGAGGTCATCATCATCGACGAGATCGGCACGGAGCTCGAGGCCAACGCCGCTCGCACCATAGCCGAACGCGGCGTTCAACTAGTGGCCACCGCGCACGGCAACACCCTGGAAAACCTCATAATGAACCCCACGCTCTCCGACCTGGTGGGCGGCGTTCACACCGTCACCCTGGGAGACGTGGAGGCGCGCCGCCGCCGCACTCAGAAGACCGTCCTGGAGCGCAGAGCGCCGCCTACGTTCGACGTGCTGGTGGAGATACAGGGATGGAACCTGGTAACCGTCCACGCCGACGTCTCCGACGTGGTGGACCGCATGCTGCGCGGTTTTCCCATTACGCCAGAGACCCGCGCCAACGACAGCGAAGGCGGGTTTCAGCGTGTCCGGACTCCGCCCAGGCTCCCTCCCGTCGCCGCGCGTAACGGAGACGCCCAGCGGCGCCCGGAGCCGCCTTTCCAGCGGGCGAGGGACCCGGAACCGGCTGAGGACGTTCCCCGCAAGATGACTCACATCCTGCCCTACGGCGTCAACAAGGGCAAGCTTCAGCAGGTTGTCCGAGGCGCGAACGCCCCTGTGGAACTTGTGGTGGACATCAAACACGCGGACATGCTTCTGACCACCAAGAACTACTACAGGCGTAAGACGCAGGCGCTGCGAACGGCCGAGGACGCGGGCAAGCCGGTTTACGTGCTCCGCAAGAACACGGTGGCCCAGATCGAGCAGTTCATCCAGGCCATCTCCAGAAAGCAGGGCCAGGGGCCGGTCTCCGACGAGCGCATGAACCAGGCAGTGCGAGAGGCCGAGGACGCCGTCGAGCGCATTCACCAGGGCGAGGGCCACGTAGAGCTAACACCGCAAGGGTCATACGTGCGGAGGCTTCAGCACGAAATCGCCGACAGGTTCGGCTTCTCCTCTTCCAGCATGGGGCGGGAGCCGGGCCGCCACGTTGTAATCTATCGGCGCTGAGTCCAGGGCAGGAGCATTCACGCGGCGTCCGCGGCAGGCACGGAACGCCCTTTGTCAACGTCCGCCAAGAGGCGCGTTCCACCGCGCCGCCAACAGGAGAGCGTATTGTCACTGTTCATATCATTCGAGGGCGGCGAGGGCTGTGGCAAGACCACCCAGATAGAAAGACTCTGCCAGCGGCTCGAAAAGGCCAATCGCCGCGTGATGCTGATCAAGGAGCCCGGGACGACGCCGTTGGGCCTTCGCCTGAGGGAACTGATAAAGGGTAGGCCTTGGGGGAACTACACCATCTCCCACGGCGCCGAGCTTTTCCTGTTCGCTGCGGCAAGGGCCGAATTAGTCTCCAAGACGCTTAAGCCCGCCCTGCAGGGGCGCGACGACGTGGTGATTGTGGCCGACCGCTACGCCGATTCCACTATGGCCTACCAGGGCTTCGGGCGTAGGCTGCCTAGGTTCGAGGTGGAGACGATGAACCGGCTGGCGACGCAGGGCGTAATGCCCCAACTGACCTTTCTGCTGGATTGTCTGCCCGAAGAGGGACTCAGAAGGGTCGGATCGGTTCAGATAGAAATGCCCCTGGACGCCGCGGAGTCACCCGCAGGGGGCCGGATGGACGAGGAAGGCGCGCGCCGCTTCGAGGAAGAGCCGTTGGGTTTTCACCAGCGAGTCCGCGAAGGGTATCTCAAGATGGCCGCATCGGAGCCTGAAAGGTGGCGAGTGATAGACGCCACAGAGCCGGTCGATGCAATCAGCGACGCTGTATGGACGCACGTCCACGAAATGCTACTCGCCGACTCGTAGAGCGGTGGAGCGACAAGATTCCCCCGCCCGCCAAAGGCGGGGGTTGGGGGTGGGTGACCGAGATACGCGCAAAGCCAAAGTCGCCCTACCAGTCAATGCAAACGTGTTGAACCTCTAGCTCCTGTACCGCTGAACCTGAACGGCGTGGTCGATCAGGGTGCCGTCGCGTATCTCCTTGACGTCATCGGCCATGGCAAGAAGCGTCGAGTCGTGCGTTGCCGCCAGAACGGTGATGCCCTGCTGCACCACCATCTCCTTGAACAGCCCGAATATGGCCCTCGCGTTCACCGAATCGAGCTCGCCGGTAGGCTCGTCGGCGAGTAGAATTGGGGGGTTGTTCACTATCGCGCGTGCGATGGCGACGCGCTGCTGCTCGCCTCCCGACAATTCATAGGGCCGGTGGCGGGCGCGAGGCCAAAGCCCCACCATCTCGAGCGCCTCACGCGCCCGCTCCTCGCGCTCTCGCGTCTTGACGCCGGCGATTCTGAGAGGAAGCTCCACGTTCTCGAGGGCCGAGAGCAGTGGCAGAAGGCCAAACGACTGGAACACGAACCCCAGCTTGTGGCGGCGTATCTCCATCAACTCGCGCTCGTTCATCTGGGCTACGTCTCGCTCTTCGAACAGCACCGCGCCCGACGAAGGTCTGTCCAGGCCGGCCAGGATATTCAGCAGGGTCGTCTTGCCAGACCCGGACCTGCCCACTATTGCCACGAATTGGCCGGGAAGCACCGTAAGGTTCACGTCTCGAAGCGCGCTAATCTCCTCCGAGCCGAGCCGATAGGTTCGCCAAACGTTGACAGCCGCCATTAGTCTCTGGTATCTGTTCACTTGCCTAACGCTCCTCGGGTTTCAGAACTACGCTGCCGTTCTCAATGTCCACTCTGGCCCTCTCCCGGATTCTCAGGTCATCCAGGTACTCCCTGGGTATCTGGACTCTTCCGCTGGCATCCACCAGGATGAACTCTTCCAGCGTCTGCTGAGTGTCCGCCGCGCCGGAGACTCGCTGGAAGGTGACCCTGCGTCGTATCTCGGTGGACATCTTGCCGTCGCGGATCATGACCACCCTGCCGACCTTGTGAGCTATGTCTGGGTCGTGGGTAACGATGAGGATGGTCGTTCCAAGCTCACTATTGACCGCGCCGAAGAGGTCCAGTATCTCGGCCGCCGTCGCGTTGTCCAACTCGCCGGTAGGCTCGTCTGCCAGCAGTAGAGGCGGGTGATTGGCGAGCGCGACGGCAATGGCGACACGCTGCTGCTCACCTCCGGAAAGCCTCTCAGGCGTATGCTCCAGCCGGTGCCCAAGTCCCACTAGCTCCAGCAGTTCCTCGGCCCTCGCCCTGCGTTCCCTCGCCGGGAGATCTGTGAGCATCATGGGCAGCGCGACGTTCTCTACGGCGGACAGATAGGGGAACATGTTGCGGCTGGTCTGTTGCCATACGAAGCCAACGTCGTCTCTCCGGTACTCCTCGACCTCCCTGGAGGTCATTCTGAGCAAGTCTTTGCCGCCTACGCTCACGCCTCCGGCCGAGGGCGCATCGTAGCCTGCCAGGATGTTGAGCAGCGTGCTCTTGCCGCTGCCGCTGGCCCCCACTATCGCCACAACCTCGCCTCTCTCCACGTTGAGGTCGAGTCCCCTCAGCGCGACGACCTCGAGGTCCGCGACCTTGTAGATCTTGAACAGGTCTTCGCACACAATGTAGGCAGTCTGTGCGGCATTGGTCATCTCATTCTCTCCAACCGGGGCAACCGCGGGGGATTGCCCTCCTCTTCACATCTCCCCCAGTCTCAGTATGCGCTGGAGGGAGATCCTACGAACGAACCATATCATACCCGTGATGATGAGCGTGAACACCACGGCCATCGCCGCATACGTAATCAGCAGCGTGCTCCAGTTTACCTCCAACGCGAACGGCGGGAGCACCTGGCTGCCCTGGTCGTCATTGCCCAGGAATGGCATTATGATGGCCCCAAGCCGTCCGCCCATCCACGTGCCCAGGGCCAGTCCGGCGAAGATTATCAGCGCCTGCTCCAGCCAGATCAGCGCGACCAACTGCTTCGTCGAAAACCCAATCGTTCGCATGAGCGCGAACTCCATCTCGCGATTGCGGAATGACACGTAGGAGTGGACCAGGAATCCGAGGCCACTCAGGATGAGCACCGCTGAGAAGGCCATGAAGAGCAGCGCCCTCCAGCCCGCCTGCACCAGCGGGTCCACCTGGGACTCTGCAAGGTTCTGCGCCGTATCGTGGATCCTTCTGCTGGAAAATGGAGGGTTGTTCTCCAGCGTGTCAATGAGCTCGGCGCGCGGGTAGCCGTTCATGTTCGTGGTAAGCCATATCTCATTGGGCCGCAGCTCTGAGGAGGTCGCGTCCAGATTGGCATAGCTGGCAACCGACTCCAGGTCTGAGAGGAGGAATCTCCTGTTGAACGTGTTCAGGGTGGGGAAAAAGTCGATGTGATCGACAATGCGGACGGGCACGCGGTGCCCCTGCACGGAGACGTCGAACTCCTCCCCAAGTCCGTGGCCGGTATCCTTGAGGAACGACTTGCTGGCGAGCACCGGCACAGGGGTTACCGGCGGCCCGTGGAATATGCCGCGGCTGATGAGCGGATTGCCCTCGGTCCATATGAATATCGCCGCGTCGGGATCGCCGTCGAAGGTGGTGTTCGATCGCTGTATCGAGTCGGAAATCGATTCGGGGGCGGCCCTGAGTACATTCCAGGCGGTGAGGTCACCAAACGACTCTACGACTTGGGAGCCGCTTCCCGTTCTCGCTCGAATCTCGCTGATGGACAGGGTCCCCGCCCGGAGCCTGCCGCGCCCGTCGAATTTGTTGACGCTTATGGAGACCAGGGTCAGAGGCAGGGCCGGCTGCAAGACCTGGCGGCGGCCGCCGAATCTGCCCTGGCGCAGGAGTTGCGCTTCCATCTTGTCCCAACCGGTTGAGTTGAGCGGCCCCATGATGTAAGTGAAGTAGCGGTTGTTCGCGTCCTTGAGGCGAACGGTAACGCCCACGCTGGGCTGTGGCCTGTCCGCCTTGACCACTATCTCGATGCCGGTGGCGTCCATCGGCAACTGGATCCCCTCCGGCAGTTTCGGATGCTTAAGAGAGGCCATGAGTTCGTCCATCGGCCTTTCGGAGAAGTCATCGCGGAACCAGCCGATGTCTCCCAGTACCTCGCCCTTCATGGCGAACATCGTATAGCTCTCGCCAAGCAGTTCAGACAAATCGGTTCCCGACCCTCTAAACACCGGCCCCACCTGATCGACGCCTGGGAGCGCCTCGTAGCTGCCCGTAACTGGCCGGCTCGCCCCCTGCGTGTTCAGGATGACACCCTCCAGCCTGATGTCCGCGCCTGCGGCGTAAAGGGCGCGCTCCTCGAAGCTGCGTTCCAGCGTGCCCCCAAAGCTCGCCGCGAATATCCCAAGCCCTGCCATTAGCATCAGCAGAAGAGACAGCCGCGCGTAGTACGTGGGCTTGCGCGCCATCTGCCACATACCCATCGAGAATCCCACCGGCGCGTGCTGGGCGTATCCCTTCAGCAGCGCAAACGCGATCTGGGCGGGCACGATGCCAATGAGAATCGGGGCGAACACCCGCGGCAGGGGCAGCGTCGGCCCCACCAGCAGAACCGCGGCGACCGCGCCGGCCTGGATCAACATTCCGCCGGCCTGGGGAAGAACGCCCGTGGCCCGGTTGGTTGCCCAGTAGGCGCCCACCAGGGACGCCAGCCCGACCAGCTGCGCGATCCACGCCGGGCCCTGCCCCTCGAATACCGATCTTATGCCTATCGTCGGCACCAGGATCGCTGCCGTTCCAACGACTACCAAGTGCAGCAGGGCGGGAGAATCTCCACTCAGGAACCGTATGGCGAGGGGAAACAGCCGCAGCAGCACCATCGCGAAGGCTACTAGGATCATGGCGGGAACCGCCAGCAACACCTGGTTCACCGCGACCTCGCCGAATACCCCCGTAGCCACCACCGAACCCTGGTCCGATAGCTGGCGGAAGAGAACTACGCTCAAGACCAGCAGCATGACGTCCAGGTAGTATCGCTGAAAGAATGGCTGGCTGGTGGGCCGTGCGGACTCTTGGCGATGCTTGGTCACGCCGATCCGGGAGGCCTGAATGGCCGGGATCAGCAGTGCGGCAAAGCTGAGGACGCCCCCCAGCCCGCTCATCATGTATGCGCCGCTCGATATGCTTACCGTCAGCCTGTCGTTGCCGCTGAGTCCGGAGAATGCGGGCGTGAAGCCAAGCACGCTGATGATGAACGCCGCGAGAAGTGGAGCGACCACTATCGCGAGAACCGAAATGGTGGCGCCTTCCAGCACGAACACGGCGAGAATCTGCGCCGAGCTCGCGCCCCTGCTTCTGAGTAGCGCGATCTCACCCCGTTGCTGCTCCACCAGAAGCGAGGAAATTGTCACGACGTAGTACAGGATGACCACCGCTATGAGAACGAGAATGATGAACATCGGCAGCTTGCTATAGAACAGCCGCGTGTCGTATTCGGCCAGCGCGTCCTCGAGCTCGGTGATTTGGCGATAGCTGAAGAGGCCGGTTGAGAGGCGGTCGTTCATCACGTCCAGGTTGAAGCGCGCTATCCAGGCATTCCTCGCGTTCAGCTTGGTCGCGTCAACCCGAAGAAGCCAGCCGTAGGTGCTGTCCATGTCTCTGAAGGACGCGCCGAGCACGTTCATCAAGGTGTTCTCGGTGACGAAGAAGGGGATGGTCCGGAAGTTGCCTGAGGTTGACGCTCTGAAGACGGCGTCGTTGAGGCTCCAGAATGGATCGCCCGGGTCGTTTCGCTCGAACACTCCACTTATCACTACGGTGGCGTGCGGAATGGCGTCGCTCCAATAGGGGACTGCTACAAGCCGGTCGCCAAGTCCCACGCCGAACACCCTCGCCGCGTCCGCGGGTATGATGGCTTCCAGAAGCAGGGGCTCGCCCGGCCGGCTGAGGGCCTGCTCTCGTCCCCACGCGCCGCTTGCCATGGTTATGTGCTCATCGAGGCTGGGAATGGACGCGAAGTACGTGCGGGCATTGTCCTCGCCCGCGAGCGCTTCCTTGCCAGGCGCGGTCAGGAAGAAGGTGGAGGTCTTGCTGCCCCTGATGCGGTCTTCGAGGAACCAGGCGACGCGAGCGTCGAACTCGCGGGTCATGGCGTTTGCGACCTTCTCATACTCGGCAAAAGTGGTCGGGCCTCGTTCAGCCTTGACGATCACATCGAGCTCGCGGCTGGTAAGCTTGCCCAGCGTGTTCTTGAGCGCCAACTCTCTGAGAGCGTCGAAGTAGATCACGGTGCCGGCCATGATAGCCGACGCCAATAACACGCCGACGACCACCGTGGACAGCAGCCGCCAGTGCGCCAGGCTGCGCCGGGCCACCAGCGGCCAGGCCGATACTATCCTTGACACTACCAACGCTATGTCCATGTTCCTCAGCCCCCCACTCTCGAGATAGCGTGCAGGTCAAGACGGAGCATGTTGCGCGCCAGGCTATACAGCGAGATAAGGAAAATAGACACCAGCGCCGCGTAAATCGCCGCCATAAAGGGCCAGTCCGTCATCAATATGTAGGGCGGCACGATCTGTCGGCCCGTCTCTGTCACCGCAACCGACGACACGAGGATAGTGCTCATCTGAAAGCCTGCCCATGTGCCCAGGCCCAGCCCAACAAGAACGATGGCGAGGTGTTCCAGGCTGAGCAGGCCCATCATCTGTCGCCCCGAAAGCCCCAGGGATTGGAGGAATCCCATTTCGTTGCGGCTTTGGTTGGCGAAAGACAGCAGGTAGATGACGTATCCCAACGCGGCCGTGAACACGATGAGGGCCAGGGAGAGCGCCACCATGGCCCGCCATCCCGCCGTGATGAGCGGGTCCAGCCGAATGGCGGTGAGCTGAGCCTCTCTATCGAACACCCTGTCGCTCGACCCGGTAAGCCTGTAAACGACCTCGCTGACCGATTCGCCCGCGCCTGGGGCCTCCGATATGAAAAGTTCGTTCGGATAGAAGCTCGTCGTTGGGCTGAGGATGTTCAGATGCCTGAGAAGGCCGTCGAGGTCTGCCAGGATGAACCCGCCGGTACCCGGCTGCAGGGTGGGGAAGTAGTCTACACGATTGTTTATGACAACGGGAATCAGGCGGCTCATTATGTCCAGAATCAGAACGTCACCCACTCGCGTTCCGGTGCCTGACAGGAATGAAGAGCTTGCCACGATTGGCATAGCGCCCCCGCTGGGACTCTGGTAAAAGCCCCGGATTCCCCTGTCCGTGTCCTTGCCGAACCGGAAAAGCGCCGAGGCATTGCCGCTGTGCGCCTGTTCGGGCGTCGAGCCGATGCTATCGGACGATAGAGCCGAGGTTGCGAGGGGTATCCAGGTGGACCTGCCTTCGAAGCCGTCCACCAATATCTCCTCTCCCCCCGGGCCCATCGTCACATGGAGGTCGTCCAGAAGCAGGAACCCGGCTGTGCCGGCTGGCCCGAAAACAGGCTCGTATATCTGTATCGCCGCCACGCTGAGAGGCGGAATCAGGTTTCTTGGCATTTCGCCCTTCATCAGCCGCCACTCGGGTGGTCCCAACTCGCCGAGCGAAACGGTCTTCACGATGCCGCTGGAATCCTGGATCGCCGCCCACAAGAACATGTTCGAATACTGCTCAGCGGGCTTTGCCCACACCCCAATAGTGGCTGCCCCGTCCGGGACAACGATAGGCTCGTTCTTGGAGACAGGCTGAAGTGAGCGCATTATGCCGCTGAGCGGAGCGGCCGAAAAGTCGTCCCGGTACCAGGAGATGTACTGGAAATCCTGGGACTCCAACGCGAGCAGGTCGAAGTGCCTTCCCGCAAAAGTCGCGCCTACCTGGCCGCTTCCGCGAAGTCCCAGCGACACCTGTGTGACGCCCGGAATCGTCAGATAAGTCTCCTTGAGCGAGCGGGTTCCTCTCGCCAGGTAACCCGGTATGCTCGCAACGCGAATGTCCGCTCCAACATTATACAGGATTCGCTCTTGATAGCTGCGATCCAGAGTTCCTCCAACCGTAGTCGCCAGAACACCCAGTCCCGTGACCAGCACCAGTAGCAGCACAAGCCAACTATACTGCAACGGGTTGCGAGCCATGTGCCACAGCCCCATTGAGACCCACACCGGCGCTATCTTGGAGAGGCCTCGCAGCAGAATGAACGCCAACTGCGTCGGAACCAGCGCGATGAGGGCAATGGTTGGCACGAAGCTTATCTCATCCGCCGCGGGCCTCTCCAGGTTCACGAATGCGGCTACTATAGCCACCTGGACAATCAGCCCCCCAACCATGAGCCGCGTCTGCTGGGCGCGCTGTGTCATCCAGTATGCCGCTCCCACCGCCAACAGCGCGGCGACCGGAAGCGGCCAGCCGAGTTCGCCACCGGCTTGGAGGTCGCGCGCGATGACGGCGGGAACAAGCGCGGCCACTGTCGCGGCGGCCAACAGATGCGCCAGCGTGGGCGCCTCCCCGCTTATGAAGCGCACGAGCAGGGGAAACAATCTCATGAAGAGTAGAGCAACGGCAACCAGGAAGAGAATCGGCGCCAAGAGCAGCGCTTCGTTTACCTGCACGTCTTCGAAGAGACCGCCCGAAACGAACTGCCCCCGGGCCCGAAGCTCCCAGAAGATGAGGCCGCCCAGGATCAATATGCCCACGTCAACGTAGTATCTCTGGAAGAGGGGAGCGGAGGGAGGCCGCGATGAGCGCAACTTGTGGACTACTAGGCCCGTTCTGGCGCCGATTAGGGCCGGCACGACGAATATCGCGAGGGCGAGGATGCCTGTCCCAAACGCCAACGCGAATGGCTGCCAGTGGAATTCCACCGGCAGCAAGAAGCCGTCGGTAATCTCCCTGAAATACGGCAGAACGCCTGTCAGGGCCACCGCTCCCATTGCCAGGAAGGGCGCGAGTATCACTGCCACTGTGGTCAGGGCGAGGCCTTCCAGCGCGTACAGCCGCAGCAACTGCATTGTGCTCGCGCCGCGGCTCCGCAGCAGGGCCACGTCGTCCTCTCTGCTCCGCACGAGATAGGAGACCATCATGGATAGGAAGTACAGCACGGTCAGAAGCATGATGGTCAGCAGCAGCAGCAGCGGAACGCTGGAGAAGAAGCTGCGACGCTCGAAGTTGTCCAGCAGCCTGCCTATGCCGGTGAATACGCCCGCGCCGGGCAGGGCTATCGAGATGTCGTTCTCGAGCCTCTTGATCCGCTCGCGGGTCTGGTCTATCGACCACTCCTTGAGGCTTTCTTTGTCCACGAAGAGGTTCCAATGCAAGCTGGCGACGGAGCCGGGGTACGCGGCGCCGACTCCCTCGATCATCACTTCCCGCGTGGTGAATAGCGACAGAGGCGGCTCCTCGGGATCTACAACAACCTCCACATCCACAGCCTCTTCGAGCGGCGCGGGATTGAGGTAAGCCCCCGCGTTTCGGCCCCAGTACTCCTCCGTGGTGTCTATCGGCTCCACGATGCCTACAATCTTCGCGGTTACACGAGTGGGGTCTCCGAGCGATGGCGTCAGAACGACCTCATCCCCCACGCTCAGGTTGAACTCAAACGCCTGTCTGGACCCCAGGACAGCCTCGACGATCGGCCCCTGGGAGCCCTTCGAGATTGTGTCCGTGGCCCACCGTCCCGACATGAAATCGACGTGCCTCTCTATGTTGGAGAGGAACTGCAAGTACCCGCGCGAGACCCTTTCTTCTGCCGAATCTTCGGGAAGGGGGGCGTTCGGCTTCCCGATAATATAGGTGGGGGACCTGACGTAACGCTCGTGGCCTCGGTAGATTTCGCTTATATACCGCTCAATCGATTCCTGAAAGAGCCGCTCGCTCCCCTCAATACCCTCTCTATCGAGCGGCACGTGAGGAGCGAAGGTGAAGAGGTTCAGGAAATAGACGGAGGACCTGTCAATGGCCGTGTTGATACCCAGTCTCTGCAACGATTTGAAATAGACCGGCGCCCCGGCTACGAGGCTGCTGGCTATGACTATGCCGACGAAGATGCTTAGTAGCAGCTTCCAATCGTCGAGCAGCCGCTTGACAATTAGATTGGATGTGGAAAGCGAACGCATCTGCTATCCCGCGGTTACAGCGATTACATTGGAAACTCACCCCGGCCCCGAGCCATTGTTCCAGAGACCTGAGCGCTACCCAATCATAGCACACTGCCCACAGGTTGCGGATGCGGCGGCGCGCTTTTGAGCCTGTATCAGTTTGACAAGCCTTTGCTGGGATGCTACCTTCTGAATATGCGCTGCCTGCTATCACCGCGGGTTTGCGTTGGTTATGCCTTTGCTGCGATCGATTGATGTAAGCTAATGCGTGTGTATTGGAAAGGAGGAGCAACTGATGGCCAACAAAGAAGACATTGCGCTCATGTCGCATCTCATGCGGCGCGCCGGCTTTGGCGCGACACGCGAGGAGGTCGAGGCGCGCGCGGAGAAGGGCTATGCGGCGACGGTCGAGGAGCTGCTCGACGTCGAAGCTCAGCCCGTTACCGACGAGTACTCGCTCTTTCGGCATCATCCCATAACCGAAATGCCCGGCGGCGCGGTTGGGCCCGGCCAGGCGTACTGGCTGTACCACCTGCTGAACACCCAGAGGCCGCTCGAGGAGAAGATGGCCGTCTTCTGGCATCAGGTGTTCGCCACCGGCAACGGCAAGGTCGATAACTGCAATCACCTCATCGAGCAGATTCGGATGTTCCGCGAGCACGGCATGGGGAACTACCGCGACCTGCTCGTCAAGCTTGCCAGCAACCCGGCCATGATCTTCTGGCTGGACAACAACGAGAACCACAAGAACGCTCCCAACGAGAACTGGGGCAGGGAACTCCTCGAACTCTTCTCCCTCGGCGTCGGCAACTACACCGAGACCGACGTCTTCGAGTGCTCCCGCGCCTTCACGGGCTGGACCATCGCCGCCAAGATGCCTCGCTTCCCGTATGGCCGCCATCCCTGGAGCTTCGAGTTCCGACCCGAAGACCACGACTTCAGCGAGAAGACCTTCCTGGGGCATACGGGCAACTTCAACGGCGAGGACATCATCGACATCGTGGTGAGCCAGGAGGCGTGCCCGCGCTTCATATCCCGCCACCTGTACAACTTCTTCGTGGCGGACGAGCCGCAGGTTCCGGCATGGGACATCGAGGAGCCGCGAGACCCGGAGGCGATTCGGGAGTTGTCGGAGGTGTTCGTAAGTTCGGGCTACGAGATGAAGCCTGTGCTGAGGACCCTGCTCAACTCCGACTACTTCAAGGAGTCGATGTACCAGAAGGTGCGGAGTCCCGTAGAGGTCGTGGTGGGCACGCTCAGGCTCACAAAGGACGCGCTTGGCGTTGACCCTCGGCTGGAGGCCATGGCCAAGGAGCCGGGGTACATGGGCCAGGAGATACTGGACCCGCCGAGCGTTGAGGGCTGGCACACGGGCGCTGAGTGGATAAACAGCGGCTCGCTGGTGAAGCGGGTGAACTTCGTGGCGGACCGTGTGAACAACGTGGAGTTGCCCGGAGTGAAGAGCATCGTGAAGCGGATAGCGGAGTCGAACGGGCAGGCGATGAGCGCGGAGACGCTGGTGGAACAATGCCTGGACCTGATAGGGCCGCTGGAAGTCGCCGAGTCCACGCGGAAGGAACTCATCACGAACGTAGAGGGCGAGGGTGCGATTTCGTGGGCGTCTGAAGAGGACTACGCGAAGTCGGCTCGGCGCGTCGGCGAGACGCTGGCGCTGATAGCGGCGACCAGGGAGTACCAGTTCGGCTAGGCGACGTCCTATCGAACGATCAGCCGCCGCTACGGCGGACAGCAAGCAGTAGGAGGTCTGAAATGTTGACCACGACTGTGGCCGGGCGAACCTGGAGTTTCAGTCACGCGGTGGGCCGCAACGCGGCCGCGGGCAACGGCTTTACGCAGCCGGTGGCCCTGGCATCGGCCCCCGAGGGCGTGCTCTACGTGTTGAGCCGGGGCCAGGAGGGCGCCGGCGGAGTGGTCGCGCCCAACAAGCGCATCGGCAAGGTAACCATTGACCAGCAGTTCATAGGCGATTTCGGCAGAGACGAGTTCGTCTGGCCGGTGGACCTGGCCGTGGACCGCGACGGCAACCTGTACTGCTCGGAGGAGCACGGAAACTACGTCCTCGTCTTCGACGAGGACGGGCAGAAGATAGGGCAGTGGGGAGAAGCGGGAAGCGGTGAGGGCTGCTTACGCGGCCCCGCCGGCCTAGCGTTCGACGCCGACGACAACCTCTACATCGTCGATGGCGGCAACGACCGGGTGCAGAAGTTCACCAGAGACGGCGAGTTCCTGATGAGCTTCGGACGCTCGGGGAGCGGAGAGGGCGAACTCGCCAAGCCATGGGGCATCTCGCTGGACAAGGACGGCAACGTCTATGTCGCGGACTGGGGCAACAACCGCGCGCAGAAGTTCTCCGCCGCCGGCGAGTTCCTGCTGAGTTTCGGCGACGACGGCAAGGGCGACGGCGGGGAACTCGACCATCCCTCCGACTTGGCCGTTGACAGCGAGGGCGACGTTTACATCGTCGATTGGGGCAATTTCCGAGTGCAGATATACGGCCCGGAGGGCGATATCATCACCGCCCTCTACGGCGACGCCACCGAGTTCTCCAACTGGGCGAAAGAGGTGGTGGAGGCCAACCCCGACGTGACCAAGGCGTATCGCAGGGTCCAGGACATAACCCCGATGGGCCGATTCAACCGGCCCGTCGGAATCGCCATCGACGAGCAGGACCGCATCATCGTCACGGACAGCACCAGGGGGAGGCTCCAGGTCTATGTCAAGGAGAAGGACTACATGGACCCGCAGTTCAACCTGTAGCCTGGAATTGACCGGCGGTCGGAATCGATTGAAGAATTGAAGAGAGGGGGTTCGGAGCATTCTGAACCCCCTCTTTGGTTCTCTCATCTGTAGTCTGGCAGGAAGCGCTTGACTCCGAGTTCGAGCAGGCCTCAGATTGACAGGACTGTAGACACGATATGCTCCCAGTAGAAAAGGAGGTTGAAAAGTGCTTACACCGGAGGGTATTGAGAAACTCAGACCCAAGTTTGAGGCTATACGTCGGCAATTAAATTTGGCTCTATTGAAGGGAGGCCCCGAGAGTTCTGAAGAGGCATGTGGCCATTACATTGCATCGTTGGTACTCATGGAGGAACTACTCGACGAGGTTTCTGAGAAGGAGGGGCATGGTGTCAAGGAAGCCTTGAGGCAGGTAGCTAAATCTGCAAATTCGGCCGAAGGAGTTGGCGTAGCAGGAGGAGTAGGGGCTGCTGCATCGGCGTTGTCTTTCACTGGACTTGGTGGCTTCGGGTTGGCTGCTGGCGGGACAGCTGTTGGAGTTTCAGGGTTACTTGGTGCAACGGTACTGACCGGAGGTGCAGGTCTTGCGGGTGCAGCCGCGTTGTACCTTGCATACAAGGGGGGCGCGGCGGCACTGGAGACTGAGGTTGGGCAGAAGGTTGCTGATCGGGCAGCTGATGCGGGGAAAAGAGCGGCAACCGAATTGAGCGGAGGCTTTGATAGGCTCCGCAACCTCCGAATCAAATTCGAGGCCAAAGATGAAGATTCTAAGGACAATCCAGATTCCTAACACGCATCATGCTAGAGGGGGGTTCGGAGTATTCCGAACCCCCTCTCCTTCACTCGAACGCGGTCAGCACCTCCTCGGCGAAGGCCTGTAGCGTGTCCCAACTAACCCTGCCCGATATGGAACTCGAAGCGCAGCAGAACAGCTTGGTGACGCATCGCCACATCAACCACGACATCAGCGACAAGACCGGCTTGCAGGCGGTCGAGGCTGTCCCGGGCCTGAGGTTCCTGCCGGGCTTTCTGACGTCCGAACAGGAGACGAATTGCGTAAGCCGAATTGACGCCGCGGAAGGAGAGTGGCGCAGCGACCTAAGCCGCCGAGTGCAGCACTACGGCTGGCGCTACGACTACAAGGCGCGAGCCATCACGCCCGACATGCACATTGGCGCGCTCCCCGATTGGCTGAACGCCATTGCCAAGAAGTTGTACGATGAAACCGGGCTCTTCGACCAGGTACCGGAGCAGGTTATAGTAAACGAGTACGAGCCTGGCCAAGGGATAGCGACGCATATCGACCACCCCGGTTTCGGCCCGACCGTGTGCACCATCTCGCTGCTGGACGATTGGGAGATGGACTTCTCTGAGAACTGGAAGGACAAGTCTCCCGCACTCCTTCACAGCCGCTCCTGCGTCTTGCTGACCGGTGACTCTCGCTCCATCTGGCAGCATGGCATCGCTCCCCGCAAGCGCGAGTACTCGGAATCGGGAAAACTGGAGCGGCCGCGGAGTCGCCGGCTGTCGCTGACATTCCGCACGGTGCTCAACCGTGACGGCGTGAACGACGGTTAACAGCCTATTTGAACGCGGGAAGCACCTCCTCGGCGAAGGCTTGCAGCGCGTCCCAATTGAAGGGCGCTCGGAGGGCGATGTTCAGCCCCTGCGCGCCGGCGTCGGCATAGACGCCGATGCGCTCTATGGCCTCGCTCGCCGTCCCGAATAGCTGCCCGCCGCTCTGCTCCTCGGAGCGCTCACCGTACTGCCGCCGATACCGCTCCCGCTCCTGCTGGGCGTCCGCTTCCGTCGCGCCCATCCAGAATCCCACGTTGACGGAGCGAGTGATTTCAGCGGGGTCCCTGTCCTCCACCTCACACCAACGGTCGAGAACGCCAATCTTGTGGCTGTACTCCTCGGGCGATATGTAGGGTACGTTCCAGCCTCCGGCGTACCGCGCGGCAACGCGAAGCGTGCGCCGTTCGCCACGACCGCCCACCCAGATGCGCGGCGGCCTCTGCAAGGGCATCGGATAGCAGTTGGCGTCTTCCAGTTGGAAGTGCTTGCCTTTGAAGGTGACCGTGCCTTCGGTGAGCATCGCCTTGATGATTTGCACGCCCTCCTCCATTACGTCCATGCGGTCGCGCACCGGCAGGAAAGGAATCCCAAAGGTGGTATGCTCCATCTCGTACCAGCCCGCGCCGAGGCCGAGTTCCAGCCGTCCGCCGCTCACGTGGTCGATCGTGGCGGCGGCCTTCGCCAGCACGGCGGGATAGCGGTATCCCATGCCGAACACCAGCGAGCCCACCCGGACGTTCGAGGTCTCCGCCGCCAGCGCGCTCATGATAGCCACCCCCTCGAAGCAGTCTCCTTTGTAGTCCCTGACGGGCTGCTCGTAGAAGTGATCCCACGTGGAGACCCAGTAGAAGCCAGTCGAGTCAGCCAGCCGCCACACCCGCCGCAAGTCCTCGTAAGAGCAATCCTGCTGGCCGGTGTGAATTCCCAATTGCAACGCCATCGCTACTCTCCTTACACACGTTCATAAAGGCTCAGAACACTGCGTCCATTATACCCGACCAAGCCGCTCCTGTGACGACGTGCGCTCCGCCGACGTCGGAGGTATAAGCGCCAGTTGATTTCCAAGAACCCCATAATCCCAGACCCTGATTCCGAATATCGTCCGGCATCCGCCAATATCGTTGCGATTCCCCTGCCCATTGGCGCGTTTTTCCTGTTGACAGCAGCGGCGCTCTCGTAGAGAATTGGCGCACTGCTGGTTCACGCGGAGGTAGCCTGGATGCCCTTTCTGGCGTTGCAAGGACTACGGGTCATCGATGCCGCCGACGGCATCGCTGGGCCGTATTGCGCGAAGCTGCTGGCGGAATATGGGGCCGAGGTCATCAAGCTGGAGCCTCGGCGGGAGGGCGACTCCAGCCGACGGCGCGGCCCTTTTGCTGACGGTCCGCCTCACCCGGAAAAGAGTGCCCTGTTCCTCCACCTTAACACGAACAAGAAGGGTGTAACCCTCGACATCCATAGCGAGTCCGGGCAAGCTCTTTTCACACGCTTGGTGAGTCAGAGCCACGTTTTGATAGAGAGCGCCCGTCCTGGCGTCATGGACGCGCTTGGGCTTGGCTACGACGTGCTCAAACTGATCAGGCCGGACATCGTGATGACCTCTATCACGCCCTTTGGTCAGACCGGCCCGTACAAGGACTACGAGTTTACGGAGCTGACGGTCTTCGCCATGGGGGGAGCGATGCACCGCGAGGGCCTTCCCGACCGTGAACCGCTCATGTACGGCGGCGAGATAGCGCAGTATTTCGCCGGTTCGTCCGCCGCCGCCGCGACGATGGGGGCCTGCGTCGGCGCGGGCCTGAGTGGGCAGGGCCGCTGGCTGGACATCTCCATCCAGGAGTGCTTCGCGGGTCACCCGCACCAAGTGGGACGCCGCGCGCCGTTCGTCTATGACGGAGAAACCGAGTCTCGCAGGACGCCCCACACGCCGGTTCCCGGCACACGGGAGACCTTCGCTGTCGGAACCTTCCGCTGTAAGGACGGTCACTTCAGCTTCCTTCCCCTTGGGCCGAGGATGTGGCCCAACTTCACGCGAATGATCGATATGCCGGAACTCGTCGAAGACCCGCGGCTCGGCACGCCGCGCGAACGAGAGGAGCATCACGAAGAGCTTCTGTCCAACTTCCAGGCATGGCTCGACGCTCACACCAGGGAGGAGGTCTTCGTCGCCACCCAGCGGGAAGGCATTCCGGGAGGCCCTGTGCTGATGACGAACGAGGTCATCTCGAACGACCACCTGAGCGCTAGAGATTACTTCGAGGAAATCGACCATCCCGACACTGGTAGGTTGACGTACACCGGCGCGCCATTTCGTCTGGACGGGATTTCCAGGACAAACCCCAACCCCGCGCCGCGCCTGGGCCAGCACAACGAAGAGGTCTTCGGCGGCATCCTGGCGAGGGGAATCGATGAAATAGCCGAACTTCGGGAGCGCGAGGTGATCTAGCGCGATGAACGCCAACGCGAATCCAAGTCTGCCGTTGCGGGGAGTCCGCGCGCTGGAGCTTGCCGAGATATGGGCCGGGCCTTACTCCGGCGTGCTGATGGGCGACATGGGCGCCGAGGTCATCAAGGTCGAGTCGATACAGCGCATAGCCAGGGGGTCTGTCCGTCCACCTCCGGGATCGTCCGGCTATCCCAACGGCGATCCCGGCGAGCGCCCCTGGAACCGCAGCGCCAACTTCAACGGCCTCAACCGCAACAAGGCCAGCGTCACGCTTGACCTGACCACGCCAAAGGGCGCGGAGACGTTCAAGGAACTGGTCAACGTGAGCGACGTCGTGGTCTCCAACTACGCCTTTGGAGTGGTGACGGACACCTTTGGGTTGGGCTACGAAGTTCTGCGCCAGATCAAACCGGACATCGTTATGCTGCTGATGCCCGGCTACGGCAACACCGGCCCCTACAAACGTTATCGCAGCATGGGCATGACCATCGACGCTCTATCGGGTCACTCCGCCCTGCGCGGTTACCCAGACCGCGATCTGGAAACGCTATCGCCCGTGCACCATCCCGACGCGGTGGGCGGCGTAACAGCGGCCTTTGCCGTATGTGTGGCCCTGCACCGGCGCAACCAGACAGGGCAGGGGCAGTTCATAGATATGGCCCAATCGGAGGCGTTCATCCCACACATGGGCGAAGCCTTCCTCGAATATGGCATGACCGGCCAGCCCAGGGAACGCCGCGGCAATCGACACCCGGAGATGGCCCCGCACGGCGTTTACCCGTGTGTTGGCGAAGACAGGTGGGTTGCCATAGCCGTCCGTAATGAAGAGGAGTGGATCGCCCTCTGTGAGGCGATGGGAATGCACGGGCTTGCCAATGACGAGCGCTTCGCCGGACTGGAAGCTCGCCTGCAAAACCTGGCGGAGCTCGACGATCTTGTCAGCCGTTGGACGTGCCGCCTGGACCGCTACGACGTTACCGAGCGTTTGCAGGCGCGAGGCGTCCCCGCGGGGCCGGTGCTGGACTGCGGACCTGACGCCTACGACGACCTCCACTTGCAGGCTCGGAACTACTTCCAGGAGATCACGCATCCGGACGCCGGTACGCACCTGCTGAGCGGGCCGATGTGGAAGATGTCCGGGCAGTCCGAGCCGCGCCACGAGCCCGCGCCGTGCCTCGGCGAGCACAACTCATACGTCATGCGCGAGGTGCTCGGCCTCTCGGACGCTGCCTACGCCAACCTCGAACAGGAGCAAGTCATTGGGGACACGCCCCTGGAAGGCTCCGACATGGGCGGCGTCCGCCGAGTGCAACGCCAGTCCGGTTAAGCCTCGGTTCCGGTTATTCTCCAGCAAAATGCTCAACAATCCAGTGTGGGCGATGACCAGAAATCGACCAACCAGGGAAGTGATACCGATGGCAAGAAGAAAGCAATCAAGAGGAAAATGCGGTTACTGCGAGCGAGAGTTCACCAGGGGCGGCATGGCGCGGCACCTGTCAGCCTGTCCCCGGCGAATCGAGGCCGCCATGGCCGCCGATGAGAAGCCGGGCGATGACACCCAACTATATCATCTTCAAGCTCGGGATACGTGGCGCGGTGATTACTGGCTCGACCTGGAGGTGCGTGGCTCTGCCACGCTCAAGCAGTTGGACAGATACTTGCGCGCCATCTGGCTGGAGTGCTGCGGACACCTGAGCCAGTTCTCCATCGGCGGCTGGCTTGGGGGCGAGATTGGCATGACAAGAAGGATTGACCGGGCGTTTGCACCGGATGTTGAGTTGACCCACATCTACGACTTTGGCACTGAAACCGTCACCCTGGTCAGAGGGGTTGACGCCCGCGTTGGCAAGCCTACTACACGCCACCCGATCGCATTGATGGCTCGCAACAACCCTCCGGATGACAGGTGCATGGAGTGTGACCAACCCGCATCGTGGCTCTGCATCGAGTGCATTTACGAGGACGATACCTCCGGGACGTTATGCGCGAATCACGTGGAGTCACATCCTCACGGAGACTATGGAGACCCGCTTCCGGTTGTGAACTCCCCAAGGCAAGGCTCCTGCGGCTATGACGGCCCGGCCCTGCCGCCCTACTGAGGCTGAAACAAGCCCTGATTGTACCGGACCCTACCGCCGGAAGGTTATGCGCTTGAATGTTTCGGCGTACTGAATTCCCTTGCCTATGGCGCGCGCTCTGCGCCACTCGTGCATCCGCTCGCTCATGCGCTCGATGGAGCCGTCGCGTATCTCGCCCACCTGCGACTCGTGAGCCAGAATCGCATTGATAGAGGTCTCCATGTGGTCGGTCACGTCTATCCACAGGTCTGGAGACGGGTGGCCGTTAATCCACACCTCGGCCACCTTGTGCGGCTCGAAGCCCGCTTCCAGCAGTTCGGGAAAGGTCATGTGGTCACGGGCGGTCGGGAAGACAGCGGCGAGCGTGGCCTCGCCGGCGGCCATGTGGTCCGGATGGCCGACGCCCCAGAAGCCGTCCAGCGTGCGCAACGGGTACTGGCAGATGACGACGTCCGGCTTGTGTCGGCGTATCTCGCGCGCGATGTCACGCCGCAACTCCAGCGTCGGCTGAAGAAGGCTGTCCTCGTAGTCCAGAAAGACCACGTCCTTTAGGCCCAGCACCTTACCGGCGTTCACCTGCTCCTCGCGTCGTGTGCGCGACAGCTCCTCCTGGCTAATTTCCCGGTCGCTGCTGCCCTTGCTGCCGTCCGTGCACAGCACATAGACCATCTCCCAGCCCTCGCTGCACAGCTTGGCGACGGTGCCTGAGCAGCCAAACTCCGCGTCGTCCGCGTGGGCAACCACTACCATCCCTCGGTTAAAGCCGTTATCGTTCTCCTGTGTCATCAATTCTCCCCTTTTGTTTGTTTGCCAGTATTTCAGCTGCGAATGCCGCGACAACTATTCCGATTTTATGCGTTCTTTCGGAGTGTGGCTCTAGGTGTAGGGTCATGCAAGTGCAACGAGATGTGAACGCCTACTCCACCGCAACCGCCTGCGCCAGTTGCGCCACGCCCTGTGAAGCAAACAGCGCGTCGCTGGCGTGCTGAATCGCCTCCATCAGCGGAGCGGGATAGACGCCCACCAGCACCATGCCTACGAACAGGACGCCCAGCAGTCCCAGCGTGAGGCGGGGAACGCGAATGGGCGTCGGGTCTTCGGCAGTCTCTATGTACATCTGCCTTACCACCATCAGGTAGTAGTAGAGCGAGACCAGGCTCATGAAAATCGCGAGTCCCGCCAGCCAGAGCAGCCCCTGGGTCGCGGCGGCGTTGAACAGGTAGAACTTGCTGGCGAACCCCGCGAATATGGGCAGCCCGGCCAGCGAGAAGAGCGAGACGGCCAACACCATCGCCACCGCCGGCGCGCGTCTCGCCAGCCCCGCGAGGCTCGCTATCTCCTCCTTGCCCGTGATGTTATAGACCGTGCTTATCGACAGGAACGCCGCCATGTTGGTTATCGCGTATGCGACCAGGTGCAGCATTATGCCGTTGGACGCCAGGTGCGATAGTGACAGGGACACCCTGCCATCCGCGTCCACCGCCGCCAGCGCTGCAACGCCCATCAGCAGATAGCCAACGTGCCCGATGCTCGAGTACGCCAGCAGCCGCTTGATGTTGCGCTGGGCCAGGGCGACCAGGTTGCCGAGCGTCATCGTCAGCGCGGCCATGATTATGATTATCATCTGCCAATCGCCCACCGCCGGCATCAGCGCCTCGGTGAACAGCCGAAGCACCAGCGCGAACGCCGCCGCCTTGGAGCCGACGGCGAGATAGGCGGTCACCGGAATCGGCGCGCCCTCGTAGGCGTCCGGCGCCCACATGTGGAATGGAACCGACGCCACCTTGAATCCGAGTCCCGCGATTATCAGCGTCAGCCCCACCAGCACGCCGGGGCTGAGGTCTGGAGAACTCGCCAACGCCTCGCTGATTCCGCTGAAGCTGGTTGTGCCAAGCAGGCCGTACACCTGGCTTATGCCGTATAGCAGCAGCGCGGACGACAGGGCTCCCAGCAGTATGTACTTGGTCCCACCCTCGTTTGACTTGGGATTGTAGCGGTCGTAGGAGACCAGCACGTACAGCCCAAAGCTCAGCAGTTCCAGCGAGATGTAGGCCGTGAGCAGTTCGCCCGACATCGCCAGCAGCATCATAGCGACGACCGTGAATAGCAAGATACCGTAGTACTCGCCCGGGTGGGACAAGTGGCGGCGCACGTACTCCACGGAGGACAGCACCACCACGACGCCCAACGCCAGGAAGAACGCCTTGAAGAAGAGCGCGTAGCCGTCTATCACAAGCAGCCCGTCGTACAGGCTGTCTTCCGTGCCCCAGAGCTGTAGCAGCGATACCGCGAGTGCGCCGCATAGCCCCAGCGCGGCGAGGTATGCCAGCCAGTGCTTGCGCTCCGGACGCAGCACGAAGTCCAGCGTCAGGACGGCGAACGCCAGCCCCGTAACCAGGAACTCCGGCAATAGCAGCAAGAAGTTGTTGTTCATATCATCCAAATCTGCTCAGCATCTCCGTTACACCGCTGTCTATGACGCGGATGAACGGGAAAGGGAACAGCCCCACCAGCAGGATGAACCCTACCAGTATCGCCGTTGAGAACTTCTCGAGGCCGGTGGCGTCCGTCTGGTCTCGCCATCGCTCCCCGAGCGGGCCGAACAGCACCTTAGCCAGCAGCCGCAGGATATAGACAGCGGTTATCGCCGCGCCTATCACACCCAGCACCCCCAGAATCGGGTACGTCTGGAACAGCCCGAGGAACACCAGCAGTTCGGCGACGAATCCGCTCAGACCTGGCAGCCCCAGCGAGGTCAGGCCAGCGACCACGAAGAAGGCCGCCGTAAAGCCCATGCGCTTCGCCAGGCCCTCCAGGGAGGCGATGTCCCGTGTGTGCGTGCGGTCATATATGACGCCGACGAGCGCGAAGAAGAGGGCCGTCATTACGCCGTGCGAGAACATCTGCAAGACCGCGCCGCTCACGCCAAGCGGGTGGAGCGTTGCCAGTCCCATGAGCACGAATCCCATGTGGCTGACGCTGGAGTAGCCGATAACGTACTTCAGGTCGGTCTGCCCCATGGCGGACATCGCGCCGTAGATGACGTTTACCGTTCCCAGCACCACCAGCGCGGGCATCCAGAACTCGGCTCCCTCCGGCAGCAGGAACATGCCGATACGCAGAATGCCGAACGCGCCCAGCTTCATCAGCACGCCCGCGTGAACCATACTCACCGCCGTGGGCGCGGCCACGTGTCCGTCCGGCGACCAGGTGTGGAAAGGCCAGAGTCCGGCCAGCACCCCAAAGCCTATCGCCAGGAACGGGAAGAATACCTTCTGGAACGTGGGCGAGAACTCCGCGTTCTGCAACTCGATGATGTTGAACGTGCCCAGTCCTGCCTCGACGAATATGGCGATGATGGCAATCCAGATGAGCACGCTGCCCGCTACCAGGTAGATCGTGAGCTTCATCGCGCTGTACTCTTTGGTGCGGGAGAAGGATGGGAACTTGCTGCTGCTTCCCCAAACGCCGATGAGCAGGTACATGGGCAGCACCGATAGCTCGAAGAAGAAGAAGAAGAAGAACATGTCCAGCGTGGCGAACACGCCAAACACGCCAGCCAGAAGGAGGAAGTACAGGATGAAGAAGTCCTTGTTGCGATCCTCGATTCTGCAAGACACCAGCACGCCGGTGAACATGACGATGCCGGTAAGTAGTATCATCGGCGCGGAGATGCCGTCTATGCCGAGGGTCAGCGTGATGCCCTCGTCTCCAAGAGGCCAGGGGCCTGGTATCTGAAGCCACGGCCAGGCGCGGATGAACTGCAATCCGCCCTCGGCGTAGTCGTAGAAGAGGAAGGTGTAGAAACTCAGCAGAATCGCCGCGAGGGCGAACGCCGACGCCGTCCAGCGTATGGCCTGCGGCCGGTATCCCGGAATCGCGATGAGCAACGCCGCCCCCACCAGAGGCAGCGCGATCAACATCAAAAGAACGTAGCTATCGAAAGTTTGCATTTGTCGATTATCTAGCCGCTCTTGGCATCCTATATTTGTGTGCCGAATCGCACGCCATACCCGTCAGGGTCGGCGATAGTGAAGTCTCGCAGGCCATAGTTCCTGTCCGCGATGGGGCCTATCACCCTCGCGCCCATCTCGCGCGCGAGATTCCAGTAGTCATCGACGTTGGGAACCATCACGCGCACGTTGGCCTGCGGAAAGTGCGGAGTATCAGCCAAGCCGCCACGCTCATCGAGATAGAGATGATGACCCTCCCAGGTAAGCTCGACGAAGCCGCCGTCGTCCCTCAACAGCTCGAACCCCAGGCAGCGGTAGAACTCGGTCGAGCGTCCGATGTCCCGCACGAAGATTTCGGTCACAAGCTGCTCAGTCGATTCAACGTAGCGTTGTACGGTGATACCTCTCGGATGTCTTTTCCCCCATCTACATCGGCAGGGAAGCGTGCCAGAACCAGCGCTCAATCGAGGAGTTCCTTCAACCCAGCGCGAGCCACCATATCAGCGCCAGGCCAACAACTCCCAACGCCATTGCCAGGCCGTAGTTGTACATGCGGCCGGTCTGCACCAGACGCATCCTTACGGCGGATAGCATCACCGTCCAGGCCGAGCCGTCCACGCCAGTGTCGTTGACCACCGCTCGGTCGAACAGGGCCACGAATCTGCTGAACGCCAGCGCGACGCGGTCAATGACCCACTGGTAGATTTCGTCTATGTAGTACTTGTTGACCAGCAGCCTGAGCAGCCAGGTATCGCGGCCCTCGAATGGTGTTGTTTTCCTTCTCGCATAGTTCATCCAGCCAAAGGTCAACCCGCCCACGACCAGCCCTGCCGATGCACCCGCAAGCCACAGCGGCGTGCCGTGCCTGCCTTCACTGGTGAGAAAGTCTCCGAAACCGGGATAGGCGTCACTCCAACCGAACGTGACCAGTCCCAGCGCGAGCGCGAAGGGCGCGAGCAGCACCAGTGGGAGCGTCATCAGCCACGGCGACTCGTGCGCCTCTCCGTCGCCCCGGTTGCTCCCGAAGAATACCATGAACGTCAGCCGCGCCATGTAGAGCGCGCTGAGGAAGGATGCTGCGAGGGCGAGCACGAGGAACACGGGGTGCCTGTGGTCCAAGACTGCCAGCATCACCTCGTCCTTGCTGAAGAATCCGCTCAGAGGAACGACTCCGGCCAGCGACGCCGCTCCGATGATGAACGTTATCGAGGTGAGCGGCATCTTGCGCCACAGCCCTCCCATCTCGCGAATGTCGGTCTTATCCGTGCCGTGCGTTACGTTGCCCGCGCCCAGAAACAACAGCGCCTTGGACACGCCGTGCGCCACCAGGTGGAGCATGGCGGCGGCCATCCCTAACGCGCCGAGTGACAGCATCATCAGTCCCAGGTGGCTAACGGTGGAGTACGCGAGCACGCGCTTCAGGTCGGTCATTACCATGGCCAGCGTCCCCGCGAAGATGAAGGTGACGAGTCCGATGACCGCGACCGCCAGCAGCACTACCGGGGTGAGTTCGAATAGAGGCATCAGCCGGGCGACGAGGTAAACGCCCGCGGCGACCATCGTCGCCGCGTGTATGAGCGCGCTGACGGGTGTGGGACCCTCCATCGCGTCGGGCAGCCAGACGTGAAACGGGAACTGCGCCGACTTGCCCATAGCCCCCAGGAAGATGAGGGCCATGGCCGCGTTGAGAGTGCCCTGGCTTATGCCGCCCTGCTGGGCGACGTGTATTATGGTGGAAATCTCGAATGTGCCAGTGGCCTTGAATAGCAGGATGATGCCTATGAGCAGCCCAACGTCGCCGATTCGCGTGGTTATGAACGCCTTCTTCGCGGCCTCCGCGGCAGAGCGGCGCTCGTACCAGAAGCCTATCAGGAGAAAGGACCCCAGCCCGACGAGCTCCCAGGCGATGTACAGGAACACCAGGTTGTCGGCAAGCACCAACGCCAGCATCGCGGCGGCGAACAGCGCGTGGGCCGCGTAGTACCAGCCAAATCGCGGGTCGCCGCGCATATACGCGAGCGAGTAGAGTTGCACCAGCAGCGCGACAAATGTCACCAGGCCCAGCATCGTCACGGATAGCCGGTCCACCGTGACACCCCAGGCGATGCTGGTGTCGCCAACGCTCAGCCAGTTGAGGCTGAAGGAAGCGGGGCCGCTGGACATCAGGTCGGCAAACACGTACCAGAACAGCGCGAATCCCAGCAGGATGGCAGCAATGGATACGAACGCTCCGCGACCGGGCAGGAATCGGCCAAAAATGGCAACGATGAAGAATGCGGACGCACAAAGGGCGGGGATAACCCACGCCCAACTCATTCCTATTGTGTCTTGGAGTGGCATTTAGTCTAGTGGTCTCATTATCGAGGAAGTTTATATAATTCGGTCATTGTCAAAGAGCGTGGCCCTCATCACACGCTGCCCTACCACTTCATCAGGTCTATCTCGTCCACGTTGACCGAGGAGCGGTTGCGGTACAGGCGCAGGATGATGGCGACGGCCAGGGCAAGTTCGGCGGCGGCTATCGTTATGACGAAGATGACGATGACCTGTCCCAACGCTCTCTGCGGCTCGTCAAAGTCCATGAAGGCTGCGAATCCGATGAGGTTGACGTTGACCGCGTTCAGCATCAACTCTATGGACATCAGGATGAGCACCGCGCTCCTTCTCGCCAGCACGCCATACAGCCCGATAGCGAAGAGCGCCGCGCTCAGCGCCTGGAAGTGCGCCAACTCTATCAATCGCGTCCTCCGGTGGTTCGGACCAGAATCACCGCGCCTATGAGCGCGACCAGCAGCACGAGCGACGCCACTTCGAACGGCACGGCCCACTGAGCGAACAGCGTGTCGCCCAGCGCCTCGAATCCGACGCCCTGCCTTACAGGTTCGCCGTCGTCCCCGGTGCGCGTCCTGACGCTCGTGGTCAATGTCGCGGCTGCCAATAGGCCGAACACGGCTGCGGCGACCACGGCGGCGATGGGCCACTGCCGGTTGTCGGAGAGCCGCTCGAAGTCCTGAATGCGCGTAAGCATCAGCGCGAACAGGATGACGATAACGATGGCCCCGCCGTAAATGAGTATCTGCACGAGGGCGAGGAACTCCGCGAACGCCAGCAGGAACAGACCCGCTACGCCAATCAGCGAGGCCAGCAGCGCGAACGCCGCATAGACTATGTTGCGCGTTATCACCACGCCGAGGGCGCCCCCAATGGTGAGCGCCCCCGCGACGTAGAATAGGACGAGCGATGGCGTTACCATACTCTCGATTGAGCTCCCGTTGTTTCACACGGGGGCGTTGCGCCCGTCATTCCCACCCTCGGCCCTCTATGCCTCATCACGCCGGTCTCCGCCACTGTCGTCTGAAGTCGAATCGCTCTCGGAGTCTGCGGCTTGGCGCTTGGCGGCGGCGCGTGCCCGTGCGGCTGCGAGGCGTTCCTCTTTAGACATGGCCTGCGCAGCCGGGGCTGCGTCAGTCGCGCCACCAGAGTCTGCGGTCTGGCGTTTGGCGGCGGCGCGTGCCCGTGCGGCTGCGAGGCGTTCCTCTTTGGACATGCCGCCCGGGGCCGCGTCTGAGGCGGACGCGGCCTGCGCAGGCGCTTCTCGCTTGACCGGGACGCCGCTGTTCTTTTCGGGCTGCGTGGGCTTCCAGCCGGTCTTGGCCTGGTACTCTCGGCCCATGTCGAGAAGTCGAGGCAAGTCGGCGCGATTGCCGTTGCGCCGGTACTTGCTCAACTCATGCTCGTGGCTCATCTCGATTGCGTCGAAGTTGCAAACGTCCACGCAGATGCCGCAGAGAATGCAGCGTCCCAGGTTGATCTCGAACTCGTTGATTATCTTGCGCCGGCGGCTCGTGCCCTCCTCGTGCTTTGGGTTGTCCATCATCTGGGCGCTCATGCACTGAGTGGGGCAATCTCTGACGCATACCATGCAGCCCGTGCAGTACGGCTCTTCGACCTCGCCATCCCACAGCAGGGCAGGGAAGCCCATGTAGCGCTCCTGAACGGCAAGGCGCTTTTGCGGTTCGGGGTATTCGGCGGTAACGGGCTTGCGCCCGGCCGTCTTCAGGGTAACCTTGAGTCCTTCGAGAAAGCCTATCATCACTTTACCAACTGCAATACGAGACTAACCATAGCGGTTAGGAATTGGCCGCATACGATCGCAAGAAGCACAATCAGAAGCTTGTGCATGTCGTCGAGCCGCTTGTGCGAGTCGTCTAATCGCTTGCTCATCTGCTCTTGGCTGCCTTCAATTCGCCCGATCCGCCCGTCAATGCCGTCGAGCTTGGTTTCCAGTCTGCCAATCCTATCTTCTGTAGCCATCATACTCTTGTCCTAACTTGACGATGGTCGTCCGGTAGGAACCAGAGATTGGACCTCGCGCTACTATCGTTCCCGGCGGCCGCATAATTACGTTCAGTCCGCGGCCAAGAGCAGCCTGACGGCAATCGCCGCGCCGCATCATTCCAGCAACCCGAGCACACCATTCACGAAGTCGTGCACGTCGGGACGCACTTCCTCGATCTCGTAGTCCTCCAGGAAGCCGTGGTAGAAATTGATATGGCACTTTTCCGCGACGGAGAATTTCAAGCGTATCGTGTCGTCGTCCTGTTCCTCCGCGACGCCGCGGGCCGCCAGCTTCAACGCCCTGTGGCTCCTGAAGTCCCACCCGCGCTGCTGTGCGAGCGCCATTATCGCGTGCGAGGCAGCCCCCCACAACTTCTCCGACGCCTGGAGGGTGTCACCGGCGGCGAACTCGCGGTCTGCCTCCTGCAGAAAATTCCGCGCTACCTCGTCATGCCTCAGTGCGACCATCGCAACCCCTCTCCGTAGCGTCGCCGACCGATACCGTCACCGGGTTGCCTCACTACCTCCGCAGGCTGCTTGCCGCATGCACCGTTATTGTGTCGCGCTCCATGGTAGTGCCTGGGTTCCTGGAGATAACGTAGAACGTGCCCCCCAATACTACCACAGACAGCAACGCCAAGACCCACAGGGGCCAGCCGTAAAACAGCACGATTCCGGTAATCACGATGTTGATGAACGACAGCGGCACCAGCATTTTCCACCCGAACGCCATGAGCTGGTCGATTCGCAGCCGTGGATACGTGCCGCGTATCCAGAATATGACGAGAATCACGGCGTAGGTCTTGGCGATGAACCATACGACCGACAGCGCCGAGTGCGTCAAGCCGTCAAACGGCATCGCGGGCCAACGCCAGCCGCCCAGGAACAGCAGCACGGTCAGCGCGGCTATCGTGAAGGTGTTGACGTATTCGGCGAGGAAGAACACCGCCCAGTGCGCGCCGCTGTATTCTACGAACGGCCCTCCCACGACTTCGGACTCCGCGTGGTGGATGTCGAACGGCGTGCGGCCCAACTCGGCGAGTCCCGCCAACAGAAAGATGAACAGTCCCAGCGGTTGAATCAGGATGAAGCCCACGTTGGCCTGGGCGTCCACCACCTCTTGCAGATCAAGCGACTGCGCCAGCATCGCCACGCCCAGTATCGCCATGATGAAGGGTATCTCGTAGCTGATTAGCTGGCCCGCGGCGCGCAGCCCACCCAGGATGGCGTACTTGTTCGCCGATCCCCAGCCGGCCATCACGAGGCCCATCACCGACAGCACCGAAACGGCGACGATGTAGAACAGTCCCAAGTCCAGGTTTCTCAGCACGATGTCCCGGGTCACCGGAATTGTCACCCACAGCAGCAGCGCGGGTACGAACACCGCAATAGGGGCGAACCAATAGACCCGCTTGTCGGCCCAGGAGGGCAGGATGTCCTCTTTGGCAACGAGTTTCATTGCGTCGGCCATGGGCTGAAGCGTCCCGTGGAAGCCGACGCGCATCGGCCCCATGCGCATCTGTATGCGCGCCAACGCCTTGCGCTCCAGCCACGTAAGCGCGAGCACCATGACCGACAGGAACACCAGCAGCCCCACTCCGGCCAGCGCATAGGTTACGCCTTCAGGAAAGCTCACCTGTCCACCTCGCCGAGGATGATGTCGATAGACCCCAGGATGACCACGGCGTCCGCGATGTAGGCGTTGCGGAGCATATGCTGAAGCGCTTGCAAGTTGGCGAATGAGGGGGCTCTCACCTTGACGCGGTAGGGCCGGTCGCGCCCGTCGCTGACGAGGAAGACGCCAAAGTCGCCGCGAGGGGACTCGGTTCGGACATAGACCTCGCCCTTTGGCGGGCGGGCTATGCGGCGCACGTTCGCCATCACGGGGCCGGCCTCCATCCCCGCCATCGCCTGCTCTATGATCGACAGCGATTGGCGCATTTCCTCCATGCGGACGTAGTACCTGTCCCAGCAGTCCCCATACGTCCCGACCGGTATGCCGAAGTCGAAGCGGTCGTATATCGAGTAGGGGTCGGAAACGCGGACGTCCTCCGCGACGCCGCTGGCTCGCAGACCCGGCCCGGTGATGCCGAACTCGAGGGCGTCATTCGCGTTCACCGAGCCGATGCCCTTCGTGCGCGCGAGGAACATCTCGTTCTGGGAGAGCAGTTCGTCGCATTCCTCTATACCGCGCTTTAGCTGGTCCGTCAGCGTGACCATGCGCCTGTCGAAGTCGTCCGGCAAATCCTCTTTTACTCCGCCGATTCGGATGTAGTTGTGCATCATCCGCGCGCCGGTGACGCTCTCGAACAGCGCCTGTATGCGCTCCCTCTCGCGGAAGCCGTACAGCACAGGCGTCATCGCCCCCACGTCGAGGCCATAGACGCCGTAGAAGAGCATGTGGCTGGCGATGCGATTGAGTTCGCACAGGATGACGCGGATGTAGTCAGCGCGCTCCGGAAGCTCCAGGCCCATCAGCTTCTCGGCGGCCATGCAGAAGGCGAGCTCGCCGTTGAGGTTGGCTACGTAGTCCAGCCGGTCGAACAGGGTGATCACCTGGCTGTAAAGCTCGCCCTCGCACAGCTTCTCGGAGCCGCGGTGCAGGTAGCCGATGTGCGGCTCCGCGCGGACGATGCGCTCGCCGTCCACCCATATCACCAGCCGAAACACGCCGTGCGTGCTGGGATGCTGCGGCCCCATGTTGATCATGAGGTCGATGGCGTCGGCCTGCTGTGTTGGTTGTTCTTGGAGTTGCATGGGTTTTTGAGTGGTCGGTTTGTTAGTGTCTCCTGGCACAACCAAGACATGGCCGATTGACGCCTCGCGGTTATCCCGTGCCTTTCAGATGAGCCTCGATTTCATTCCGAATTGCCCGAACGCTCGGACGGCCACTGGCCGATACGCGCTCTTCACGACCATCGTGCCTGTGATGGGGAAACGTGGTGAACTCTGGATAGTGTGGAAAATTGTCCAGCCTGAACAGGCAGCCCCCGTCTATATTCATGTAGTGAAAGGAATAGACCTGCCATAATGGATAATCGAGACTGCCGCTCATCAGCACATAAATATCGAGGCGGCTGCCATCGACGTATCAAATTGATGCTACTAACTCACGCTTGTTGTCATCGCTTCGCTGCCCAAAACTCCACCTCTCCAGTTTGCCTTCACCTACTTCCCGTAAGACTCTCAGAAGGCCTTTGGCAAACTGTCGCGTCCGAAAATCTTGCATCTATTTTCCGCTGCCCAATTCGGCAAGTATTCTCTCGCCTGCCATGTAGCAACTACTGGCCCACTCCAGCAGTTCCAGGTTTTCTTCCTCGAATCCGCAAGTGTGGTATTTGATTAGGAACTCCTGCGAACTGATGCCATACTTCTTCTCGAACGCCCTGAGCCTGTTTTTGATGTCTTCCTCCGTCAACTCTATGACGTTTGTGGTCTCTCCGCTGCTAAGCCTGATCTCGGAGTTGCCCCTCGCTTCGTAGCCGCTCTCATTCTTCATCCGTTCCTCGAATCCGAAGATCGCCACTCGTTGCTCGGTGACGCGTTTAAGCGGATTCCAGCCGTCATCGCACCTCTCGAAACCCGACTCTTCGAGCACTGCTTCCAGGATGCCGTCGCCCTTGCATCCTTCCAGAAAACCTTCCACAGCCCCCTGCAAGGCTTCAAGAACGTCGTCGGGAGAATTGCCGTGGCTCGTCACTCCGAGGTCGGGACACAGTCCAACGTAGTTCCCGTTGTCTTCGTAGTATTCTGCCCTGTACTTCACCTTAGCCATGCCAACCTCCCCCTACTGACGTGGGCTTATCGTTACATTGAAGACCTGAACAACTGAAACACTGCTTGACCGGCAACCCGCCCCCTACCACTCGTCGTAGTCGTGGAAAGGGAAGCTCTTGAGGCCGGGATGCCCCTCGAAGCCATCGTAGAGTAGAAGGGGCGCGAGGTTGGGATGGCCTTGGAACACCACGCCGAACAGGTCGTGGCCCTCGCGCTCGAACCAGTCCGCGCCGCGCCACACCGATATGACGGACGGAACATAGGGTTCGTCTGGGGAGACCGAGGTCTTCAGCACGAGTTTGTGCCGCTTCTCCAGTGAAAACAGGTGGTAGTTGACCTCCAGCCGCTCCTCGTAATCGACGACGGAGAGGCAGCGCAAGTAGTTCAGCGCAAGCCTCGGGTCGCCTCGAAGCATGCGGCAGACGCCGGGCACGTCCTCCGCCTTGACGCTGACGGTCACCTCGTCCACCGCCGCGCCTATCTCTGATTGGAAGCCAGCCAACGCCTCCGGCAGCAATTCCGACAACGCCCGTCCCCTCTCGTCCAGGGAGACCGGGGCGACCGGGACTTCCGGCTCGCGCCTGTGCTGGCGCCTAGGAGGTTGACGCTCTGTCACGCTCTTTAGCGTCCCTTGAGATTTTCTCCTGAAGCTGCAAGATGCCGTTCATTAGCGCTTCAGGACGGGGAGGGCAGCCGGGCACGTAAACGTCCACCGGAATCAGGTGGTCCACGCCCATAACCACGGAGTACGAACGATAGTAGGGGCCGCCGTTGGTGGCGCAACTACCCATGGCTATCACCCACTTGGGGTCGGGCATCTGCTCGTACAGCAGCTTTATGGGGTCTGCCATCTTCTTGACAACCGTGCCCGCGACTATCATCACGTCCGCCTGGCGAGGCGAGGGCCAGGTGACGACGCCAAAGCGGTCGAAGTCGTGGTGTGACATGTGCGTGCTCATCATCTCGATGGCGCAACACGCCAACCCGAACGAAAGCGTCCACAGGGACGACTTCCGCGCCAGCGCGAACAGCTCGTCCGACTTCGCCGTTAACGCATTGGGAAGCGCCCTCTCGAAGATGCTGTCCGCCGGCTCGTTGCCGCTGTGTGGCTCGTAGCCTTCCCCTAGCCTTACCTCCACTGCAGCACCCCCTTGCGCCAGCCATAGATTACCCCAAAGAACAGGATGCCGATGAACACCAGCATCTCGTAGAAGACGGCTGGAATCGACTCCAAGAACACAACTGCCCAGGGAAACAGGAACACAGCCTCGATGTCGAAGATGAGGAACAGGATGGCGAACACGTAGTAACGAATCTGAATCTGCGACCACGCGTACGGCGCGGGCTCGATGCCACATTCGTAGGGAATCTCTTTTGCGGCGGACTTGCGCTTGGGGGCAATGATGAAGGACGCCACAAACATCCCCACCATAGCCGCGAACCCGATACCCGCGACGATTAGAACCACAGCCCAGTTCGTGTCGAAACCTTCAGGCAATTCGCCACCTCGAGTTACGTTATTAGGCAGGTTCAGTTTAGCATCGGCTCCAAAAGGGTGTCAAATTGGACGCCCCCGCTCTTCCTCCTTTACCTCACTGGCTAACATTATCTATAATCCCCCAATGAAACCGCGAAATCTAAACGGTTGCATCACCACCCGGATTTTCTGTCGTCCGAACTGCCCGCCCGGTCGGCGCACCAAACCGCAAAATCGGGTGCTCTTCGCAACCCCCGACGAAGCATTCGCGGCGGGCTTTCGTCCTTGCCTGGTATGCCTGCCTCTGGAAGGGCCGCCAGGACCCTGGCGGTCCAAGCGGGAGAGGACCTCATAGCTCCTAAAGCGCGCTCAGCCAGGAAAACATCGTCTCGAACAGCTCCCCCTCGCGGCCCATGTAGCCGTGGTTGGCCCCGCTGATCTCGCTAACCTCGACGTGCGAGTGACGGGCGGCTCCCAGGCCGCGCCGGGCCGCGCCGCACACCGGGAGCTCCTGCGCCCCGCCAACGGCGCACTCCTCCGCGCCGAATATGAAGCGCGTGGGGCAGCCCGTGTTCGCCGCGTGCCTGGTCACGCTGTAGCGATTGTCCCGATTGAAGCAGTCCACGTAGGCGCGTGCGCTCCACGTTGACCCCCATGGAACTCCCGGGCGAAGCAACACGTCGGGACTGCCCTCCGCGACGTTTCGCTCAGACTCCCGGAACGGCCCCGAGAAGTCCTCTCCGTGCAGTGCGATGATCCCCTCGTGGTCGTACTCGCCCGGCGACACGGGGATGACCGCCACCACGTCGTCGAACCTCTCCGTTGCCTGCGCGTATGTGGCCCGCACGGCCCCGCCGCTGTGCCCGCCGATGGCTATGCGGTAGTGTCCTCGCTCGCGCAGCAGCTCCAGCCAAGCCCCGAAGTCCGCTCGTGAGTCATCGACGGACTCGAAGGCGTAGCCGGCAAGCGGCCCTCCCCTGACGCCGTTGGCGACGTGGTCGTGGCCCCTGCGGTTGGCCGTCAGAAAGGCAATGCCCTGCTCCGACATGCGCTGGCCCAGCCCCAGATACAGGCTGCTGTAGAAGTGGCCGCCATCGCCGTGAAAGAACAGTACGGCATCCACCGAATAGGATCGGTCCACGGTGGCCGGAGCGAAATACGCGCCCGACAGCGCAATGCCCTCCGGCGTCGTAACTTCGGCCAGGTCCGCAAGCATCTTCGCCTCCATTTTAATCTGATGCCATTCGGCGTTTGGTCCCGAACGTGTCTGAATTAGGTTGTGTTGACATTTCATCTTAGCCATATGAGAGCACCGACGAAATGTAGGAACCCGAGGTATCTGTTCGCCAGCTTGTCGAACCGGGAGAAGATGCGGCGGAAATGCTTGATCTTGCCGATGAAGCATTCGACCAGATGACGCTCTCGGTATAGATACTCGTCGTATGAGTGGGGCGCCTTCCGCTTGGAGCGAGCAGGTATTATCGGAACTGCACCGCTCCTTATGATTGACTCAAGGAACTGGTTGGAGTCGTATGCTCGGTCTGCAATCACATACTCACTATCGAGTCCGTCTATGAGTTCCTCAGCCTGAGTGACATCGTGCTCCTACCCTCCGGTCAATCTGAATCTCAACGGGTTGCCGAGGCCGTCGACACCGACATGGGCCTTTGTACTGAACCCACCTCGGCTGCGACCGAGGGGCTTGCGATAGTTGCCCTCCGTTCTCTCGTAAGCGGCAGGGACCAGTTAGCAATACAGTACATGTAGGCCGAAAAAAGTGGAGTTGGCAGTGCCATAGCCAACGATCTGTCGGCGGGTCCAAGGACGGCCACGATACATGGTCGGATAGGGACCGCGGGTGAAAGGATACTCCCTGGGCAAACCCAGGTCGGATGCATAATCCCGACCAGCTACATCCTCCTTGATAGATAGCAGTCTTGCTCCACTCCAGACACGGCCTGGAAGCCATCCTTGCGTTCGCTTGTTGCTGCTAATGTTTCTTGCTCTCCATTGATATCGAGCCCTTGGCCCTATGTTCCATAACCCTGTTCTCCATGTTGAGACAGGTCCAGACCTTCTTCTTCCTGCCCCTCTTCGACCCGCAATCCGAGAGTGAACTTGAGGGCGAAGAGGATCATCAGTGTCATCCCAAAGCCCCACGCCCAAGTAACACCGATACCTCCCAGCTGCCGCACGATCTGAGCTCCCCGGCTAAGGTCAGTCAGCTCGGACAAAGTCAAAAAGCCCACTCCCACGAACAACCCCGCAGCCAACATACCCCAGGTTGACCCGATGCCATGAACTCCCCAGACATCCAAAGAATCGTCCAGCTTGATCTTGTTCTTGAACCATACAGCGGTATAGCAGAATACCCCAGCGCCGAATCCGATGAGGATAGCAGGCATTGGACCTACAAACCCCGATGCGGGGGTGATGGTCGCCAGACCAGCGACAGCTCCGGTGGCAGCTCCCACAGCGCTGACCTTCTTGGTGAAGTGCATCGACAGAGCAACCCAAGTTAGAGCTGCTGTGGCGGCTGCGGTATTGGTCACCACAAATGCATTGGTGGCGCTACCGCCGGAGGTGAGAGCACTCCCGGCGTTGAAGCCGAACCAGCCAAACCACAGCAAGCCAGCTCCGAGAATAACGAAGGGTACGTTGTGGGGCTCCATCGGGTCGGTACCAAACCGCAGGCGCTTACCGAACACCAAGGCTGCTGCCAGCGCACCTGCTCCAGAGCTGATATGCACCACGGTCCCTCCTGCAAAGTCCAACATACCCCAATTTCCCAACCAACCACCGTCGCCCCAAACCCAATGAGCGAGAGGAGCGTAAACGATAGTTGACCACGCAACGATGAAAATCACATAAGAGCTAAATTTCATTCGTTCCGCGAAAGCCCCTGTGATGAGAGCTGGCGTGATGATGGCAAACATCATCTGAAACACCATAAAAGCTTGGTGGGGGATTGTACCGGCGTAGGGTCCTGGGTCCGTCGCCGAAACATCACGCAAGATCACATAATCCAGCTTGCCGATAACACCGCCCAAGTCAGGGCCAAAGGCCAAGCTGTAACCCCACAGTATCCAGACCAAGCTGACCAGGGCGATGGCCATAAAGCTGTGCATGATGGTGCCCAGGACGTTCTTCCCCCGAACAAGCCCGCCATAGAAAAACGCCAAACCGGGAGTCATGAGCAACACCAAGGCCGACGATGCTAATATCCACGCTGTATCCCCGCTGTCGATAGCCGCCATAAGACCCTCCGTTCACCTCATCTATGAGCACATCTCGGTTTCAGAAAGCACAAGAGCACCCACCTGTCGATTACCGATAGTGCGCCTTCAGGTGCTTCAAGTAGAATACTTACTTACAGATTGAAGGTCAACCTTTTCCTAATGAGATACGCTCAGGAGGTGCGTAAACAGTCAGGCGGTGTAGCCTCTCTCTGAACAAGACGGGTTCGAGGCCCAAGAGAGGAGATACACCGCCCATGAAGAAGGTAAGCAACGGTAGAAGATCGGAGTCAAGGCCGGAGTGGGAGCACCTAGAGGATTGGGTGCGAGGCCAAGTACAGCGGCTTATGCGGGAGTTGCCGGGAAGGGCGAAGTCGGCGCGCAGGTCCGACTCGGACAATGACACCGGCTACCGGAACGGATACCCTAGCCTCCTGAGGTTAGCGCTCAGTTCGGGAACGATCTAGGAGGCGGTCGCAAGTGCGCGACACCGAGGAGCAGTTTGAGAGCCGGCTGCTGCCGTTGTTCGTCAACAGGAGAAGGAAGGTTGGCGGCAGCTCCGCAACGGTGCTGCGATGGGGCGGCGCCACGGCGCCGGTAAGTGTGCCTGCGGCGTGGGATGGTGAAGGGGTGTGGATGTGTGGCATGGGGAGACCGTAGCACATGTGTACTGGGGTGTCAAGCGCTCTTCGCGCTGCTTGAAGAGCTCTCCGGCTTTATGCTACGCTCATTCCATGAGCAAAGGACGAGCCATCGTGGCCATGAACGGAGGCGTTGATTCCTCCGTCGCCGCCCTCCTGCTTCAGCAGGAGGACTGCGAGGTCATCGGCGTCACGATGCGCCTCTGAACCGTCGAGCGGGACGACGCGCCGCCTCAGAGCAAGAGGTGCTGCTCAGTGGAAGACGCCGAGGATGCGCGCCGCAGCCGGAGCCTGGGCGCCCGGCACCGGCTGCTCAAGGGGACCGACGCCCGGAAGGACCAGTCCTACGTGCTCTTCACGCTCACGCAGACCGAGTTGGGACGCCTCTGCCAGCCAATCGGAGAGTACCACAAGGAGACTGTCCGCTGGATCGCCGCCGAGGCCGGGCTGCCCGTGGCCGGCAAGCCTGACAGCCAGGAGATATGCTTCATCTCGGACGGCGACTACCGGAGATTCGTCGGCGACAGAACGCGCGCGGCTCCGGGGGGACATAGTGGACGCCTCCGGCAACGTCCTCGGCACCCACCCGGGCATACAGTACTTCAGCGTCGGCCAGCGCAGTGGCCTGGGCCTGAACGGCAACCGCAGCAGCCCAACGTACGTGATCGACATCGACGCAGAGTCCAACACGGTCACCGTCGGCGCCGAGGAGGAGTTGCTCCGGACGCGGCTCTGGGCCTCCAGGATGAGCTTCACGTCGGGGTCGCCGCCCCGGGAGCCGATCGAACTCCCGGCAGAGATCCGCTATAGGGCGTCGGAGGCGCCGGCCACGGTATCGCCGGACGGCGAATGGCTCCGGATAGACTTTCACGACCCCAGCGCGCGGTGACCCCGGGCCAGGCGGAGGTTTTCTACGACCGCGACGAGCTCATCGGCGGAGAAATCATCGAGGTCAAGGCCCCCGCTAGGCTGGACGTCCTGGCCTGAACGACGATTTACGGAAAGCGAGGCAAGCATTGGACTTCAAAAATATCATCTGCATGGCCCTCGACGAGTACACGGACGATCTGCACAGCGCCGTGGACGGCCTGACTCCCGCAGAGCGCCGCTTCCAGCCCACGCCGGACTCGCACCACGTCGACTTCGTCCTATGGCACATGGCCAGGATCGAGGACAACTGGGTGCAGGGATTTGGCAGGGGTGTGGAAACCGTGTGGGAGAACGGCGGCTGGGCCGCCAGACTGGGACTCCCGGAGCAAGGCAACGGCTGGGGCTACACAGTCAGGCAGGTCGAGGAACTGCCTCAATTCGATCTCGACCTGCTCAACGAGTACGCCGCGGCGGTCCGCGCCGCCACCATCGGGTTCCTGGACGGGCTATCCTCGGACGACCTTGACCGAGTCCCCGATCCGAGGAGGCCCGAAGTCTCGATAGGCAGCATGCTCAGCCACGTCATCGTTGAGGAGAGCCAGCACGTTGGACAGGCCGCATATCTCCGGGGGATCCAGCGAGGACTCGACCAATAGGAGAGGCATGCGCAGGCGCCGCCGCATGGTCCGCAGGCCTGTTGCCGAAGACAGTGAGGAATCGGCGCTGATCCGCCCTCGGCTACTCTTACATGGCCGGTATCGACGAGGTGGGCCGCGGCCCGCTCGCTGGGCCGGTCGCCGCCGGGATGGCAGTCTTCCCGCCGGGCATCAAGGGACGCAGGCTCCGGTCGGTCCGCGACAACAAGCTCCTGTGCCGTTTTCTCTAGGTGGGGAACCAGGGGCACCGTGCGCATTTGCCACCAAGCATTCGATAGTGTTACAGTAGGTGAAAGCTCTCGAGGAAGAAAGTATGAACAAGATCGAAGCATTCATCCGACCCGAAAGGCTGGACAACGTAAAGGATGCCCTGGCTAACGAGGGTATCCTGGGCTTGAGCGTGATCCAGGTAACCGGCCGAGGGGTCCAGAGGGGCGTCCGAACCGGCGGCAGAGGAACCCAGAGCTACATGGCGAGCATGCTTCACCAGTTGAAGATCGAAGTAGTGGTCAGCGATGCAGATACTCAGAAGACCATTGATGCTATCGTCGCCAACGCCCGCACTGGCAACACCGACGACGGGAAGATATTCATAACGCCGGTATCTGGCGCGATTAGGATCCGCACCGGAGAAACAGGGGATCAGGTCCTTTAGCTAAGCTTGAAGTCCCCCAAGTGAATCCTTCAGCCCGGATCCGACAGAGAGCAGCACCATCGTCGCTGGCGGCCTGTAGCTCAGTGAGCTATGGGGCCTAATGCGGTTGTAGGTCTAATCGGGTCGTTGCCACTCGCGCTCCCAATCAACCTGCTTTCAGCCGGCCTGCGCTGTCAAACGGGAACCGAATGCCCGCTTGAATGCTGGAAGCCTATCGCGATCGTCCATTCCAGTATCTCTTCAAGTGCTTCATCATCAGCGTAACTGGTCACGCGTCGCGCCGTAGCGATCCGACACGCTCGGTGATCGTCAAGACGCTGCCATTCAAGGGATTCGTTCAAGCCAGATTCGATGGTGTGCCGGTTGCGCAGTTTAGAGACCAAGTTACAGATAGCTAACGGCTGCTAGCTATCAGAAACCCTCTAATGCATGGAGAATTGGCCTGAACGTCATCTTGAAGGTTCTTGATTTTGTGTAGTTTGGTGGACCTTCTGGGGAGGGGGTGAACCGTAAGACGGTGGCCCTGGCCCTGTGCCGGAAACAGGGTTGACGGGCAGGATAGTTCACGCAATCCAGAGGCTCATGGCCAGCCTGGATGTCCATGCGGAGGAGCGGCACACGCTGCTGGACCGGCTGACCGGCGACGGGAATCTGCCTGGCTTGTGGCCTGCCGGCGTAAGCATGGCGGGAATAATCCACGGTATAAGCAAACCCGAAGCGGCGGGTGGAATGGCTGACGTTTGGGATACCGGCCGTAGGGAACCTTGAATAGTACCTGGCGCGAGCGCTTTTCAGCGAAGCGGTGCCAATGAACGTGAATGCTCGGCTTCAACGTGGCGCAGTGTACCCATTCGTTGACATGGCCGCGCTGAGGACGAGTTGGCCTTATGAACCACTATTCTGAGCAAGCCCCACCTGTAATGGCGACCTAGCCTGCCTTCGGCCCACTTTAGCCCTCTGGAGGATCATGCTACCGACGCCGAACACTGGCAGGAGGCGCCCGGTCAACCCGATGTGGCTGTCTATTGCCGCTGTTCCCCCAGGAACCTGGTCACGTAGTCCACATCCACTACTGGTGGCGCTAGACTCAATTGGCGCAGGACTTGGCTGAACCTGCTGATGTCGTAGACACTGGTATCGGTTAGATAAGGCTCAACGGAGTCCAGAGATTGAGCCAACAGCTTCAATTCCAGGTCGTTTTCACCTTCCGCCGCCGCCTCTAACCTCGACCGCCACTCGGCCAAAGGGGCCAAGTCTGCCACCCAGCCCTCGTCTCTCATGTCGGTGAAAACATGGTCGGCAGGGACCGGGGCCTGTTGGACTACGTTATAGACGTTACCAAAATGCCCGGGGGCATCCGCAATCTTGGCGATGGCGGTGCACAGGAAATCTACGGGAGTCATCTCGAAAAACCAGCCTGCCATTACCGGAGCGCAATTCACACGCAAACATGCCTTTATTATCAATGTAAGGAAGTCGTTGGGATTAACCACGCCGGTGACGCTGTGATGGCCGATATTGCCTGGCCGAAACATACAGACCGGGAGACCCCTTGACTCGGCAGACCACACCAACCGCTCAGCCACCCATTTTGCCTGGTTGTAGCCTCCCTCCATCCTGTCGACGAAGTCATCGATGTCCCTGTTCTCCAGGTAGGGAGCGGCATCACCCCCGGGGAAAATGCCGTTAGAGGAAATATACTGCATCGGCTTGGTTTTGGCGTGACAGGCAAATTTAATAGCTTCGATGGTGCCACCCACAGTATGGGGTTTGATGATAGGGTATGAATACGCGTAGTTGACCGATGCGGCGCAATGGAAGACCAGGTCGACTTCTTCGGCGAGTTCACGGTACACTTCGTCGTCTAACCCGAATCGGGTCTGCGTTAAGTCGCCCGTCACAGTAACGATGCGGTCTTGCAGCGTTTGCCCAGCCAACTCGTAGAACCTTAGAGCCTCTACAACCCGGTTGTTGGTTTGATCTGTTCTACCGCCTGTCGCCCTGGCTATGCAATAGAATTTCGTGGAGGGGTCCGTGTAGCGCATTAACTCATCAAGAAGGTGAGCCCCTAGGAAACCTGTCGCGCCTGTCACCAATACCTTGGAGGCCTCGGTAAGGCGGCCAGATCCACTGCCTCCGGCAGGGGCCACCGCCGGGTCGAGGAGCGAGTCTTCGGCAAGCGAGAATTCAGCCGTCATGGGTGACCCTCCATTGGCCAGATGGGTTACTAGTTTATCTATTGTAGGGTAGTCATATACTTCGGTCCCATCGAGTTTGACTCCAAATGCTTGTTCGATACCCAAGATCAAGCTTAGGCTTGAGAGTGAGTTTCCACCGAGTTCGAAGAAATCCCAATCATCGTTTAGAGACCCGGCTTCGATGCCCAACGCTTCGCCCCATAATTTTCCCATCAACGCCCGCCCTAGCGGTTGCGAGGCTTGTTTTATGGGCATCACTGAATCTAGGGATTCAGCCTTGATTCTACGGGGCCTGGCTAAAGCTTTCCGGTCTAGTTTGCCTGTCTGCCGGTCTATTGGCAGTTCATCTAGTTCCACGTAATGGCTAGGCACCATATAGTGAGGCAGGTACCGCTCCACGAGGTTCCGCAGGCCCCTGCTAGTAGTGCTGTTTGCGTCAACCCGCCAGGTCGCGCTGGGCTTACGGACGACGTAGGCTACCAGCCGCGGGTTAGTCTCACCGTCGGACTCAAGCGAGACCGCAGTATCCAACACATCGCAACGCCTCTTTAGGGTCTCCTCTATAGCGCCTAAGTAAACGCTGTATCCCCGGATTTGGACCATCGAATCGTTGCGGCCAATGACCGTGACCATCCCTTGAGAATCGACCTTGGCCACATCACCTGTGGCGTAGTACCTCTCACCGTCCACGTTAAAGAATTTCTGCTGGTCCAAGTCAAGTCTTCCCAGGTAGCCTCTGGCGAGCCCCAGTCCACCGATATAGAGCTCACCGGTTCCATCCGTGGAGAGTTCAGCTCCGTCTTCCGGCACGACTCGAGTCGTTACTCCATCCATGGGAAACCCAACGGGACAGACGCTCGCTACGTCCGGGGGCGCAGACCTCAAGTCGATCGTGCATACGTCATGGGCTTCACTGATGCTGTAGGTATTGAAAAAGCGGGTGGAAGAGGGCAATACCGCCAGGGCCTTTTCCTTCAAGCTGCTAGCCACCACTTCCCCGTTGAGCCAAACAACTCGTAGGGACTCAAACTCAGCACGCAGAACCTCTGGCTCAGCCGAGTTCAAGATCCCTTGTAGAAGGGACGGAGTGAATAACACTTCGGTGATGCGGTTCTCGGAGATATATTTGATGAGGGACCTGGGCAGGAGCACGATATCATCCGGTATAACGTAGACTGTGCCACCTTTCAGCAGCGGACGTAAGAACTCCCATGTAAAGAAGATATTGCATGCAACCCTGTCCCCAGGCTGGTAAGAGCTGAACTTATACCTCCCGGAGTAGGAGGCTACCATGGCCCCGTGCGTCTGCATTACTCCCTTGGGGTCACCGGTCGTGCCAGAGGTGTACGGCACAAAAGCAAGATTGTGAGGGGAGATGGCTGGGGGTTGGAGTTCAACGGCGGTATCTTGCCAGAGGTGCTCGGTATCTATCCGCAACACGTGGGCATCGGCGTACGGAGCCAACCGTGTGAAGTAGCGTTCTTTGGTAATGATTACCTTCGGCTTTGCTTCTTCCAAGATGGTCTGGAGCAGCGTATCTGGCGACTCCAGCGCCAGTGGCATGAATGCGCCGCCCGCTTTCAGAGCCCCGATGCAAGAGAGGACGTAATCCGAGCAGGTCTCCATAAAGATACCCACCCGGTCGTCTGATAAGACCCCATGCCGGCGGAGGTAAGCGCCCAACGCATCTGATTCACGGTCCAACTGGGAGTAGGTCTTGTTCCCTTCCCGGCTTACTACCGCCAGTCCGGCCGGAGTCTTCCCAGCCTGGTCTTTGAGGAGTTCATGCAAGCAGGTCTTGTCCAAGGCTGACATCACCTTTCGCTAAAAGGGATGGCCGACGTCTGCTAAAGGAGCCCAGCCGCGGCCCACCCAGCTCGGGATGTTGACGAGTATGTACAAGAGTTCCTAACGAAATATAACAAAGTGTTGACAGAGATGTAAACTGCGATTTCGTAAAATAACCGATATTCAATAGCGAAAGTCGGCTATCCGAGGCAAATATTATGAAGTTCGATTCTCTGGATTTTTACCAGGAGCACGCACTCCGCTATTCGGAACTGTCGCACGAGTTCATTCACTCGGTGTACACCGACAGTTCTCACCCAGGTGTGGGAGGCGACATGGATCTGTTGCACAGAGTCGTGGAGCTGGCGCCGGGTCGCCGGGGCTTGGATGCAGGCTGTGGGGGCTAGGACGTCTATCTACTTCACGCCTGGAGATACAAAGCCTATGGCATCGATGCGGTGGAAGAGAACATCAGCTTGGCCAAAGGACTTCACTCGGAAGTAGCCGATCGGCTTCAAGTTGTGGACCTCAGAGTGCTGACCCATAACGGTGTTCTGCAGCTGATGTTCGAAGTGGGGTCCGGGGTGGTCACCATCAATGACCTCCACTTTTAGGGGCCTGATGTGGAACAATTGACTCCTTTGAGCCACCATGCAACCCTCGGCGCCTAGCGTTACCAGTGCGGCATCAACACCTTCAGCCAGTAAGTCTCGGGCTATATCGGGTGGGTTTCCGGAAGCTTGGGGTTCATCCATAGAGACCTGACACACATTCGTAAATCGGAGCAGGTCGGAAAGATTTGGAGCGTCACAGTATCTGGATTCCAAATTCAGGAACACCGGCATACCCATACCAAGGTCCTGGGCGCGTTCCATGGCTTCTATGACTCTGCCGCCATTGTACCAATCCACGTAAAGAATCCGCGCCTCGGACAATTTAGAGACGCCAGGTATTGGTAACGAAGCCAAAGCTCCGGATCACGCTTTTGAAAGTAAGTTCTGGAGCCTATTCCGTCCACGATGCCGAGTTCCAACGAACTGGTGAGTCGTTGGTTGACTCTTTGGTCAACACCTATCCCCGAGGCAGTCAATTGTTCCAGGACTCTATTCCCGTAGTAATCATTTCCTGCCGGAGACGATATGAAAGTGTAGAGCCTGTCTCAGAAGTCTGGAACTGGTAAATGGAGCGGTCTTCGGTGTGCCTTCGAGGTGACCCTGGTAGAGGAGATATTGAGATGCCGCTTCGAGAGATGTGCTGAGAGCAGATGTGGATGTTGCCGCCGGCACTTGACGAACTATTGCCGTTAGATCACCCATCGCGGTTCGTCGCCGAGTTCGTTGACGCCTTGGACAGGGATTACTGGGCGGAGCTTGGAGTGGATATAGAAGGGGACCCGCTGGGAGCGCCAGCCTACCATAGAGGATCTGGAGGCTCAGAACGAAGGAGAAGAAGACGCTGCTGCTGCCCATCTGTCTGAGGAGTTGGCCGACGAGGAGGTCTTGAGAGAGCGGGTGCGGCGGGCGATGGATGAGCTAGCAGACAGCAAGCGCCACAAGCGCATCAATCTGACCGACACAGATGCCCGGCTGATGAAGGGCAGGCAGGGAATTGTGGCTGGCTACAACGCCCAGGGCTATGGTCTCGCTCATATATCCCGATGGGGGAACGAACGGCATGTTGGTCACTACTGTGGACGTGGTGGATGAAGCCAATGACAATGCCCTACTGGTGCCCATGCTCGAGCGGGCTGAGGAGACGACGGGAACGAAACCACAGATGACGTTGACCGACGCCGGATACTTCGCTGGGAGTCACCTGGAATAGTGTGCCCGTCGAGAGCAGCAGGTGGTGGTGTCGGAGTTACTGCAACGGTTCCTCAATGACCCTTATCACAAGGATCGATTCGCCTATGACGAGCAGAGCGACAGCTTTAGGTGTCCCCAGGGCCAGACGCTCAGGTTTGTTCGCATCCAGCATACCAATGGTGTTCCGTTGCGGCTGTACCGGGCCACTGGGGCCGTCTGCCAGGCGTGCCCAGCCTTCGGAGTCTGCACGAGGGCTAGGGAGATTGACCGCAGCCTGCCAATAGGGCTGCACGACGCAGTGCTGCGCCGTCATCGCGCCTGGATGTCCATGTCAGCAGTTAAAGAGGTGTACAAGCTGAGAAAGCAACTGGTCAAGCCTGTCTTCGGTATCATCAAGGAGCAATAGTGAGCGGAGGTTCCTGCTGCGCGGCCTCGTCAACGTGGCGGCCGAATGGACCATGTTGGTCACAGCTTTCAACCTGCGCACTCTCTGGCGGGTGTGGCGCTCCCGCCCCTTCATCGATCTATTTCACGGCCCGGAGTCTCATCCCGCTTCCTGAACTGCGGCGATGACAGGGGCTACCCACCCCGCGTCAATCCATCGCCTGCTTTAGCCCTTCAGACCAAGGGGTGGCCTGGCGAATCTCACCTACCAAGCCCACTCCTATTACCCGCAGCATCACTTTTGGGACAGGCTCAGTATAGTACGCTTAGGCCCACCAAACTGGACAAATGGAGGGGCTTTGGCACTGAAGTTCAGGCTGGCCGTGTATTGTGTTATGTTACACTGGGAAACAGGGGGTTACCACAGCATTGGGACAGGTCACAGCCGAAGTGGAGGCAATCGTTGCCCAGAGCGAACAGCTTCACTCAGTCGATCGCATCGAATTCCTCGACAAAGGCTTCTCCGATGAACGGAAGTATATCCTCTGGGAAAGCGGCGAGCGTACCTACCTACTCAGGACTAGCGACATCGAGAAGCTCTTGCGGCGTCGGCGGGACTTCGAGCTCATCCGCGTCCATCACAAGAGAGGCATCCGCTGCTCCCCGCCTCTCGAGTTCGGCGTCGACGAACCAAGCCAGCTCTGCTATACCTTGCTCGGCTACATTCCTGGCGAGAGCGGGTCGGACGCGATTCCGAAGTTGGCGGACACGATCCAATACGAAATCGGGATGGATGCAGGCCGAGAGCTATGCGCTCTGCACGAGTTGACACATCCCACCGGAGACTTAGCTTGGTTTGAAAGCCGGGTTGCCAAGTACGAAAGGAAGGTCGTCCAGGCTCGAGAACACGGACTGACGTTCAGAGGACAGGCAAGGGTCCAACGCTACATCGAGACAAACATCGCCCTCCTGCGTGAGAGCGAAGTTCGCTTCCAGCACGACGACTACCATCCGGATAACCTGATTGTCCGTGAGGGGAAACTCGAAGGCGTCATAGATTTCAATCGGTGTGATTGGGGCGACCCCATAGAGGACTTTTACAAGGTCCCGTGGTTCACCACGACGATCAGTATTCCTTTCGCACGGGGCCAAGTCGAAGGCTACCTCGGCGTCGCATCGCCCGATCGTTTCTGGGAACGGTACAACCTTCTGGTTGCCCTCAACCTGCACGGCAGCTTGGTGTTCGCGCGCGAAGATGGTATGGAACGGTGGCCGGAGAGGCTAGACAAGATAGTCTCCGAACACGATTTCGAAGAGGGCGGACCGCCACGATGGTTCGTTGAGAGCTCATAAGACTGATGCCGACGAGGGCCTCTGCAATGAAGGAAGTCAGTTCGCGCCAATCCCGTGCTCAGCGTTCCCTTGTACCAGTACTTGCCCGACTAACAAGGCGTCGTCCGTATGTCCATCGCACAATTCACGCTCTGAAAGTTAACTAGCGCCAATGCCTGCTATCGTGTTTCCCTGTACCTCTGCATTGCCCTGGGATTTCAATTGCCGGGTCTGTCCAATTGCGCCACCTTTAGGGTAAAATGAGGCTCCAGCGCCCCGAACCGGGGACCCTGTATTGCAGCGCTCAGGAGCCGTACATGACCTTTGACAACGCCAGCCTCTTTCCCCTAACCGCGGTCGTCAACGACGTGGGTCATCTTGAAGTGGGTGGATGCGACTCGCTCGATCTGGCCGGAGAGTTCGGCACGCCTCTCTACGTGTTCGATGAAGACACACTGAGAATCATGTGCCGCGAATTCGTGGGCGAGTTCGGAAGCCGCTACCCCAATTCCAGGGTGGCATACGCTTCCAAGGCTTTCTTGAACCCGACCATCGCCAAGCTCGTCCTCGATGAGGGGCTGGGACTGGACGTCGTGTCGGGCGGGGAACTCGCGATGAGCAGGGCTATCGATTTCCCGCCGGAGCTTGTTTACTTTCATGGCAACAACAAGACCCCGGATGAGTTGGATATGGCGCTGGACTGCCGCATTGGACGCATCGTGGTTGACAGTTTCCACGAGTTGAATGTGTTGAACGAACTCGCTCACCGTAAGGGCATTACGCAGGACGTTATGCTGCGCCTCTCGCCAGGCGTTGACCCTCACACTCACGTCCACACCACGACTGGCATTCTGGACAGCAAGTTCGGGTTCTCCGTGGAAACGGGCCACGCGGCTGAGGCGATTCGGCAGGCGCTCGACGCTTCGAATCTGGACCTCGTCGGAATTCACTTCCACCTGGGTTCGCCCATCTTCGAACTCGAGCCCTACTCCATAGCAATCGATACGGTGTTGACCTTCGCGGCTCAATTCAGAGAGGACGGCCTCCAACTCCGAGAGTTCAGCCCTGGGGGGGGATTCGCCATTGGGTACGTGCGAGAGCAGTTGCCGCCCGCGATAGGCGATTACGCCGAGGTTATCGCGTCCACGACCAAGTCGCGCTGCGAAGAACTGGGCTTCGACGAGCCGGACTTGGTGGTCGAACCTGGCCGCTCCATCGTGGGGCGTGCGGGAGTGGCGCTATACAGGGTCGGCGGCATCAAGGACATTCCAACGGTGCGAAGGTATGTATCGCTGGACGGCGGCATGGGCGACAACATTCGCCCGGCCCTGTATGACGCACGCTACGAGGCCGTGCTCGCCAACAGAATGTCCGACCTGCCTGAAGAGACCGTGACGTTAGTTGGCAAGTATTGCGAGTCGGGGGACATACTTATACGAGACATAACATTGCCAGTCGTAGAATCCGGAGACCTGGTCGCCATCCCATCATCCGGGGCCTATGCGGTGCCGATGTCCAGCAACTACAACCTGAATCCCAGGCCGGCCATAGTCATGGTCAAGGACGGGGACGCTCGCCTCATTCGCCGCCGCGAGACGTATGAAGACATGCTGCGCCCGGAGGTGTTCTGAATCGAGCCTTGCTCGCGCCCGTGCCGTATAAGCCCCCTAGCGAAATTGTGGAAGGCTCCCGGGCATTCGTATGTTCGCCCATCCCAAACTGCCTTTCCCAATCCTGCCTGATCGTTCCTAACGGCGGTTCGAAATGGCAACAGGTGGCCCGCTAACCGACCAACTTCGAGCCTCGTTTTACGATAGAATTACTTATAACAAAAGCGAGGGCAGTAAGTGGCGGGCAGCTTTCAGGATTGGGGCGACGATAGAACGGGTTTCCCGCTTTCTGGGCAAGGCACGAAACCTTACGGCACCTGGGCGCTCCTTGCCGCCAACGTAGTAACGTGGCTGGTCGTGGAAATGTCTGGCGGCTCGGAAGACCCCGAGGTTCTGCTGCGCTTCGGGGCCATGTTCGGGCCGCAAATCGCTGCTGGCGAATACTGGCGGCTGTTCACGGCAATGTTCCTGCACATCGGGTGGATGCATCTCCTCTTCAACAGCCTTGGCCTGCTAATCTTCGGCCGGATGGTAGAGCGGATGTATGGCAGCGTGGGGTTCCTTGCTATCTACTTTGTGGCAGGGCTTTCCGGCAGCGTAGCCAGCTACCTTCTCAACCCTATCGCGATAGCCGCAGGAGCCAGTGGCGCGATTTTCGGCGTGATGGGCGCTCTTGGGGCGTTCTTCCTGGCAAGGCGAAACGTGCTCGGCGAGTTCGGGCGTCAAAGCCTGGTTGGCATTGCCATGATTGCCGCGCTCAACCTGGCGATTGGGTTTGCCATGCCAGGCATCGACAACTGGGCGCACCTAGGCGGCCTCGCAATGGGTTTCAGCGTAGGCTTTGCCTTTACACCGCGCTACCGGTACATGGCGGAGGCCGGCCAATCCAGCGTTGTCTATAGGCTTGTAAACAGCAACTCCATTGCGCGCAGATTCTGGGTGCTGCCGGCTGTCTGCGCGATACTGGTCGCGGGGGTTTTGCTCGGAAACTTCACGGCGCCACAGAGTCCGTTGACGCACATTCGGTCCGCCAGCCGGCTATTGGAGCGACAGAGCTACGCCGAGGCGCTGGAAGAGGTCGAAAGCGCTATAGTCATCGAGCCTCGTTACGGCGAGTCGTTCTATCTGCGCGCCCGCATACTGTGGGGGATGGGAGACAGAAGCGGCGCCATCTCCGACCTTGGCCGGGCGCTCCGGCTGGGTCTGAACGACCATCAACAGCGGGAAGCCCTGGTCTTGCTTATCCAACTGGAATCGCGCTGATGTATCAGGTCACAGCGACGTGTCGAAAAGGGGGAGTTCCTTACGCCAACCCGATTGACATTGGCAAACGAGCAGCTATGCTCATACCCGTGTAATGGCGATTCCCGAAAAGCCGTAGGGGGAGATCATGCTAAGACTTGGCTGGTTTTCGACAGGCCGCGGCGAAGGCTCCAGGGGCTTCCTGAGACTCGTTCAGAGCCAAATAGAGGCCCGCGCTCTCGACGCGAAGATCGAGTTCGTGTTCAGCAATCGAGGGCCGGGCGAGGCAGAGGGCAGCGACGCCTTTTTGAGGCTTGTGGAGAGCTACTGCCTGCCGTTGATTACCCTCTCCTCTCAGAGGTATCGCAGAGAGCACGGGGGAGGCCCCATGTCCAGACACCGGGGGCCGTTCCATGAACAGGTCATGCGCATGACTTCAGGATTTCGAGTGGACGTCTCCGTGCTAGCGGGATACATGCTAATCACGAGCCCTGAGATGTGCAATCAGCGCCCCATGATCAACCTTCATCCCGCGCTTCCTGCAGGCCCGGCCGGAACCTGGCAGCAGGTCATCTGGAAGCTAATCGAGGAGAAGGCCGCCGAGACCGGAGTGATGTTCCACGTCGCTACCCAGAAGCTGGACAGCGGCCCGGCGCTGACATATTGCAGCTTTCCTATTCGCGGAGGACAATACGAGCCTCTGTGGCGGCAGGTGGAGGGCCGCGGCATCGGCGAGGTCAAGGCCGAGGGCGAAGAACAGCCTCTATTCAAGCTCATACGTCAAGAAGGCGCTCGCAGGGAGGGCCCTCTTCTGCTGGCAACGTTGACCGCGCTGGTCGAAGGCAGCATCCGGTTGCCGAACCGCCAGGCGCGCGATGCCGGTGGCGTATTGACGAGCGCAGCGTGCATGAACAAAGAGGTGGAACGCTTGCTCGGGCAGACCTTCGCCTAAAAGATACTCCATCGGCGAATCACGCGGGACTCGTGAATTCTGAGATACCGACCAACTGACCAACTGGCAAACCAACCGAAGGAGGACTGCTTCCCCATGGGCAAAATAGTAACTATTGGCGGCGGACGAATGCGGGAATTGGAAACGCTACCCATAGACAAGGAGATTGTCGAGCTGTCCGGAAAGAGTCGCCCCAGGGCGCTTCTGATTCCCACCGCCACCTACGACTCGCAGGAGCCGTGGGACATCTTTCAGGAAGTCTATGGCAAGAGACTGGGGTGCGACACAGATGTTCTCCATCTGCTGAACGTCACGCCAACTATGAAGGAACTCCGGGACACCATATTGTCCGCGGACCTGATATACGTAAGCGGCGGCAATACCCAGAAGATGATGATGCGCTGGCGAAAACTTGGAGTGGATAGGGTCCTCGAAGCCGCCTACGACAAGGGCATTCCCTTGTCAGGGCTTAGCGCCGGATGCATCTGCTGGTACAAGCATGGGCACAGCAATTCCGGCTTCTTCTACAATTCGGACAAGTGGTCGGGTTTCACCAGGGTTAAAGGACTGGGCCTCATAGACGCCTTCGCTTGCCCCAATCCGCAAGGTGTCACCGATGGTATGTTGAGAGAGCCGGACTTTCACAGCAAGATATTGAGGCACGGAGGTATGGGGCTCGGCATCGGCTACAACTGCGCGATCGAATGGGTGGACGGAGAGTACAGGATCATTACGTCGGAGGAGGGCGCGGGCGCGTACAGGGCGTTCAGGAAAAGGGGCGAACTGGTGACCGAGCCTATCATCCAAAGGAAGGCGTTCGCCCATATTGGTGAACTGCTGGACAGGTGAATCTTTGAAGCTCAGCGAGTGGAGTAAAGTGGCTTGGCTGAACCTCAAGGCTTGGCAGCGAGTGTCGGCCTAGGCGGACTTCTTCTCGATGGAGGGCATGGCGATCGTCCCGCCATCCTCAGTCTCCAGGGTCACCGTCGTCCTGCCGAGCATGGCGTCTGCGTCCACGACGCAACTGAGTATGCCGGACATGCTGGGAAGTTCGTACATCACGTCGAGAAGCGTTTGCTCCAGGATTGCGCGAAGTCCGCGAGCGCCCGTCTTGTGCTCCAACGCCATCACCGCGGCCGCTTCCAGCGCCTCCTCGGTGAAAACCAGGTCAACGTCGTCCATCTTGAACAGGCACTGGTACTGCCTCACGAAGGCGTTCTTGGGCTCCGTGAGCACTCGAATGAGGGCTTCCTTGTCGAGCCCAATCAGGCTGACGACAACGGGGAGCCTGCCAACGAGTTCCGGGATGAAGCCGTACCCCAGCAGGTCGTCCGCGACAACGTGGTCGAGTACACTCTCGTTCGGCAAGGCGCCATTGTGGGAAGGAACCCCCGACCTGAAGCCCATTGTCTGCTTGTCCTTGTACACGCGCTTTTCGATCAGTTGATCGATGCCCTCGAAGGCCCCGCCGCACATGAACAGGATATTGTCTGTTTTTATCTGTAAGAATTCCTGATGGGGATGCTTGCGGCCTCCCTGTGGCGGGACGTTCGCCACGCAACCCTCCACGATCTTTAGCAGCGCCTGCTGGACGCCCTCACCCGAAACATCGCGTGTTATGGAAGGGTTGGGACTCTTGCGGGCGATCTTGTCGATTTCGTCGATATAGATGATGCCTTGTTCGGCGCGCGCCACGTCATAGTCCGCCGCCTGTATCAAGCGAAGGAGGATGTTTTCCACATCCTCCCCTACGTATCCGGCCTCTGTTAGCGAGGTGGCGTCGGCGATGGTGAAGGGAACATCCAGGATTCGCGCCAGCGTCTGGGCCAGGTGAGTCTTGCCGGAACCCGATGGCCCCAGCATCAAGATGTTGGCCTTTTGAAGCTCCACTTCTTCGTATTTCTGGTTGGACCAAATGCGCTTGTAGTGGTTATAGACGGCCACGCTGAGGACTTTCTTGGCCCGTTCCTGCCCCACTACGTACTCGTCCAACTTCTGATATATCGACTTGGGGTTGAGTCCCTTTGCCGTGGACTGGGATGAGTTTTTGGGCTGGGACGGGCTCTCCTGGGCTATGATCTGGTCGCAGAGAGTCACACATTCATCGCAAATGAAAACCCTATCCGTGCCCGCGATAAGACGTCCTACCTGGGTCTGGGTCTTGCCACAAAAGGAACATTGATAATCCGCGCGACCGCTCATCGTGGAGGCATCCTCCATCTACAATCTCTGACTCCGGATTTAGCTATCAGACTGAGAGTCTAAAACCTCGTCTATCAACCCATACTCATGGGCCTGCTCGGCGCTCAGGAAGTAGTCCCGGTCAGAGTCCCTAGCCACCTTGTCGTAGGGCTGACCGGTGGATTGCGAGATTATCTGACGAATCTTGTCCTGCATTCGCAGAATCTCTCTCGCGTGTATCTCGATGTCCGAGGCCTGGCCCTGGGCTCCACCCAATGGCTGGTGCATGTGCACCGTCGAGTTAGGCAGGGCGTAGCGCTTGCCCCGAGCGCCGGAGGTGAGCAGCACGGTTCCCATGCTTGCCGCCAGGCCGACACAGATCGTGGAAACGTCGGGGCGAATCAGCCGCATCGTGTCGTATATCGCCAACCCCGCACTGATAACGCCGCCTGGAGAGTTGATGTAAAGGCTGATGTCTCTCTCGGGGTCCTCTCTATCCAGGTATAGAAGCTGGGCGATTATGTTGTTGGCGATATGGTCCACGATTGGCGTGCCCAAGAAAATGATGCGCTCTTTCAACAGAAGTGAGTAAATGTCATAGGCCCGATCCCCTCTCGCGCCGCCCTCTACCACCATCGGGATTACATTTTCAGGCCTGTGAATCATTGGGGTGTTCTCCTTCTTCCGGGGTTTGTTCGTCATTGGCTTCTTCCGCGGTCGGTTCGCTCGCCGGCTCGACGAGGGCTGGCGCCTCACCCTTGGCGATGGATGCCAGCCGGTCGAGGGTCTTGTCTCCTCGCAACATCTGCCGAACCGAATCTCTGTGCTCTTGAGTGGGCTGCTGTTCCGGGGCGTCCTCCGCGAATATGCTCTGCAGCCGCTCCTCGGTCTCTTCGTCGGAGACATCCACGCCCTCGACCTCTGCCAGTCTGGACAGGACGAGGGAGCGGCTGAGCCTCTGTTTGGCCTCTTCCTCCATCTGGCCCCGAACCTCTTCACCCGTCTTGCCCACCGACTGGAGATAGTCGTCAAGCCGCATGCCTATCCGGTCCAGCGTCATCTGTCTCTGCTGTTCCATGTGGTTGATTTCGTGCTCCACTATCAGTGGCGGCAGCTCAACCGTCGCGCCCTCCATGATGGCATCGACTACGGACCGAGTGTAATCATTATTGGCTCTGGTCTCAGTTTCTTCCTTCAATTCGCTCTCCACGCGCTCGCGGAGTGCGTCAAGAGTCTCTTCGTCGCCTCCAACACTCTTGGCGAGTTCATCGTCCAGTTCAGGCAGCGTCTGTTCCTTGACTTCCTTGACCTTGATGGAGAATTGAACGTTCTGCCCGGCAATCGCGCTGAAATAGAAGTCCTCCGGAATGTCCAGACTGAACTCCCGTAGTTCGTCGATTTCCGCGCCCTGGAGCTTCTCGGCAAATCCTGGGAATGGACGGTCTGATCCCTCTTGGAGGAAAAAGACGCTGTCAGGATCGTTGAGGACAGTCTCTCCTTCGGAGGTTGCGATAGTCTCCGCGGCAATCATGTCATCGAACTTGACGGGGCGTTCGACCGGGTTCCAGGTTGCCATACTCTGCCGCATTTCCTCAAGGCGTGCTTCGACATCCTCTTCTGTCACTTCGGCAAGCTCTTCGTCGATACGAATGTCGCGGTATGCGCCGAGGTCTATCTCGGGCTTGAGTGGAACGGTGGCTTTGAAGGTGAGGGGCGTGAAGTCGATTAGCTCGATCCGTGGCAGACCGAAGGCTTCCAACTCCTGGCTGTCTATGGCCTTGCTGGTAACCTCGGTCAGCAAGGTATCCATTACTTCGTTGAGCAAACCCTCTTTGCCAACAAAGTTCTCGATTATGCGACGCGGCGCTTTGCCCTTTCGGAATCCCGGAACGTTCGTTCGCTGGACTACTCTCCTGTACCCTCGCTCAAGATACGGGTCCAGGTCATCATCTTCAAGCTCGATGCTGAGCACGGTTTGGCGGTCCACGACTTCTTCTTGGTTGACTTTCACCGACGACTCCTAGGAGGATGTTCTATCAGATTATATCACGGCAAAGCTGTTTGCAAAAGGAGTTGATTGTCGAAGTGACCGTTCAAGGTTGATGGGTTGGAGAGACGCTGCTGGCGGGGGCCGCGATGTTGACACGCTAAGAGCCTAGTGCTATATTCCCAACGGCTTTGAAATTTGTGAAATGCTCTCTGAAAGTTAAGACTTCAGAGGCCGAATATCCGGGAGGAATAAATGCCGGTCAACATCATAGTCTGCGTAAAACAGGTGATGGACCCCGAGACGCCGGCCTCTGCTTTCCGAATCGACTCCGACGCAAAGAGGGTAGTCCCTGCGCCAGGGATACCCCCGGTGGTAAATGGCTTCGATGAGAATGCGGTGGAGGCGGCGTTGCGCATCAAGGACAGCGTTGGAGGCAGTGTAACCGTTGTGTCCTTGGGCAACAACTTCGTAATGGATGTTATGAAGAAGCCGCTTTCGATGGGCGCGGACGAAATGATACTTATCCAGGATGAGGCCGCTGAAGGCCTGGACGCCTTTGGCACGGCATATGCGCTGTCGGAAGCCATCAAAGGCGTAGGTGAGTACGACCTGATTCTGTGTGGGCGTCAAGCCTCCGACTGGGATAATGCTCACGTTCCACTAGGAATCGCGGAGTTGCTGGGATTGCCTTGCGTTACGCTGGCGCAGAAGGTGGAGGTTGCCGATAGCGGCCTCGTCGTACATCGAACGCTATCGGACGGCTATGAGGTGTTCGAGGCCCCTATGCCCGCCGTTGTAACGGTTAGCAACGAGCTTGGCGAGCCACGCTATCCGACCCTGCGGGGCATCATGGCCGCAAGCCGTAAGACTCCCACTACCAGGACGCTCGCGGATCTGGGCCTCGATTCGTCCAAGCTGTCCGTGCGACTCGAACTGCTCGAAATTTACGTCCCCGCAAGCGACACGGAAGTCGAGATTGTCGAGGGCGAAGATGAGGCGGACGCGGGGCGCAAGCTCGCGTTGAGATTGCGAGAGGAAAAGATAATCTAGCCCCGCCGCGGGCGCGGCGTGTGTTGAATGACAGCCTGCTCGCAATTTCCCACTCGGAGCAATGGGCATCACAGGGTTGGCCCTCTTCGTTGCCCGCCTGTTCGCTGATGCGATAGTTTCTTGTAACCCCGACAACAGCCAACACCCTGACAGATTGATGGAGAGTGAACATGCCAGGTGTTCTGATATTAGGTGAGCTGCGTGAAGGCAAACTACAATCGAGTACCCTGGAGTTGCTGGCCGCGGGACGAAAGCTGGCCGACGCCCTGGGTGAAGATGCGTCAGTGGCTATACCCGGGAGCGACCCCGGCGGCCTGGCCGATTCCGCTATCGCCCACGGCGCCGACAAAGTCTATGTTATCGAAGACCCCCAACTGGGCGAAACGCAAATCGACGCTCAGTTGGCCGCCTTTGCCCATGCCTGCGCGCAGTCGGAGCCGAGCGTGGTTCTTGTTGGGCGGACCCAAAACGGCAGGGACATCGGCCCCCGCCTCGCGTTCAGGCTGGGCGCGGGAGTAGCCCAGGATTGCGTTGACATCGACGTTGACGTTAACACCCAGCGGGTAGTAGCAACTCGCCCTGTGTACGGCGGCAACGCCCTGGCCAAAGTGACCTTCCCCGGTGCGCCCCCCCAGGTCGTGGTTGTCAGGGGAAAGGTATTCGAGCCCTTGGCGCCCGATTCCTCGCGGAGCGGTGAAATCGTTACTCTCCAACCCAATCTCGACTCCTCGGTCGTCAAAGCCCGGCTGATCGAGACCGTCCAGAGCGAGTCCGTCGGCGTTCGACTGGAAGACGCGACAATAGTGGTTAGTGGGGGCAGAGGGCTTGGAGGCCCGGAGCCATTCGAGTCGATAGAGGAGCTCGCGAAGCTGCTCGGAGGCGCGATGGGCGCGTCGCGCGCGGCCTGCGACGCCGGTTGGCTGGATCACAGCTACCAGGTCGGACTTACCGGCAAGACAATCACCCCCGACCTCTACATTACCGTTGCCATTTCAGGGGCCAGCCAGCACCTCGCGGGATGCTCCGGCTCCAAGCACATCGTGGCTATCAACAGGGACGCGGAGGCCAACATTTTCAAGGAGGCCAGTTTCGGAGTTGTCGGTGACTGGAAGGCGGTCTTGCCAGCGTTCACGGAGACGGTTCGAGAACTCCTCGAGTCCTGATGTCGAGTGAGGCAAATCATGATGGACGACGACATCGTTTACGACCTCGAAGAGGTGATGGAAAACCTCGACAACGCAGAAGTTATGTCGCTCTTCTTCCCCACGTTCAGGAAGGCCGTCGTCATAGATACGCGCTCCAACGAAGACGAAGGCCCTTTGGTGCGCATCATGCCCATGGCGGCGTCCCCACAGGAGAGGATGAGGAGCATCCGGCGGCTGCGCCCCGGATTTCCAAGATTGCGCAATCTGACCCTCATTCCCTGGCCACGATACGTGGACGGCCTGGTAAAACTTGGAATCTGGGAGCGGATAGTCAAGCGATTCCTCGACTCCGGCCACGAAGAAGCAGCGACCGACTGCCGAGCCATTATAGAGGAACTGAGGAATCTGGAGAGGTCTGAACTGGCATCAGCGGTGAGAGGGGAGAACTACCATACCATCTGGGCCGCAAGGCGTTAGCATACACCGGAACCCTGCCAACGTCGGCAAAATCAACGGGGGCGCTGTACAGCGCCCCCGTTTTGACCGGCATGGAAATAAGTCTGCCTGCGGCACCCGGTGACGTGGAGGGTTACACCCTGGCCTCCTCCCTCTCTCGCATCTTCTCTACCAGTCTCTCGATAAGATGCTGGGGCACCTCTTCGTAGTGGTCGAACTCCATCGAAAACGAACCAAGCCCTTGCGTCTGCGACCTCAAGTCGGTCGCGTACCTCAACATCTCGGCCTGCGGAACCTCCGCCTCGATGAGCGTCGCTCCATCGCCTTGGGGCGCCATTCCCTGGATACGCCCGCGTTTGCTGTTCAGGTCTCCTATGATGTCGCCCGCGAACGAGTCCGGCACCGTAATGCGCGCGCTCATGATCGGCTCCAGCAGCACGGGGTTGGCTTCCCTGACTCCCTTGGAGAAAGCGTAGGCGCCCGCGATCTCAAAGGACATGCCCGACGAGTCAACAGAGTGGTAGCTCCCATCGACCAGCGTCACCTTCAGATCGACCACCGGAAATCCTGCCACTACGCCACCACTCAGCGACTTTTGCACGCCCTTCTCAACCGACGGGATGTACTCCCTGGGGACGACGCCTCCCACTATCTTCGAATCGAACGCAAACCCTTCTCCCCTGGAAAGAGGCTCCAGCTCCAGCCAAACGTGCCCGAACTGCCCATGTCCTCCGCTCTGCTTCTTGTGCCTGTATTCCACTTTCGTGTGGGCGGCTATCGTCTCCTTGTAAGGAACTTTGGGAATCTCGAGCTGGATGTCCACACCAAACTTGCGCTTCATCTTATCCACCGCTACCTCTACGTGGGTGTCTCCCAGACCTCCCAGCAAAACCTCCAGCGTGTTGGGCTCTCTGCTGACCACGAGGCTTGGGTCCTCTTCGACAATGCGACTTAGAGAGCTCGTCATCTTATCCACATCGGCTTTGGACTTGGGGAACACCGCCATCCTGCAGACAGCGGGAGGAAAGTGAAGTCCCGGCATGATAACCGGCTGGTCTCTGCTGGTTAGGGTATGTCCCGTGAGCACGGACGAGAGCTTGGAAACGGCGCCAATATCTCCGGCGGCCAGTTCCGGGGTAGCGTCCTGCGACTTTCCCCTCACCACGAACACCTGGCCAACTCTCTCCGCCTCATCCAGGTTGGCGTTCCACAACTGCGAATCACTCTTGAAAGCGCCGCTGTAAACCCTGAAGTACGAGAGCTTGCCCACGAACGGGTCCGCCGCCGTCTTGAACACCAGCGCGGCAAGCGGCCCGTCGCTATCACACGGCAGCGCGTTCTCCTCGTTGGAGCCGTCCGCGCGAGCCGGCCCCGCGTCGGCGGGCGAGGGCATGTAGTCCAGAAGCGCGTCCATCAACTCCTTCACGCCTATCTCGGACGTGGAGTTGCCAACGAACACCGGCACAATGTCGCCGGAGGCGATGCCCGCCTTCAGTCCATCCCTCATCTCCTCCTCAGTTAACGACTCTCCCTCCAGGTACTTCATGGTCAAGTCGTCGTCCGTTTCCGCGATGGCCTCCGTAAGGCGTTCGCGCGCCGCCTCCACCTCGTCCTGCAGATCGGCCGGCTCTTCGCTATTGGGGTCCAGCAGATTCACGATACCCGAAAAGGCAGATTCTGCTCCGATCGGGATATGGACCGCAACGCACTGCCTGCCGAAACTCTCCCAGAGCGAGTCCATCACGCGCTGGAAGTCCGCGTTTTCGCGGTCCAGCTTGCTTACGAACACCACTCGCGGAAGGTTGGCCTCGTCCGCAAACTTCCACATCTGCCTGGTGCCTACCTCGACCCCGGATGGCCCCGCGACCACGATGACCGCGCCATCGGCGATGCGGAGACCGGACACCACCTCACCACGGTAGTCCGCGTATCCCGGGGTATCTATCAGGTTGATCTTGCTATCTCTCCAGGGACACGCCGCGATTGAAGTCTGAATGCTGGTCTGGCGTCGCGTCTCCTCTGGCTCAAAGTCGGAAGTGGTAGTGCCATCCTCGATGCTGCCCATACGTGAGTTGACGCCCGCTGCGTGCAGCATCGCCTCGCAGAGTATGGTCTTGCCGGCCCCGCTGTGTGAGAGCAGAACAATGTTGCGAAGGCGATCAGTCGTGAAATCCGGCATATGGCAATTCTCCTTCCTAGTTGATGCCTGGCCTCATTGTAGTCAAAGCTCAACCCGCGTGCAATGGTTTCAGCCAAGCTAAAGCCACGCATGTTTCCGCCGCGTGTTGCAATGAACGCCGCTTTCCTATTAGAGTAGAAGCCAGCCGGCTCTTTGTCATGCTGTCAAAGCGTTGCGACCATGGCGTGTCAAACATGTTCTCAGGGTAATGCCCGCGAAGCATTTGGAATAGCATCAACTCATCCACGTCGAGGAGAGCTTACCTATGATAGTGTATTGGCGTTATACAAAAAGAGGCCAGAGACTTATTCTTGGCACAGATGATGGGGAGATCCAGGAAGAGATAGGCGGCGTGCGCGAGACCAGACGGGGGTTCGACGCCTTCGCCAAGACTTTCGGCTACGAACCGGGCCGCGCCCAAAAGGGCATCACGTCTATGGATGAAGCCAAGGAGTTCGTCGAGTCGTTCCGGCCTTGGGAGTTGTATGAGGACGGCGCCGGTCTGAGCGTCGAGCCGGCGGTGCGGCCGCTGCCGGAGTAGCCCTATTCGGAGGACGCTCGGCCCAAGGGCTGGGAACTCACAGCAAACTCAAGGGGGAGACATGCTTGGATTCATTGGGGGCACTGGGCCGGAGGGCAGGGGCCTAGCCTTGAGATTCGCCCTGGTGGGCGAACAGGTCTTGATTGGCTCCAGGGAAGAAGCGCGTGCCAGGCAAGCGGCTGAAAGCGTGTCTGAGAGTGTTGCCGAAGGCTCGGTGAAGGGCGCGGCCAACGAGGAAGTCGCCAGCCAGGCCAACATCGTCTTCCTGGCGATTCCCTATGCCGCGCAGCGCGACACGCTCACCTCCCTGAAGGGTCGGTTGGCGGGAAAGCTCGTGGTCAATCTGATAGCCCCATTGGCATTCAGCAAGGGTCAGGCAAGCGCCCTGTTCGTGGAGGAGGGGTCCGCGGCGCTTCAGTCCCAGGCCATTCTCACGGAGTCAACGATTGTGGCAGCATTTCAGAATATCAGCGCGGAGGACCTGCTCGTCCCCGATAGGGCCATCGACTCGGACGTAATCGTCTGCGCGGACGACGCCGCGGCCAAAGAAAAGATAATGAATATGGCTGAAATGATAGAGGGAGCGCGAGCGGTCAACGGAGGCGGCCTCGCCAACGCCCGTTACGTCGAGGACCTGACCGCGCTGCTGCTGAACATCAACCGCATTTATAAGGCCCACTCGTCAATCAAGATTACCGGAATCTAGCCAATCTCCTTATGTTCCTTCCTCCAAAGGAGAAGGTAGGAGGGGACATAACGCCACCCTCAGAATCTTGCGGAAACACTGACATGCCACTGCTGAGCATATTGCTGGGCGCAATACTCGCGATTGCGTCGCCAAGCGCCGAGCCGCCACACCCCGCCCCGCAGCCGTCGGGAGAGGTCATTCGCGTTATCTCCAATTCGCACTCGATAGAGTTTCCCAACGAGGTTGTGCTCAATCTGGAGGCGGAGGCCGACTCGCAGATCATGGAGGTCACTCTCTTCTATCAATTGGGTCGGCAGACCACCAGGATATACGGCTATCCGAGTTTTGCTCGGTCCAACCGCGTCAACTCGGACTTCAGGATTGAGACCAGCGGCTCGAACTACATTCCGAGCGGGGTGGACATAGAGTACTACTACTTCATCCGAGACGCAGAGGGCAACGAGTTGGAGACCGAGAGGTTCTCGCTGGAGTACAAAGACCCCGGCTACGAATGGCAATCGTTTCGTCAGGGCGGTCTGATCGTCCTGTGGCACGACCGCCCTTTCAGGGCGGTACAAACAGCTGCGCATCACGTCAACGACCGCCTTCGAGAGGTAAGGGAACTTCTGGCGCTGCAAGAAACCCCGCCCATGAAGGCGGTTATCCTGAACAGCAGCCGGGAGGCGGGCCGCAGCTTCCCGGTAGTAAGCGCGACGGCGACACGGGGGCATCTGTACGGAGGATTCGCGTTCGGTGAGTTGGACGTCTTCGTATTGGCCGGACTCGACCGCGACAGTATGATCCACGAGATGACCCACCTGCTGATGGACGAGGCGCTCGATTCACCCCTGGCAAAAGTTCCCGCATGGCTCAACGAAGGTCTTGCAATGTACTTCGAGACCCACTCGGGGGGGCGTGAGGCGACCGTGTCGCGAGCGGCCGGCAGGGGCGAATTGCTCCCTTTGCGTTCGATGGGAGCGGTTCCCGGGATCCCCAGCGACGTCAGGCTCTTCTATGCCCAGTCCTGGAGTCTGGTCGATTACATGATGAATACCTACGGGGATCAATCTATGTCGGCCTTGCTTGGCGCGCTAAACGAGGGAAGATCGATCGACGAGGCCGTCCGGATAGCTTACGGCATGGACATAAATGAACTGGAGAACAGGTGGAAGACCAGTCTCTCTGGTCGCCCTTCGAAGGACGCCCAGATAAACCCAGGTCTCATTGGAACCTCATTTCTGATCGCCGGATCGGTGGTGGTGACGTCCGTAGCGCTGCTGATACGATGGCTTCGACAGGGACCGACGGAAGCCGACACACCGTAGCGGTTCATCTGAAACCGGCGGCGTCGGCTCGCCCCGTATCTTTCCCCGTGCCTGGGGAGCGTGATAGGCCGCGTGTCTCGCGCCGGGAGAACTGCCAGAAGGACCGCCCAGTTCGTAAAGTGAGGTAAACATGGAGTTACGCATACTTGGCGCCCACAACATGGAAAGCAGGCACACACGGATGGAGTCTCACCTGATCGACGGCGTGCTGGCGCTGGACGCCGGGGGTATGACTCGCGCGCTCACCTTCGAGGAGCAAAGGCGAATTCAAGCGATAATTCTCTCCCACAGGCACTTCGACCACGTGCGCGATCTGCTTCCGCTTGGCTTGGCGCTCCGAAATGCCGGGATCAGAGTCGAAATCTACGCCATCCAGGACACGGTGGACTTTCTGATGGAGAAGCTGCTCGACGGCAGCCTGTATCCGAACGTCGTAAACCCGCCTCCTCCATATGAACCGGTATTCCATATCAACGTGGTTGACTTCTATACCGAGTTCGAGGTTCTCGATTACTCGGTTATGGCCGTGCCCGTCCCTCACGCCGTGCCTGCGGCCGGGTTTCGGATTGCGTCAGGGGACGTGAGCCTATTCTACACCGGCGACGCCGGGGAGGGCGTCAGCGCAGCATGGGAGCATGTGTCCCCCGACGTGCTGCTGACCGAGGTCACCTATGGCAACGACGGCGCTGACCTTGCGGCGCGAGGGGTGCACCTGACCCCGGCGACGCTAGAGGATACGCTGCTTGCGTTCAAACGGAAGTGGGGACGCCTGCCGAGGGTGATTACTTCTCACCTAAACCCGCCCTGGGAGGACGACGTGCGCCGTGAACTTGTCGAGGTTGCCGCCAGGCTCGGCATCGAGATAGAGGTCTCACAAGAAGACATGACCCTGACGCTGTGACACCTGGTGATGAACCAGACGTCTGCGGCTGACGTTGACCTCAAACGGCTTCCCATGCCACAGAAATTTCCAAAAGGAACCCGACTGTGAGAAGAACCGCATTTGTTTATGACGACCTGCTATCCGAGCACACCCTAAGTGAAACCCATCCCATGAAGCCCGAGCGCCTGCGCTATACCCATGAGATGTTGAGCGCGTATGGCGCCTTCGAAGCCCCTGGAGTTGTGTTAGCCTTACCAGGGCAGGCCGACGAAGACGACATTCTGTCCTACCACACGCCGGAATATCTGCGGGCCGTGCGGAGCTTCAGCAGGGGCGAGACGTCGCTGAATCCGGCGGCGTTCAACTTTGGCCCTGGCGACAACCCCGCTTACGAGGGGATGTATGAGGCCGCCTTATGGTCAACCGGAGCGTCGCTGCGGGCGGCCAGAATGCTGGCTGCGGGCGACGCGCAGGCGGCCTTCAGCATCTCCGGCGGGCTGCATCACGCCATGCCGGGCTACGCATACGGCTTCTGCGTGTTCAACGACCCGGTAATCGCGATCAAGGCGCTGGTGGCCCAGGGGATGCGCGTGGCCTACGTTGACATCGACTGCCACCACGGCGATGGCGTGCAGCACGCCTTCTACGATACCGACGCCGTGCTGACAATATCCCTCCACGAGTCGGGCGCGTTCCTGTTTCCAGGGACCGGTTACACCCAAGAGACCGGCGCGGGCAGGGGAAGAGGATACTCGGTAAACGTTCCACTCTACCCGTACACCTCGGACGAGGTCTATCTGTGGGCGTTCAGAGAGGTCGTTCCTCCACTCATAACGGCATTTGCCCCCGACGTCCTGGTAACACAGCTAGGCATAGACTCTCACTATCTGGACCCGATTACGCATCTCGCGTTAACAACGCAGGGCTTTGCGGAGGCAGTGGGAGAGTTCGGCAAACTCGCGCCTTCCAGGTGGCTCGCGCTTGGCGGTGGCGGCTACGACCTCCAGGCGGTGGCGAGAGCCTGGACGATGGCCTTTGGCGTAATCTCAGGCCAGGAGCTATCCGACGAGGTGCCCGAACCCTATCGGAGTCAATACAACGTTCACTCGCTGCGAGACCAGCAAGAACTGCCTATCGAGCAGTCTGCCGCAAGAGACACGAGAGTGTTTGCCGAGGCCAGTGTGCAGGCAGTCCATCGGCTGATATTCCCCACGCATGGCATGAGGCCCGCCTGATGCGCTGAGTCTCAGGACACGCCCAGCATTTCCCTCAGAGCGGACTCGATCTCGACGTGCTGAAACTCGAACCCGGCCGCCAAAAGCTTGTCGGGCCGCATTCGCGCGCTGGCCAGCAGCGAGCCGGCCATCTCTCCGAACATAACGCGCAAAGCGAACGAGGGCACGCTCAGTGCCGCTGGACGCGAGAGGGCGCGTCCCAGGGCCTTCGTGAACTCCGCGTTGGTAACGGCGTTGGGTGCCCCAACGTTAACCGGGCCCTCCAGGGTCTCCGTGGTCAGGGCGAAGTGAAACGCCCTCACCGCGTCATCCAGCGCCACCCAGCTCATGTACTGCCTGCCGCTGCCGAGTTCCCCTCCGAGTCCCATCCTGAAAGGCGTCAGCATCCTCTTGAGCGGCCCTCCGGCTGGGCTGAGCGTCATCGCCAGCCGCAAGTTCACGACGCGAATCCCGGCCCGCGCTGCCGGCTGCGCCGCCGATTCCCAGGCCGCGGTCGCCTCCGCGAGGAAGTCCGTTCCCGCCGGAGCGTCCTCGGTGACCGCCTCGTCCCCGCGGTCTCCGTAATATCCGACAGCTGATGCGCAAACCAGCGTCCCCGGTAGGGGCTCCAGCCGCGCGAGCGTCTCGGCCAGCAGCCGAGTGCCATTGACCCGGCTGTCCCTGATGCGTGCCTTCTGCGTGGTCGTCCACCTCTTGTTGGCGATATTCTCGCCGGCCAGGTGCACAGCCGCGTCCACGCCCGCGAGCCTGTCCGCGTCGATGCCGCCAGTGTCCGGGTCCCAGCGCGCCTCGTGAGTCCCGGCAGACGGCTCTCTGCGGACAAGGCGAACTATCGTATGCCCCTCATCGACAAGCAACGAAACCAGTGCGGCCCCAATAAACCCGCTAGACCCCGTGACAAGGATATTCACCCTATCCCCCTTAAGGACGGCCTGGCGCCATTCTATCAAAAAAGCGCCAATCATATCCCCAAAACCCTGGTCCCCGGCAGGGTCTTTCGATTGTTCGCGTGCAGACGTTGTCAGACTCGGGATGTACTCGCTGACGGCAAAACGCCTGTGGGTGGTCGCATTTTCATGCATTCAGATGCATCCCTACTTGGGGTGTCTGGGATTTTGCAGGATGCTTACCAGTGTTCTGCCTGGAAATGCGGTAGGTTCGCCGCTGTTTGCCATGAAATGCCACCCTGTTTTCTGTGGGGTTTGCACTGTCGCCAGAATCAGGAATTGACGATTCAGAGATAATGGGGATGAGTTTGTCTTCTATACAGGATGTCTATGTGTTCGAGCTGCTACACGGCGGCAGCGTGTGCGTGAATACGGGCATGGTAGCACGAGTGTTCGTGTATGTCAAGGAGATGTTGTCAGAATCAGGGTTTTGCGATTGTGGGATTGGCGGATGGCCTTTCGACATGTTCAGGTCGAAGCGGGCTTGCCCCGATCGCAATAATCGAAGGACCCTGAGCGGTGAGGGTTCTATTCGAGAGTTTGGCGTTGGCATTGACGTTCGACCTTTTTTGGTGGGTGGGCAGCATGGCGCCGCGCCAGATTGCCGTTAGACTGGCAAGGAGATGGTAGCACGGTCGTTCGTGGGGTGTCAAGAGGCGGTTGGCGGCGGAATCCGTTTCAATTTGGTGAGTGGGCAGCCAGGCCATGGGACGACCAGCCAGGGCAACCGCAGGGGATTGCCTCTACGAGGAAGGATGGGGGTTTCCAGTATGCCTACCAAACTGATACAGGTTCAAAATCCTGGTCCTTGTGGCGCCCCCCGCGCCTATCCTTGACAGCGCATACCACCAACGGCACAATCATCACATGAGCCGGCAGCCCGGTCGCGGCAATCCTTGGCGAACGCTGAAGGAAGAACGCTATGAGCGCAACAGGAACCCTGGCCCGCTTTATCGTCGAGACCTCTCCCGAACAGGTGCCAGACGCCGTTCTGCACGAGGGGAAGCGGTGTCTCATCAACTTCCTGGCCGTGTCCCTGTACGCGGCCAAAGACCCCTCGCTGGACATTCTGCTGGACGTCTTCAGGGAAGAGGGCGGTAAGCGCAACGCCAGCGTGGTCGGAGCGGGAACCCGCACCACGCTGCAAAACGCCGCCCTAGCCAACGGCTATCTGGGCCATCTCGAGGACTACGACGACACCCATTTCCCAACCATCATCCACCCATCTTCACCCACGCTGCCCGCCGCCCTCGCCCTTGCCGAACACTCCGGCGTCACGGGCCGCGACGCGCTTGTCGCCGCCGTGCTGGGCATGGAGGTCTGCTGCCGCATCGGAATGGCGGTTCATCCCTGGCATTACGACGAGGGCTGGCACATCACCGGCACCTGCGGGGTGTTCGGCGCAGTGGCCGCCGCGGGGCGGCTGATGGCCCTCGACACTTCCCAGATGGTACACGCGCTGGGCGTCGCGGGCACGCAGGCATCGGGCGTCCGGGAGGTCTTCGGCTCCATGACCAAGCCCTTCCATCCGGGCCGCGCGGCTCAGAGCGGTGTGTTGGCCGCCCTCCTGGCGCAGCGCGGCTTCACGTCCACGACCGCGATCCTGGAAGGCAGACGCGGCTTCGCCGCCGTTTACTCCGGCCAGTCCGACCTGTCGAGAGCCACAGACGAGCTCGGCGAGCGGTGGGAGCTTCACAGGAACGGTCTCAAACCCTATGCCTGCGGCGTGGTGAACCATCCCCTAATCGACGCTATGGTTCGCTTCCGCGACAAAGAGGGCATTACCCCCGAGGCGGTGGAAAGCGTCTCAGCCCAGGTTCATCCTCTTGTGCTGGAGCTTGTCAACCGTCCGCATCCCGCCGCGGGACTGGAAGGGAAGTTCTCCTTTCAGCACAGCATGGCAGTGGGACTGGTAGATGGCGCGGCCTTTCCAGCCCAGTACACGGACGACCGGGTAACCGATGAGGCAGTCGCCGCCCTGCGTGACAGGATAAGCGCGACAGTCGATCCTTCCCAGGAGGAAGGCTCTGCCATCGTAAGCATAGTCCTCAAGGACGGGCGTTCACTCACCGAAAAGGTGGAACACGCCACCGGCACGCCCGAAAACCCCATGACCGACGAGCAACTGGATTCCAAGTTCCGCTCCCTGGCGGGCGAAGTGATGTCGATGCCGCGAGTCGAACGCGCGCTGGTCAAGCTGTGGGAGCTAGACAAGGCCGACGACGTACAGGAGCTCTTCCCACTGCTGCGCATCACGCGAAGGACTTCCCGATAGGAATGAGAAAAGGGCTGCTGTACGGGGTCAACGTACTGGAACTGGGCGAGGGAGTGTCCGCGGCCTACTGTGGAAAGCTCCTTGGCCAGTTGGGCGCACGCACGATAAAGGTCGAGCCGCCGGAGGGCGACCTGGCGCGGGGCATCGGCCCATTTCCCGGTGATGAGCCGCACCCTGAGCGAAGCGCGCTGTTCCTGGCCCTCAACACCAACAAGTACGGCGTCACCCTGGACGCGACCACACGGGAGGGCGTGAGCCGCATCCTCGCGCTCGCCGCGACAGCCGACATCGTCATCGAGAATCTTCCTCCAGGCCGTATGGACGAGTTGGGACTTGGCTACGACATTCTTTCTGGCGCAAACCAGGGGCTGATACTCACCTCGATAACGCCGTTTGGACGCTGGGGGCCTTACAAGGATTACAAGGCCACCGATCTGACGCTCTTCCACATGAGCGGCCACGCGCACGCGCTGTTGGGCCCCGTCGATGAGCCGGAGCGCGAGCCGCCGGTCCGCGCGGGCGGCTGCCAGTCGGAACTCGTCGCAGGACTGGCGGCCACCACAGCGACGCTGACCGCGCTCTTCCAGAAGCGGTTGACAGGCCATGGCCGGCACATCGAAGTCTCGGCATACGAGGTCATGGTCACTCAGCTGAACCCGAGCCTCGCCGGCGCAGCGTATGGACAGCCGCCCCCTTCCAGAGATAAGAGCAAGTCCGCCGGCGCCGTGGTGGGCGCGATCGGCGGTGTGCTGCCATGCACGGACGGCTACGTGTCCATCTCGCCCAGGGAGGACGCGCAATGGGCGCGCTGGCTGGAAGTAATGGGAAAACCCCGATTGGGGCGATGACGAGCGATTCGCGACGAGAGAGGGCAGGGAAGCCAACTTGCCCGCGCTCTGGGAGCTTCTCAGCCACTGGAGCCGTCAATTCTCGAAGTACGAAATTGCCCGATGGGGACAGGAACGGGCGAATACCCTGTTTCCCTGTGAACACAGTGTCGGACCTTTTCAGCGATCCTCACCTGGCGCACAGAGACTTCTTCGTCGAAATGCCCCATGCCGTTGCCGGAACCCTGAAGTATCCCGGTGTCGCCTTCAGGCTCTCGAACTCTCCTCTTCCGCTGGACGACCGCCCCGGCGCCGCTGCTCGGCGAGCACAACGACCAAATCT
>CBDCIS010000006.1:0-452651 GCA_965217565.1 Dehalococcoidia bacterium
GAGGCCGAGGAAGAAGGGCTTATCACTCCAACCATCGGCCCGCGCTGCCTGCGAAGGGCTTTATCACTCCGCATCGGCAGCATCCCTCTTGGGCGACCTTTGTGGTGCAGCCCGGGCTTGAGGGAGATGCCCCCAGGTTTCTAGGGCGGGAAACGCTGGAAAAGCCTGAAACTGCATCAATTATTACCGCATCCAAGACCCCGTGAAAAGGTCTTACGTGACCCCCCGCACGAATCACTGCCTTTGATGGTCATTTGGTGGCTGTTTTCTGGCATAAAAGTTGCCTCAAACCCGTGACGCAGAAAGAGGCCCTCTACCGACGCCAGCGGCCGAACGTAACGACGCGCCCCACGCGCAGCAGAAGCTCCCACCGTCTCAGCGCCCTCCGCGTGTCGGAGAGCGCTGTCCTGCGCCAGTTGATCTGCCCGTTCCGAGCGAAGTCCCGCAGCGGCTGCTTCTCCGGCGGCAGCGTCATATCGTGCTCTTCGAGCAGCGTCAGCTCCATCACCAGCAGACGCTCCTCGGCCGTCAGCCACTCGAAGCCCCTGCCACGGACCGGGTGCGCGTCCTTCAGCTCCCGCCACTCGGCGATGAGCGGCCAGGCTTCGCCGAACACCTCCTCGTCGCCCTCGGCAGGCTCGCGGGTTACCAGGTCGGGGTACTCCCGCCAGGGCGCGGTCCTCCGCTTCGCCGGCCCGCCGGCAGGACCGTCAGCGGCCGCCCCCCGGTCTTCCCCTGGCCCTTCCACCTGAGTGAGGCGCCGTTCCACCTGCCGAAACCCCTGGGCCTGCTCGTCCCTGAGGGCTTTGACGTCCCCCCGGACGGCTGCAAGGCCCTTCCCCAACGCCTCGCCCCGGTCCTCCGCGTCCTTCAGCCGTCCCTCCAGACCGTCGTTGCGCTCCCGCTGCACAGCCGCCGCCGAGCCCTCCCCCTCTTGCAGCCCCCGCTCCAACGCGGTGCGGACCCGCCGGGACAACGCCCCGCTCCGGAACGACCTGGCCACCGTCCTCTGGTCGATGTCCAGGGCCTCGGCCGCTCCCTTGAAACCGCCGTCCCGCACCAGCTCCCGCAGCAGCGCCGTCAGACGCAGGTGGTAGACGTTCTCGACGCTGTTGCTCTTCTCGAAGACCGGACCTCTCTTTTCCATGTTTCGACCTCCCTTTCTCGCTGAATCGTCTCACCGATTGCCAAACGTCCCTGTCACGCAGTCTTTGGTCATCAGCCCCCGTTTCCGCCGGGTTGCAAACAGTCACTCAGGACAGGGTTTTGCCCATCGCCGAGCGGAAGGAGGACTTCCCTAAAAGTGCTTCCCGTTTACGTCCTGTAGGGGGGTGATTTGCCCCCGTTTCAGCTTGCCCACGACCCCGCTTGGCCTTCTGCCACCAACGTCCATTCCCTGTACACCCCAACTACAGCACCAAAGGGGGGTGTTTCGTAAGCCCTCGCAGGCCCGTGCATTCATGCACCCGGTGCAGGTTTGCACCGCCCCATAGGAGGTTCCGAACCGCATATCCGTTGTTCACAATTCTTGCGAATGTTGCGACTCCGATGTGTCGCAGCAAATCGCAGAGAGGTGAACGAGTTGGCGCTGAAATCGAAACTCCGGTCGTTTAGGCGGTTTATTCCCCTTGTTTCCGCGCTGCTGTTGGCGGCGCTCGTGGCAATCCCCGCAAGCAACATCGCCCTGGCCCAGACGCCGCCCGGTAACGAGCTGACCCTGGTCAACGCCGAGCGGGAGTTCGTGGAGCGCAAGGGCGGCGGCGAGTTCGTCGCCCGCCCCGTCTTCGACCGTGAGATAGCGGACCTCTTCTTCGCCGTCCGGGACGCCGACACGGGCGACTGGATATCCGCCATGTACCGGGTCAATGGCGGAGAGAAGAAGCGCTCGGACGGCTGGGAATACTCGTGGGAGTACCCCGACCTTGACGAGCAGCCCGACCTCGACCGCGACAGGGCGTACCTGCTGGTGATGCTGGCCGTCGCCGAGGACGGCAAGCGGGGCGAGTTCTACGCCGTCGTCCCCATCCACGAACCCGGACGCATCTGGGACAAGGTGCTCGCCGCCCTCAACCCGGCGCGCTGGGCGAGGGCCTTCGCCGGCTGGATGATCGAGGGAGTCCACGGGACCCTCTGCGGCGTGGTTGAGCGGGCGTCCGGCGAGGACGCCGACAACTGCGGGGGCGGGTAGCCGATGAGCGACATCCTCACCGGCACCCCCGCAGACCTCACCTACGCCCACGAGCTGGTGCGCCAGGCGTGGATGGTCGTCTGGGCCATAACAACCGGCGCCCTGGTGGTCATCCTCGGCTGGATGGGCCTGAGCTTCATCGTGAGCGAGCACCTGGGCCGCCAGCAGACGGGATGGCGGGAGATGGTGCCCCGCCTCGTGCTCGGCCTCGTGGCCGCCGCGTCTTCCCTGTGGTGGTGCGCCCTGGTCCTCGACGTTGCCGACGCCGTGTCAGGCTTCATAGCCGTCTCCCTGAACGTCACCCCCGGAGACCTGCTCAGGGCTCCCCTCGACACCTTCCTCACAGCCGTCCAGGCCGGGAGCGTGGGCATGGCGCAGCTCCTGGCCCTGCTCTACCTGGTCTACGGCTTCTTCGTCCTCTACGTCATCGTGCAGATGGTGCTGCGCCTCGCCCTCATCGACATTCTTCTCGCACTTGCCCCCATCGCGTTGGGGCTGTGGATATTGCCCCACACGGCGGGCTGGGGCCGCCACTGGCTCAGGCTCTTCATGACGACGGTGTTCCAGCAGGCGGTGCAGCTCATCGCCCTGGCCCTGGGAATCGGGTTCCTAAACGAGTTCGCGTCGGTCGCCGCCTTCGAGCCGGTGCAGGACCTCATCTGGAAGCTGCTCATGTCCCTGGCCTTCGTCTACATGGCGACCCGGGTGCCCTCAATGATGGGCAACGCCGGGACCTTCGACTCCTGGCTCTCGATGCTCTATTTCGGCATGAACCTGCCCGCTTCGATGGTGCGCTCGGCGAAGACCATCGGGCTGATGAGCGGGGCGGCAGGCGGGCCGGGCGGCATGGCCGTCGGAGCGATTGCGGCCAGCGCGGGGGTGTCGGCGGCCGCCAGTGGCCTGAGCTCGGCGGCTTCGATGGCGACCCCATCGGCAGGCGGAGACGGCGGAGGAGAGCCCAGGAGCAGTGGGGAGTAACGACTCAGGAACCCACAGGCGCGGACGACAGAGCGCCGACCAATACCACGACGGAGGCGAAGCAATGTGCAGCTAGAGGGGTGTCGTAGAGGCGAGAAGACCAAGAGATGAACGCCGGGGCCGTGAGAGGGCCACCGGCAGCAGAGAGGAGACAACAAATGGAAGACCTGACACAGACCATATCGAACCTGGTGGGGATCCTGCTGGGGATCGTGGGAGCGGTGGGCGTCGGCTTCTTCATCTACGGCGCGTACCTGTACCTGACGGCATCAGGAGCGCCTCACCAGATGGAGCGAGGCAAGAGCGCAATGATGACCGCCCTGGCGGGCATCGTCCTGGCCCTGGTCGCCTACGGCGTCGTGGAGCTGGTGATGAACGCCGTGGTGGACCCCGGCATCGACATCGAAGACGCCCTGCCCGAACCGGAAGCCCCGGACGCCGGCGACGGCGGCGGCGACAGCGGATAGACGGACGCGAGGAGGAGAGACACATGAGAGAACACGAGGTACCGACTCACGTTCAGGCCGAGGACCGGGTGCTATTGGGGTTCACCTTCCCGCAGATCGTGGCGGTGGTGGCCGTATGCGCCCTGTCCTACGGCGCCTACCGCTACGCCCCGGTCGGCCCCTCCGAGGTGCGCATGGCCCTGGCCGTCGTCTTCGGGTTGGTCGGCATCGCCATGGTCGTGGGGAAGATAGGCGGTCGGCGGCTGCCCCTGGTGGCCGCCGACCTGCTGAAGTACCGGCTGGGGGCGCGGCTCTACGCCGGGCCGGTGTCCCAGCTGGTGAGGATCGAGCCGCCCGCGCCGGCGCAGCCGGTCAGGAGCGGCCCCGGCCCGCTGAGCCTGATGGCGAAACGGGCCGGACGCGGCCTGGGAAGGCTGCGCAAGAACAGGAAGACCCGCAAGAACAAGGAGCGCCGTAACGGGCGCATGCGCTGGTTCGGCAAGCGCAAGGGGAAGGACGTGGGGAACCGCCACGGCCAAGACCACCGGGCCGAGACCCTGGAGACGAGGAATCGGAAGCCCCGCGTGGGCTGGATTCCGGTCGTGGCCCTGGCCGTCCTGATGGCCGCTGTCGTGGCCGTCCCGGAGTCGGCCCTGGCCGACGGCCATGAACCCTGGCGGGACGAGATCGACTTCGAGCTGACCGAGCCGGTGGAGGGACGCCGGATATTCGTCGAGGGGCTCACCGTCTCCGGCGACCGCGCCGCCGTCACCCTCCGGGCCGCCACCGCGCTGGACATCCGCGTCCGGGCTTTCGGCGGGCCGGAGGGCACATGGCTGCGCTTCTGGGGCTCGGCGACGCTGGCAGAGGGGGAGCGGATCGACTACTCGCTCCCCCTCCACGGACCCGTGCCGTCCTTCACCGTCTCATGGGAGGACACGCTGGGGCAGGCTGGGGCGCTGACGCTCGAACACGACCAGATCCCGTACCCCCTGCCCGAAGTCGAGGGTGAGCTTTGCGACCTTCGCGTGACCTCCCTGGGCTGGACGCCCGGAGCGGTCAGCGGAGTCGTCGTGTCCGAGTGCGTAACGAGCATCGAGCACCCGGTGGAGCTTCAAACGGTGGCCGGGCACGAGAGCGTCACCCAGACCGCGCTCATGGACGCACAGGTGACGGCCATCACGGGGACGGTCTCCGCCGCGACCGGCGCGTCCCGTGAGAGCGTCCCCTTCGTCCCCGACGGAGAGACCCGGTTCACCCTGCCCGCAGGGGACGGCGCAGACATTCACGCCGTGAGCGTGGACGTGAGCCTTGAGGCGAGCCTAAGCATCCCCATCCCCCCGCTGACCGTGCTCACCCACCACCCGGAGCGGGTGGAGCAGGTCACCAGGACCGTGCACCTCCATCGCCCGGGGGACAGCGACTCCGACAGCCAGACGGCGACGGCCGCCTGCGAGGACGGCGCAACGGCGTCCGCCACCGCGACGGCCTACGCCTACGTCCCCAGCGCCACCATCGCCAAGGCGGTGACGGTGGACGTCCTGCACAAGGAGCACGTCAAGGCCGAGACGGTGGAGCGGGCGCCGGTCACCGGCAGCCGCGAGGACTCCCTGAGCCTTGCGGCCGCAATCGGTTCCGACGACACCTTCGCCGTCCTTGCCCTGCCCGAACCTGAGCCGGAGGACCCGCCCGCAGAGCAGGAGCCCGCGGACGGCCTGCGCCAGTGGTTCGACCTGCTGGGATGGGAGTGGCCCTGGTGAGGCGCGGGCTGACGGCAATCCTTCTGGCCGGGGTTGCGCTGGCTACCACCGGCGCGGCCCCGGCGGAGGAGCAGGAGATGCTGGCGGCCTTCGACCGCGTGCTCACGGCGATGGCCTACGCCGGCTCCGGCCTCTGCGTCTTCGCCATCGTCTGGGCCGGGTTCGTCCTGATGGCCGAGGGAGGCGAGGAGCGGGGCGGGGGCAGGGCCAAGACCGCCGTCGTCATGGCGGTGGTCGGCCTCGTCCTGGTCCTGTCGGCCAAGGGCGTCGCCGCCCTGCTGAGCCACGGCGTCATCCCATCCTTCCCAACCCCATAGAGCAGAGGAGAACACCCTGTTGAAAGAGCTTATTCGACGACTGACGAGACGAGGAGCGCAGGTGCCATCACAGGAGGCCGACGCCTTGCAAGGCGAGCTGGGTGAAGGGCAGCAGAACGCCCCCAGGCCGACGCCAGAGGAGGCCGACGCTCCCCAGGAGACGGCCGCAGGGGAGGTCAACCCTGCCGAACCCAAGCTCCCGCCCGAGCTGCCCCTGTTCTTCATGCTGTCGCACCTGGACGACGACGGCCCCGTCCGCCTGGACGGGGTGAAGCTTGGCGTGTGCGAGGTGATGGGTCTCGAAATAGACGAGCCGAAGCTGGGGGCATTCGCAGGCGCGCTCAACGCCCTGGACTTCCCGGCCCAGCTTCTCATAAGGCAGCACCCGCCACGGTTGGCAGGGATGCGGGAGAAGCTCGGGCAGGCCCAGCCGGAGGACCTTCCTCCGCAGACAAGGGCCGCCGCCGAGTCCCTCGGGCGTCTGCTCTCCGACCTTGAGAACCGGGACGGCATCCTCGACCGGCGCTTCTACGCCGTGTGCGAGTTCGAGCGCATCGACGATCTTCGCGGCCTGCTGTCGCGGGCCGGGCTGTCAGTCCACGCGCTCAGAGGCCGACAGCTAAGGATGTTTTTCGTATCGGCCGCCCTCGGCGGCTCGCCCTCGGAGTTCGACGAGGAGACGCCGGTCGAGGTGGAGATAGGACGCCGCGACATGCGCGTCGGTGACCGGCTGGTCCGCTCCCTTCACCTGGGCAAGTGGCCCCGGTCGCTGGCCCCCGGTTTCCTCCAGGGGCTGATGGCGGCGGGCGCGCCGATGGACCTGTCCGTCCACGTCGGCCCGATCCCGGCGGAGCAGGCGGCGAGGACCCTGGAGTGGCAGAAGGTACGCTTCGAGTCGGCGCAGAGCCTCTCCTTGAAGCGGGGGCGCACCATGTCCCCCGAGGCGGAGATCGCCCTGGAGGACATCACCCGGCTCAGGGACGAGGTGCAGCGGGGCAGGGAGAGGCTGTTCCACGCATCGCTGTCCGTGACCCTCCATGCAAAGGACGAGGCCGCGCTCAAGGAGATGACCCAGCGGGCGAAGGCCCACTTCGGCGCCACCCTGGGCAAGCTCGACAATCTGGCCTTCCGACAGAGGGAAGGTCTGTTGTCCACGCTGCCCCTGGCCCTCAACGCCGTGGCCGAGTGGCGCAGCCTGGACACGTCCAGCATCGCGAGGCTCTTCCCCTTCTCGCCGCCCGACCTGGACACCCGGAGCGGCACCCTCTACGGCATCGACATGCGGGCCTGCTCCCCGGTGGTCTACGACCCCTGGGACGGGACGCACCTCAACGCCAACACCGCCGTCCTGGCACGGTCTGGCAGCGGCAAGAGCTTCGCCACCAAGCTGGGAGTGCTCAGGGGATTGACGAGAGGCATCACGGCCTACGTCATCGACCCCGAGGGCGAGTACGCGGACATGGCCCGCGCAGCGGGCGGCAGGGTCCTCTCCCCCGGCGTGCCCGGCCAGGGCATGAACCCCTTCGTCATCGACAGGGGCGACTCCGAGGAGCTGCTCCAGCGCATCGGCAGCCTGAGACGGCTCATCGAGGTGATGGTGGGAGAGAGCCTTGGCGCGGAGCGACGGGCCTCCCTCGACCACGCCCTTGCTGGCTACTACGCCCGGCCCCGCGAGCGCACGGGCTTCAGGGACTTCTACGCATATCTGCAAGAAGACGAGGCGGGAGACCCTGCTCTCGCAAGGCTGCTCCGGCCCTTCGCCACCGGAAGCCTGCGCAACCTCCTCTCGGACGAGGGCGACGACCTGCTGGGCAACGAGGCGCTGGTGACGGTCTTCGACCTTCGATTGCTCGAACCCGAGCTCCGGCCAGCCGCAGCGATGGTCTGCACCGAGACGGTGTGGGCCGCCGCAGCCCAGGACCCCAAGCCCCGCCTGCTGGTCGTCGACGAGGTGTGGTCGATCATGCAGCACCCGGAAGGCGCGGCCTTCATGGTCAGCATGGCGAAGCGGGCCAGGAAGCACCGGCTGGGCCTTCAGTTCATCACCCAGGACGTCCAGGACCTTCTGTCCGAGGACACGTCGAGGACCATCACCGGACACTCCGGTCGCGCCCTGCTCCAGAACGCCGCCTTCAAGCTGCTGCTCCAGCAGGACGCGGCGGCCATCAGCACCGTGGGTGACGCCTTCGACCTGCCCCAGGACCTCCAGCGCTGGCTGCTTTCGTGCCCGCGCGGTGACGGCCTGCTTCTCGCCAGGGGCAACCGCTTTCCCGTCCGCATCGAGGCCACCCCGGAGGAGACGGCGGTCATCGAGTGGACGCCCGGACGCCATTAGAGAAAGGAATAAGACCTATGAAGCTCAACCCGAAGGAAATCCTCTTTGGAAACGACGGCGACAGGAAGGACCCCGTCCTGCTTGCGGTGACGCCGCCGAGGACGGGAGAGCGCACCCTGCTCGGCGTCGAGAACCTCCTCCAGTCCATCGCCGTCCCCGAACCCTTCTCCCTGGAGCTGGCAGGAGACATGGACGGCGTGACCCTGATGGCCCGCTGCCTCGACGACCAGGTGGTGCGCGGCCAGATGTCAGCCCACTATCCCCAGGCCCGCATCCGGAAGGTGGACCCCGCCGACGACCCCCTGCGCCTCGAAGAAAGCGAGCAGGCGTGGAGCATGACCCTGCGGGCCGACGGCCCCGAGTACGTCCCCCTGCGCACCTTCCGGGACGACGACCTGCTCGACCCCGGCTCGGACCCCCTGATAGCCCTCATGGGAGCGCTGTCGGCCCTCAACGAGGGGGAGCGAGTGGTGGCCCGGCTGATGCTGCGCTCCCTCGGCCCCGACTGGTCGCAGCACCACATGGACAAGGCCCACAAGCGGCCCGGCATGGAGCCGCGAGAGCCCGCCTACACCTACCAGACCAAGCCCCTCCAGATGGACGGCATCACGATGGCCGTCCTGGGCCTGGGCGCGCTTGCGGCCCTGAAGGGCTACCTGTGGGTGCAGGACGGGGAGATGTGGAAGGCCGCCCTCCTGGGCACGGTCACGGCCCTGGGGCTGGCCGCAGGCGGCTGGGCGTGGCACCGCTGGAAGAAGGCCCGGTCCCGCGTCGAGGACCCCATCCTGATACAGGAGAAGGTGTCGCGCATCGCCTTCGACGCGGAGATACAGGTCACGGCGGTCCTGCCCGCCGACACGGGGCAGCAGCGCGCCGGGGAGCTCCTCGGGCCGGTGGCCGCCGCCTACCGCCACTTCGACAACCCCGCGGGGGCGCGGTTCAAGGTGGACAGGGTCCGGCCCGCCGCGCCGGACCCGGCCCTGCTGCACCCCGCAGGCCCCGGACTGTTCGGCGGGCGCAGCGTCCTCGGAGTCCGGGAGGTCGCCGCCCTGTGGCACCCGCCCGGAGCGGGCGACGAGACGCCCCTGGTGGAGCGCTCCGGCGCGAAGGGGCTCATCCCCTCGGCCAGGGGAATCAGGGGAGGGGCGCTGGTGGGAGACACCACCGCGGGGAAGCCCATGCCCGTCCACTTCCCCGAAGACCTGCTCAGACGTCATCACCTCTACGTCGCCCGCACCCGCATGGGCAAGTCCACCCTCATGCACCACATAGCCGTCCACAAGATGCGGGAGAAGGCCGAGGGCAGGGACCCCGACGCCATCGTCGTCATCGACCCCCACACCGACCTCGTTGACGGCATCCTCGAACACGTCCCCGACTCCCTCACGGACAGCGTGCGCGTCATCGACCTGTCCGACGCTTCCCGCTCCCCCGGCATCAACCTGCTCGACACCCGCATCTTCACAGACCGGGACCGCACCGCCGACTCGGTGGTGCGCGTGGCGAAGGGCCTGTGGGAGCAGTGGGGGCCGAGGATGCAGTCCATCCTCGAACAGACCGTCAAGACCCTCCACGAGGCCAACGAGCACCCCGAGACGGACGAGAACGAGCAGCACACCATCCTGGACGGGCTGCGCCTCCTGTCCAACGACCCGTACCGCAACGCCGTCCTGGCGAAGGTCTCCGACCCCTACCTCCTCGAATGGTGGGCCAGGGACTTCGGCAGCTGGCACCGCCAGTACCGCGCCGAGGCCCTGGCGCCCGTCCAGACCCGCCTCTCCTACTACGCATCTTCCAAGAGGGCGCGGGCCATCCTCGGCCAGCGCCGCTCCACCATCGACATTCGCGAGACCATCCTCGACGGGGGAGTCCTGCTGGTGTCCACCTCCCAGGGGACCGTGGGCAGGGACGTGGCCGCCCTGGTGGGCGCGTCGCTGCTCAACCTCGTGGACGCCGTGATCCGGGAGCAGGGGAGCGTGGCGCTCCGGGAGCGGCGGGGGGCGCTGGTGGTCGTGGACGAGATGCAGACCATGCCCGGCGTGGACTACGAGTCGATGCTCAGCGAGCTGGGCAAGTTCGGCGCCTCCTTCATCCTCGCCACCCAGAGCCTGTCCAAGCTGGACGACCTGTCCCGCACCATGCGCGACACCCTGCTGGCCAACGTCGGCTGCCTCGCCGTCTTCCAGGTGGCCGGCTCCGACGCCCGCCACCTGGTCTGGGAGCTGGGGAAGGACCGGGTGACCGAGGACGACATCGTGTCCCTGCCCGTGCACCACTGCTACGTCCGAGCCACCGTCGGAACGGAGCGGATGGACTCCTTCTCGATGGAGGTGAGGAAGCCGGAGACGGGAGACCGGGACGGGGCGGACCGCATCCGCAAGGCCAGCTCCGTCTACACCGTCTCGGCCCAGCAGCTCGCCTACGCCGAGGCCCAGGGCCACGGCAAGGTGGAGGAGTTCCGCAGGGGAGTCGAGACCCTGAACGAGAGCGGCCCGCAGACAGATGAGAAGAAGACTCCCCACGGCCCCGAGCGGTGGAAGCGGACCAGCAGGCGCAAGGCGCAGAGGAAGGAGCGTCCGGATGAAGATCAACGGCAGTGAACGGGAGACGCTCGGCGTCATCGCGTCGTGCCCCTTCGCCGACCGGCTGGAGCTGGCCGCCATGTCCGGCGCGTCGAGGAGCGCGGTCTACGAGGCGGTCGGCGGGCTGGAGGACGCGGGCCTCGTCGCCCACGTGCCCCACGCGGCGGACCTGATACCCCCGACCCGCCGCTACCGCCTCACCGCCAGGGGCCTGGGCGCGCTGGCCGAGGCCGAGGGCGCCAGCGTCGACGACCTGCTGCGCTCCCTCCCCGTCTCCATCCAGTGGCTGCGCATCCTGATGGACCGGCTGGACGCCCTGGCCGTCATATACCGCCTGGCATCGACCGTTGCCGGCGTCGCCCACCCGGCCGGCCTCCGCCTGTACCGGGCCGGTCCCCTCGACGCCGCCTTGACCCTCCCCGGAGGGCGGACCATGGGCATCGCAAGACAGGGACACGCCGCCGACAGGACGGGCTTCTCACGGCGGCTCTGGAAGCTGCGGGACGGGCCGCGCCCCGGAACGGTCCTCGTCCTGGTCGCCGACGAGGTGCGTCTGAGACACGCCCGCAAGATGCTGCCCCGCACCGTGGAGGCGCTGCTGGCCCTGGAACGGGACGCGGCCCTCGCCGGACCCGAGGACGAGGTGTGGCGTCCCGCCGCCTCCGGTCCCCCCGCCAATCTGCGGAACGCCCTGGGGCAGCTGGCTCCCGGTGGAGAGCTGCCGTTGGAGGCCCACCCCTCGCAGGCGGACCTGCCCGGCAACGACGGCCCGGACGCAGACCGCGCCCTGCCCGTCCTCCTCAAACCCGCCGAGAAGCGCGCCCTCGACCTTATCTACGACTGGCCCTGGCTGCTCCGCACCGAGCTGGCGAGCCTGATGGCCGTCTCCGAACGCCGCGCGTCCCAGCTCGTCAACCCCCTGGAAGGGTTCGGCCTCGTGACCCGGCCCGTCGACGGAAGCGGACGACTGGCCCTCACCGAACGGGGGATCGCGCTCCTGGCCCGAAGGGACCGCACCTCCGTCGCCGTGGCGCGGAAACGGTGGAGCGTCACCCCCGTGGACTACGAGGCCCCGCTGGAGTGGCGCAACGTGACAGGCGGCCGGAGCCGCCAGCTGCTCAGGAACATCGAGCACACCGGGGCCGTCCACGCCTTCGTCGCAGCCCTGGCAAGGCAGGCCCTCGCCCTGGGGTGGGAGCTGGCCCAGATCGACCCGCCCATGAGGGCGTCGAGGCACTTCAGGCACGAGGGGCGGAACCGATCGGTCAACCCCGACGCCTTCGGCGTCCTGAAGAGAGGCCCGGCAGCCTCGCCCTTCTTCCTGGAATGGGAGAGGAGAGCGGTGCGCCCTTCGACGATGGCGACGCGGATCGCACCCTATCTGCGCTATTACTCATCTCACAGTCCCATCGACGACCACGGCGCCAGGCCCTCCGTCCTGATCGTCTTCGACGACGACATCGCCGCCACCAACTTCCTGCGAGTGGCGGGGGACGAGATGGACCGCGCCGGGGTCAGCGTGCCCCTGTGGGTCTCCCACAGCGCGGTCATCGACGCGCTGGGCCCGCTGGGAAGGGCGTGGAGGACTCCCGGCGACTGGGAGCCCGCACACGTCCTGCTGGCCCGCTGAACACGCCGTGCGGGAAGGGAGTGGAGCGGCGGCTCCATCCCGTACCGAAAGGAGGTCTTCAACACATGGAACCGCAACGGAACGAAGAACCGAGAGGCCGCCGGAGGCGGGGAGCACGCTCAGCCGTGCGCCTCGACGCCCGGTCCCTCTGGGCGCGGTTGGCGCTGCTGAACCGCTCCCAGAACTGGCTCGCCCAGGAGATAGGGATCAGCTCCGGCTATATGTCCAAGCTGGTCACGGCAGGCCGCGCACCCTCCGGACGCATCCGCCAAAGGATGCTCAAGGCCCTCGGCATGGAGGACTTTCACGAGCTCTTCAAGCTCGATGAGGAGGAACAAGATGGAAAACCCTAATGACTTTCAGCCACCCAACGGCTTGGAGCCCGGCATCAGGATCGCCGGCCTCGTCGCGCCCTACCAGAGCGGCGCCCTGCCCCAGGACTTCCCCGACCGCGTCGAACGCCTCAAGGAGGCCAGCGACCTCACCTGGAACGAGTTCGCCGACGCCGGCGGCCTCGACAAGAAGCGCTTGCACAGGTGGCGGCGCCAGAAGAATGGCAAGAAGCCCGTCAAGCCCGACGGCGACGGATACCACGCCCTCGTGAAGCTTGCGGCCCTCATTCCGGGGGGCCTCGACATCCTCATGGGGGACGGATTCCAGTTGTACCTCTGGCAGGACTGGCAGGACCGGCAGGACTGACGTCCCATGCAGTGCCAGAGCAAGGACCACATGTGCGTCCGCCGCGATGCCTACCCCGACGACTTCCCCCAGGCCCTGGAGCGCTTCAAGGAGGCATCAGGAAAGACCTGGGACGAGATCGCCTGGCTGCTGGGAACGACGACCGCCACGCTGTGGCGGTGGCGAAACGCGGGGATAAGGCCCAACGCCCACTATCTCCTCGCCCTGCAGGACCTGGCCGAGAGTCTGGGACTGGGACACCTGCTGCCACCCATCAGGGTCATAAAGGTGCCCCTTCGCGATCCGGCGAAAGGCGTCCGGGCCGGATAGACGCGGGGGCCTCCGCGGCCCCGGATAGGACAGCTTCAGGCTTCAAGAACGCTCGCACCCAGGTGCGAAGGGAGCACGACCGACATCAAGGAGAAACGAGAGTCCGGCGGCTTCCGAAAAAGACGAGGGCGTGAGCGTAGGGGCGTCGTGCGCCCCGCGATATCACCGATGGAATAGACCGATATGAAGGATAAGAACAGCCCACAAAGACGAGGGAGGCCGCGTGGGGGCGACCCAGAGCTTAGGGTGGTGGAGATCAACTACAACCCCGGACCCGACGCCGAGGACAGGCTGCGACGCCTCTTCACCATCCTGCTCAGGTACGCCGCCGAGGACGCCAAGCGCCAGCCCCCGACCAACCCATCGCCGGAGGATGGCGGCGAGGACGACGGCTCATGCGGCCCCCTCATACCCTGACCGTCATCAGCCTCGGCGGCGGCTGTCAACAAGACCTTTGACCATGACCCGCCAATAGGGGTATGATGGGGACAGAAAGTTGGCCCGGCGATGCTAGACACACCCCGGGCCGTGGCGCCACCTGACGGAAGCAGGTGATGCAGTGGTATTGTACTACTCGCAGACCCGCTCCCGACAGGAGGCGGGTCTTTTTCGTTTCAGGGAATGTGAGCATAAGGAGGCGAATCATGGCGAGAACCAGGGCAAGGGAACGAGTGAACGGCAAGAGGGCGGCCATCTACGCCCGCGTTTCGGACAAGAGCCAGGCCGAAGACGACAAGACCTCCATCTCCGAGCAGACAGGCGAGATGGAAGCCTACTGCGAGCGCAAGGGGTTGAACATAACCGCCCGATACCAGGAGGTGGGCAGGGGATGGTCCAAGAAGCGCCCGGAGTTCCAGAGGATGCTGGCCGACGCCAGGCGGGAACGCTTCGACACCATCGTCTGCTGGAAGTCCGACCGCCTCAGCAGGGGCATGTACCCTGCCGCCGCCCTCATGGAAGTGGTCGAGGCTCACCAGATACAGCTGGAAGCCGTCATGGACGCTATCGACATGAAGACCTTCGGCCTCATGGCCGCCATCGGCAAGATAGAGCTGGACAACTTCCGGGAGAGGTCCACCATGGGCAAGCGCGGCTCGGCCAAGCAGGGCCGGATGCCCGCCGGAGCGCCCCCCTACGGGTATCGTACCGGAGACGACGGCAAGCCGGAGATATGCGAGCCGGAGGCCGAGGTCGTTCGGCGAATCTTCCACATGTACGTCCACGAGGGTATGGGCGGGACCGCCATCTGCGATCAGATGACCAGCGAGGACGCACCTCTCAGAAATCCCGGCTCCCGGTGGCACAAGGCATACGTCAGCGCCATTCTCGGCAGGGAGGTCTACAAAGGCGCATGGCACTACGGCAAGGCCCGCTGGGTCGTGACGGAGGCCGGAGAGAGAATCTACCCGCAGCCGGAAGATAGGTGGATCAAGGTGCCGTTCCCGCCCCTGGTGGACGAGGAGACCTGGGACCGCGCTCAGGCCATCAAGAAGCAGCGGACGGTGCGGTCCAAGCGCAACACCAAGATATTCTATCTGCTCCAGCACCTCGTCAGTTGCGCCGAGTGCGGGTTGATGTTCGCCTGCCGCTCCTCCACCCACACCTACTTCAGGCGGAAGGGCAAGGTCCGCAAGCAGGCCAGGGTCACCCCTCAGAGGCACTACCACTGCTACGGGATGCTCAGAGAGGACATGGATTGCCGGAAGCCCGCAATGATCAGGGCCGAACAGTTGGAGAAGCTGGTGTGGAACCAGGTCAAGGAGATGGTCCAGAACCCCGAGCTTATAGTGGCGGGCATCGAGTCCCTCGACGCCCACGATGACTTTGGCGTCGCTGACCAGATCGCAGGAGCCGAGCGCGACCTCCAAAAGGTCCAGGTCGAGGAGGAGAGGGCCATCCGACTGTACGTGTCGAGCAAGATCACCGAGGACCAGCTCGACCAGCAGCGGCGGTTCATCACCGAGCGCCTGGAAGCCGCGCGCGCCACGCTGAACGACCTCCGCGCCAGGGAGGCGATGGCGTCTGAGAAGCGCCTGCTCATGGAGAACCTGGTTGAATGGGCCGGGAGGTTCGGCCACGGTCTGGACGACCTGCCCCAGGAGAAGCGCCGGGATGTCCTGCGGTTGCTCGTCGATCAGGTCCTCATTGACCACAACAACAACGTCAGCATCACCCTTGGCATCCCTACTGAAAACCTCACGTCGTTTGAGAAAGGGGAATCACCGTGCCTATGCCCGAGGACAGTTTTTTAGCTGGAGGGGTCACCGAGAAGGTGGCCCTTAACGGCTCGGTGCTAGCTTCCATACACGTTGGTGGAGCTGGGGGGACTCGTATTTAGCTACAAAGTAATGGTGTTTTGCAAACAGTTCCCACATTGGTTACCACACTTTGGACGGACGGAAACCTCAGGAACATGCCCACGCGGCATTGTATCCACTTGACCTGTACCACATCGAGCTATATGACCCACATCAGGCTTCTGGATCCTTCCACTTCAATGAGAGTGGTGTGCCTCGTTGGGCTCTCTTGAATGATAAAGTTCGAATCCAGTTTGGTGGGCCTATTTTGACGGTAGACAGAACCATCTTCGAGATGTGGCTGGGGGACTGTAAATCTACCGAGGCCGCTGACCCAGGTATTGTGGCGTGACAGGGCGGCGAACGCAAGGAGCGTCGCCGTAGCCCCGTCCCCGGCTTTCAGCGCTGTCACGTCTCCTCCTGATTCTGCGTCTCGCCCTTGGGCATCCGGTAGCCGACCCTCGGCTCGGTGAAGATGTAGGTGGGGTTGTCCGCGTCGTCGCCCAGCTTGCGGCGGAGCTTGCTTACGATGGTGCGCATGGGCCGCACGTCGCCGCTGCTCTTCTCGCCCCAGACCCGTTCCAGCAGATGCTCGTAGGTCAACAGCCGCCCGGCGTTGGCCGAAAGCTCGGCGAGCAGCCGGTACTCCATCGCTATCAGCGGGAGCGGACGACCGGCAAGGGTCACCCGTCGTTCGGCATAGTCGATTGTCAGGTCGCCCAGCACGTAGGGCTCTGACGGCTCTGACGCCGCCCGCTTGCGCAGGGCCGCCCTGATCCTCGCCGCCAGCTCCGTGGGCGAAAAGGGCTTGACGACGTAATCGACGGCCCCCATGTCAAAGGCCCTGGCGATGAGCTCGTCCCGGCCGTAGGCGGACAGGAAGATGACCGGCACGTCGCCCGCCCCCAGGATGTCCTTCATCAGCTCGATGCCGTCGGTCCCCGGCAGCATGAGGTCGAGCAGGACCAGATCGGGCTTCTCCTCCCCCACGAGTCGGAGCGCCTCCTCCGGGTCCCCGGTCACAACCGGCGTGTAGCCCGCACTGGCGAGGGCGTCGCGGACGTACCTGAGCGCCTGGGGGTCGTCGTCCACCGCCAGGACGCGCACCCGTTCCCCCGGTCCCGCCACCGCTCGCCGGGCGGCGGAAGTAGAGACGGCCGTGCCGCTCCCGGCCTCCTCGACCGTCGGTATCGTGAAGGTGAACCGCGCTCCCATGCCCGGCCCCTCGCTCTCGGCCCATATCCGGCCCCCGTGCGCCTCCACTATCCCCTTGCAGATGGCGAGGCCCAGGCCCGACCCGGCGACGCCGCTCCCCAGGTCGTCGCCGTCGCTCCGGGTGAACTTCCTGAACAGGTACGGCAGTCGCTCGGAGGGTATGCCCCTCCCCTCGTCGGCCACCGAGACCGCAACGTGAACGTCTTCCCGCACTACGGTCACCGTGATTACGGACGATTCCGAGGAGTGTTTGGCCGCGTTGGACAGCAGATTGCCGACGACCTGGACGATGCGCCGCCTGTCCGCCATCACCAGGGGCAGGTCGGGCTCGATGTCGATGGCGAGGTTGTTCCTGCCCCCCGCGCTGGTGAAGGTGCTCCTCGCCCGGTCCACCAGCACCGCCACCTCCGCAGGTTCGGGAGTGACCGGCAGCGTGCCCGTCTCGATGCGCGCCACGTCCAGCAGGTCGGCAACCAGGTCGTGCATGTGGTCGGCCTGGTCCTCGATGATCCGGAAGAACTGGCGGACCACGGCCGGGTCCAGGTCGGCGGTTGAACCAAGCACGGTGGCGGCGGAGCCCTTGATGGAGGTCAGGGGCGCCCGCAGCTCGTGGCTCACCATGCCCAGGAACTCGGCCCGCAGCCGGTCCAGTTCCTCCAGCGCCGTCATGTCCTGGAGGGTGACGACCACCGACTCGACCTGTCCCTCCTCCGAGCGGATGGCGGTGGCGTTGAGCAACACGCTGACGCTCCGGCCGTCGGGGACGCCGATGACGATCTCCTCGGCCCGCACCGTCTCGCCCGTGCTGAGCGCCTCCGCCAGGGGGAACTCCCGCAGCGAGATTTCCCGCCCGTCAGCGCGCCGGATGGTCAGCACGTCGAGGAGCTGCTCCGCCGTCTGGCCGGGGTTTGTGAGGCCGTCGACAAGCCTTCTCCCCTCCCTGTTGAGGGACACCGGGACACCGTTCACGGCGTTGAACACCACGACGCCCACCGGCGAGGTGTCGATCAGCGTCTCAAGGTAGGCCTTGGCCCGCTGCTCCTCCCGGTGCCGCCGCGCATTGGCGATGGCCATCGCCGCATGGGACGCGAACATCGCCAGGGTCTCCTCGTCATCCTGTGTGAACTCCCCTCCGCCCTCCTTGTCCGATAGATAGAGGTTGCCGGCGCGTGCGCCCCGGAGACGGATGGGCGCGCCCAGGAAGCTGCCCACCGGCCCCAGGGGCGGGCCGATCTCGGGCAGGCCCAACGCCGTTGTATGGGCGGAAAAGTCGGCGAGCCGCAGCGGTTCGGGCAGGCTGCTCAGGTAGGCGAAGAACTCCGGTCCCCCCGGCAGGTTGACGAATCGCTGGTGGTCTTCGTCCGTCAGGCCGGAGGTGATGAAGTCCTGGAGCTGTCCTGCGTCGTCGAGGATGGTGACGCCGCCCATCCTTGCGCCGGTCAGGGAGCGCGCCCCGTCCAGCACCCCTTGCAACACGGCATCGAGGTCGAGGTCTTCGGTGATGTGCAGGCTGGCCTCGCTCAGCCTGGAGAGCCGCTCCCTGAGCGCCGCTATCTCCCGCATCGGGTCGTCCGGTCGCTTCATCTCGTCACCCCCTCGATTCGGGTGCGGAGGCCGATGCTCCCGTCCTCGCTGAGCGGCTGAATTCGGGCCACCCGGGGCAATTATGCCATTCTTCTCGAAAGGTTACAAGAAGTCATAGAAAAACGGCCGAAAAGTCACGGCTATATTACACGCGGATTGTATAATTGGGGCTGCATTTGCCCATTGACGGGAGATATTCACTTGGCGTTCGACAGGCCGATACCTGCAACAGAGACAGCGGGCGCACCGGCGGCGCTAGCCGCCGTGCCGACCGCGCTTGAGGCCGTCTTCGCCTGCGGGGAGAAAGAATGACTCTCCCACGGGCCAACCGGCGATTGACCTTGCGGACCGCGACAGTCCTGCTGGCTCTTGTGGGGCTTGCCATTCTGTTGGTCGGCGCTCCGCCAGTATCCGCTGACGACCCGCCGCCGCCCCACGCCGCGCCGCCGGACGCTCCCCACCGCCTACGGGTCTCTCCCGGCGGGAGCGGGGAGTTGGCTGCCTCCTGGAGAGCGCCCCATGACGACGGCGGTTCGCCAATCATCGGGTACAAGGTGCAGTGGAAGTCCGGTTCCGAGGACTATGACGACTCGGCCTCATCGACCCGTCAGGCGGTGATTACGGACCCTAACCGACTTGGGCACACCATCAGGGGCCTGAGTAACGGAACAGAGTACACCGTGCGGGTCATCGCCACCAACAGCGTTGGCGACGGCCCACCGTCCCTCGAGGAATCGGCCACGACGCATCCGGAGTCCGATCCGGAGCCCGGAGATGAACCGGACGGCTCAACAGGAGGCTACGGCCAGGACGGGGTTTACACCTGGCGGGACGGCGACAGGGTGATGAGGGTACGGCTTGAGCCGGGTGCGGACAAGGAAGCGTATGGCGTCAGGGAGAGCGACCCTGTCTTTCGCTCTGAGTCGGGTGGCGGCGTGATGACTCTTCCCGGCGGCGTTCTGCTGGCGCTCGACTCCTCGTGGAGTCCTTCCCAGGTGGACGCGTTCTTCTCGAAGAACCAAATCAAGCGGAACAGGGTGTCCCCTCTCGGTTTCCTCGACAACGCCTTCTTTGTAGAGACTGAACCGGGCTTCCCGTCACTGGATCTAGCCAATGACCTGGCCGAACAGGATGGAGTGGTCATATCGACGCCCAACTGGGGCATGGAAGTCGAAACCCACCAGACTCCGCCGGAAGACGACGACCACGGCAACACCATCGACGCTGCTACGGTCCTGCCGTTGAACACCCGGATGTCCGGCGTGATCAACTCGGACGATGACGTGGACGTCTTTCAGTTCCAGGTCTCCGAGTCCACCCTGGTCGCAGTCGGCAACTTCGAAGAGGGAGAAGAGGGAGGTCTGCATCCCCTGCTTGGAAACTACTTCACTATCGTCGACGCCTCTGAGGAATTGGTGACCCGGGGTTCTAGAAACGCTCTTGTGCGTCTGGAGGCCGGAACCTACTACGTCAAGGTGGCCGTCTGGTCACGCGAATCCCCGTGGGAGTACGACATCGAGGTCAGGACGATACCGGACCAGGGGGATACCATATCGTCGTGGATACCGTGACCGATGTGATCATCGAACCTCAGTTCGAAGATTATAAGAGTGTCTTTGCATGGACGCATACTTTCATTCCCATCAACGTGAACCTGCTGGACGCCTCCGGCGACTCTGCCCACCGTCTGGCCAATGATGGTGTAGATTTCGATGGCAGGCCGTACCGCCTAGCTGCCGGTACCCATTACTTTCGCATATCCGCCTATCAACCCGACCCACATCTACGTCCCTACGTCCTTAGGTTGCGTGAGAGCACCGAATACGCGGAATTCATCGACGGCTGCGCCGACATTACCCCGGACTCAATCGATCCCCTGCACGGATGCCAGTGGCATCTCCATAACGACGAGGACAACGAGGGAACGCCGGGGAATGACATCAACCTGGGCGACGTATGGCAGACCACCAAGGGAGAGGGAGTAAACGTAGCCATCATCGATCAGACCGTGGAATCGGTCCACGAGGACCTGAGTGAGAACTGGAACGCCGATCTCAGCCACAACTACCTTTCGGAGGGCCAAGAAGCCAACCACTTCTATGACCATGGCACCGGCGTAGCCGGAATCGTGGCGGCGCGGGATAACGGCAAGGGGATAATCGGGGTGGCGCCTCGCGCCTCCATAGTCGGTTACAGCATCCTGGAATCGATGGTGCTACCCTCAAAAACGCCGTTGACGCCTTCACACGCACTATAGAGAAGGTCGCCGTAGCGAACAACAGCTGGGGTTTTCGCTACGGCAGCTACGATATAGCTTCGCAACTCTGGACTGAGGCCTTGAAGGCAGGAGCAACCAGAGGATTGGATGGCAAGGGCGTTCTCTACGTTTTCGCCGCCGGCAACGGGCACAAATCCGGGCAGCACCCTAACCTGTCCGAAAGCAGGAACTCATACCTCCAGACCCTGGCCTGCGCCGTCGATTCGGACGGCATCCGGGAGTACTACTCGGAAATAGACTATGTGATGTGGGTCTGCGCCCCCTCTGCCAACATCACCACCGACAACCTGAATCGATACAGGCAGGACTTCGGCGGCACCTCCGCCGCAGCGCCCATCGTGTCCGGCGTGGCTGCACTCGTGCGCAGCGCGAATCCCAGCCTCACCTGGCGTGACGTGAAGCTCATTCTGGCGGGGTCGGCCCGGAAGACCGACCCTGACAACGCCAGTTGGGAGGAGGGCGCGCTCAAGTACGGCTCCGACACCGAGCGGTACTCCTACAACCCGGAGTACGGCTTCGGCGTGGTTGACGCCACGGCCGCCGTGGAACTAGCCCAGGACTGGACCACCCTGCCGCCATTCCTGAACAGCAGCGCAGAAACCGCAAGGACCACCCTGTCGATACCCGAAACGGAGAACGGGTCAGATCCCACACCCCTCGCCAGCAAGCTGTCAGTCATCTCACACGTCAACTTCATCGAATTCGTCGAGGTCCACGTGCACATCGACCACCCCGCCTTCCGGGAGCTGAGAATCACGCTGGAGTCGCCATCGGGAACCACATCGGTGCTAATGCCAGGAGAAAGCACTTTCGAAGAGGACTCATATATCGACGTCCCCTTCCGCATGGGCTCCGCCCGGCACCTCGCCGAAGACCCCAACGGAACCTGGACATTACGCGTCAGCGACCACAGGGAAGGCAGACAGGGCATTCTGAAGGGATGGAGCATCAAGTTCTACGGTCACGGTGACAGCACGGCGATACAGGTCATAACCGGCACCGCCCAAGTCCACGAGACGCTCACGGTGGACACATCGCGCATCGCAGACGGACTCACCGGCGTGGTGTTCACCTATCAGTGGCTGGCCGATGGTACGGAGATTTGGGGCGCGACGAATGCCAGCTACACTCCGAGGAACGCCGAGACGGGCAAGACCCTCTCAGTGAAGGTCAGCTTTATCGACGATAGGAGCTTCCAATCGACGTGGACCAGTGCGCCGACGGCGGTGATCGCAGCACCGGGCGGCACCGTCTGGTGGGCGAAGATGGACGCGGGCAGAGACAGTGGAGCTTCGGGCTACAACTCATTTCTCAATTACGGGACGCTTTCGCCAATTGCATTCTCACTGGACGGAAACGACTACGTGGTGAAGGCATTGCTTGCTCAAGGCAACGGGGACGTCAAGTTGTACCTCAGCCAGAAGATTCCCGGCGACTTCACACTCGATGTGGGGAGGAGCCGACTTTCATCCCAAGACGCCAGGGGAAGGGAGATCACAAACCCGGCGGTGAAGTCGTACTACTACACGTGGGTCAATACCGACGAGACTTTCCGACGTGAGGTGGTTGTCATGAGCGTGGGCATGCCGACAATCACCGGCACTGCGCGGGTGGGCGAGACGCTGATCGTGGATACGTCCGGTATCGAGGATGCCGACGGGCTGACCGGAGCGAGCTTCAGCTACCAGTGGCTGGCCGATAACCAGGACATCCCCGGCGCGACCGGCGATAGCTATGCCCTGGTGGGCTCCGACTCGGGCAAGACTATCAGAGTTAGGGTGTCCTTCACCGATGACGCCGATAACGAGGAGACACTAAGCAGTGCGCCAACGGCAACGGTGGTACGCGCCCCGCCGGGTGCGCCGCAGCGCCTGGTCGTGTCGCCCCACGACAGTGGCGGCCTTCACTTTCAGTGGGAAGCACCAGTCAGCGACGGCGGTTCCCCGATTATCTGGTACAAGGTGCAGTGGGAGGAGACCGGGGGCGTCCAGGGTGTCTCGCCCTGGAGTCCCGATATGAATCAGATCTTGGTATGGAGAACAGCACTTCACATCATCACCGGGCTGAGCGACGGCGTGGAGTACGCGGTCAGGGTCATCGCCACCAACAGCCTGGGCGACGGCCCACCCTCGGCAGAAGTGCGTGGAACGCCCGGGGAAACGACACCGCCGGAGCTTTCGACCGCGACGGTGGATGGCGCAACCATGACCCTGACATACGATAAGGACCTGGACGAGAACTCAGAACCTTCGCCAGACACCTTCTCGGTAACCGCCGGCGGCACGGGCCGGGCGGTTGACGGGGTGTCGGTGTCCGGCAGTTCGGTGATACTGACTCTGGGGTCGGCAGTGGCGTCCGGGGCGACGGTGACGGTGAGCTACGCCGTGCCGACGGATGCCGCCGCTCCCCGAATTCAGGACGACGCGGGCAATCCTGCCGCGTCCTTCAGCGACCAGGACGTGGAGAACAACACTCCCCCGCCAGCCAACACTCCGGCCACGGGTGCGCCGACCATCACCGGGACGGCCCAGGTGGGGGATACGCTGACGGCGGACATCTCCGGCATCGGCGACGCCGACGGGCTGGACAACGCCACCTTCTCCTACCAGTGGATTGCCGGAACCACCGACATCTCCGGGGCAACGGAGTCCACCTACACCCTGGTTGCCGACGACGCTGGCCTGACCATCCAGGTGAAGGTGTCGTTCTTTGACGACAAGAACAACCAGGAAACGCTGACCAGCGCGGCGACGGCTGCGGTGGCAGCGGCTGCCCCGGGTCCGATCACTGGATTCACCGTGGTGGACGCCTCCGACCAGTCGGTCGAAGGCGCCCTGGCTGACGGCGGCACCCTGGCGCTCGACGACCCGGACGGCGGCAGCTACGGCATCCGGGCCGACCTGGAGTCCGGCGCGACCATCGGCAGCATGAGTCTGCAACTCACCGGAGCAAAGACCCATGACCAGACGGAAAACATCGCGCCGTACTCGCTGTACGGTGACAGTGGCGGCAACCTGAGCGGCGAGTCGCTGCCCGTTGGCGAGTACACGCTGACGGCGACCGCCTACATCGAGTTCCTGTCCGCGACGACGCCGGGCGGCCCGGTGATGGCGCAGACGCTGGTAGTAATCCTGGTCTATGCCGCGTTCCTGTTCAAAGCGCCCGCGACGCCTACAGGCTTGATTATGGCGGCGATCGTGCTGATACTGACGCCCTGGGTGCCCGTGCTGTTCGGCTACGGCTCCACAATCGCGGCATCGATCAACATGGTGAACATCGTAGTCGGCGCGCTCATCTACCGAGTGTTCGCGGCGAGAACGGAGAGTTGATGTTGAAGCCCCACTTTGTGATCCTGCTCGCCTGTTTCGTGCTGCTAGCGGGTCTTATTGGTTGCCAGAACGACCTCAGTGATGAAGAGATAGACCGAATGGCTGAGGGCATGGTCGAGGCGCTGATGACCAATCCGAGGTACCTAGCGTACTTGGAGGACGAGGACGGCGAGATGGTGAAAGCGTTCGCGAACGCCATGCTGGAGCATCCGTCGTACCAGACTACACAGGAAGAGGACTGCGCTATGTTCATCCTTATGGCGACGGTGCAGTCGGGCGATTACACGATGCCGCCCGACTCAGACTCCGACAGGCTGTGTGCATGGTATATTCGCCAGTTAGAGTAGAAGGACACGGGTAATGCGCCTGGTCAAACTGCTGACTCTAGTGGTGTTCGCGGCGAGAACGGAGAGCTGAGGGAGGGACTATGATGAAATGGGTAAAACGATGGTGGCTGCCGTCGTTGGCTTTCTACAACGCGATAATGGCGGCAGCGCTGATCGGGCATGCCCTCTGGAGCGACTTTGAGAGGATGTCCGTTGGGGAAGTGGCGTTTGTCGCCCTATTGGCCCTGGTCTCCGCCGCGATCGGCGGGTACTCGACCGGGCAGAAAGTAAGTGAAGGACGTATGGAACTATTGTTAAGTTGCTGCGTAACGGAGAGTTAGGATCAAGGCGCGGCAAGGTGCTCGCGGCGCGGCGAGGCTGGGCGTGGCTCGGCTAGGCGAGGCCAGGCGAGGTGATGCTGGCGCGCCTGGGTCTCCAGGTCCGCCAGCACAGGAGATATGATGGCGTTCGACTATGGACATGCGGCGTACAGGACGGCGCGAGCGCAGGCGTTCGCCCGCATCGGCGGTCGCGTCCCCTGGGGCGCGGAGGCGGAGTACGCCTACCGTGCGGGCTACGACAGCCGGGGCCGGGTCTCGGTGACTCACGTCGTCGATGATCGGGGCTACTCCGCCATGTTGAAGCAACCGGAGCCGGGTGCTGCTGCGTAGTCCAATGCCGGGGCAACGCCAAGGTCACGGTCGACGGCACGACGAGGCCCCGGAGCCGCAGCAGACGCTGTTCTCCTGGGCGGAGTGCATGGCCGAGGAGCCGGTCGGCGCGGGACGCTAGGCCGCTACGTAAAAAGGGGGAGGACACCGCACCTCGGTGTCCTCCCCCTTGGCTGCCAATGTATGCGGCCTTTTTTGCGTTCCAGCCCGACCGCCCATCCATGTATGGGGGCCTATTTGCTGTCTCTGCCAGGCCGGGCTGCGGGTCAGGGCTTGGGGCCGCCCGGCCTCTCCGGCGTAGGGCTTACTCTTACGTTGCGGACAGGTGGGGCGACGAGTAGCCGAATATCTTATCTGCCGCGATGTCCGCGACCCACATGTTTACGCCGTCGGACCAGATGCCGAGGGGGGCGCCGTTCCCGGACGCGAGATCGATGTCCTTGGCCGGCTCCCGGTCGCCGAAGCCGTCGCCTGCGGTCAGCCGGTAAGCGTACAGCTTGTCGTCGTCGGGGTCGGCGATCCAGATGGTCCGGCCGTTGGACCAGATGCCTGTCGCCGTGGCATGGCCTGTGGACAGGGACAGGTAGAGATCCTTGCTCGTGTCCCGTTGTCCGAAGCCGGAGCCCGCGGTCAGCTGGTAGGCGTACAGATTGTGGTCGTGGGCGTCGGCCACCCACATGGTCTCGCCGTCGGACCAAATGCCGACGGCGTCACCATTGGCCGACGCAAGGTTGAACTCCTTGTTCGTCTCCCGGAGTGTTATTCGCTTTCCGTCCAGTGTTAATGGGCTCCCCTGCAGTTGGTAGGCAAACACCTTGTCTTCGTCATCGTCCACTACCCACATGGTCTGACCGTTGGACCAGATGCCGGCGGCGTGCTGGTTGCCGAAGTTGTCCAGGCTGATGGATTCAGGCTCGTCGTGGCGCCTAGTGGCCACCTCGTAGGCGTAGAGGAGAGGCTGTCCATAGTCTGCCACCCACATGTGCCGGCCGTTGGACCAGATGCCGGTGGGCCTGTCATTCCCCGCGTCCCCCAGAGCTGTGTAGGGGAAGGGCGGACTCGCCACATTGGACCACTCGCCGAACCGCAGGTCGGAGGGAGAATCCCCGATAAAGCTCATCGCACGCACGCGGAACTGCCGGTCGTAGGAGTGTGTACGACGGCCGCTGAAGGCGTTCTGGAGGTATATCTCTGCGGGCGTCCTGGCCGTGTCGCCTTCGAGCTTCGGCCGGTCGTGGAAGCCGTAGCTCAGCACGTTGCCGGTGTTGGGCACGAGCACGCGCCAGTTGCCGCCGTCCTTCGGCCGGTACTGGACCTGGTAGCCGGTGACGGTCGTGTCGTCGGATGGGGCATCCCATTCCAGGCGCACGTAGAAGTCGGTCGGCCCGTAGGTCGAGGCCCACAGCGTCGGAACGTGGGCCGGTTCTGCCGCGGCCTGCGGCGCGGCCTTCAGTTCATTCGCCCTGACCTGCACCGGGAGACTCTCTCCGTCGCTGGTGATGGCGGTGACGTAGTAGGTGAAGAACGGCGTGTCCCTTTCCACGCCGATGAACAGGTCGCGGTTCTGGCCGTCGGCGTAAAATGTCACGCCGGGTCCGGTGCGGGCGATCTCGTGGGCGTAGCGGCTGAAGTCATAGACGTAGCAGGCGCCGGCGCAATCCGATGTTACCGGGTCCTCCAGGTAGGGGCGGCTGCCTTTGACGTTGCGCAGCACCCGGTAGCCGGTGATGTCGCTCTCGCTCATCCCCGGCGGGGCGTCCCAGTCCAGGGTGACCACGTGCGCGTCGGAGGGCGTGCCGAGACCGGCGGTTGACGGAAACTCGTCAGCGTTGTAGGGGAAGTCGTCAATCGGCGGGAGCACCGTCCCCTTGACGGCAAACTTGAAGCGTTGGAGAATCGGGTTGACGGTGTCGACGTCAAGATGAAAATAGGGAAGACGCTCTGTGCTCCAATTATCTCTGCTGTCGCCGGCGTCTGCTCCAGCCAGCCTCGTAGCCTCGTGGTCCCCGCTCGTCAGCTCGGCCACCCAAATGTAACGGGTGCAGGGGTGCAGAATGGTGCCCTCAGGGGCGGTGAACTTCGCGACTCCCGCGCCGATGGCGGGCGGATTCTTCAGCCTCGCGACCAGTGTGCCCAGTTCGCCTGCATCAACGCCTGACCTGAGGGTCAGGGAGAAATCGGAGACCCTGTCGCCGAAGCGTCCGAACGCCAGTTGAATGGAGTCCAGCTCGTAGCCGGTGCTGTTCAAGCCGGTTGTGAACGCCTGTGAGAAGCGCTTACGAGTGCCGGATTGGAAAAAGAATGTGGTATGACGACGTCCTCCCCCTCCAGGTTGGACACGAAGACCCGGACATCCTTGATAACCGACGGTATGGGGACGGCGCTGTAGGTCAGGTTCGTCGGCCCCGGCGGCGGCTGGGTGTAGGGTTCGCCGTTGTAGGTCTCCAGGCTGGTGAGGGGCTCGAATGCCCAGGGCGCGGCCGTGAGCGGGGTCGCCGGCCGCACGTCCAACTCGCGCAGGTTGCCCAGGTCCTTGAACAGGTCCCGGCCGAACAGGGGGCGCACGCCGAATTTTTGGTCCGGCTTGTTGCCCTGTACGTGCGGGTGGCCGTCCGGGAAGGCCGGGTATCCGCTGTTGCGGATGTGCAGCGTTTCCAGGCTGGTCAGGTCGTCGAACATGCCCGTAGGCAGCGACCACAGGTCGGTGTCGCTGAGGTCGAGCTCGCGCAGGTTCGACAGCGGTGCGAAGACCTTGTGGGCGACGCCATATTCGTCCCCTGCCTGGAAGAGGCGGTAGAAGAGGGGCTGCCCGCTGAGGTCCAGCCTCTCCAGGTTGGGCAGGTTCTTGAAGTCCCCGTTCCTCAGCTTGGGCACATACCGGCCGGTGAAGTCCAGCTCGGTGACTTTCTCCAGATCCAGTAGGGAGATGAAGTCGCAGGTGTCGTCGGTGGTGAGGGTGGCGGCAAGAATCGCTTCCTGCACCACCGGGGTACGCTCGCAGGTGTTGACGGTCGTAAGCATCCGTATGCCAAGCATGTCCCCATCGGACCAGCCCAGGACCGGGGAGTCTCCGCCCAGTCGCACTGTGTAAGGATTGATCCAGACATAATTGACCGCGACGCCGTCGCCAGCCAGTCTGGTCATGGCATCCCTTGAAGAGAGGAACTGCCGGCCTTCCACCAGTACCTCCATGCTGACGCCGGCAGGGAGTTCCGGTCGGATCCGGGCCACCACCTCGCTGTTTTCCGCGTTGTCGAAGAAGGCTTCAAACGTGTAGTCGACGCCGTCCATGGTGAAGGTGTCGGGAACCAGCGATGAGCCCGCGAAGCCCGGGCTGAATCCATAGGAATTGTCGTCAGCGTCGTGCACTACCGTCAGGATCGCGTCCCAGACGATGGGCGGGGTGGAGAAGGTGAAGGTACGGGTGGCAGCGCCGAAGGGGAAGCCGCTGTCCAGGGACGCCTGCGCCTCGTACTCGGTCCCCGTGTCCAACCCTTTGAGCGAGAAACTCACCGAGGACAGCCCGTCGTCGTCGACGGATTCGGATTTGGTGACCCACCTCCTGGAGCCGGCCTCCCGGTAGCGCAGATACACCGTGCTGCCGTCGGCGTTGGTGACGGTCGCGGCAATGCTGACCTCGGGTATCCTAACGCTCTCGACCTCCACGCCGGCCAGCCTCGGCACGTCGACTGTGACCAGGGTGGTGGAAACGGTGGCCCCGGCGGGGAAGCTGCTCCTGTGGGAGGCTTGCACCTCGTATTCGGCGTGCGGCGTCAGGCCGCGCAGGGTAAAGCTCGCCGGGCCGAGGATGGCGTCTTTCCCGTTCGCGCGGGTCCAGGCCCCGCCGCCGCCTGTTTGACGGTAGCGCAGATGGACGGTGACCGTGGAGCCGTCGGCGTCCTTGATGTAGACCTTCGCCGTGGCGCCGGTGGTCGTCGTCCCCTCAATGGTGACGCGGGACACTGTGGGCGGGGGGTCCGCCAGCCGGTACGCGAAGATCCTGTTGGCAACCGGGTCCGCCACCCAGATGATGACGCCGTCGGACCAGAGGCCGAGCGGCGCTTCGTTCCCCGCCGCGTCCAGCGTGTTGAAGTCCCGGCCGGGTAGCCGCGCCTTGGTCTCCAGGTTGTAGGCGTAAATCTTGTCGTCTGCGGAATCCGCAACCCACATGGTTGCGCCGTTGGACCAGATGCCGCGAGGCGCGTCGTTCCCCGCCGCGGCCAAGGTGTCGAAGTCCTCATCCTCCATCCGGCTCATATCCGCCAGACTGTAGGCGAATATCTTGGCGTCCCTCGTATCCCCGGACGCCCTGGGGTCCGAGACCCACATGGTCTCGCCGTCGGACCAGATGCCCCAAGGGTAGCTCGCGCCGTCCGAGCCGCCAACATCGAGTTCCAGGAGGATGCGGCCGGGCAGGTCGAAGGCGTAAATCTTGGCGTCATCAAAGTCCGCCACCCAGAGGGTTGCGCCGTCGGACCACATGCCGGACACGTCCCTGTTGCCCGGCTTCAGCGTGATCTCCGCCTCCTTCGCGTTGTCGCGGCCTTTGCTATCCATGCTGTAGGCGAACAGCTTGCCCAGGTCGTAGTCGGCAGCCCACATCGTGCGGGTGTCCGACCAGATGGCGGTGGGTTCGCTGTTTCCGGCGGCGTCCAGCGTGTTGAAGTCCTGGCCGGGTTGGCGCGCTCTGTCCGACATCTGGTAGGCGTAGACCTTGCTGTCCCGTTGGTCGGAGACCCACATGGTCTCGCAGTCCGACCAGACGCCCTGCGGGTCGCCGTTGCCGGCCGCTTGCAGGGTGTCGAAGTCCTTGTCGCCGTCCCGCGCCTTGGTCTTCATGTTGTAGGCGTAAATCTTGTTGTCCCTGGAGTCGGCGACCCACATGGTCTCGCCGTCCGACCAGATGCCGGTGGGGCGGTCGTTGCCGGCCGCTATCAAAGTATTGAAGTCCCGGCTCGGGGCGCGGGCCATGTTCGACATTCGGTAGGCGTAGAGCTTGTCGTCCGAGGAGTCCGCCACCCACATATACTGGCCGTCCGACCAGATGGCCGTCGGCGCCTCGTTCCCCGCCGCGGCCAGCGTGTTGAAGTGCGCCTCTTCGAGGGAGTCCCGCTCCAGGAGGACGGACCTGGGCGCGCACTCCGACGTGGCGAGTGCGAACTTGCTCAGGGAGAACGAGAGGCGGTTGACTGCGGCCAGGTTGGAAGGCGGGCTCTCCTTCTTGTCGTACAGGGCGGCTACCTCGTAGGTGTAGGTGCTTCCGGGTACGTTGGCGGTGGTGTCGGTGTAGGTAGTGTCCGTGTTCCCGGTGTCCTTCACCAGGACCGTCAACTCACTCTGGCCGCGCATCACCGAGTAGCCGGTGGGGGAGGCGTTGGCGGGCTCCCGCCAGACCAGGGTCACGCCTTCTGGCACGACCTCGGCGACGAGGTCCGTGGGCGGAAGGGGGGTGACCTCCGGCGGGCGCTTGACCACGGCCAGGTTGGAAGCCGGGCCGGTCTCTTCGCCGCGGACAGCCATGACCGCATAGAAGTACGTCGCGCCCTCGACCGTGGCGCTTGTATCGGTGTAGGCGGTGCGCCTGTTGCCGGTGTCGTCGACCAGGATGGCCGGCGGCTCGTGGCTGGTGGAGCGCTGGACCCGGTATCCGGTCACGGACCCGGCGTCGCCGGTGGGCGCTTTCCAGCGCAGGACTATCCCGTCGTCGGCGACCTCAAGGGTGAGGCCGGTGGGCGCGGGGTTGGTCAGCGTCACCGATGCGGGACTGGACGGCTCGCTCTCTTCCTCGCCGCGCAGGGCCACGACCCAGTAGACGTAGGTCGCGCCCGGCATCGCGGCTGTCGCGTCGGTGTAGGTGGTCGCCTGCGATGCGGTATCGGGCGCCAGGATGATCGATTCCTGCTCGCCCTCGGCGCGGAGGACCCGGTATCCGGTGACAGCGTCGGCCTTCCTGGCCGGGGCCTGCCAGCTCAGTGCAACGCCCGCGTCCGCAACCGCGGCGGCGAGGCCGCTGGGGGCAAGTTCCTCCGGGGCGTAGGGGAATTCGACCTCCACCCGGTTGGAGGGTGGGCTCTTCACCTCGCCGCGGAGGGCGATTACCCGGTAGGCGTAGGTCTGGCCCGCCTCCACGTCGCTGTCGAGGTAGGCCGTGCCCCGGCGGCCGTTGTCGTCCACCAGGACGGTCATCTCCCCGTCGCCCACCGCGCGCAGGATCTGGTGGCCGGTGACGGAGTCGTAGTCCTCGGTCGGTCTCTTCCAGTTCACTATGATGTCGCTGAGGTCCTGGAGGACATAGACGTTCTCGAGATAGGGCGATAGGGGTGAGAGCTGCTGCGCCGGGCCATCGCAAGGGAGGACGAGATGGAACGGACCGTGCGGGAACTGGAGCAGAGCGCATCGGAGCTGGAGCGGGAACGGGACGAAGCCAGGGACGCCGCAGCCGCCGACAGACAGGCGTATGCGGAACTGGAGGAGGCGTATCGAAAAGAGGCCGCCGCGCACGAGGAGACGAAGGAACTGCTCAACATTGTTCGCGTGACCGCCGTCGTGCTGCTCGTGCTGCTGGTCGTCAGCGTTCTCGTGTGGTGGTTTATGCTGAGGTAGTGGCTGATAGATTCCATCAAGCCTACCCGTCGTCCGAGTTCGATCGGGACTTGAGGGCGCCTAGCGCATCCGTAACTCGAATGCTACGAGCCACATAGCACATGACTAGGACTGAAATGAGAACACACAACCGCATTGCGGCCGAGAGCTCTAGGCTCCATCGCTTATTCACTCTGGGTGCTGCGCGCGTATCGCTGACTGGCGAAACCCTTCAAATCGAGGGACTCCTGGGTGGTGGGCCACGGAAGATACCGGTAGGGGACATCGACTCGATAGAGGTTCGCCCGTCGTGGTTCTGGCATCGGTTGACCATTCGTCTGGGCGACGGGACCGAGCGCTCAATCGGAGGACTTGACGAGAAGGAAGCTGTACGGGTCCGGGATGCGGTGGTCGTCGTCGCCTTCCGCACGAAAGGTGCACTTCTAGGGCGCGAGGATGTCCCCTGGAAGGTTCTCTCGGAGATTACCCCACCACCCGCGGTCCACTCCGTAATGGACCACGTATCCCCACTCCTCATCCTCCCTGATGCGGCCGGCAACTTGGACCCGGCCGGGCAGGGGAACCTGCTCGAAGACCTCCGCCGGTCCACGGACCCTCACATGCTGCACGTACTCTCCCCTGTCTATCTCCACGACCAGCTCGCCAGCGTCTCGCGACACCACCTCTCCGGTAACGCTCGTGCACTCGTCCAAGAACACATCGAGGATCGCAAGCATCTGCCCGGGTGGCGGGATATCTGGAGAGTTCGTTGGGCACGGGTCCACAGCCGGTGAGGTCAGGTTGATGCCGACCAGCACCACCAGGCCCAGCGCTCCTATGCCGAGCAGGTATACCACCCACATGAGGCAGCCGCGTCCCTGTCCTCGCTCCGGCTTCTCCACTTGCGCCCGTCTCCTCCGCAGCCACCGCACCAGGAACAGAGGCGAATAGAGCAGGGCGCTGAGGTACCCGAACAGGAGAAAGGCAACCACCGTCACCACGGGGAAGGCTATAAGCAACATCACGATCCGCAACCAAGTTGGGATGTGCTCCACCCACTCGGCCGGGAAAATGCCCTCACCACCCACGGTTTCCCCCAAGCCGTTGGGCGCCGTCGAGCCCGTCCTCGTAGAAGCCTAGCAAACGCCAGTCCTGGTATTTGCCCGAGCCAAGTGGGACGGAACGCCGGACGCCCAACTGAGGCAGGTCACCAGTAGCAGCAAGTGAACACGTTGTGACTCGTGGCCGCGACGCACCCCTGCACAGGGTCATTGCCGTTCTCCTTCACGGGCTGAGGGTTGCCGCCAGTGAGGAGGACACCCCGGCCCGATTGCTATTATACAGGTCTTCGCCACTGCCAGCACTGGGACTCGAAGTGCGAGGCGGTTGAGGGTCCAGTTCCCATCGATCTGCTGTCGCTTGATGGCATGGTATTCTTGGATCCCTGCCGGGTCAGTCCTGTAGAATTCAAACACCTGCAGCCTCATCCCCTATGGGCTCTACGACAAGGTCTACGAAATCACCATCGATAAGGTTGAGGGCTGCGTCGACGGCCCATAGCATCTCGTAACGATAACCCAACTTGTCGGCTTCACCGCCTATTCTCGAGTGAAGCGCTTTGAATTCGGCGTCCACAACGGAGTCGTCGTGGCCACCGACCGGCGTACTCTCATGCTGAACTCCGGCATGGCGTCAAAAGACGTGGTCGAGGTTTCCTATCAGGGCCTGCAAGTGGATAACGAGGGGTTGACCTGCTCCGGCTTGCAGTTGTCCGGCAGCACAGACCAGGACTACGCCTACTACCTCGACCACAACGGCAGGAAGCAAATCAGAAGCCGGGCCAGGCCGTTGTTCGCGAATGCGTGCTCCGGCAAATCCACGCCGCGGCCAACCCCGCCGGCGACTAACCGGGGCAGGCACACAGGGACGGCGAACCGGGAAAAACTACGCCGGAGGGAACAATCATGGCGTCACGAGAGAAGCAGAGAAGGATCGACGACCAATGGCAAGCCCTGCAACCGGGCTGGGGGCATACATGCACCCCCTCATGGGAGGTTCCGAACGGCCATGTCGCCGTTCACACTGGAGGGAGGACGCCGAAACACGACGGCTCCGACGACCGCATAGTTGGCGTCGGGAGCCACGGCGGGGAGCGGAATTAGAAGGGCCGACGGACGGAAGCCATCGAGAGACCAACGGGCGACGGTGTACTCCGCCGAGGAGCGGGAGAAGGTGCGGCGCGGTCTGCAAATCCTCGCCAGGATCATCGCTCGCGCCCACCTTCGGCGTGATTGACGACGGGCAGAACTTCCGGGAGGACGTCTAGGCCCCCGCCCGACATTGCAGCTCATGCAACTCAGTATATCTCTCGCCCGTGTCCGACATCTGTCTGACCCTAACCATTCACATAGTTTGCCGGTATTTCAGGCAACCCAACCCTCTCCAACCCTGGGTGCCCCCGTAGGGACCACTCGCGAGGGGCCCCTACACACGTGGTTCGCCAAGTTCACCTTGAGCGGGAACGGCGGCCGCCGCAGACGCGCAGTTGCAATTTATGAAGAACCTGCTACTCTACCGGCATACACATGCAAGCACGATGGGGCGCAAACGGGTTCGCGCCCCGGGCTTGGGCACTATTGGAGGTGATTCCAATATGTTTCTTGCTAATCATGCCCCATCGCATCCAAAAGATCCTTCACGGTCTCTGTGCCTAGAGTGTATCGAGAGAGCCCCCTTGGCGTGGCTGGCGTGCCTGGGGGCGATGATGATCGCTGCGGCAGCCTGCGGCGGATCCCTCCCGGGAAGCTCGGACGTAGGCGGAGGCTCCACCATCGATTGGCAGAAGGTGGCTGCGTATGAGGAGACCTGCCGCGCGCCAGGGAATTCCCTTTTTCAGCTCGACGAGAACTCAACAAACGCCGAATGGTCGGAAACGTTGGGGGAAGACATTGAAGCGTGGGAATCGCAGGATGTTCCCGATGCGCTGGACGCCTACCATAAAGCTACTGCAGACCTCCTGAAGGAAATTAGGAAGGTGATGGATTCCCAGCCCCCGGACGGTAGGGTCTTCGAGACTCTTGATGATGAGGAATTTAATGAGGAGTTTGGAGAAAGCTTGGATGACGATGGCGAAGCGGTAGAAGACGCCTGGGCGAAGACTACTCCCCTCGTTCGCTATCGGCTGGGTGGGTCGCGCTGCTTTCAGGACGCGGACGCGAACGTAGACCTCACGCACGTTGCCGACTATGCCACTTCGTGCGGCTCCTACGCCTGTGATTTCAGCGTCTGGTATGTGGAGCGAGACGCCCAAAAACTTACTTTTGAGATAGCGTTCAGCAACCTTGATGAGGACACGCTATTACCGCTGCCGGACTGCGGCGAAAACCTGATCGTCCGCGACGGGAGCGGAATGTACTATGGGGCCTCAAGCTGTGAATTCAAAGGGAACATCCGTGACGGCAAGGTCCCGTATCAAGGAAGCTCGGTAGAGGCAGACGTGGGCATAGCCGTGGAGTACGAATTGCCGGAAAGCGCCAGCGACTTAGAACTGCTAGCGGCATTTGAACTGGAGGAAGAAGACGGAGGCGCGGAGGGCTTCATTATCAGCCTGTCTAACATAGAGCGGTAATCAGCCAGGACAACTTGTCAGACCCCAGAAGCCCAACGGGGAGAGGAGGACAGGGAATGAATGGGACTATATTGGACTACACCGTTCAAACCAACTCGGGGTTAATCACGGGGGATGACGGCAACCGATATAACTTCGTCGGGACCGAGTGGAAAGACGAGGCGATTCCCAATCGGGGAATGCGGGTGGATTTCGAGGCGCAGGGCGGCGACGCCGTAGCCGTCTACCGTGCTACGCCAGCCGCCGGCGCCGGCGGGATGGGCGCCGCGCTTGACGGCGTGTTGGGATCCGAGAGGACGAGGTTGGTTGCCGGGCTGCTGGGGATTCTCCTTGGCTGGGCCGGCGCCCACAAGTTCTACCTGGGCATGAAACGGCCCGCAATGATGCAGTTGGCGGTTGGCGGCGGCGGCGCGGTGGTGGCATTGGTTTTGGGCAATATATTCGTAGCTCTGGGGATTTTCGGCATTGGCGTCATCATTGGGTTATTGATGTTCGCGGTTGGCTATATTGCTCTGATGGCGGCTGGCATACTTGGATTGGTGGAAGGCATTATCTACCTGACCAAGTCCGATGAAGAATTCCAGACTATCTACGTTACCGGCCGGAAAGAGTGGCTCTAGTCGGAGGCGAGCGGGGAAATTGACGGCATCGGGCGCGCGGCCCCGCATCCGGTGTTGCCTCGTCGACGTAGTTGAAGATGAAAGCCTCGGGGTCTGCGATGGGGGTGTCGTCGTTGTAGATGATGCGGTTGATGGTGAAATCCACATCCCGCGCCGTGAACAGCTCGCCGTCGTGTCAGGTGACGTCCCGCCGCAGATCTAATTTCTATTCCAGGCCATCATCGGAGGGCTCCCAAGATTCGGCCAGCGCCGACTCGATGGCGTCGTTCAGCCAAGAAGTCTCGGTCAGGCCGTTGAACACCTAACTGAAGTAGCCCGGCGAGCCCGCGTCATTGGCAAGCACAAGGTTGAAGGTCAGCGGCTCCGAGACGATAGCGCTGGCAATGGTCCCGCCGTACGTGCCAAGAGCATACTCGAACGAGTCCACATTGTGGCTTAGCCGCGCATCGCCACCGGGTTCCTGCCTTCGCAGTAATGACAGCGGCTCGCTTCAGGGCACATCCCATTGAGGCACGGTCGCCGAAGCGGCGAAGATGTGTGCACTGGGGTGGCCCGACGGAGGGAGCAGGGAGAAACGGTCGGAAGGAACGTTGGCGGGGGTTCATAGTCGCACCCCATTCCTGCCGTTGTAGACCCAGATCAGGTGTATGGGAGTCGCCGCGATGACACCCCATTCTCTCTCCGTGCCTCCAACGTCTTCCTTCCAGAAGCCGTGAAGCAGACCCTCGATGTCCCCGCAATCGGCGAGGATTTCGCAGAGCTTCTCCTGCTCGTTCTTGAATACGGACGGATTCCAGCCGTTGGAACGCTCGTGCCACTGTTGGGCAACTCGCCGACGCTTCGCTTCCGACGGCTGCGCTGTGTCCGTTGCCGGAATGTCTAGTTCGGAGAGGGATTCTGCTGGGGTGGCGGTTAGTCGGGCGGGTCTGCGACCAGGCTCCGCAAGCGCGCCGTGAACACCTCCACCTGCCCCTTTTCTCGGGAATGGTGGCGGCTCATGTCGTCCAAACCGTCAATCATGTACCCGGCGTATTCCGGTGAAGCGTCGATGCGGAGTTCAACGCCGTCATGGGATACACTGGCTATTCGATGGAGCGGCAACTGGAAGACGTGCTTGTCGTCCCAACTGTTTGACACAAACAGAAGCCGTCGATTGGTGGCGGCAATGACGCCGGAGTGTCGGTCCTTCAGTTGCTGTCTCGGCCAGTAGGTGCCCCAGAGCAGGGCCTCAAGGTGTTCGTCGTTATCGAGAATCTCGCCCAGCTTATTGCGCTCGTTTCCGTGGTTGCCCCGGGAGTCCCATATCGGGTGTAGCAGCCGCCAGTCGGCGAGAATCCTGGGTTGCCCGGAAACCTGCCGTGGCGCAGCCGCGTGTTCCCGCATAATGTTGACGAAAGGCGAGGCGTCGGCCTCCCGCCGGAAGTGGGCTGCGTATACTTGGCCTTTCTGGTCAACGAACCTGACCTCTTGACCTTCCGTGTGTTCCGTGCATTCCACTGCCAGGATTGTCCCGGGGGGGCAGCTTGCGATTATTTCCTCCTCCCGCCTATGAAGGAGCACATCGGTGTGCACAGCTAGCGTAATGAGCAGTATACGGCGCTCGGTGGCCGCGGCGAGCGCCGGCCAGCCATACCATGACGTTACCCAAGATTCCGGAGTGTGACTCCCGCTCGGGCCGCCCCCACTGCCAGGATTATGAAGGACTGTCTCCTGTCCCGCTGAGCAATGCGCCCAGTGCCGGACCTGCTCTCCAAGCGCTAGGACATGGGAAAATGCCACCGCGACCGACTCTTCGTCGCTCAGCAGATGGCCTCTTACAAACCGGGAGAACTCAGCGGCCGCAAATTGCAAGTCCAGGTCAAAGACTGCTCCCGACTCGCTGTCCGTAGCACTGCCATGTCCCGGCCCTCTGAGCTTAACCCTGCCGGGTTCCGGTTCCGTGATTTCGTCAATTTCCAGGTAAGTCAGACCAAAGCGGTTCTTGGACAACCGGCCCCGGTTCAGCAAGATTACCCGGCGCCCGGTAGCGACCACGACCCCCCGGTCATGGCGGGAGGCCCACGCTACATTCTTGGTCTCAAAGCCGCATGAGTGCAGTAGCTCGACATCTTCGCCAGGTTCCAGAAGATCGTAGAGCATCTTGCGCTCGCCTTGGTAGTCCCTCCGGCCCCAGCCCGGTTGCAGGGCTTGCCACTGGTCGTCGATGCTTCGGATTTTCTCGCGTGTCGGCATGTATCTCCTCCGTACTGCCAATGTTGCCAGGGCAACCTTGGCGGCTCCGCTACCCCCTGTCCCCGCAGACCTCATCCCTAGCCGCCTTCAGGTCATCCAGCGGGGCGGCTTGGCTCACGTAGATGTACTGTTTCTTGGCATCATCCAGGTTCCGGGCAGTGGGGAACATCATCATCATGCTCTGCTCGAAGACCGGGTCGTTCTCGGCCATGCAGCCCAGCGTCTCCTTGATAACCGCCTCCTTGCTGTCGCTGGCGCAGGCCACCGCCAGCAGTATGCCCAAGGCCATAGTGATGCACAGCGCACGGCCCCAGCCGCCACCAACACAGGTAATCGCCATTTTCCAACACCTCTCTGTTTGAAGGATACCCGAATCAGGCCGGTGGTGCTAACCGCTCTCCATCGTGATCTCATTGCATCAGAAGCCTTAGCTGGACTGTGGAAGTCTTGGCGAAGATGTCGGGTGTGGTCATATCGCACCTGGCAGTGGGCCTGAGTTGCCAACCATGCCAACACCGACCCACTCACCGGCAGGCGACAGGGCTGGCATCGCCGCTCTTTGGCTCACCTCGAAGGCGGTCTTCTACTACTGCTGATGCTCTACACTAGCCAGCGATTTTCGGACAGCAAAGGAAGGCCCGCATATTGCGGCCCGTCTGAGGAACGTCCGGACTTGAATGCAATGAGGGCGGCATGAACGGATGGGCAGGGGGAGAGCGCCGCACGTCAAGCAGTGTCTCTCCCCTTTGAGGCAACGGCTTGGCGCCCCGCGCAGGTAAGCTCCAGCCCTGACGGGTATCCTGGGTATTTCCGGCCAGGAACCCGAACCAGGGGAACAGCGTCCGTTGCCCTCCCATACACCGGTACTGACATGTGCTTGCTGACCACCGAGCCTCTCATCTGCTACGCTCGACACATGGCTCTTTCCGAAAGACGGCTGCTAGACTCTCTCAGCCGGATGCCCTTCATCGACGCGGAGGAACTGGCCCTGGTCCTCGGCGAACCGCTGGCGACGGTGCACCGCGCCCTGCGCGGCATGCTGACTGACGGCATCGTCGGGAGGGTGAGTCACGGCACCGCTCACCTACCGTCGAGCCAGAGATACTACCTGACGACCAAGGGCATCAGAGAGGTTGCCGGGTTGCTCGGCTTTGCGATGCCCTCGGACTTCGTGCGCGCCTACCCCGTGTCCAGGGAGTGGCTGACACTGCTCATCCGCCGGATGGACTCGGTGGCTGCCATCTACCGTCTTGCCGCGTCACTCTCCCCCTGGATCGACAGCCTCCGGTCACACGTGGAGTTCCACCGCAGGGGCCGGTTCGACGCCACGATCACCCTCCACGACGGCCGCGGCTTCGGCGAGACCGCTCACCGGCCCTCCATAGGTCAGGTCGCCCTAGTTGCGCCAGTGTCTTCAACGACGGTTTGACCGACGCTTCACTCTGATCGCGGTGGTCGCTTTGAATTGAAACGTTGGCGCCACTGGCCTACTATCCTCGGTTCCTTAGAAGCAAACTCTCTAGCCAATCGAAAGTCGTTCCGACTCGCAAATACGAACCTTCGTGAGTGGCCCACTTGGTGAATATTGGCGTCCTTAACTAGGTAGTGTTGACATTTATATTATACTGGGTATATGTCAGCAATTACACTATCTCCAGAACAATGGTCACGGGTGTTGGAGTTCCTTCGTAGTCAGCCAGACTTGTATGTCGGACAGGAGTCCGACTGTAAGCGGTTCATCGAGGCCATCATCTGGATGAGCAGGTCTGGTGCGCCGTGGAGGCTACTGCCTTCCGAGTACGGGAAATGGAACAGCGTCTACAAGCGGTTTGCCCGATGGTGTGAGGGCGGAATATGGGAACGAATGCATCAGCATTTCATCGATGACCCTGACATGGAGTACCTGATCATCGACACTACCATAGTCCGGGCCCACCATTCCGCTGCGGGCGCTCCCAAAAAAACGGTGGTCAACTATCTCAAGCCCTCGGTCGTAGCCGAGGTGGGTTCACTACAAAGGTCCATGTGGGTGTCGACGGCCTCGGCAACCCGTTGAGATTCAGATTGACCGCAGGGCAAGAGCACGATGTCACTCAGGCCGAGGCGCTCATATCCGGTATGGAGAGTGAGTATGTGATTGCAGACCGCGCATATGACTCCCGCCAGTTTCGTGAGTCGATCATCGGCAACCGGACCACCCCGGTGATCCCGCCTCGCTCGAACCGAAGGGAGCTACCCTCATACGATGAGTATCTGTACCGAGAGCGGCATCTCGTCGAGTGCTTCATAGGCAAGATCCAGCACTACCGCCACATCTTCTCCCGATTCGACAAGCTGGCAAATAGGTACCTCGGGTTCCTCCACTTTGTCGGCGCTCTCATATGGCTAAGATGAAATGTCAACACTACCTAGTTCCGGTTCTAGAGGGACTGGAATTACACGACCATCGAATGGCCTCAATTCATTCCAACCTCTTGAATCAAAGCAATACATCAGGACTTTGGGAGTTAGGGGGATCAGGAGATATGCTCCTACTAGCGAGGTCTGAGCCCAATGGAGATGTTGTGTCTTTGACCTAACCTTAAATGGATCGTCTGACGTATAAAGCGAGTCTGACGTCTCATTGATTCTGAATGTCCAAATACCGTTCTGTACCCAATCCGAAATTTCCGATACTACAGCATCGTTCCAAAGCAATTCGGTATGAAGGTTTCTTTGGGTGCTCTCTTCAGCGGGTAGAGTTTCAGGGTCTATCAGTCCCTGTATTAGCATCGTCCTCGCTTCAGAAGTCCTAAGTAACTGAGTCGTTATATACAGCGACATCACTTCCCGATTCACGTCTGGTATCTCAATGGAGGCCCCTAGTGCCATATGGGCTAGCCAATCTTCGGAAATCAGCGCAGCTTCCTGTTCCGAAGCGCTGAATTGTTGTTCCATTAGAGTCGGATCTGGAAAACCCTCTGGAAGCGTATAGAAGCCTCGCTCAGCGGCGAGATTTCTCGGGTTCGCCGCAAAGACACGGTCGTTGTCTTTGTCATACACCCAAAGCAGCCCATCTGGATCAACAAACCGTTTCAGATAGAACTGAGGAACGAAGTGGTGCAGATTATTGTCCATAGCCCAAATTTCGTATTCCATGGCTTGGAGTGGATCTTTGTCTGCCGTGTTTCTAGTTTACCAGATAGCGAGCCACGCCCGGTTGCGTGTGGGTCGGTCGATCGTCCCACAAGAAGCGCTATTGTGTTTGGTAGGTTTGGCGTTGGTGCGACTGGTGTATGGCCCTCAGAGGTCAGTCAGGGCTACTTGCGGGTCATGGATCCAGATCTGATACTGTTCATACGTGAGATGTACGCGGTTGAGAAACAGGGTTGCTGAACCAATGCGTGTGGAAATAGAATACTGATGTCCCACCACTCCTTCGGAGCAGGGCTTTGGCGATACCCGCAGTTAGACGCATCGTATGCCTGGCCAATTCACGTATGCCGGGGGGCAGCTGTATTGCTGGCAGAGCGCTAGGGTCCGACGGGCGGCCTGGCCTTTGGGTGAGGCCCGTAAGCGGTCGGGAGAATGAAGGCGTGGCCGCAAGGGTGTCCCGCTATGTGGACGGTGGTACACCTAGTACCGTTTCTACTTGAAGATGACAGGCATCGAATACTATCCGTCTTTCCCGCGAAAGCGGGAATCCAGTGTGGAAGGCAGCCGAGATATTATCAAATACATCTGGAAACGGTACTAGTCTGCTTGATGTCATGGACGTCCCGGTGCTCAATGCGCAGCCGAATGGCCACCAGCGGGAGAATTGGCTGCTCGATCCGAGCCGCCGTTGGACTAAGGTGGGCAGCGTCGTACACGCTGATCTGCCCAAGTGGACCGAGAATGTCGAAACACTCTGGATCAATGGGTGCAGCACCAGCAGTGGACAGAACGACAGAGTTGCAACCTCCGATGCTAATTCCCTTGGAAGTTCATTGTGTCTCATCAAAGTCAATCTCGCAATCTGTGTGTTTGACCATTATAACCGTCGGAGAGCGCAAGCCCGCTTTCGATACAAAGGAACGGACTACTGGATGTGGGTCACTGACCCTCACTACGAGTCTGAATACAAACAGCAGTGCGATGGCACCTATCGTCTTGGTGAATGTTGCGTAACAATAAGTCTGAGCGGAGTGAATGATGATGGGTATGCCTATAAGCTCGTGGCGGCCATCATAAGACCCTGACATCTGGGAGAACCTTGAACTCAACACAGCACCAGGTATTCACGATCGGACACTCCAACCACTCGTCCGGAGGGTTCCTCGATCTGCTGGGGAAGCATCGTATAGATGAAGTGGTAGACGTCCGTTCGTCGCCCGCCAGTCGATATAGCCCTCACTTCAACTATGAAGTCCTGAGTTGCACCCTAGAAGAAGCTGGGATCGGCTATGTATTCCTTGGCGGAGAACTGGGTGGACGTCCTGTGGACCGCTCGTGCTATGACGTGGATGGACGAGTGCGATATGATCGTCTGGCAAACACCGACTCCTTCGATGATGGAATCAGGCGAATAGTTAGAGCGGCCGACGAGCGCCGTGTTGCCGTGATGTGTAGCGAGAAGGAGCCACTGGATTGCCACCGCGCACTGTTGATTGCCAGAGTGCTGGAAGAGCGCGGCGTTGCTGTCGAACATATCCTGGCCAATGGAAATGCGGAATTGCACGATGCCACGATGAATCGTCTGATGGATCTCTTCAAATTGCCTCACAACGGTGATTTGTTCCGCTCCCGAAACGAAGTGATTGCAGATGCCCTGAGTCGTAGGGCCAGGAAAGTAGCATATGTTTCCGAAGGAGCGCCCGGCGACGCCCGGAGGCATGAGTCTTGAAGGTCTACACTATCGGCTTTACAAAGAAATCTGCCTCCGAGTTTTTTGAGTTGCTACATGGCTCTGGCGCAAGGCGCTTGGTTGACGTACGGCTCAACAATGTCTCGCAACTTGCAGGATTTGCCAAAAAAGGCGACCTTGAATACTTCCTTCACAAGATTTGTCGCATGAAATACGTCCATATGCCTGAGCTAGCGCCCACTCCAGAGATGCTGGACGCTTACCGAAAAGAACATCGTGACTGGGAAACTTATGAGCGCGAGTTCCTCGCCCTGTTGGATGAACGACGCATTTCGAAGAAGGGAATAAAGAGGACGATCAACAATGCGTGCCTGTTGTGCAGCGAGGACAAGCCGGAACACTGTCACCGTCGGCTGGTTGCCGAATATTTGAACTGCCATTGGGGCGATCTCGAGATAATCCACTTGGGCTGACAATCTCCCTAATCGAGTTGCCATCACGCTCACATCAGAGCAGTAGCCTCGCGATTGGTAGGTCCGATGATCAGGTTCGGGGAGGCTGGGCTCCTAACGAACGGGCCGCCCAAAAGTCTAATGCGCACGTTCGGACCGTCTAGCAACCCATGTCCGTAACCTGTTCGAGGTAATCAGCAGCATCCAGCAGCACGAAGGCGTGCAGCTCGAAGTGAACGCCGTCCGATGATCGGGTGTCTCCAACCGAGCCACGACGCCGCCGGGTCCGGCGGAAATAGGCGAGTTGGAGACACTGGCCGGCAATCTTGACAGTGGACGGCCAGATGGCCCACGATATAGAGTAAGACAGTTTATGAACGAGAAGCTCATCAACAGGAACACCAAGACGATCACCTTCTCCCTGCCGCCTGAGATGGCAGAGCAGGTGCAGGACGTGATGCGCGAGGAGGGCCGCACCATGAGCGAGCTAGTCCGAGAGGCCCTCCGCAACTACATGGAAGAGCGCGAATGGCTCAGAACCATCCGATACGAGAGGCTCCGCGCTCGCCATGCCGAACAGGATGACCCAAGGAGGACAGCATGAAGAAGCCACTACAGCCCCTCACGCCGGCGGCACTCTACGCCAGGGTCTCCAGCGACCGGCAGGACGTGGACCTGTCCGTGTCCGCCCAGCTCAGGGCGCTCAGGGACTACGCCAGGGCCAACGGCTACTCCGTCGCCCGCGAATACGTGGACGAGGCCGAGAGCGGCCGCGTCGCCGACAGGCCCCAGTTCCGGGAAATGATCGAGGAGGGCAGCAAGCCCAACGCTCCGTTCGAGGTAATCCTCGTCTGGAAGTTCAGCCGCTTCACCCGCAAGCGCGAGCACGCCGTGGCCTTCAAGTCCATGCTCCGGCGCAAGGGCATCAGGGTTGTGTCCATCACCGAGCACGCCGACGACTCGCCCACGGGGAAGCTCATGGAGGCCATCATCGAGAGCGTGGACGAGTTCTACAGCGAGAATCTTGCCCAAGAGGTTGTCCGGGGTATGCGGGAGGCTGCGTCACGGGGCTTCTTCCTCGCCTCCATTGCCCCCTTCGGCTACAAGCGGGTCAAGGTCAGCGACGGGGCGAAGGAGCGTCCCACCCTGGAGGTTGACCCGGCCGCCGCTCCGGTAGTGAAGGAGACGTTCGAGATCTCGCTCAGTGGCAACGGCCTCAAGGAGATATGCAAGACCCTGAACGGCCGGGGCATCACCAACAGGGGCAAACGCTGGAACAAAGGCGGACTCCACTACCTGCTCACCAATGAAGCCTACACCGGCGCCGCCGTCTGGGGCAGAACCGGCAAGGGAGAGAAGGCCCAGGACCCGGTGAGGGTTGAGGGAGCATGGCCGGCGCTGGTGTCGAGGGAACTGTTCGACGCCGTTCAGGAAGCCATGCGAGACCGCGCGCCGAAGGTGCAGAGACCCGCGAGAGTGGGAAGCAAGTTCCTGCTGAGCGGTTTGCTCAAGTGTGGTGTGTGCGGCAGGCCCTACAGAGCCCAGGGAGCCAAGAGCGGGCAGTTCGCCTACTACATCTGCGGCACCCTGTTCACGGAGGGCGCGGGGACGTGCAGGGCCCGCTACCTGAACGCTCCCAGGCTGGAGGCGTTCGTAGTGGAGAAGATCAGGGAGCGGATACTCACCGAGGAGACCATCGTGGCGCTGGTGACGCTGGTGGCCGAGGAGATCGACGCCATGGCCGGAGAGCTGTCCGGCAGGCTGGAGGTCATCGAGGCGGAGCTAAGTGACGTGAGGAAGCGGCTTGAGAAGCTCTACGAGGCCATCGAGACCAGCGAGCTGACGTTGGAGGTCCTGTCGCCCCGCATCATGTCTCTGAGGCACCGCGAGGAGCAACTGGAGGCTGCGCGAGATGATGCCGAGCGCCAGCTTGAGCAGCGCAGGGTGGAGCTGCCGACCACGGAGGAGATCCAGGAGTATGTAGCGGACTTCCGAGACTTCCTGGAGGAAGGGACTATCCCCGAGTGCAAGGCGCTCATCCGCAACTTCGTGGAGGGCATCGAGGTCAACGGAGACGAGGCCGTTCTGACGTACACCATCCCCATGCCGAACGATGGTGTGACCTCGGAGTCGGCCTCGGTTCTTGATTTCGTCAAGTCCGGCCCACCATGACGTACCGATTTGCGAACTCCGCCATTGATGGCGATTTCAGCGGAGTCCGCTCCCCCTAACGGGCTGTCATCAGGAGTAGGCATCGAGTAGATGATGCCGGCCTTGCCGGGCTTGACCTGCACCTCCTTGACGAAGGAGTGGACGAAGGCTTTGGTCTCGGTCAACTCGCTGACCGCGAGAAACTCGCTCATCTCCTCGGCGAAGGTGGCGATGGTGTCAGCGCTGTCCAGGTACTGCCGCCGCTCCGCCAGCACCGCCCTCGCCTCGTCTGCGGCGCTCTCCAGACTCTCCTTGCGCTCCCGCAGCTCCACGATGTGATCCGAGGCCGCGGCCACGTCGATGCTGTCGCTCTTCGATATGAAGTGCCAGACGCGCCCCAGTTGCTTCTTCACCTCCTCAAGCTCCGCCTCGATGCTCTCCAGCTTCTGACGGTGCTCCCGGGCCGCTCCGTCCATCTCCTCGTCCAGCAGCTTCACCAAGTCTCTGATGTTGGACTCGGTGAGGATGTTGGCGCGAAGCTCATCGACGATGGTGTTCTCGATCTTCTTGGCGTTGAGCCTGGGGGTCTTGCAGGTGCCGCTGCCCCTCTTCATCAGGGACTGGCAGACGTAGTATGTGTACTTGCCGCTCTTGGCCTCGGAGGCGGACATGGCCCTACCACAGGCTTCGCACTTGAGGATGCCGCTGAGTAGATAGGGGCTGGACGCTCGCCTGGGGTTGGCCTGCTTCGGGGCGCGGGAGCCGAGCAGCTTCTTGACCCGCTGGTACTCCCGCTTGCTGATGATGGCGGGGTGGGCGTCCTCTACCCGCACGGGCGGCTGACCGTCCTTTGCGCTTGCTCCCCAGACCACGGCTCCCGTGTAGGCTTCGTTGTCCAGCATGGTGTGGACGGTGGTCTTGAGCCACTTCTTGCCGTTGACCGTGGGGATGCCCTCGGCGTTGAGCGTCTTGGTGATGTCGAGGATGCTCCTGCCCTGGAGGGCCATGTCGAAGATGCGGCGGACCATTGTGTCGGCGGGCGGGTCAAGCTCCAGCCTGGGGCGCTTCTTCGGCCCGTCCTGGACGTGGACCCTCCTGTATCCATAGGGGGCGTAGGCCGACATCCAGAAGCCCCCCGAAGCGGCCTCTCTCATCCCCCGCGTCACTTCCTGGGCCAAATTCTCGCTGTAGAATTCGTCCACGCTCTCGATGATGGCTTCGAGGAGCCTGCCGGTGGCGTTGTCCTCGGCCTGCTCGGTGATGGACACCACTCGGATGCCCTTGCGCCTGAGCTTCGACTTGAAGGCGACGGCGTGCTCCCGCTTGCGGGTGAACCGGCTGAACTTCCAGACCAATATCTCCTTGAAAGGGGCCTCGGGCTTTTCGGCCTCGTCCAGCATCTTCTGGAACTGGGGCCGGTCGGCTACCCTTCCGCTCTCGGCCTCGTCCACGTACTCGCGGACGACCATGTAGCCGTTCTTCTCTGCGTAGTCCCTGAGCGCCCGTAGCTGGGCGGCTACGGACAGGTCCACGTCCTGGCGGTCGCTGGAGACCCTGGCGTAGAGGGCCACCGGTGTCATATCGAGTCGGTCGTTCATCGGTCTCTCCTCCTCATGTTTTCTTGTTCGTTCTGGCGGGACCGCAGCCATTCGAGCCGCTCCCGTCTGCGCCACTCCCTCTCCTCCATGTAAAGGCGGATGGCCTCTCGGAGCAATTCGCTCACGGTGCGCTGCTCCTCCTTCACCACCTGCCGTAGCTCCTGCGCCGTCTCCGGCGAGAGCGAGAAGGTGATGGTGTCGGTGTTCCTGGGCATGATCTGCCTTTCTCGTCGTCTATGTAGCACTGGGTCTTACTCAGTATCATCTCTCATCTGCGGCCTTTGAGTCAAGGGAGCGTTGGCGAGATCGGGCCGGAAGGCCCCCTGCCTGCGACATTGCAGCTAAATCGGAGCGAGCAATTTGGGGCGGGATAGCCGGGGTCTTCAGGGGGGCGTCGCGTAAGGTCTGATTCCTCAAAAGCGGGGGGCCAGTTCCCAAAAGGGAAGTAGTCAATCGGACGGTCCCGGCCGCATTTCAGCCGTGTCGGGGCAAAATCGACCTCACGCGGGGCCATCCGTAGCTGGGCGAGTCGTCCGGAGGCCGTCAGATGCCCCTTTGGGAGCCCGATCTGATGTCATACCCGTGTACAAGGATTGGCGTCAGTTCCCAAAAGGGAAGTCGGGGGCTGATTTGAACCTGAAACAGGCCGAAAAGAGGGAAGTCGGGGCCTGTGTTGCGAGCGCTTTGTGGTAAGGCCTGGTTCACCCGATTTGGGCGTCAGTTCCCAAAAGGGAAGTCGGGGCGGTCGCCAGGTATGAAACCACGTCCCAGCCCACGTCGGAGCTAAATGGGAGCGAGCGGTCTGAGGGGCTGGGGAGGCGATTTGGGGGAGGGTTCACTTCCCCTACAGGACCCCTAAAGGATGTTGGGGTGGGTGACGCGGCGAGCGGCATGATATGAGACCCCTGGTACTATGCGTCAGGCGTTGAGCTGGGGATTGTGCCGGGGTGCAGTGCGGGGGCTGTGGAGGGCAGACGAGCGGGCGGCGAGGCGGTCAGTACGCGTCCTTCCGCAAAGGCAGTGGTCTCGGCGGCGGCGTTGGTGGCGTCTCGGTCATGGATGGGGTTGACGATGGGCGATCTGCGCATGGGAGCAAGCAATTCGGGACCGGCTCCAGGGGCATGGGTCAGGTGGCTTTGCGTAAGGGCTGGTTCCACGGGGTTCAGGCCGAAGCGCCCTGAGAAGGTCGTTACTCGGGCCTCGGCAGCTAAATCGCAGCGAGCAGTTGTCCGGTGGCGTCGGGTGCCCGTCATCGGCCGTCCGAAGCGGGTTCGGGGGCCGGTTTTGATGTCTTACCCGTGTACAAGGATTTAGGTCAGTTGCAGAAAGTCAATTCTGGAGGCGGTTTTGAACCTGAAGCGGTGCAATAATAATGGGACCCTGAGCCGTTGTTGCGAGCACTTTGTGGTAAGGGCTGGTTCACCCGATTTGGGCGAAAGTTGCAGAAAGTCAATTCGGCAAGATCGGGCTGTGAGGTCGTGGCTCTGCTACATCGGAGCCACATCGCAGCGAGTAATGCTGAGGGCACCGTGGAGTGGCTAAGCGAGGCGAAAGCCCCCTACAGGACCCCCAAAGGATGTGGGGGTGTGTGACATCTAGGGTAGTGGCCGGAGCACAAGGCGTTGGCGGGGTCGGTGCGAGAAACGTCGCGGGACCCAGGGCGGCTTCGAGAGGCTTCGGGCGCAGGGGTCAGACCAGTCACTGATGGAAGCGCTCTACGGCACGCGGAGAGCACTGCGAAGGGGAAGCTGCTGCGCTGGTGTGGGAGATCCCCCACCCTGGGACTGTGGTGGCGGTAGCCAAGAGAGACATTGGAAGGCTGTACAGCACGGCACTCCCCGTTGGCATTGACTGAGTTGGCCTTGGAGCGTATTCTTGGAGCATACCCAAGGATATATTCATCGGTTCGTTTTGGAGGATATGACAATGGCTTCAACCGATCGCCTGCTGCCGACGGGTGAGTGTTGGTGCGGGTGCGGCAGCGATACGGCCATTGGCTCGTTTTTCCTGCCGGGCCATGACAAGACCGCCGAGTCAGCGGTGATCTCCGTCGAGTACGGCGGAGTCCCAGAGTTTCTGGACCGTCACGGCTATGGACCCGGCGGCAAGAATGCCAGGCAAGAAGTTGCTGAATGGCGAGCCAAAGGAAAACGAGTGAGGTAAGGACAGTGGCTACTACTCAGACAGCAAAGCCAAAAGACGACGCCATCAACACGGGCCACGAGGCCGAATACTGGCGCATGGCCGACGCCCTGCGGGGCAGCATGGACGCCGCCGAGTACAAGCACGTCGTCCTCGGCCTGGTCTTTCTCAAGTACATCTCCGACGCCTTTGAGGAACGGCACGCACAAGTGCTCGCCGAATGGGGCAAAGAGGCCGCCGAGGACCGGGACGAGTACGTCGCTGAGAACATTTTCTGGGTGCCTCCCGAGGCACGCTGGCAGTATCTCAAGAACCAGACTCGCCAGCCCAACATCGGGCGATTGGTCGACGACGCCATGATGGCGATCGAGCGGGACAACCCGGCGCTCAAGGACGTGCTGCCCAAGGACTACGCCCGGCCTGCCCTGGACAAGACCCGCTTGGGGCAGGTGGTCGACATGGTGAGCAACATCAAGGTCGGCGGCGCCGAGGCCCGCGCCACCGACGTGTTGGGCAACGTCTACGAGTACTTCCTTGAGCAGTTCGCCCTGGCCGAGGGCAGGAAAGGCGGCGAGTTCTACACTCCGCGCTCGGTCGTGCGTCTCCTCGTGGAGATGCTGGAACCATACCAGGGCCGTGTCTACGACCCCTGCTGCGGCTCCTCCGGCATGTTCGTCCAGTCGGTGGAGTTCATCCGTGCCCACGCGTCGGGAAACGGCAACGCGGGTAGAGCCAAGGGCGACATCTCCATCTACGGCCAGGAGTCCAACTACACGACATGGCGCATGGCCAGGATGAATTTGGCCATCCGTGGCATCGAGGGGCAGATCGAACATGGAGACAGCTTCCGCAACGACCGCCACCCGGACTTGCGGGCCGACTACATCCTGGCCAATCCTCCCTTCAACGTCTCCGATTGGGGTGGCGAGCAGCTCAGGGATGATAAGCGGTGGGAGCACGGCGTCCCGCCGACGGGCAACGCCAACTTCGCCTGGATGCAGCACTTCCTGTACCACCTTGCGCCACGGGGCATTGCAGGCTTCGTCCTTGCCAACGGTTCCATGTCGTCAAACCAGTCCGGCGAGGGTGAGATACGCAAGAACATCATCGAAGCCGGGCTGGTGGACTGCATCATCGCCCTGCCGGGCCAGCTCTTCCGGTCCACCCAGATACCCGCCTGTTTATGGTTCCTGCGCCGGGGGCGACAGGAAGCAGACCGCCAAAGCGAAACACTCTTCATCGACGCCCGCAAGCTGGGGCACATGCTCGACCGGACGCGCCGGGACCTGTCCCAAGAGGACATCGCCCGCATCGCCGACACCTACCACGCTTGGCGCGGCAAGGACGCTGGCGAATACGAGGACGTCCCCGGCTTCTGCAAGAGCGTGACGCTGGAGGACATCCGCAAGCACGGCCATGTGCTCACCCCCGGCCGGTACGTCGGCGCGGTGCCCCAGGAGGACGACGGAGAGCCCTTCCAGGAGAAGATGGCCCGTCTTTCTGTTCAATGGCGGGAACAGCAGGCCGAGGGCCAACGACTGGACGCAGAGATCGAGGAGAACCTGACGCGCTTGGGATTTGGGAGATAGAGGGTACCCGATGAAGCTGGATTTGACACCGCTGGAAGACGCCGTTGCCCAGTTGGAAGAGGCCCTGGACATCTACAACTCCGACTTGGCGTTGGATCACCCTCGCCTCAAAAGGCATCTGAGGGCCGCTGTAATCCAGGCGTTCGAGTTCACCTATGAACTCTCATTCAGAATGCTGCGGCGCTATTTGGAGCTTGCCTCTGCCAATCCAGCAGAGATCGACGAGCTCGTCTTCAACGACGTCATCCGCGAAGCCTACAGGCAAGCCCTTCTCAGGTCCGAGCTCCCTGAGTGGCTTGAGTTTCGCAGGAACCGCGGCACTACCAGTCATACCTACAACGAAGAGAAAGCACAGGAGGTATTTGAGAGTGCTCCGGACTTCCTCCAAGAGGCCCGTTATCTCTTGAATCGACTCCATGAGAGGAACGAGTCCCTTGACTAGCCCTGTGGACATCAGGCCCGACCAACTTGAAATCGTGCAGGACATCCTGCTCAAGCATCTGCCTGCGGGCGTCAAGGTCTGGGTCTTCGGGAGCCGCGCCAACTGGACCACCAAGGACTCCTCGGACTTGGACCTGGCCCTGGAGGGCGAAAGCAAGCTCAACCACAAAGTACTCGGAGCGTTGAAGGACGCATTTGAGGACTCGACTCTCCCCTACACGGTTGACGTTGTGGACCTGAACGCTGTCGGCCACGCCTTCAAGCAGATTGTGAAGGAGCAGAGAACGCCTCTTTCCATGGACGGAGATGGAGCCATGCAGCGGGTTCGTCTGGCCGGCACCGCAGTTAGCGGCGTCCCCAGTGCCAGAGCGAACCTCACCGTTACTCCTGGCAAATGGCGCGAGGTAGCTCTTGGCGAATGCTCAGTGCTCAACGATTCAACTTACTCGCCAAAGGAAGCGTGGCCAATCATCAACTACCTCGACACTGGCAATATCACAGAGAACCGAGTCTCCGACATTCAGCAACTCGTCGCAGGAGTCGATGAGATACCCAGCCGAGCACGCCGGAAAGTGCGGCCAGGGGACATCGTGTACTCCACAGTTCGCCCTAATCAGAAGCACTTTGGATTGCTCAAGAACATCCCTGATCACTTCTTGGCCTCTACAGGGTTTGCTGTGATGAGGGGCAGAGATGGCATTGCAGACACAGGCTTCCTCTATTGGTTCTTGGCGCAGGACCACATTGTCGATTACTTGCATTCCATTGCGGAGAACAGCACATCCGCCTATCCGTCCATCAGACCAAGCGACCTTGAGCAACTAACCGTATCCCTCCCTCCTCTGCCCGAGCAGCGCGCCATCGCCCACGTCCTCGGCACACTGGACGATAAGATCGAGCTGAACCGGCGGATGAACGAGACGCTGGAGGCGATGGCGCGGGCACTGTTCAAGTCGTGGTTCGTGGACTTCGAGCCGGTGCGGGCCAAGATGGAGGGCCGCTGGCGCCTCGGCGAGTCGCTGCCGGGCCTCCCTGCCAAGCACTATGACCTGTTCCCCGACCGGCTGGTGGACTCGGAGTTGGGGGTAATCCCGGAGGGGTGGGGGGTTAAGGCGCTTCCAGAAATCATGGACTACAAAGAAGGGCCAGGTATCAGGCACTGGCAATATACCAACTCAGCAGAAGGTACTCGATTCATCAACATCCGTTGTATCCAAGATGGCGACATTTTGTTAAATACAGCCAACCGAATAGGAGCGGAAGAAGCTTATGGCAAGTACGCCCACTTTCACTTGAAAGAATGGGATATAGTTGTTTCTACTTCTGGAACTCTTGGAAGAAGTGCGGTCGTACGCAGTTCCCATTTGCCGTTGGTGTTGAATACAAGTGTGATTCGGTTTCGTCCCATAGACGATGTTACTTCGTTCAGTTTTCTGCACGGATACCTCAACAGCCCGATCTTCTTGAATGAGCTTGAACTGTCGGCCTCTGGAAGCGTGCAGAAGAATTTTGGCCCTATGCATCTTAGGAGAATACGTATGTTGTGTCCTCCTTATGATTGCCTTCAACGATATGACGAGACCGCAGGTTTGTTGATTCGGCAGGTGATCGCTAAGCGAGCGGAGAACGATGCCCTCACATCCCAACGCGACGCGCTGCTGCCGGGGCTGGTGTCGGGGGAGATACACCTATAGTTCACAGGAGCTTCATTGAAATGAGTGCAACTGAGTCATGCCGAATATGGGGATCAAGCTATCCCGCAACTGTCTATATCAATCAAGACCCAAGCTACGCCATAGTGGATTCCACTCGGACGGGTGGGAGGTACAAGTTTGCAGGAGACGCGAAGCTCTATATCAACGAATTAGATGACAGAGCGAAGGCTCGTCTAACCACCTGGCTTGTGGATCAACGAATGCGCGGAGACGAACTACCAGAAGTTACAGGAGCAGTTATAAACCATGCAAAGACTAAACCATCACTGGAGGTCTACGAGAGGGCCGATAGATTGCTTCGATTTGTAGCAGAGTTCCTCGATACTCTTGGAGACTACGTGACAGTGTCCCCCGAAGACTGTCACGCAGCATGTGCATGGTCTGAATCAATTGAATGGAAGGAGGTTTACTATCTCCTGAGCTATCTTAAAACCAAGGGGTGGCTAGATGCAGGGACTCTTCAAGGCAACATGTTCAAGGGCTGGCCTACGGTAGACGGCTATAACCGTATAGAGGAACGACGGATCAACGTAGATGCTTCCCAGGCATTCGTGGCTATGTGGTTTGACTCCAGCATGGATGAGACTTACGACAACGGCATTGAGCCTGCCATTAAGAAAGCAGGATATAAACCTTTGAAAATTAACCAAAAGGAACACGTTAACAAGATTGACGATGAAATCATTGCGGAGCTTCGTCGTTCGCGCTTTCTCGTAGCTGATTTTACACATGGCGAGGACGGGGCAAGAGGTGGCGTGTACTACGAAGCAGGGTTCGCCCATGGACTCAACTTGCCCGTCATTTTCACATGCCGGAAGGATGCAGTGGAAACATTACACTTCGACACGAACCACTACAACCATATAGTTTGGACAACACCGGCCGAGTTGCATGAGAAGCTGAAGAACCGCATCCTTGCCGTCATTGGGGAAGGCCCCGAAGCGCAGACAAACCCATGACCACCCTCAGCGAAGCAGACGTTGAGCAGGCAGCCCTTGACTGGCTGTCTGACCTTGGATGGCAGGCGGCGCACGGCCCGGACATAGCCCCCGAGACGCCCACCGCTGAGCGCGACGACTACGGCCAAGTGGTGTTGGAGCGTCGGCTACGGGACGCCCTCGCACAACTGAACCCCAGTCTGCCCTCGGATGCCCTCGACGATGCCTACCGCAAGCTGTCCCGGCCTGAGGGTTCGACTCTCGAAGCCCGCAACCGCGCCTTCCACCGGATGCTGGTCAACGGCGTGGAGATAGAGTATCGCGATTCTGAGGGACGGGTGCGCGGGGACCAAGTTCGAGTCATCGACTTCGACAACCCCGCCGATAACGAATGGCTGGCCGTCAACCAGTTCACCGTCACCGAGGACGGGAACACCCGCAGGCCGGACGTGGTGCTATTCGTCAACGGTCTGCCCCTGGGCGTAATCGAGCTGAAGAACCCCGCAGACGAGGACGCCACCATCTGGACGGCGTGGCAGCAGCTCCAGACCTACAAGGCCGACTTGCCGTCGCTCTTTTCCATGAACGAGGCGCTGGTGGTCTCGGACGGCAACGAGGCCCGCGTTGGCACACTGACCGCGGGACGGGAGTGGTTCAAGCCCTGGCGCACCATCACCGGGGAGACGCTGGCCGATCCACACATGACCGAACTCCAGGTGATGCTGGAAGGCGTCTTCGAGCCGGGCCGCTTCCTGTCGCTCATCCGCGACTTCATAGTCTTCGAGGACGACGGCAGCGGCGCGCTGATCAAGAAGATGGCGGGCTACCACCAGTTCCACGCGGTCAGAGTAGCCGTGGACGAGACGCTGCGCGCAGCAAAGTTGCAACGCGCAGAGGCACAGGTTGCCGAAGAACAGGATGGATACGAATCGGGGCGAAAGCCTGGAGGAGAGCCTGGCGACCGCCGCATCGGGGTCGTCTGGCACACTCAGGGATCGGGCAAGAGCCTGACGATGGCTTTCTACTCCGGGGCTGTTATCCGTGAACCGGCGATGGAGAACCCGACCATCGTCGTCCTCACCGACCGCAACGACCTGGACGACCAGCTCTTCGGCACCTTCTCCCGCTGCCAGGACCTACTGCGCCAGCCGCCAACCCAGGCTGAGAGCCGCGCCGATCTGCGCGGCAAATTGTCGGTGAACGCAGGCGGCGTGGTCTTCACCACCATCCAGAAGTTCTTCCCGGAGGAGAAGGGCGATGCCCATCCTACTCTGTCGGAGCGGCGCAACATCGTGGTCATCGCCGATGAGGCCCACCGCAGCCAGTACGACTTCATCGACGGGTTCGCCCGGCACATGCGGGACGCGTTGCCCAACGCATCGTTTGTGGGGTTTACGGGGACTCCCATCGAGCTTCAGGACGCCAATACTCGCGCCGTGTTCGGCGACTACATCAGCATCTACGACATCCAACGCTCCGTGGAGGACGGGGCCACCGTGCCCATCTACTACGAGAGCCGCCTGGCCAAGCTATCCCTGGACGAGGACGAGAAGCCAAATATCGACCCAGACTTCGAGGAGGCCACCGAGGGCGAGGAGGTGGACCGTAGGGAGAAGCTCAAGACCAAGTGGGCGCAGTTGGAGGCGGTCGTCGGCGCCGAGAAGCGCGTGAATCAGATCGCCAAGGACATCGTAGACCACTTTGGGCAGCGACTGGAGGCACTGGAAGGCAAGGCGATGGTCGTCTGTATGAGCCGTCGCATCTGCATCGACCTCTACCGAGAGTTGGCACGCCTGCGTCCAGACTGGCACGACGACGATGACGACAAGGGAGCCATGAAGGTTATAATGACCGGTTCGGCGTCAGACCCACTGGAGTGGCAGCCGCACATCAGGAACAAGGCACGGCGGGAGGAGTTGGCCCAGCGGTTCAGAGACCCGGCCGACCCGCTTCAGGTCGTGCTGGTGCGGGACATGTGGCTGACGGGGTTCGACGCGCCGAGTCTGCACACCATGTACGTGGACAAGCCGATGCGTGGTCACGGATTGATGCAGGCCATCGCTCGCGTCAATCGGGTCTTCAAGGACAAGCCTGGCGGCCTCGTCGTGGACTACCTGGGGCTGGCCCAGGACCTGAAGCAGGCGCTTGCCACCTACACCGAGAGCGGGGGTAAGGGGCGGACGGCGCTGGATCAGGACGAAGCAGTGGCGGTGATGCTGGAGAAGTACGACGTGTGCTGCACCCTGTTCCACGGATTCGACTGGTCTATGTGGACGGTAGGCAACGCGCAGGGCCGTTTGGGGCTGCTCCCGCCCGCTCAGGAGCACGTCCTGTCCCAAGAGGAGGGCAAGGAACGCTGCCTGAACGCCGTACGCGAGCTGTCACAAGCCTTTGCCCTAGCCGTGCCGCACCCGGAGACATTTCGCATTCGGGACGACGTGGGGTTCTTCCAGGCGGTGCGGGCGGCGCTGTCTAAGCGGGCAACGGGTGAGGCCCGCCCCGAGGAAGACCTGGACCTGGCCGTGCGGCAGATCATCTCACGGGCGGTGGCCTCTGAGGGCGTGCTGGACATCTTCGCCGCCGCAGGCCTGGACAAGCCGGACATCTCGGTGCTCTCCGATGAGTTCCTGGCCGAAGTGCGCGAGATGCCACATCGCAATCTCGCGGTGGAGCTGTTGCAGAAGCTGCTCAGCGGCGAGGTATCCGCTCGGCGGCGCAAGAACGTGGTACAGGCCCGCTCATTCGCTGAGATGCTGGAGCAGACGCTGCGGCGCTACAAGAACCGGGCGATTGAGGCCGCGCAGGTCATTGAGGAGTTGATTGAGCTTGCCAGGGACATGCGGGAGGCCAACGCACGCGGCGAGCGGTTGGGGTTGTCCGAGGACGAACTGGCCTTCTACGACGCGCTGGAGACCAATGACAGCGCCGTGAAGGTGCTCGGCGACGAAACGCTCCGGGACATCGCCCGCCAACTCGTCGAGACCGTTCGCAATAACGTCACCATCGATTGGACGTTGCGGGAGAACGTCCGCGCAAACCTACGCCGGTTGGTCCGCCGCATCCTTCGCAAGTACGGCTACCCGCCCGACAAACAAGAGAAGGCGACGCAGACCGTGCTGGAACAGGCAGAGGTCCTGTCCGGAGGATGGGCAGTTACCTAAGACGTGACGGTACTTCCCCACAGACGACCCCAGGCGAACCTTGGCGTGAATTACTATAAGAAGCATGTCGATGACATTTGACTTGAGCCTCCTAGAGAATCTGCTCCACCAGGAGGAAGGACCCGCGCTGGATTTCAAAGAGGAACAGTACCTCTTTGAAAACGCTGATGTAAGGTCCAAGGCAGAATTGCTGAAAGACATCTTGGCGCAGGCCAATTCGTGGCGACTAACAACCGCGTACATATTGATAGGAGTGAGAGAGGTCAAAGGGGGACGCAGCGAGATCATCGGAGTAGAAAGCCATCTGGACGATGCCAACCTCCATCAATTCGTCAATGGGAAGACCCAGAGACCTGTAGAATTCTCGTACCTGCCGTTCCGTACAGTTGATGGCGAAATTGGCGTTATACAGATACCTCTGCAAGAACGGCCCGTACACCTCAAGATGCGGTTTGGCGGTATAGACAAGAACGAGGTATTGATAAGGGATGGTAGTTCTACTAGGGTTGCCAGTCCGGACGAGATCGCAAGAATGGGTGCGGAAAGAGCACTCAGTGGTACACCACAGTTCATTCTAGAGTGGGCTGACGTTGATCTGCGCAAGATTCTTCATTCGCCACACACCGTGCACTCGTTAGTCCTTGATCCGATGCTCCCCAAGGATACATTTACACGACGGCGTTCCTATGGACTTGGCATTGATCCCTTCGCCAATCGGTCTTACTCCAAGGAATTGATAGTTTACGTGGCGGAAAGGAACTTCTTGACCCCTTTGGGTTTCCGGCTTCATAACAAGAGCGGCACCGTTGGTAAGCGGATTCGTTTCACTGGGCATGCAACCAAGTTCGACGGGCTCGTTATCCGAGAGTGGATTGACGACATGCCCTCTCCCAATTTCAACCTCTTCTCCCCACGAGTATCGGAAATTGCCTTACGTGGCGATGACAACCCAAGTTTGTCTGTAGTGGACTTCGACGAATATTGGGAGGTTGTTATCGACTTCGGAGACGTACGCCCGCACGACGAAGTCTGGACGGACAGTTGTTTATTTGTCGGCTCAACCATTCCAGGCGTCTTACTCTTGCGAGGAGCGCTTAGAGGGGACAATCTGCCGGACCCGATAAAGTGTGAACTGGAGGTTAAAGTAGGTGTCGAGTGTAGACCTATGGTAATCGACGATGTGACTCCCTACTTGGGCGAAGAATGACCTTGATGCACGTGGCTACTTCATAGGCCATTTATACGATTCTTGCGTTACATTGCAGCTAGTCGGGAGTTTTGAGGGCGGATCTGGCTCTCCACTCGTTGAAAGGGCTCCGGGCCCAAGGCTCGTTAGGGTCGGGTGGCCCTTTACCTATATCAAGACCTCCCACCGGAAAGTTCGCAAATCGGTACGCCTTGGCCCACCATACTGGATTCGAACTTTATCATTCAAGAGGGCCCAACGAGGCACACCGCTCTCATTGAGTTGGAATGATCCAGAAGCCTGATACGGGTCATATAGCTCAATGTGGTACAGGACAGGGGGATACAATGCCGCGTGGGCATGTTCCTGAAGTTTGAGGTGGACCGAGAAAACTGGACAGGTGGCTAAGTGAGAGTCCTGCTCCTAAACTAAGAGGGTGTGTGAGAAGTTCAAATTAGGTTGGTGCTAAGCGTCGGAGCATGAGATGAATCATAGCTATATGGGTCCACGCCTCGGTTGTATCGGACAGAGCTTCGTAGTCCTTGCTCATCCGACGGCACCTGCTGAGCCACGCGAATGTTCGTTCGACCACCCATCTTCGCGGCAGCACTTGAAAACGGTGGCTGTCCCTGGGGCGCTTGACAATCTCGAGTGCCCAGCCTGTCAGGGCCCAGACCCACTCGACCAGCTTTCCAGCATAGCCAGCATCGGCCCAGACCAACCTCATGCGGGGAAACCTCCCTATCAATTTATCGATGACCAGCTTCGCCCCATCCCTATCCTGGATATTGGCAGGATGCACCACCACCGCCAGCAGCAACCCCATGGTATCTACAATGATATGTCGCTTTCGACCGTTGACCTTCTTGCCAGCGTCATAGCCACGAGGCCCCCTTTTTCCGTAGTCTTGACCGACTGGGGCTGTCTATGATAGCAGCGCTAGGTGTCGGGTTCCTCCCCTCGGCCTGCCGGACCTTGACTCGGAGAGCGTCATTGGCTCGTTCCCATGTACCATCCTCTCTCCACTCCCGAAAATACCACCATACAGTACCCCAAGGCGGGAGGTCATGCGGCATGGCTCGCCACGTGCAACCGTTGCGCAGAACGTATAGAATGCCGTTGACGACTTCCCGCAGGTCTACAGTACGTGGCCTTCCCCCAGTTTTGGCTGCCGGGAGTAGCGGAGCGAGCATCTTCCACTGTTCATCAGTCAGGTCACTGGGGTATGCTTTGCGTTTCATGCCTCCATTCTAATACATATCCAAGACTTCTCACACACCCTCTAAGAGCCTATCCGATAACCTTAATTGTCCTTGGTGGATATCAGAGACTTTGGATAAACTTTCTCCATTCTACTTGAGTGGAGGAAAGACATGTCGAAGATCGATCATGGAGGCGTAGGCGCTGATTGGCGGATTCCCGATGCTCTGTGGGAGAGGATTGAGCCGTTGCTGCCTGCAGAGGAGACGAGTCCGAAGGGCGGGAGGCCATGGAAACCTGCTCGAGAGTGTATGGATGGAATCTTCTACGTGCTGCGGACCGGCTGCCAGTGGAAAGCGTTGCCTCGCACGTTCGGTGCTCCGAGCACTGTGCATGACCGATTCCAGCGTTGGCGAGCCGCCGGAGTCTTCGAGGAGCTATGGAAGCAGGGGTTGTCTGAATACGACCAACTGCATGGAATAGATTGGCAGTGGCAGGCAATGGATGGAGCCATGACAAAGGCTCCGCTCGGGGGGTGAGGGCACTGGGCCGAACCCTACAGACCGGGGCAAGAAGGGGACCAAACGCAGTCTGTTGACAGAGGGGAACGGTATTCCCATAGGGGTGTGTGTGGATGGAGCCAACCGCCACGACATGAAGATGGTTGAGCCGACATTCGAATCTATGGTGGCGGAACGTCCGGTTCCCCGACCCGGACAACCTCAGCATCTGTGTCTGGACAAGGGCTATGACTTTGCTGAGGTTGAGCAGCTGGCGGCACGGTACGGATACACAGCGCACATCCGCAGCCGAGGCCAAGAGCGGGAGGAAAAACAGACCCTCCCCGGTTACCGCGCCCGCCGTTGGGTGGTCGAGCGCAGCCATAGCTGGCTGAATCGGTTCAGACGGCTGCTCATCCGTTGGGAGAAGCGTTTGGACAACTATCTTGCTATGCTCCACTTTGCCTGTGCCTGGATAACATATCGCGCTGCCGGAGTTGTCGGATAGGCTCTTAGTGAGAGTCCTGCTCCTAAACTAAGGGCAGCTGTTGCTGTCTGGAAGGAGAAGGACATGGCGCAAGGAAGAAGGAAGCACAGCCCGGCCTTCAAGGCCAGGGTGGCCCTGGATGCGGTGAAGGGGGAGGAGACAGTGGCCCAGCTGGCCGCCCGGTACGAAGTCCACCCGGGCCAGATTCAAGCCTGGAAGAAGGTCCTGACCGGGGGTGCCGCCGGTGTGTTCGGTAACGGTCAGGACCACAAGGCCAAGAGCGACGCTGCCTTGGTCGCCCGGTTGTACCAGGAGATCGGCCAGTTGAAGGTGGAGCTGGATTTCTTGGCGGAGAGGTCCGGTCCATGAACCCGGCCCGGCGGCGGGAGATGGTGGACCGGGAGCATCCCTCGTTGCCGATAGTGGGGCAATGCGCCCTGCTGGGGGTGAGCCGCTCCAGCATATACTACCGTCCCAAGGGGGCTTCGGAAGAGGAGCTGTCGCTGATGCGGGAGATAGACCGGCAGTAGAAGGCGACCCCCTTCTATGGGTCGCGGCGGATGAAGGTCTGGCTGGAGCGGCAGGGTATAGTGGTGAGCCGGAAGCGGGTGCAGCGGCTGATGCGTGTCATGGGACTGCGGGCCATCTACCGGCGACCTCGTACCAGCCAACCGGCGCCGGGAGTGCGGGTCTATCCCTATCTGTTGGGGAAGGCCGAAATCACCAGACCCAACCAGGTGTGGGCCTCAGACATCACCTACCTGCCCATGGCCCGGGGATTCCTCTACCTGGTGGCCGTCATGGACTGGCACAGCCGGTATGTCCTGTCCTGGCGCCTGTCCAACACTCTGGAGGCAGGCTTTTGCGCCGAGGCCCTGACGGAGGCGCTGGAGAGGGGAAGGCCGGAGGTGTTCAACACTGACCAGGGGAGCCAGTTCACCAGTCAGGAATTCACCCAGGTCCTTCAGGACCGCGGTGTGAAGATCAGCATGGACGGGAAGGGGAGGTACCAAGACAACATCTTCGTCGAGCGGCTGTGGCGCACGGTGAAGTACGAGGAGGTGTACCTGAAAGCCTACGCCAGCGCGGGGGAGGCCCGGAGGGAACTGGGAGCTTACTTCCGGTTCTACAATGACCAGAGGCCCCATCAGGCCTTGGGATACAAGACACCCGGGGAAGTGTTCTCTGAAGGCACGGCGCCCCAAAATGAAGAGTCAACAGCTGAGAGGTGCTCGCCCGAAGCAGACGTGGTATCTTATGCGGGAGCTGCGGGACCCTCACTTAGCTCCACCTTAATTCTGTCCAACTAGTCGGGTCCACCTCACTCAAGCACCCCCGCCGCCTTACCGATGTGTTCCAGCGGCGTCTGGACAGAGACACGCTAGCCAAAGATATCGCCGACGCCGAGCGGGACGTGGCGAAGTGGACGCGCAAGAACGAGAGACTTGTAAACGGTGTCGCTGTCCAGGATAAATGTCAGTGTAAGTGACCAGCATAAATGTCATCAACTTGCACCGTGATCGTAACAGATCAAGCGGGCTTCGATGTCAGTCTAGGTCGCGCCACGGGTGGACTCTCAGCGTTGATGTACTTCTTCACCGTGTCTCTGTGTATACCCAGCTCTCGGGCGATCCCACGAATGGACAGACCCTTGCGCTTCGCCTTATGCACCGCTTTCCATCTGGCAGTCTGTAGTGGCGTGGGCTTCCTGCGTCTCTGAGTTGCAGCTTTGCGAACTCTTCCGGCACTGTTGCGGTCGGCGGTGTCGTGGGAGACCTCGGCGTCCAGAGTCGCCAGTCTGGCCACCCATTTTCCACCAAGTCCGTTGCTGGGAAGATGAGGTATTGGTGTATGTACGGTTCTGCCAACGAAGCCCCGAAGGACGCTCGGGCGTGGTGGCGCCTCCTGAGAGGGGATGATACGTTCTTCGTGCTGCACTTCCAGCCGTCCGTCCGGTCCGTCAAGTACATTCACCACTGCTCCGGCGTAGCTTGGCCGGTCCGTGCCGGGCAGCAGTTGTAGGGTGCGCCAGCGGTATCTGACCGTGTTGTCCCTGGCAACTCTACGCCTGAACTTGAAGCACAGGATCCTCTCCAGACACATCCCTTCGTCCACGGCTCGATAGGCGACTTCCGACTCCTGCGCACACTACACCAAAACGCGTGTTGAAGCGTGGCAGAAAGCCCTCCAGCACGCGGTTGGCATCGTCGATGGTGGTCGCGCCCGCAAGCCGGAGCTCCGTAACGAGCCTGTCCTGGAACGTTCCTGCGATGCGTTCCACACGACCCTTGGCTTGTGGTGATCGCGCGAATATCAGCTGTATTCCAAGTTCATCCATAGCTCGAGAGAACTGAGTGGGAGCAGCGGCAGTCTCTGGCGAAGGCGTATGCTTGAAGACGGCATGCCGATCTGCATAGAGTGCGAGCGGTATACCGCTATGCCGTATCAGGTCCCGCATCAGCAGGAAGTAGCTGCGTGTGTTCTCCAACTCGCCAAACATAGCATTGACCACGACTCCGGTGGCGTCGTCCACTGCCAAAAGCAGTGTGAACTGCGGTCCATCTTCTCCTAACCAGCGATGATGGCTTCCGTCTATCTGAATCAGCATACCTTCACGCGGCATCCGCTGCCGCCGAACTCGGTGCTTGGGTGGACGCCTACCGCGCGGGCTACTCTCGCCGGCGCTCACCAGCAGACGCCGTAGCGTGTAGACTGTCACGACCTTTTCTCCTCCTGAACCAACAATTGTAATAGAGAATCCCGAGGGCAAGGAGCACTCTGATACAGAGCATGCGCTCGTGCTAGCAGGTGACCCACCTGGGGACCAGGAGGGATACCGAATACCTCCATCACATCCTTCCCAGTTATGGGGATGATTGCGGCTATTTCGGTTAGAAACGTGTGCTCGATTAGTCTTCGGGCCTCAACGTCGAATTCATATTCACCTTGCAACAGACTCAAGTCGTTGGTCCACTTGCCATAGTACCTTTCACGCACGCGGACTGGATCTATCGTATCCCTGCCCATATCACTCGCTACTTTTGAGATCAACGTGTCAAACTCATAGGGCGGATGATACCGCCTTAGCTGGATAGTCCATTCCTGAACGATCATTTGCTGCGATTCGTCATTCTCGATTCCACGGATACATTGGCATAAAGCATCTAGGAAACTAAGAGCCTCCGAAAGAAGTGATACTAGGCATACATTCCACTGAACCTCGTTGCCAGGAATTGGGGTACCGCATTGTTCCGCCAGCCATTTTTCACACACTTCTCGAATTTCTATATCATGAGGCTTACTTAAGTCGAGGTTATGTTGGTGATAAGTACGAAAATGTTGAATGACGCGGTAATGATCCACCAAACGGTTTTGAGGGTCGAGGAAATACGCTGGGAATCGATCAGCCAGAAATGCAACCCCCACTTTTCCTGCTTCGTGGTACAGTACGAACAACCACGAGACCGCCAACATAAACCCTAGTTCCGCAGGATTGAACTTCGGCATGGGAAGTGATAGCTCTTGGAAAACCAGGTCTTCGACACCGATCGCCCTTGAAGCCAGCAGATTCATTTCATCCCTGCGAGAAACGATCTCGTACATTAGTCCGTGTGGATTCGGCGTAGTCACGAGCCACTCCGATCATGCGACGTAGTGAGTGAGGGGGTCTGCTATTGGTCCAAGGAAATTGAAAGCTATGTGGAAATCGCCCAGCGGTTCTCCGTGGCTGATGCCAGGCCTACCGAACTCCCGCGGTAGAAAAAGCAAATGCCTGCGGAGTTCCTCTACATACACCTCCCCTCTACGCTCGTTCTCTGATATCCAGCGAATTGTTCCATGGAAGGTTCTAGGTTGACCATCTTGCGTACTTGCTAAGTAGCTTCGAACTACCCGTCGTCGGCCATATACCTGGTCAGCCCCGATTTCGACATCCCGGAAAACCTGAATCGCTTCTTCAACTTCATTCAAGTGAAAAAGACAAAGCCCGCGGAGGAACTCTAGAGCTACTCCTCTGTGGGATTGCCCAGTAGCTTCAAGGTCATGGATGGTTTGCAAGAATTGGCGCCATTGGACCTGATTTAAAGGGGGAGTCTGACGTTCTCCCTCAAACAATCGAGTCCTAGTGTGTAGCATCCACGAGAGGTCAAGGAAGAGTTCCAGACACCGGGCGTCGCCCGAGACTTCTTGCCGCTTTTCCTCCAGATAGCTCAAGGCAGTCTGAATATTTTTGAAGTCTTCTTCAGTCAGCTTATTACGGGTACGGAAGTTTCCAGCCATGCGAGATGCGCGTAGATAAAACCCCGCGCAAGAACCTTGGGCTATAAGTTGTGCAAAAGCCTCCTCGCTTAGGCGCTTGTCTCCAAGCAGGTCCCCAAACTCTAGTCGGCGTGAGTTGAACCGTTCAAACTGATTGTCATCCAATTCCTGAATTTCAGTAGTTTGAAACACATTTAGTAAGTCCGCGATTGCCTCGGTTCGGGACCGCTCATCCAACATATCCGAGGCCAGCAAATCTCGGGTCACCCATGACAAGACATCAATGGGATAGTGATTCGCAGGGTCTAACAATCGAGCCTCATGAGTCGCTTCGCGTGCCGACTGGAAAAACCGGACCGCCTCCGTAGGCTGGTTGGAGGCGATCATGTTTTTGGCTTGGGATCCTAAAGTGGTAGCTAACTCGTTAATGATAGCGGCTCTCAACGACGCTGTTCTGCGGTCCCCATCAAACAGGTTTAGTGCTTGTCGTAATAGCTCTTCTACACCCTCTAGTATGTTTCTTTCTTCTTCTTGTTCTCCATTTCTGCCCAACCTTAAAGCCGTCGCCCTAAGCAAATTGGCTTCTTGGAGCATAATTCGAGGATTTTTGATTCCACGGTTGGTTCTCAGTTCCTGAAGCGAATCGGCGAGATCCCTGAAGTGTGGGGCGAAGTATGCGTAATTTCTCCCTTGGGCTCCAACAGCCCGCAGGATGCTTACCGCAAACTCTACTTCCGCATTTTGTGAGGACGCTTCACGGTCGTCATGGACCTCAGTTAAGAGCCTCATAATGAAAGCCACCTCTGTTCGAGGTCCACCGAGGCGTGTCTGCACAACGATTTGCGCTTCTAACGGATTACGCGGGGCGACCATGACGCGCCCTTGGGAGTCTTCGTACCACCTAAGCACATCGACGTTCTCGAACAGATGGAGGAAATCTAAAACCGCGCCTTTCCCCCAAGCCCGGAGGAGTAACTCGATTGGCACATTCAGTCCAAATCGTCCGGGCACCATTATTAGGCCAATGAGGTCTTGGAAACCGGTGATATGCTCACCGTCAACCAAAGTAGTATTTTCCAGCAAGGAAGATTCTTGACCAATAATCCCAGCTTCCGCGAGCGCATAAGCCAGCGTACGTATATACCCATGGCGTTGAGAGAAATTCCTCGCAACCTGGGCAACGGCCTGTTCAGCGTGACCTATTTCTCTGCTCACACCAGATCTGATCAAAGAACGGGTTGGAGGCAACAGTCGATACAGCGCGGCGAGATACGACTCATCATGCGCTATCAGCGCAGACCCCAGGCGTTGATCAATGGATGGCAAAAAACCGCTGAGAAACCTAGCAAACTCGTTGGTTTCCTCTTGACTAAGTCGAGCTGGCGCCTCCACAAATCGGTCCCGTCGTGCGTACTGGCTTGACAGACGATAGCTGCTGCCAACTAAAACGATCTTCCGCCCTCTGCTGGTAAGAATCCTCAAGAACTCGGAGTACTCCCTCGGGTCAAGCATTCCATCCCAGATGACTAGACACGAAGGAGCGCCATTGTCCTCTGCCCACTGGCAAAAATGGTCGATATCTGCGGCCAGGGGTCTTTGCGTCTTCCGCTCGATGAATAGGACAGGATATTTCGACAGCTTGCGGATTTGATAAGCAAGTTCCGCAAGAGCCACAGTCTTACCGGTGCCAGTCTGGCCATGAAGTATGGTTGGCTCGTCATTCAACGTGGTCTGCTTAAGCCGAAACTCAGTTCTACTGAACAGAATTTTTCCGTAGCGCCGGGTATACGCGAAGCCTCTGGCATAGCCAGACCAAAGAGGCCCCAACGCCGATTCCGATAGGAAGCGCCGAAATTCTCGATAACGAGCATCGTCGGATAACGGTGGAGGCTCAACTAGCATCGAGTCATCCACCACTGTTGCAGACCTTGACACTTGGTTCCAGATTTCGCGGGGCACGGCCAGAACTTTATCCTCGATGGCAATCCTACGACCAGATTCTTCCCTATCAGGAGCAACTCCTAGCCGCAAAAATCCCAACTCATGCCCACGCGATAAAACCTGAGCTAGTCCTTCTTCATGCAGGGTGAGCTTACCCTTCTCGGTGAGGTACTTGATATCGGGATGGGTCAATAGGTCATGGGTTGCGCTGAATATATGCGTTTGCCCGGTGTTCAGAGCATCCACGATTGGAAGAAAGTCGTCCAAAGTCAACCAGTCGGCGTTACCCGCGTAACCGTCAACAACGAGCGTCCCGAAAGGAGTGACTTCCTCTGATAGCCGGCGGGCCAATCCTAATGCTACTTGTCGGCGCTTCGTCAATTCAAACGGTACCAATGGAGGGCGTTCTGCTTCATCGGACCTGTTGACGCAACCAAACAAGAATGTCAGGTGAAGCACTAATCTGTTTCGGGGGTTTTCCGGTTTAAACTTCTCTTCGAACAGTGGGTATACATCACGCCACGAGGTCCGAAACTCAGTCGGCCAAACGGAATCGATAGCCGATGCGTATACCCCGCTCCAAGAGTAACTGGCAACGGTCTTGAGCCAATCTGGTGTAGATATGCGTCTGCATAGCTCATCCATCCATGCAAGTGAAGCCTCGGGCGAAACCCCAGCCTCAGATCCCAGGATAGCTCTATAATGCGAGGAAATGTCCGGGGTGGCCCCGAATTTACGTAGCAGTTCCGATAGAAAAGGATCTACACCGGTCTCTGCTCCTAAATAAGCTTGCCCGAGCAACAAAAAGGCAGGACCTCTTTGCAATGACCTATAAAAGGCGTCAAAGTTTTGTTCCATTGTTGACTCTCCGGGCAACAACATAAAAATCCCTCATGAAGGTTTCTGAGAATTTCGACGCTGGTAACATGCGCCTCACCAACAATGTGTGACGCTAGTCCTGGTCCCACAGCATATTATACCTTGTGACTGTGTCTTGTAGTGGGTCCACCTAACTCCTCAATCCCATTGTAAGTACCTGAAGTGCGGGGGCTATTCCGTCCGTCAAGCCATGGTAGAAGAGGCGGAACTGATCGACGACCAGTCCCGGGGGTGCTGGTGGGCGGGAAGGTTGTCGGGCAAGCCAGTGCTGTACTTCTCGGACTGGACTTCGACGCCGGTAAGGGTGGAACCCTCGGGCTTGGCCTCGACGACGCCCGCCGCCTTCTGGTTCACGTAGAGAAGGTAGTCGGCGGTGCCGTGGCCGGACTTCAAGGGGAACTCGCGCACCGCTACTCCGCTGCTGGCGTACAGGTTGACGGCGGCGGCATCCTGCACGACCCAACCCGCCTGCTCCAGCAGCCGGTCTATGTTTACGCGGGCCTCTTGTTCGGGAGTCATGCTCCTCCAACGGACAACCCCTCGCCGCCGACCATACAGCAGTCATTGGCAGAAGAAGTCAAGTCTACGTCAAGAATCGGCTACCATCGTGCTCACGGGTTCGGCCAACCATGCCGGCATCACGGCGCGGGTGGCCGCCAACTCCTCCAAGTCTCTGGATGAGAGTCTCTTTGCAATTGCTCCCAGATTCTCCTTGACCTCCTCCGGACCGAGCCAGGCTAGGGCGCGGACAGCATCGCCGGCTGGCCGGTGCGGTGCCGCTAGTTGCCACCGTGGGGCATGGCGCAGTTCCACCACTAGCCCACCGAGCTTGAGCTTGCGGTTGGGTCCGGATGTCAGGTGAACCTGCCGTACCGGCACCTGCGTGGTGAGTCCAAGGGCGTTTGCCGCTATCCCGCCACAAGGTACAATCGTCTCGCCCCAGAGCGCGGATAGGGACGCAAGCACCTTGTCTATGGCGGGCGGTCGAGGACCGAATCGGGTCTGGATGGGCCGGACGTAGACGCCCTGGCAGACCCGCATGAGTTCCCCTTTGCGGGCAAGCCGAGACAGCGCTTGGACACAGCAAAGTGCCCTCCGCCGACTGAAAAGCGTGGCTCAATATATGAGAAGGGAGGCTTGGCACTGAGGCATCTCCGTGATAGAATGTCAGAAATATAACATGATGGCTGACCCAATTTAAGTAGGCCCCAGCCACCTTTGGCAATCCCCTGATGACGCTGGACAGCTTCGCCAATGCAAATGTACTCTCGCGATGGAATGGATAATGAGCTTACTAGATGAGATTCGGTCTGACCTGGTTAACGAATCAGCTGACCTATCCAATACCCTGAGAAAAGCTATGGAACCTCTGAACAACCCGTTGCAAGCCGTAGGGTATGAGCAGTGACGGGATTGTAGGAGATGTTCGCTCCATTTGTGGTATGCCTAACGATGCTGTCGGCACCCTAAGCGGACTCTTCAAGAGCGGGGCGTCGCTTGTTTGTTTTGTGGGCACACGTTGCCCGCGTCAGGCCGCCAAGTATCCCTCTGCCGTTATCAAGTTCGTCATCCCCAGCAACAACACCAACCGCTGCGTGTTCTTAACCAGCCCTCGGTACCGGACCTTAGCGTAGCCAAAGTGCCGCTTCACGTACAGGAACGGATGCTCCACCTTCGCCCTGACCGACGCTTTGCGCTTCTCCAAAAGTGCCTCATAGCTTCCCGGAGCCAGTTGCCGACGCCTCCCGGGCCTCATCGCTACCTGCCACTCCACATCCAACTCCCGATTCTCCGCCCGCTTATCCACGCCCTGATACCCTGCATCACCCCACACCCGTTTCTCTCCACCGTGCAGCAGACGGTGCGCCTCCGTCACGTCATGCACGTTCGCAGGTGTCGTAGTCACGCTATGAACAACTCCCGTCTCAGCGTCCGCTCCAATGTGTACCTTCATCCCAAAATGCCACTCATTCCCCTTCTTCGTCTGACGCATCTCAGGGTCTCGCTCACCTGAACGATTCTTCGTCGACGACGGCGCCTCGATGATTGTAGGTTGTCAGCGATAATGGGACAACTGATGAGGCAGAAAAATCCGAGAGTGTTGGAGGTGAGGTCAGCTCCCCGGATGAGGTAGAGTACTTCAGAGAGAGGAGCGATGATGAGCTTGGTCGGCGTCGTCGGTAGGCGTGTGAGCGAAAAGAATGACATTCCGCGCAGGTGGTCTTGGCTACCTGCCCGATTTAGGTCTGAAGCAGGGCGCCGGTTGAGGGGAGAAGAGCGGCCGATGCGCGAAAACTCCGAAGACAAAGCGCGCAGTCTGCGTGAAACGAAATGACTGAAAATGTTGCAATGACGCCTGTTCGCTCAGTGGCTGCCATTAGGCGGCGCGGTCACGACATGTACAAGAGGGGCACGTCCATGCAACAAACTTCCGAGTGAAATGTTGCACTACCCGATAGGGCGCTCGAGGAACTCGCCAACGCCGAAACCGACGGCCTCATGGTGAGGACGACCTCACCGACAAGACTGCGCCGTCATCAAGGACTCAGTCTAGGATGGCGGCGCGGGACTGAGCGGTCTTCGCCCACGGTCCTGGGTTTGGACGACCTTGACCGCTCCGGGGCAGGGTCACCCGCCCGCGTGGACGTGGCAGGGGCGCGCCAGGGCGGGGCTGAGAGCGCGTTTCGAGGGCGAAAGGTGTCCAGGAGACACACCGGGGCGAGAAACGCCGCTCTACAGCCATCCTGGGGCGTTGTGGTTTCCGAGAAGTCGTCTGAAAAGCGGCGGTCGGTGGTTGCGGCGCAATGGGAGCGGGAACAACAGGCGGCGTGAAGGCGTCGTCCTCGAATCCGCCATCGTCGAAGCCATACGGCGCAGACGACGCGCTCGGCGCGTCGGGCTGAGTTTCCTCATGGGGGCTAACAGCAGGACGGCTAGGCCGCTGTGCGGACGCGTCGGGCCTAGTTTCCTCGTGGGGACTGACAACCGCACGCGCCATAGCCACGGACGCCGGCACACGGCGGCGGCGTGGCGGCTAGACCATCTGCTTGGGCGGCGCGTCCTGTTGCGCGGCATGGTCGTGAGGGTTTTCGGAAGCCACGAATCTGCTACACGTGGGGCAACGAACCTGTGCCATGGGTCTATCTCCTGTCCGTGAGTTGTGGGGTTATTTCCACCAAACGAACTTCCACCATGCCCAGATGAGTACGGCAGTCAACGCGGCGGCGATAATCCAGGGAAGCCCCCGATGTGGTTGTCGTCAAGCCGTTCGGCGGAAGAGGCGAAGCGGGTCGGTGTAAAGGTCATTGGGAACAGCGCCCATCTCCAGGTGTAGCCCCAGGGCGAACGCTTGGCTTCGGTCTGGACGGACGGCGCGCTGTCCTCAAAGCCTGGCGGGACAGGACGGTTACAGGCTGGGCAGATGGTTGTCGTTGTGGGCATGTTGTCCTCCAATTCTGGTATAAAAAGGTTCGTCGGGGTCTTGCCAAGTCGCGGTATAATCAGCGCACACGGACGGGCGCGCTGGGCCGCCTGGAGCGGTCTCGGTGTCGGCCGGGGAGACGGGGCAGGTCGGGCAACACGCCGATGGCGTTGCCATACACACGGCGCGCGGTGGTAGATTCCGAGCGGCTAAAAGACTTCGCAAGCTTGCCAATTGAGTAGCCGGACCTGTGCACAACTTCCGCAAGTCAAGGATTCCCCGACGCTTCAAACTGAGAGTCATCGAACAACCTCCCAAACAGACTACAAGACAATTGTTCAGCACAGGCGAAACGCACAGACACAGAGACGCCATATCCGTCTGTATATAAAAACCGATGGGCCTAGAAATATTTCTTTATATAATGGGTTTAGGTTCGGAATCCGCCCCATGTGGACACACAGGAATCCCGCCTATCGGCGTGTTCGTCGTCGAAGCTCGGAACGGATGCGCCCCTCGGTGGCTAACTTGCGATTCCGCTCGCGCTCCGTCTGTAATCGTTGAAGCTCGCGCGCCGCTTCCTCGAGCTCCGCTTCACTCACGGCGGCCAACAGGGCGCGCGCCCAAAGTTTCGGGTCCTGCGTCAGCGTCAACCTTCGCCTCGGCATGGCGGCGGAGAGACCCGCCGCTCGCGCCGCCGCCGAGACACTCTCAAAGCGTCCGGCGCGCAGACCCTCGAACGTTCGGGGGTCTGCGCGCCGGACGCGACCGCCCCTCAAGCATACCCGCCGCGTTCGCCTGGTATACGTACTCCGCCGTCTCCGCCGCGTCCTCTACCGAGGCTTGGCGTTCGGCTTCACGTGATTCCTCTAAGGCCCGGTCGTCCCGTTGTTTCCGAGTCACCATTGCTTCCCCCTGTCATACTACGCTCCGATCCATCATCCTGACCACGCCGACGACTTGCCGGTTCAACAACACCCGCCGCGTTGAGCGCGCGTGCTCCCTGCCGGGGATGCGTCCCTCACTTCTCACGCACGCGCCACAGATTCGAGGTTCACCGGAATGTCGCAGTCTCCACCAATCAGCAGGCCGCAGATACTCGGTGAACCCGTTTACCACATTGCCGCACGCCAGCTTTGTAGCGGCTATCCTGGCGTGGATAACGCCGCCCGCTCTATGTGGCATCCGCGCCCGACGGCGGCGTTGAGATTGGCGATTGGCAACCCTCACACACGGCGGGCAGCGTTTCGGCAAGACTATCTGCTTGGGCGGCGCGTCCTGCTGCGCGGCATGGTCGTGAGGGTTTTCGGAAGCCATGAATCTGCTACACGTGGGGCAACGAACCTGTGCCATGAGTCTATCTCCTGTCCGTGAGTTGTGGGGTTATTTCCACCAGACGAACTTCCACCATGCCCAGATGAGCACGGCGGTCAATGCGGCGGCGATAATCCAGAGAAGCCCCCCGATGTGGTTGTCGCCAGGCCGTTCGGAGGAAGAGGCGAAGCGGATCGGTGTGAAGGTCATTGGGAACAGCGCCCATCTCCAGGTGTAGCCCCAGGGCGAACGCTTGGCTTGGGTCTGGGCCGACGGCGGGCTGTCCTCAAAGCCTGGCGGGATAGGACGGTTACAGGCTGGGCAGATGGTTGTCGTTGTGGGCATGTTGTCCTCCAATTCTGGTATAAAAAGGCTCGTCGGGGTCTTGTTAAGTCGGTATAATCAGCGCACAAGGACGGGCGCGCTGGGCCGCCTGGAGCGGTCTCGGTGTTGGCCGGGGAGACGGGGCAGGTCGGGCAACACGCCGATGGCGTTGCCATACACACGGCGCGCGATGGTAGATTCCGAGCGGCTAAAAGAACTTCGCAAGCTTGCCCATTGAGTAGCCGGCCTTGTGCACAACTTCCGCAAGTCAAGGATTCCCCGACGCTTCAAACTGAGAGTCATCGAACAACCTCCCAAACAGACTACAAGACAATTGTTCAGCACAGGCGAAGTGCACAGGTGCGGAGACGCCATATCCGTCTGTATATAAAAACCGATGGGCCTAGAAATATTTATTTATATAACGGGTTTAGGTTCAGAAAACGCTCCATGCGGGAGCGCAAGAATCCCACCCTGGCGTCGTCTGGGGAAGGCGCGCAACCCCCAGGGATAGCGACGGATGCGAGATAGCGCCGCTCGGTCTGGCCGCTTACGTCGTCGAATCCTGGCCTTTGGCGACCGAAACGTCCTCATCGCCGAATCCTCCCTCAAAGATGCCGTTATGTTGGTACCTAAAAGAACCGATGGGCCTAGAAATATTTCCATATGTAAGGGGTTAAGGCCCATCTTCTCGCGCGAGAGCGCCGAGCCGCCTCGGCGGCGCATTCTTGCGCCCCGCCACAGGCTCCGGCGGCCAGCCACCACGCTACGGGCGGCCGCGCCCAGGGCGTGGGCTCGTATGCGCCTACGCCGCGAAGGGCGCGTGAGCTTCATTTGCGAGCATCCCAGCCGCTGCCTTATCCACTCGATGCGCGCGCCCTGCGTCTCTTGCGGGCGTGCCCAAAGCGCCGATCGCGGCGTCAGCCTCGGCTGGGGCTCGCCCTTCGGCGTAAGGGAAAGATACTCCGTCGCCACATTGCTCGCCTCGGCTAAGATGGCCCCACCATGTCGCAGGGCCGCCGCGCACCGCAGCGCCTGGGGCGAAAACTGTGGAGCCGGCGGTGCGCGAAGGGCGCAGGCGCCTACGTGCGGCAGTTTTCGGCTGATGCTCCTGTTGGAAGTCCGCCTCCCTGACCGGCCCGTGAAGGGCCCTGTAATCCCTGATACGGCGCTGGAGCGTCCTCAACTAGGAGCCGCTGAACCAGTCAGGGTGTCTCTCACCGAATGGCTCGGTGAGAGGTGACGCGCCCAGCTCACCCTCGGGATCCGGCCGTAGCAGAGGCTCGAAGCCACTCTCTCACATATCCGCTAAAGGGTCCGGCCTGGCCCTCCGGTTGCATCCGGCCTTCCGCCTCGCCGACGGAAACGACCCTCGCTGCCGCTCCATTGCCGATCTCTCACTCATGGCGGCCGACTATGCGGCTGCCTTTAGTGTCTTACCTTCCATTAGCTTCCGCCTCAGTGGAACTACCTGTTGATGACCAATCTGTCACCTCCTGGGTACCAGATGGTCGTCCTCAAAGACCGGCAAAGGCAATTGTCGCAGTTCAGGGCCCCCCGGCTCCCGCACGACTTGCGAACAGTGCAGACCCAGGCATACACTTGTACTATTGTACTATGCTGCCGGGAAGCCGGAAGGAGGCTGGGGAGTGCACCAGGCGGCTAGTCGAGCCGTACGGCTGCGCGTGCGCCATGCACGGTCTCAAAGAGTGGGCGATGGACCGCCGGGGCGAGATGGTTCGCTCTGCCGTCCGCCGCCGGCCGGGCCCCACCTCGCCAGCGCGGTCCTCCCGGACGCCCTGAGGCACGCCGGTGAGGCGGCGTATATTCGATGTGGCGTCCCAGACCTCGGGTGCCGCCCGAGGGAGGGGAGGAGCGCGTTACCGGAAGGAGGGACCTGCGGATGAGAATGGTACTGGAAAGCGCCGCCGAGATAGATCGCAAAATCCGGCGGGACATGGAAAAGCGCCTGCAAGTCATTGAAGAAGTTGCTTTGAGTCCCCCGGCCTCCGGGACCGGCGGACCTGGCGTAGAGGAAGCGAAGGAACGCATTCGCCGGGCCCTGGAGCGGAGTGACAGGAGGGCTGAAGACGAGGCCGTTGTGGACAGCATGAGAGCTGGGACGAGGAAGTGGTGGCCGGACTTTCCAGAAGGTCAACTTCTCAGCGATCTATTTCGGCGGGCCGCCAGACGGAGGGCGGGATGCGGCTCTCGGGACAGTAGACGCCGCCCTTCTCATGGAGAGGGCCTGAGGGTTGCCAGGGGACTGCTGGCCGACATCCCGGACACGAGCCAGTTGGACTCCGAGTACGAGTCCGCAGCAGTTTCAGCAATTCTTGGAACCCAGTTGCTAACACACATCGGCGAGAGCTCCCCTGACGAGTTGTCGGATTACATTGAGCGCTCCCTGTCCAACCGGGTCTACTTCGACGCTCTCTGGTGGATCTGTGAGCTCCTGAGTGACCGGGGAGAGGCCATTCCCCTCCCGCTCTTCAGGTGGCTACGGGAGGTTGCTGTCGGGTTCCGGTGGCGTCCTGCCATGATGTCTGGCCAATCCCATCGCCCCGTCAATTGGGCCCACCTCGAGCGTGACGTCCAGGTTCATTTCGTCATCGAGGTCCTGTTCAGGGTCGGAGTACCGCCGAGAGGCAGTAACGTCTCGGGCTGTCGTATCGTGTCAGAGGCGATTGAGCTTTCCGAAGAGACGGTGATTCGCATCTGGAAAGAGCGCGCCTGGAAAAGGTCTTTCGAGCCCGAGTTGCGGAAATATGTGGAGGCCACCGCCGCACGCACCGGGCTATACTATACCACTGAGGCCTGAGCCTCGCTCAGGCTACGGTCCCTCCCGTCCCCTTTCGGGAGAGGCCGCCTCCCGCGGTTCCCGGACACCAATGTGCCTCCCCTGGGCATGGACTGGTGGAGACAGCGGGACCCCTGGCGGAGGTGGTTGCCTCGCGCGTAGGGGCGACTGCCGATACAAGGTCTTCAAAAATGCCGTACTTTGTGACCCACTTTTTGGCGTCGCGCCAGTCTACACTTTCCCCTGTTGGGACGTCGTGGCGTCCCCGGTCAAGCGCGGAGGTGCTTGACTCGCGCGTAGGGGAGACTGCCGAAATAAGTTCTCGAAAAACTCCCCACTTAATGACCCACTCCTGGATGTCGCGCCGGCCTACACTTTCCCCTATTGGGATGTCGTAGCGTCCCCGGTCAAGCGCGGAGGTGATGGACGTCCTACGGTTCGTTCACACTCTTCTGTAGCGCCCCGCTCCCATGAACCCGCGAAGAGGTGAACGAGTTTGCACCGGGGAACCGAGCGTGCGCCGGATGCCGGGAGGGCTGCACATCCTCATGGATGAGGGCTGCCAGGTGACCCTCCGGGAGGATAGTGATGGGACCGAACCGGAACGCCGCATGTGCTCGCCCCATCCGTCGGGCGTCGGCGGCCCACTCAAACACGGGAAGACCAATGTTTCGCCGGTGCGAATTGGAGCGCAAGAAGGGGGGATGACAATGAGCGACAGACTGCTGAGGCGTCGAGAGGTTGAGAAAATCGCGGGGATGAGCCGCTCGACGATCTATAGGCTAATGCAGGAGGGTGAATTCCCGCGGCCCGTAAAGGTCGGCTCCGCTGCCGTCAGGTGGAGGGCGAGCGACATCACGCTCTGGTTGGAGTCCCGGCCGGTGGCTACGGGTGACATTGGCCCGCCCAATGCCGCCTGGATGCGGCCTGCATGACCGGAACCGGCGACTGGGTCTTGCCGTTCCGACTTCCCTCGAAGTTGTCCGGTCAGGTAGTCCGCCCACAGCTGCATCAGCGCGCGGCGGCGCTCGAACAGATCGGACCTGGCGTAGGCCTGTTCGGTCGAGTTGCCCAGGATATGGGCAAGCGCCGCCTCTGAAACAGCCCAGGGCGCGTCCGTCTGCTCCAGCGTCCAGTTCTTGAAGCTGCTGCGGAACCCGTGGACGGTCGCGCGTTCCGCCAGCCCGGTTGAACGGAGAACCTTCGTCAGCGTCATGTCGGACATCGGCGCCCCCGCCTTCAGCGGCGACGGGAACACCAGGCTGGTTTCATCGCGCAAGGAAGACGCTTCGCCAAGCAGCTCGATTGCCTGCCTGCTCAGGGGTACCCGATGCTCTACGCCTGCTTTCATCCGCTCGGACGGTATCCGCCACACCTGGCCCTCCATGTCTATCTCGTCCCAGGTGGCGCCCCTGGCCTCACCGGAACGCGCCGCCGTGAGAACCAGAAACCGGAAGCACAACCTGGCCGGGATTGAGGCTTGGGAGGCTTCAACGGTCTTGAGCGCTGACCCGACTTCCTGATAGGGCAGCGCCCTCAGATGTGCTTTCACCTTCGGCATGGGGGGCAACGCGCCGTCGATGGCCTCACCCGCGGGGTTGGTCTCCATGAACTCGTGCGCCATTGCCCATCGGAAGACGGTTCTCATCCGTTGACGCACTCGTCGGGCCGTCTCCGGCCTGGTCGTCCAAATCGGGGTGAGGACTCGCAGCACGTCCCCACGGTCTATCCGGTCCAGGGCTGTGTTGCTCAGCGTCGGCATGGCGTGACGCTCCAGAGTCTGCATCCAGCTTGTGATGTGGCTGGCGTTGCGCCAACGGGGTCTGTTCGCCTCGTGGACGGCGCAGGCGGCTTCCCTGAAGGTCGGCATCGCGGGCGCGCGCTTTTCGGCCAGAGGATCGCGACCCTCCGCGACAGCGGCCCGGTAGTCCGCCGCCTTCTCGCGAGCTCGAGCCAGGCCTACGGACTGAAACCCGCCCAGGCCGATATCGCGTCGGCGTCCGTCGATGGTGATGCGCAGGACCCAAGACTTGCGCCCCGCCTTGCTGATGTATAGGTGCAGGCCCCCGCCATCGGAGTATCGCCCCGGTTCCTTGAGGGCCTTAACCCGCGTCGCCGATAGTGCCATGGAGTCCCCTCCGCCACGAAACATTCCCACATATGTTACCACACTTGAGACGGGATTGTGAAGGCAACATATGGCATGGCTGGGGCACCTACCAGAGTCTCTCAGCTATGACATCAGGGTATTGTGGGACAGTATAGGGCAGGGACGGAATGGTTAGTGGTGGAGCTGGGGGGACTCGAACCCCCTGCCTCCTGCTTGCAAAGCAGGCGCTCTCCCAGCTGAGCTACAGCCCCTTAGGATGAGTGTGACAGCCTGGCCTCAGGCCAAGCGGATGCGTGCGGCAACGCCGATTCTGCTCAAAACAAAAGGAGCCGTCCCTGTAGAAGGCCGGCCCCTGATGTGTATAACCCCTTAACTCTTGGATAGTGGAAGGAAACAGTAGAAGAGTTTCAATGAAGCGGTGGGCATTCTAAGGAGACGTTTGGGCTTCGGGGAGCTCCTCCGCCATAGGCGGATCCGGCTCTACTCGATGCCTTCCGCGTCCCACCCACCGACCGACCTAGGAGTGTCTCCTCTTCGGGCGTTGCGCTTGGCGTTGCCGTATGAGAGAGAATCTCCCTAGAAAGGAGGTGATCCAGCCGCACCTTCCGGTACAGCTACCTTGTTACGACTTCGTCCCAGTTACCAGCCCCACCCTCGGCGCCTGCCTCCCTTGCGGGTTGGCCCAGCGACTTCAAGTGTTGCCGACTTCCATGACGTGACGGGCGGTGTGTACAAGGCCCGGGAACGTATTCACCGCAGTGTGCTGACCTGCGGTTACTAGCAACTCCGCGTTCATGCAGGCGGGTTGCAGCCTGCAATTCCAACTGGGGCCGGTTTTGTGGGATTGGCTCCGACTCGCGTCTTCGCGACCCTCTGTACCGGCCATTGTAGCGTGTGTGTAGCCCAGGGCGTAAGAGCCATGCTGACTTGACCTCGTCCCCACCTTCCTCTCCCTTTTTAGGAGCAGTCTCGCTAGACAGAGTAACTAACGACAAGGGTTGCGCTCGTTGCGGGACTTAACCCAACACCTCACGGCACGAGCTGACGACAGCCATGCAACGTCTGTGCATCTGTCCCGAAGGAGGCCCCGCTTTCGCGGGGTTTCAGAAGCATGTCAAGCCCTGGTAAGGTTCTTCGCTTATCATCGAATTAAACCACACGCTCCGCTGCTTGTGCGGGCCCCCGTCAATTCCTTTGAGTTTTAGCCTTGCGGCCGTACTCCCCAGGCGGGATACTTATCGCGTTAGCTTCGGCACGGGAGGGGTCGATACCCCCCATACCTAGTATCCATCGTTTAGGGCGTGGACTACCCGGGTATCTAATCCGGTTTGCTCCCCACGCTTTCGCGCCTCAGCGTCAGGGACAGTCCAGGAAGCCGCTTTCGCCACTGGTGTTCCTCCCGGTATCTACGCATTTCACCACTACTCCGGGAATTCCGCTTCCCTCTACTGCCCTCGAGCCTGCCAGTTTCCCATGACCCCTCCCAGTTAAGCCGGGAGATTTCACATGAGACTAAACAAGCCGCCTACGCGCCCTTTACGCCCAGTAAATTCGGACAACGCTCGGTTCCTACGTATTACCGCGGCTGCTGGCACGTAGTTAGCCGAACCTTATTCCTCAGGTACTGTCCATTCTCCTCCCTGAGAAAAGGGGTTTACGACCCTAGAGCCTTCTTCCCCCACGCGGTGTCGCTGCGTCAGGCTTTCGCCCATTGCGCAAGATTCCCTGCTGCTGCCTCCCGTAGGAGTGGGGGCCGTGTCTCAGTCCCCCTCTGACCGATCATGCTCTCACACCGGTTACCCGTCTTCGGCTTGGTAGGCTTTTACCCCACCAACGACCTGATAGGACGCAAGCCCCTCCTAAAGCGGAACCCGAACAAGTCGGGAACCTTTCCTCCAACAACCGCAATCGTTGGAGCTTACGGGGTATTAGGCCCGATTTCTCGAGATTATCCCCCTCTTAAGGGTAGGTCACTTACGTGTTACTCAGCCGTCCGCCACTAACGACCTAGACGAATCAAGGCCGTCCGTTCGACTTGCATGCATTAGGCGCACCGCCAGCGTTCGTCCTGAGCCAGGATCAAACTCTACAAGAATTGTTTCCTTCCACTATCCAATTGTTAAGGTGCTCCCCACAACTCTATGGGGAATTCATTTTAAACAATCCCAATCGGGAATGTCAATAGAAAAACGATGATCCGTCCGCACCAATTGTGGTGCGCCAATTTATGTTATCCCAATGACAATACAGAGTCAAGCGAAATTGCGAATCGGCAACTGTTCGGTCTGGTGAATTTGGCTGCGCGCGTTCTTGGACAGGGCGGCAATGTGGTCCCTGGTCAGCCCTCTTCCCTGCCTCTTCTCCACACCATGAACGCGGCCGGAGCTATCGCCGCAAGGCAGACGCACATGGCAATCAGGAAGAAGTTGCTGAACAGGCTCAAGCCCGCATTCGTAACGTGAAGCCCAAATCGCTCCTGCGCCTGCGCGACGGTTTCCCCCTCCATTGGAAACAACTGCGCGCCGGCCACGAGGTCCTGGAATCGGCCCGCCCCCCAAGCGGTCAGCGTCGCCAGTCCGAGGGTCATGCCAACCATACGCATCGCGGTGATAACGCCGGCTGCCGTTCCCCTGAATTCGACGCGGGCGGAGTTGGTCGCGGCCAGAGCTATGGGAGCGATTACCAGGCCGAAGCCCAGCCCCGCAGTCGCCAGGTGTATGGTCATCGTGGGGTCAGCTATCTGAGCGTCCCAGCGGCTCATGAACCAGAATCCCAAGGCGGACAGCGCCAACCCAAGGATCGTCGGCGCTCGGTAGTCGAGACGCTGGCAGGCTATGCCGCCGAGAACCGCCCCCACCGGAATCGCGGCGGTGAGACGCATCAATCGAAGTCCCCCCTCCAGAGGAGTCAGCGCCAGGGTGGTGTTTGCCATGAGCGGTATCGTGACCATGCCTATAATCAGGGCGGCGCCGACGAGCAGGTGGGTAGAGTTCGCCGCGCTAAACGCCCATCGCCTGAACATCTCCAGGGGAATGAGCGGAGACTCCGCGACCCTCTGCCGGAGGACGAACAGCGCCAGGGAGGTCAGGGAAGCCACGAGGTAAACTGCCAACAGAGCGTCGCGCGCGTCCACCCTGGCAAGTCCCAGGGTAAGCGTTGCGAGCGCGAGTGCGATGAGCGCGCCGCCGAGGTAGTCAATCCTGCCCGGATAGAGTGGGCTGGGCTTGAGAAAGACCACCAGCAGCGCAAGCGTCGCCAGCCCCAGCGGGATGTTCATCCAGAAGACCCATTGCCAGTCCAGATAGCGTAGGATTATGCCTCCCCAGAGAGGGCCAATCACGCCACCGGCTTCAGCCGCGCCTCCAACAATCCCAAGAGGCACTCCTCTGCGTTCAGGCGGGAAGAGGTCTCCAACGATTGCGATGGATACAGGCACCAGCGCTCCTGCCCCCAGAGCCTGGAAGACTCGCGCCGCAATCAACCACGACAGTTGGGAGGTGAGCGCGACCATGACCGAACCGATCATGAAGAGCAACATGCACAAGATGAAGATGCGGCGGTGTCCCCAGACGTCCGACGCCCTGCCGATGAGCGGCATGGCCGCGACGTAGCCCAGCAGGTACCCTGTAATGGTCCAGGATGCCTGGTTCACGTCCCTGACTACGTCCACCTTCATCTCTAGCATGATCTGGGGCAGAACAGTCACGATGACCGTCTGGTCGTCCGCGGCGATGAATACGCCTGCGCAGACCGGAATCAACGCAATGAAGGGGGACACGCGGCTGGACGTGCTCGGCTTGCCTGGGGTCTGACGAGAACTCACGACCACGCCCTTAAAGCGGCGGCTCGATGTCAAATGGTTCGTTGAATTGGGAGAGGGCGATAACCCTCACTGTGCCATCGGGTTCGGACGCGGTTACTCTGCCGTCGAGGACCGCTTCGAGCAGATGGAACTCATCGGCGTCTATCGTTAGCTCTACCGAGACCATGGCCGCAGCCGACGTGTCGCTTATGGTCTCGCCTACAAGGGAAGAAAGGGCCTGTGGCGGCAGTTTTCCCGCAAGCCTATGGCTTCGCTCGTCGCTGGAGACGATGCTTACTCCAGAGACCTGCGTCATTATCGCCGAAATGCCTCGCCGAGGACTGAAGAATCCAAGAGGACTGACCTCGGCGGGAATAGTCTCCCACTGTCCGGTCAAGGGGTTGGTCATATAGCTGACATCGCCCAACGCGATAAAGCTGGACTGGATGTACAGCGTGCCGAATTGGCCGCCAAATTCGGCTGTGAGCCGGTCAGGCTTGACGACGTCTCCCTCGGCGTCCGTGATGAGCAGACCCGGCATCAAGAGAGTGCCTCCGCTCCTGTGCTCGATGAGAAAGTGGAAAGATTCGAGCGACTCCATTATCTTGCCAGACTTCTCGAGCAGCGCTCGCGGGTTTAACGGCGTGGGAGAGGGCGTAACCGTCGGAGGCGTTGGAGTTGCCACATCGGGTCTGTCACAACTGAGGACACCAACGCCAAGCAGAATGAACGCGATCAACAGAAGGAGTTTTGGCTTCAGCCACATGCCTCACTCCAAGTCAGGAGCTTGATGATGCTGGACAGAACAGTATCTAGCGCGATACCGCCGGCTTTGCCCTGGTGCATGCGCCGGACGATCATTGCGCCGGCGAGGGCCGCGAACGGCCGCGCGGTTTGGCCTAATGCCAGAAGAGGCCCCGTCACAAATGATGGCGGGGCCTCTTCATTGAAATGGATTCGTTTCGCTAACTAAACCCTAGCGCTTACCCTCGGGAGCGTCGTCGTGCCCTTGCCAGGGCTATCGAGCCTGAGAGCAGCAGCGCCAACGCGGCGATCAACCCCACCTGGGCCAGAACCCGTAGGTCGGAGTCGCCAACGACGGGTTCATCAACGATGGGATCCTCCGGCACGCCTGCCGCGAAGTCGTAGGTTGCCATCAGTTGTGCCTCAACGTACGCCTGCGAAGCCCCGCCTGCGCCGGTAGCGGCGATACCGTCCAACGCGGAGTTGAGAGGCCCTGAAACGGTGCTCAGGAGATTCTTCGCCTTAAGCAGGTCGGTCTCGGCCATGCTACTCAAGGCGTTGTCCCTGGCTTCCATTGCCCACATTTCGGCGTTGCCGGCATATTCTTCTACCAACAAGGCTTTCGCCTGGATTAGCTCATTGCCTGCCGCCGCGGCTGCTGCCATTGCGGCTTGGTCGCGGCCCATGGCATGAGCCAGAACGCCCATACCGTCTCCTGGATTGCCCCCCGAGTCGTCGAAGTTCGCGCCGTCTGTGCCCTCGATGACGTTTATCACATGCTGAGTGTGCATCATGAGGCTGTCTATGTCGGCAGCGCTTCTGGCGAGCCTAGCGTGCTCAATTGCCACAGCGAGTTGTCCCCTGAGATTGGAGAGGATTCCCATCTCGCCATCGTCGGGGAACATCATCAACAGGTTTCTGATGTACATCATCGCGGCAGGCGACACACCCGTGCTGAACGCGATTTCGCCCTTGGGATCCGCGGCTTCCGCGTCCGCCGCCGCTTCGTTTGTGACAACCGCCTTGTTATAGGTGGCAATCAGGTTTTCGCCGGACGGCGACAGGTAGCCGTGATTGACGGCGCCTTTGGAGTCCACGTTTAACGCGCCAACGTTCAACTTGATGGAGCCATCGTCCGACACCAACCAGGCGACGTACACCATGCCCTCACCGGGATCGGAGACGTCCATCAAAGAGATTGTGAGCTTGTCGCTATAGGTATTGCCATCGGAGATGACTGCCGTGCCATTCGTGGATTGGGCCTGTGCCAGACCGGCGGGGATTGAAATCAGCAAAATGAGTGCGAAGAAAACCAGTAGCTTTGACCTTGCCATATTAGGTCTCTTGCCTCCTTAACGGAAAGAGTGATAGGCCTTGCGCCCACATAACACTACCACATGCTAAGCGTTGCGCATAGACCCTTATAGTGCAATTATGGCACATTTTCTCAAATCTCCGATGATGTTCTCGCGCTGGGAGACCTTTGAACAACTCGGGAGTGGCCCTTGATAGGGCTCCCGGCGCGGAAAGGGGACTGGCAGTGTCCGGACCGGCGCGGCCCTGAGTTCACCTTCCTCCATTAGGTGGGACGGTCCCGCACAACTGCCCCACCGTCGGGTTCAGGCCGAACAACTGGGCAGTTTGACCACCTTCCTCAGGTTGTAGGCCATCAGCTTGAACCACATCTCCACAGCGCTCCGCGCCAGACCCAGGTAGCGGACTCGGCTGTACCCGTAGCTGCGTCTGAGGGTTCCGAATACCTTCTCCACCAACGCCCGCAGAGGAGACATCAACTCGTTGCGTCGCTTCTGCCAGCGAGGCAACTCCCGTTGGTGCTTGTGGGAACGATGCATGATACGGTCGTTGATCCCCTGAGTCTTCAGCCAACGGCGCCTCCTCTTGGACTCATAGGCTCGATCCCCGTACACCGCTCCAGTAGCAACACCTTGACCATCATCAGCGGAGGGTAGCTGGGTTTACCTTCACGAGCCGACTGGACTCCGGCCGCCAACCGGCCCAACCGCTCTTAGTCCGCCGCCTGTCGGATGCGTTCTAGGCCCCCGGTTTGACCCAGATTCCCGGCAACAACGATTCCGCTAGTGTCTGCTGTCCCATCTCCCGGTGCATAAACCCTCCCTACTTATCAGGGTTGTCTCTCCCGATTTCCGCCCCATTACCAGTGTTATGCAAAGGTCTCCTTCCACGGGACTCCGCGCAGTGGGTCGCCGCTCGGCAATCCGGAGTTACGCCAAAGCCTTTGGCATACAGTGGCGTTCTTTCGTCCAAAGCGGTCAATGAGAGGGAACAACGGCCCATAAGTCGCCGCATCGCCTACTCCTCGAACCGGCGAAACACCAGGCACGCATTCTGCCCACCAAAGCCGAAGCTGTTGGACAACACGGTATCCACCCTCTTCTCGCGGGAAACATTGGGCACGTAATCGAGGTCACATTCGGGGTCCGGGAACTCGTAGTTGATCGTCGGGTGAATCTCGTTGTGCTGAATGGTCTGTACACAGGCGACGGACTCAACCGCGCCTGCCCCTCCGAGGGCGTGACCTATCATCGACTTCGTAGAGCTTATCGGGACGTCATAGGCCAACTCGCCGAACAACGACTTTATCGCCAGCGTCTCCACGTGGTCGTTCTTGGGCGTGGAAGTTCCGTGCGCGTTTATGTAATCGACCTCGTCGATTCCAACGCCCGCGTTTTCCAGCGCCCAGCGCATGGCGCGAGTGGCCCCCGCGCCGTCCTCATCGGGCTGAACGGCGTGAAAGGCGTCCGACGAAACGCCGTAGCCTATGACTTCCGCGAGGCTGTTCGCTCCCCGGCCCAGGGCGTGTTCCATGCTCTCCAACACCAGGATCGCCGCCCCTTCAGCGGGAACGAAACCGTCGCGTTTGGCGTCGAAAGGCCGGCTGGCCCTCTCGGGCTCGTCGTTGTTCCTGGTGAGCGCCTTGATGACGTTGAAGCCGCCCAACGCAAGCTGGCATATGCCCGCCTCGCAGCCACCGCCCAGAATGACGTCCGCCGCGCCTCTGCGAATCGCCTCCACCGCCTCGCCTATAGCCTGGTTCCCCGCGGCGCAGGCGGTAATCACAGTGGAGGTGTAGCCCTTCAGTCCGTACTCCCGGCTCACGTTCGCCGCGGCCATGTTCGGCAAGATCATAGGGATGAAGAAGGGACTGACGCGCATCCCGCCCCTTTCCATCATGATGCGGGCGTTCTCCTCGGTAACGGGGAATCCGCCATTGCCGTTGCCCATGACAACGCCTAGCCTCTCCGGGTCCTCTTGCGAGAGGCTCAGCCCCGCGTGCTCAATGGCAAGCCCTGAGGCAGCCACGGCCATCTGAGAGAAGCGGGCGATGCGGCGCGCCTCCTTTGGATTCATAAACTGGCCGGCGTCGAACTCCGGAACCTCTCCGGCGACCTTGCACGGGTAATCGCTGTAATCGCAGAGCACCCCCTGCCTGATCCCCGACGCGCCCCGCAGCAGATTTCGCCAATACTCGTCCACCGACATGCCAAGCGGCGAAATCACGCCCATGCCAGTAACCACGACTCGTTTTCTGTGATTGCTCATAACGTACTTACACCGTGTTTGGCGCTCCCCGGTCCGAGGGAAGCTTGATCGATGGATAGAGCTCAGGAGCCATTCCTCTCAATTCCTCGATTACCTCCGCCGCCACTGTCAGCGAGCCGGTTCCCAATACCAGATCTCCCCCGGCGGCCATTTCCAGCGCACGCCGAACGCCCTCTCCCACGTCGTCCGATTGGAATGTCACGCCAAGACCTCGCTCCTTGAAAATGTCGGCTGTGACGTCGGAGGAGGCAGACTTGGGGTGCCTCGAGCGCACCGCGATTACCGTGGGCGATAGCTCAGCGAGCGCATCGATCATGCCGCTCGCGCTGTGGCCTCCTAGAGCTCCGAATATCAGGATAATACGTTTGAACTGGAAGTACTCGCGCACAGCTTCCACAAGCCTGCCCATCGAATAGGGATTGTGTGCCCCGTCCACCACGACCGTCGAGCCGTTCCTCGAAAGCACCTCCAGCCTCGCCGGCCATCGGACGTCCCTGATTCCTCTGACGACGCTTGCCTTTGAGATTGCGTACCTGCTTGGAAGCGACTCTATGGCGGCAATCGCCGCGCTGGCGTTCTCGATTTGGTGGTCTCCCAACAATGGAGTCCAGAGTTCATAGCTGTCCCTGAGCCCTACAACCTCAAACGACTGGCCGTCCACGTCCGCATGGAGTTTTCTCCGCGTCAATCTGCAATCCACCAGCACGAGCGGCGCCTTTCGCTGCTCGGCCACCTCCGCGATTACATTCGAAGCGCCGTCGGTCTGCGGCGCGACTACTACCGGCACCCCCGGCTTGATGATGCCCGCCTTTTCGTAGGCTATCTTCTCCACCGTGTCGCCCAAAACCGCGACATGGTCAAGGCTTATTGAAGTTATGACGGACACCTCCGGCGTGACGATGTTGGTGGAGTCGAGCCGTCCGCCCAAGCCAACCTCCATCACCTGGAAGTCCGCTCCTATTCGTTTGAAATGGGCGAACGCCATTGCCGTTAGCATCTCAAAGGTAGTAACTTCGCCGTAAGGCCCCTCCTCGCCAACATATTCGACCGCTGGCCAGACCAACTCGACGATCGAAGCGAACTCTTCCTCGCTTACCGGCTTCAGCCCCACCCTGATTCGTTCGGTCGTCCTGTGCAGATGGGGCGAGGTGAACAGCCCTACCTTGTAGCCCTGAGCCGTGAGAATCGAGGCCGTCATAGCCGACGTGCTGCCCTTGCCCTTGGTTCCCGCTACGTGGATGGTTGGCGTGTCCTGGTGCGGGTTGCCAAGCTGCTCCATCAGAAGACCTATGCGCTCCAGGTGAAACGTCGAGTGGCCGGGGCTGTTCTTGGAGCGCTCGAAGTCCGCGAGTCCCATAACTCGCTCGAGCGCGGCCTCGTAGCTCAACAGGTTGGGAGATCCCTCGGAGCCTCGAACGTTCGCGGGAGTCGTGTTTGACATTGGACCGCGTCCTCTATTGAATTCGCCGAGCGCGTAGCCCACTCACCACCATCCCACCCGTTCCAGAGAGGTAGGAGCCCATCCTCGCCCTTGTGGCGTCGAAACAGAGCCAGCAGGAGTTACAAGCCACCCTACAACTTTACTCCAAATCAACTTGAACGTATATAGTTTGAGAATCGCACCCGGAAAGTCTCCTCCCCAAGAATCCTCTTGCCAAGAAAAAATCCTGCCCCTTCCTACGCGAGGAAGGGGCAGGATAAGAGCGGACGTCCTTTATTGCTACAGCGTCGGCGCGAGAGCCCTTGCCGCCGCCACGTTGATGCTGCTCTCGGAAGCCCCATTGCTGGGCAACAACGAGTTGATGCGCTCGAACATGGAAGTGGCTCGCTCTATCGTTGCCTCGCTTATCTCACTGCGAAGTTGGGAGTGCTTCTGCAGCAGGTATGCGGCAGGCCGATACGGGTCGAATCGGCCTCCGGCGATGCCCTCTGCCTCGAAGTACGCCTGGAGCCGCTGCACGATACGCGGATCGGCGTCCGATATCGCCTTCATCGTCACGGGCGCAGCCAACTCCCGGGCGTAGGCCTCGTTGACCAGCTTGAGATAGAAGCCGGGCTCGAAAAGGTCTTCAATGTCAGCCGTGCGCACCCTGGCCACCTCGACCCACTTTATCGGGTTGTTTCGTGTGATAGCCGCATTGCGGTTCAGCCGCTCCAGCTTGGCCTTGTTCTTCGGCGTCACGTCCATCAGCACGGCCACGCTGACGTAGTTCTCACCCAGCGTGGAGACGAAGGTTGGCAGGTTGTCGGCGCCGCCAACCGGGATCACCACCCAACGAGGGTCGAGTCGCATCTGGCCTACAGAGGCGACCGTCTCGCCCAGCACCTGCATGTATATCAGGTCGGAGGCGTAGTTGACCATCAGGCAGTGAGGGGCCAGGAACAGCGTCTGAGCCATCTGGTAGCCAAGCGCCACCTGCAAGGGGAACACCGTTTCACGGTCGTTGCTCAGTGTATCCTCGCTTACATAGGTGCCCCTGTCGTCAACGTCCTGCACGGTTCGCACGCCGCTCAGCTTGTCCAGGTTTATCATGAACGGCGAGTGAGTGGAGTAGATGACCTGGTTCTTGGGGGCCAGCCGCTCGTCGATGAACCGCAGGAAGTCGCGCTGCGCCATCGCATGAAGATTCAGGCCGGGTTCGTCTAGCAGCAGAATCAGGTCCGCGTCCTCTTCCTCTTCCAGCGTCGAGAAGTACGACAGGAAGGAGAAGAACCACACGAAGCCCTTGGAGCGTTCGTCGAACGGCACGGAAACGCGGTGGCGGTTGTTCCATATGCGCACGTGCAAGATGGTGCCGGAGTTCAGCGGCGGGGGATCGTTGGGGTTGGCCACCGAGAGGTCGAACTCCACTCTCAACTGCTTGTTCTGATTCCAGAACTCGAATATCTCGTCCGAGATTTCAATAGAAGCCGACTCGAGTTCGGCCTTGACGTACTCGTAGTTGGTCTGGTTCTCCAGGTCTTCCAACTTCGCGCCCACCAGCGCCAGTAGCGAAAGGAAGGTGCGGTCCGCGTCGTCAAGCTGCTCACCGTTCTCCTGGCGTCGTCGAATATCCTGAATCGAGATACGGCCCCTCATCGCGCTGTAGTCGTCGAAGTAAACGAATCGCGGCAGGAAATTTTGCAGGCAGTCCTCTATCATCTGGCTCTTGAGGCCGCCACTGAAGCGCAGTGCGAGCTCGTTCAGCAGAGACTGCACCGACGACGGCTTGACCTCCAGCGCCTCTAGGCACGAAACCATTTCTTCCAGGGTTTCCGAGCCTTTCGCGTGATGCTGAATTTCGATGGGCAGTTCAGCATTGGTCAATATGTTCGCGATCACAACTCTCTCATCGAGATCGAACTCCCAGCCGAGCCTGTTGTCGTACCCCTTTGAGGTCGTCACGATGGGCGACTCGAGTACACCCTCGCCAAAGGCGGTCTCCACTTCCTGGATCTCCATGTCCGAAAGTTCGAACTCGGCGAGAATGACGGTGGCCGGCCGCTCCGAGTGGATCCGCTTGTAGCGCACGTAGCCCTTCCTGGGATAGTCCTTGATGTCGAAGTCACCGCTGACCCCGGTTACGGGGTTGAGATGCCTCAAGGCGTTTAGGAACGCCGTCTTTCCTGACTCGTTCTTGCCTACCATGCAGGTGACGTCTTCAATGTTTACCCAGTCCGAGTCCTCGATGCTCTTGTAGTTGGTCACCCTTGCCCGAGTTAGCTTCATCAGTCCGTCCTCCTGAACCCAATTGCCTGGTGTGCTCTTTCGTTGCCGCCGGAATACGTTTAACCCACCCTCTTTCCGGTCCACCTACGCTATGCGGTCGGGCTGCCAACCTTCACATTTCACTTGAGCTTCTGAAGATAGCATAGCCGCTCGCGTAAGCTGCCCGCCAGCGGGTCGAGTTTACAATTCTTGCCCGTCCCGATATGGAAACACGCAAATTCCTCGAAGCATAGGCTGGGGAAGTGGGCGCGAGAAGGCAACCCCGCCACTCGAAATAGGAGTCATTCCTATCATCGCAAAGAAGGTCGGCGAATCAATCTTCTTTGGACGAACGGGAGCATCTTTGCACTTCCGTAAGTGCAGCCTTCGTCGGCGCATTCGTAGCAACAACTCTCCAGCCGTTGCCAGAAGCATATGGGAGTTGGGGAAAACAGTTCAAGGTCTTTTCGGGACTATTATAAGACTTTAGCAAAAGCCTTCGCCGCCCAACGGCTGCCCCAATTGACCTGGGAGGATGCGAGGATACTGTGAGCTAGTCGGCGGGCCGGCTCTCGTCGAGGACTTCACGCCCTTCGTCAAGAGTCCGGCGCTCCCACTCGCTGCGCCATATCTCCATGTAGATGAAGTCCATGCCGTTACGGCGGACTGGCTTCATCTCGCGGAAGCCGGACTTGGCGAAGGAGATTCGCGCCCTTTGGTTCCATTCCAGCGTGTGGAGGTACACGTGAGTGATGGGCGTGGTGGTGAAGATGTGATTCAGCAGGGTGTTGACGGAGTCCGTGCCGTAGCCTTTGCTCCAGTAGTCGCGGTCTCCGATCATGATGCCCAGTTCCGCCTCGCCCTGCCTGAGATCAATGTCGTAGTACATGCAGTTGCCGATGTGCTTGCCATCGAGAGTGTCTATCGCGAGCCGCTTGGAACGTGGACTTGGGAAGTTTATCTCCTCCTTGGAGTATCGGAGGAAGTCGTTGAATGGCATGTTCAGGGGCCTTGTGGCATCCAGACGCGCTAGCTCATCGTCAACCCGCCATGCGTAGTCGTCTGGAGCGTCGCTTACACTCTTCTCCCTCAGAACAACTTTCTCACCCCTTACGAGCGTCTGTTTATCCGATTCCAAGGTCTTCCCAGACCTTTGAAAGGCCCTTTTGAACAATTCCCACCTCGTTTTCGTAAGTCAGTGAGTCAATAGCCTTGGCGACCGGGAACCACTGAACCACATCGAATTCGTGGTCGTGAAGGGAAAGGTCGCCCCGTTGCTCGTCATCAGGTAGTAGTGCACCGTTTTGTGGCAGCGCGCGCCGTCGCGGGGTCGGACGAAAGAGTAATCTATGCTATCAATGAAACCCTCGATCTCTACCTGGAGACCGGTCTCTTCCCGCACCTCTCTGAGGGCCGTCTGCTTGCGTGTCTCGCCTTTGTCTGGAGTCCCCTTGGGCAGCGACCATAAGCGGGGCGATGACCTGCCGCACAACGCCACCTCTTTACCGCCATTATGATCCCGAAAGACTACGCCGCCCGCGGAAACCAGTTGCTCTACGAGTTGTGTTCGTGCCATAAGCTCCCTGACATCAGCTTCTGAGAATTATTCTATGGCTTCGCCCAACTGGTAGTCAAGGCCGCCAAACTCTCCGATGCTTTATCAGTTTGGCAGGTGCGCCAACGCGTGCGGGCGTCCCTCGTGTGCGCTCAAGCAATGGTACGACCTGCCATGTCAACCACAAGGGGCGTCTGCTCCAGCTAGTTCACTTTCGTAATGTTGCGGTGCGTCTGGGACACTTGCGGTTAGCGTATCGAGGGCGCTATAGCATCCTGATTCTGACAATGTGGGCCACCGCAGAACGACGCGTCTACCCCTGTCAGCCGTTGTCACGAGGACAGGCTCTCTATCCCTCCCCCACAAGGGCTTAAAGGGGTAGGTAAGTCGAGAATCGAGATTGGATGAGCACCCCACACCTATGGATTGCCGAGCGGCGAGCCATTGCCGATGGGTTCCCGCGTTCTCGGGAATGACGGTTGAGGCTGCTCTTGAAATACCTACCCTTGTCAGCGTGAAAACGGGGAGGGCGCAGCGTTAGCCTTCGCGGGATGGCAGCGACACCGTGGCGTAACCCGGCGTCGTCCTTTTGCCCTGGTGGTCTTCGAGCCAGATCTCGCACTCAACGACGTTCTCGCCGTTCTCGGAGGACTTCCTGGTAACGTTCCCCTTCACGTAAACCGGGGTTCCCGGAACGTCCATACCTCGGTACGAGCAGCTGAGCTTGTTGAGCGTGCCCTCTTCGCCAATCCAGTCGGTGACGAACTGGCCGAGAAAGGCGTTCTTGAGCGCGCCGTGCAGGATTACGTCTGGAAGGCCGTTGCCGCGCGCGAATGTCTGATCGTAGTGAATCTGGTAGTAGTCGCCGGACGCGCCCGCGTACTTGACCAACTGCTGCGTCGTCGGGTCCTTCTGCAGCGTGGGTATCTCCATGCCCTCTTCCACGTCGTCGAAATATACCTGGTCGCCCATATGTCTTCCTCCTTGGATTGGTATGCTGGTTGCGGTGATAGCGGTTCTTGACGGACTACGACGACGGCTCGTAGCTTATGCCGGTGCTGCGCTGGAGGGCTACCGTCTGACCGAACTGGTTGACGTACTTGGTCTCTCGAATCATGAACAACATGGTGCCAAGGCGGCCGCTGCGCTCGTAGATGTCGGAGAACTTCTGCGTAACCGTGATGGTGTCTCCGGGGCGCACCGGCTCGAAATACTCCCACTCGCTGCCGCCGTCGAGGTTGGCGGAGAATGGGCTCTTGATGCTGACCTTCATGGGGCCGGAGGGCGTGGAACGCAGAAACGTCGGGGGCGCGACTATGCCGCCGTAGCGGCTCGCGCGGGCGGCCTGCTCGTCGTTGAATATGGGGTTCGTGTCCCCGATGGCCTGGGCGAACTTGATGATCGCGCCCTTCTCTATCTCGTGGCTAACGGGGTCAGACTCTACGCCCACCGCATCTCGCATCTCCTGGGTAATAACCGAGTTCTGTTCTTGAGTCATGGGGCAAACTCCTCTAATCAATTTGCGGTTTATGTGGCAAGTTTAAGCCCGCTTTGTGCGGGTGTCAAGAAAGTGTCGGCTCGCCGGCGGTCATTCGACGCTCTCCAAGGGGGCGAAGCTGAGCAGCAGCCGCTTGACGCCGTGGCCCTCCTTGAACGCTACGGTCAGCTCGAAGTCGGCTCCGGAGGGAGCGCAGCTCATTACGATGCCTTCGCCGAACATGGCGTGGCGCACCTTGTCTCCCGTGGCGTACTTCGCCGTGGTCGTGGGCCTGGCCATCCTCGCGGGACGGCGCACCCCGGCGAGGTCGTCGCCAGGTTGGCTTCGCGGCGCGCCGCCGGAACGGGGCGAGGTCATCCGTCCGGAGCCGGAAGTCCAGCCCAGAGCGGGCTTTGGCTTGGGCTCGGGGGTCTCCTGACCTATGCCCTGCAGAAGGCGTGGCGGAATGTCGGCCAGGAAGCGCGATGGAATGCTTGGACCCGAACCTCCCCGGAATCCCCTTCGAAATGCCCTCAGCAGGTACAGCCTGTCCTTCGCCCGCGTGACGCCTACGTAGCAGAGCCGCCGCTCCTCCTCCATCTCGGACTGGCTGTCCATCGAGCGCATGTGAGGCAGCATACCCTCCTCCATGCCGACAATGAAGACGACGGGAAACTCAAGCCCCTTTGCCTGGTGCAGCGTTATCAGGGTTATCGCCTCGGCTCTCTCCTCGAAGGAGTCGGTGTCGCTAACCAGGCTGACGCTCTCGAGGAACGCTGTCAGGCCGTCCGCGATGCCAAGATGCAGATATTCTCGCGCCGAGCTTCTGAATTCCTGTATGTTTTCCAGGCGCTCCTCGCCGCGTTCGGCGTCCTCGAGCAGATAGCGCTTGTAGCCCGTGCGCTCCATCACGAGGTCCATCAGCTCGACCAGGTCCAGTTCCTTGCTCTCGTCGATCAGCCCGGTGATGAGGCTGTGAAATCTGACCAGCGCCTGCGCGGAGCGGGGAGCGAAGGGGCTGCGGGCGTTCCCACCGATGTCCGCTAACGTCTGGATCGCGCTGAACATTGACAAGCCCTCGTTTCGGGAGACACGGGTCAGTTCGTCGAGGGTTCGCTGGCCGATGCCCCTCGTTGGCATGTTGATGACCCTGGCGAGAGCGATATCGTCATCCGGGTTGGAGACCAGCCGCATGTAGGCGGCGACGTCCTTGACCTCCTGTCGGTGGTAGAACTTCACCCCGCCCACGACCTGGTACGGCACGCCATATCGAAGACAGGACTCCTCCAGCGCCCTGGACTGGGCGTTGATTCGATACATCACCGCTATGTCGCCGAGGGCGTAACCCTCGCTCCGCGTCACGCTCTGAATTTCTTTGACGACGAACTGGGCCTCTTCCGACTCCGTGTACTCCTCGCGGACCACTATGGGCGTTCCTTGCAGGTTCTTCGTCCAGAGGCTCTTCTCGACGCGCTGCGAGTTTGCCGCGATGACGTTTTGGGCGGCGTCCAGTATGGTCTGAGTGGAGCGGTAGTTTTCCTCCAGCGTAATGACCTTTGCGGCGGGGAAATCGCTTTGAAAGCTGAGGATGTTTCTTATGTCGGCGTTGCGCCATGAGTATATCGACTGGTCGGGGTCGCCCACCACGCACAGGTTGGGATACGACTGTGAAATCTGGCGAGCTATCGCGTATTGGGCGACGTTGGTGTCCTGGAACTCGTCGATCATGAAGTGCACGTACCTGTCCTGGTACTTCCTGGCAACCTCCGGGAAGTTCTTCAGCAGGAGATACGTCTTCAGCAGCAGGTCGTCGAAATCGACTGCCGAGCTCTGCGACAGGAGATGCTCGTAGCGTTCATAGACCCTGTGGGTTATCTCGTCGAGGTAGTTCTTCTTCTGCAAGCCGAAGCCTTCCGCGCCCAGCAACTCGCTCTTTGCGCTTGAGATGGCGGACTGGATGGTTCTGTGCGAGAAGAGCTTGGGATCGACGTCGACCTCTTTCATGGCCCGCTTGATGGCGGACACCTGGTCGGAGTCGTCATAGATGCCGAAATTCCTGTCCAGCCCCATGACCTCGCCGTCTATCCTGAGCAGCCTGGCGCAGAAGGAGTGGAAGGTGCCCACCGTCAGGCCCTGATCTCTCATGTGTCGGCCCAGAAGTGGCGCGCCGGGGTCGTCGTCGCTCCTGCCGAACAGGCGCGCCTGCATCTCGCGCGATGCCTTGTTGGTGAAGGTAACGGCGGCGATACGGTAGGGCGACACCCCAGCCTTCTGAATCAGGTAGGCTATCCGGTGCGTGATTACGCGGGTCTTGCCGCTGCCGGGCCCGGCGATGATGAGCAGCGGCCCGTCGATGGTCTCCACGGCTGCACGCTGCTTGGGGTTAAGTTCGGCAATAATGTCTGTTGCCATAGTTTGCCTCGGGAAATTCGAGCGAGGAAAGGGGGGATTCTGGCAGAGTCATTCTAGGACATTCGTCCGAAAAAAGCCAGAGGAAAGGGGTATGGTGAGCCTAGTACCGCTTCCACTTGAAAGTGACAAACACTGACATGTGATCGTCTCTCCCGCGAAAGCGGGAGTCCAGAGTGGAAGGCGGACCATATATTATCAAATACATCTGGAAATGGTACTAGACTACGAAGAGCGGCTCGGATCGGGTTATCGTTCGCGTCTCCGCGGCGACGGCGGCCCGGAGATACTTGGGCACCGAGAACATGCCGCGCTGGGTTATGCCGTCGTAGAAGCTGAGTTGGCCGCTTATTCGCTCGGAGATGAGAGTGTCTATCTCCCGCGCCGAAAAGGACGTCGGGTTCGGTTGCAAGGAGCCGATGACGAAGCCCCAGGTGGTTCCGAACGATGGTATGAAGGCCTCACTGAGGTAAACAGCTGGAAAAACCGTCCCAACTGTTCTAGCTACCGCAGAGAAGCACTGCTCGTAGAAGGAGGGGCCGGTCGGCCCCGACTGGGCAACCATGAGGCCGCCCGGTTTCAGCCGGTCACGAAGGAGGTAGTAGAACTCCTGGGTAAACAGCATGTACGCCGGCCCCTGTTCCAGCGGGTCGGGCACGTCTATGATGGCGACGTCGAACCTGTCCTGGGTCTCCTCCAGGAACGTGAGCGCGTCGGCGTGGTGTAGCTCCAGGCGTGGGTCTTCAAACGCCCCGCGATGGTGATCAGGCAGATATTCGCGGCATAGCTCGACGACCTCGCTGTCGATGTCCACCATGACGACCCTGCTTACCGACCTGTGAGAGAGTACCTCCCGTGCGGTCGCGCCCTCGCCGCCGCCGGCGACGAAGACCTCTCGAGGTTGGGGATGCGCCAGCAAACTGGGGTGCACGAGCGCTTCGTGATACACGAACTCGTCCACGGCAGTGGACTGGGTCTTGTCGTCGAGCACCAGGCTGCGGCCAAAGCACGCGGTATCCTGCACGAGGACGTGCTGATAGGCCGTCTTGCCCTCGAACAACACCCTGTTCACTCGCTCCGCCTGGACCAGGCCGGGAGTGATGAGCTCGTAGTGCCATTGACCGTCTTTTAGCTCTTCTTCTATGGTCATATCCGCCATTAGACCGGCGTAGCGGTGAGTTCCGCGATTAGGCCGCGCTTGACTTCCGTGATAGTCGGCTGCATACACTGAAGACGCTCTATCAGGAGTTCCGCCGCCTTCCGGGGCTTGAAACCCTGCCCGCACGTGAATATGTCAACGGCGGCGTAGCCGTATTCGGGCCAGGTATGTATGCAGAGATGAGACTCGGCGATGGCGACGATGCCCGTTACTCCGACGGGGTCAAACTTGTGGAAGCTCTCTCCCACGATGGTCGCGCCCGCCTCGTCCGCCGCCCCCATCAAGACTTGCCTAATGTAGTCGATGTTGTCCAGCAGCTGGGGGCTGCACTCCTTCAGGTCGAGCAACAGATGAGTACCTAGCGCATTCAATCACCTACCCTCCGTCCAAAGATTCGATACCAAGTTCGACAAACAAGTATTATACATCAACGGAGGGCCGATACCAACATGAACCTGTGGCAGTTCACGGCCTTTTCAAAGTCTTTCGATTATTGCAATCGGGGCAAGCCCGCTCGACCTGAACATGTCGAAAGGCCATCCGCCAATCCCACATCCTCTGAATCCCACAATCGCAAAACCCCCTAGGGGCTCGCCGCTCGGCAACCCTGATTCTGACAACATCTCCTTGACATACACGAACACTCGTGCTATCATGCCCTTATTCACCCACACACCGCCGCCATGTAGCTGCTCGAACACATAGACATCCTGTATAGAAGACAAACTCATCCCCAAATCCCTGAACCCCCGCAGGGGCTCGCCGCTCGGCAATCCTCAATTCCTGATTCTGACAACAGCGCGAAACCCACAAAAGGGAGTGTCTCATTTCCTATACAAACAACCGCAACCCTACTACATCCCAACTCAGAAACATCCCCTAAATCCTCTCACAGCATCACAGACCCCAAGTAGAAATGAGACACAATGAATCAAAATGAGACACCCACAGGCGTTTTTCCGTCAGCGAGTACATCCCGAATCCGACAACGCCCGCACGCGAACAATCGAAAGACCCTGGCGGCAGTTCCAGGGTAGTCGCATCTTCGCCTCGCCCATGTGATTCCGAGCGGCGAGCCCCAGAGTGGGTTCCCGCGAAAGGGTGAACGACGGCGCTTTTGAGATAGTTTCCAGGTCCAGTTGGGCTGAGCGAGGCCGCAGCAGTGCGGCTGTTAGTGAATGTCGAGATTCACGGGATATGCGGGATTAGCCGGATTGTTTGGGCTTGGGCGAACGTTGACAGTGAACCATGCCCCGCTTACACTCGCAATTGTTTGGACCGCGACCGTTTTCTATTCACTCAAACCACAAGGAGGGTCCTATGGCTAACGGCGAAATGACGGGCAAAGCGCAAACGGTGGCAGGCCCCATCGACGTGGACGAACTGGGCGTTACACTTACCCACGAACACCTGCTCGTGGATGGCACGCACATGTCGAATCCTCCGGCGGAGGCCGGCGCCAGAGACTTCTACTACAAGCCCCTGTCCATGGAGATAATGGGGTACATACGCCATCACGCCGCCCAGAACATCAACAACGGCAGGGTGGGCAGCGTGGAGACCGCGATCGCCGAGACTATGCTCTACAAGCAGTACGGCGGCGACACCATCGTGGATGCCACAAGCATGGGCATTGGACGCGACCCGATAGGGCTGGCGCGCATCTCCAGGGCCACCGGCGTCAACATCATCATGGGCGGCTCCCACTACGTAGATGCCGCGCATCCCGCCGACATGGACGAGCGTGCCGAGGACGAGATATTCGAAAAGATAGTCGGGGACGTCACGCTCGGCGTGGATGGCACCCGCATCAAGTCCGGCATCATCGGCGAGGTGGGCTGCACCTGGCCCCTGACGGATAACGAGCGCAAGGTGCTGCGGGCGTCGGGCCGGGCGCAGCAGGCCACGGGCGCGCCGATTCTCATTCACCCAGGCCGCAACGAGGTCGCGCCCCTTGAGATTATCGAGGTGCTCAGCGAGGCCGGGGCCGACCTGGGCAACACCATCATCGGACACCTGGACCGCACGGTGTTCCTGCACGATACGCTGAAGCAGATGGCCGAAAGCGGCTGCTACATGGAATGGGACCTGTTCGGGCAGGAGCAGTCCTACTACTCGGCCAACACCAGTATCGACATGCCGAGCGACGCGCGGCGGATGGACGACATCGCCTGGATAAGCGCGCAGGGGTACGGGGACAAGATAGTGGTGGCCCACGACATCTGCCAGAACCACCGCCTGGTGAAGTACGGAGGGCACGGCTACTTCTACATCCTGAACCACATAGTCCCCAGGATGCGGCGCCGCGGCTTCAGCGACGAGGCCATCGACAAGATCCTGGTGGACAACCCCAAGGAGGCGCTGGCTTTCGATGCGCCCAAGCGGGTGTGAGGACACCATTGCCTACGCCCGTCACTCATTTGGAAGCGCGAACCGTAATCTCCGCTCGCAATCTGACCAAGCGTTACCATGACCTGGTTGCCGTGGATGGCATCGACTTCGACATCCGCAAGGGTGAGTGCTTTGGCTTTCTCGGGCCGAACGGCGCGGGTAAGACCAGCACGATGCGGATGACCGGCTGCGTCTCGCCGGTGACGGAGGGCGAACTCCTGGTGGAGGGTAAGGACGTGCGGCGGGAGCAACGGGTCATCAAGGCGATGCTGGGCGTGGTCTCGCAGGCCGATAGCCTGGACCCCGACCTGAACGTCATCCAGAACCTGCTTTCGTATGGCCGCTTCTTCAACCTGCCGAAAGAGGTAGCCAACGCCAGAGCCCGGGATGCGCTGGAGTTGTTCCAGCTCCATGAGAGGGCCAGGTACAAGCCGGACGAGCTTTCGGGCGGCATGAGGCGTAGGCTCCTGATAGCGCGGGCGCTTCTGCACGAGCCGAGCATCCTGATTCTTGATGAGCCCACAACCGGCCTGGACCCGCAGACAAGGCTCCTGGTCTGGGAGAGGCTGGTCTATCTGAAGTCGCAGGGCATTACGATACTGCTGACCTCTCACTACATGGAGGAGGCGTCCTACCTCTGCGACCGGCTCGTGGTGATGGACAGTGGCAGAATTCTCGTGGAAGGTTCGCCAAAGGAGCTGATCAAGAATCACGTCGGTGACCAGGTTCTCGAAGTCCGCGTCGCCCTTTCGGAAAAGGCCGCCATAATCGACGACATGCGCTCGAAGGGCCTTGAGTTCGACGACAGGGGAGATTCGCTGTTTCTCTACGGCGGCAACGGCGCGCTCTCCCAACACGGCGAAAGCCCCGAGGGATACCAGGTCGTTCAGCGTCCCGGAAACCTGGAGGACGTGTTCCTCCGGCTGACCGGAAGGGGACTACGCGAAGAGTGACCACGCTTACGGAGAGCATTCAGCGCACAACCCTTTGGCGTGGAATTCGAGTGTGGCAGCGCAACCGCGACGCCTTCCTGCGCTCCTGGAGGGTGGAGGTCGGCGGCATCGCCATTGAACCCTTCGTGATACTCATCTGCATAGGCTTCGGACTGGGTGAGTACGTCGAGACGTTCAGTGACCTTACCTACGCGGAGTTCGTCGCTCCCGGCATCATCGCCAGCTACGCGATGTTCCACGCCACCTTCGACAGCACGTATGGCGCGTACCTTCGCATGGAGACGCACCATATCTACGAGGCTATGCTGTTCACCCCGCTGGAGCCGAAAGACATCGTCGTGGGCGAGGTTCTCTGGGGGGCTTCCAGGTCCGGGTTGGTCGGGGCCTCCGTGCTATTGGTGGCTCTGATGTTCGGGCTGGTGGGGTCACCATTCGCCATCCTTGCAATTCCCTGCGCCTACCTCATCGGGCTGGTGTTCGCCTCCTTCTCGATGATGTTGACCGCCACGGCCAACACTATCGGAGCCATGAACAACTTCTTTACGTTGGTCCTCACGCCGATGTTCTTCTTCAGCGGCGTCTTCTTCCCTCTGGACCGGCTGCCTGACGGCGTCCGGATCGGAGCATGGGCATTGCCGCTCACGCCGGGAGTCGCGCTCGTGCGAGGACTGGTCATCGGGGACTTGAGCTGGATGATGCTGTTATGGGCGGCGGAATTGATGGCCTTCACCGCCGTCGCGATATGGCTGGCGTCGATACTGCTGAGGCGGCGGCTCATCAAGTAGCCGATTTCCCGTACAGGGGTGTTTGCTGGTATAATTCAGCGCAGAAACTCAAGCGTATGGCACAATGAACTATCCAAGTAGGGGGTAATTGAATGACGTCGAGCGGCGATCCAGCGGAGTTCTATCGTGACATCGGTGTGAAGCCCGTTATCTCGGCTTCCGGCACCGTGACCGCATATGGCGGCAGCAAGCTGCGTCCGGAGGTCAAGGACGCAATGAACCGCGCTTCGGGCGTGATGGTGAACATGGACGAGCTCAATAGAGCGGCTGGCAAGGTCATCGCGAATGTGACCGGCGCGGAGGCCGGGTTCGTGTGCAGCGGGGCGGCCGGCGGCCTGGTGTTGCAGGCGGCGGCAGTGGTGGCGGGATCGGACCCCAAGAGTATGTCCCAGCTTCCCAACACCGACGGCCTGAAGAACGAGATCATAATTCACCGAAGCCACCGATTCCCATACGACCAGAGCTACCGCTCGGTTGGCGCCAAGTTCGTGGAGATAGGCGACGGCAGACGCTGCGCGCCCTGGCAGCTGGAGGCGGCGTTTACCGAGAACACAGCGGCGGTGGCATACCTGTTCTCGCCGTTCGTCTCCCGCCGCGCCATTCCCTTCCCGCAGGTGTGCGAGATGGCGCATGCGCGCGGCGTGCCGGTCATTGTGGACGCGGCCTCGTTCGTGCCGCCCAGGAGCAACCTCCGTCGCTTCACCGCCGAGGGCGCGGACATGGTGGTTTACAGCGGCGGGAAGGCGGTGCGCGGGCCGCAGGGAACGGGTATCCTGTGCGGACGCGCCGACCTGATAGAGGCCGCGTTCGCCAACGGCAGCCCCCACCAGTTCTTCGGGCGTGGTATGAAGGTCGCCAAAGAGGAAATAATCGGTCTTGTCCAAGCCCTCCAGATATTCGTCGAAGAGGATGAAGAGGCGGAGAACAAGCGCTATCGCGAGATGTGCCAGCAGGCGGTTGACGCGCTGATAGAGGTGCCGGGGATAGAGGTCTCCCTGGAACACGACGAGTACAACCACCTGATTCCTCACGCGTTGTTTAGGTTCACCAGGGACTGGAAGGGCCGCAGCCGCGACGAGGTTTGGAATGCCCTGACCGCAGGAGACCCCGCCATATACATGAACAACATCGGCGACCCCGACAATCTGCTGCTCGACCCGTTCAATCTGAACGACGACGAGTTGGAACTGGTCATCGAGAGGCTGCGCGAGGAGCTTCTCAAGTAGGCATCGTGACGTTCCGCCTCAAGCGTCCACTCTCGATAGCGGTCATCGCGCTGTTCGGGCTGCTGGTTATTGCCGGCGGCTCCTGCGCGTCTCCATCTGTGGAGCCGCCTACAGCCGCCTCGCCGGAAGCGGTATCCGCAGCCGCGCGCGAACCGGCCAGCGCCACACGGTCAGCCATCGCTGAACAGACTGCAACTCCCGCGCCCAGCCAGGCAGCGAATGGGCCTGCCCCCACGCCTGAGCAACCGCTGGTCGAGGTTAGCCCCGCCCCCGCGGCTACGGCCACCGCCGGCGCGGGGCCCGCGCCACGGATGTACGACCGCACGGACGCGATGTATAGGGTGTTCTCGGAGTTTGGGCTGACGTTTCCCACTACGAGCGAGGCGCTCGAGGACATACTGCGGGAGAAGGACACGTCCCAGGTGGCCGTTCTCATCGAGTCGATTCGCTTCATGTTCGACGTGGACACGCGGGAAGAGGTTGCCTCCACCCTGCGAGCTCTCACGGGACAGGAGTTCGACCGCCGCGAATGGGACAAGTGGATGGAGTGGCTGGGCAGGAACCTCGAGGAGTACCAACCCCCGGACGGCTACGCAGCGTGGAAGGTCAACCTGCTGTCGGGGTTGGACTCCCGCTACGCCGACCTTCTCGCCGACGCTGAGAAGACCGCGCGCATCGATCTTACCGAGGTCGTTTGGGGCGGCGTGGTTATCGACGGCATCCCCGACTTGCGAGACCCCAACATCATTCCCGCAGATGAGGCGGACTACCTCGGCTCCCGGGAGAGGGTGTTCGGAGTGTCGATAAACGGCCAGCATCGCGCTTACCCGTTGAGAATCACCAATCCCCACGAGATGGTCAACGATACCCTTGGAGGAGAGCCCATCGCGCTGGCTTGGTGAACGCTTTGCGGCGCCGGAATCGTGTATTCCGCCAGGATAAACGGGGAGCCGACCACCTTTGGGACCTCCGGACTGCTCTACCGCAGCAACAAGCTCATGTACGACCGAACTACGCGGAGTCTCTGGAACCAGCTTCTCGGGGAGCCGGTCATCGGGTCCCTGGCGGACAGCGGCATAAGGTTGGACTACTTCCCAGTGAATCTCACGACGTGGAAGGAGTGGCGCGACGAGCACCCCGACACCACCGTATTGTCACGGTCAACCGGCTTCTATCCTCCCGATGTCTATCAGCCGGAGGACAGCTTTGACTCCGTCTACTTCGACTACCGCCAAAGCACGCAGACCATGTTCCCGGTCTGGCAGCGCGACGACAGGCTGAACAGCAAGGACCAGGTAATCGTCGTGCGCGTGGGCGAGGTTCACAAGGCCTATCCGCTGAAGACGCTGCAACAGGAAAGGGTCGTCAACGACTCCGTGAGCGGTACTGAGGTAGTGGTGGTGGCAGGATCGAAGACGACGCTCAGCGGGGCCATCTACGCAAGGGAGGGGACAACGTTCCGCCTTCCGGTGGGCTACGTGGCGAGCGACCCCAACGGCAGGCCGCCTAAGACGCTGCTCGACGCGGACGGACGGCAGTGGCAAGTGACAGAAGAAGCGCTTCAGAATACCGCCGACCCCTCGCAGACGCTGCCACGATTGCCATCGCACGAGGCCTACTGGTTCGGTTGGTACGCCTTCCACCCCGACACGCAGCTATACGGCGGCGAGTGAGCGGACTTACATTCCGCCAATGATTTTGTGGGTCCTGGGTTTTGAAACAGTTTCCGAGCGCTTTATGGGGGTATGATTCTTTATGGCAAGCATGAACACGGCAAACGTCGTTATCGTGGGCGGGGGCATCGTTGGAGTAGCTACCGCGTACCTCCTGGGCAGGGCGGGAGTGAAGAGCGTGGTCGTGGAGAAGGATTCGGTGGGGAGCCACGCATCGGGATTCGCCTATGGCGGACTGAGCCGCCCAAGAGGGCCTGGGCCAATGGTCCCCGTGCTCGCGGAGGCCTGGAGCCTTCACGAGGAGTTCGGCAAGACGCTGCCAGATGAGACGGGCGTCAACACGGAGTTCCGGCTCCGGCCTTCCCTGGCGCTGGCGTTCTCCGACGACGAGGCGGCGCAACTGAAGGCGAGCCTGGCATGGCGGCAGCATCGCGACGGCCCGTCCGTTCGGTGGGTCGATTCGGACGAAGTTCACGCGATAGAGCCGCGCGTCAGCCCCGACGTAATCGGTGGGGTTTACGTCGAGGGCGGCGGAGACGTCGAGCCGTATCGACTAGTCCTCGCCCTGGTGCAGGCAGCCGAAGAGAGGGGAGCGGTCATCCGTCACGGCAGGGTCACTGGGCTGCGAAGCGAGGGCGGCAGAGTGAGTGGCGTCACACTCGAGAATGACGAGATTGCCTGCGAGAGCGTGGTGCTGGCCATGGGCCCTTGGAGCGGCGAGGCGTCCTCGTGGTTGGGTATCCCGGTTCCGGTGAGACCGCTAAAGGGGCAGATACTGCGACTGCAGGCCCCCGGCGCGCCATTCAGGTGCTCCCTGGGCTGGTCGGGCGACTACGCCACGACCAAACCCGACGGCCTACTGTGGACGGGCACGACTGAAGAGGAGGCGGGGTTCGACGATAGGCCCACCTCTAACGCCCGTGACAAGATCATGTCCTCATTGCTAAAGATGGTCCCTTCCCTGACCGAAGCCAGGCTGGCGCAGCAGACCGCTTGCCTGCGTCCTCTCTCCGCCGACGGGCTGCTCCTGTTGGGCAGGGTTCCCGGGTGGGATGGCGTCTATATAGCTTCGGGCGGCGGCCGACAGGGCATCATGCTTGGGCCGGGCATGGCGAAGGCAATCACGGAGTTGATTACGACGGGAGCCACGGGCATACCCATCGCGGACTTCGACCCGGGCAGGTTCGCGGCGAAGTAGCAGCTCGGCGGGCTACCGGGAGACGGGCGCGTTCAACGAGGCCAGCAACGTCTGGGAAGCGTCGGCTATCTCGTCCACGGCCCTGCGGAACGCCTCCGCGTTTGCCCGCGATGGCTGTCGATAGCCGCTGATCTTGCGCACGAACTGCAATGACGCGGCACGGATGTCTTCCGTGTCAGCCAGGCCCGCGGGAAGCCGCAGTGTCTTGATGCTCCTGCACATCGTCTATATCCTGCCCCATCCCCCGGACGCGAGCGCGCCCATAGGGTCCCAGGGAGGCAGCGGGATAGGCTCGCTGTCTAGCGCCCTTTGCAGGCCCTCTGGCAGACGACTCTTGGGGGCGGCAATTTCGAACATGTACTCGTTGAACCAGGAGTCGTTCATTACGCAGAAGCCCTTATCGCCGATGGTGTCGCCGTAGCTATTTTCGACCCGCCAGCGGCGGGGATAGCCGTCCACAACGTCAACGCCGGTGAAGAGCATGGCGTGGGTCATACGTGTCTGGCCGTACTCCAGCCGGGCGGTCTTGTCCAAGGCGAAGTCGGCGTCATAGACAGCGGCGTAGTCGAACAGCTCGGCGTCCCATACACCGAGCTGACGGCGCATCTGCTTGCCCACGTCGCAGCCCATCCAGACCGGCTGGCCTTCCAGCAGTGAACGCAGCGTTATCTCCTTCATGAGTTCGATGTCTATATTGAGATACTTTACCGACGCGCCGCCAACGACGTTTCCGAGATAGTCGATCGTGAAGGTGCGCCCCAGCGGACTGGTTTCGCGCGGGTCGTGCACGAGGCAGACATACTCGTCGAAGGGCGTGGTGACGTACTTCTCGACGAACTCCAGGGGCGTAGTCTCGCCGTCTCGGTGGAACTGCCCGTCCCTGTCCGTCCATTGCCAGTCGAAGCTGCTTGGGGGAGTGCCCAGGTGGATGCAGAGGACACGGTAGATGACCTTCAGCGTCAGGCGCTTGGCCTCTCTCATCGCGTCGATGCCCGCCTCCTCCGCGTGCAGGTCGCGGATCTGTTTGGCTCCCTGCCGCAGAACGTAGAACAGGACGGAGTTCATCTTGAAAGTGTTGCCGGAGCTTTCGGTCTCCGGCATCGCGGACTTTGGCGCAACGCCGTGCTTCTTCACCAGGTTCACGAACATGTCCCACTGCCCCGCGTCCTGCAGAGGGCTTTCCAGCAACCAGGCCACGGTACGGTCGTCAACGGGGCGATCAGCGGTGGCGATTATCGACTCCAGCAGGAAATTGGCTCGTTCGATCTTGTCCCAGAACATCATATAGTTCTGGCTGAACTCGAACTGCTCGACGTTCAGCGCCTTCATCGTGTCCACGCGGAGCAGGTTCAGGCCGGCGAACAACCAGCAGCGGCCAGACTTCCCCTGGTCCGTGGGAGTCCAACTGTCCAGGACGTGTGAGAAGTTGTGGTCTGCTCTCGTTACAATGGACCTGTCGAGCGCGACGTCGTCCACATCGTACTGGGTGACGGCGTTCTGCATGAGGCGGTAGGAGGGGTTGCCCTCGAAGTCCGACTGCAGCTCCGCGATGTCCTGCTCCAAAAGAAGCGCGCGTTCGTAATCGAAAGCGAGTGTGTTGACTCCGGCCTTGGGGATGGTTTCCATTTCAGCGCTCCTTAATTTAGCTTCAACTTCATTTATGATGCGGCGAAAGTTCTGGGGTGTCAACCCACGTCTGAACCTGCATTGACACAACGAGCAGGCAAAATTATACTCACGCCAGACAAAGCCTCGGTTCTGGGCGCGACTCTCATGCGGGACGAAAGCAACTACGTCCTTCAACTCACGGACATCGTAACCGGCAGGCGGTGCGCTCTGCGCGTCGACCCTGAGCACTCGGGGTGGACTTTGAGCCGGCTGCTGGACAGCTACGTCAAGCGCTGCCCCATCGACCGGCTGCTCGAGGACGGTCTTATTACCCGGAGTTCGGCGGAAACCCTGCAAACGCTTCAAGACCTGGTTTACATGGCATCGGACGATGGCCGCCTCCATGGGATGTTCGCCGGAGTCGCTTTCAGGCAGTCGGGCAGTGCAATCGGTCTGGACGATACACCGGCCCTGGCGTTTACGAGGGTAGGGGATAGAGAAGTCGCGATCGTGGACGTCGCCATAGACCGGCTGAACGTAGGCTATGACCGCAACTGGGAGGGGTTTCACAGACGGAGGTGGGACAGGAAGCCGGACCTGTACGCCCAGTTCGTCCGCGAGTCATTGGAGCGATGCCATTCCCCTGCGCAAGCCTCAGCTATCCTGGAGACGATGTCAAACGGGAACGCGAGGAAGCTGCTCAGGGCTGTTGCGACCAGGCTATGGGAGAGCCAGTTCGAAAACTACTCCCGCTTCACGGGCAGGAAGCTCATCTACAAGATGGGCGATGAGGTAGTCCACAACATAGTAGAGGGCGGCGGCGGTATCTGCTCGGAGAAGGTGCAGGCGCTGAAGTTCATAACCGACCATTACGAGCTTCAGTCCGAGTATGTGCTCGCGGGCGCGGACGCGAGAGCGCCCATACCCGAAGAACGGCTCAGGGAGATGCTGACGACGTTCGACTTCAGGTTCACCAAGCGTTACATGCGTTACTGGCAGCACGTTGCCCTTCTGTACCACGTTGACGGCGATGCCATCCTCGTGGATGCCACCAACGGCAACATTCCCTTTCTATTCCTGGAGGGGGAGGCCGCTCGGCAACTGCTCCGCGACGACGACAAGCAGGCCGTTCGTGTGAGGATGGCCGTTCGGCAGGAAGACTTCTACTACCACCGCGTGGCCCAGGACATCGTGGAAAATTTGTATTTCGCGATGGAAGGCTGGATCGAGGACGCTGACCTCATCCAGGTTTTTGACAACGAGCTTGGTCTCTATCTCTCGTCAGATTTCTTCATCGCGCCAATCGTGTTCGAGAGCGAGGCGTCGTTCGAGAGGCTGAAACGGGAATACGCCAAAGTGTGCGCCGACGCTGGGCTCGAGCACTCGATCAGCCGCGAGTGGACGTTCGACACCGGCCTGGGCGGGCAGTTCGCCGAGCGCGAGCCGGAAACGAGCGGAAGGATTCTCCTCGCGAGGGAGCATCTGCTAAGACGCTACGATGAGTGCCACGGCGCCGGTCACGACGCGGGACTTGTGGTCATAGACCTCGGTCATCATGCTTAAGGAATATCAAACACCACAAAACCTAGTAGAACGTCTCGACAGCATAGTCGAAGCGGCGTCCCGGACCGAGTTCTATTCGCGGTCGCTCACCGGACGCGCCGGGGTGCTCTCTCTGGAAGATTTCCACGAGATACCGGTCACGCCTTTAACGGTGTACCGGCGCCAGCGGCTTGGCGACGTTATCAGCCGCGCAGCCGAAATAGAATGGATTGTGGGCGCCTACGCCGGACAGACGCCCGACCGTGTGGCGGTGACGGAAGGACCGGAAGAGGGGGCCAGCCGCCATGACCTGTTCATGGACGCAGTCAAGCAGGGCTTCCAACTGGCAGAACACGCCGTGGGCGCAATCCTGACGCCGCCTGGGCGCCGCTTCTTCGCGGCGGAGGTTGGCGCGATACTGATTCGAGCGGGCGTGCCCACGCACGTCTTCATAGACAAGGGCGGCCCGCGGACGTATGACTTCCTGAGTAACGTGAGACCGGGTATCGTGGTAATCCTGTCAAGCGAGATCGACGAGGCGCGGCTTCCCGATGGAGTGGAGCTCTGCGTCACATTTGGGCGGTCTCAAAGGATGGCTCGTCTCGATCAGCTCGACCTATACCACGTGGACGAGTTGGGTTATCTTGGCCAGTCAACCGATTGCGAGAGCTATGTTCTCAACAGGGATGAGTACTACTTCGAGACCTCTGAGAACGACAGATTAGTGGTAACTTCGCTGTTCAACCGCGTGCAACCGATGCTCCGAATTGAGACAATGGACAGAGTGAAGTCACTGGGAGAGGACGGTGTCGAGTTCGCCGATGCCCCGCCCCGAGTCAGCGCACAGGACTGAGGCGGCCCGTGGCAATGACGAATAGATGGTGTTTCGAACTGTAATGATTATCAGGCTATTCAATCTATGGAGGGTGATTCGAAGGCGCAAGGAGATTGGCTTTGGCCTCATCGTCTTCGTGCTGCTGTTCAGCGTTATGGGAAACGCGATAGCCTTCTACGTTTTCGACCGCGGCGTGAATCCGGACATGACCATCGCGGATGCCTTCTGGTATAGCATAATCTCGATCACCACGATTGGATACGGCGACTTCTCCGCGACCACGCTCGGAGCGCGGATAGGCACGGCGGTGTTCGTCGTGCTGTTTGGCCTGACGGCGTTCACCTCTGCCGTGGGAATCGGGGTCGAATGGATAGTGGAACGTCAACACAGGGAGCGAACAGGCATGGGAAGAGTACGGAGCAAGGGCCACCTGCTGATAATCAACCCTTCGAGCGCGAGCCGCGCTCGGAAGATAATCGAGGAGTTCACCCGGGACAGCCACCACCGCGGCGACGACATAGTGGTGGTGTCGGACCGGATAGAATCTCTGCCTTTCGACCTGCCAAACGTGTCTTTCATTCAGGGCTCTCCCCTCGAAGAGGACACGTACCTACGCGCCAACCTTGCCGACGCGAGCAAGGTTATGGTGCTAGGTATGGGTTACGACGACCCCAACAGCGACAGCCTGGTGTCGGCGATAGTGTCGGTCGTGGAGTACCTGAATCCAGCAATAAGCGGCGTCGCCGAGTGCCAGTATGCCAACCACGCCGTGCTCTTCAAGGGCGCCAGAAACATCACACCCGTGTTCGCGCTGCACGCCGTCGATAAGCTGATGGTGCAAGACGTGCAAGACCCCGGAGTGCAGTTGATACTTAGCATAATTACCAGCAACGTGTTGGAAGGGACTCTGGCGAGCACGACGGTAGAGACGGCAATGGAGTCACCGCTACCTTACCGGGAAGCCGCCAAGACGCTGCTCAATCACGACATTAACCTGGTGGGCGTCATTCGGAACGGCATCGCGCACCTGAGTTTCCGCGATGTCTTTGTTGCCGAGAACGACGCCATGTTCTATATCGCGACCGAACGGCACAGTTGGAAGGCCATTCAGTCGCTGCTGGTATCATGAGCGATGTAACGCCCGACGCCCGCGTGCTCGGAGACGTACCCGACGACGTTGGGGAGCGCCTGCGCGACACAATGCTCTACGCCAGTTTGACGTTTGATTTCTACGCCGCACTCTTCCATGAACTGGGGATTTCCCGGAGTGACCTCAAGGAGCAGCCTCCCACGGCACTGCTTGGACGTCTTCCCCTTCTGGAAGGCGACGGGCTGAATGGGCTTTCCGAGGAGAGCCTCAGGGCGGGCAAACACATTATAGACATGGAAACCTCTTCCGGCACGACGGGCCCGCGGAAGAGACGGTTCATCACATACGATGACGACCAATCGGAGACAGCGTTCCTGGCGGAACTTTTCGTGGTGTGCGGTATTGGGGAAGAAGACAGGGTCGCGTGCGTCGATACCGATCCGCTAACCCTGATGGTCTCGTTCACCAAGGCCCTGGACCTGCTGGGGGTTCAAGAAGCGTACTCCTTCTGCGTCGGCTCGGGCTTCGACCGCGCCCTCGAAGCCCTACCCGAGCTCGACCCAAGCGTGATCATTACGGTTCCCTCCATAATGGAGCGATGCCTGGACGCTCTGAGTTCATACTACGCCGCAAAAGGCGCGTCGAGCCTTCGCAAGCTCATATACGTTGGCGAGCCGCTCCCGGCGCGGCTCCGCTCCCGGCTGGAGTCCGCTTTCGGAGTGGAGATATTCGGCTACTACGGAGCGTCTGAGACGTCGGCGCTGGGCATCGAGTGCCGCGCCCACGACGGCATCCACCTGTTTACGAACAGGAACGTCATCGAGCTGGTCAACGCAGCCCCGAGCGAGTCGATCGGCGAGATCGTCGTCACCACACTGTGCCAGCGGTCTCCGCCGCTACTGAGGTATGCCCTCAAAGATAAGGCGCAGGTCAGGCCGGGCGTGTGTGGTTGCGGCCTTCCCTATCCGAGAGTAGATGTGCTCGGCAGAACAGGGGATAGCTTCTCGGTGCTTGGCGCGAAGATAAGCTACCTGCCCATATTGAGCGCGGTGTACGCCCAGGAGGGCGCGCCGGGACACATGCAGTTGGTTTTGACGCGACAGGGTAGAGACCGACTCACCGTGGTTCTCCCGGATGTGCTGTGCGGCGATGAGGCGCGGATGCGGCAGACCCTGCTGAGAAGCCAGCCCGACCTGGACTTTCTGGTTGGCGGCGGGTATCTTGAACTGAGTTATTCGTTCGTGAGGGAGGACTACTTCGACGTGTCCAGAAAGCGGAGGAGGGTAGTTGATCGCCGGGACTAAAACCGCTCAATGCACATGAGACGGTTCGGAGTGAGATGAACCAGATAGAGTTCCACGAGTTCACGGAGCACCATGGCGAGCGCATCGCGGAAGCGCACGCGCTGCTGCGCGACGTAATACCGCCGGGCAGCGTAGAAGACTTCGAGTCGTTTGGCGCTACCGTATCGCGCATGACAGACGCTGACGTTGTCCCAGGATTGGTGTGCGCCGCCTTTCGCGGGCGTATGGTGGGCGTTTGCATAGGGGCGTACCTGCGAAACCTGGACATGAGCTACGCCGCTTATTCGGCAGTAAGGCCGGCGTGGAGACGACGCGGAATATACTCCAAGATGAGGGCGCGGCTTTTGGGTCTTCTCGGAAATGAGTCGCCCACCGGCGAAGCGCTTTACCTCATCTCTGAACTGGATGAGGGCAGCCGCCTATACAGAAGGTATCTCTCGGAGTGGAAGGCCTTTGTGCTGCCATGCGACTACGAGCAACCCGAAGCGCAAGGCCTCTGCAGGCGTCCAGCGAAGCTGGTCATCCAACCGTTGGCGCGGAGGAGACGGCCGGACGAATCGGAATCGCTTGCGATAGTTCGGGAACTTTACGAGCGTATCTACCGCATTGATGACGCGGCGCAGAACGAGTCCTATCGACGTATCGCTGCTTCCTTGCGGAGTCGGGCCGTCGCCCTTCCCACGCAAGGTGAATTGAGATGACCGCCAACCACGCCATGTCACGACTCTCACACCTCGGCCCACTTACGCGGGCGACGGCCCTGTTCAATGGCAGGGCAGGGGCGATTCGTGAGCGCGTCTCCGCCCTTGGGTTGCAAGCTGTCGCGCAGGCAGAGCGACCAGGCAATACGGCGCGCTTCAAGAGCGGTCGCGCTTCCCGGTTGTTGCGCGAGATATGGGCTTACGACTTTGCAGCATACTCCGACGCTGCCCTCAGACAAGCCTTTCACGACCTGAAACGCGCGTTCGGACGCACCCCGGGCGAGCAGGTGACAGCGGAGGCTTTCGGGCTGGTGAGCGAGGCAATAGGGCGGCGCATGGGAGTGTGGCGACTATTCGATTCCGACTTCAACAAAGGAGGGATGAAAGAGTTCCACAAAATCGCGTGTGAGGTCATCGCGTCCGGCCCCTACCGCAACCTGACGGCTTACTACACGAACAGCGGCTTCCTGGAGAGCGAAGAGTTTGCCCGTAGCGTCGCCTTGGCGCTGCGTGGGATGCGCTTAGACAGCGTCGATAAGACGCTTGTCGGGGCCATAGTCTATGCGCTCGAAAAGGAACGTGTGGACTACCGCTCGAACATTCTTCTGCCGGGGTCTTTCTACGAGGCTGCGCGGGCGAAGGACGTCGAGGGATCGCTGCATTTCCGGGCCACCGACGAACAGATTATCGCCGGCCTGATGATGCACGAGGGCGGCATCGTCGAGATGAACTCAGGTGAAGGCAAGACCATCGCCGCGGCGTTCCCCGCCGCGCTGTTCGCGCTTGCCGGCCGGCCCGTCCACATCATCACCGCGAACGACTACCTGGCGGCGCGGGACAGCGATTGGCTTGCGCCGGTCTATGAGTCTCTGGGCCTGAGCGTGGGCGCGGTTCTGAACCCGATGGGAGACCAGGAACGGAGCTACGCTTATGGGCAGCAGATCGTCTATGGAACGCTGCGTGAGTTCGGGTTCGACTTTCTGAGGGACAACCTCAAACTGCCTCCCGACCGGCCCGTGCAGGGGTTCCTCGACGCGGCTATCGTGGACGAGGCGGATCACGTCTTGCTCGACCAGTCGCGCGCTCCGCTCATCATCTCCGGCGCTCCCACGGGGAACAGGCGCGCCTTCAAGCGCGCGCGCAGGGCGGTCGAAGAGCTTGTCGGCAAACAGCGAGCCGCCGCGGGCAGACTGCAATCCCAGTTGACGAGCACTACGCGAGGCTCCACGGAGCGTTACACTCTGCTCGCAAGCCTGCTGTTTGCCGACCCAGAGGCCGAGGCGCCGCGTGAACACCTGGCGCGCGACGACAAGGCGTACAGGCGAGCCATGACAATCGCTGGCGATTTCGGCGATCCTGAATGTGAGTTTGCCCGGGACTTGTACTACCTCGTGGACCCCGAACGCAACTCGGTTGCGCTGACGGAGAGAGGGCAGCTATTGTTGGAAGAGCACCTTGGGCGAATGTTCGACACCGAGTCCCTCGAGCGGCGGCTTGCGTCGCTCCGAGAGCGCAACGACCTGCCGCCTGATGAGTCGAGAAGGAGGGCAGCCGGCCTGGAGCGTCGCATTTCGCGGCAGAACAGCCAGATGAACCAGGTCACACAGATGCTGCGCGCCTACACGCTTCTCAGGAGAGATACCCACTACGTAGTCAGCGAGGGCCACATTGTGCTTATCGACGAGCACACGGGCAGGCCACTCCCTGACAACCGGTATCGGCAGGGCATTCACGCCGCTCTGGAGGCCAAGGAGAGATTGAGAGTCCACGATGAACTCCAAACCCTGGCCCAGATATCGGTGCAGGGCTTCGTCAAGCAGTACGCCCAGGTGTCGGGCATGACGGGAACCGCGCTCGACGCGGTTGGCGAGTTCGAGCGCGAGTACTGCCTCGAGGTGGAGGTTGTCCCTCCAAGCAGACCCTGTATGCGGAGAGACTACGCTTCCAGGCTCTACCTGGATCGGCGCGACAAGCTGGCCGCGATAGGGGATGAGGTGAAGTTCTGGAACGGAGTCGGGCGTCCCGTGCTGGTAGGAACGCCGACTATCGAACAGTCCGAGGAGATAAGCCGCCTGCTGAACGAGAGTGGAGTGCGACACAACCTGCTGAACGCCGTGAGCAGTTCCGCGGAGGCCGACGTAATTCGCAGCGCGGGCGCATTCGGCGCGGTGACCGTCGCCACCAACATGGCGGGGCGCGGCACTGACATCGTTCTGGAGCCGGGTCTGAACGATCGAATCATCTCCGCCTACGAGACCCTCGTGGGAGCGACCCTGGATGAGGGTTTCGGTCACGTGGAGCTCACCTGCTCGAACGGCCGGGAGGCCTCGGCTTTGGGAGACGCACTCTCGCGTTCCGGGCAACTCTCGGTAACGCCGGGCGCGGGCGCGGTGGTGCGAGTTTCACGGGATGGCGGCAAGACACGGAACAGCCGAGTCAGGTTTGAGTTCGGGTTGGGTCTATACGTCATTGGCACGGAGATGAACGGATCTGCCAGGACGGACCGCCAACTGAGAGGGCGGAGCGGCAGGCAGGGCGAGCCGGGCGCCTCACGGTTTCATCATTTCGCTCGAAGACAGGCTTCTGGCGTTTCGAAGGGACAGCGCGTTCCGCGCGTTGGACGGAGCGAGTTTGGACCCGGCGGGGCGAACGTGCTATGAAGGGCCGGGATTGGAGCGGCGACTCGCCGAGATTCAGAGAGAGGCCGAAAACAACGACTCCATCCAACGTTGTATGGCGCACGAGTACGAGCGCATCCTGGAAGCCCAAACACTTGCCTACTACGACGCGCGGCGTGAGGTTATCCGTGCGCGCGACTTCCACGGGGTCTGCGAACAGTTCGTGAGGGAGTATGCCGCGCGCGCGATCGAAAGGCGCTTCCCACGGTCTCGCATATGGGACTACAAGCGCCAGTTCAGCCGGTTGACCGAGGAGTTGTGGCTGGACTTCGGGATCGCCTGCCGCCATCTCGAAGGGCTTGGACTCGACGCGCTGGGCGGATCAATTGGCGGGCTTCTGCTCAGCAGGCTGGAGGGCGCGCTGCGCAGTTTCGACCATGAGGAGGCCGAGAACCTCTGGAAGTCGCTCTTCCTGCAAACGTCGGACGACCTCTGGGGAGAACACATAGAGGAAGTCCAGGAGTTGATCCTGAGCGTTACGCTGGGGGCCGCAAGCCACAAGAGCGCGGTAGCGGACAGCATCATACAGTGTTCGGAAGCGTATGGCCGCTTCAAGTGGGATGCCGCGGACGACGCCGCGCGTCGAATGTTGAGCTTCGACGTTGAAACCGCAGCCAAGGGCCGGGCCGTCGAACTCAGCACGGTTGACGATCTGGAGCGCATCCTCGCGTAGATAGAGATGCCCCGCTCCCCGCGTGGGAGCGTGATCGAACGAAGGCGGTTGATCGATAGTCGAACGGGCGATAGTTCATCGTCCGTAAAGTCAGGGGGTTGAGATGAGCGGAAAGCTAGGCAAGCGCAGCCTCGTCGCGCTGGCGGGAACCATGGTAGTGGCTGGGCCGGCGGTCGCGGCGTGCACTCCCGGGCCGACCTATGACCAGTGGGCCGCGACCGACGGCGCGGCAGGTAGGATCAATCTCGACGCGGTGCAGGAGGCCTTCAAGGAATCCAAGAGCGCGTCGGAGTTCGAGAAGCGCGTCAACGAGATATACGAGGGCGACGGCGTAGTCTTGATTCGAGTGAACCAGGACGGGGAGCGTACAACGCTGGAGGCGTTCGAGGACCTGAATAAGGATGGTTCGATTGACGATGCGAGCGATGACCAACTCTTCTCCATCGTCAAGAGCAGCAACGCAAACGAGATGAGAGGCTACGGGGCCAACGGATACTATCGAAGCTCGTTCGGGGCCGGAGACTTCCTCTTCACCTACCTGATAATCTCGTCGCTCAGCAGGGGGCCGTACTTCTACCAGACCTCCCCCGCCAGGGCGGGCACGATAAGGAACGGCCGGACCAACTACCGCACGTCGTCCTCGTATCGCTCGCAGGTGTCGAGAAACAGCAGCTACTTCGGCAGGCAAAAGACGTTCGCGGGGTCGCGTTACACCGACGCTGGCCGCAACATCGGCTCCTCGCGGACAGACCTACATGTCTTCCCAAAAGGGCAGCGGCGCGTTCAAGACCAGCGGGACGGGTGTGAGAAGCAGTTGGGGTTCGAGTTCGCGGAGTTTGGGCTTCGGCGGCAGCCGGAGCGGAGGAGCGAGAGGTTTTGGCGGAAGCCATACACTGATCGGACTGAAGAGGGGCCGGGCCTCCTAGACGTGAACACGACCTCGAGGTATCAGGAAGCGGCTGGATGGTGAGACTCTGGCGTACATGCCAGTGGGGATGAGCGCGCCCGCGGGCGGTTCGTTCGAGCTTCGGGTGTCGCTGGGCGACATGGACCTGCGGGACGCCTTTCACGTCACGCTCCCGCCACGCTGCTATGAGAAGACGCTTGGAAACCTTTTCAACGAGGTGTTCCCGGAGGACCCGACAGGGCGGCAGGCAATGCTAGATTCGCTGGACGTCGTGGACGAACCCCGACCTGCCGGAGATGTACGAAGAACTGCTGAACATCTTCGATCAGTGGCGCCGGAGATACTGCTCGCTGCGTTTCTTTGGGAACAATGGGCCGCAAGTCGAGCTGTTCCATACCGCGGCCAATCATCTCAGCTTTCGATCCGCAGACGACCGTCCGGACCTTGGCTACGCGGTGTTGGACATCGTAGTGGAGCAGACCTACGACGTCCTGGCGTGGTTCGCGGAGCAGGGCGGCGACATGGACGAGCTTCTCGCATGGTTGCGGAGCTCGACGCTGCTCTACTTCATGGACAAGCATATGTTCAGCCTGGCAATAGAACCCGAGGACGAACTCGACCGTCGGCTGCTGCCCCATCGCGGAGGAACTTCGCTCGGACAACCTGATTGCTCCGCCGGGCGACACCGGAACATACGAGATCAGCGAACAGGGCAGACGGCTTCTTGGGGACGTGATAGCAGAGACGGAGTCGTACATCGACTACTTCGACGTGTTCAAGGCCGTCCGCTACGATGCTGACGCTCAAACTATCGACTTTGACGTCCCGGGCGGCGAGGACCTGCGGGCGCAGGTTTTCGAAGAGGAGGGGCTGGATGCCATAAGAGTCGTGTTCCTCCTCCGCCTCTACGATGGCACCCTCGACGCATACGCCGACTGCTGGCGGGAGCGGATACACACCGAGCGGCTCTTCAACGACATCCTGCGCCCCGTCCTCGACCACCAGCGAGCGGACGACGCGCTGCTCGGCTCGATAATCGAGAGCGGGTTCGCCCACAACGAAGAGCGGGCCGAGCAAGCGCGGGAACGGCGAGCAGGGGAGGACGCCGTAAGGCGCGCCCAGCGGTGAGCCGCTAGACGGCGAAGAACAGGATCAGGCTGACGCTGATGACGACGACCCCCTCGATAAACGCCACGCCGAGGTTGCGGTCAACGGCCAGTTCGCGCGTAACCTTCACACGCGGAAACAGCGCGAAGTCAACCACTAGCCGCACGACGACCAGCAGCGCGAAGCCGATAACCGCAAAGGTGAGGAACGCGACCAGACCCTCGGTCCAGCTTACGAAGTCGCCGAACACCGCCTTGCACGCCACGATGCCGATGGCGATGAGATTGCCGCCCAGCGCGACGCCGACCGCCGTGTTGTCGCGTTCGATTTCGTCGTGGATGTCCATCGACGTGGTCAACTGGTAGAAGAGCGCGTACAGGATGAGCGTCGCCATCCCCAGTCCAAGGAAGGCGAGCGAGGTCTCCGGGCCGCCGCCCTCACCGGAGATCGACCCGGCGATGACGAGCGCAACCGCGACATAGACTCCGAACTCGACCGCGCCCGTGCCCGCGTTTCGGTCTTCGACTATCTCCTTCACCGCGCTGAACTTGTAGAGGACCAGCTTGTCCACCACGATTCTGGCGACGTTCAGCACGATGATGCCGCCGACGGAGTATAGGAACACCTCCAGGACGCCACGCCAGTAGTCTTCGGTGAATCCAAGTCCGCTGTCGATGATGAGCCCGAAGGGCTGGTAGAGAGCGCCCAGGAAGACGATGATGACTCCGAGGTAGTAGCCCGAGATGCTGAGCGCGAGGGCCACATTGTCCTTGTCGGTGAGCTGGTCGTTGATGTGGTAGGGCGTAACAACGTCCTGGATCAACCTCGCCAGCACGAGAATGACCACTCCCATTCCCACGAAAACCAGGCCGCGAGGGAAGACCTGGAGGGTGTCCACAAAAGCGTCTGCCATTTCGATGTCTCCGTTGGTCGAATTTGCGCTATCGCAGCGTGTGCGGGTTGCCTGCGCCTTGCCCCAACGTAGTATAGCAGAGCGTCTGGGGCGTTGTCCCCGTCATGCGTAGAAGCTCCAGGGTCTTTCGATTGTTCGCGTGCAGGCGTTGTCAGATTCGGGATGTACTCGCTGACGGAAAAACGCCTGTGGGTGTCTCATTTTGATTCATTGTGTCTCACCCCTACTTGTGGTCTGTGATGCTGTGAGAGGATTTAGGGGATGTTTCTGAGTTGGGATGTAGTAGGGTTGCGGTTGTTTGTGTAGGAAATGAGACATCCCTCTCTGTGGGTTTCGCACTGTTGTCAGAATCAGGATTTGACGATTGCCGAGCGGCGAGCCCCTGCGGGGGTTCAGGGAGATTGGGAATGAGTTTGTCTTCTATACAGGATGTCTATGTGTTCGAGCTACTAGGTGGCGGCAGCGTGTGCGTGAATACGGGCATGGTAGCACGAGTGTTCGTGTATGTCAAGGAGGTGTTGTCAGAATCAGGATTGCCGAGCGGCGAGCCCTTAGGGGGTTTTGCGATTGTGGGATTCGGAGGATGTGGGATTAGCGGATGGCCTTTCGAGATGTGGCACAACGCCATCAGGTCAAGCGGACTTGCCCCGATTGCAATAATCGAAAGACCCTGGTAGAAGCGCGCGGGAGCGGCCTGGGCGGAGTGAGCGGCGACTAGAGCACGACCCAGACATGGCAGGGGACGCCGCCTGACGCCAACGTTGCAGACGGCCCGCGCTCAAGGGAGGTTTCTGTACACGCTTACGATTAGCGGTGAGACTACCACCGAGTGGTAGAGCTCGAAGGGCGCGCCTTCCCACTTGACGGCTGACAGCATCTTCTGGCGGTCTTCGCTGATGAAATCCCAGCCGTAGAAGCCCTCGCCTTCGCCTCTGCTGTCGTTGAAGAAGTATATCTCCCGGCTGTTGGCGTAGTAGTAGCGTTCGCCCTCGTAGGTGATGAAGTTGTCTATGGAGTGCTCTTCATCCATTCGGATGAGTTGGTCGCTGCTGAGACCCGCGCTCGACAGGCCCATGGGCGCGTCCTGCTCGGTGACGGATATGAAGGGGCCGTCGTCGCCTTCTGAGAACTCGATGCCCACGCGCCTGTCGCCGTCAACGCCAATGAACTCGTGCCAGCCACCGGTTTCCGCCTCGTAGCGGCTGCGCTTTTCGATGAGGAAATAGGCGTCCTCGAAGGTCGGTGAGAAGCCGCCGATGACCACGACGTCGCCCACCCTGGCGGACATAAGCGTATCGTCCGCCGGCTCACTCGATTTCTTCTTCCCTCGTCCGAACAGAGACCTCAGCATGACGCCTGCTCCTCACTCAATGCCCGCGGATTCACCGGCTGCCAATTGTATTCTACGGACGGCGGGCGGCGCGGTCAATCGAGTTTACGCGGCGCGAAATCGTTGACTCTTCAGGCGTACGGTCATATCATCATATTCACTGTTGCTGCAGGTTCATTTTGGGCGGCTGAAAAGTATTGACTTGGCTGTTAAAGGTTTGCTATTCTCTGCGAAATCTCAGCGATGCGGGAAGACACATAAAGGGGGCGCGGAATTGAAAGAGCTTAAGCGAGCGTATGGGTTTGACGAAGTAGCGATTGCGCCAGGCAGTGTAACGATAAACCCCGAAATGACGAGCACGGACTTTTCAGTTGATGGCATCACCCTTCCTATCCCGGTGCTTGGCGCCGCTATGGACGCGGTGTCGTCGCCGAGCTTCGCGGCCCTGATGCACGAACTGGGCGGCATGGCTGTGATGAACCTCGAAGGCGTCCAGTCGAGGTACGACGACCCCTCGGAGGTGATGTCCGAAATTGTCAACACCTCTGAGGACGAGGTGACCGCTCACCTCCAAAAGATTTACTCCGCTCCCATCAAGGACAAGTTGATAGGGGAGCGTGTGGAAGAGACGAAGAACAACGGCGCCAAGTGCGCCGTTTCTGTTACCCCGGCGAGCGCGAAACGCCTGGTCCCCATCGCGGCGGAGGCGGGCGCGGACATGGTCGTCATCCAGTCCACCGTTACGACGGCCAGGCACATCTCCAAGAGCGCGCGGGGTCTGAGGTTTCCTGAGCTTCTGGAGATGGTGAACGTTCCTGTCCTGGTGGGCAACTGCGTGTCCCGTGAAGTCGCGCTGGAGCTCATGGAGACGGGCATCCACGGCGTGCTGGTGGGCGTAGGGCCCGGAGCGGCCTGCACGACGCGGGAGGTGACGGGCGTGGGGGTGCCGCAGGTGACCGCGACGCTGGATTGCGCGGCGGCGCGAGAGGAGTACCTGGAGCGCACGGGAAGGTACGTGCCGATAATCACGGACGGCGGCATTCGCACGGGCGGCGACCTGTGCAAGGCACTGGCCTGCGGCGCGGACGCAGTAATGCTGGGAACGCCGCTGGCGCAGGCGGAGGAAGCGCCTGGAGCGGGGCACAACTGGGGAATGGCGAATCCTCATCCCGCGCTTCCCAGAGGAACGCGAGTCAACGTTGGCGTCAAGGGCACACTGCGGCAGCTGCTGTATGGCCCGACGTCGAGGACGGACGGCACGCAGAACCTCATCGGCGCGCTCCAGGTGTGCATGGGCATGATAGGCGCGGCGACTATCCGGGAGATGCACAGCGCGGAGGTCGTAGTCGCCCCCGCGATCAAGACGGAGGGGAAGCACCTTCAGCTTGGCTTCGAGTAGGGGGGACGGACCGAGTAACTGTTCCGAGGGCAGGGCAACCGAAGGTATTTCTTCACTGCACTGCTAGCAGCCACTCCCTAACCCCCTCCCGTCGAGGGAGGGGAAATGAAGCACCTCCCGTCAAGACTGAGCAGTTGACGAACCGGCCGCAGGCTTGCCATGTGTAGCTTGGACGTATAGCCGGGGTGGGTTTGAATCCCTTCCCTACGTGTAGATGCAGACGACTCTCGGCAGGGCCAGGGTGTCCAACTTGTGGACGACCCGTGCGCTCTGGAAGGTCTCTCGCGCTAGGCGCGACACCTCTCCCAACTGCTCTGGCGCAATCTCCACGAAGAGACAGCCGCCCGGCCTGATGAAGCCGGGCGCTTGCTTTACAAGCCTTCGAATCACGTCCAGCCCGTCCACCCCGCCGTAGAGAGCGCGTCTCGGTTCTCGCTTGACATCCGGGGGCAGGCGCACCATCTCCGGCGCGGGGATGTATGGAGGATTCGACACGATGGCGTCAACTGGGGCGTCCAGCGCGGAAAGCAGGTCTCCGGTTAGCAGTCGTATCTGCCGGGTCAGGCCGTGCCGCCCGCGATTGACGGCGGCCACGGCGAGGGCGTCCTCGTCGCAGTCGATAGCGAACAGCCGGGCTCTGGGCAGCCGCGCGGCGATTGCGATGGCAATCGCGCCGCTGCCAGTTCCCACGTCGGCGATTCGCGCGCCCTCTTCCAAGCCCTGACCGGCGCAATGTTCGAGCACGCAATCGACGAGGAGCTCGGTCTCCTGGCGGGGTATGAGCACGCGCGAGTTGACCACGAGGTCGAGGCCGTAGAACTCCCGGTGTCCGACGATGTAGGACAGCGGCTCACCGCCCTGGCGTCGCCGCGCGAGCGTGAGCGCCTGCCGCTGAGGCGCGCGGGGGACGCGCTCCGCAAGAGAGGCAAAGAAGCCCTCGCGCTCCATGCCAAGGGTGTGCCGTATCAGAACCTCTGCTTCTATGTGAGCGTCCGGAATGCGACTGTCCGCAAGGCGTTGGGTTACGTGAGACAGCAACTCGCCGACTCTCAAAGCCGCGCCTGTTCCAGTTTTTGAGACTGCTCATGCTCGATAAGCGCGCTGATGAACATGTCAATGTCGCCCTCGAGCGCCCCTTCGAGATTGTAGCTGGTCAGGCCCACGCGGTGGTCGGTCACCCTGTTCTGAGGATAGTTGTACGTCCTGACCCTTTGGGAGCGATCTCCAGAGCCGACCTGGGAGCGGCGCGCCTCGGTGACCTCATCCTGCTTCCTCTGAATCTCGCGGGCCAGCAGCCGAGACCTGAGCACGGCCATCGCCTTCTCCTTGTTCTTGAACTGGGAGCGCTCGTCCTGGCATGTGGCGACGATGCCGGTGGGCTTGTGGGTTATGCGGACCGCGGTCGCCACCTTCTGCACGTTCTGCCCGCCGTGGCCGCTGGCGTGATAGATGTCGATCTCCAGGTCGTCCGGCCTGACAACGACGTCAACCTCCTCCGCTTCCGGAAGAACGGCAACCGTGGCCGCGGAGGTGTGGAGCCTTCCTCCCGATTCGGTTACAGGGATGCGCTGGACGCGATGTGTTCCGCTTTCGTGTTTGAGACGGCTGAAGGCATCCTGGCCCTTGACCAGGAAGACTATCTCCTTAATGGCCCCGAGGCCGGTCTCGTTGGCGTCCATGACCTCGATGCGCCATCCGAGGCGCTGGGCGTAACGCAAATACATGCGATAGAGCTCGGCGGCGAAGAGCCCCGCCTCTTCTCCACCGGTGCCCGCTCGAATCTCCATGATTACGCTCTTCTGATCGTTGGGGTCGGCCGGCACCAGAGCGACCTGGAGATCGCGCTCGGCCCGCGTCTTTCGCTCCTCGAGTTGGGCGAGCTCTTCGCGGGCAAGCGCGACGATGCCCTGGTCGGAGTCGTCTCTCAGCATGGCGCGAACGTCCTTGATTTCGCTCATAACCATGCGATACTCCTGCGAGAGCGAAGCCAGGTTCCTTATCGACGCCTGCTCCTTTGCGAGGCTCTGAATGCGCGAGTAGTCGGACGAGACCTCGGGGTCCGCCAGGAGGCGGTTGATCTCGTCGTATCGTTCTTCTATTGAGGCCAGTTTGTCTATCATCTTTGGAAGCCGTCCGGATTTTGGGGGTTCGCGCGAGTCGAAGTGCGGCTCAGGACGCGCTGCCGAGCGCGTCGATCAGGCTCTCGGAGCTAACCTTTCGCTGCTCGCTCTTCGCCAGGTCTCGAAGCTGAACCACGCCCTCCGCGAGCTCGTCGTCGCCTAGGATGACCACGTGGGAGGCGTCGATGGACGAGGCGTACCTCAACTGGCTGCGGAGCCCTCTGCCTACGGGCGCGAGGATGGCGGGAGTGCCGGCCTGCCTTATGGCCGAGGAGAGCCTTACGGCCTCGAGCTTGGCGGCCTCCCCGACATGCGCCACCAGAACCTTGGAGCCTGAGTCGCGCGGCATCTCCACACCCTGCCGCTTGACGCTGGCTATCACGCGCTCGATGCCCATGCCGTACCCGACGCCGGGAGTGGGCCTGCCGCCCAGTTCCTCAATCAGCCCGTCGTATCGCCCACCGCCGAAGAGAGTGTTCATTCTACCCTCGACGGGCGGCGTTACCTCGAACACGGTGCGGGTGTAGTAGTCGAATCCCCTCACCAGGCGATGGTCTATCCGGTAGCCCAGGCCGGTCTGGGCCAGATAGCTCAGCAGATTGTCCCAGTGTTCCTGGCAGGGCGCGCACAGGAAGTCCGCGCTATGGGGAGCGTCGGCGATTATGGATTGGCAGGAGTCCTGCTTGCAGTCCAGCAGACGCAGCGGGTTGTGCTCCAGGCGCCGCTTGCAGTCGTCGCACAGTCGAGCGAAGTGGGGCGCGTAGTGCTCCTTGAGCCGCCGGATGTAGCCGGGCCGGCACTCGGCGTCTCCGATGGAGTTGATGCTCAAGGACAGATCTTCGAGGCCGACGGACTCAAGGAATCTCCAGCCGACTTCGATTATCTCCGCATCGATGGACGCTTCGCCGTCGCCATAGACCTCTATGCCGAACTGGTTGTGCTGGCGATACCTGCCGGATTGAGGACGCTCGTACCGAAAGACGGGGCACAGGTAGTAGAGTCGCACCGGCTGGGGCAGGTTGTGCATTCCGTGTTCGAGGTAGGCCCTGCATACGGGAGCTGTGCCCTCCGGCCGCAGCGTGAGCAGGTCGCCCCCCCGGTCCTCGAACGTATAGGTCTCCTTCTCCACGATGTCGGTGACCTCGCCGATGCCGCGCACGAAGAGGCGGGCGTCCTCGAACACGGGCGTGTCGATACGCTGATAGCCAAACCTCCTGGCTATCTCCTGGGCCTTGGCCTGGAAGAAGCTCCAGTACCTCTGCTCTTCAGGCACGATGTCCGACGTGCCCCTCGGGGCCTGGAACAGCAAAACTTGCTCCTTTCCCGTATCCCGGAACGCCGAGCCGCCTATAGCGGCATGAACACGCCGCGAGGCAGTGTCCGCCAGTAGCAAAGGATACAACACGTGGGGGAGAGTGTAAACGGCGTCGGAGGGTGGGTCATTATGTAGGGGCAAGCTACGTTGCGAGTACAGGCATCGTTGGTTATACTTATGCCAGAGACCATACCGACTCACCGGGGTGTAGGAGCCTGGCCAAGTGGAAACCTTACTCGCCAAGGTCAAGGATTATCTGCCCGAGGAGAAGACGGACATCGTCCGAGAGGCCTACCGGTTCGCGGAGAACGCGCACTCCGGGCAGGTGAGGCTCTCTGGCGAGCCCTTCATCGAGCACCCGGTGCAGACGGCGCTGTTCCTAGCAGACCTGAAGCTCGACGCGAACGCGCTGGCCGCGGCCCTCCTCCACGACGTGGTGGAAGACTGCGAGGTGCGCTCTGAAGAGTTGGAGGAGAGGTTCGGCGCCGAGGTCGCCAAGCTGGTGAACGGAGTGACAAAGCTCACCCAAACCGAGCTGATGTCTGAGGAGCACGACCAGAACTCCAGCCCGGAGAACAGCGACGACTTCGCGCAGGCGGCCACTCTGCGCAAGATGCTGGTGGCGATGGCGGAGGACATCCGGGTGGTCCTCATCAAGCTGGCGGACAGGCTTCACAACATGAGGACGCTCAGGGCGCTTTCGCCTCAGAGACGAATCGCGATTTCCCAGGAGACACTCGAAATCTACGCCCCGCTTGCACACAGGCTGGGCATCTGGGAAATGAAGTGGCGGCTGGAAGACCTCGCGTTCCAGTACCTCAATCCCCCTGTTTACCGCGACATCTCCAAGCTGCTGAGTTCCAAGCGCGAGGAGCGGGAGGAGTACATAGACCGCGTGCTGAACACCTTGCGCGTCGAGTTGGAGCAGGCTGGGTTGGAGGCCGAGGTCACCGGACGCCCCAAGCATATCTACAGCATCCACAAGAAGATAGAGAAGTACGCGGCCCAGAACAAGGCGGTCGGCGAGATCTATGACCTGTTCGCCCTCCGTATCCTGGTCAAAGAGGTCAAGGACTGCTACGCCGCCCTGGGTGTGGTGCACAACAGGTGGCATCCGCTGCCGGGCCAGTTCGACGACTACATCGCCAATCCCAAGGACAACCTCTACCAGGCGCTTCACACTACGGTGCTATGCGAGGACGCATGTCCCGTCGAGGTGCAGATTCGGACGCACGAGAACCACAGAGTCGCGGAGTACGGCGTCGCGGCTCATTGGCTGTACAAGGAGGGCACCTCCTCCGACATTCACTTCGAGGAGAAGATGACCTGGCTGCGGCAGCTGCTCGAGTGGCAGCGGGAGGTAAGCGGCGCGGAGGAGTTCGTCGAGTCCTTCAAGACAGACGTGTTCAAGAACCAGGTGTTCGTTTACACACCCAAGGGGGAGTTGAAGGAACTGCCCGCGGGAGCGACGCCGCTCGACTTCGCGTATCGAATTCACACCGACATCGGCAATCGCTGCATTGGCGGCAAGGTCAACGGCAAGCTAGTACCCCTGCACTACCAGTTGCAGAACGGCGACACCGTACAGATCCTGACGAGCAAGGCCATGCGGGGCCCAAGCCTGGACTGGCTGAACGTAAACCTGGGCTACGTCAACACCGCGTCCGCGCGCTCGAAGATTCGCAACTGGTTCAATCGGCAGGAGCGCAACATCAACGTCCAGAGGGGCAGGGACATCTACCAGAAGCAGGTGCGCCGCCTGAACACGGGCGCGTCCGACGTGGAGATGGCAAAACTGATGAAGCTCGACAGCGCAGAGGACTTCTTCGCCGCGCTGGGAAACGGCACGATTACCGTGGCCCAGGTCGCCGGCAAGCTGTCGTCAGACTCGCTTGCCCCTGAGAAGACCCCTCGCTCCAATCTCCCCGTCGTGGGGCCCCAGTCGGGCGTCGAGGTGTTGGGGGTCGGAGACCTTCTCACCAGGATGGCCCGCTGTTGCAGCCCGATACAGGGGGACGAGATAATAGGGTATATCACACGAAGCCGGGGCGTGACGGTGCATCGCGCGAACTGCCCCAATGTTACCGCCGAAACGGAAACCGAGCGCCTCGTGCCCGTCGGCTGGGGCAGAATGCAGACGTACTATCCGGTTAGAATCAGGATAGAGGCGTTCGATCGCGTCGGATTGTTGAGGGATACCACCTCCCTTGTTTCGGAGGAACGTGTTAACATAGCATCTTGCGTATCAGAAGAGTACGATGACATCAGCGTCATATCGCTCACGGTCTATATCGAAAGTGTTGACCAGTTGAACCGCCTGTTCTCCAAGTTGGAGGGCGTCAAGGGCGTCATCAGCATCGTCAGGACTGCCCAGTCCTGACGCCGAGTGAACAGGCGCGAGGAGGTTGGATTAGATTTGCCAAGCGCAAAGTCCGCACGAGTAGCCGCACGAAGGCGCGAGAAGAACGCGCCCCTTCGTAGAAGAGCAAGAACATTCATAGCCAAGGCGCGAAGACTCATACCCACGGACGACGCAGAGGCGGCGGACCAGGCGGTGAGGGACGCGGTAGTGGCGTTGGACAAGGCCGCCCAGAAGGGCGCGCTGCATCCAAACAACGCCATGCGGCGCAAGTCGCGCATTATGAAGCAACTGCACAAGGCCAGGAATCCGTCGCAAGAGTAGCCGCACCATGCTGTTAGGCGGATCGGAACACTGTGGGAGGTTGAGTCGTCATGTGTGGAACTGGAGGAGGAGCCGGCGATAAGCGTGGTCAACGCTCGAATCCTCCTTCGTTCATCGGCAACCTGAGAGATTCGGACTTTTCTTGGTATCGTACGCTGGTTCGCGCGCTGACGAACAACTTGCACAAAGTGCGCACCTTGCGAGGCTGCTGTGGCAGCTACGGCGAGCCCGGATGCTGACGCCATTGATTGCGGTCGGCGTGCCCGGCGCTCGCTCCCATTCCATGAGGCCATAGCAAATTGGGTTGTCTGGGAGATTAGCGGATATCCAGAATTGGATAGCTGGAGTGATACCGCCAGTTCCAGCCCGGCGGCCGATCTGTTTGGCACAGACCGGAAGGCTCCGATCTTAATTGACAGCGGGCGTTGTGGCAAGCTAGAATCTTCGAGACCAACGCAAGAATAGAGTTCCAGATTGAGAGCGGTTTCGTATGCTTAAATTGAGATTGAAGCGCGTGGGCGCAAGGAATCAACCCAGCTACCGCATCGTTGTGGCGGACTCCAGAGCGGCACGCGACGGCTCCTTCGTGGAGCAGTTGGGCCACTACAACCCCAGGACAGATCCCCCCACTATCGTCGTGGACGAGGAGAGGGCGCTGAAGTGGCTTCGCCAGGGAGCCCAGCCCTCTGACGCCGTCCAGAGGGTGCTGAGGAACCTGGGAACCCTCGACAGGATCAAGGGCGAATGAGAGAGCTGGTCGAGTACATCGCCATGTCCATTGCCTCGCATCCGGATGAAGTCAGGGTTACCGAGGAGGACGACGGTGGGCGCGTGCTGCTCAGGCTGGAGGTTGCACCGGACGACAAGGGCAAGGTCATCGGGCGGCAGGGGCACGTAGCGCAGTCGATACGCGTTCTGCTTCGTGTGGCCGCGGTCAAACGGGGCACTCGCGCCAGCCTCGAGATCGTATAGCGCGCAGCCGTTGCCCCTACACACCCCAAGCCGCTCAGTCGGAATACACCCACCTCCCGCGCACCAACTCGGCCCCATGGAACCCTCCCAGGACATGGTCATCGTTGGGAGAATCAAGGGAGCCTGGGGCTTGCGCGGCGACCTGAAGATAGAAGCGCTCACGGACAACCCCAACCGCTTTTCGCCGGAAAGTACGCTTTACCTAGAGGGCAGGCCCGTTCAGGTGGAGCGTTCACGCGGCGTGAAAGGCGGAGTCCTCCTCAAGCTCCGTCCCGTCAACGATCGCTCCCACGCGGACCTGCTCAGGGGTAAGTACCTCACAGTGCGCGAGCAGGACACCGAATCCCTGCCGGAGGACACCTACTACTACTTCCAGCTTCTCAACATGGCCGTTTTCACGGACGAGGAAGAACACCTGGGGGAACTTGGGGAGATCATATACACGGGCTGCAATGACGTTTACGTGGTCAAAGGCGGCGATGCCAAAGAGTTACTCATTCCCTCGCTGAAAGAAGTCATCCTCGAGGTAGATGTCCCAGGCAATAGAATGACGGTTAGACTTCCGGAAGGACTGCGCTAGACGCTGGCAGAAGCATTGCGGACGCGCTCCCGGCGTCGTGTGCCGAAAGGCGGCATAAAGAAACGGCGGGCCCGACTACTCAAGCCCGCCTCAAGATGAGATAAGATTTGAATGATTCAGGTTTGTGCTACCCTTGGGCAGACTTGCTCAACTCCGCGCCCGCGGTGAAGCCAACCCGCCTGTGCGCCGGCACCGTTATCAGGCTGCCCGAGCTGCTGCCTCTGATGGGCCGTACTCTTCTGGCCTTGACGTCTCTGACTTCAAACGAACCGAACCCGGTCAGCACAACCCTATCGCCGGAACCCAGCGCGTCCTGAACGCTGTCGAGAACTGCCCTCAGGGCCGCTTCTCCCTGCGATCTGGAACTGCCCAGCCTTGATGCGACCCTCGAGCTGAGGTCGCTCTTTCTCAGTGTTGCCATGTCTCTTTAGACCTCCTTTCTTGTCCTAACATGACGGTTGGGGACGCTCCGTGCGCCCCTGTAACATGGTATAAAGGCCAACGCAGGGCTGTGTCAAGGCGTTTTTGGTTCTCTATCGCACCGTATTGCGGCAGACGGGACGGCCAACCAGGGCAATCCCTTGGAGCATGTCTCACAAGAGGGTTGTGGTGATAAGAGTGAAGCGCCGACTCCGGTCGCATTTGTGCAATGATCGGTCCGGGTGTCTCAGGGCAGAGCGCCGGATGCGCCGATGATGGACCTGTGCGCAAACGATGGGCTGAGATTGCGGCGCCATATGCGGGTTGCCCGGCCACGCCACCCGCGCCACAGGGTGCGCAGATTGAAGGCCGTGGCCAACAGGCCCCACTCAGCGGCCACGTTGTCTATGCCACGCAGCAGGACTCTACGCGCCGCCTGCTGCTCTTTGATGATCCCAAAGACCGGCTCGACCAGACCCTTCCTGCGATCGTAGGACTGTCTGGCTTCGTCGGTGCGCATCCAGCGCCGATGACGACGCAGCGCTGTGTCGTGCGGCCCTATCTCAAGCGCTCGCCCATTTCGGCCATCCCTCGTACACACCCCAAAGACCGGACACGCTCGGCAGACAGCGCCGGAGGCCCGGTAGAGCCTCACCGCTATCCCACGTCTGCGCTTCATACGGGTGAAGCGCAGCCACTGTCCTTTTGGACAGATGTAGCTGTCGGTCTCCTCGTCATAGGTGAATCGGTCCTTGTGATACGGGTGGCCCAGCGCCCGACGCTGTGCCTCGGGCATCACAACCTGCTGGTCTCTGAGCGCGCACTCCTCCAGATTGCTCCCTGAGTGATAACCTGCGTCTGCCAACGTCATCTCAGACCTGACACCCGTCGTCTCCTCTGCCTTCTGAAGCATTGGGGCCAGTTGAGAATGGTCGTCGGGGTCATCGGTAACCTCCACCGCAGTGATCAACATGCCTCTCTTCCCTGCCTCGGTCTGCGTCGGCGAGACCATCGCCTGTGCGTTGTAGCAGGGCGTTATCCCCTGGCGAGTCCTCATCAGACGTGCGTCCGTATCGGTGAGGTTGATGTGATTGATGTCTCCACGCTCCGAAAGCCCCTCCATAGCTCGGCGCACCTGCTCTCTCAGCGCCGTCTTCTCGGCCAACTCCTGAGGCAGATGGACGGGCGCAGCGTCCTCTCCCGCCTCGCTCTGAGCTTCCAGATCCCTCACCGCATCCTCCAGACGTCTCAACAGACGCTGCAGTCCTTCCGCATCGAGCGTCCTGTCTCCGCTCGCATTCGCTCCCACCTTCGTACCATCCACAGCCTGCAACGCCAACTCCACAAGGTCCATCCTGACCGCCGTTTGCACTGTGCGCTTCAGCAACTTGCGCATCGACTGGCGGTGGCTCTTGTAGAACCTCCACAAGGTGTTGTGGTCTGGACGCTGCCATCCGGTCAGCCACAGGTACGATATCTGGTCTCCGCAGGCCGCCTCCAGCTTGCGGCACGACCGAACGCCTGTCATGAATCCATACAGCCACACGCCCAACAGCGCCCTGGGATGGTACGCCGGGGCTCCCATCCAACATCCCTCGATATCGACGCCGAGCTCCGCCCAGTCGTCTCGGTTCAGCCCATCGACGAACTCGGCCACGAACCGCGCAGGATGGTCCTCCGGGATCATCTCATCCAGGGTCGGCGGCAACATCCACATCTGCTCTCGACCCATCGGACGCAGTGGCATCTCTATCACCTCCAGAGATGGGCTGTCGCTTCCCAAGTATACCCCGAGCCATATCCCCCCGCTCGACTTTTGAGACAGACTCCTTGTGGTTACCCCTACAAGATTGGAACAGGCCCTTGTACTATCCCGCGTTTTGACCGTAAACGGCCCTCATGCTAGAATCTCCAATAGGCAGGGGCAGGTTGAGACTGATGAGGCATTAACTTGCCAACTCTGCCGACAGGTTGTTACTTCGCAGGAGGGCCAAGATGTCAGGTCACTCGAAATGGTCCACCATCAAGCATGGCAAGGCGATTTCAGACGCGCGCCGTGGTAAGCTGTTCACGAAGCTGACGCGGGAGATAATCACAGCCGCTCGGCAGGGCGGCGGCAATCCTGATATGAACATGCGCCTACGCATGGCGGTGCAGCGCGCAAGGGACAGCAATATGCCCCTGGACAACATCGACAGGGCCATCAAGAAGGCGACCGGAGAGGGCAGCGACCAGGAGCAGATGCTGGAGGTGGTGTACGAGGGCTATGGGCCCGGAGGCACTGCGATTCTACTCGAGGCGATCACCGATAACCGGAATCGCACCGTATCCGATATTCGCTCGACGTTGACCAAGGCGGGTGGCAACCTGGCGCAGTCCGGGGCGGTGGCGTGGCAGTTCGAGCAAAAGGGTGTTGTCGTAGTGGAGGCCGCCCCGGACCAGGCGGAAGAGTTGGCCCTCATCGCCATCGACGCGGGCGCGGACGACTTCGAGACTTTCGAGTGCAGCCTTCACGTTTACGCGGCCCCAACAGACCTCGATGACATCCGCAAGGTTCTCGCCGAATCGGACGCCCGTATAATGTCGTCTGAGATTTCCATGCTGCCCAACAACGCGGTTCCTCTCGAGGATAAGGCAGCGATACAGATCCTGCGCCTGCTGGACCGTCTCGAAGAGTTGGACGACGTTCAGCGGGTATTCTCCAACGCCGACTTTTCGGACGACGTGCTGGAAGAGTATCGCAATAACGAGGAGTAGGCGCGGGGCGCCGTCCCCCTCGCGCTGAGAACGACCGGAATCACCATCACTGAGGACGCTCTATTGCGAGTCTTTGGCATCGACCCCGGCACATTCAAAATGGGCGTTGGCGTGGTGGACTCGGAGCGAGGAGAGCTAGTCCTGATATACGCAGGCGTCCTCAGCCCTCCGAGGCGCGACTCTCTCCCCGCGCGCCTTCATTACATCTACGAAGAGTTGGTCTCCCTAATGAAGCAGTGGAAGCCATCGGAAGTTGCCATAGAAGAGCCGTTCGCCGCGCGCAACATCAAGGCCGCTATGGCGGTCGGCCAGGCGCAAGGCGTGGCATTGGCGGCCGCCGCGCACAACGGTCTTGAGACGTTCGGCTACTCGCCGAGGGCAGTGAAACGCTCCGTCACGGACTATGGTGGAAGCTCCAAGGGCCAGGTGCAGGAGATGGTCGGCGCTATGCTGGGGTTGGACGACTGGGCCGGGCAGTCCACCGACACCACGGACGCCCTCGCGGTGGCGATATGCCACGTCGGCGCGACCCAGCTTTCACGACTGGCAGTCCGCGAGTAATCGGGATTTTACGTGGTTTCATCACTCATCTCATCCGTCCAGGGGCCAATCGAAAGCGTCACGCCCGATAGCGTCAACGTATCGGTGGGGGGAGTCACCCTTCAGGTCAACGTGCCCACATCGACGATTGACCAGCTTGGCGGAATTGGCGACCACGTGCGGCTATTCACGTCCCTGCAGGTGAGAGAAGACAGCCTCACGCTCTACGGCTTTCCCTCGCAGGACGCTCGCCTGGCCTTCGAGACGCTGATTGGCGTGAGTGGGGTAGGGCCCAAAGTGGCATTGAGCGTGCTATCCAGGTTGACCCCGGCCTCCCTCGCCATCGCCGTGAGCGCCGCCGACGCGGACGCTTTTGTCAGCGTGCCGGGAGTCGGCAAGAGGACCGCTGGGCGCATCATACTGGAGCTAAAGGGCAAGCTGGCGGCGGATTGGTCGGTTGACCTTCAAGCGGGAGGAGACCGCGACGCGCTCGACGCGCTCGTCGCCCTTGGCTACTCGGCTTCCGAGGCTGGGGAGGCCCTCGCGGCCATAGGGCCTGCCGGCTCCGCCCCAATAGAAGAGAGGGTTCGGCTGGCCCTACGGCAGATGATCGGAGGCTGAAGCCCGTTATCAAGCTTCTTCAACTCCTCTCAATCTCTCCGTTATGTAGCTATAAATGCAGTCCTACGATGTCTTGACATGTCCAATGGCGTGCTATAAAATCCCCCCAAATGGTACACAGATGAAAGGGACACAAGGGGCACGCTATGGCGAATGTCAAGCGCAACCAGCTATCGACTCTCAAGGTCAAAAACCTTAGTGTGCCGGGCACGTACACGGACGGCCACGGGCTGACGCTCCGCGTTCATCCGTCTGGTGGTCGGAATTGGGTTCTTCGCCTGACGGTGGACGGCAAACGGCGCAACTTTGGGTTGGGCGGCTACCCCGATGTTTCTCTCCGAGAGGCTAGGCTTGCCGCCGAGGAGATTCGCCAGCGCGTGCGGCGGGGCGAGGACCCGGCCCAGCAGGTCATTGACAGGCCCCGAATCCCCACGCTAGCGGAAGTGACGGATTCGGTCATTGAGATGCGCGCCCCGACGTGGACTAGCGAACGACACGCAACTCAATGGCGGGAGAGTCTGAGACTTCACGCGCTACCCGCCCTCGGCAAGATGCGAATTGACGCCGTTTCGGTGTCCGATGTGCTGGGCGTGCTAATGCCGATCTGGGCTTCCAAGCCCGAAACGGCGGGCCGCATCCGGCAACGGCTGTCCGTGATATTCGACTTTGCAATCGCGGCGGGCTGGCGCCTGGACAACCCCTGCAGCGGTGCGCTGAAGGCCGCCCTCCCCCGCCGTCCTCGACAGAAGCGCCATCATGCGGCGTTGCCGTACACCGAGGTCCCCCAGGCGATAGACGCTATCCGCAACTCGACAGCCCACCGCGTGACTAAGGCGGCGCTTGAATTCTTGATTGTCACGGCGAGCCGCGCGGGAGAGGTCCGAGGAGTGCTCTGGGACGAAATCGACCTTAAGGCGCGCACGTGGACGGTCCCAGCCGAGCGTATGAAGATGCGGAGGGAGCATAGAGTCCCACTGTCGGATAGGGCGATGGCAATCCTCGACCAAGCGAGGGAGCGAACGGGTGGCGCGGGCCTAGTCTTCGAGAGCAATCGAAAGGCGGGCCACCCACTCACCAACACGAGCTTCTACTTGGTGCTACGCCGGGTGGGATACGGCCACGTAACAACGCACGGCTTCCGGTCAAGCTTCCGCGACTGGACGTTAGAGCAAACGTCATTTCCCTGGGCGGTCTGTGAGGCGGCGTTGGCCCACGCTTACGGAGGGGCAGAGGTAATGGCCTATGCTCGCTCAGACCTGTTCGAGAGGCGGCGCGCCCTGATGCAGGATTGGGCAAAATTCGTGCTTGGAAGTGTTGACACCCTGCAAAACGCGGCTGTAAACTTTAGATGAGCATCCCGTCTTGTCCGACCCAAGCGGGACAGACTCTGAGAGAGTCGCCTCTTCGCAGCCAGCGTGGAGGGTCTGGACCAATCGGCGTTTAGCGCCGTGCAAGGAACGGAGCTTTCCTACGCACGGTAACGCCACGTCCGAAAACTAAGGCCCTGGCACAGTGGGAAGTTCCCCACTAGGCCAGAGCCTTTTTTTTGGAGGTTTAAGAGTGACCACGACGCCCGACCGACTTCTGACGCCCGAAGACATCCTTGCCAAGCTGAACATCAGCAGGTCGAAACTCTACATGCTGCTGGGGCAGGCAAACTTTCCCCAGCCCGTCAAGATCGGCCAGCACAACCGATGGCCTGAGCGCGAGGTCTTGGCATGGATAGCAGAGCAGCCCCGCGGCACGATTGGCTCGCGCTGACACGACTCAGCCCTCGACGCCGCTGTGAGGACAGGCGCGCCGAGGGCCGAGCAACCAAAAATGGAAGTACACTCTCATGGCAACACAACTTCCGAGCGCCAGCGAGTGGGTGGCGGCCATTCCGAGCCTGAAACGGCGGGGGCGCGAGTACATCGGGGGTTGCCCGCTGTGCGGCGGGGACGACCGCTTTCACGTCAAAGACACGGAGCGGGGCGCGCTCGTGGGCTGTCGGGGCTGCCTTGACGGGCGGCCCGGCGCGCTCGCTTTGGCGAGTTGATGCGCTCGGTCTTTGGTGAAGGCGAACGGCCACGCGCGCCATCGCGCGCCAAGACACCCGCCGTCCAACGCAGACACGGGAATCCCGAAACGATGGCCGCGCGCGCCGAGAAATTGTGGGCGCGCACCTTCCCCATTGGCGCGCAGTTGCCCCATCCCATTCAGAGCTGGCTGAACACGAAAGAGGCCATCCCGCTTTGGCCCCAGGACTCAGGGCCTTTACCGCGCGCCGTGCGCTACGCCGAATCGACGACCGGCCTGACGTTCATTGTCCTGGGGCTGTCCAAAATCGACGCCTGGCTTGCCGAGGGCGAAGCCGCCAGCGTTCGCGCGGTTCATTACGTCGTCCTCAACGGCGAGGGCCGTCCCGCGCTGGACAGGGCCGCCGATAAGGGCGGCTTGCCCAAGCGTTCGATAGGCGCGCGCGGGCCTAGCGTATGCGGGCTGCTTTGGCGCGGGACCGCGCCCCCAGCCGGCGGACGGCTGGGGGTCTGCGAGAGCTTGGCTGACGGCCTAAAGCTCTTGGGTTACGGCGTGGTTGACGCCTGCGCGGTCAGAACGGGGCAGCCACACACGATTCGGGGCGTGGCAGGCCATTGGGGCGAAGTTGTCGTCTATGCCGCCGCCGCCGCCGGCCGCCGTTCGGGGCAGGTTCTGCGCGCGCGTCTGTCGGGCAGGTATCGGGTGAGCGTCCGTGTGGCAAGGGGACACGACCCCGCGAGCGCGCCGGTCACGCCGCCGCACGTGTGCGAGTTTGTGAACGATGCGAGCGGCTACGGGATGTCGCCCATCTGTCTGTATTGTGGAGAAGAAAGGGAGATGCGAGGAGAACGCAATGACCAATGAGAAGAGACCCGAAATCGGGGAAGTCACACCCTCACAGCTCGAGGCCGTCCATGAGTGGCTGGACGACCGGGATAACCCGGCCAAGTGGCGGGCGGCGCTTGACGCCGCAATCCCCCTGGACGCCGACACGGACGAGGGCCTGCGTGAGGCCCTGGCCGCCGCAGTGGCCGAACAGCCGGAGGATGCACCACACCCAGCACGCCAGAAACTGGCGGGGGCGATACTGGGCGCGCGGCCCCTGGACGCGGGCGCGGCAGACCTGACGGCGCCGCCCTTGCAATGGCTGTTGAAAGGCTGGATGCCCAGAGGCCGCGCGGGGTTGTTCAGTGGCGTGGGCGGCGTGGGCAAGTCCCGCTTGGCGTTGGCGCTCGCGGAGGGCCTGGCTAAGGGAATCCCTGATTGGCTTGCCGGCGATGGATCCGGCCGCCGCCCCGTCCTTGACGCGCAGGGCCCTGTGGTGTACGCCACGTGGGAAGACTCGCGCGACGAAGTTGGCGCACGCCTTCGCGGGCGTTACATCCGCCGCCAGCTCGCGGAAGCGTATCTCCGGGGGTACGGGCGAGAGCTCGGCAAGGTGCTGCGCGTTGTGGACATGGCGGATTTCGGGCCGCTGTGGGCTCCTTGGGGCGGTTCGGGGCACGTGTCCACGATGGCCGCGTTGACATCTGCGGGCGAGCGGCTTCGCGCGCTGTGCGAGACCACCGGGGCAAGGTTGTTAATCGTTGACCCTTTGTCCGCCGCCTACGCCGGCGACGAAAACGCGCGCGGCTTGGTGCGGGCATTCATGTCGAGTTGGGACGCATGGGCGAGGGCGCACGACTGCGCGGTGCTACTCGTTAGCCATCCCCCGAAATCCGACGCGGAAACGTCGGGCAGCACTGATTGGCGCGCCGCCGCGCGGTTCGTTTGGACGCTGGGCTACATCGAGGGGAAGCCAGCCAAAGGTGAGAAGCGCGGCCCCACTGCGCTGGCCTGGAGGTGCACCAAAAGCAACTACGGGCCAAAACCGGCGTCCGTGTTCATCGACAGGGAGGACGGCGTGGTGACCGAGGCCGCCCCGCCATCGTGGGCAAACAGCATTGAGCAGGGAGGGAGTGATTATGACTTCGGAGCGTAAGAACGACAAGCGCAAGAACGACAAGCGCAAGAACGACAAGCGTAAGAACGGCAAGCGTAAGAACGGCAAGCGTCCAAGCTTGTGGGAATTCATTTTGCCGCGCATCTATAACGCTGTGCGTGAGGGGGTGCCTTACGGGGAGGCAACCACCCAAAGGCGCGTGTCCGACTTGCTGAAAGATCCTGAATTCATCAAGCGGGTAAAGGCCGCCAGCCGGCATGAACGCCGCGACGTGGCGGACAGGCTGAACGCCGTCTATCGAGACAATGAGAAGTTACCAGGCCCGATACCAGGGGCCGGGCGCATCTTCCCTGAAACTGCGAAGCGATTCCCGGGACTAACATCGCGCAATCCACACGCGCGATTGGTAGCTGCCACCGCCGCCGCCATAGGTAGCATGATAACCGAGGCGTCCGTGGGCGTGCTGGCTGAAGCCGACGCTGCCTTGAAAGAGACAGCTGGGGCAATCAGCCCCGACGCTACGCCGCCCACGCAAGCGGATATGGCCGATTGGTTGAGCCGCAGCCAATGCCCGCAGGACACTCTCCGCGAAGTGGGCGACCGCTTGGCGAACCTATGGAAGATGGCGGCGGGGCAGGTCCGCGCCGTAGCCTGGGACTATGGCTGCATCGTCGTAGAGCACGAAGCCAAGCTGTACCTAGCCCCCGCGGGCCACGTGGCTTTTGCATCGCGGGAGCGCAACACTCGTAACCCGCTGGCCCCGCTGGTGCGGGCGTGGCTTGACCGCCGCCCTGTCAGCTGACGGGCAGCCTCGGATAACCGCGCGCGCATCATGCCCGCCTGGGTGTTCCAGGTGGACGAAGCCGACCCGCGCGAGGGTCGGCTGTTCACCCCTGCCTACCACGTCGGGGGCGAAGATGGGCAACTCGCGTTGCCGGGTGTCGGGGTTGACCGCCTCGGCGCGGTCACGCCCGCGCTACCCGTCGCGTGGTATGACCTAGGGCGCGGAGACATTTCGCGCGGCAGGGGCGCGCCCTTGGCGCTGCGGTTGATGGTGATGGCGCTACGTGCGTTGCCCCTGGACGATCGCGACGGACAGCCGCGCCGTATTGACTTCACACTGAGGGACTTCAAGCGCGTGTTCGCCCCAGGCCGTTACAGGTCTGCCCGCCAGATGCGCGACTCCGTCGAGCGCGGCGCGGCGGCCCTGGACAGCATCGAGGCCCGCCTGCCGACCGATAGCGGGCTGTGGCGGTTGGTGGACGTGCGACGGCTGCCGCGTTGGGACGTGGCCCCTGACGACGTGCTGACGCTGGAGGTATCCCTGCCCCCCGGCGTGGTGAAAGGACCGCCCCTGCCAGCACAACTCGACGAATACGGCGTTATCTCTGGGCCGGCCTACCGCGCGACGCTCAACACGGCGGCGCATCTATGGCAACCTGGGCGGACGCACGCGCCGACACGGGGGAAGCGCGCCCACTGGGCGCGGGTGTACGACCCTAACCGCTATCCAGTACTGACCGACGCCGACGCGGTGGCGCTGGTGTTTCCCGCGGGGGTCCCAACGGCTCGGCGGCGCGATTATGCGGCGAGAGCATGGCGCGTTCTGCGCGACCTGGACAAGGACGGCGTGATACACCTAGGTGGGCGGCGCGTGTTGCCACCGCCGAGCGGTGCGGAAGTTTCAATCTGGTGTGGCGTTTTGAGACTGAAATTGCCCGATTTCGTAGCTGCATTGAGACAAAAGCGGCGGCCCCTACCCCTACACCTAGTTAGGGTGGGGAGGGGCAGGGCGGCGGGCGGTGGTGACCGCCGCCGCCTGCCCGAATCAAACCCAATCACCTGGCGAATGAAGGGAGATAGACAGATGGCACGACGACGCAAGAGAAGCCAGCCGCTCGGGGGCCGCAGCACGTGGTCTGTACGTGCTCGGCGGGGTCTCGCCGGCACCCGAATTATGACGTGCGGCTGCAAGGGCCACACGTCCACGGAGACCGCAATGACAATCAAGACGACGTGAAGGGCGACCGATGATTCACGATTACACCCGATGCCAAAATACGGACTGCCTCATGTGCGAGGCTCACATCGCGGGCTACCTTGACGGCAAGGCTAAAGCTCACCTGGAAGTTCGCAATCGCCACCGTAGCCGTCACTCAGGCGATTACTCTTGCGAGCCGTGAACATACCCCAAGTTGAGGGCTAAACATGCCGGTCCGCGCTGAGAATCGACACCGATACCCGAAGGACTGGCGGGCGCGCTCGCGGTTCGTTAGATTCTACCGCACCCGCAATCGGTGCGAGTGGTGCGGCGTCCCCAACGGACGGCCACACCCTGAGACGGGCAGCTACTCTGTGTTGATCACCGCGCACGTTTTCGACAGGCGGCCTGAAGCGTCAAGCCTGTTGAATGTCGCGGCCTTGTGCCAGCGTTGACACAACCAGCACGACTCGCGGGACCGAGCGCAGGGGCGGCGTGAACGCGCCCGACGAGGGCAAGGTAGGTTGTTCTGATGATGGCGCGACCGCGACACGCGGAGACGGACGACGGGCGGCCATGCCAGCGTTGCGGCGGGCAAGCCTTTGCCCCAGGGCTTTGACGACGGCCTGCCTTGCTTGACGTGTGCCAGGACGCGCCCCAGCCTTGTGTCCCTTGAGCGCCCCGAATGGTACAACACTCAACTAAAGCTATTGTGAATTGGAGGGGTTTGAATTGCCTGGTGTCGTCAATTGCGCCGGCTGTAGCGCGCCATACACCCCCAAGCGCGTAACGGGCCGGCCCCAGCGTTGCCCGCCGTGTGCGCGGATTGCGAACCGCGAATCTCAACGCCGCCGTCGGGCGCGAACCCTACGCTGGGGCGGCCGTTATCCATGCTCGGATAGGGGTTGGGCGTTTGGCGTGCGGCAATGCGGTAGGCGGGTTCACGGAGTATCGGCGTCCTGCTGATTGGTGGAGACTGCGACATTCCGGCGAGCCTCGAATCTGCGGCGCGTGCGTGAGAGGTGAGGGACGCATCCCCGGCAGGGAGCACGCGCGCTCAACGTGGCGGCTGTTGCTGAACGGGCAAGTCGTCGGCGTGGTTAGGATGATGGATCGGCGCGTAGTATGACAGGGGGAAGCAGTGGTGACTCGGAAACAAGGGGACGACCGGGCCCTAGAGGAATCGCGTGAAGCCGAACGCCAAGCCTCGGTAGAGGGCGCGGCGGAGACGGTGGAGTACGTGTACCAGGCGAACGCGGCGGGTATGCTTGAGGGGCGGTCGCGTCTGGCAGGCGTCCCCCTTGTCCCAGGGGGCCGGCTGTGGTTAGCCGTCAAGCTGCTGTATGACCACCCCCGAACGTTCGAGGGTCTGCGCGCCGGACGCTTTGAGAGTGTCTCGGCGGCGGCGCGAGCGGCGGGTCTCTCCGCCGCCATGCCCAGGCGAAGGTTGACGCTGACGCAGGACCCGAAACTTTGGGCGCGCGCCCTGTTCGCCGCCGTGAGTGAATCGGAGCTCGAGGAAGCGGCGCGCGAGCTTCAACGATTACAGACGGAGCGCGAGCGGAATCGCAAGTTAGCCACCGAGGGGCGCATCCGTTCCGAGCTTCGACGACGAACACGCCGATAGGCGGGATTCTTGCGCTCCCGCATGGAGCGTTTTCTGAACCTAAACCCGTTATATAAATAAATATTTCTAGGCCCATCGGTTTTTATATACAGACGGATATGGCGTCTCTGTGTCTGTGCACTTCGCCTGTGCTGAACAATTGTCTTGTAGTCTGTTTGGGAGGTTGTTCGATGGCTCTCAGTTTGAAGCGTCGGGGAATCCTTGACTTGCGGAAGTTGTGCACAGGGCCGGCTACTCAATTGGCAAGCTTGCGAAGTCTTTTAACCGCGTGGAATCTACCATCGCGCGCCGTGTGTATGGCAACGCCATCGGCGTGTTGCCCGACCTGCCCCGTCTCCCCGGCCGACACCGAGACCGCTCCAGGCGGCCCAGCGCGCCCGTCCGTGTGCGCTGATTATACCGACTTGGCAAGACCCCGACGAGCCTTTTTATACCAGAATTGGAGGACAACATGCCCACAACGACAACCATCTGCCCAGCCTGTAACCGTCCTATCCCGCCAGGGCTTTGAGGACAGCGCGCCGTCCGTCCAGACCGAAGCCAAGCGTTCGCCCTGGGGCTACACCTGGAGATGGGCGCTGTTCCCAATGACCTTTACACCGGTCCGCTTCGCCTCTTCCGCCGAACGGCTTGGCGACAACCACATCGGGGGCTTCCCTGGATTATCGCCGCCGCGATGACTGCCGTACTCATCTGGGCATGGTGGAAGTTCGTCTGGTGGAAATAACCCCACAACTCACGGACAGGAGATAGATTCATGGCACAGGTTCGTTGCCCCACGTGTGGCAGATTCATGGCTTCCGAAAACCCTCACGACGATGCCGTGCAACAGGGCGCGCCGCCCAGGCAGATTAGTCTTGCCGCCACGCCGCCGCCGTGTGCCGGCGTCCGTGGCTATGGCGCGTGCGGTTGTCAGTCCCCACGAGGAAACTCAGCCCGACGCGCCGAGCGCGTCGTCTACGCCGTATGGCTTCGACGATGGCGGATTCGAGGACGCCGCCTTCACGCCGCCTGTTGTTCTCGCTCCCCTTGCGCCGCAACCACCGAACGCCGCTTTTGGGACGACTTCTCGGAAACCACAACGCCCCAGGATGGCTGTAGAGCGACGTTTCTCGCCCCGGTGTGTCTCTGGACACCTTTCGCCCTCGAAACGCGCTCCCAGCCCCGCCCTGGCGCGCCCCCGCCACGTCCACGCGGGCGGGTGACCCTGCCCCGGAGCGGTCAAGGTCGTCCAGACCCAAGACCTTGGGCGAAGACCGCTCAGACCGCGCAGGCCCGCGTCGCCATCCTGGACTGAATCCTTGATGACGGCGCGGTCTTGTCGGTGAGGTCGTCCTCACCATGAGGTCGTCGGTTTCGGCGTTGGCGAGTTCCTCCAGCGCCCTATCGGGAAGTGCAACATTTCTCCCGGAGTTTTGTTGCATAGACGTGCCCTTCTTGTACATGCCGCGACCGCGCCGCCTACTGGCAGCCACTGAGCGAACAGGCGTCAATGCAACATTTTGTGTCATTTCGTTTCACGCCGTCTGCGCGCTTTGTCTTCGGACTTTTCCGCGCTACGCTCGCCCTTTGGGTCACATACCCTTTGCTGGACGACGACGGCCTACGGGGCGGACTCTGCGCGGAATGTCATTCTTTTCGCTCACACGCCTACCGACGACGACGGCCTAGTTCGTCGGCTCGGCGCGCCCATAGGTGTAGCTTGCGGCGTCGCGGACTACGCTTTTCTGAGATGCGCCCTTGATGGTCTGTCGCAATCGTTCGACTGCCCGACTGGATGGCGCGCACGAAGTCCGCAGGCGCCTCGAAACCGAGTATATCGGTTGCCTCGGAGATGCCCTCGGCAGTCAGGTAATATCTCCGGCTCGAAGGCAGGTAGGCGGTGCCGTGGTTGACCCGCCTGACGATGCCGTCGGCTAGCAGGCCGGTCAGCCAGCGGTGGATGGTCGTGTGGGCCTCGCCGAGGATGTCTGCCAGCTCCAACGAGTCGACGAATGGCATCCGGCCGAGGAAATGGAGTAGAGGTCGGTCTGAGAAGGCCACGTGCAGAGACTACCAGAGCTGGAGGTAGGGAATCGTACTTAGCTACAATGTAATGGTGTTCTGCAAATGGTTCCCACATTGGTTACCACACTTTCGACGGATGGAAACCTCAGGAACATGCCCACGCGGCATTACATCCCCCTGTCCTGTACCACATTGAGCTATATGACCCACATCAGGCTTCTGGATCATTCCAACTCAATGAGAGCGGTGTGCCTCGTTGGGCCCTCTTGAATGATAAAGTTCGAATCCATTTTGGTGGGCCTATTTTGACGATAGACAGAACCATCTTCGAATTGTGGCTGGGGAACGTGAAAGGCTGATTCCGGCGCAAGGCAGTACCGCGCAGCCGAGAAGGTGACCCCCATAACCCAAAGTGGCCACTTGATGGTCCGCCTTGGTGCCGATTTAGATCGGCTGAGAACCAGTGGCTCAGCTTCATGGGCAGCAAGGAGTGGAAGAGCTGTGCGATTGCCTGTCCTTCCATATACTTCAAAGGTCAGGTAAGTCAACGACAAACCGCTCGACGGCGTCAGGACCGGTGTATGTCCCGTCAATCTGATACGAGCTCCCAAGCCGGCTTTCGTACCAATCGACAGCCCTCTCATTTGCATTTACAACGTAAACGGTCTTTGGCTGAGCGGTAGTAGAGTCCTCGCCCTGTTCCTTTAGAGTAGCTGCCTGAGATTCTTGAATCTCGCCATCCCAATGCAAGAGGTGCTGAAATGCCGTATCAGCGGCGGGAAGGGAATATCCGATTGCGAATATGCGTGTTGCTTGCCGTAGGCTGAATTGAGCACGTTCCCAAAGTTCAGTTACAGCTTCATGTCGGAAGCTCGACGACTTGTTCATTACAGGAGGAATGATCAAGGGAGACTTTCCGGCAAGTGGCTCATAGTTATGTTCCCTAGTCAATGAGCCATGAGCGTGAACGGCGGTATTCCAACCCATGACGGGGATTTGGTACAACGTCTCCCCAGCGTAGTTGTCTGACCCAGAGTAGTACCAATTGACGGACCCATGCAACTTGTACAAGCTGGTAAAGTAGTGTGGAGGATCTCTGGGTATCACACAGTTGGGGCATGGACGGTCAGGATATCCTCCCGGATAGCCTGGTCGCATTGCGTTAGTGAAGAATGGAAACAAATGGGCGCTCGTACACGTGAGAGACAATCTCTTGAAGTGTTCAGTGGTGGCTCCCTCAACCAAAGTGTCATAGTTGAATGTGACTATCGAGGAACCGTGACCAATCCAGTAATCCACCATCGACATCAGCCAATCTGGAGGCTCTCCGTTTAAGGCACTAGATTCTCCGTTCTTGATCTCTCTTTGAAGGGCTTCAATAATATTCAAGGCCAGCGCTCTTTGTTCCCAACGGTTGATGTTCGGCACAAATGGAGCAGGTTCAAGAAGGCTGCTAAGCCAGGTTTCGACGTTGTTCTCGACCTTGCTTAACGCACTTGACAGCGAAGGTTGCCGTATTGGCACAAATTCGCCCTCGGGGGTTATCACCCCCACATCGGAGCGGAGACTGTCCCGCTCCATCCAGTTCCTCAGTGACTCGGTCAATTCCGTCAGCAAGGGCATCCTTTCGGATATCGATTTGGAAAACCCCGCACCTAATATGAACAATTCGCTTCGCAACTGTTCCATCTGACTGGTCATGCTAGCACCTTGCGCTGATACAGATGTCCATACTTCAAATCGGCGTGTATCCTAATCCCTGCCCTGTCTTGACCCGCTTGGCGATGCTGTAGCCTAGCCATACATTGCTCTAAGCTTTCCGTACCAAGCATTGTGGTCTAACCCTGCCAACCACGGGAACAGTCGGTATGTCGATTGTTAGCAAACAGGGGATAGCTGTTGTGTGGGTCCGGTTGTCGGTCTCGTCTTGCGAACGCCTCGTCGATCCTCTGGCGAATCCGGTTGACCTCGTTCTCGCTCCCCGACCAACGATGAACGGCCGCAAACGGGTCGTTGCCGTCGCAGTTTTGTGCGAGCCGAGGGGGAATCAGACGGGGGTTGAATTCAGCATTCCTGAAGTCCGTATGGGTCGGAAGACGGATCCCCAGCAGGCCGCACCTGTCGTTGTGAGAGGTATCAATCAGACTCGAGGAGATCTCCCAGTCGACATGCTTTCGCTGCCAGGTGCAGCGACCAATCAGAACCACCGTGACGGTGGCGTCGGCGATGTACTCGTCACGGATTCGCCGTCTAATACCATTTCGTCTTGACTGCGCCATGAATCATCCAAATGCGTATGCGTCGTAAGAACCCCTACCGTCATTCCCGCGAAAGCGGGAATCCAGAAAGCCGGCAGGCGAGAATACGGCGGCATCACCATAAATTGGTATAATCTCGTCTACGGGCAGGTCCTGGTCCACAATGTCGCCGGTACTAACCGATCTGTCCACGATGTGGTCGCCCATCATCCTGACGAACCGGTCCTTATACTCCTGGTCTTCCTGGTGGTGGTAGCTGATGAATACCCTGCGTCTTCTAGATCGAGCCATGATCTCGCCCCCAATTTCGCAGTCTGGGATGGCGATTCGGTTGCCCGTGGCGCAACCCGCCCGCCGCCTGTGTCTGACCTCCATACCTGGCTCGCATCGGTTTGAGCACGAAGCGGTCCAGCGCCCACGCCCCCACGATGAACGCTCCTGCCAGTAGCAGGCCATCAGCCATTGTCATCTCGTCTGAACGACGCGTGGACGCGTCTCTGTTGTACTTGAACCGCCTCGAGTAGTTGTCGGGCGGCGTGCCGTCCCTCCGCAGGAACGCGGTGTGGACCCAATCACGAACGACGGACAGTGAGCCGTCACCTGGCCAATCGTACAGACGTATGTAGGGATCGGCTCCTTCGATGTTGGCCGCGAGTCTCTGAGGGAGCAGGTCGGGCTCCAAGCGGCCCCTGCGGTAGTTGGGGTGATCGGGGAGCACTATGCCCAGTACCCCACACCTTGAGTTGTTCCTGCTCTTGTTCAGGGCGGAGCCGATCTCCCAGTCCACGAACCTTCTGCTCCAGGTGTCGCGGCCGATAAGAACGAGCAGAACGGTGGCGTCGGCTATGTGCTCATCCCGAATCTTCCCCCATATCGCCTCCGTCCTGAGGCGCTCGTCGATGTCTCCATCTTCGACCGAACGGTCTACGACGTCCGCCGCCATCTCTTCGACCAGCAGGTCCTTGTACTGCTGGTCGTTCTCGTGATGGTAGCTGACGAACACCTTATGTCGTCGTTGCCGTGGCATCTCCACCCTCCATCAGTTCGGGCACCTCTGCGACTTCAGCGAACAGACCAGCGTACTGCCGAAGCTGTTCTCTGACTTCGTCCAGAGCGTCTAGGAATTCGCTGCGTCCCTCCCATTCACTTTCGTCCCGGTGTGGATTGTCGCGTTCCCAGCTGCGCAGCTTCGGGTGCCACTCGGTGAGAAGCGGACGGAGAACCAGATTGAGCATCGACACGGCGAAGTACCCAAACGACAGCTCGTGCCCGCTCTTTGGCCGAGCCACGCCAGGTCCATACCTTCTCAAGATGCCCCTCGTGGTGTCGAACAGCGAGTAGGTAGAGTCCAGAGCTTCTCGCAAGGACCCCTCCTGGGATGAAAGGCCCCCGAGTGGAGTCCGGGTCACCATCTCCACGTACAACTCCCATGCTGCTTTCACCTCAGACTCGTCCGGCTCCCACGTTCCGGAGATACCTCCGATGCCCGGCACTGTCAGATCGAGCTTCACGTTGACCAGCTTTGGCATTGTCATGCGCCTCGCAAAAGAGTGTTGTTATCTATGGTCTGCTAATCCGGTCCCTTTGAGGCAACCGGTCATCGACTGGCCTCTAGTCGCTATATCGGACGCCGCGAAAGGCAGTCACCCACGAATCAGCCTCTGCCGGATTCCACAATCTCTTTAGCTTCTCAAGGTAATCTGGCAATGTACGGTAGGCCTGCGGCTTGTACAGGGCTTTCGGTTTGCCGGATGGTGTCGAGACACCAACCTCCCACGGCACCCACCATGAACCCTGGGTTTTGTCCGAGACAACGATTATCATCGTGTTCGAGTTGTCGATGGCGGTCATCAGTGCGTCGTCCAGGTCCCCGTGGCCCGGCGCGAGAGTGTTGTCGTGCACATCTATGAAGACGCGAATGCCTCGCAGGTCCAGGTCTTGGGCCAAGTCCCATGCGGTGGCTTCGTCGGTGTGCCGGTACGACAGGAACACGTCCGATACCTCCGTGTGGGTTGTGTATGCCTTCATCAAGACGGTGCCGCTCCACTTTAGGGTACCCGATGACTTGGCTAGATTCTTTCCGTAGGTGATGGGCATGTGGGCCCTCCTCTCGTAATTCGTCGGGAGATGGATTCCTTCTATTCTGAGATCGCCCCAAGCAGGTCCCGGCTGAGAGCGACGCTCGACTCGATGATGAAGGCGGGGTCCTCAAGAGCCCCCACGGACCTGACCAGGAGGCTTGTGCCCATGTCGGACCGGGAACCAAAGAGGCTCTTGAACGTCGACAACGCCCCGGAGGTCACACGGCTCGAGATCTCGTGGGACCGCAGGAGTGCGAACTCCGAGGCCAGCTCGGCGGTGTCGATAGCACGCAGGAGCCGGTAGATGTCGAAGGCGTGCTTGGGGAGTTGTTCTTGGCGGCGTACATCCGAGTCCTCCAGGCGCCCTCCTATCTTGTGCACCTTCGACACCAGCAGTGCCGCCGGACCGGCCACCTTCAAAAGGCATGAGCGATCTGCGCCCGGAAACAGAGAGGTGATCTTCCTGACCTTATGGCTAACGAGGGCGCCCTCCAGTCCCCGGACCTTCATGGCCGCCCTGCGGCCGGGCCCGCCCACGGCCTCCGGCACCAGCAGATCAACCTGTGACAGGCCTTCCCTGCTGTAGAGTCCCGGTTGGTCCCCCAGCCGGAATCCTGCCCGGCTCATGGCTTCGACTATCGCAGGCGTGTCACCCAGCAGCTCGGGATCGAGCGCGAGGTCTGCGTCATAGGTAAACGGGGGGATGGCGAAGCTGTCATCCTCGCCCTCTGTGTGCACATATATCGCCTGCGCGCCCACCAAGATGGCGGCATCACCGTGCAGCCCCAGCGCCTCGACGGCGTCTAGCAGCGTCTCCCGGGCATCTATGTAGTTTCGGTCATGGATAGCTTCCATATGTCCTCGTTGTCTCGCATCCACTCCTGAAGGGCCTCCGCCTCTGCCGGTCCTCGCCCCGGCCCTTTCATGAGATCCAGCAGAACCTGGGTTACGCGGGCGTAGGTGATGCCGTCGTCGCATTCGGCGCGCTCGAATGCGACTGGGTCGAATGGACGCACGAGGAGAACATTGCCTCCGGTCTCCGCCGGGCGCAGTCCCAGTGACCGGGCGGCGGTAGCAGGGTCGTCGACATAGAGCGCCGCCAGGCGCGGCTCCGCGACAGGCGCCAGGCGATACCCCGCAAACGAGCCGGTGACGGTGTACCGGATTCCCGCGTCGTGAAGCCGGGCGAACAGCGTCCTTGTCCCCCTCGGCTCAAGCCAGGTAGTCGAGAGTTTGGGAGGCGCGAAGTCGTAGTCCATGGCCCATCGGCGGGCCAGAGCCTCCCAGTCCACTGAGACGATGCGTCCTCTCGGGCTCTCCTTGGTGACGATTTCGTCCGGCTCCAGCAGGCTGGATACCCTCGAAATCATGGCCGCAGAGCTTGCGGTCTTGGCGGCCAACTCCCTGGTTCCGAAGGGAGTCCGGTAGTCCAGGAGACCCCTGACCACGCGGGCGGCGCGGCTTCCCCTGAGCGACTGGAGCGGGCGTTCCTCTCTGAAGGGGTTCTTGTCCGCCCCTTGGGTCTCGATGTACACCGCAGGACGGTCAACGGTGAACCTGATGTTTCCGGTTGAGTCGGCGTAGCTTATCCCGGCTTCCGTCAGGCGCTCCCTCGTCAGTGGGCTCAGGTAGGTGGAGACCAGTATGTTGGCAGGGGTTGCGCCGTCCTGCACGTCCCTTGGGTAAGACAGCGCCTTCAACTGGGACGCCACACTGCTGACCAGCCTGGGCTCCACCGGGTTCGCCTTGACTTCCACGATGATGTCGGATGAGAATCCGTCAGGATCGCGGAGTTCCCAGATGGCGTCGATCATACGGTTGGGTTGCTGTGGGTACCGCACGGCTGCGACCCTCTCGCGGTTGAGCAGGAGCCACCGCGGTGGCAGGCGCGAGCTTATCTCCTTAACAGCCGTGTCGATCAGCGTTGTTTCTGATATATACCTGTTCCGCATCATGTGAAACAGTATAAGTCCTGCAACATTCCGCCGTCAAGAATGAGCCTGTACCATCCAGGCCGTCTCTACGGTCTCACCCATAGGGATTCCCGCTTTGCCATCGTCTGAACAAGAGGGCGAAGAACCCGAAGATAGCCAGGATTACCACTGCCCCAACGAAGTCCTCAGCCAATGCAGCGTTCTTGGCCTCTCCGAGCAGAGGCCGGATTGCTTTGGATCCTGCCAGGCCCACGAAGATGGCAATTGGAGCCACTAACCCAAGGGGAATGTAATCGGCCCGACCGACTCTCACGATCCTGAAGAACATCGCATTTGAAATCGCACCGAATAAGGCAATGAGGTACGAGACTCCGCCCATCACCCCCAACTCTCGAAACGAGTATGGGACCAAGAGGTAAGCAACGAACAGTCCTATGACCAGATAAAGGACTCTCAGGCCTAGTGCCGGTTCATGCCACGCGGACAGCCACGCTGCCTGGGACTTCCTCCATCGGCTGGCCACCAGCCTAGACAGGACCTCCAAGCCCCTAAATCCCACGTTTGCAGCTACGTCACGCATCGTGAAGTGACCTTTCGTTCTGAACGGTACCAATGGGACCAGTACACGAGGGTTCGAGCCTTCGGCCGTTCCTAACTTTCTCGGCGGCGCAAGCCAGTTGTTCAACTAGATTCAGGACGAGAGGATCGTCGGGTCCTATGTGCGGGTTGAGCGGCTTCAGACTCATCTCAACGTGGACCTCTTCCGACCCGACCGGGACGACGAATCGGCTCGTCCCATCATTCGCACCTCGAATGGCTCCCAGCAGAATCCTCCCCAGATAAGAGCCCGCGTGAATTTGCAGAGTGGCTCCAAGAGCAGTTATACATGTTTGCAGGGGAAATGAGGGCATGGAAGATTAGGACATGCACGATCTTCAAAACGGCTCCAGACTTTGCATTGGGAAATTGTTAGCTGAGATGGTCAACGTGCCTGATACGGATAGCGTTGGTTTCACGGTCAGTATGCAAAACAAAGGCTCACCGTAGAGGACTGAAGCCCCCCATATCGTCTCCGGTGAGTTATCTGAGTATATGTAGGACTAGAGCAGCTCTTCGCTACCTAGTCGTCATGTGGAGGTCCGCGCCAGGTAGCGCATTGCGACTACGACGCCTGCTACGTCCGTTGGAACTTCGAAACCCTTCGGCCTCTCGCCTCGCAGACGTAGATGCTGCCCTCGGCGTCAACAAAAAGGTCGTGAGGCCCGATGACGGTGTCCTTACCAACACCTTCCGTGCCATTCCACACCGTGATCTGCTGCCCGTCCAGCGTCCAGATGCTTATGGCACCTGAACCAATGCCTGGTCCGAGCTGTCCCTCGGGGCTGAGATGTCCGACATATACAAAGTCCCCTTCAATGCACAGCCCACTGGGGTTGGCCATGTTCTTGTCCCACTGCTCCAAAAAGTTGCCTTCGGCATCGAATATCTGCAAGCGGTCGTTCTCGCAGTCTGCGACGAAGACACGCCCGCTCTTATCGACCCAGATGTTGTGCACCAGTGCAAACTGCCCGGGTCCGGTTCCCTGCATACCCCAGGACATGAGCAGTTCGCCCTCTGCGCTGAACCTGTGCACTTTATGCGCACCGTAACCGTCGGCTACGAACAGATCACCGTTGGGTGCGATCGCGAGGTTCGCCGGCATATTGAAAGGCCTGCTGTGGACGAACTTCCCTTCCCACGTGGGCGAGGGTGAAAGCTTAACTCCAAGCGTCTTAAGCGGTCGCCCGTCCGAAGTGTATTCATTCGCGATGTGGAAATCCCTGTCCACTATCCAGACGTTGTCATTTGGGGCTATGTAGACGCCATGGGGTACCGCTGAGAAGGAGCCTTCCCCCCATGAAGACACGAAGGCTCCCTCAGAGTCCCAGATGGTCAATGGATGAGCACTGTCCCGGCTGAGAATGTGGATCTCTCCAATTGAATTGACTGCGCCATCAGAGGGCGTGCCAATATCCCAATACCTGGGCAAATTTGGCCACACTGGCACACGCTCGTACCTGAAGTCTCCAGATCCTACGATTGCCATCGTCTCTCTTCTCCTTAATAAGGATTCAATTGATTCTAGAGCTTGCATGACATATTGTAGCATTACGGTTTTGGCTGGTCACACTCAGCCTGAATTGGTCGCGGTCGGTATAAGACGCGCATATCCTTCGAGGGGAAATTCCAAAATGATGGCAGTAGGCAAAAGGAAACTACGTTGACAGGGTTATGGACCTTGTTTACACTCACACTCGCCAAGACGGTTACAATCAGCTCCAAGCATTTACTGGGAGGGTTTGAATTGGCCTCATCTTTAGTTCGTGGGAAGTATGTGATATGCAAGGTGACTGGCCCCAACTCCTCGGTCACTTTCAGAGACGGGGCTGTCTTCCAACGAGACGGAAAGATTATCGACGTGGGCGCCTACGAGGACCTCAAAGAGCGTCATCAAGCTGATGAAGTTGTGGGCTCAACGAGGTATGTAGTAATGCCAGGGCTGGTCAACGACCACTTCCACGTGGGGCTATCACCTTTCCAACTTGGCGCTCCAGACCTTCCCTTAGAACTGTGGAGCCTGAACAGGATGAGGGGTAAGGACGTCGACCCTTACCTGGATCAGCTATATGGAGCGGTCCTGATGATTAAGTCGGGAACCACGACAGTGCAGGCCATTCACTCCCGACCTCGGGGAACAGGGCCATTTGATCTCGATGTCTCCCGAAGCGTGCTGAAAGGTTATAAGGAGTCGGGGATGCGTGTCTCTTACGCGCCCTCCCTTGTGAACAGGGATGGCTTGGTGGTTGGCCCCAAGGGCGGAGAAGAGGACTTCATTTCCCAGCTTCCCGAGAACCTATGTGAGCGATTCGGCTCGCTCATGCGCAGATCCTACTTCCCTGCTGGGGATTTACTGCGAGGTGTCGAAGAACTCCATGCCGAGTACGCAGACAGCCCGCACAATCGTGTCCGGATAACCGTCGCGCCAAGCAACGTTCACCGATGCTCGGACGACCTGCTTATGGGCCTGAGGGAACTCGCCACCAAATACAACAGCGGCATCCATATCCACCTTCAGGAGACGGTGTACCAGAAACTATACGGTCTCAGAGTTTGGGAGAAGACCCCGCTTCAGCACCTGGATGATTTGGGGTTCCTCGGCCCCGATGTGGTCTGCGGGCACGGTGTATGGATAACCGATGAGGACATCGACGTTCTGGAGTCCACCGGCGCGAGTGTTTGCCACAACGCGAGCTCGAATCTACGCCTCCAGTCTGGCGTCGCTCCCATCAATAAGCTGCTACAGAGGGAAGTAAGAGTTGCGCTGGGCAGCGATGAGGCAGGGCTCAACGATGATAAGGACATGTTCCAGGAGATGAGGCTGGCTCTTAAGATACATCGAGTGCCAGGCGTGGAAAATATGCCACCCACAGCACACCAGGTATTTCAAATGGGTACTGTGAACGGCGCTTACGCAAGCTGGTTCGGCGATCGCGTTGGTACACTGGAAGTGGGAAATCGTGCGGACATGGTATTGTTGGATCTTGATAACATTGAACAGCCCTACCTGGAGCCTGACGTATCGATTGTAGACGCAGTGGTGCATCGGGGTCGGAGTGTTGACGTGGACACCGTAATCGTCGACGGCGAAGTCATTATGCGAGGGCGCAAGCTGATACGGGTTGACGAACAGGGCCTGTATGACGAGATAAGAAAATCGATGGATCGTCCGCGTCTGCCCCATGAGCTGGAACGTAGGGAAATCGCAGAGATGGTCGAACCTCACCTGCGGCGTTTTTTCGAGGGATCTGTGGGGTCTCAGCCACTTCCTCACTATTACTACAACGCGGAAACGAACGTATGACACTTGGCCGTGTTATGATCGAGAGGCTAATCCAGCCTCTTTTGCCCACGCATGAGATTCGTGGCAAACAGCAGGGAGAGGTGCGAAATCATGCCAAAAGGACCGAACAATTGGGGTCGATGGGGGCCGGACGACCAGATAGGGGCCCTCAATCTTCTGGGGCCAGAGGCGGTGCTCAAGGCGATAGGCCTCGTAAACAAGGGAAAGGTCTACAATCTTGCGGTGCCTCTCGAGAGGGATGGCCCTCAAGCCCCCAGTTTTCAAAAGACTTGGAGGGTAACATACTATCTCGAGGAGCAGTCGCCCGCCCGCAGCCTGGTTTCAGATGACGTCGTAACAATGATGACACATTCGGGGACGCATATCGACGCTCTAGGCCACTATGCGCAGGGCGGCAAAATGTGGAATGGGCACGACCAGTCCCCGTATGCGGATGACGGTCTACGGCGGGCCGCAATTGACCAAGTATCGTCAATTGTCGGGCGAGGAGTTATGCTGGACGTCGCCGCCCTAAGAGGTGTTGAATACCTAGATCGGGACCAGGTTGTTGCTCCTGAAGACTTGGACGCGTGCGCGCATGCCCAAGGCGTCCGTGTTCAATCGGGCGATGTCCTCCTCCTCCATACGGGCTGGTATAGACTGTTCGAGAGAGATCGAACGCTTTGGGAGCAGGGCGAGCCGGGCCCTGACGCCTCCCTAGCAGAGTGGCTCAAGGCAAACGATATAGTAGCAGTAGGCGCTGACAACGTTGGCGTTGAAGCCAAGCCAGGAGCTCTTAGGCAGGAAACGGGGGCGTCGCTGCATTTAGCCGCACTGCGCAACCTTGGGGTCTACTTGTTAGAGAATGTGAACCTCGACGAACTCGTGAGAGACAAGGTGTACGAGTTCCTCTTCGTAGGCGCTCCATTACGGCTAACTGGGGCCACGGGTTCCCCCTTGACGCCTCTGGCCATCGTGTGAAATCGGCCCATCTTGGAGGACTAGTTGTTGAAGGTCTTGGTAACCGGCGCCTCGGGGTGGGTCGGCTCTGCAGTGACGGAGACGGTAGGCCGCACACACGGTGTGCGCGCCTTCGATCTCGGCATCTCAAAACCAGACAAAATTGTCGGTATAAAGGGAGAGTTCGTCTCTGGCAATATCGCGGACTTTGCTGCAGTGCGCTCGGCTACGGAAGGCCAAGATGCCATTATTCATTCCGCATTGGCCTATCCGGGCCCCGATATCGAACGATCCGATCCCGGCGATTCGCTCCCGTTCGAGGTGAACATTGTGGGCACTTACAATGTCTTGGAGTCGGCAAGGCAGGAAGGTGTGAAACGCGTAATATTGATCGCAGCGGCTGAGGACCGTGTAGAACATCCCCCGGGAGTCTTCGTGGACAGGAACACGCCTTACAATGGCATCGGCCGAACCTACGATCTGATCAAACGGCTTCAGGAAGAGATGTGCCGCTGGTTCGTGCACTGTCATGGCCTGAACGTCATCGCTCTCAGGCTCTGCAACGTCGTTGACCTCGACCTAGGGCGTTTGCGTTCGGGAGACAGTCGTTGGAAGTCCGTGATGGCCGGCGACGGATGGGTCCACCGCTATGATGTGGGGAAAGCTTGTGTTCGCGCCCTGGAGATCGATCACAGAGGATGGGACGTCTTTCACCTGATAGGCGCACCGCAAGGCCAACGAAGGTTCGACTCCGCGAGGGCGGAAAGCGTCTTGGGCATGCACTTCACAACAGAGTTCGACCCGAGACCGGAAAGCGAGAGAAAGGGCTAGCCGTACAGCAACTCCTTCCGACCGGCAGCAATTGAAAAACCCACTGCTTTGACCGTGAGCGGGTCAAAGGCCACACTGCCGTGCCGATTCTGCAGCTATTGACAGTGTCCCTAACTGGTGTATCATCGTTCGTGCATCTGTATTAGCAGGCGGCTGCCAGAAAAGGCCCGAGTCCAATACTCGTCCTTGGCCGGCTGTTGCCCTGCCTGTATGTAAAGCCCCGTAGAAGGTCATCAACACAGCGGAGGTCTACGCCTATGTTTAGTCTATTTCGCATACACCTCAAGACGACTGACGTAGTTTCCACGGCACAGTGGTACGTCGACAATCTCAAAGCCGAGTTGCTCCAGGACTACGAAAGCAGGGGGAACCACAACATATTGCTGGATGTCGATGGTATCGAGATTATAGCCACCGAACCCCCTGACGCATCGAACCTCCCCGTGGCGCCTGCCGACCCGCACATCGGCCTGGAACACTTTGGCCTTTACACTGATGACCTCAAGGGCTTGTTGACCGACATGGAAGCCCGAGGCGTGGAGATAATCGAGCTTTCCCCACCCGAGCGCGAGGGCGAATACGCTTTCGTACGCGCTCCGGACGGTGTGAGATTGGAGCTTGTACAGAGTTGATCGCTGCGCAGGTGTCAGACCAGCGGCCCGTTGGCAGTTCTACCGAGTTCGCAAAAGGTGCTGTTTGGAGTGTTTTTCATGGCCCCACTGCCGCCAGATCGGGTGACCTATAGCCCTATCATCGACCGCCCAGCCATAAGGTGGCCCAATAATGCCCGCGTGGCGCTCTGGATTATGCCCAACGTCGAATTCTACGAATTCCTACCCGACTTCAACGGCGTATGGGACCCCTATCCTCGAACTCCCTATCCCGACGTTCAGCAGTATTCCTATCGGGATTACGGCAACCGCGTAGGCTTCTGGCGCATGCTCGATGTACTCGACAAGCACCGCATAAGGTGCAGCGTGGCATTGAATATGGCGGTGCTGGAACATTTGCCTGAGGTTGCAGATGCGATGGTGCGGCGCGATTGGGACTTCATGAGCCATGGCATATACAACACGCGTTACATTCACGCCTACTCAGAGGAACAGGAAAGGGAATACTACCAGGACTGTATCCAAACACTGTTGCGCCACACGGGCAAGAGGCTAAAGGGAGTACTCGGCCTTCAGTTTGTAACCGAGCGAACGCCTGATCTTTTGGCGGAGGCAGGCCTGATCTATCAGGTTGACTGGATGCACGATGATCAGCCCGTACCAATCAACGTAAAGTCCGGTAGGCTAGTGTCCATACCGTACTCGATCGAGTTGGACGATGCACCTAACATGAGGGCGTACAACTACGAAGGAGACTACTTCGCGCGCATCTGCAAGGCGCAGTTTGACCAGCTTTACAAGGAAGGTGGGAAAAGCGGCAGAGTGATGTGCGTATCCTTACACCCATTCGTGAGTGGTCAGCCGCACCGAGTCAAGTACCTAGACGAGATACTGACTTACGCTTTGTCTCATGAAGGCGTGTGGCAGGCGACAGCGGACGAGATAGCTGAGTACTACATAGTCAATTACTACGACCAATCGGTTGAGCACTCCAGCCGATTGAACGCGATGTATGGCGACTGATCCCTTTTGAAGTGATGAGACTGCAGCAATGCCAGGACAACGCCGATATGGTATGGACCATGAGTACTACGATTGGTCGCCCATCGTCAGTCGCGGGCCAGTCCGTTGGCCCGACGCCGCTCGCGTAGCACTCTGCGTTATCGTCAATCTGGAGCACTTTGAGTGGCAGCCTCCTCAAGGCAGCTACCAGTCTCCCACCCTGGCTGGAGGTTCGGGCCAACGACCCTACCGCGAGTTTGCGCGCTTCTCCGAGCGAGAGTATGGTCACAGAGTTGGCATATTTCGAGTCTTGGACACACTTGGCGAGCATGGTATCAAGGCTACCATAGCCATGGACGCCCTGACGGCGAAGAATTATCCGTTCTTGGTGCGGCACTGTATCGAACGAGGCTGTGAGATCATTGCTCATGGGGTCTCGGTAAGCCGGATGATAACGAGCGACATGTCAGAGCAGCAGGAGCGGGAGTATATCCAGACCTCAATTGACACATTGACCCATTCCACCGGGTCAACGCCACAGGGTTGGCTGGGGGCCGAGTATGGAGAGTCCATACGAACCCTACGGCTGTTGGAAGAAGCAGGCGTGCGCTACGTATGCGACTGGGCCAACGATGACCAGCCATACCTCATGAAGAGGTCTGGAGGAAGCCTCGTTGCTCTTCCCACAATGCTGTCGCTAGATGACTCGAACGCCCTATGGGAACGCCGCGTTCCTATAGATAGGTACTCCGAGATGCTCAGGGAGGCGTTTGATACTCTCTACGATGAAGGCTCGCGCATCAGGCGGCTCTTGGTGTTGAACCTGCACCCTTGGCTCATTGGACAGCCCTTTCGTATTGGCTTCCTGCATGACGCCTTGGCTCACATGACAAGCAGAGGAAGCGTATGGGCCGCGACAGGCCGCGAAATCGCCAACTGGTTTGTTCACAATGCCGATGACGCGGCGAATGAAGGCGATGGCATCCGTTAACTCGAACCGAAGGGGGATCGACTGTGTCCAATGATGTGACATTCAAGCTGATCAGCGCAGGGAGGCTCATTAGCGGCCTAGACGAAAAACCATTAGTGAACGGCGCAGTACTCGTAGAGGGCTCGCGTATTCGACAGGTGGGAGAAGCCCACCAAGTCGCCACACCGGAAGGGACCGCTGTGAAGAGGTTCGAATTCCCAACTGCGAGTGTCTTGCCAGGACTTGTGGACGCTCACTGTCACTTCAACTACGTCGGTGATGGGATGCATACAGACGATGTGATGGAGCTACCGGACGACATCCTGCTGATGCGGTCTATGAAAACAGCACTCACTCACTTGGAGTCCGGCGTTACCTCGGCACGGGAGACCGGTGCCAAGCACCAGACCTCCTTCTCCCTTCGTGCGGCGATTCAATCGGGGCTGACGGAGGGGCCGCGGTTGGTGGTTTCTGGAAACCCGATAACGATTACTGGTGGGCACATGTGGCAGATGGGGGCGGAGGCCGACGGCGAGGACGGGGTGAGACTCGCAGTCAGAAGCCTGATCAAAAGGGGTGCCGACTGGATCAAAGTGCCAGCCACGGGAGGCACCACACGCACGAGCATCCGATTCAGGCCGTCTTTCACTGTGGACGAACTCCGAGCTATCACCGATGAGGCACATAAACTCGGCATGCTTGTGGGTACTCACTGTAGTGTCACCGCTGGCATTGTAAACTCCCTGGAAGCCGATGTTGACATGATCATTCACTGCCGTTTCCAGGAGCCCGACGGCTCCATGAACTTCAGGCCGGAAATTGCCGAAAGGATCGCGAGAGAGGGCCGTGTTGTGAACACAACTCTACACACAGGCAGGTCCAAGATCTGGATGCTGGAGGAGCTTGCAGCACAGACCGGAGATAGCCAAGGAGTGGCCTACGGCGACGAAACGGTCGACTTGGAGTCGATGAAGACTAGCTACGAGGGCGTGCTGGAACAGGCGCGTCTGCTGAATGAGTTTGGCGTTTCACTGATACCAGGCACAGATTCCGGCTTTGGCTGGTACCCTTTTGGGGGATTTGGACACGAGTTGGAGTGCCTGACCCACGTGGGCTACACACCGATGAGGGCCATACAGGCTGCCACGATGGAAGCCGCCAAAGCCATCGGCGTCTCCGACATAGTAGGGACTCTGGAAGCGGGCAAGCAGGCCGATCTACTGGTCGTGGAGGGCGACCCAACGTCAGACATAAGAGCAATTCAAGATGTCAAAGCTGTGTTTCAGGCAGGAGAGATGGTCCGATAGACTCGGAACGAGTCTCAGACTCTCAAAGGCCAGCGCAATGCAATGAAGAGCGTAGATGATTCTAGCTTGCGAACGTCGGCATGTGGCTATAGTGTTCGATCCACCAGCGGGCAATATCTATCCTGCGAGCGAACCACACTCTCGGGAATTCCTTTGCGTAGCGGATGAATTCCTCAACAGGATTGGCCCTCGCCGGGCGGCCTGCGTGGCGCATGTGTAGGCCAACTGACATCATTTGAGGACGAGTTGCCCCTTCCTCATATAGCAGGTCAAACGCCGACTTCAATTGAAGGAAGAAGTCGTTGGGCTCTGAGTAGCCTGGGGGTCTCCAGAACTTCATGTCATTGGTCTCCATGCTGTAGGGGAGGATGAGTAACCTCGTGCCATTTACCTCCACAAAGTAGGGGAGGTCGTCTGCGTAGGAGTCAGACTCGTATACAAACCCACCCTCCTCCACTAGTAACTCCCTAATCTGTTCGGATATGCCGCGGGTGCACCAGCCCAAGGGACGTTCGCCGGTGGTCTCTCTGATGATTTCGACGGCCTTATAGACATGTTCCCGCTGTTCTTCCACGCTGAGGTTGGAGAGGGGCAGCCATCTGTAGCCGTGGCTGCAGGGTTCGTGGCCTCGAGCCGTAATCTCTCTAGCGGCTTCCGGATTCAATTGCAGCGCAACCGCGCAAGCGTAAAACGTGACCTTTACATCGTATTCTTCAAAGATCTCCATGAGCCGCCAGAACCCACGGCGACTTCCATAATCAAATATCGACTCGTTCCGCAGGTCTCGGCGCCTCTCCTCCACAAGAAAGCCTTCGCCAGTTCCCTCGGGTACCTCGTCGCCGTATAGTAAGGAGCGTTCGGAGCCTTCCTCAAAGTTGACCACCAGCGAAATCGCAATCCTAGCGTTACCCGGCCAAGTTATCTTGGGATAGTCCTTGCCGTAACCTACAAATTCGCGCTTTGTTCTCGACACTGCCTAACCTCGCTGTTGTCGCTTACAGATCGCTGTATCGCCCCAGCCACCATTCAGCGATGTCGATCCGACGCGCGAACCAGACGCCAGGAAATCCACTGGCATAGCGAACAAACTTCTCCACCGTGCCAGCCCTAGTGATCTTGCCCGCAATCCGCGCTCTCAGAGCGACGGACATCATTTTGGGATGCGTCTCTCCCTCTTCATAGAGACGGTCGAAAGTGCCTTTCATCAGGTTGAAGAAGTTGTCCGGCCTGGTGTATCCGGAAAGCTGGGAAGCTGCCCAGAACTTATCGTCGCTCACGTCAAGAGTGTAGGGAATGGTCAGAAACCTTCTGTTTTTCACATTGACGAAGAATGGTAGGTCATCTCCATATGAGTCAGAGTCGTACAGGAAGCCACCCTCTTCCAGCAGCAACTCGCGTGTGTGTACGCTAGGGCCGCGTGAGTTCCAGCCCAAAGGACGTTCTCCAGTGGTGTTCCGAATGGCCTCGACGGCCATTCTTATCTGCTCTTTCTCTTCTTCACGGCTTAGGTCGTAACCATTGAGCCAACGGTATCCGTGGCCACAAGGCTCGTGCCCTCGCTCGGCAATCTCACGGGCTACGGCAGGGTTCCTCTCAAGTGCCTGCCCGCAGCAGTAGAAAGTTGCCTGCACACGGTGTCTCTCAAGTATGTCCAGAAGCCGCCATACGCCGCGCCGAGAGCCGTATTCAAAGAAAGATTCGGCAACCAGGTTTCGTCGCGAACCTCCCTCACCGGTTGTGCCCTCAGTCCCCGTTTCGGCCTCGATGTCGCCCTCGAGAGGTGAACGCTCGGCACCCTCCTCGAAGTGGACCACGAGGGAGACGGCGATGCGTGCTTTCCCTGGCCAAATTATCTTTGGGTAGTTCTTTCCATAGCCGACGAGATCTCTCTCATTGGTTGAGAATCTCATGTGATTGCCAGTTACTGCCTCTTTATGTGGGTTCTTCCGGGGAGACCATGTAATCGGGCCTGCCGTCGCAATTCAGTCACGCCGGACCGCGCGCGCTTTGCGGTAAACCTGGATGCGGTGGCGACAGCTGTCGACAACGTACACATTGCCTTCGCCGTCGCATTTTACGGCGGTAGGTCCCCAGAAATACTTCTCGACGCTTGCCGACTGGTACCTCAATACGTCCCCCGGTGACAATTCCGGGTCGACCTCGGGCTTCATGTCGGCGTTCTCCCTAGCCTGAAGCTCTTCGGGATTGGCATCTAAGTACTCCTGTCCCCAAAGGGACACACCGGCCTCGCCCCTGTATCTGGCGATGGACTGACCAGTCGGGTCAAGAAGTTGTACTCGTTCGTTACCCCAATCCGCAATCAGCATGTCCCCGTCTGAATCGACAGCGACAGATGTTGGCCTATTGAACTGTCCGTCACCGTGCCCTGAAGTCCCGATCGTGGCCTCGTGTTTGCCATCTCTGTCGAACTTTTGAATGCGGTCATTGCGCCAATCGGCTACGTAAATGTGCCCAATTGGGTCCACAGTAATTCCCCAGGGCAGATTGAAATCACCGTCTTCTACGCCTTGTCGGCCCCAGCATTCAAGGACTGCACCATCTTTTGTAAACCTCTGTATTCGATGATTCTTGCTATCGACGACCAGCAAACTGTCGTCTTTATCGAAGGCCAAGCCTGATGGCCCGTTCAACTCCCCTATCGCTTCCCCTTTGACGCCCCAAGCTCCAAGAAACAGTCCCTTGTGATCGAATATCTGAATGCGATGTAACGCCTCATCGGAGACGTATACGTTTCCATCGCTGTCTACCGCAATAGAAACCGGCCACATGAACTCGCCGTCCCCTGAGCCGCCAGTTCCAAACTCGTCGAGATACTCTTCAGAAAGCGTGCACACGGTGACACGCTTCAGTGGCATGCGACCTGCGGTGTCTGAAGTACCACGGTTCAACACATACAAACTTCCACCGCGGCCGATTGCCATGTCCACGGGATGGCTGAAACCCCTTCCCCTTCCAACCACCAAGAGGCCGATTGTCTTGCTGTATGTGTAGGGGCCCTGAATCATTGTGCCAATTCTCCTGCTCAGTTACGCGGTCAGCGCTGTGCCCGATTCGATCATCGTATGCCAAGCGTATATGGAAGTTCAGGGATTAAACCTGAATATGTAACTCCAGAAGCCCCTGAGACCACCGTGAGAGGGCTCTTATGCTAACTGGTACTCTCGGGACGACGCGACTAAACGGAGAATGTCCATAATTCGCTCTGAAGATGTACTGTCCGCTTCCTCGGAGCCGAACTCGATATCCCCGCCCTCGGCGGCCTGATCAACTATCTCTTGTCTGCAATTATCAGAGAGAGTAATCATACCCATTAAGTCTAGACAGGCATCGACCGCCTGCTCAGGCGGGACTCTAACACTTTGGCCTTTTATCCTATCGACAATCGCCCTAACGCCGGGCTTTTGCAAGTCAGAGAACTGCTCCGTCGCGAAGTTTATTCGGTTAGTCAGGTTGGCGGTCGTAATCCATTCCAAGCCCGTGTGCCACCCTTCAACGCTGGGAGGGTCGAGAAGTTCCTGCCCCATAACTCCCGTTTTCGCCGCCAACTCTTCGTCTCCTGGTTCAGGAAAGTGAAAGCTGCCTGTTAGGCGCGCTGTACCTACAACTAACTCGGCCGGACTTTTCACCCTGGCAAAGGCTGCGCGCTTAAAGAATTCGGAATTAAACAGCACCCTCAGCGCCGACCGGATGTTAAAGTCACTGGTGGAGAGGGCATCCATTAATGTTTGAATGGCACGGGGATCTCTGGGAGGACCGGTTGCCCACGTAGGTACCGGAGGCTCGTCAGCAACGAAAAAGTTGTACAGATGGCGGGCTATGAATCTGGATGTGGCGGGCTGTTTACAGATGATATCAATGACGTCTTCACCGTTAAAGCGTCCTTTCTCTCCTAGAAAGGTCTTCTCCTCGTGGTCATGGTCCTCATCGATGTACTCGTACTGCCAGTCCAGGCGTCCATAAGGCCAGACCGAGTTCAATTCCACCCTCGTGGAGTGAAGTTCGGCGTTGCGCATTGTCCAGCCGGTAAAGGCCCTTGAGCACTGCCTGACGTCGTGCTCTGTGTAGTTCCCAACACCCATTGAGAAAAGCTCCAGGATCTCCCTTCCGTAGTTCTCGTTCACAGCATTGCCATGGTTGTCCTTGTTGTCGAGCCAATAGATCATTGCAGGGTCTCTGGATACCTTTTCTAGCAGGTGGCGAAAGCCGCCCAAGCCGAACCGCCGGAATGTATCTATCTGCATGAGTAGGGCCCTAGGCTGATCGGTCTTGCCATAACCGGTAGCAAAAACGCCATGCCAAAAGAGCGCAATCTTCTCCTCAAGAGGGCGCTTTGTGTTGACCATCCGATAGAGCCAGTGGAATTGGCAGCTCTCCAATGCGTGCTGGCTGTTTTCACCAACGTGGTAACGCCGCCACAGGTCCTCGTTCTCAATACTCTCCGGAGAATCTTCCGGATTCAGGAGTTCCTCCAGCATCTCCTCATACCCTTTTGCCGCATAGGCGTCTAACTCGTCGCGGGTCGCACCGAATCCGGCGCGGCGCATGAGATGCGCCATCAGAAAAATGTCACTCTGAGGCATTGACCGACTCCTCTCGTCAACGACAGTAACCAACTCCTGAAACACGAAGTCTCTATCGCAGTTGTGATAATACGATTATCGCAAGCGCTCAAGTTAGTGTCAAGGCACGAAAACTGTGTGTCAGCAGACGGGTTCTCGCGTTACCCTTGAGTCTAGTTTACGGGCCACAAACTGCCCTTGGCTTGGCTTTCCCAACAGCTTTCTGTCCTCCACCATCACTTTACCACGAAGGATAGTGGTAACGGGCCAGCCGCGAATGTCCCAACCCTCCCAAATGCTGTAGTCCTCGAGGTGAAGGTCATCCAAGGAAAGCGATTCCTCAATCGAGGGGTCAATGATGGTAATGTCGGCGTCACTGCCCGGCAAAATGGCGCCCTTTCTAGGATACAGCCCAAAGATCTTGGCGGCGTTGGCAGACGTTATGTCCACGAACCGCTGCAAAGACATGCCGCGCTTGACCACCCCTTCGGTATAGGCTATCCCCACTCGTGTTTCGATTCCGTTGTGGCCCCCGGTAACGTCTGCGACGGTCTTGAATCTCGTTTTATATTCATAGGTGGTGGAGACAAGGTCGGTCGCAATAGTGGAGAGCCGACCTTCCATAAGGCCGGCCCAAAGCTCAACGGCGTCATCGGCCGACTTTAGGGATGGGTAGGTGTGATACTTCATGCCGTTGTCGTCGCTGTAGTTACTAGCATTGAAGCAGGCGTAGTTGTGCAGCGTTTCACCATAGACCGGTAATCCTCGGCTTCGCGCCCAGCCTATGGTTTGGACCCCTTCCTTCGCACTCACGTGAACCAAATAGACTGGGCAACTCTCCTTCTCTGCGAGCCTGATGACTCTGTGGAACGAGACGTCCTCTGAGAGATTTGTGTGAATGAGATGCATGTTCCACCAGCCCCAAAGCCCCCGCTCCTTGGCCAGCGAATAGTTGTAGTGCACCATATCGTCGTCTTCAGAGTGTACCATCAACATAGCATCGTTGGCGGCTATCTGCGTCATGATGGCTCCGAGTCTGCCGAAATCGGTCTTGTTGTCGAACTGCTGGTACTCCGGCGGCCTGACGCTGGTGGTGAACACCTTGAAACTGGCGTATCCTGCCTCCACCAACTCTGGAATCTGGTTGATAACGTCCATCCCAGCCCCGTTGGTGAAGATAGGATGGTACGAGTAGTCCGTATAGGCACTGCCCTGCCAGCGTTCGGCTGCTTCCCCAAGCGCGTGGTGCAGATCGTGGCCGGGTATTTGGTTGGCGAAATCTAACACGGTTGTCGTGCCACCGTAGATAGCGGCACGCGACACCGCCTCTGCTCCCGAACGTTGGGGCTGGCGAGGACCTCCAACGTGTGCGTGAGGCTCAATACCGCCCGGTACCACTACTTTTCCGAACGCATTGATTACCCTTGCCCCCCCAGAGCCAACCGCGCCATGCTCTGCGACGGCCACAATCTTCTCACCTTGCACCGCTACATCCCAGTTGCCGACACCTAACGGTGTGACCACTTGCCCTCCCTTGATTAGCAGATCGACCATAGCCGTCCTCCATCCAGTTCCTCGAGTTGCCTGCCTCGTTTGGAGCGAAGTCAAATCGTAAAAGATCCTAAGAGGGTGTGTGAGAAGTTCAAATTAGGTTGGTGCTAAGCGTCGGAGCATGAGATGAATCATAGCTATATGGGTCCACGCCTCGGTTGTATCGGACAGAGCTTCGTAGTCCTTGCTCATCCGACGGCACCTGCTGAGCCACGCGAATGTTCGTTCGACCACCCATCTTCGCGGCAGCACTTGAAAACGGTGGCTGTCCCTGGGGCGCTTGACAATCTCGAGTGCCCAGCCTGTCAGGGCCCAGACCCACTCGACCAGCTTTCCAGCATAGCCAGCATCGGCCCAGACCAACCTCATGCGGGGAAACCTCCCTATCAATTTATCGATGACCAGCTTCGCCCCATCCCTATCCTGGATATTGGCAGGATGCACCACCACCGCCAGCAGCAACCCCATGGTATCTACAATGATATGTCGCTTTCGACCGTTGACCTTCTTGCCAGCGTCATAGCCACGAGGCCCCCTTTTTCCGTAGTCTTGACCGACTGGCTGTCTATGATAGCAGCGCTAGGTGTCGGGTTCCTCCCCTCGGCCTGCCGGACCTTGACTCGGAGAGCGTCATTGGCTCGTTCCCATGTACCATCCTCTCTCCACTCCCGAAAATACCACCATACAGTACCCCAAGGCGGGAGGTCATGCGGCATGGCTCGCCACGTGCAACCGTTGCGCAGAACGTATAGAATGCCGTTGACGACTTCCCGCAGGTCTACAGTACGTGGCCTTCCCCCAGTTTTGGCTGCCGGGAGTAGCGGAGCGAGCATCTTCCACTGTTCATCAGTCAGGTCACTGGGGTATGCTTTGCGTTTCATGCCTCCATTCTAATACATATCCAAGACTTCTCACACACCCTCTGAGAGGCTTGGAGATCCTCTCGGCGCACATCGGCGGACCATCCGCCTAGGCAAAAGCGAGGTTCATATTCTCAACCTAGGATCCAGAACATCCCTAAGGGCATCGCCCAAGAGGTTGAACCCGAACACCACCAGCGCGATGGCAAGTCCGGGGAAGAGCGCCAGCCAGGGACTGAGTTCGATATACTGTTCGACCGCCGCACTAGACATTCCTCCCCAAGTGGGAACATCGGGGGGAACACCCACTCCGAGGAAGCTCAAGCTGGCCTCAGTGATTATCGCAAGTCCTAAGCTTATCGTTCCCACAATGATGTAAGTAGCAAGCACATTGGGGAAAATGTGGCGGTACATGATCCTCCACGCGCTGCAGCCGATTGCCTTGGACGCTTCCACGAATTCCGCCTCCTTTATGGAGAGCACCTGTGAGCGGACGATTCTGGAAGAGCGGGGTATGAAGATAATCACAAGGGCTAGAATGACATTGTTGACCGACGTCCCCATAACTGAGATTATCGCCATGCCAAGAATGATAGGCGGAAACGGTATAATAGCGTCCACAATGCGCTGGACCACCAGGTCGAACTTCCCTCCAAGGTAACCGCTGACGATTCCCAGGAACGTGCCCAGCGTAATGCCAATTCCGACGCTGACGATTCCCACATAGAGGGAGATGCGAGAGCCCACTATTATACGGCTCAATATGTCACGTCCAAGCTCGTCTCCCCCCAGTATCAGGGTGCCCGTCCGGTCTCCCTCCAAAGCCACCTTTACTCCTGGGGGAGCTAACCACGCATCGCTGTGGATCTCGAACGGGTCGAAGGGCCGGATAAACGGCGCTAGTATGGCCACCAATAACAGAAAGGCAATAATTACGCCTCCTACTGTTCCCAGTGGCTTCCGCCTGGCGAAGTTTGCCAGGGTTTTCCAGGTGGGGGGCTTGGGCCTCAGGCCCTGCGCTTGCTCCGTCTGGCTTAGCGACGACAAAATAGTTCCTCTCCGACTGACTTACGCATACCGTACTCTGGGGTCGAGCCATGAGTAAAGGAGGTCCACAAGCATGTTGATCGACAAGACCATAACCGCCATAAGAATGAAGATCGCCTGTATGACCGGCAAGTCTCGACGCTGAATGCTGTCGAGAAGCAGGCTACCCAGTCCTGGCACAAGAAACACAAGCTCGGTGATCACGGTTGCCCCGAACAGATTCGCGAAGTTCAGCCCGGAAATGGTGACTACCGGCAACAGCGCGTTCCTCAGGGCGTGGCGGTACGAAATGCTGCCCTCCGTTAAGCCCTTGGAGCGGGCCGTCCTGATGTAGTCCTGGCGCAGCACCTCGAGCATCGATGAGCGGGTTATGCGAGCTACAAAGGCCATGTCATAGACACCGAGAGCGATCGCCGGCAGAATGAGTTGTTGCAAGTTCGTAAAGGGGTCAGTCCACAGCGCGGCGTGTCCAAGCGGGGGCGACCAGTGGAAGAATCGCGCAAGCCCGTAGATCATCAGAATTGCCATAAGAAAGTAAGGGATAGATATCCCGGATATGGTGAGTATTCTGGCGCCGTAGTCTATGAGGGATTCCTGCTTCAACGCTGATACCACGCCAAGCGGTACAGCCAGCACGATGGAGATGGCGAATCCCATAACCGCCAGTTGGAGCGAAATTGGAAGACGTGTCTTCAGGTCATCGACGACCGGGTTCCTGTAGTATGTGGAGGTGCCCAGGTCACCACGAACAAGGTCCCACAGCCAGTTGACATACTGAACGAGTATCGGCCGGTCAGTCCCCAGCTCCTTCCGCAGTTCCGCGAGTTCGACGGGATCTACCCTTATTCCCTCGTCCCCTTGGAGAATCAGCAGTGCGGCGTCTCCGGGAACTATGCGCATGATCAAGAAAATGAAGACGGAAACGAGAAAGAGTGTGGGAAGGAAGAAAAAGACGCGCTTAACAATGTAAGTTCGCACCAGCTCACCTATCCCTGCCCCGGTCTCTGGAGGCTCCTATCAACAACGGCAACGAAAGATAGCAGCCTGCCTGCCCAGGGCTGGAGTTTCGGCCAGCAGTCCAAGCCGGCAGGTTGCATAGGGAACGGCCGCGCGACCAAATGGGTAACCGGCCAGCAAACAGGGCATGGGAGCAAGCGAACCTGCGCTCCCATGCCCACTGGCCTGCAACGTTAGAGTCGAGTAACTTTTCTCCAGTCTGCCAAGCCGCCTAGCGGCGTATCCAAACTGTGTCGTACTTCATGAAGTCGTGGCCAGCCCCACAGCAGCCGTGGAACCCCCCAACGCTGTTACTCACCAGCCAGAGATCGGGCTCCCACCAGAGATTGATCCAGTAGTTGTCCTCCCAGCTTGTCAGGAAGTCTTCGAGCTCTCGCAGAACCCGGGCGCGCTCCGCCTGGTCTTGAATGCCGCGCTGCCTCGCCGCGAGTTCTTCGGCCTTCGCGTTGGTCCACTCTGGGTAGTTGCGGAATGCGCCCAGTCGATAACTGTCCCCGATGATGGCATCGGGATCATTTATGGTAATCCCTGACCCCCATACGCCAAGCTTGAAGTCCTGTTCGGAGAAGGCCGCACGAAAGTCGGGACTTGGACGCGAGTCCAGATCCACTTCCACTCCAATCTTCTTCATCTGTTCCTTGAGAACAGAGGCCATATCGGCCCACTTGCCGGGGCCGGACATGATACTGGTCGTAAACCCGTCGCCGTGACCTGCCTCAGACAGGAGCCTCTTGGCTTCGGCGATGTCCTCATCTTTCGGCTGCCGGAACCCGGGTACCTGGTTCGCGTCGTCAATAGACCTTCCGTACCAGGTGTCCGGTGGGAAGGGAAGTCCGAGCTTTGTTATTTCCGGATCAGAGAATAGCTCGATGTATTGGCTCCGGTCCGTGGCCAGGTGCAGCGCCCTTCTCAGGCTGGCGTCTTCGAAGGGGCTCTCGTTGATGTTTATCTGGATCTCGTAGTGCGTGCCTGGAAAGTGTGGATAGAACTTGTGAGACTCCACAAGTTCCTCTGCAAGAGACTTGGCCTCGATTGCGGTCACCTTGGGGTAAGGTTGGTGCTGCATCAATACGCGATCGGTCTTGAACGCCGTGATGTAAGCGGCTTTTTCCTTTATCACAAAACCCTTGATGCTATCTACGTATGGAAGGCCCTCCTTGAAGTAGTTAGGGTTTTTCTCCAGTTCATAGGAATCGCCCTTTCGGTAGGAAATGAACTTGAAGGGGCCGGTTCCGACGGCGTTCGCGGGATCGTCGAATCCGATGTCGGCGCGATACTTGGGTAACATCTTAACGTAGTCAATGGCAAAGAATCCGAGAAACGCGGCCGCGGGTTCTTTTAGCACAATCTGCACGGTGACGTCATCGACCCTTTCCCAGCTTTTCGCATAGGGGACCCAGAGGCCGGCCCTGCTCAGCCCACTGGCGGCCATTTCATCGAGGCTGAACATTACGTCATCAGCGGTAAAAGACTGACCCGGCTCCCATTCGATGCCCTGGCGAATCTTGAAGGTGTATACTTTGCCTCCGTCAGTTACCTCCCAGCTTTCGGCCAAGTCCAAGCCAATCTCAGACATGTTGTCGGGGTTCATCTGCACAAGCTGGTTATACAGCGGGCTGACGACGCCTAGCGCGGTTGTACTTCGCAGCTTGTAAGGGTGCCAATTCGAGGGATCTCCTGCTTGCATGTTAAGCACACCGCCCGTCACGGGTCCATCCGCCGGCGCCGCCGTTGGTGCAGGGGGTGCGGCGGTGGCCACGGGAGGCGCGGCCGCTGCCGGGACAGCTGGAGCCACTGTCGGCTCAGTAGGCTCAACCTCATCTGTCCCCCTACAAGCAAAGAAGCTAAGAATGGCCATCACCAGTAGGATGCTGATAATGTAAGTGGTGTGCCTCATATCGTTCCTCCCTCCCGAGCGAAAACAAACTCATTATCCTGAAAGGACGCGTATAAGCTACGTTTCAGGCTAGTCACCTTGATAATGCGATAATCTCAGCTTTACACGGCCTTGTCAAGTTGAGGATTAGGCCGCCTTCTAACGCCTAACTGACATAAGGCATCGTGGGGATCCTGCTTAAATGTTTTGGCTGGTCTTCGCGTTGCTGCGAATGGAACGTTAGGGTCGTACTCAGCCGTGCAGTCCGGCAGAGGACGTATGTCAAACCGGTTTCGGCAGCTTCAGAGTACATCGGGTGCCTGGTTCTCATTCTGCTCGCCTGACCCTGTTCAGACACCCTACATATACCGGGGGCTGGCAATTCATTGAGCCAGTTGCTTAGCAGAGTTGCCGGCAGCTTCGTTAGTCAACAGGAGCGTGGCATTTGGTCTGGGGAGTTGAGTTGATGAGGGAAGTTGTACTGAATCTCCATTTGGAGCGGTTTTGGGAGTCGAATGTCGCAAAGGTCGATATGTGAGATCGGGGGACAAAAGTGTTAGCAACCAGCAAAAGTGGGACACTTTGAGACCCGAGAGATCAGGAGTCGGATGGAGGTCTGGTGAGCTCCCTGAGGGCCCTGTTGTAGTGTTTTCACCTTTCGATGGTTTGAGCCTGCACCACCTTTCTGCGTCGTAGGATTCCTGCCACCTTCCCTTGAGCACGTCTGAGGGTGTCACGTTGCCCGGGGCCTTGTGGTAGCGGTCGGTAGCTGACGAAGGCCGCGATAGCCGCCTCTAGGTCGGCAGGCGACTCGTAGGGCACCTGGTTTACGTCCCGCTTCAGCGCCTGGTGGTAGCGCTCCAGCCTCCCGTTGGTCTGAAGGTGGAAGGGGGTTGTTAGTATGTGCTTGATGCCGACCATACCCAAGTAGTCTCTTAGAGGGTGTGTGAGAAGTCTTGGATATGTATTAGAATGGAGGCATGAAACGCAAAGCATACCCCAGTGACCTGACTGATGAACAGTGGAAGATGCTCGCTCCGCTACTCCCGGCAGCCAAAACTGGGGGAAGGCCACGTACTGTAGACCTGCGGGAAGTCGTCAACGGCATTCTATACGTTCTGCGCAACGGTTGCACGTGGCGAGCCATGCCGCATGACCTCCCGCCTTGGGGTACTGTATGGTGGTATTTTCGGGAGTGGAGAGAGGATGGTACATGGGAACGAGCCAATGACGCTCTCCGAGTCAAGGTCCGGCAGGCCGAGGGGAGGAACCCGACACCTAGCGCTGCTATCATAGACAGCCCCAGTCGGTCAAGACTACGGAAAAAGGGGGCCTCGTGGCTATGACGCTGGCAAGAAGGTCAACGGTCGAAAGCGACATATCATTGTAGATACCATGGGGTTGCTGCTGGCGGTGGTGGTGCATCCTGCCAATATCCAGGATAGGGATGGGGCGAAGCTGGTCATCGATAAATTGATAGGGAGGTTTCCCCGCATGAGGTTGGTCTGGGCCGATGCTGGCTATGCTGGAAAGCTGGTCGAGTGGGTCTGGGCCCTGACAGGCTGGGCACTCGAGATTGTCAAGCGCCCCAGGGACAGCCACCGTTTTCAAGTGCTGCCGCGAAGATGGGTGGTCGAACGAACATTCGCGTGGCTCAGCAGGTGCCGTCGGATGAGCAAGGACTACGAAGCTCTGTCCGATACAACCGAGGCGTGGACCCATATAGCTATGATTCATCTCATGCTCCGACGCTTAGCACCAACCTAATTTGAACTTCTCACACACCCTCTTAGAGAATTGATAGACAACTTGCCGACCTCGGATCTACCAGACAAGCTTAAAGGACTGCCGGATGCCTTGACTGAGGTGGAGCCGACTAGTTGGACAGAATTAAGGTGGAGCTAAGTGAGGGTCCCGCAGCTCCCGCATAAGATACCACGTCTGCTTCCGGCGACCACCTCTCAGCTGCTGACTCTTCATTTTGGGGCGCCGTGCCTTCAGAGAACACTTCCCCGGGTGTCTTGTATCCCAAGGCCTGATGGGGCCTCTGGTCATTGTAGAACCGGAAGTAAGCTCCCAGTTCCCTCCGGGCCTCCCCCGCGCTGGCGTAGGCTTTCAGGTACACCTCCTCGTACTTCACCGTGCGCCACAGCCGCTCGACGAAGATGTTGTCTTGGTACCTCCCTTCCCGTCCATGCTGATCTTCACACCGCGGTCCTGAAGGACCTGGGTGAATTCCTGACTGGTGAACTGGCTCCCCTGGTCAGTGTTGAACACCTCCGGCCTTCCCCTCTCCAGCGCCTCTGTCAGGGCCTCGGCGCAAAAGCCTGCCTCCAGAGTGTTGGACAGGCGCCAGGACAGGACATACCGGCTGTGCCAGTCCATGACGGCCACCAGGTAGAGGAATCCCCGGGCCATGGGCAGGTAGGTGATGTCGGCGGCCCACACCTGGTTGGGTCTGGTGATTTCGGCCTTCCCCAACAGATAGGGATAGACCCGCACTCCCGGCGCCGGTTGGCTGGTACGAGGTCGCCGGTAGATGGCCCGCAGTCCCATGACACGCATCAGCCGCTGCACCCGCTTCCGGCTCACCACTATACCCTGCCGCTCCAGCCAGACCTTCATCCGCCGCGACCCATAGAAGGGGGTCGCCTTCTACTGCCGGTCTATCTCCCGCATCAGCGACAGCTCCTCTTCCGAAGCCCCCTTGGGACGGTAGTATATGCTGGAGCGGCTCACCCCCAGCAGGGCGCATTGCCCCACTATCGGCAACGAGGGATGCTCCCGGTCCACCATCTCCCGCCGCCGGGCCGGGTTCATGGACCGGACCTCTCCGCCAAGAAATCCAGCTCCACCTTCAACTGGCCGATCTCCTGGTACAACCGGGCGACCAAGGCAGCGTCGCTCTTGGCCTTGTGGTCCTGACCGTTACCGAACACACCGGCGGCACCCCCGGTCAGGACCTTCTTCCAGGCTTGAATCTGGCCCGGGTGGACTTCGTACCGGGCGGCCAACTGGGCCACTGTCTCCTCCCCCTTCACCGCATCCAGGGCCACCCTGGCCTTGAAGGCCGGGCTGTGCTTCCTTCTTCCTTGCGCCATGTCCTTCTCCTTCCAGACAGCAACAGCTGCCCTTAGTTTAGGAGCAGGACTCTCACTTAGCCACCTGTCCAGTTTTCTGGGTCCACCTCAGATCTTGCTGTCAATCCACATTACAAGCTCAGAGAGGCGTGCAAAACAGCGATTCGAGGCGAATCGACGAAATCCGATAGTGGAAATCCCACAATTAAGCGGCTCTCTGTGTGGATGGGATTGCCTGAGTCGAGGCTGAGAGGAAGTTTGCTTTTCGCCCGAACGTTATGTTACCTTGCCGGTGCTCCCCACTACGAGCGAAGCCACCAATGTGGAACACATGGGCCTTATGCCCTCTTGTGGTCCACATGAACTGGGTGACTCGTAGTGGGGAAGCCCATAGCCGCAAGGGGGCATCCTCATGTCGAGAATTACCCTCGTAGAGTCTTATCCCTCCAAATGCCCTTATCAAACCCTCATCGGTGTATCCGGTGGGGTTTTTTCCTGTGGAAGTTGAACGGGAAACATTCGGGGAGGGATAGGATGCCGAATGGCGGTGACTACCACGAACGTGTCGGGGTTTGCCCCAGATGCAGAAGTACCAGGATTCGGACTAGGCGGCAGAGACACCAAAGCCAGGTGTGGAGATGCCGCGCTTGCAATGGAGTGTTCCTGACTCCTGCGATTGCTGAGTATGTTTTCTATGCTAATTCCAATACGCGCGGCGTCGTTTTTGCCCATCAGATTCCCAAAATGGAACGCCGAGCCAGGCTATACGCCCGACGGAAGAAGAGGATGTTGCGAAACCTCACTGTTGCGGCTGTCGCGGTCTTGGCGCTACTGACCGTTGGTTATTGGGCAACCTACATACGAGATATTGAGGATGGGAGTGCGCCTGCTCAGACGCCTCCGTCAGTCCCGCCTACGCTTCTGCCGAGCGCGCCCCTGACGCCTCCGTCAGTCCCGCCTACGCTTCTGCCGAGCGCGCCCCTGACGCCTCCGTCAGTCCCGCCTACGCTTCTGCCGAGCGCGCCCCCGACGCCTCCGTCAGCCCCGCCTACGCTTCTGCCGTTCACGCCCCCGACGCCTCCATCAGCCCCGCCTACGCTTCTGCCGTTCACGCCCCCCACGCCTCCGTCAGCCCCGCCTACGCTTCTGCCGTTCACGCCCCCCACGCCTCCGTCTGAGGTGCGCCCAAATCTGCGGCACTTAGACGAAAAGCAGTTCATGCTGGAATTGGTCAACGCTGAACGGACAAAGGCTGGCGCTGAACCTGTCATGCTAGGCGACAACATTGCCGCGCAACTCCACGCGGAGTCGGCGCTTGAGCATTGCTTTGCGTCTCACTGGGGCATAGATGGCCTCAAGCCGTATATGCGTTACAGCTTGGCCGGCGGCTACCAGTCCAACGCAGAGAATGGACATGGCAGTGACTACTGCATCACCGCGTCGGATGGCTATGCCCGCCTCGGTAACATCAGAATAGACATCATGGACGCAATGTACGGCTGGATGAATAGCCCAGGCCATCGCCGCAATTTGCTCGACCCCTCTCACAAGAAGGTCAACATCGGGCTGGCGTGGGACAATTACAATTTCAAGGCTTATCAGCACTTTGAGGGAGATTACGTCGAATATGACCTTCTCCCGACGCTCGAAGACGGCGTCCTCACTCTGTCCGGTACACTGAAGAACGGCACGTCATTTGAAAGCAAAGACGACGTTGCCATCATGGTGTTCTACGACCGCGCTCCGCATCCCCTGAGCATAGGGCAGGTCTCCCGCACCTACTGTTACGACAATGGCCTACTGATTGCCGCACTGGTCGAGCCAATGAGCTATGGGGATTACCTAGAAAACGAGTATGAGGAAACCCCTTATTATGACGCTTGCCCTGACCCCTACGAGTTCCCACCTGGCGCCCCCGCGCCTGGTTCGCTCTTCGAAGCGCTCAATTTCTGGCAAGAGGCTTACGATGCCAGTCAAACGATACCAACTGACCCCTTTACGGTGCGGTGGATAACCGCCTCCAAGTGGGCCTTCCAAAGAAAAGCGTTCTCCGTCAAAGCTGATATGGGAGAATTGGTCGCCAAGCATGGGCCTGGGGTTTACTCGGTCATGCTATGGGGGACAGTCGATGGCGAGCCTAGGGTCATATCCCAATACTCCATGTACCACGACGTAACACCGCCTACTGCGTACACGCCATGAGACCCAGGGGTAGGAAATCAGAGGCCCCCGGCGCGCTACGCGGGACGCTCTGGGCTGCCTCACTAAAAGAAACACATGGATAGGATAGGAGGTCTTGAAATGCGTCACCTGTGTTTGGTCTCAGCAGTCCTGGCATAGCTGGTCTTAGGGGTGGCATGTGATGTTGAAGCAACAAGGGCAACCGCGCCATCGTCAGGAGAACAACCAAGCAAGTCGAAACAGACAGCAAAGGAGGACGGCAGTACCAGTGAAGCCGAGGGTCAACATTCGCCAGACTCAATAGCAAAGGAAAACTCAGGTACTCGTGGGCGGTCGATTTGGGTCCATTCAAGCTAGGTCGGACTGCCAGACAGTAGCCTGCCCCACAACAGCCTGCCGGAGAGGGTGGGCCGTTGGGAACGAGTACGCCAACAAGAACGGCTACTTCGTCGCCCGCGAGTACGTGAACGAGGCTAGAGCGGGCACATCGCCAACGGGCGGGGATAGCGCTGCCAACTTCTTCACTCGGACCCAAGCCGCACTTCAAGTGCGCGCTTGGACCGGATCCCTGACACCTTCATTGAAGTTCCCTTCTCCAAATTGAGGGCCTCCATAGGGCGAGAGAACAACTTTACGACTATCTCGTCGTACCCTTCCTCCAATCCGCTGACAACCGCAAGGTAGAACTTCTCCGGCGACTCATTGGCGGCTCTACGCTGGCTTAACTCAATGTTCACCGAGTCAGGCATCTCTCCTCCGTGAGCTTTGACTTCAAACAAGCGTCCAAGGTCGTCACCTGCGTCTGCTCCAAGCCCTCGGAGACGAGTGAAGTCTTTCAACTCTGCCTTGTTATACCATTTCATGTTGACGAGGCCGCATAGTGTGCCGGAAGACTTCGCGTTGTGTGTTCGATCCAACTCCACGCCGTGAGCGACCGCACCCGACCCGGATCAGATTCAAGCTCACTCAGGTAGGCGTCAACCGCCTTCATCTTCTCCTCTATGCTCCCGTATATCCTGCCCTCCACCCACCTGCGGACCTCTTGGAAGACCCGCTCAGCGGGATTCAGCTCAGGACTATATGCAGGCTGCACGATCGTTGCCACTCCAACAGTCCGTACTATCTCACCCCGGTGACCACGCGCTCCATCCCACACCAGGGCCTCGATGTCCGAGTGATGCTTCAGGCCATCGACTGCCACCGCTATAGCCGCAGACTTCATCGAATCGATCCAACCCCACAACAGCTTGCCCCTCCGAACGTCTACCACCAGGAACAGGTACATCCACTTGTAGACCATCTGCACTCGCTGATGCACCTTCACTCCACGACGACCCCACACCCTACGCACCATCCCCCGCAGGCCCACTCGCATCTCATCGGCAAAGCCAAAGGCCGTCTCAGAACTCACGCCCGCTTCGGCAAGGCAACAACCAAGCCCCCCTTTTTCCACGACTCCTGCGCAGCTACGTCTGCCTTCTCATGACGGCCCCTCGGGACCTTCGGGCTGCATCCCAACCTCTCAAGCAGACCATAGACGCTGCCCGACTTGTAGCTCACCCCATACTCGGACTCTATCCAGTCCCTGATCTCTCCCGCCGTTCTGAACCGTCCCGTCGACACCTCCTCGGTCAACTCCTGCTCTTCATCTGTGCTCAGAAAGCGCGGTTTGCCCATGCCTCCCATCTTGTGGGACAACACTCCTTCCACACCTCCCTCTCTATACCAGCCCACCCACGTCTGTACCGTCCGGTAGTGGACTCCCACCGCTCTTGCCGCCTCACCGAACTGCCATCCCGACCGCACCAGCCACAGTCCATGGAGTCGAGTACGAAGGCTAGTGTCACGTTCTGCCCGGTAGGCCGCCTTCAGCGCCTCCGGTGTATCCTCCCCATGCCAATCTATTCGAAGCGGTCGTCCGATCATCTGATACCCTCCAACACTGTATGTCGGCTAGAGCATGGATGAACTATTAGGACATCGCTAGATACTTCCAGGTCTTGTTATCATCAAATGGTATTATTCTGAACAACGCTCTCAAGCACCTGTAGGGCGAGTTGCTCCCTCTCATCAGAGGTGTACTCCGTATGCGCTACTCCTCCAGTTGGTCGAGTACCCACCGCAGGCCCGTCAGTAATCTTAGGCGCCGGAGGCGTCTTACGCTGTGGAAGCCGCTTGCCCGGCGGCGCGTCGGGATTCACGATTTCAGCTTTCTTGACCCGGACCGAAGCAAGCGGCTTCAGTCTGCGTGGTTCGGGGATGGGACGCTTGGCATTTGGCTCAGGCAACGGCTGTGTGGGCCTCTTGCCGGCAAGAGGCTTGCCCACGTTCTTGTCGGCTGTAGATTTCAGTTCAGCCAACGGGTCTTCCTCTGGAGGAACATCGTCGGCTAGAGCCATTGCGGAGGCAATCCCCTGGTTCATCACCTTCGGGTTGCTCCATGCGAGCCTGACCATTTGACGATGCTCTGATCCAAAGTAATGGCTGATGACTCGCCCGCCCGCATGGTAGTCGTACAACAGATCCTCATCACGCACACACACTGTCAGAGGATTTTGGATGATATGGGCGTTCGTCTTGGCGTCGACCTGGTCTCCACCGGGGAACGAGACTTCCAAACCCAGACGCGGCGCAACTGCAATTGCTGCCTTGCTCAACTCCGTCCATCCGATACCTATGTCCCCATAAGCTTCTGGCTCATTCTTTGCCAAGAAGTCCTGTAGCGCCTTTACCGCTGAGGAATACTGGTCCCTCACCTCTTCTCCAAGGCGCAACTCATTGGATCCAACGCCTGTTGGAGTGCAATTCTCAGGAGGGATGCGTCTAATACCCAGAGCTTCAACCAACGAATCCATTCCTTCAAGAGAGCATGGAGGATACCACATGGTGTGAGTGGTTGCCAGCGACTGCAACGCAGTTTCATCGGCAATGTAGTAGATCGGCCGTCGAGTTATCCAATCTGATCCCGACCACAAAGGCACAGATGCCAAAGCGCGGCGTTCCTTCGCTGTGGATGACTCCTCGAGTAGGTTGTTGAGATGACGGAGGGTGTCAGCCAAGACATTCGCCTCAGATTCCGCATCGCCATCCGCGGCAATCTCTTTGAGGACTGCAACACAATCTGCTATGTTGGGCTCCCGGATACCTAACGCATGCCACAGATTCTCATACCCTTTGGTTGGTACGAACGAGCGCCAATGTCCAAAAATACGTCGGCCCTGTCGAATGGCCGTTGGAGCCTTCCACCCGCCGTCAGTCGCGATTAAGCCCTGCGCTCTTGGATTGATTCCAGACCGCCCTCTTAATTCACCCACGGTCATGTCGTCAATCTTTGCTTTCGGGTTCGCAGGAATGGAAGAGTCCGGGCATAAAGTCGCCAACTGAGCGTAATGTAGTCGCACGTCAGTCCAATCGGTATGCTCGCCACTCGCCCGCAATTCAGCGAGGACGCCAACAATTACGGAGGCTTTGGGCCGCACCTCAAGGCCCAGAGCCTCGGCGAGACCAGGCGCGAGATTATCCTGGATGCCTGCTGCGAATCTCGACTTAGCGTCGCCGAAGAGACCTTGGGTAAGCGGATAGCGTATTGATAGCTCCAAAGGCTTTGCCGGTTGCCTTTTCCCATTGTACAGCCAAGGATATTCAGCCAACTTCGCTATCCACGTAGCCCTTATGTCGCCTAGGTACTGATTCCCATAGTAGGAATAGCTTGCGGTGCAAAAAGCTTTCGGCTGCAACGACCGGCGCCAGTTACGATCCAACACCTTGACGAGAGCCAATCCGCGTTCGGAACGTTCCTTGGGAGGGGAATCGCATATGTCCTCAACCACGGACTCTAAGTCCGGGCTGGTGTAGTCATCGCGCAAGCTACGTGGTCTATGTTGATATTGTTGAAACTCCCGATTGTCTTTTAGGAATTGTTGGAACTCCTGATACTGAAGTGTAGGAAGCAGATCATACCCCACATCTCGATTCGGCTTATGGACAAGGCGGAATACGTTCAAAGCTCCTAATGACGCCATGAGCCGCCGAGCCCCGGATTGGCCAGACTGTCTATCTCCGGGATCCAACAGTTTGACGTATCTCGGCGCAGCCCATTGGAGTCCGCGAGTATGAGCCGCAGCCTTGGGCCATCCATCTGCTTCGCTCATCGCCGGTGGAAGGTAAACGTTGTTTACAGACATATTCCCCGTCACTCGCTTATCTTCGATCCACTGATAAGCGTCAATTGCAACTGATCGGCCAACACGGAGCAGGAGTTCTGGATCTGGCTCATTGACCTCGTCGATCAAGTCTCGAAGCTCGACAAGGGCCTCGTCGTCTAACTCAAGCAGGTCATCTGCGCCCCGCTGGGCGATGGCTTCGAGAACAGTATTAGCATCCAACCTATGCCGCAATCGCTCTAACCCTTCCAACCACTCCCTAATCTGTTCCGGTAGCTGGCCTTCCCCATGCAGTGAGCCGTGGAGCTTGCGAACCAGCCCAAGCCTAGACGCCAGTGGCCTTATCGTGTCATCGGTCGAAAAAAGGGGGCCACTGGAACTAGGTAGTGTTGACATTTCGGTTTTATGTCATTCCGAATGCAGTGAGGAATCTAAAGCGGTAGGGGCATTTCAGGCATAGGCTTTAGATTCTTCGTCGCTTTGCTCCTCAGAATGACAATATGGACGGCTTACTCGGTTATGAAATGCCCGGTATCTCAAATGTCAACACTACCTACTGAAGTCAGAGTCTACACAGCCAACCACCTAGCGGGGTTCACCAATCGACATCCATCGCTCGTGGCCTCACTGCGTCCAGAGCTGTCAACTTGCGAACCGTACGACATGTGGGGTAGTTCACGGGACGTCAAGCACCCTGCTGGCTTCGTCGCCGATTCAAGTCGCCATGACTTGGTCGACCAGATTACTAATGCATTGAGGGAACGGTCATCTTGTCCTGTCATCAGAGTGACGGGGCTACCAGGTGTTGGCAAGACGAGAAGCGTATATGAAGCCCTTCGCCCTGATGACCTCAGGCACCAAGTCGTATATGTGAGGCGAGCGGAGACCTTGACTAGGTCATCGCTCTTGTCCACGCTCGTCAATGACCCAGAAGCTTCGGCCATCCTCGTGGTGGACGAGTGCGACCTCGAACAGCATAGAGCACTCGCAAATGCGTTGGCAGAGAGAGGGCCGCGCCTCGCTCTGATCACTATGTCCTATGAGGTAGGACGCCTACCGCGCCCGACCGTTGAGCTCCGCGCCGAGCCGCTGGAAGAGGAATCAATTGAGAAGGTCCTTCAGCTGGAGTATCCCGGCCTACCCAGCTTATCGGCCCGCCGACTGGCCGAATTCGCCGACGGGTACCCACATATCGCGGTCCTCCTAGCTGACCAGTACATAGTAGAGGGGTCTCCAGAGTCCCACTACTCCGTTCCAGACGACAGACTCATGAACCGGCTGATTGGCGGCTCGGCTTCCCTTGATTCCTATCAATTCAGAACGACAAGAGCAATTCTCATGGGCCTCTCCCTGTTCCAACGGATTGGCGTGGCAGGTATAGGTGAGAGTGAGGGACGCTAGCTTGCCGGGCGGGTCGATGTTTCCTGGCAGCAGTTTCGAGAAGTCCTGGCCAGGGAGAGGGATCGTGGCACAATCCAGGGAGAGCACTACGTCTTTGTGACACCTTTCATGCTCAGGATTCATCTCCTAGAAGAGTGGTGGCAGACGCACGGCTTCACGGATGAAAAGGGCCTCAGCGAGTTCGTGGGCAGCATGCCAGCCGCCGAAAGATCTGATCTTTTCAGGAGATTTGTTGAGCACTTCCCCTACGTGGCGACTGCCCCCCTCGGATCTAAGTTCGTTCAGGAGATGCTCGCAGAGGGTGGAGTCGCCTCGGACTACGAACTGCTCAACAGCGATCTCGGGGGCAGGTTTTTTTTGGCCCTGACGGAGGCTGATCCCGTCGCGGCCATCCGAGCAGCGGAGCGAGTGCTTGGCAACAAGAGCCGTGAGGAGCTCCTACAGTTCCGCGACGGTAGACGGAGCATAGTTGAAGCCCTCACACGAATGACCGTGTGGAAGGAACTCTTCCAACCTGCTGCCAGGGTCTTGCTTGCTCTGGCAGAGGCTGAAACGGAGTCGTGGGCTAACAATGCGAGCGGAGAGTTTGCCAATCTGTTCAGTCTAGGCCCTGGTGAAGTTGCTCCCACTGAAGCACCTCCTTCCGAAAGGCTTCCGGTGCTCCGGGAAGCACTGTTGAGCGATTCATCAGAACGGAGGCGGTTAGGTCTCCAGGCGTGCCAAATGGCTCTCAAGGCCGGAGCATTTCACAAGACCATAGGGGCCGAGTACCAGGGAGTGCGGCGAGAACCTGAGTTATGGCAGCCCTCCACATACGGAGAGCTCTTTGACGCCTACCGCTCCACCTGGAAGCTGACTAAGGATTCTCTAGGCTTCCTAGACGATGAGGAACGGATGCAGGCCGTCGCCGTGCTACTGTCTAGCGCTCGTGGTCTCACTCGGATGGGAAACCTTGCCGGCATGGTAGTCGAGACCATACGCGACCTGGCGGGCGACCGAAGCGTTGATCGAAGGGATTTGATCGGTCACACAGTACAAATCCTGCACTACGACAGCAAGAAAATGGACGCTGACACAAGACGGAAGTGGGATCGATTGGCGGAGGAGTTGTCCGGAGACGATTTCAGTTCCCGAATGGAGAGGTATGTCGGGATGGACCTTCTCGAAGACCAATTCGACGAGGAAGGGCAGCATGCGGATCAGGTACAGCCTTTCATTGAGGACCTAGCATCCCAATCGGTCGAGACACCATCATTGCTATTCGACGAAATGAATTGGCTTGTCACCAAGAGGGCGGCCTCTGGTAATCGGTTTGGGTATGAACTTGGTTGGCGAGACATTGAGCAGTCGTTCCTAGACACCATCTTGGATGCGCAGTCACGCACCGGCGAGGACTCGGACCTTTCATTCCTGGGAGGCTATCTCAGGGCTATGGCCGCGCATGATCCGGTTGAGTGGGAATCGCTCTTGGACACACTCTCTGGGGATTCAGGGCAAGCCGCGTGGGTGGTTGAGTTGACCTGGCGGTCAGCGCGACTCAGTGAACGAGCGTCCAAGCGCATTCTCGCGATCATCCGAGAAGGTGTAGCAACTCCCGAATCACTGCGCATATTCGTATACGGAGCCACAGTTCGGTCGCTCACTCCAGGAGATTTCTCCGATTGGGTGGATGTACTCTTGGAGTATGACGACTTGAGGGCAACATCCACGGCCCTGGATCTCTTGGTTGCGTACGGTGGATACAATCAATCCAAGGATCCCGCCCGTAGCATTGTGTGTCATCCCTCGTGGTTCAGGCCAGCCGGAGGCGGCCATCACCCCTCGCACGATGCTTTCTGGTGGGCGCACGTCGCTGAAGCACTGTGCAAGAGCTTCCCGGAATATGCCCCAGCCATTGCTCAGCTGATGCTGGAGCACGCCGGCGAAGAAGGAACAATTGTTGAGTGGCTTGATGACGAGACGCGCCGCGTACTAGATGCTGCGACCCAACAGAGGCCGTGGGAAGTCTGGCAGATGGCATCGTCAATGCTTGGACCTCCAATTGACGGGAGGGCCTTCCTCATTGGTCGATGGCTTGAAGGAAGTGAAATGTTTGGGTCAGGAGGCTCGCACATACTTCAAGAGGTTCCACAGAACTTGATATGGGCATGGGCGGAAGAAAGCCTCGACTCCAGAGTCGTCAGGTTGGCCGAGTTCGCGCCCAGAGTAATGTGTGGGCCCCAGGATGCTCCTTGCCTCGCCAGGGAGTTGCTGCTGCGTTATGGTCATGATTCGAAGGTGCGCAGTGCGCTTCGCGCCAGCTTTTCTACGGAGGGCTGGACGGGTTCTGAGAGTCGACACTTGGAGGCCAAGCGTTCTTGGCTGCTAGGCTTGCGTGATAAAGAGACGAGTGCGAACGTTCTGACATGGATTGACGAATACATGGCAGAGATAGAAGAGCGTAGAGCGTATGCTCGCCAAGTGGAAGAGCGAGAAGGTTTGTGAGTCTGAGGATGCCTGGGATTGGTTCTCCCTAGCACATGACATGGTGCAGCAGAAACCGGGACACCAATGTTGCGATGAATATGCCTCTAGAGGCTTGAACTAGCTATGGATTGGTGGACATGATCGCTGGAGATTGACCCAGGTCACACCACTCTCAAGGAGAGGCGCATCAATGATAATCAGACATTTGAAAGCTAAGGTTGCCGCATTCCCTGCCTGGGTATTCTACCTCCCACTCGTGGTCTTGATTCTTGCAGCCATTCTTGCGCCCCTCAGGGTCCTACCGATGAAGATCCAACTGGTGGCGCCAATTCAATGGCTCCAATCTTAGCCTTGTCCGTGGTTGCCATTAACATCCTTCGTAATTGGCTGGGGGTAAAAGGGTCTGCGGCGCGATTGATAAAAGTAGTAACAAGTGCGGGAGCGCTGTTCAGTGCATACTTCTGGTTGGCCGCAGAAGGCAAAGTGTATCCATATTCAACACAACTAATCAGTGAGTTGAGCCTTATTGCCGCAGTCCTGGTGGTAGCTACTGTTATTATATTGTTCCCATTTCTATTGGGCTGGGTTCTTACACCGGAGCCTGAAGACAAGTGACCCTGTGTGCACATGCAGGGTCTTTCGATTGTTGCCGAGTGCTGACAATTCCTGACTCTATCCGGTCGTTCGAGCGAAGGCCGCAAACGGGGAGCCGATGCTAGAGTAAAGCGAAACCGGACAATCGAAAGACCCTGCTTGCTCACTTGTCACTATTCACCATTTACTATAGTATGGGGTGCGCTGGAGACTGTGATGCGGCTGTAACGCTCGATGTTTCCAGCCGGCTACCGGTCATTAGCGCAATTTGTGGAGGATGTCATGCTTCCGAAGCCCATCAAGGACGAGTTCAGACGGTCCACCGCGGTGTCGTCGCAGACCAACGTGGAGACGCCGATGAGGGACGGCACGACGCTGAGGGCGGACGTGTACCGGCCTGCCGGCGGCGGTCGTCATCCGACGCTGCTCCACCGGCTGCCATACGGCAAGCACGCGCCCCGGTACCGGAGTCTCTACCTCGATCCGATGCGCGCGCTCGACCGCGGCTACGCCGTCGTCATCCAGGACGTGCGCGGACGCCACGCCTCCGACGGTGACTGGTATCCCTACGTCAACGAGCCCAGGGATGGATACGACACCATCGACTGGATCGCCTCGCAGCCGTGGTCTGACGGCACGGTCGGGATGTACGGCATCTCGTATCACGGCGCGACGCAGTGGCTAGCGGCCATGGAACCGCATCCGGCGCTCAGAGCGATCGTCCCCGGCGTTACGGCGGACTCCTACTACGACAGCTGGACATACCTGGGCGGCGTGTTCCAGCTCTACTGGATCAGCGGTTGGGCCTGCGGGTTCGTCCTCGACGACCTCGGAGGCAGGTCCAACGCATTCCCCGACGCGCTCGCGACGCTGCGCGAGTGGCGACGCGACCCCTACGCGATCGCCAATCACCTTCCGCTGGGCGACTTGCCCGCCCTCAGACAGGTGGGCGACTACTACTACGACTGGCTGAATCACCCGACTTACGACGACTACTGGAAGTCCTTTGCGCCCCGCGAGAAGTTCGACAGGATAACCGTCCCCGCCCTGAACCAGGGAGGCTGGTACGACGGATTCATCCGCGCCACGCTCCGCAACTACGAGGGTATGCGCGAACGCGGCGCGACCGAGCTGTCAAGGACGCAGCAGCACCTCCTGGTCGGACCGTGGCTCCACCAGCCCCTCCCCGATCCATCCGCCGGCAGGGGGTACTTCGGGCCGTCGGCGTCCGGGGCCGCCATCGACTGGCACGGAATGCAGATCGCGTGGTTCGACCGCTGGCTCAGGGACGAGGACAACGGCGTCGATACCGACCCCAACACGTACATCTTCGTGATGGGGGCCAACGAGTGGCGGGCCGAAGAGGCCTGGCCTCCCGGCGACGCGGAGGCCATGACGCTCTTCCTCCGAAGCGGGGGCAGCGCCAACACCCTCAACGGCGACGGCGCGCTGTCCCAGGACCCGCCCGCGGCCGCCGAGTCCCCGGACCGCTTCCGGTACGACCCTGCCGATCCGACCCCGACCTATGGAGGCGCGCATCTCAGCGGCACTCCGACCATATTCGAAGTCGGAGTCCAGGATCAGCGGTCGGTCGAGGCCCGTGAAGACGTGCTGGTGTACACGTCCGAGCCGCTCGAACGGGATACCGAGGTCACGGGCTACGTCACGCTCCACCTGTGGGCGGTGACCACGGCGGACGACGCCGACTGGACCGGGAAGCTCGTGGACGTGCATCCCGACGGCCGCGCGCTCAATGTTTGCGACGGTATACTGCGGGCCAGCTGCCGCGACTCGCTGGAGTCGCCGTCACCCATCCAGCCCGGCGAGGCATACCGGTATCGGATCGACGTCGGCCCGACTTCCATGCTGTTCCGCAAGGGACACAGCATCCGGCTGGAGGTATCGTCCTCCAACTTCCCCGCCTACGCACGGTACACCGGCTTCCCGCATCAGCAGTCGGCTGATCTGACCTCCGCGACCCAGACCGTCCTGCACGACGCCGACCACCCGTCGGCGCTGGAGCTTCCGGTGGTGCGTAGGTAGAGGACGGAGCACCCAGGTTCCCCCGATGACTTGCAGGGTCTTTCGATTGTTGCCGAGTGCTGACGATTCCTGACTCTATCCGGTCGTTCGAGCGAAGGCCGCAAACGGGGAGCCGATGCTAGAGTAAAGCGAAACCGGACAATCGAAAGACCCTGTGTGCACATGTTGTACAGTTGTACGGCGGCTACGGTATGAAAGAGGATAGGGCAGTGTTCCGGGGGCTCTGCAAGCGTATATTTCCTGTCATTTCGGCTCCACCCTCAGCGTCAGTAACCCGGCTCAACAGAAGAGAATAGCTTCGAGAGGCTTGTCTTCTTTTGCCCTCGGAAGGGCTTGAAAGGCAATGACATTACAGGATCATCCCACAGGAAACTGTGCTTTGGATCTCCCACGAGCAACGCTGGTCTGCGCCCGTGTTTAGCCGAATAGTAGTCTATATCCTCACGCCAGATGCCTGAGGCGCGATGGACATGGCCCTTGCGAGGTCGAACATAGTCTCGGGGAGAATAGGAGTCGCTCGCTTCATTCTTCGGTTTGTAGATGTCTCCAAGTGAGGTGGACCCAGAAAACTGGACAGGTGGCTAAGTGAGAGTCCTGCTCCTAAACTAAGGGCAGCTGTTGCTGTCTGGAAGGAGAAGGACATGGCGCAAGGAAGAAGGAAGCACAGCCCGGCCTTCAAGGCCAGGGTGGCCCTGGATGCGGTGAAGGGGGAGGAGACAGTGGCCCAGTTGGCCGCCCGGTACGAAGTCCACCCGGGCCAGATTCAAGCCTGGAAGAAGGCCCTGACCGGGGGTGCCGCCGGTGTGTTCGGTAACGGTCAGGACCACAAGGCCAAGAGCGACGCTGCCTTGGTCGCCCGGTTGTACCAGGAGATCGGCCAGTTGAAGGTGGAGCTGGATTTCTTGGCGGAGAGGTCCGGTCCATGAACCCGGCCCGGCGGCGGGAGATGGTGGACCGGGAGCATCCCTCGTTGCCGATAGTGGGGCAATGCGCCCTGCTGGGGGTGAGCCGCTCCAGCATATACTACCGTCCCAAGGGGGCTTCGGAAGAGGAGCTGTCGCTGATGCGGGAGATAGACCGGCAGTAGAAGGCGACCCCCTTCTATGGGTCGCGGCGGATGAAGGTCTGGCTGGAGCGGCAGGGTATAGTGGTGAGCCGGAAGCGGGTGCAGCGGCTGATGCGTGTCATGGGACTGCGGGCCATCTACCGGCGACCTCGTACCAGCCAACCGGCGCCGGGAGTGCGGGTCTATCCCTATCTGTTGGGGAAGGCCGAAATCACCAGACCCAACCAGGTGTGGGCCTCAGACATCACCTACCTGCCCATGGCCCGGGGATTCCTCTACCTGGTGGCCGTCATGGACTGGCACAGCCGGTATGTCCTGTCCTGGCGCCTGTCCAACACTCTGGAGGCAGGCTTTTGCGCCGAGGCCCTGACAGAGGCGCTGGAGAGGGGAAGGCCGGAGGTGTTCAACACTGACCAGGGGAGCCAGTTCACCAGTCAGGAATTCACCCAGGTCCTTCAGGACCGCGGTGTGAAGATCAGCATGGACGGGAAGGGGAGGTACCAAGACAACATCTTCGTCGAGCGGCTGTGGCGCACGGTGAAGTACGAGGAGGTGTACCTGAAAGCCTACGCCAGCGCGGGGGAGGCCCGGAGGGAACTGGGAGCTTACTTCCGGTTCTACAATGACCAGAGGCCCCATCAGGCCTTGGGATACAAGACACCCGGGGAAGTGTTCTCTGAAGGCACGGCGCCCCAAAATGAAGAGTCAGCAGCTGAGAGGTGGTCGCCGGAAGCAGACGTGGTATCTTATGCGGGAGCTGCGGGACCCTCACTTAGCTCCACCTTAATTCTGTCCAACTAGTCGGCTCCACCTCAAAGCTTACTCAAGTGGGCCGCCTTTTTGATCTTTATTTCTTCTGAAATGCAGTCAGAGAACCAAAGCTCACGGTGAGATTCAAACGCCGCTGAAACCCTCATCAGACAAAAGAGCATATTACCCAAGTCCTTGCGTGTATACCCCGCAATCCATACTCTCTTCCACGACTCTACGTCCCGGAACGTTCGCATCCAGTGCTTGCATGAACACACGGTACAGCCCGTCTACGTCGAGGACCTGGCGGCTCAAGCGGTGGAGGCGGGTTCGCGGAGCGGAAGCTCCGTCGCCGACGCAGCCGGGCCGGATACCTTCTCCTTCGAGGACCTGCTCCGCCTGCTGGCCTCCTCGATGGGCGTCCGCAGCCGGCTGGTGCACACGCCGCCTCTGGTGGGCTTCGCGCTGACGGGACTGGCCGGATTGATGATGCGGGACCTGGCCCTGGCCCGAGACGAGATCGACGGCCTGATGGCCGGGCTGCTGACGTCCGACGCCGCGCCGACCGGCACGACCAGGCTGGGCGACTGGCTCAGGGACAACGCGGACGGCCTGGGACGCCGGTACGTGTCGGAGCTCGGGCGCAATTGTAGGCGGTAGGGGGCGGCTGGATTCGGTGCATTGGGCATACGGTTCGCATGACGGGGAATGCACCGACGAAACCTCTGTATTGGGCCTTGCCCTGACATCCCCGTAACCGCGATAATGAATCGGAAGGATCGCTCTTGTGCCAGATGGCGGAGAGTAGTGGCCCGGCCCCAACGGTAGAGGAGTAGAAGAGCCTCCGACCTTGGCAGGCTGAAGGCTCGCGGGGGTGGTCAAGAGCCGGTAGAACCTCTCCCTCACAGAGCCCCCAACCGCATCTCGAAGATGGTACTACCTACCGTCCACGAAGGCCCACCAAACTTGACGATAGACAGAACCATCTTCGAGATGTGGCTCGTTTTGGCAGGCTCGCCAAAGTCTGTTACTGCGCGCTCATGACTGGGCGGCGGCACTCATGAGCGGTGGACTTGAAGCCAGCCCGTAGTCAGAAGTGATCCTCCTCGCCAAGTGGCATCGCGACCTACCGAGCGGTGCTGACCTCAATCAAACTAAGATCACTTTGACCATCTGCCTTGTGATCGGCTAACACACTCGGTTTCACGCTAGAGAACCTTGGGCCTCTGGTACCATCAACTTTCGTTGGCTTCGCCCCCTAATGGGTTACGCGACCACTTCTCTTGGCAACCAATGTCTGGCGGTGCGCATATCAATCCAGTCACAACGCAATTCCAACCGGATTTCTCGGTCTCCCACAGGTACTAGGAAGGGTTCAATAAAACCGGGGATAGGAAAATAAGCTCCCTCAAATATCTCCTGTAATGCTTGATGCAGTTCAACTGCTCCCTCGGCGCGCTTGGCTCCGTTCGATACGGGCGCCACTAGCTCATCGAGGCGAATTTCGTATTGAAATGCCGAGCTAATCGTATCGGATGCGACAAAAGTGACCTTATTTCCGGCCCATACGAGACCTCTGCTTTCGCAGGCTTGAAGCAGGTCGCCATAGGCAGCAAAGGCTGTATCCGGTACCCGAATATAGTAACCTGCCAGACCGGTGTCTCCACCTTCGTCGACGATCCTCAATATACGCGGATTGCGTCTTTGTACAGGGGGAGTCGACTCCCCTTGTCCTCCCGAGACACTGACCATTTGGATATCGGAGCGAGTCACTACTTGGCGTAGGGCACCCTTCCGAATCTCACCTATATCGTCCTTGACCAGTACCCATAGCTCCGAACGTCGCTTAGAAAGCAACTCCAAATTCAAAGCTCCGTTGCCAAAGAATCTAGGACTCCACTTCTTTAGGGATGGTCCGAGATACTCGTGGCAGAACGCCGATATAAGGGAGTAGAGGATGCTCGTGTAACCCAAAACCTCCAGTTTCTTGATTTCTGGATGTCGCACATCCACAAGAATCTCCAACGGTTGACCACGGCGGCTTTCTCTCAAGAAGACAGGAATATCTTCGGTAAGCTTTCCGGGAATGAGTCGAAACTCGGAGACTTCATACGATCTAGAAATAGTCGATTCCAGTTCACTCAAAAAGACTAGTTCAAAGCGAGCCAAGTCTTGGTAATAATCTACGCAATCAATAATTCCATCGAATGGTTTGGCGGAGCAATACCGTTCCAGATATTCACGTTCTGCTGCACGTCGATATCGGTCTGAAGAAAGTAGGACGACAAGGTGGCCACGAGCTTGCATTATTTGGCTTAGAGCCTGTTTCTGCGCCACACCGAAGAATACTCCCACCCCTCCTTGGTTAGCCTTGCTTCGAATTTCCCCAAGGGTGGTCTCTGAGCCATCTGCAAGACGGACCATAACGTTGCCAAGCTTTTCGACCAGGCCATTTCTAGTGACATATTGGAAGATGCGTGTGTGCTGAGCGATTCGCTCGGGCGTCTCCAAAACGGTATCTATTGCCGCTTTCTCCAAGATCGACACGATTCGACTCAAAAGGCTTGCCGTTTGGGAATCTAAAGAATCCCTGCCCGCTGTTGGAACAAAACGGTCACAGTCGACGCGGCCTGAAACACCGATGGTGGTACCGATTTGAGTTGTACACAATTTAAAGCCGTGTTTGAACACACTTATGGGGCCGTTCTCGAATCTGAGAAGACCAGTCAGGTTAGTCAACTCTCCAGCTATAGTCATGCTTTCGATGCTCGCAATGAGTGTCTGGCCTCCGTCTTCAAACAACTGACCGGTGATTACAAGTTCTCCGCTCTGCCAATCCTTGCTACTACTGATTACCGGTATGTAATTCTCACGCTCTTGAGCATCCGAAAACCGTTTTTGAGAGATTCTTTCACCATTGAAGTACACCGCCACTGGCACGAAGCGAGCAAAATCCACCAGGTAATGCCGAAGGTCTTCGAGATTTGGAGCCTCCCTGAGATAACCAATCACGACTGTCCCCTGAGGAGCGGCGATGTCGGATACCTCGGTTGAAACGCTGGGTATCCTGCTCCCTGCCTCCCGAATATCCGATTCGGATAGGCGGGTAAGGGTTCCAAGATCATCATCTCTTGTCTGTGATATAACTTCCAAAGTTCCGCAAACCCCAAAGTTGGCAAACCCTCCAATTCCGAATGTGCCAACGCAGCCGGCAGCCAAAGCCTCCTCTGTTCGTTTCCCACTAGCGCCGATGGTCCAAAAATAATTGCGCAGGTCATCCGCTGTCATTCCTATTCCGTTGTCCTTGACCACGATCCTGCCGTCGCCCACGGTGATATCTATTCTGTAACAAGCATCTTCAGGTAGACCGCCATCACGATGCGCCTGGATTCTCACCGCGTCTACGGAATTCTGAACGTTCTCTCGTATGAAGGCGAGAGGCGTCTCGTAGACCTGTTTAGAAATGATCCGCAGGACGCTCTCAAAGTCTATGCCTGCTTGGAAAGAGGTCTGCTCGTTAGTCATGTCTTTTCCTCGGTCAATGCTTCTAGTCGCAAACGAAATGCTCTGTCTCCGGTTGCTTCGACGATTTTGTGGCCAATCTCCACATAGTACGTTATTTTCTCAGGAAACCTCTCTATCCCATCCAGCACCGCATCACCGGCTTCATCCATAAGCTCTTTTTCAAAGAGGAGTGATGCGAGATTTCCTAAATCGGTAAAGTGACAATGCTCTGACTGGCTCAAAGAACGATAGTATTCGACTGCTCTTGCTCTTTCGGCCTGTTCGTCAGAGTTAGCAAGCCCAAGTGCCAGGTATCGTTCCGCCATGACCGAGACACCAGAATCGTCAATCCCCAAATGCCGCTCGGCCTGCTCGCGCAATAAGTCCCACTCCTGGCCGTTCGCGAGTTCATCGAAGAGGGTTAGGGTGTGTGAGAAGGACTCTCGTGGCTCACTTCCCTCCAACATTCGGGAATCTCTGTTGTGATCTCTGAGCCGGTCCCATAGTTCCGCAGTCGATTGGCAGATCGATATCAGCTCTTCACCATACTGCTCTACTGACTCACCATACTTTTCAAGTATGTCGTTGACCGACACACGGTCGTATAAGACTCTGAGAATATTGGAAAATGTCACGAAGTCTAGGGTTTTGCGCTTTAGAGGGTGTGTGAGAAGTCTTGGATATGTATTAGAATGGAGGCATGAAACGCAAAGCATACCCCAGTGACCTGACTGATGAACAGTGGAAGATGCTCGCTCCGCTACTCCCGGCAGCCAAAACTGGGGGAAGGCCACGTACTGTAGACCTGCGGGAAGTCGTCAACGGCATTCTATACGTTCTGCGCAACGGTTGCACGTGGCGAGCCATGCCGCATGACCTCCCGCCTTGGGGTACTGTATGGTGGTATTTTCGGGAGTGGAGAGAGGATGGTACATGGGAACGAGCCAATGACGCTCTCCGAGTCAAGGTCCGGCAGGCCGAGGGGAGGAACCCGACACCTAGCGCTGCTATCATAGACAGCCAGTCGGTCAAGACTACGGAAAAAGGGGGCCTCGTGGCTATGACGCTGGCAAGAAGGTCAACGGTCGAAAGCGACATATCATTGTAGATACCATGGGGTTGCTGCTGGCGGTGGTGGTGCATCCTGCCAATATCCAGGATAGGGATGGGGCGAAGCTGGTCATCGATAAATTGATAGGGAGGTTTCCCCGCATGAGGTTGGTCTGGGCCGATGCTGGCTATGCTGGAAAGCTGGTCGAGTGGGTCTGGGCCCTGACAGGCTGGGCACTCGAGATTGTCAAGCGCCCCAGGGACAGCCACCGTTTTCAAGTGCTGCCGCGAAGATGGGTGGTCGAACGAACATTCGCGTGGCTCAGCAGGTGCCGTCGGATGAGCAAGGACTACGAAGCTCTGTCCGATACAACCGAGGCGTGGACCCATATAGCTATGATTCATCTCATGCTCCGACGCTTAGCACCAACCTAATTTGAACTTCTCACACACCCTCTTAGAGAACTGTCGGGTTGATCTTGCATAACTTCAGTCGAACCGAACGCGTAGCTGTCTTGGCTTGGAATGAGAAGATCCGTCTTCTTGCCCAATAGGATAGAAGCCAAGTAGAGGGAAAGGGGTTCCAACTTGGGCCATTGAGCCTCGATTGCAGTTGCGAGGTCGCTCACGCTACATACCGTAAGTGGCGTTAGGTCAATCGGATAGCTTCTTGCATCTGATTCGTAGAAGGAGTAACTAAGGTGGTTATAGCGGTAGACGTGTACCGTACGTATTCTATGCCGAAGATCAAGTACAACGATTGAGTAGGAGTTGTGGAAGTTCCTCGATTGGAAAGCAGCTCCAGCTGCAATTGTCAGACAGCCGGCTCCTCCCGGTCCTGCTAAAGATGCGGTCGGTTCATGCAGGTGTCCGCAGTGGAAGAAATCGAACCCCTCTTCAAATAGTGTGTGAAGGGGTGCTTGATCGAATTCTTGGAGTAAACGGAGGGGATGATGAGCCATACCAATGACAATATGTGGGGCATCTCCAAAGTTCTGAACCAGGCGCAAGGCATTGATTACCTGCCTTTCACCAATTAGCAATTTGCCATGGTCCTCAAGTCCGCCTTCAGCGAACCACGCCGAATTGAATCCGATGATTGCCAACCTAATCTCGTCGACGGATATCCTGGATACATAGGCCAGACCATCTTGAGTCAGACAGCGGTCCTGCGCGGCAAAAAACGAGTCTTGAAACTGTCGAAAGTTCTCCTGCCGAGTTAGAAGCGTATCCAAATCTTCTCCACCAGCCAGTAGCTTATCCACTTGGCTTTGGCTAGAAAGTTCATGCCTAGCACCTTTGAAACTCAGTTCTTGGCGGGTGCGGTCTACATCGTGATTCCCAGCTACGCAAAAGATGAGGTGAACTGGAACTCCTGTCGCCGATTGAAGTTCATTGAAGAAGTCATCTGCCATAGCATATTCTTCAGCCTTTCCGGAGAAGGCGATATCGCCCGTCACGAGGACGAAATCGAATTTAGTCCCGCCATCACGCTGTTTCATGATATTCCGGCACATTGACTCCAAGACCACGTCCTGAGACCACTTGTCGGTAGGCCTCAGATGAAGATCGGAGATATGTAGCCAGCAAATCGGACGCATACTTACCTCAATCTCCTTTCAGGGAAGCGTGAGGGAATCAGAGGGTTCCTTCGAATGGTCATGGCTTGCCTCTGTTACCCGCTAAACTGGCGCACGGAACTCTCCCAACCAGCGCACGCTTTCAATGCTTGGGCTTGCCGCCCGGTAGAACCTCTCGTCGGCGGTCCACAGCTCGCAGCCGAAACTCTCCGCCAGCGCCAGGTAGTGGGCGTCGTAGGCCGCATTCTGCTTGAGCTGGCTTGCAAGTTGCAGCGCTCTTGCGTGGAGACCCGGCGGCTGATGGAGCTCGAGCCGTGACTCAAGCAGCCGTGCAATCATGCGGGTGCTGTCGCCGACGTTCAGCTCCCCTCGCAAGACACGCCGGTGGAGAGCGTTGGCAACCTCGAAGGGCATGAGGTGCGGGGCGATGCGGGTGATGTCCTGGGCAACCCAGGACTGGAGGGCGGCGTGCGCTTTGTCAGAGTCAGCCTCTTCAACCAGCCACTTGACCGCCAGACTCGCATCGACGACTACGGACCCGTTCACGCCCACCCCGCGGTTTCGGCATCCCTGATCTCACGGGCCTCTCGGATCAAGTCGGCGGAACTCCCAGGAAGAGGTTTGCCCCCGAAAATCTCCTCCCGGAGCTCTGCAAACAACTCGTCGTCCGGCTTGTCGGACAACAGTCCGGCCATCCCGTTGGCTTCGTCCCTTGTCAACTCCCGATCAATGGCGGCCTGGCAGTACCCACGCATACTGACGCCTTTGAGTGCAGCAATGGCTTTGAGCCGTCGCTGAAAGGTGGGGTCCAAGTCCAATGTGAGTCTCTTCTTCTTAGCTTCCATCGCCTATGCCTCGTCAAGTTGATGCTACAAGGTAAGAATATGATAAACACGGAAAGATAATCAATACCCCGATAAGAAATGGGGAATCGGAGATGCCCGAATCCTGCGCCTAGTGCCCCTAGCTGAGAACGTCCTCTTGCTCCTACCCCATCCCCCTTCTCCATCCGGTAGCCGACGCTGGGCTCGATGAAGATGTAGGCGTGATGGTCAGTGTCGTCGCCCAGCTTGCGGCGGAGCTGCTTCGCCGCAGTGCGCACCCGCTGCAAGTCGCCGAAGCAGTCCGTGTCGCCTAGCCCAGACCACCTCCTCACCGTCCCCGGCGTAACCGACGCATCTCGAACTCCTCGGCCCCCTCCCAGTATGAGCCACAGACTGCCCCTCATGACAGGGCAAGGCATAGACAAATGCCCATAAGCGGTGTGGTTCATATGCCCTTGATACCTTCAGCTCCTTGGACTAAATTCTAAGGAAAAGAATGAGTGCTGGACGGGTATTTGCACCTGGCCGGTTTGCCTACTTAGACCCTCTCCTTTCGAGGCTGAGCCCACCGCTCTCGGTAGGGGGACATATCTTATTCCAGCCGCCATCTGCCGTAATCCAATGTGAAGGAGACGAGTCCTGAATCCAGTTAGCACAGCGTCCAGCGCGCTTCCAGCCTTCCTGCGGAGCTTCGACCTGCCGGAGCCGGGCGAATTGCGCCGCGTGGCCAGGGTCTATGTCTGGGGACGCTGGTTCGTCCTGTCTATTGCCACCTTCGCCTGGCTGTACCCGCTCAACGTCGACGAGGTGGTGTACGCGCCGAACGCAGCCCTTGCAATGCTGCTGTTCGCCACCAACGGATACCTGCACTACCGGCTCGCCACGGAAAGGACCGTCTCTTGGCGGTGGATGCTCGCGCTGAGCGCCCTGGACCTGGCGATGCTCAGCGGCGGCGTTGCGGCGCACCGGGGGTTCGAGTCCCCCTTCTTCGTGGGGTACTATCCATCCCTCGCCATGTTCGCGGTGGTCTTCGGATCGGTCAGGCTCACCCTCGCCTGGGTGACGATGGCGGCGGCCGTCTACGCGGCCCTCTGCCTCGCCGTCGAGCCGGGTCTGGACTTCTCGGCGAATGATGAGGAGATACTGCTCATAAGGGTTGCCGGGATGTACACGGTGGTGGTTGTGGTCAACCTGATCTCCAGGGTGGAGCGGATCAGGAGGATGGAGGCTGTGGAGAGGGAGCGGGCGCTTCAGCGGGAGCGCATCGAGCTCTCCCACGCCATCCACAACACGATGGCCCAGTCCGCCTACATGATCGGGATGGGCATCGAGCGGGCGAAGGAGCTTGCCGACCGGTCCAACGAGGAGCTGATGTCCACGCTCGACGAGACCTCGGCTCTGTCCAGGTCGGCGATGTGGGAGATGAGGCACCCGATGGAGATCGGGGAGATCTTCGAGGGGATGGAGCTTGGCGGAGTGCTGGAGTCGCTGGCGGCGACCTTCTCGACCATCTCCTCCATTCCCGCCGAGATGGTGCAGACGGGCGCCGAGCCGCCCCTGCCCATCGCAACGCGGGGCGCGCTGTTCTCCATCGCCTTCAACGCCCTGACCAACGCGCTTCGCCACTCCAATGCGAGTCACGTCCGCGTCGGCCTCGACTTCGAGCGGGACGGCCTGCGGATGTCGATTTGCGACGACGGGACCGGCCTCCCCGACGACTACGCGACGCGCGGCCAGGGCTTCAGGAACATGAGGGAGGACGCCGAGCGCATGGGCGGCAGGCTCGTCGTTGAGACGAGCGGCCCCGAATGGAGAACGGCGGTGACCTGCGAGCTTCCCTATAGGCACATGAGAGGAGGGAGCTGAAATGACTTCAACCCCTGTCAGGGTCTTGCTGGTGGATGACCACCCGGTGATGCGTGACGGTCTCCAGCAGCTGCTGGAGCGGACCGGCGAGTTCGAGGTGGTGGGACACGCCGGAGACGGCGAGGAGGCGGAGCGGGTGGCGAAGGAGGTGGTCCCGGACCTCATCATCATGGACGTGCTGATGCCGGGCAGGGACGGGATAGACGCGTGCCGGGAGATCATAGACGCCCTGGCAGACGTCAGGGTGCTCATGCTGACCGCTTCCACCGAGAAGGACGCCGTCATAGAGGCGGTGGCCGCCGGCGCCGACGGATACCTTCAGAAGTTCACCGGGACGGAGCAGCTGTTGGCTATGGTCAGGGACGTAGCCGGAGGCGAGTACCGGATGCCGCGGGACGTGATGAGACGGGTGTTCAGGCGGCTGTGCCACCTGCCGGAGGATATCGATTCGCCACGGCGGAAGGAGCTGACATCGAGGGAGAAGGAGATACTCGCACAGTTCGCCCAGGGCATGTCGTACGCCGCCATCGCCGAGTCCAGGGGCAACCGCTCATCGACGGTCCGCAACACCATCTACCACATACAGGACAAGCTGGGATTCGGCAGCAAGCAGGAGATCGTCGTCTGGGCCGTGCGAAACGGACTGGTGGACCGAGAGCTCGACTGAGTTTCTCCCGCACCAACTCCCCATGACTCGATAGCGCCTCCACCGCCCGCCCAACGTCTCACGGCAAGGCAGACCCGCAGCGTTCGCGCCGCAAGCCTCCTGCCTTGCCCCGCCGTCGGCCCGCCGGGAACCGGCGAATCAGGCCGACAGGTAACGTACCCGGCAGCGACGAGGCCCCTGCTGTAGCGGGGGGGGGCCTCCGGCTTGTTCCAGACCGCCGCCGCCATTTCGACGCTCACGGCTGCGCCCCGCGCGCTCCCCGCCATTCCCCGACCGTCAGCCGATGGGGGTCCCGTTGAGCGTCCGAGTCGCTTCCTGAACACGCCGGGCTGAGACCTGCCGCGACATGGGCATAGGCACCTGGTAGTCATGTGCCTATGCAATCTCTGTAGACAATTGCCTAGTGCGATTTAGACAATTGCTCCTTATATCCGGCCTGGAAGCTCAGTACGATTTATGTTGACGAGGGTTGCTTTTCGGCGGCAAGCCTTGTCATGGGCGCCGAAGAGTCCAGGCATTCATACGACGTTAGGCGATATGAGCCGTGATGACTCGCACCGGCAGACGAGGAATCCCAGTCCTCAAGGGAGCAGAGACAGCAATCCCCCCTTTTTGTTTTTCTTCAGGGAGGCAACCGCCAGTGGCCCAGACATATGTCCCCATCTCACCTGAAGAGCCCAGCGGAGTGATTCGCCATCTAGGGTCGTCCGCCTTGCTCGCCGCTATCCTGGTCCTGGCCGTCGCGTTCGCCGCATGCGGAGGTGACGACGGCGACGGAACGTCGGAAGTACAGTTCGCCTCGGTCAGCGCCGGGGGGTTCCACACCTGCGGGGTGAGTACCGACGGCTCCGTCGAATGCTGGGGCTTTGATTTATCTGGCCAGGCCAGGCCGCCGTCCGGGGAGTTCGCCTCGGTCAGCGGGGGGGGCGGCCACACCTGCGGACTGAGGCTTGACGGCTCGGTAGAATGCTGGGGCGATGATGAAGACTCCGATGGAAACGAGATTGGCCAGGCCACGCCGCCGTCCGGGGAGTTCTCCTCGGTCAGCGCCGGGTGGACCCACACCTGCGGACAGAGGCTTAACGGCTCGGTAGAATGCTGGGGCTCCAACGAGCACGGGGAATCCAGTCAGCCGGGAGGCTCGTTCTCCTCGGTCAGCGCCGGGGTGGATTACACCTGCGGGGTTATGACCGACGGCTCGGTCGAATGCTGGGGCTCCAATAAGTTTGGGGAGGCCAGGCCGCCTTCCGGAGAGTTCGCCTCCGTCAGAGCCGGGGTTTTCCACACCTGCGGACTGAGGCCTGACGGCTCGGTAGAATGCTGGGGCTCCAACGAGCATGGGCAGTCCGATCCGCCGGATGGGTCCTTCGCCTCGGTTAGTGCCGGTGCGTTACACACGTGCGGAGCGAGGACCGACGGCTCGGTAGAATGCTGGGGCTCTAACGAGGATGTGGATGGCAATGTTGTTAACCAAGCCGAGCCGCCAAGCGGTTCCTTCACCTCGCTCAGCGCCGGGTTTTTCCACACCTGCGGAGTGAGGACCGACGGCGCCGTAGCATGCTGGGGGTCCAACGAAGTCTTGGGTGGAATCAGGGGTGGTCAAGCCGAGCCACCTGGCGGTTCATTTGCTTCGGTCGGCGCCGGAGGGGCTCCTGCCTCTGGGTCAGCTGACACCCCCGCAAATGCCTTCGCCTCGGTCAGCGCAGGTGGATATCACACTTGCGGTGTGAGGGTCGACCGCTCGGTCGAATGTTGGGGTTCCGACATAAGCCTGTATGGCTCAGGCCAAGCCAGTCCGCCGAAAGGGTCCTTCGCCTCGGTCAGCGCCGGAGGGGAGCACACGTGCGGAGTGAAGACCGACGGCTCGGTCGAATGCTGGGGCGCAAACGAAAGCCCGTATGGCTCGGGCAAAGCGAGTCCGCCGGGCGACTCCTTCGCCTCGTTCAGCATCGGTGGGGATATCACTTGCGGATTCAGTCTCGACCTCTACGGCCATTTCGAATGTACGGAGGAGAGCGGCATTAGCCCAGATGGCAGATCCACGCCGCCGGTCGGCCCCTTCGTATGGGTCAGCGCCGGGGACCTTACCTGTGGATTGAGGATCGACGGCTCGGTCGAATGCTGGGGCGATGTCAGGACTTTCGCGAGGAACTCGGGCTTTGAGTATGTCAATCAGCCCGGAGGTTCCTTCATTTCAGTCAGCGCCGGAGGGTTCCACGCCTGTGGGGTGAGGATCAACGGCTCGGTCGAATGCTGGGGGCTCAATCAGTCAGGCGAGACCAGGGCGCCCACAGGCTCTTTTGATTCGGTCAGCGCCGGAGCGCACCACGCCTGCGGCGTGAAAACCGACGGCTCGGTCGAATGTTGGGGTTCCAACAAGAATCTGATCGGCGATGTCATGGGCCAAGCCATGCCGCCGGACGGCTCCTTCACTTCGGTCAGCGCCGGAGGGGTTCATACCTGCGGACTGAAGACCGGCGGTTCGGTCGAATGTTGGGGTTCCAACGAGGACTTTCACGGAAACGAGGTCGGCCAGGCCACGCCGCCGGACGGCGCCTTCGTTTCGGTCAGCGCCGGAGGGTACCATACCTGCGGTCTAAGGACCGCCGGCGCCGTCGTATGCTGGGGATCCAACGAGACTTGGGCAGGCAGTTATGTTGGTCAGGCCACCCCGCCCTAATACCGGAATTGCCAGGCGGGTCAGGTTGGCGCTGTAATCTGACGCTGGCCTTGCCCCGCCGTCGGCCCGCCGGGAACCGAGGAAGCAGACCGACAGGTAACGGAGCGATCAGCGACGAGGCCCCGGCTGTAGCGGCGGGGGCCTCCGGCTTGTTCCAGACCACCGTAGCGAATTCGACGCTCTCGGCTACGCCCCGCCCGCTCCCCGCCATTCCCCGACCCGCAGCCGATGGGAGTCCCGATGAGCGTCCACATCGCTTCCTGAACATGCTGGGCTGAGACCTGACGCGACATGGGCATAGGCCCCTGAGGGCACTTGCCTATGCAATTCCTATAGACAAATGTCTAGATAAATGCCTAGTGCAGAATAGACATTTGCACCTTATATCCGGCTTGGAAGCTCAGTACGATTTATGTTGGCGAGGGCCGCCTTTCGGGCGGCAAGCTTTGTCATGGACGCCGTAAAGTCCAGGCAGTCATACGACGTAAGGAGATAGGAACCATGTTGACTCGCACCGATAGACGACGATTTCCCTTCCTGATTGCCGCCATAGCGGTCCTGGCCCTGGCGGGCGCAGCGCTCGGCCTGCTCTTCTCCACGGTCCAGGCGCAGGAGGCCGGGACGCTGGTGAGCAACACCGGTAAGGCGACGGATGCAAGCACAAATACTGATGACTTTTATCCGGCCCAAGGGTTCATCACCGGCTCGAAGGCCGGCGGTTACGTCCTGACGAGCATCGAACTCGACGTTGCCACAGCTCCCGGGACACCGTCTGGGGCCACCGTCGAGCTTTGGTCCTCGATGACAATGACCGATATCGATGGGAACCCAGAGGAGCCGGAGCCCGACGCCAGGCTCGCGACGCTGACCCATTCCAACGGGACGTGGACCACCGGCCTCAACACCTTCAACGCCCCGGCGGATACGTCGTTGCTCCCCGACACAACCTACTTCGTGTTCGTGTCCTACGCCGCCCCAGCTCCCCATCTGCAAATAAGCAACACAGACTCGACGTCCGCCGACTCCGGGGGCGCGTCGGGATGGCATCTCCCCGCGGGCGGATCGATTCTACTTGAAAACGGCGTCTGGCTAGCCGGGCCGGAAAGTTACCTGAAATTCAAAGTCAACGGCTATGAGCTGCGCAACCGGCCCAGCGAGATCAGGGCCTACTGGACCGACTCCGACACTCAAGGCAGCAATGAACAGATCGCTTGCGCCAGCAGCGAGCCTTTCCGCGCCTACTGGGAGGCATCGAAGACAGCCAACGAGTGGGAGGCCCAGATTACGCCCAAGTACGGCGCAAGCAACGTGAGCTTCACCATACAGAACACCGGCGGGAACCCTAGGGAGCCCGAGCTGACCGGGACAGTCCGCATCCGGGACGGCGAATTCGGTTCGTTGAGCATCCGGGTTCGCGGGCGTTTCGGCAATGCATGGGGTGCCTGGTCGCCGGTTACAGAGTTGTTTTGCATACCCCCGCCGCCACCGCCGCCGACCTGCCCCGAGGACGAGGGCGACGTGTGGTGCGGCGTAATCACGGTGGGGGAGAGTATGGACTTTCATGGGTTTAACACGTTCTTCGGCTCGGGGGAGTTGTCCGACGACGATTTCGACGTCGGGGCGAGCTCGTACACGATCAACAGTCTCGGTGTCCAGGGAGACACAGGGGCGGAGGACTACGGGGCTCTCACCTTCGACTTGGCCGAGTTCCCCAACGCCGAGGAGCAGGCGGCGCTGGATGGGCTGACCCTGTACCTCGACAACGACGCATTCATGCTCAGAGAAGCGCGCGACGGCCCGCCGGGGTTCTACTACTGGGGGGCCGACCTGGACTGGTCCAGGGAGGACTACATCGTCGCGCGGCTGCGGATCGGGGGTATGTAATTGGCCGGGGATTGCCCGGTGAGAGGGCGACTCGACTCATGATGAAGGAGGCTGCCGACTGACATGAAGATGAGCAGGATCGCATTGTCGTTGGCGGCGTTGGACGCCTTTGGGCCGACATGGAAGGAGAGTAAAGATGAGAAACCCGAATAGCAATCGAGCCGAACTGAAGAGGTACGGCGGGGTCCGCCTGTTGTCCGCGCTAATGCTCCTGGCCGCCATCTGCTCTTTCACCCTTTTGGGGGAAGAGCCTCAACCCGCGGCCGCCAATGATGGCGCTGGGGCGCCCACGGTATCGTCGCTTGAGATCACGTCCGATCCCGGAGACGACGGCGTATACGGCGTTGAGGACTACATAAGGGTCACCATGACGTTCAGCGAGGATGTCGTCGTAGAGGGATTCCCTGGCCTCAAGGTGGTAATTGGGGATAGAGAGGCCAAAGCCCGCTACGAAAGCGCATCGGGCGCAGAGGCTGTATTTGCGGCCTGGGTCCGCAACATCGACCTGGACACCGATGGCGTATCCGTCAAGGCAAACTCCCTCCAGATGTTTGGCGGTAGTTCCATTGAGGATGCTGACGGCAACGCGGCCAATCTGGCCCACGACGGCCTTGACGATGACATCGAGCACAGGGTTGGCGTGACGCCGGTCATTACAGGCATCGAGATCTTTTCCGACCCGGGAGACGACGACACCTACCAGAGAACGGACACCATCGAATTCAAGGTGTCTTTCAACATCGACGTTCGCCCCTGGGGCGGCAGACCCCAGCTCAACTTCGTGATTGGAGATGGGGACAGAGTGGCCATCTCCAATGGCGGCTCCGGAGACGGCTACCGCTTTCTGTACTACGTGAGATGGAACGACCAGGACGCCGACGGCATCTCGTTCAAGGCCGACGCGCTTGATCCCAATGGCGCCCGCCTCGAAAGCGCCGCCGGGCTGGCGCTGGTCCTATCGAGCGACGCTGTCCCGGACGATGCCGGGCACAAGGTCGACGGCTCTCCCACCCTGGAACTGTACGGCAATCAGTCCCCGGTGGTGCCCGAAAACCACCGTCGAGCGATAGGAAGATACGTCCAGACAACCGGCTTCTACGGACAGGAGGACCCGACGTTCGGGTTGACGGGCGACGACAGCGGGGACTTCGAGATCACCACCGATGGGACCCTCTCATTCAAGAGTCCGCCCGATTTCGAGGACCCTGCCGACTCGGACGGCGACAACGTGTACGAAATCACGGTGACGGCGTCTGTACCGGGGATGAAGGACGGCTCGCTGGACGTCACGGTGAGTGTCACTGACGTGGTGGAGAGAACCGACCCGGCCGGGGCTCCCACCATAACTGGTGTCGCAATCACGTCCGATCCCGGGGATGACGATACCTACGGGCTCGGAGACTCCATAACCGTTTCGGTGACGTTCAGCGAATTTGTCGGGGTAAGAGGCACGCCGCAGATCGAATTGAACGTCGGCGGCGAAGCCAGGAGCGCCGACCTGCATCCTCCCGCCGGCGCGACGCTGACCTTCACCTACGTGGTCGCCGGCGGCGACGTGGACAGCGACGGCATAGCCATAGGCGCGAACAAACTCACCCTGAACAACGGTTTCATCAGCAACTCGGTTGGAAATCCAGCGGTCCTGACTCACGACGCCGTCGCCGACGACCCGGAGCACAAGGTGAACGCTCCCGGAGGACTTTAGGCCTCCAGGGAGCGCCCCGTAAAGCCGCGACTCAATACATGATGAAGGAAACGGACAACTAGCATGAAGATTACCAAGGTCCCATTGTCATTGGCGGCGCTGGCCATGCTGGCCGTCCTCCTCCTCGCTGCCTGCAGAGGCGGCGAGGAGGGACTGTCCCGCGCCGAGGTGGAGGAGATAGTGCAGGCGGAGCTGGCCGAAGCACAGGACCCGCCCGCGCCGGAGCCGGGACTCACCTCCGCCGACGTGGAAGAAGCCATCCGCACGGCCCTGGCGGACATGTCCCAGCCTGAACCCGGCCTGACCGAGAGTGAGGTCGAGGAGATAGTCGAGGCTGCTATCGCGGCCATCCCCGAACCTCAAGCCGGACTCACCTCCGCCGACGTGGAGGAGGCAATCCGCAGTGCGATGGCGGCCCTGCCTCAGCCGACACCCGGACTCACCGCCGCAGAGGCGGAGCGGATAGCGCGGGACGTTGTCGCCTCCATCCCAACCAGGTCCGCCCCCGCCGAGTACACCAGGTTCTTCGTCGAGAAGGCCATCAGCAGGTATGAGACCCAGGGGCTCGACGCCACCCTCGCCTACTACAACCGGCCGGAGAGCGTCGACGGCCAGTGGTACGTCTTCATCGCCGACGAGAACCAGACCGTCGTGGCTCACGCCGCGTCCCCGGACCTCGTGGGCAAGCACGCTTCGCAGGCGCTCGGTCCCAACTCATATCCCGCGGGGTCTGCGTTAGCCGCCTCCGCCACGGAGAGCGGCGCCTGGTTCGACTACACCATTGCCAATCCCGCCTCCGCCGCTGTGGAGACCAAGCACGCTTGGGTGATCATCCACGACGGGTTGATCTTCGGGTCTGGTTGGTACGAGCCCGGCCCTGACAAGTCGGACGCCCCCGCCTACACCAAGGCGTTCGTCCAGCAGGCAACGAACCTGTACGACGCGGTGGGCCTGGAGGAGACCCTCGCCTACTACAACCGACCGGAGAGCATCGACGGCCAATGGTACGTGTTCATCATCGACGAGAACGATCTGGCCATCGGGCATCCCGACCCCGGCCGCCTGGGGCTGGACCTGAAGGGCTGGGTGGGCACCGACGCCAACGGCTACAACTTCGGTCCGGAGATGCTGTCGGCCACGGAGGAGGGCAAATGGGTGTCCTACGTGTACCGGAACCCGGAGAGCGGCGGTCTTGGCATCGATTTCGATCACCTGGAGCTCAAGAACGTCTGGGCCGTGCGGCACGACGGACTGCTGTTCGCCTCGGGCTGGTACATCGACGCCGACGAGTTCACCAAGTCCCTGGTGGACACAGCCGCCCGCGTGTTCCGTGAAGTAGGACTGGAGGGGACCATCGCCTACTTCGCCAGCCCCGAGATCGCTTTTGCGGGACTGGCCGCGGTCATTACCTACTACAACAGCGCCGAGAACGTTGAAGGGAACTGGTTCGCCTTCATAGCCGACGAAAGCGGCACCATCATCGACCACTACGACAAAGCGATGGTGGGGCGAGCCCTGAGCGATATCCTCGGCACGGACGCGTTCGAGGCCACCGCAGAGGGCAACTGGGTGACCACCGAGGACGTGCGCGTCTGGGTCCTCGGCCAGGACGGGATGACGTTCGGTTCCGGCTGGCACAGCGGCCACGACGAGTCCAACTGACGCGGCGAAAGCCTCGGCCCCGCCAATAGAGGGCAACAAGAAAAGCCCGCATATGGGAATCACTCCGAGAGGCCGACGGACTTCACCGGGAGTCGGCAGGCGCTCAGGCGGCGTCAAGGAATGGACCCTGCGGGGAGTCCCGCACTCCGTCCTCGGCTTTTTGCGTCGCCCTGCCCGGACATCGCGGTTGGAGGGAGATTGCAGCCTTGCCGCGTAAGGACACGGTCGATGCCTCGACAGCGCATCCATCACAGCAGAGTGACCTACCAAGTCCCCCACGACTTCCCGGAGCGGCTGGAGCGGTTCAAGGAGGAGTCGGGCCTGTCGTGGGCGGAGATTGCACGCCGTCTCGACGTCCACCACGAGACGCTGCGGCGCTGGAGGAAGGGGCTGGCCCGCCCCAGCATGCGGAACATGATGGCGCTGGTGGCCCTGGCGAGACCCCTGGGCCTAGCCCACCTGCTGACCGCGTGGACCCTCCCGGACGAAGCGCGGCGCGAGAAGCCCCGCCAAAGGCGTCCCGACCGGGTGCGAGAGTCCTGGGAGGAAAGCCGCGCGTAGAGGCGACCGACACCGCAGGGGCTGAAACGCAACGACGGCAGTGCACGCGGACGACGCCGTGGCGCGCATGGCGAGGGGCAGGCGTACGGCGGGAGCGCCAGTCCCCCCTCGCGTGCTACGACCCAACGCCCATCGGCCCTGGCCCTTGCCAAACGGACAACCCTGGTCAGGCTCAGCCTGTGACAACATGCTGGTAGTCTCAACACATGGCAATCTCCGAACGACAGCTGCTCGACGCCCTCAGCCGGACGCCGTTCATCGACTCGGCGGAGCTGGCACGCATCCTGGGCGAGGCCCACGCGACCGTTCACCGAGCCCTGGCCGACCTGCTGGCAGATGGCATCGTCGGGCGTGTCAGCCACGGCACCGCACACCTGGCGTCGAGCCAGAGATACCACCTGACCGCCAACGGCATTCGCGAGACTGCCGGGTTTCTCGGCTTCGAGACCCCCTCTGACTTCGTGCGGGCCTACCCCGCGTCCAGGGAGTGGCTGACGCTGCTCATCCGCAGGATGGACGCGGTGGCCAGCGTCTATCGACTAGCCGCGTCACTCTCCTCCGGCATCGACGGGCTCCGGTCCCGCGTCGAGTTCCACCGAAGGGGGCGGTTCGACGCCACCATCACCCTCCACGACGGCCGCAGCGTCGGCGTGGTGGGCCAGGGGTTGGCCCTTCGGCGCCGGTCGCTCTACGACCGGTTGAGGGCCATAGCACAGTACGACTACTCACGGCGTCCCGGCACCGTCCTGATCCTTGTGCCGAGCGCATGGGAGCTTCGGCGGACGGCGAGGTTCTGCATCAACAACGACCTCCGTGACTGCTACGTTGCCGTGGAGTCCAGGGACGCCCTCGAAAGACGGGACCTGCGCCTCTGGTGCGAACCCACGGGGCTGTTCGGACTCACGGACTACACGCTGGAGACGGTGAGCGCCTACGGCAAGCCAAGCGGAGGGACTGGAGCCCAGTCGCCGGAGCGGAAGCGTGCGTCCATTCCCGACCCCGAGCGGATGGCGGGGGCTGCGCCGGCCTTCGGCGTCAGCCCGTCGGAGAAGCGGACGCTGGACCTCATCACCGACCACCCGATGACCCCCCGTGAGCATCTTGCCACCTGGCTCGGCGTCTCCGAGGGACGTGTCAGCCAGATGATGCGCAGCCTCGTCGATACCTGGGGCCTCGTGGAGCAACGGGGCAAACGCGGAGACACCCGTTACACCCTGTCCGACGAGGGCATTCGCTACGTCACCCACCGGGACCGCGCCGAGCTTCCCACCACGCAGGGCATCTGGAGCACGGAGCTCACCACCGACAAAGAGGGCCGCACACGGCACATGGGACACCGTATCGAGACGTGGGCGAGGCAGACGAAGCACGCCGACGGCATCACGTGGTTCCTATCGAAGCTGGAAGCCGAAACCCGTGCCGACTCTGCCAGCGAGCTTCTATGGTCTATCCCCACCGCCCGGTCCGACCGAACCTACAACTGGGGCGAGTCCGCCATCGCACCCGACGCCGTGGGGCAGATGACCGCCCAGGGCCTTCGGATACCCTTCTACTTCGAGTACGAGCTTCGCGCCCGTCACCCCAGGGGAGTCATTGCCCGTCTGAGTCCATACGAGGACTACTACTGGTCACCCGAGCATAAGGACGACCAGCCGCCTTACCCCGTCACCCTGTTCGTCGTGGACACCGAGGAGGTCGAGGACACCTACGTGCGCACCGCAGCCCGCATGAGCCGGATGTCCCTGCCCATCTTCGTGTCGTGCATACCCGCTCTGTCCACCGCAGGAATACTTGGAAAGTCATGGCGTCCACTGTGGGAACCGGAGTCCCCCCGACTGCCCCTGTCCGCACTGAGAGCCTACCAATGGGACTCACTCTACCACCGGATGCGTCCCGTCCTGTAGAGGGGGTGATAGTCCTATAGGGGGTGATACGTAGATAGCGACGATACGTCCCTATCTTCCCTCAATGCTGTCTGGGGGGTACAAAATGGCATCAGCGGGATGATTTCCGAGGTCCACAGACCCCCAAATCACCCTGTTTTGGCTACGAAACGGGCTTGACGTGTCGCCTGACCGGTCAGGGTGCAAAATGGGATGCCATGCTAAAATAGCTGGCGAGTCTGATGACAACTTGATTGCACTTTTGGAACTCTGACGTGTCAGCCGAAAGTGAGGGAACTAGCTATGGCTGAACCTGTCCGGCGTGTCCGAAGATCTGATCGGGGCAGGATTTGGCGTGTCGGCGGCATCCGCGGCCCAGTTTGGCCCATCACTTTTGGTGCGAAACGATGTGGGGGAGGGCGACGCGATTTTGGTGGGCGGGCAGAAACGGACATCCTGAGCCAGCCAGCTAGGAATTTGCGCCACATTTGGAGGAAATTGACGGGAACGAGTGAACACTTTGAGTAAGGGGCTGGTTCCGGCAAAAAGTGGATGAAATTACAAAAGCGGGCCACCCCTGTAGAGGATGGAAATGAGTGACGGACGGGCATCGAGGGCCGACGACGATAGGCCCGACCTCAAGTGGGCGTGGAGTGGCTGGTCGAGCGGGAAGGACAGCGCAAGACGGCGGCCCTCCTGGGTGTGAACCGAAAGACGGTGGCGCTGGCCCTGCGCCGGGAGCGGTTGACGGGCAAGATGGCCCTTGCCGTCCGGCGGCTCATGGCCAACCTGGACGACCCGGAGTGGGAGAGGACGCCGCCGCTGGACAGGTTGGAGGCGAGGATACAGGTGGCGCTCGAAGCGGCGCACGAACTGGCGGCGCTGGTGGAGAGTCTGACGCAGCGCGTGGCGGCTCTGGAGGCGGCACAGAAGCCCGAAGACGACGCTATCAGCCAGGAGTCGGCGGATGCGCCCGACGCCGAGGGGCGGGGTCTGCGTCTGTTCAACTGAAGGCGGAGGCGTCAGTCGCAGGGCGAGGAAAAGAGCGATGGATGAGCCCGTCCGCTGGGTGACGAAGGCGGAGGCTGCTGAGGAGCTGGAGATATCCCTATCCACCCTGGACCGGAAGATCAGGCAGGGGGAGGTCGAGGTCCGCAGGGAGGGCCGCCGGGTGTTCGTGCGGATGGCGGGGGAGTACATCACCGACGAGGAGCTGCTGCGCCGGACGATCAACAGGGAGCATGAGCTTGAGGGGACCGTGCGGGAGTTGGAGCAGAGCGTATCCGAGTGGAAGCTGAGAGCGTCCGAGTTGGAGCGGGAGCGAGACGAGGCCAGGGAGGCCGCAGCCACTGCCAGAGGGCCGTATGTGAAGCTTGAGTTGGAGCACCGGCAGGAGGTCTCCGACCACAAGGCGACGAAATACGTGCTCAACGTCATCAGCGTGATTGCCTTCATGCTGCTCGTGCTGCTGATCGGCAGCGTCCTCCTGTGGTGGTTTGTGCTGAGGTAGAGGAAGCGCTGTCGGTCCGTCACCCCGGTCTCCAGACACATCTTCGGGAGACGTAACGCACCCCCACTTCAATCGCCTTTTCGGGGGCCTAATGTCATTGGGACGCCGCTCCAACCGGACGAGTGATGTCATTCCCCACGTTTGGCGATGTCATTGCCGTCCGGAACGCGCCCTTTCTAAAAGTGTTCACTGCTTACGTCCTGTAGAGGGGCCTATTACCCCTGTTTCAGCTACGAAATCACAACTCTTGGCGCTCAGTTACAAAACTGAAACTCCTGTACACCCCCACTACTGCGAGGAAGGGGCCGAAAAAAAGAGAGCCTATAGCACCCCGCATCCCTGCGCAGAGCTAAGAGGGGTCTTATTCAGCGTTGCGATTGTGCACACTCACTTGCGAGAGCCGCGCTCCGATGAGTCGCGGCAGACGGCAGGGAGGTGCACGAGTTGGCGCGGAGACCATCGACCAACCGCCGGACGGCGAAGTGGGGATCGCCGTCCCACTCCACCGAGCATCGAGGGAAGGTGAGGCGTGAGCAGCCCGGCCCGGATGATCGCCCGCGCTCACCTGCGGCGTCAGGCGTCCCCTTTTGCAGCCTTCCCGCCGCCCCGCAAAAGTGCAACTGTCAGCTAAGGCCTTTGCAACCCCGACCCAACCTCAGTCGCCTACATAAATGCAACTCTCAGCTACGGACTTGCATACGCACGCCGGAACGTACCCGCAAGTCAAAGTGTTCACTGTTTGTGTCCTGTAGAGGGGTGATTCGCCCCATTTCAGCTACGAAACAGCCCGACTTGCATTTTTGCAACCAACTTCGTTTCTCTGTACACCCCAACGGCATCACCAATGAGGGTATCCACCCCAGGTCTTATAGGGGCGCTCACGTGAGCGCCCCTATAGGTAGTTATGCCCAACGTCTCGACCGCTCAAACTGGACGGCAGGACCTGGCCCATGAAACGCCAGAGGTGGGATGAGCGGGATGAGAAGCGCCAACGGAGAGAATCCACCGACCAATCGCCGGGCTACGGCGTACTCCGCAGAGGAGCGGGAGACGCTGCGGCGCGGGCTGCGCATCATCGCCCGGATGATCGCCCGCGCCCATCTTCGGCGTCAGGCGGCCCGGTCCGCGGCTTCGCCCAGGCCGCCAGCGGAGCACGAAGACGGGGACTGAGCGGCTCACGGAACCGTCTTCCGACGCTCCCCATGTCCGTGTTCCACTTTCCCCACTTCGTAGCTACCGCTGCCCCATCGCCCCCGCAAAACGCCATGTTCCACTTTCCCCACTTCGTAGCTGCAACTGCCCCATGACCGTGGGGGGAACCCCGGAATCAAATTGCTCGCTCCGATTTAGCAGGCTGTCCCCCTACACCCCGATTTCAGCTACGGAACCACCCGAGCTGCAACCTGCCGCCCCGTGCGTTCTCCTGTACACGGGCATGACGCCGCCGACGCTCCCCCGAATCTTGCGCCCTGTGAGGGGGGCTGTGTGCGTGCCCTGCTTGGCCCGTGTTCTCGCCGAAATCGGCCATTCCCTCTTGCGTTCTAGGTATCCTGTGGCCTACAATAGGGTGATGGTCGAGATTCGCCAGACCGACGCCTATGCCCGCTGGTTCAGACGGCTTCGGGACAGGCAGGCCAGGGTGAGAATTGACAACCGCATCAGGCGGCTGTCACTGGGCAACCCCGGCGACGTGAGGCCGGTGGGCGAAGGGGTTTCGGAGATTCGCATCGACTACGGACCCGGCTACCGGGTGTACTTCGCGCAACAAGGCGAGGCCCTGGTCGTCCTTCTGGCCGGAGGCGACAAGGACAGCCAGGAGCGGGACATACGAAGGGCGCTGGAGCTGGCGAGAGGACTGTAGGGAGGCAGCTATGGCAAAGACGCAGACAAGGCCGTGGGACCCGGCTGAGCACCTTGAGACCGAGGAGGACATGGCGGCATACCTGAACGTCGCGCTGGAAGAGGGCGACCTGGGCCTGATTATGGCGACCCTCGGAGACATCGCCCGCGCCCGCAGGATGGCCCTGGTGGCGGAGGAGACGGGGCTGGGCAGGGAGAGCCTGTACAAGTCGCTGTCAGCCGACGGGAACCCGGAGTTCGCCACCGTGCTGAAGGTGGTGCGCGCACTGGGACTCAGACTTCAGGCCGCAGCAGGGCCTGGAGCGAACGACGCCGCTTGAGGGCGTCGCAGGATTGGACGACACGACCGAGAGACAGACGATTGCAGAGGAGGACAGCAATGAAGAAGAATCACCTACAGCCGCTCACGCCGGCGGCGCTCTACGCCAGGGTGTCCAGCGACAGGCAGGACGTGGACCTGTCCGTGTCCGCCCAGCTACGGGCGCTCAAGGAGTACGCCAAGGCCAACGACTACTCCGTGGCCCGCGAGTACGTGGACGAGGCCGAGAGCGGCCGCGTCGCCGACCGGCCCCAGTTCAGGGAGATGATCGAGGAGGGCGGCAAGCCCAAGGCCCCCTTCGACGTGATTCTCGTATGGAAATTCAGCCGCTTCACCCGCAAGCGCGAGCACGCCGTGGCCTTCAAGTCCCAGCTGCGGCGCAAGGGCATCCGCGTGGTGTCCATCACCGAGCAGGCCGAGGACAACGCCACCGGCAGGCTGCTTGAGGGCATCATCGAGAGCGTGGACGAATATTACAGCGAAAATTTGGCGCAGGAGGTCGTCCGGGGAATGAGGGAGGCCGCGTCGAGAGGCTTCTTCCTCGGCTCCAACGCCCCCTTCGGCTACAGGAAGATCAAGGTCAGCGACGGGGCGAAGGAGCGACCCACCCTGGAGGTAGACCCGGCCACCGCCCCGGTGGTAAAGGAGCTATTCGAGAAGTCCCTGCGGGGCAGCGGCCTCAAGGAGCTGTGCAAGGAGCTGAACGACCGGGGCATCACCAACCGGGGCAAGCGCTGGTACAAGGGAACGCTCCACTACGTGCTGAGAAACGAGGCGTACACGGGAACCGCCGTCTGGGGCAAGAACAGCAAGGGCGAGAAGGCCCAGGACCCTGTAAGGGTAGAGGGAGCGTGGCCCGCGCTGGTGTCGAGGGAGCTGTTTGACGAGGTGCAGCAGGCGATGAGTGAGCGCGCCCCGAAGGTGCAGAGGCCCGGTAGAGTCGGCAGCAAGTTCCTGCTGAGCGGTCTGCTCAGGTGCGGGGTGTGCGGCAGGCCCTACTCGGCCCAGGGAGCCAAGAGCGGCCAGTTCGCCTACTACATCTGCGGCACCCTGTTCAGGGAGGGAGCGGGGACGTGCAGCGCCCGCTACCTGAACGCCCCCAGGCTGGAGACGTTCGTGGTGGAGAAGATCAGGGAGCGGATTCTGAACGAGGAGACCATCGTGGCGCTGGTGACGCTGGTGGCGGAGGAGATCGACGCGATGGCCGGTGAGCTGTCCGGCAGGCTGGAGGTCGTCGAGGCGGAGCTGTCCGACGTGAGGAAGCGTCTTGAGAAGCTCTACGAGGCCATTGAGACGAGCGAGCTGACCCTGGAGGTCCTATCGCCCCGCATCATGTCTCTGAGGCACCGTGAGGAGCAGCTGGAGGCTGCGAGAGAGGACGCCGAGACCCAGCTTGAGCAGAGGAGAGTGGAGCTTCCGAACACCGAGGAGATAGCCCAGTACGCTGCGGACTTCCGGAACTTCCTGAAGGACGGGACGATCCCCGAGCGCAAGGCGCTCATCCGCAACTTCGTGGAGGGCATCGAGGTCATGGGGGACGAGGCCACGCTGACGTACACGGTGCCCATGCCGAGCGACGGTGCGATGTCGGAATCGGCGTCGGTTCTTGATTTCGTCAAGTCCAGCCCACCAAAATGGATTCGAACTTTATCATTCAAGAGGGCCCAACGAGGCACACCGCTCTCATTGAGTTGGAATGATCCAGAAGCCTGATGTGGGTCATATAGCTCAATGTGGTACAGGACAGGGGGATGTAATGCCGCGTGGGCATGTTCCTGAGGTTTCCATCCGTCGAAAGTGTGGTAACCAATGTGGGAACCATTTGCAGAACACCATTACATTGTAGCTAATACCATTTCATGTTGACGAGGCCGCATAGTGTGCCGGAAGACTTCGCGTTGTGTGTTCGATCCAACTCCACGCCGTGAGCGACCGCACCCGACCCGGATCAGATTCAAGCTCACTCAGGTAGGCGTCAACCGCCTTCATCTTCTCCTCTATGCTCCCGTATATCCTGCCCTCCACCCACCTGCGGACCTCTTGGAAGACCCGCTCAGCGGGATTCAGCTCAGGACTATATGCAGGCTGCACGATCGTTGCCACTCCAACAGTCCGTACTATCTCACCCCGGTGACCACGCGCTCCATCCCACACCAGGGCCTCGATGTCCGAGTGATGCTTCAGGCCATCGACTGCCACCGCTATAGCCGCAGACTTCATCGAATCGATCCAACCCCACAACAGCTTGCCCCTCCGAACGTCTACCACCAGGAACAGGTACATCCACTTGTAGACCATCTGCACTCGCTGATGCACCTTCACTCCACGACGACCCCACACCCTACGCACCATCCCCCGCAGGCCCACTCGCATCTCATCGGCAAAGCCAAAGGCCGTCTCAGAACTCACGCCCGCTTCGGCAAGGCAACAACCAAGCCCCCCTTTTTCCACGACTCCTGCGCAGCTACGTCTGCCTTCTCATGACGGCCCCTCGGGACCTTCGGGCTGCATCCCAACCTCTCAAGCAGACCATAGACGCTGCCCGACTTGTAGCTCACCCCATACTCGGACTCTATCCAGTCCCTGATCTCTCCCGCCGTTCTGAACCGTCCCGTCGACACCTCCTCGGTCAACTCCTGCTCTTCATCTGTGCTCAGAAAGCGCGGTTTGCCCATGCCTCCCATCTTGTGGGACAACACTCCTTCCACACCTCCCTCTCTATACCAGCCCACCCACGTCTGTACCGTCCGGTAGTGGACTCCCACCGCTCTTGCCGCCTCACCGAACTGCCATCCCGACCGCACCAGCCACAGTCCATGGAGTCGAGTACGAAGGCTAGTGTCACGTTCTGCCCGGTAGGCCGCCTTCAGCGCCTCCGGTGTATCCTCCCCATGCCAATCTATTCGAAGCGGTCGTCCGATCATCTGATACCCTCCAACACTGTATGTCGGCTAGAGCATGGATGAACTATTAGGACATCGCTAGATACTTCCAGGTCTTGTTATCATCAAATGGTATAAGTACGATTCCCTACCTCCAGCTCTGGTAGTCTCTGCACGTGGCCTTCTCAGACCGACCTCTACTCCATTTCCTCGGCCGGATGCCATTCGTCGACTCGTTGGAGCTGGCAGACATCCTCGGCGAGGCCCACACGACCATCCACCGCTGGCTGACCGGCCTGCTAGCCGACGGCATCGTCAGGCGGGTCAACCACGGCACCGCCTACCTGCCTTCGAGCCGGAGATATTACCTGACTGCCGAGGGCATCTCCGAGGCAACCGATATACTCGGTTTCGAGGCGCCTGCGGACTTCGTGCGCGCCATCCAGTCGGGCAGTCGAACGATTGCGACAGACCATCAAGGGCGCATCTCAGAAAAGCGTAGTCCGCGACGCCGCAAGCTACACCTATGGGCGCGCCGAGCCGACGAACTAGGCCGTCGTCGTCGGTAGGCGTGTGAGCGAAAAGAATGACATTCCGCGCAGAGTCCGCCCCGTAGGCCGTCGTCGTCCAGCAAAGGGTATGTGACCCAAAGGGCGAGCGTAGCGCGAAAAGTCCGAAGACAAAGCGCGCAGACGGCGTGAAACGAAATGACACAAAATGTTGCATTGACGCCTGTTCGCTCAGTGGCTGCCAGTAGGCGGCGCGGTCGCGGCATGTACAAGAAGGGCACGTCTATGCAACAAAACTCCGGGAGAAATGTTGCACTTCCCGATAGGGCGCTGGAGGAACTCGCCAACGCCGAAACCGACGACCTCATGGTGAGGACGACCTCACCGACAAGACCGCGCCGTCATCAAGGATTCAGTCCAGGATGGCGACGCGGGCCTGCGCGGTCTGAGCGGTCTTCGCCCAAGGTCTTGGGTCTGGACGACCTTGACCGCTCCGGGGCAGGGTCACCCGCCCGCGTGGACGTGGCGGGGGCGCGCCAGGGCGGGGCTGGGAGCGCGTTTCGAGGGCGAAAGGTGTCCAGAGACACACCGGGGCGAGAAACGCCGCTCTACAGTCATCCTGGGGCGTCGGGGTTTCCGAGAAGTCGTCCTAAGAGCGGCGTTCGGGGGTTGACATACAGAACGTGCGTTCTGTATCATTCTCACCCTGATACCCGGCAACCGACGCTCAAGGAGGCTCTATGAGGGTCGTCTGCGTGCTCGTCACTCACCTGAGAGCAAAGGCGGAGATGAAGCGGCATCCCCACCTGAAGGACAGCCCCGTCCTGGTCGTCGACCGCGATCCTTCGAGAGCCAGGCCGCTGGTCGTGGATAGATTCTCCAAAGCCTCGGAGGCGACGGTAGGGATGACCTTGGAACAGGCCGTGTCTCGCCATGCGAACGCCATCCTACTGGATGCCGACGAGCCACACTACCGCCGGGTTTTCAGCCGGATGCTCGCGGCCCTACAGGGGATCAGCGACCGCGTTGAGGGGCCGGAACTGGGCACCGCCTACGTCCGACTGGACGGTCTCGAAGGGATGTACCGTGGTGAGGCCGGAGTCGTCTCGGCCCTGCTGGACGCCGTTCCCACGTACCTGAACCCCCGTATCGGCGTTGCGGACGCGAAGTTCCCCGCCTTCGTCGCGGCCCGGACCAGCAGGGCGCTCGGAGCCTCCAGGGTCCCCGACGACGTGGCGGCCTTCCTCGCTCCCCACCCCGTCGACCTGCTTCCCGTATCACCCGACGTGAAGACCATGATGCGTCGCTTCGGACTGCACACGATGGGGGCCGTCGCCTCCATGAGCGAGCACACGCTCTCGGACCGGTTCGGGATCGAGGGTCAACGGGCCTGGGCGCTCTGCAACGGGATCGACGACAGCCCCGTCGTTCCCCTGGCGTTCGAGGAGTCGATAGTCGAGCATGTCTCTCTGCCGTTCCACTCCTCCTCCATCGAGGCCCTCTTCGTCGCGGTCGATACCCTTCTCAAGAGGGGGTACGCCAAGCCTGAGATGAGGGGCAGGTACGTGGGCAAGGCGTCCCTACGGTGCTACATGCACGGTTTGCCGCCCTGGGAGAAGTCGATAGACCTCAGGCAGCCTGCGGGCACCTGGGAGAGCGCGTCTATCGCCGTCAGAGGCCGCCTCGAACTGGACCCGCCGCGCACTCCCGTCGAGGACGTGACGCTGACGCTGTCCGGATTCACTGGCGAGTCGGGGGTACAGGCGGGGCTGTTGATGGGCGTGGAGGATGACAGGCGCCAACGGTTCGCGGAGATGGATAGACGCCTGCGGGCGCGGATGAACGGAGGTCACGCCCTCTACAGGATCGTAGAGGTCGCGCCCTGGCATCCCGCGCCGGAGATGCGGGCCCTGCAGGTCCCAATCGACCCAACGGGAGGGGACGCCATCAAGCCCATCCACTCGCCGACGCCCGTACAGGTGCGGGAGGGAGCGGAGCGCCAGCCGGTGTCCGTGCAGCTCAAGCGGCGGTGGCTGAGCGTGGCCCGCATAGACGAGGAATGGAGCTTCGACCTGTGGTGGCTCCCACAGCCTGTAACCCGCGCCTACTACCGGATCGACCCCGGCGACGGCAGGCGGCTCACCCTGTTCCGAGACCAGAGGAGCGACCGATGGTACAGGCAGAGCGCCTGAGTGTTTGGGATGGTTCCGATGGTCGCCGGCTACGTCGAGTTGCACGCCAGGAGCTTCTACTCCTTCGGGGTGGGGGCGTCCCACACCCACGAACTGCTGGCGCAGGCGAAGGAGTACGGGTACTCCGCGCTGGCGCTGACCGACACGAACCTGTGCGGTGCGCTGGAGTTCGCCCGGCTCGCAAACAGCCTGGGCATACGACCCATCACCGGCGGTGAGCTGACCCTGACCGACGGCTCTCGCCTCACGCTGCTTGCGAGGACACGGGCCGGGTACTCCAGCATCTCCCGGCTCTTCACCATCGCCAACGCCGCTGACCGCAGGAACCCCAGGCTCGACCCCAAGCACCTGCCCGAGCACGCCAAGGGCCTCATCCTGCTGACGGGAGGACGCGATGGGCGGCTCTCCCAACTGGCGATGGACGGTCGCGTCGGGGAGGCCCGGCGGCTTCTGAAGGGGTACATGGACTGGTATGGCCCCGGCTCGGTGTACGTCGAGCTAAACCAGAACTTCCTGCGTGGGGACGCCGAACGCAACAGGACGCTGGCAGAAATCGCAGGGGAGGTGGGCGTTCCGCTGGTCGCCACCAACGACGTCCACTACCACACCTCGGAACGCTCCCGCCTCCAGCACGCGCTGGTCGCCGCCAGGCTCAACACCACCATCGACCAGGCCCTGCCCCATATCCTTCCCAACCATCACCTCCACCTCAAGTCCCAGGCTCAGATGGAGCGGCTCTTCGCCGAGTGCCCGGAGGCTGTGTCAAACACGCTGCGAATCGCGGAGCGGTGCGACTTCGACCTCAGCACCGACCTCGGATACACCCTGCCCGATCCAGCCGTGCCGGAGGGCTACACGGCGGAGAGTTTTTTGCATAGGCTCTGCTACGAGGCGGCGGCTCGGCGCTACGGCGGCTCGGTGCCTCAGCGGGTCGTGGAGCGCCTTCGGGATGAGTTTCGGCTGATCGAGCGTCTCAAACTGGCGGGCTTCCTGCTGCTCTACAGGGAGATAGTCCTCGTCGCACAGCGGATCATGGAGGAGCGCGGCCTGGTCGGACCTGAGACGCCGGTGGAGGAGAGGCCGCCCGGAAGGGGGCGCGGCTCCTCGGTCGCGCTGCTCGTGGGCTACCTCATCGGCATCAGCCACGTGGACCCCCTGGAGTGGGACCTCACCCTGGAGCGCTTCATCTCCGAGGACATGACGATGCTCCCTGACATCGACCTCGACTTCCCCAGGGGGCTCAGGGAGGAGTTGATCGAGCGTGTACACCAGCACTTCGGGCCGGAGTACGCCGTCCTGGCCGGGGCCATAACCACCTACAAGGTGAAGGGCATCATCCAGGACCTCGGCAAGGCCCTGGGGCTTCCACAGGAGCAGCTGTCCCTGCTCTCGAAGCAGCTCCACTCCCACCGCGCCGCAGATCTCCGGGAGGAGATGGCGGAGCTTCCCGACTTCAGAGACAGGGTGGATGCACCGGGCTGGCGGGACCTGCTGGAACTCGCCCCGCAGCTGATGGACGCCCCGAAGGGGCTGAGCCAGCACGTCGGGGGCATGGTGCTCAGCAGCTCTCCCATCCCGGAGATGGTGCCCACCAGGGCGGGGGCGATGGAAGGCCGGTTCATCATGGACTGGAACAAGGACAGCGTGGCCGACGCCGGATTCGCCAAGATAGACTTGCTCTCACTGCCGGTGCTCGACCAGGTAGAGGAGGCGCTGGACCTCGTGGAGGAGCGGGATGGCAGACGGCCCGACCTGAGCAGGATAGACCCCGAGGATCCCAGCGTGTACGACATGATCAACGAGGGCAGGTCGAAGGGGGTATTCCTGCTCCAGTCTCCCGCGCAGCTGAAGATGGGGCAGCGTCTCAAGTCCCGCAGCCTGCGGGACCTCGCCTACCAGGTTGCCCTCATCCGTCCCGGCGTGGGAGTCCAGGGCAGCGCGGTGTCCCAGTTCGTCGAACGCTACAGGCACGGGGCCACCTGGGAATACGACCATCCGTTGGAGAGGCGCGCCCTGGAGCGCGGCTACGGCATCATCGTCTGGCAGGAGCAGGTGGTTCAGCTCATCGAGGACGTGGCCGGCATGACCGCGGCGGAGGCAGACGAGGTGCGCCGCGCCTTCGCCAGGCCCAACAACGAGCACCTGATAGCCATGCACTGTGAGAGGTTCATGGAGGGCGCGCGGCGCAACGGCGTCCCTGAGGAGACCGCAAGAAAGATATTCTCCAAGATCAACGGCCACTACATGTTCCCCGAGTCCCACTCGCACGCATTCGCCATCACCGCGTACCAGGCCGCGTGGCTCAAGCGCTATTACCCGCTGGAGTTCTTCGTCGCGTTGATAAACAACCAGCCTATGGGCTTCTACCCGATGGAGACGCTGAAGCAGGACGCGCGGCGTTTCGGCGTACCCTTCCTGAACCCCTGCGTGAATAGGAGTCGGGTGGCTTGCGCCCCCGAGAGCGGCTCCGTGCGGCTCGGCCTCCGGCTCATCAGGGACGTCGGGGCGGAGTCGGCGAAGCTCATCGTGGAGGAGAGGCAACGGCGCGGCCCCTACGTCACCGCGGGGGACCTGGTGCGGCGGACGGGGCTGAAACCGCAGGCGGTGCTGTCGCTGGCGATGGCCGGGGCGTTCGACGGCATCACTCCCAACCGCAGGGAGGCCCTGTGGGAGGCGGGACTGCACTCTCGACCGGCGCGGAACGGCCAGGTGGCCTTGCCCGTCTCCGTGGACGACAGTATGCCCCGCCTCCCGGACTTCACGGAGCGCGAGAAGATGACAGGTGAGTACAGGGTGATGGGCATCTATCCCAGGGGACATCTCATGGAGTTCGTCAGGCCCGGCCTGGGTCCTCGCGTCCTCCCCACGGTGGAGGTGGAGAGGCTCGGCGACGACGAACGGGTTACGGTCGCCGGCTGGCCCGTTGCCAGGCAGCACCCGCGCGGACGGGACGGCACGGTGTTCATGACCATCGAGGACGAGACGGGCGATGTGCAGATCATCCTCTGGCCCCGCGTCTTCGCACGGCGTCGCAGGGAGCTAGGCAGCCAGGTGGTGGAGGTCACGGGGCGCATATCGAGGTGGGACGGGACTACGAACGTGATAGCGACGGACGTGCGTGCCGTCCGGACCGGCGTTGCCATGCCGCCCTCCCACGACTGGCGCTGAGGTGCGCCAAAGACGGGGACCGGCTTGCGCGGGCGCCCCCGTGAGTACATAATGGGCCTGTTATGCGCGGACGATACAGCCTGATAGCTGACCTGGGAGAGTTGGCGAAACGCCACGAGTTCGACGGCGATTGGCTGGCCTTCGATTCGAAGTACGACGTCGCTCCAACCCAGGAGGTCCTCACCGTCGTGGGCGGCGAGAACAGACGCGCCGGGTACATGCGATGGGGGCTGATTCCGCACTGGGCGAAGAACGCCTCCATCGGGAGCCGGATGATAAACGCCAGGGCGGAGACTGTGGCCGAGAAGCCCGCGTTCCGAGACGCGCTGAGGCGTCGTCGATGCCTCGTGCTCGCGGACGGCTTCTACGAGTGGCAGAGGACCGGGGCCGTCCGGAGGCCCATGCGGGTCGTCATGCGGTCGGGAGAGCCCTTCGCATTCGCGGGCCTATGGTCGGTGTGGAGGGACCCGGATGGCAACGCCATCTCGTCCTGCGCCATCATCACGACCACTGCGAACGACCTGCTCAGGCCCATACACGACCGAATGCCGGTCATCCTGCCCAGGGACATGGAAGGCTTCTGGCTGGACCGCAGTGTCGAGGAGCCAGCGCGCTTACCAGCGCGCTGGCTCCTCATCCCGACGATGAGATGGAGGCCTTCGAGGTGTCGACTCTTGTCAACTCTGTCGCCAACGACGGACCTGTGGTTGTTGCTCGTGTAGCCTGACCCGATCGCAGACAAACGTGTCAGACGCTACAGCGGGCAACTGCCGTTATCCTGCGCGGAGTCGAAGGCCGAGGGACCAGCAAAGCCATAAATTCTTCCGCTCCCGCATGGCCTCCCAATCGGCTCTGAACTGCGCACACGTTCTGGATGCACAAGGATTCGCCAGGGATTCTCTTTGAGCTGTATCGATGTCCAGCTAAATTGCCCGCCTAAGCGGTCAGGGAAAATGTCAATTCATCCCGTTGCCATGCCATCAGGCTATGGTGTGCAGGACATGACCGCTAACTGCTGGCTTGAGTTCCCAGGCGCCAGGTGCTCTGGCTGCGCAGTGTGTGGAGCTGGCTTAAGAGTGGTTCCTCGGGCAGACCAAGCGCCCCTATGTACAGCTTGTCGATGGCATCTATGGTGTCCGGTGCACATGTGTAGAAATTCAGGCTGTCCTGCTTTATGCTGTTGGTTCCTGTGGTGTTGGTCCCGATATTTTCGGGGCTGATCGCGCGTATCAGTTCCATGCCCAGGCGTTGTGCCTCCCATTTGGTTTGGGTGTCTTGCAGCCATACGTCTGGCAGAGCTATCGTTTCGATCTCATGGGGGTTAAAGTGGAACGCATCTCCGTAGGTTTTCCACCAGGCGTATGCCCCGTGTCCTAAGATTACTCCGCCCTTAACACCTGGGTCCGGACCAGCTATAAGTCGTAGGCCCACACATGGCTAGGCCACTACGTACACATTGAGCCATCACCCCGCCACAGGTGTTCCCTCTTGAGTTGCTTGGCCGATACCTTCAGCCTTCCCATCACCACAAATCCTCTCCACCCCCTTGTGATTCAATACCAGCCACGATGTTTCAGGAGAGGGGCATTCCTTCGGTTGCCGTAACGGCTTGCCAGCTCCACCATCGCCACCATCTCTTCGGTGAGGCCCTGACCTGTCCTCCATTATGTCGTCGGGGCTGAGATGTGGTTAGCTGCCTGCCATTGGTTCAGTCGGTCTATGCCCACCAGAGTGAAGGCAACAGCTACTTTGAGTAGCGGCTTGGGTACTCCTGCAGTAGCGCCTTTCGGCTCCATGGCGTATCGCCAATCTACAAAGTTGTTGCTGGCTATGTCGAGAACCCTTTCCACCGTACTCGTGTCAGCGTAACTGTTCAGAGTTGAGGGGAAAGGAGCAGGTTGCGGCATTCCAGGAGTGGGTTAAGGCTGTTGGACCTCCAGGAGCCAAAGAGGGATGCCAGAGCCATTTTGCTGCTTGTGCCCCGTTCAGAGCGAGTGCCGCCGCTGATCTTACGGCTGATCACCAGGTGCCGTAAGCTCCGTTCAGCCGCATTGTTCTCGGGTGGCACGTCTGGGTGCGACACGAAGACGAACAGTTCCTTGATGAACCGTTCTATACGCCGGCAGAGCTTGGCCTGCGGCGCTGCCTGGTCATTTGAGAAGGGACCGCACAACGCCAGCAGTTCCTTCTCAAAGGCTAACTGGCGACGAGACGCCAGCCGGCCATCGGCGGCAACAGACGTCTTGGTCTTGGCCTTGGCATAGAGTTCCTGCACCGTTCCGGCCCATTGGGCCAGGCCGGTGTCTTGAGGGTACAGCGCCTTGAGGTCATGGATGTCCCGCAGCAGGTGTGCCCAGCAGCGCTGCTTGAGGCCGGGATAATGGTTATATGCGGCGTAGAAGTCACTCACCAGCACCCCGTTGAAAGACTCTCCCAACGCCTCGTCCACCACCTCCTTGCCACGGCCGCGACGCAGGAAATACCGCTCCGTGGGTGTGCTGAAGGTCCATACATAGCCGTTGACACCAGCCTCTCGCCAGCCGGTCTCATCTGCGTGCACCACAGGAGAGCCACGGATGCGCTCCAGCATCGCAGCCACTGCCGGTTGGGCCTGTTGCGCCGCCCTATGAATCGCCTCCACGATGGCGCCCACGCTCAGCTTCAACCGATGCACCGTTTGCAGGTACCACTGGATGCTCCTTATGGGCAGCCGTCCCTCTTCTCGCAGTGTCACTATCAGGCTCACGAGGTTGACCCCAAGGCGCTGACGCCCCACTGCCAATCCCTGCAATGGTTCTTGGGGCAATCGTCGTTTCCTGCACAGCGGACATATCCGTGCCACGAAGACGTGCTCAATCACCTCTGCTGCCACCACCGGAAGCTCGATGACTTCTCGTGTCCGCTGAACCCATCCGCCTGACAGGCCCGTGCCGCACTCCGGGCACGACTCAGGAGCGTGTATCACCCGCTGCGTGGGTTCCATCCGCCGCCGGGCAAAGCCGTGGAGACGACGCTTCCTCGTCCTTTCATCTCCGGCTGATGTCGCTTGACGGACGGCTTATTGCCCGGCATCCCCGCCGTGGGGCCGCGACTGCTCAGCAGCGCCTCCAACTCCTCTACCCGCCGCCGCAGCTCGGCAATCACCGCCAGCAGGGTCTCCCGGCTCCCACTTTGAAGATCTACTTCAGCTTCCATCTCTCCCTTATGACACATATGCCTAAGAACCGCTAGCGTGTTTAAGTTCACCTCATCAACTCTGAACAGTTACGTGTCAGCGTAATGGTTCCAGAAGACAGGTAAGGTCTCTAACTGGTGCTGCACTGCCGCCTGATCCACAGCATCGAGCCGCTGGCAGAACAATCCGCTCAGGTTGTGCCCGTCTATGGCATCTTTGCGACTCCATGGTTTCTCCTGCGGCTTGGTCTGGGCTGTCAGAGTCTTGATGGCCCTCTCCACGATGAAACCCGTGGTCAGCACGCAAATTGTCGCTATGCCTAGTTCCGTGAGTGTCTCCCTGAAGCCTGCGAGACGATGACTTAGAAGAGGCTCGTGGGCCTGGATCAGAATTCGGGCCGCCTCAATTTCTCCACACAGAGATTTCAACGCTAAGGGGACATTCCAATAGCGATTTGCGCTGGGGCCCCCTAGATATATTCGACTAGGGAAGATTTCTGAAATCGTTCTTTCCATGTTCATGGTGGTGGCACTCCTGCTCCAGTAACCTGCCATCGATAGTTGTACCACCAGTTACGTTCCACCGACAAGCATGGGGACTTAAGCTGGCGGGCAGTAGGGTTTAATGCGCCGGTGGTCTATAGCCCAGGGAGCTGTGAGGCCTGACGCAGTTGTAGGTCTGCCTGTACCGCGCGGTCAGCACCTTCACCTCCAGCAACGTGTAGAGAGTCCCTCCATCCAGCAGATCGCCAAGTAGACGGCCTGGCATTTGGAGGGAAAGAGGCAGGGCTTTGCGAGGTCTGACCGCGTGTGCGCCGCTGGCTAGACGGCCCGGCTGGCATCTGTTGCCGCCCATGTCGTTCTCCTATAATGGTCGGGCAGAGCGCCTTGTTACGTTCACAGGTCACCCAGCCACATCTCGAAGACGGTTCTGTCTATCGTCAAAATAGGTCCACCTGAGAAGAATCGAACCGTTCATCGGGCCTGGTGATACGTTCGGGTACGCGGGAAGGACGTGACACACCCATTTTGAGTCCGCTTTACCGACCTGGCTTGAATGGACCCAAATCGGCCGCCCACGAGTACCTGAGTTTTCCGTTGCTATTGTGTCCGTCGAATGAAGGTCTTCGATTTCGCTCAGATGGTGGACTGTAGCTGCCGCGGCTAATGCTTACGGTACTACCTACCGTCCAGAGAAGTCGACAAATGTGGGGCAACGTGGATAGTAGGTAGTACCATCGTCGAGATGTGGGTGGGCAGTCTCTGAGACCTACCACATACGAAGGGAGTTACATGATATCCGGAAGCAATGCCCTGGAGGTCATCCCCATAGTGAGACTGCCTCAAGGTAAAGAGATCCGACGTCAATCTCCGCTACTTGCATCGCTACGAGCCGCTTTGCCCCTTGACGCTTCGCTCACCGCCTTAATCCGCGAAGAGCACTTCGAGTCTACCGGCGACCCCTGGATACGTGAATTCCATCTTCTTCAATTGGATAGCGTCTTGGTGGAGCGGAATCTCTTCCTGTTTGATGAAATCAGAACAGTTATGAAGAACTAGGTAGTGTTGACATTTGAGATACCGGGCATTTCATAACCGAGTAAGCCGTCCAAATTGTCATTCTGAGGAGCAAAGCGACGAAGAATCTAAAGCCTATGCCTGAAATGTCGCTACCGCTTTAGATTCCTCACTGCGTTCGGAATGACATGAAACCGGAATGTCAACACTACCTAGCCTGAGAGCACCAATCACGTCACCCGGAGCGTCTGCGGAGTACAGACGCTCCGCAACCACTTTTCCTTCTATCAGATCACTATATTGATGTATCGTCATCCGCATCTCGTTCAGCCTCTCTAATTTCGTGTTTCACATATCGGAGTGAATAACATTCAACATCGTTGGCTGCGGATCGCGCATCCGAATGCACCGTCGGCATATATGGTGTGTTAGCAACCAGCAAAAATGGAACCCTCTGTCCCGCGTCAACTATTTTTGCCGAATTGTCGTCGGTTAGTTTTGCCGGTTCACCTCCTCTGCCTGGCCCCGTTGCTGGGCTGCATCCTGTCGTTAATCACCCTCCGCACACCGAGTGCAGATGCACATTGACAGTCCAGCATATAGCAAGGTTTGTCAAGTCCAACAGAACGTTCCTGATGCTTGACCGGCCCCCCCCGCACGTGTAGACTCCGCCCTTGGAGACCCGTGTTCTCAGTTACAAACTTTGCACAGCGGTGATGGCAGTGAAATCGGTAAAGGTACATGGAAAGGTACACAAGCTGCCAAAATGTCGCCCAAGACAGCCTGGTTTGTATCTGTCAATGAGTGAGATGCCCTGCGCTGAGGAGCCAATGTCGTCCACCTACGACTCGTGGGCCGAGATTTACGACGCCGTTTACGCCTACGTCGAAGAAGACATCCCCTTCTACGTCCATGAGGCCGTTCGCGCGGGCGGTCGCGTGTTGGAGTTGGGCTGCGGCACGGGCCGGGTGACCCTCCCCATCGCCCAGGCGGGAGTTGACGTTGTCGGCGTGGACTTCTCTCCCGTGATGCTGGAAGTGGCGCGCCGCAAAATCGAGAGAGCGGAGGGAATCAGAGGCTCGATAACGCTTGTCGAGGCGGACATGCGCGACTTCTCTCTGGCAGAGCAGGGTGACCTGTTCAACCTGGCCTTCATCCCGTTTCGGAGTTTCCTCTCCCTTCTGAGTGTTGAGGATGAGGTCAGGACCCTGCTCAATATCAAGCGCCACCTCACGCCGGGCGGCCAGTTGATAATCGACCTCTTCGTGCCAGATCTGAACATGCTTCTCCAGGAAGGCGACACTCCCCACCACTTCCGCGACGTGACTGACCATCGGACAGGAACGCGATACGTGCTATGGCAGCAGAGCGGCTACGACAATCACTATCAGATAATCGATGCGCGCATCATCATAGAGGAACTGGATTCGGACGGCGCGGTAGCTAGGCGGATCTATCGCGACTTTCAACTGCGCTATATCCACTACTGGGAAATGCACCACCTTTTGCGCGCGTGCGGCTACGAGGTGCTGAGCGTGCTAGGGGACTTCGATGGCACGCCATTCGATGAGACGAGCTCAGAGATGATCTGGCAGGTCAGGACCGCCTCCTAGCGCGCCCGTCAGTTGCCGTTTTGCAATATCCCGCGGACCTGCAACTGCCCCCTCAGATACGCCATGCCCCTGTTCCCCTTGGTAGGCGGACCAATGTGTAGGAGCGTCCCTTGTGGGCGCCAAGCCATGGGATGCCCAACCAGCGCAACTACAAGGGATTGCCCCTACACGGCCTGACGGTCACAGACGATACCTACCAAACCGAAATAGGCGCGCAGCCTATCCTTTTGGCCTTGAATTGCGTTCTATTATCGTAGGGCAATCCGGGATGTCCAAGAACTCAACACGCGCAAATCGAGTATCGAGGTGGAACAATGGAGACCAGTGGAACCGGGTTCAAAAAATTCGCGGTGGTATTGTTGCCGGTGATCGTCGTTCTGGCCGCGGCTTGCGGCGATTCAGCCGCCGCGCCCGCCCCTTCTTCGTCCGATAGCCTGGACGCTGACGCGATCGTCGCGGCCCAAGGCGAGGTGCTCAATCGCATATACCAGGAGTTGCTGCCGTCGGTGGTGCACATCGACGTTTACCAGCGCGTGGACGGTCCCAGCATGAGCAGCCTGTTCCCGTTCCCCTTTGGGTCTGAAACAAACCCTCAAACTCTTCCCGACCCATTCATTCAGGGCGAAGGTTCAGGCTTCGTGTGGAGCGAAGATGGGCACATTGTAACCAGCCATCACGTGATCGAGGACGCGGAGCGTGTAACGGTCACCTTCGCCGACGGCTCAGTAGAGGAGGCTGAGATTCTGGGCAGCGACCCGGACTCGGACCTTGCGGTTCTCAAGTTGGCAGAGCCGTCCGGGCAGCTTGGCGCGGTCACGCTCGGAGATAGCGGCGATGCTATGGTTGGGGAGTTGGTTGCGGCTATTGGCAGCCCGTTCGGGCGGGACTTCACGCTGACCAGCGGCATCGTAAGCGCGGCGGGGCGCACGATTCGAAGCGGTAGCAGCGCCTTCTCCGTGCCAGGGGTCATCCAGACGGATGCGGCCATCAACCCCGGCAGTTCCGGCGGGCCGCTGATCGACAGAATGGGCAGGGTAATCGGCATCAACACCCAGATAGCCAGCAGCAGCGGCGCGAATGCGGGCGTCGGCTTCGCTGTGCCAATCAATACCGCCAAACGAGTCATCCCCGAACTGATAGACAATGGCGAGTTCGAATACGCCTGGCTGGGAATCAGCGGCACACAGCTGACGAGGCACATGGCCGAGGCGCGCGGGCTGCCCGGTGACACGCGAGGCGCGCTGGTGGTCGCGGCCGTGCAGCCAGGGCCGGCGGCCGATGCCGGCCTCGAAGGCATTGAACGCACGCGCCCGGCCGATGGCGGAGACGCACCCACGGGCGGGGACGTGATCGTTGGCATAGACGGCGCGCGAATAACCGGTATGGAAGACCTCATCGCCTATCTGCTCGAAAACACTCGACCGGGCGACAGGGTGACCCTGGACGTCATCCGGGAGGACGCTGGCGTCCCTGAGCAGGTGGAAGCTACTTTGGGCACTCGCCCCGGCCTCGACAGCTGACTTCCTCACACGACGAACTACGCCGCGCGGTCACCCACCCCCTAACCCCCTCCCGTCAAGGGAAGGGGAACTGGAGGACCTTCTATCAAGCGTGAACAGTTACAATTCCCGGTATGACGATGACGTTCCCACTCGATTGGGTGTAGAATGTCATCAATGCTCAGGAAGGGGTACATTCCAAGTGCCGGAGTTTCAGATAGTTTCGGATTTCAAGCCTACTGGCGACCAGCCGGAGGCTATCGACATGCTTGTGGACGGCGTGAATCGTGGACTCAGGCATCAGACGCTTCTGGGCGTGACTGGAAGCGGCAAGACGTTCACGATGGCCTGCGCGGTGGAGCGGCTTCAGCGTCCGACGATTGTGATAGCCCACAACAAAACCCTCGCCGCGCAGTTGGCCACCGAGTTCAAAGAGTTCCTGCCCAACAACGCCGTGGAGTACTTCGTCAGCTACTACGATTACTACCAGCCTGAAGCCTACGTTCCTCGCACCGACACCTACATCGAAAAGGACGCCGACATCAACGAGCAGCTTGACAAGCTCAGGCACGCCGCGACAAGGGCGTTGCTCACGAGGCGCGACGTGCTTATCGTGGCCTCGGTTTCCTGCATATTCGGGCTCGGTTCTCCCGATGAGTACCAGAGCTTCGTCGCCTATGTCCGCAAGGGCGAGCAGCGGAGCCGAAACCGCCTCGTTCGACAGCTTGTGGACATGCAGTACGAGCGCAACGACTTCGACCTATCCCGCGGCAAGTTCCGCGTTCGGGGCGACACCATGGAGATCCTGCCCGCCTACGAAGAGATTGGTGTCAGGATCGAGTTCTGGGGTGACGAAGTGGAGCGCATCGTAGAGGTTGATCCACTTACGGGCGAGCTGCTCGCGGAGCGTGAGGACATCGAAATCTACCCGGCCAAGCACTTCGTAACGTCCGATGAGAAGATGCTAGTCGCGATTGAAGACATCAACACGGAGTTGGGGGAAAGGGTGACCGAGCTAGAGGCGCAGGGCAAGCTGTTGGAAGCCCAACGCCTGGACTCTCGCACTCGCTACGACTTGGAGATGATGCGCGAGACGGGCTACTGCGCCGGCGTGGAAAACTATTCGCGTCACCTGTCGAGGCGGGAAGAGGGCAGCACGCCGTACACCCTTATGGACTACTTGCCTGAGGACTACCTGCTCTTCATTGACGAGTCGCACATGACCCTGCCGCAGTTGCGCGGGATGTACTTTGGCGACCGTTCCAGGAAGGAGACCCTCGTCGAGTACGGCTTTCGCCTGCCCTCGGCGCTGGACAATCGCCCTCTGAACTTCGGCGAGTTCGAGGAGCGCGTCAACCAGGCCATTTACGTGTCCGCAACCCCGGGTCCATACGAGTACGAGCACAGCCAGGGCATCGTCGAGCAGGTTATTCGACCCACCGGCCTCATGGACCCGATCATCGAGGTCAAGCCCACCACCGGCCAGATTGACGACCTCGTACACGAGATCAGGCTGCGCACCAGCCGTGGAGAGCGTTCGGTGGTGACCACGCTGACCAAGCGCATGGCCGAGGAGTTGGCCGACTATCTCCGCGAACTGGGCATCAAGACCCACTACCTGCACTCTGAGATTGACACGCTGGAACGCAGCGAAATCCTACGCGATCTGCGGCTCGGAGTGTACGACGTCGTAGTGGGCATCAACCTCTTGCGTGAGGGCATAGACCTGCCGGAGGTCAGCCTTGTTGCCATTCTGGACGCCGACAAGGAGGGCTACCTGCGCTCGTGGACCGCGCTGATTCAGACGATAGGCAGGGCGGCCAGGCACATTGACGGCCGCGTCATCATGTACGCCGACGTCGTCACCGCATCGATGAAGCGCGCTATCGACGAGACGGGCCGCCGGCGCCAGATTCAGGAGATCTATAACAGGGAGAACGGCATCACGCCCCAGGGCATTCGCAAGACAGTGCACGACATCACCGAGCGGGTCAGGGCGCTCGCCGAGACCAGGACCCCCTACGTGACAAAGGGCGACATGCCTAGGGACGACATCGTGCGCCTGATAAAGGACCTGGAGGCCCAGATGAAGGTCGCGGCCCGCAACCTGGAGTTCGAGAAGGCCGCCCTGCTGAGAGACCAGATCGTTGACCTTCGCAAGGTCGTCGCGGGTTAGCGCGTGAAAGGCCGGTTCATTGAACTGTCGCCTTACACGGGCTTGAGGGGGCGCGCGCGCCGCGTCGTCGTAATTCTAGGAGAAACCTCTTGAAACTCGCTGGGGCGGCGGTCGCTCTAGGCGTTATGGCGCTGGTGGCCGCCGGATGCTCAACGTCGCACTCGGGAGGAAGCGCCCTGTTGCCGGAGGGCATAGAGGAGGCGCAACTGCCAGACGTTGAGGTAACGAGCTACCTGTACACCAACCCCGCCGGGCCGATGACCTTGCCAGTCAACCGGATGGGCGCAACCGGAGATGCCGATAGGCCCGCGGATGCTCCCCGGATAACCCATCTGGAAGTGGATAGGGCGGTCATCTTCGTGGGGCCAAAGTCCGGAGGCTTTGGAGGCGTCGTCGATTTCGCCTCGGAAATCCACGCCCAAGAGAGCCTGAGACTCTTTCCCTCGGACATACAGAGCGAAGGCAACTGGGCAACCCTCTCATCCAGTGAGCTTACGATGACCGTGGGAAACACGGCCTGGACTCAATCCGCGAGAAGCGCCCTCGAATCCGGCTCCGTCGCGGCGCTGCGTGAGCACCCCACCTTGAGTTGGGACTTGGTTACCAACCTGCCCGAGAATCCCCCCTCGCCCCCTGTGGCAGTCGGCGTCGCAAGACTAGGCGATGGCCTGTCGGGGGCGCTGATGAACACCATAGACCTCGATTTGAGCAGCATCGACACCGCTTTCGCGCTGGTGAGAGTGAACACTCTGGGCTTTGGAGTGTACACCGACGCGCCCATCGAGGTTCCGGAAAGCTTCGATCGGGGGTTCCTCGAGAGCTCCGTCTACGGCGTGCTGTTCGTCAGCAACTCCGACTACTCGGGCTTGGTGGTCGCCTACATGCTTGGCGTCATAGCAGGCCGCGTGGGCATGGAGACCATAGAAATCGGAAGCACGAATGCAAGGTATCGAACCATCAACGGCACACACCTCGTGATAAAAAACAGAGGCACCCTCGTGTTCGCCGCCCTCGCCGCCGACCGGCAGAACGCGGTCAACCTCATCCTGAGCGCCATCGCCGACTAGCGCCGTGTCCAACCAGTGGTTCAACATGCTTGTATTGACTGGTAGAGCGGCTTTGTGTCTTCCAATCAAGAAAGCCTGCCATTCCGCGCAACTCTGACTCGTGTTTCAGTTACTACCAGGAATTGGCCCGGCAGACTCTCGGCATAGCTTCCGAGAAGACTCCGAATTGCCTCTATCTTGCTTGCGCTCCGTTCGTCCTTAAGACGCAAGAGAACAACTCCGCTATGGGGAATCTGTTCCCGATACACTTTTTCCCCGAAGTCTTTGTCGTTTGTGATGAGAATCCTGTTCTCCAGATGAGCTCTTCGGATTACGGCGTCGTCATCCAACCCTGGCGATTCTCCATATACTGAAAATACATCGTGCCGGCGTTCCCGCAGCCAGCGGGGCTACGGCAGGACCAGTGCACTCGTCCACGAGGAGGTTTACCGCTACGCCTGATCGGGCGTTAACGGCATGAACGTTGTATCTTGTAGCGCCCTCGCCGCAAACAGCAGGCAGGCCTGTATGTCTTGCTGTGTGAGGCCCTGATACTCTTCGATGATTTGGTCTGCCGTATCCCCGTGCGCGAGCAGACTGAGGATGTACTCCACACTCAAGCGCGTCCCCGTTACGACGGGTTTTCCGACCATGACCTGGGGATTCAGGCTAGGGCCTGTTCACACTAACGCAACGCATCGAAGATGAGCGCAAACAGGATGAACCCAAGGAAGAGAGCGTCCAGCTTCTCAAAGCGAGAGAAGATACGCCGAAAGCCCTTCAACCGTCGAAACAACCGCTCGATTTCGTTCCGACGCTTGTACATCTCCCGGTCGTACTGCCAAGGGTCAACCCTCGTGCTCAGGGGCGGAACTATCGGGGTGAACCCCAGGGCCAACGCCAGTTGGCGGGTCTCATTCCCCTCGTATGCCCGGTCCATTAACAGGAACGGGTTCTGGTCCTGTGTTCCGAGGCGCTTTAGCAGCTTTCGCCCCTCCGGCGCATCGTGGGCCTGTCCGGGAGAAAGGGAGAACGTCACGGCTGTTCTAGCATCCGCGGCAACCATATGAATCTTGGTGGTCCAGCCGCCACGGGACTTGCCGATGGACTGGGGTCCGTTTTTTTTAACGCACCGGTTCCATCGGGATGGACCTTGACTATGGTACTGTCCATGGAAACCGCTTCTATCTTGATACGCACTATGTGCTCTCGTTGAAGATACTCGAAAACCCGGTCGAGCACACCGTTCTTGGACCACCGGTTCATCCGGGTGTAGACGGTGTGCCAGTTGCCAAATCGAGGCGGCAATCCCCGCCATTTGCAGCCTTGCTCGGCGACATAGAGGATAGCGTTGAGTACTTGCAGGTTCGACAGGCTGACGTTGCCACGCTGAACGGGAAGGATCGGCGCAATTCGTTGGTACTGAACTTCGGTGATTTCCATTCTCGGATTGTAACATAATTTGGCTATTAGTGTGAACAGACCCTAATTCGTTCCATCATCTCTGTGTCATTCATCCGTTAGCTCCCCTCCAAGGCACTATAGCGCGTCTCCCCTCCAACCAGCGTCGCGACCACCTTTCCCCTCAACGTTGCGCCGTCTAGTGGAGTGTTCTTGCCTTTGGACGCAAAGCTGGTGGCATCGACGACCCATTCGGCGTTGGGGTCGAAGATGGTGATGTCGGCGGGCGCGCCGTTCTTTAGCGTGCCCAGGTCCGGCCTGCCCAGGAACCGCGCCGGGGACAGTGTTAGCTTTTCGACCAGCAGCGGCAGCGTTACGACGCCTTCGTGGACCAGCAACATCAGGGAGCCGAGCGCGGTCTCCAGCACGCTTATGCCGAAGGCGGCCTCCTGGAACGTGCAGAGCTTGTGAACGCGATTGTGGGGCGCGTGGTCGGTCGCTACGAAGTCGATTGTGCCGTCTAGCAGGCCTTCCACCATCGCCTCCACGTCGGCGCGTCCCCGCAGCGGCGGGTTCACTTTGGCGCGGGTGTCGTAGGCGCTGGGCGTCAGCGGCGCGAAGGCGGCGCCCACGCCATTGCCGCTTGCGAGTGGCAATGTGTGAGCCAGGCCCAGGATGGCCTCGTCGCTCAGAGTGAGATGGTGGGGGGTAACCTCGCAGGTTACGTTCAGGCCTTTCCGCTTGGCCCCGCGCACGAGTTCCAGCGAGCCCGCGGTGCTCAGGTGTGCGACGTGATAGCGTCCTCCGGTCAGCTCCGCGAGCGCGATGTCGCGGGCAACCATGATCTCCTCTGCGGAGTTTGGGATGCCCTCGATGCCGAGCCGATTCGACACCCAACCCTCGTTCATTGCGCCACCCTCGAAGAGCTCCGGCTGTTCACAGTGGTTGATTATCGGCAGTCCCTGCGCGGAACTGTAGCTGAGCGCCTGGCGCATGATGTTGGAATCGGTCAGCGGATTGCCGTCGTCGCTGAAGCCAACCACTCCGGCATCGGCGAGCTCTCCCATCTCCGCGAGCTCCTTGCCCATGCTGCCCTTGGTGACGCATCCTATCGGAAGCACGCGCACTATGCCCTCCTCGCGCGCCTTTCGCAGGACGAAATCGACCGCCGCGGCTGAATCGATGGCCGGGTTGGTGTTTGGCATGGCGCAGACGGTCGTGAAGCCGCCCCTTGCCGCCGCCGCCGTGCCCGTAGCGATAGTCTCCTTGTCCTCGTAGCCGGGCTCTCGCAGGTGGCAGTGGACGTCGATGAACCCGGGGCTTACGACGAGCCCCGTCGCGTCTATGACGCCGCAGTGTTCCGGCTGCGCGACGCCGCAGTCTATGGCCTGCACGAGGCCGTCTTCGATGAGCAGGTCCGCTATCCTATCAATGCCCTGCCCGGGGTCGATTACGCGCCCCCCCGTGATAAGCGTGGGTGTCATATCAACTCTCCGGCCGATTCGGACTCTTCGAGTCTCTTGAGCTTCCTCAGAATCCGCCTTACGTGGCCCACCAGGGGAACGTTTTGCTCTGGGTCCCACCAGACGAAATCTTCAATCTCGTTGTCGGGCATGACCTCGCCCTTCGCGTCAACTCGGCAAACTTGGTGTTGCCTCCCTTTGCCCTGGAAGTTGAACAGGAACTCTATCTTGCCTGCCTCCAAGCCCGTCTCTTCGTGGAGTTCTCTCGCCGCCGCGCTAATGGGAAGTTCGCCGCGTCCAATCCTACCGCCAGGCAACGAGAACCTCTTGCTCCCCCTGTTCCTGACGAGCAAAACCTTATCGTCCCTGAACACAATGGCGGTTGCTCTCTGGCGCGGCATTACGCGGTGGCCTCCCGGATAGGGGTTACTACGCCGTAGAGGACGGCCATCCTGATGGCGACCCCGTTGGTGACCTGCTCCTCAATAGCCGAATGCGCGCCGTGAGCCACCTCGGGATCGATTTCGATGCCCTCGTTCATCGGCCCTGGGTGCATCACCAGCACGTTGGGCTTGGCGAGCTCCAGACGCCGGGGAGTGATGCCGTACATCCTGGAGTACTCTCTGAGGGTTGGCAGATGCCCAGCCTGCTGACGTTCCAACTGGAGCCGCAGGGCCATGACGACATCCGCGCCTTCGATGGCCCGCTCGACGCTGGTCTCTATCCGCACGGACGCGAATGGGTGACCGGGCGTTGACCTGTATCCGTTGAGGAAGTCCCTGGGAATCAGCGTGGGCGGCGCGCACAGCACCACGTCGGCGCCCATCTTTGTGAGGCTCCACAGGTTTGAGCGCGCTACGCGACTATACAGGATGTCGCCAACGACGACCACCTTCAGGCCCTGGACGGTTCCCAGTCGGCTCCGGATGGTGTAAAGGTCTAGCAGCGCCTGCGTGGGGTGGGCGTGGGCGCCATCCCCGGCGTTTATTACGCAGGAGTCCAGGAAGCGGGCAAGGAAGTGCGGCGCGCCCGAATGGGGATGCCGTATGATGATTATGTCGGCGTTCATCGCCTGTATGGTGAGCGCGGTGTTGTAGAGGGATTCGCCTTTTTCGACGCTGCTTCCACTGCCTGAAACGTTAATCACGTCGGCGCTGAGGATTTTGCCTGCCTGCTCGAAAGAGACGCGCGTGCGAGTACTGGCCTCATAGAACAGCGTGATGATGCTCTTTCCTCGGAGTGTGGGCACCTTCTTGATGTCACGCCGCAGCACCTCCTTCATGACGTCGGTGTTCTGGAGGACGGCCTCGATCTCCTCGACGGAGAAGTCGTCGAGGTCGAGGATGTGCCTGCGGCCGCCGCTCTGCCCATTCGACGGGCGCGGGGCCGCGGCGACGTGTCGCTCCCTGGGCCGACTCGATAGAATCATGCTTGCCCCTTCCTGACCAGAACCACCTCGTCCACGTCATCGACTTCTGAAACCCTGACCTCCACCTCCTCGTCGAGTGAGGTGGGCACGTTCTTGCCAACGTAGTCCGCCCTGATAGGCAACTCCCTGTGTCCCCGGTCCACCAGAACGGCAAGCTGAATCTCCTTGGGGCGCCCGAAGTCATTGATGGCGTCCATAGCGGCGCGGATCGTCCTGCCTGTGTAGAGAACGTCGTCCACGATGACGATGCGCTTGTCCTGGATGTCCACGGGGATCTCGGTGCTGCGCATCGTGGGCCTCACTCGGCCTGAGATGTCGTCGCGGTAGAGGCTGATGTCGAGAGCGCCGACAGGCACCTCTTTGCCCTCGAACTCTTTGATCGAGTTGGCGAGACGCTGCGCCAGCGGCACGCCCCTCGTGTGCATTCCCAGGAGGACGACGTTCTCCCCGCCGCCGTTGCGCTCCAAAATCTCGTGGGCTATGCGGGCGAGCGCGCGTCTAGTCTCATCTGAAGAGAGTATGTTTCGTTCCCCAAGAGCGTCGGCCATGTGAGCCTTTCACGTGCGGTTCGCGGCAGGAGAGACTGTCCTGGTGTATGCCTCCCGAATCAAAAAACCTCTCGCTTGCCAGCAAGAGGTCTCACAGCTTCCTCGCGGGTTTTCGTGGTGCGACCGGGCGTAAACCGCCTGTACCAACACCGACCGGTTGCGAGATATATGCCGCTGGATTAGCCCTTGCCAGTCTCACCGGACTGACTTAAAGGGTCGCTAACGCGTTAGCGTCGGCGCTCCATCGAGTCGTCAATGCCATTGTATATTGCTGAAGGAAGAGGTTCAAGCGCCGTGGAAGCCCCCGAACCTGTACAGTTTAGCCGGTAGGGGCGCTCCCTTGTGGGCGCCCAGGTATGGGAAAGAGGGCAGGCACAAGACCTTGCCCCTACTGAGCTGAATCTGGTTCCAGTGGCTCGGCGACGTTGAAGTCGTAACCGGCTGGCAGCCTGAAGTTGGGATCGCTATCGAGCAGACGCTGCCACGCCCTGCGTCCAACCAGGTCGGCCTCGCGCACAATGGCCGCCTCGTCCATCGTCAACACCTTGCCGTCGCGCATCAGCCAGCGACCATCCACCATCACCGCCTCTACGTCCCGTCCCTGCGCTTGGTGCACGAACGTGGAGACGACCCGAATGGTCGGCACGAGGTGCGCCCGTTGCGTGTCCACGACGATGAGGTCGGCCTTGTTTCCTTCGCGCAGCGATCCAGCATCGGGGATGCCGAGCGCGCGATAGCCGTTGAACGTGGCCCACCGGAACGCCTCCTCCGGCGACGGCAGCCTGCCATCGGCGCGGCGGACTCGTTCCATGAACATCCCCGTTCGAATCACCTCTACCATGTCCTCGGCCATGTTGTCCGTACCCATGGCGATTTGGCAGCCGGCGGCTTCCAGGTCCGCTACGTGCGGGCTTAGGCCACGCCGCGCGGCCATACACGAGTTGAACGACACGAACGCGCCGGATTCGCCCAGCAGCCGCTCCTCCTCCGGGACCATACAGCGGCAATGGGCCGAGACGAGCCTGTCGTTGAGGTAGCCTATCTGCGCCAGGAACTGCGTCGGCAGCGCGCCGCGGTTGGCCTTGACCGCATCGACCTCCCCCCAGAGTTGATTGAGGTGAATCGTGGCGACCGTGTCCAGTCGCTCTTGCAGTTCGCGCAGCCGTCGGAGCAACTCCGGCGAGCACATGTCGGGCGCCCATGCCGCAACGCCGACCGTCACCCGGCCGTCGCGTGCGCCGTGCCACTTGGCGTGGAGGTCGGTTATGTTCTGCAGGCCGCGCTCCGCCAGCGTCCGATTCACCTCGAACGGCCCAGGCTCTCCGATGCCGCCGTGAGCGCGGTCCGACGCCTGCTCCGCGAGCACGAGGCGTAGCCCGCTGTCAACAATCTCGCTTGCATACACGTCTATGTCGGCTGCGACCTCCATCACTGCGGTGGTCCCGCAACGCAACGCCTCCAGCGCGCCAAGCTGGGCCAGGACGGTGAGTTCTTCAGGGCTCAGCTCCAGCCTGCGTGGAAACTGCACGGGGCCTGGGAAAGAGGGTTGCTCGGGATAGGAAGTGTTCTCCGTTATCCCACGATTCTGGGTTAGCGTGAAGTGAGTGTGGCAGTTGGCGAAGCCGGGCATGACGGCCTTGCCGCGCCCGGAAATGCGTTCGGCGCTGGGGAATCGCGCCGTCACATCGTTGTTCGAGCCTATCGCCGCTATGCGGTCGCCCTCAATGGCGATGGCGGCGGCGTGATGAACGGGGCCGTCCTCGCCGCCCGTAACGATAGTCGTGTCGTAGATGATGGTAGTCATGGGCGGCCTAACCGGACTCGGTGGCTGCCGCTCGCAGCGCGGACCGGGCTCCCTCGGCTATGTGTTCGAACTCCCTCAGAACCTTTTTGCTGGACAGAACCGTGGGCTTCGAGGTGTCGCGGTAGTCCGAGCGGAGCTCGATGCGGCCCAGGAAGTTCAAGTCCATGTCCCTGGCGAGCTCTTCGCCCGCGCCGGAGCCGAATATGTCGCCTGAGAAGTTCTCCACCACGCCCAGCACGTTGACCTTCAGTGTGCGAATCATGTTTATGGAACGCATCGCGTCTATCTTGGCGAGCTCCTGCGGCGTGGTCACGACTATGAAGCCGTCCATGTCCAGCGTCTGCATCACCGTGAGCGGCGCGTCGGACGTGCCGGGCGGCAGGTCAATTATCAGATAGTCCAGTTCGCCCCAGTCCGTGCTCTGCAAAAACTGGTTGATGGCGTTGTGGACCATGGGGCCGCGCCAGATGATGGCCTCTTCCTCCTTCTGCTGGAAGAACCCCATGGACATGACCTTGACGTTGAAGCGCTCAGACGGGACCATCCGGCGGTCTTCGCCCACTTCGGGAGGGTCGAATATCTTCATTGCGCGAACCACGTTGGGGCAGTCGATGTCAACGTCCAGCAGGCCCACGGCCGCCCCCTGCTGCGCGAGGGTGACGGCGAGGTTGACCGCGATGGTGGTTTTGCCAACGCCACCCTTGCCGCTGTAAACGCCGACCTTATGCTTGATCCGCGAAAGCGCGTTGGCGATGTTCCGCTTCTGCTCGAACTGGCGTTTCATCGCCTCGATGCGCGCGCGCGCCTGGGCGGCCTGTGGCTGGTTCATAAAATGAACTCCTTAATGGCCATCTCAAAAGTCCCGTCGTTCCGTCGGAAGCGAGAACCCGCGCAGTGGCTCGCCACTCAGCAATCCACATCGCGGCCCCAAGCTCGGGAAGCCAAACGCGGCCTTAGTGACTATCTCAAAACTACTCTGGAGCATCAAAGCTTCCATCCCAACGCACGTGGATTCCCGCTTTCGCGGGAAAGACGGCGCTTTTGAGATAGTTTCTTAGTCCAGGCCCAGCATCTTTTTGCCGTCTTCGGTAATCATGTCAGGCGTCCAGGGCGGGTCATAAACCAGCTCCACGTTGACGTCCTCCACGCCGTCGAGTTCCGCGATGCGCCACTCGGCCTGCTGGCCGATGTACGGTCCCATGCCGCAGCCGGCGAACGTCAGTGTCATCCTCACCTCGACATCGCCATCATCCACGTGCACGTCATAGACGAGGCCGAGGTCAACCACATTGACCGGGATCTCCGGGTCGTAAACGTCTTTGAGGGCGTCGATAACCTCTTCACGGGTAACGGTAACCTGCTGAGTCATGGAAAACTCTCCTCCGCCGAATGATTGACGCCCAACACCGATGGGCCTCACACAACAATTCTAGCGTTGGCGAGAGTCAGTGTCAATTTAGCGACGAAGTCAGGGTTTGTATCAGTTTAGCAGGCGTTTCCGTAGGAGCCCTCGTGGGCGCCCAAGGATGCCCCTATGGGCATCTGACCGACTATGTTGATACAACCTCAAGGTTGGGCAGGTGATATGCGGCCTGTTTCTCTATCTGGTAAGATAAGGTCCTCGGTAGTTCCACGTTGTGGGAAACGACATGACTGATCCCGCCTATCTCGTGCTGGAGGACGGCTCGGTGTACCGGGGGCGCGCTTTTGGGGCGCGGACCTCGGCGCATGGCGAGGTGGTGTTCAGCACGTCCATGACGGGCTACCAGGAGATGCTGACCGACCCCTCATTCGCCGGGCAGATCGTGGTTCCCACCTACCCGCTCATCGGCAACTACGGCATCAACGAGCGCGACTTCGAGTCGCGTGAGGTGCGGGTGTCGGGCTTCGTCGTGAGAGAGCACAGCCGGCGGCCCAGCCACACACTGAGCACGATGACACTGGACGAGTTCCTAGCATCCCAGGGAGTTCCGGGCATTAGCGGCGTGGACACTCGCGCCATTACTCGGCGATTGCGGACGCACGGCGTGATGATGGGCGCGATCTCGATGGACGATTCGCCTGAGGAGGCGTTGGCGCGCCTGCGAGAACTGCCCAACTACGGCGACGTTGACTTCGTGCGGCAGGTGAGCACGTCCAGCGCTTACGACTGGGAGCAGTCCTTGCTCAGTCCGTCCAGCTATGCGGAAAGGCCTGGCGCTGACGTGGAGAAGAGGCGCAGAATACTGGTGAGCGACTACGGCCTGAAGTACAACATCCTGCGTATGCTGCGCTCGCGGGCCTGCGAGGTGATCGCCATTCCCGCCACGGCGTCGGCGCAGGATGTTCTCGATAGAAGGCCGGACGGCCTGTTACTGTCCCCCGGCCCCGGCGACCCGGAGCTCTTGGACTACGCGATTGACACGGCCACGCAACTGATTGGCAGGCTTCCCATATTCGGCATCTGCCTGGGCAACCAGGTATTGGCCCGTGCCTTCGGCGGCAAGACCTTCAAGCTCAAGTTTGGGCACCGCGGCGCGAACCACCCGGTGCGAGACCTCGAGACCGGCCTGGTTCACATCACCTCGCAGAATCACGGATACGCCGTTGATGCCGACAGTCTGCCGTCCGAACTGGAGGTGAGCCACGTCAATCTCAACGATGGCACAGTGGAGGGCATGAGACACCGATCGTTGCCCATTATGAGCATCCAGTACCACTCGGAAGCGTCGCCGGGCCCTCTGGACAACGAGTACGTGTTCGACCGCTTCCTGGATATGGTCGGCGAACATGGGAATTGAGGGGAGTCCTGTAGAAGTAGTCGCCACCTGCCGGCTGGAAACGACGCCACTCATGGGACGGGCAACTACCTGGGGCGGTTCGTGCGTCTGGTGGGCGTATCGGTGATGAAGCCGGAGAGATTCAGGGCAGTATGAATCAGGCCGATGTGCGAGTAGGCTTGGGGAAAGTTGCCCAGTTGCCGGTTGGAGACCGGGTCGAACATTTCAGCGAACAGGCCCAGGTGGTTAGCCTGTTTTGTAATCACTTCATGGAAGTAATCAAGACCGCGGTCGTTCTGGCCTGTGTAGATGAGGTTTCCGATTAGCCAGAAGCTGAGCAGGGTGAAAGCGCCCTCTTGCTGGCCTTCCAGCCCGTCGTCCGTTTCTTCCGGGAGATAGCGCCAAACCAGCGGACCGTCGGTTAGCTCTCGTTCGATGGCGTCCACGTTTTGACGGACACGAGGGTCGTCGCGGGTGATCAGGCTCATAAAAGGTATGGCCAGGTTTGATGCGTCCAGGGCGTCGTGGCCGTATCGCTGCCGGAAGGCCTGTTTGGCGGAACTCCATCCCGATTCGAGGATTTCGGACTTGATGCCGTCGGCAGCCAGTGACCAGCGGCGGTACAATCGCCGTTCTCCCCTGGCGGCGGCAATGTAGGCGGCATAGTCGAGAGCGGCCCAGCACATCACCTTGGAATACACGAAGTGTTGCTGTTCGCCGCGCACTTCCCAAACGCCCCTGTCCTTACGCCACCAATTGTCCATTACGATTTCGGCAAGGCTGTGGACCAGTTCCCAGGCTTCCTCCGGTATCTTTCCCTGAAGCACCAGCAGGGAATGGATGCAGACGATGACTTCTCCAAAAACGTCGAGTTGAATATGCCGGGCTGCCGCGTTGCCGACGCGGACGGGGCGAGACCCCTCGTAGCCATTCAGATGGCCGAGAGTGTACTCCCGCAGCGATGAATTGGGGCTGATACCATAAACGATGCGAGTTTTGCGGCGGCCCAATTGGCACTGTTCAAACAGCCAGTTCATGTATCGGTCGGCCCCGTAATGGTCGCCCAAGCGATAGAGAACATCCACGGTGAAGCTGGCGTCGCGGAGCCAAGAGAAGCGGTAGTCCCAGTTGCGCGAGCCCCCGATGGTCTCCGGCAGGCTGGCCGTCGGCGCGGCGACGATGGCCCCGGTGTGCCGGTACATCATAAGATGAAGCGCCAGAAAGGAGCGGACAACCGCGTCTCGCCAGAGTCCGTCGTAGCTCATTCTGGTTACCAGTTCCCGCCAGTAGCTCTGTGTTTGGTTGAGTTTCTCGGTGGTGCGGTAGCGTTCCAGGCTGGCCGGACGGCCGTGACCGTAGGCAAGGACGAAGGTCGCGGTCTGTCCCTCAGTGAGGGTGAAACCGGAGGTGACGCCACGGTCGTCAAACCGGAGGGGGACGCTTGCCAGAAGGGTCAGCGTCTGGCGGCCTCCACGGGCTTGAACGGCGGTGCCGGAACGGCCGCGCAGCGAGCGAAATTCGGGGAGAGCGCGAGCGTAGTCGTGCCTGGGCCGGAAATCGCAGCGCAGGTCAACCTCCCCGGAGAGGCAGGTAACGACGCGGTGTATCTCGTGAAGGGCGTTCGGCGGCGTGTCCGGGTTGTCATCGTCATCCTCGGAGGCGGGCATGAAGTCGGTGGTGGAGACCACGCCGGTTTCCGTGGTGAAGGTGGTCTCCAGAATGTTGGTGTCGGGAAGGTACTCCTGCTTGGTGTCAAGGCTGGGGCCGGAGGGACTGATACGGAAATGTCCCCCGGCCTCTCGGTCGAGGATGGCGGCGAAGACACTCGGAGAGTCGAATCTGGGAAAGCAGCACCAGTCAATGGAGCCGTCGGTTCCGACAAGCGCCGCTGAGGACATGTCGCCTATCAATCCGTAGTTGTACAAATTGATCCCGCCGCGGTACAGATCTGTTATGGAACGGAGCCCCTGATAGTCGAAGGCGAGTTTATCACTGCAGCGTGGCAGTACGCAACGAGTAAGCGCATCACTTCCAGCCAGGGTCTTTCGATTAGTCGGGTGCATGGCGTTGTCAGAATCAGGATTTGAGATTGCCGAGCGGCGAGCCGCTGCGGGGGTTGAGGGATTTTAACGGCTATCGAGGATGCAGACAGGCCCCTCATACAGGTCGGACCAGGTGTGGGATTAGCTCGCATCTGGACGGATGGATGTTTTCGCTGGCGGAAAAACGCCTGTGGGTGTCTCATGTTGATTCATTGTGTCTCATTCCTACTTGGGGTCCGTGACGCTGTGAGAGGATTTAGGGGATGTTTCTGAGTTGGAATGTAGTAGGGTCGCGGTTGTTTGTACAGGAAATGAGACACCTATTTCTGTGGCTTTCGCACATCAGTCGCGCAATTGGTGTCGCGTTCTGGCGGGCGAGAGCGATGGCGGTTGTGTGAGTCGATGAGGATACGGTAGCACGCGCGTTCGCATATGTCAAGGGTGTGTTTGTTAGAATCGGGGTTTGCAGGATTGGAAGGACGGACTCACCCCGTTTTACAATAATCGAAAGACCCTGCTCTTCCAGCGCCTTTCCGTTTTCACCAGGAGCGAGTTGTAGTACAATGCGCGAGACGGAGCAAACGTGAAGGAGGTGGAGACCGATGACCCTCCGAGGTAAAGCCGCGATTGTGGGAATCGGCGAGGTTCCCACTCGAAGAGCATATCCCAACAGGACGATGTACGGGCTGAACGCGGAGGCCGCTCGCCTGGCTATCGAGGACGCGCGCATCAGCAAGGACGATATCGACGGCCTCGTCACGGACGGCAGCGGCGCGACCCCGGCGGCAATGGCCGAGTACATCGGAATCCGCCCCACGTTCGCCACTGGCGTAGCGATGCAGGGGGCGAGCGGAGCGACCGCTACGACCGTCGCGGCGTCCGCGGTAAACGCTGGCCTCTGCGACACCGTGCTGGTCGTAATGGGCAACTCACGCTTAGAGAGAGGCGCGGGCGGGCCGGTCGGCGTGCGCTCCGAGTGGGAGGAGCCGTATGGCCCGGCCGCCGGCGCCAATACCGGCTACGGGCTGATGTACACGCGGCACATGTACGAGTACGGCACAACGCCCGAGCAGATGGCGAAGGTCGCCGTTGATGAACGCTTCAACGCGGTGCCCAACGAGAACTCGGCGTTCTATGGGCAGCCTATCACGCTGGACGACGTGCTAAACTCCCGCTATATCAACTACCCGCTGCACATCCTAGAGACCGTGATGCCGTGCGACGGCGCGGCGGCGTGCATCGTGACTACGCCGGAGCGGGCCAAGACGCTACCCAATCGCCCGGTTTACATCCTGGGAGCGGGACTGGAGCAGGGAGCGGGGAACATCTGGCAGACGCCTCGAATCACCACGACGCCGACCAGGGTCTCAGCGGCGAGGGCGTTCGAGATGGCGGGCTACGCCCCGCAGGATATGCAATTCGCCGAATTCTACGATTGATACACCATCCTCGTGGCCGTGTGCCTCGAAGATGCCGGGTTCTGCAAGAAGGGTGAGATTGGCCCGTTCTACGAAGCGACCGACACCACGTTCAGGGGCAGCTTCCCCATAAACACGGACGGCGGCCAGCTATCGGGCGGTCAGCCGGGACTTGCCGGCGGGTTCCGCCACGTCATCGAGGGCGCTCGCCAGATCATGGGAAAGGCGATGGGGCGCCAGGTAGCCCGAAACGACTTATGTATGGTGAATGGTTGAGGGGGCACGGCGAGCGAAATGTGCTCGCTGGTTCTCGGTTCCGAGAACACGCTCTAGGATACGATGGCAGAAGAGAGAAATACGATGACGACAGATTACAGCAAGCCTCTTCCGCAGCCGGTCAATCCGGAGTTTACCAGCCCGTTTTGGGAGGCGACAAAGCGGGGCGAACTGGTTCTTCCCAGGTGCCGGACCTGCTCCGACGTCTTCTTCTATCCGCGGGAGGTGTGCCCCAACTGCCTGTCGTCGGACCTGGAATGGGTCGCGGCAAGCGGCAAGGGGAGGGTCTATGCGTACACGATAGTGCATCAGCCGGCGAACCCGGCCTTTCGGGAAGAGACACCCTACGTCTATGCGATGATTCAGTTGGACGAGGGGCCAAGAATGGTGTCTAACCTGGTGGACTGTCCACACGAGGAGATTAGCATCAACATGCCCGTCGCCGCGGTTTTTGACGAGGTTACGCCAGAAACGACGCTGGTCAAGTTCAGGCCCGCCTAGGGCGTCTAAGCAGAGACGACGACACCACCGTTGCTGACGACCATCCTGCCGCTTTTCACGACGGTGTGGACGCGCTCCATCGCCGACATGTCCGCGAACGGGTCTCCGCTGACCACCGTGATGTCGGCGAGTTTGCCCGGCTCTAGCGTCCCGACGCTGTCCTCGATTCCCAGCGCCTCAGCCGCAAGACCCGTGACCCCGTAGAGCACGTCCGGCGCCGGTATGCCTACGCTGTCAGCCAAGAACTCCATCAGAAGCGCGAGCTCGTCTATCGCGGTGCCGGTGGAGCCCTGATCACTGCTGACGACCAGCTTTACGCCCGCCTCGTGCATACGGCGAATCGTCTCGGGGCGGCTCTTCCACAGATGCCCCGGATGCGCCCGGACGTCGCGCATATCCTCGGCGCGCAGCCGGTACCACGTGGCGGGCATGGCGATGCTTACGATCAGCCCCTTTCGCGCGATGTCCGCCGCGAGGCGTTCGTCGTACTCGATGCCGCCGTTGGCACGGAAGGGGCAGTGTTCGAGGGTGTCCATGCCGGCGTCAACCGCCATCCTGATGGCGTCAACGCCGTGCACGTGAACGGCGACCTTCTTGCCGAGTCGGTGGGCGTCATCGGCGACGGCGCGGTAGCCGGCCTCGTCGTACTGCGAGACTTCCGGATTCGATCCGGGCGTGGCGTTTCCGCCGGAACCCATGAGCTTGATGAAGTCAACTCCGTTCTTCGCCAGCGTTCGCACAGCGTGGCGAAGCTGGTCCACCGTGTCGCACTCTATGCCCGACCACCACAGTTGGCCCGCCGTCGAGGTGATGACCGGGCCGGAGCAGAGCAGCCGAGGTCCCGGCAGCACGCCGTCGGCGATGAAGTCCCTGAGAGTCAGTGTGAGGTAGTCGTGGTCCCCGCAATCGCGCACGGTCGTGAGGCCGCTCTTCAGGGCTACGAGGGAGTTGCGCGCGCCCATGAGCAGCAGCTGTCTGTCGTCCATGGCGCGGGAGTCCGCGCCGCTGGACGCGGAGCCGGTGTGGAGCATGTGGACGTGCGCGTCGATGAGTCCGGGGAGCACGGTGGCGGCGCCCACGTCGTGAACCTCGGCATCGCCTGGGACGGAGACTTCCGAGCGCGCACCGACCTCGGAGACGCGCTCGCCATCGATCACCACTACCGCGTCACGAATCGGCGGCGCGCCCGTGCCATCGAACAGCAAGTCGGACTTTATGGCCCAACAACGTGAATCATTCATGGGGTTTGCCTCCATTCTTGGGCCGCCGGTCGGCGGCTATTCCAGCTCGGCTATGAGACTTCCGTCCATCACTTGCTGGCCGGGTATGACGTGCATCGCCTTGACGATGCCAGACCAGTCGGCGCGCAGGCTCTGGCGCATCTTCATCGCCTCGAGCACGCAGATTTCGTCTCCAATTATCACCTGGGCGCCCTCTTTCACGGAAACGGAGATGATGACGCCCGGCATGGGCGCGTGGAACTTCTTGATGGCGGTGGGTGGCCTGACGACCCCAAAGGCCGGCTGCTCGACGGTCCGCGTCTCCGGCTCCTGCGGGACGGGCTGAGTCGTTTCCCCGGCGACGGCGGGCGCGACCAGTTCGATGTCCACGTCAACAGGCTCTCCGTCAACGAGGGTGCGGATGGGCCTGTCGGACAAACTCTCGACCTCGACGGTGTACCACCGGTTTTTGACTTTCACCCTCAATGTCTGCGACATGCTAACTCAGGCCCTCGATCCACGCTTGGGTTTGGATTAGATGAGCGAAATGAAGACACCCGCGACGACGGCAGAGCCGATGACGCCCGCAACGTTTGGCCCCATCGCGTGCTGCAACAGGAAGTTGTCCCGGTTGGCTTCCTGGCCCATGTGATGAGATATTCGGGCGGCCATGGGCACCGCGGACACGCCCGCCGAGCCGATCAGCGGATTTATCTTCTCCTTCAGGAACAGGTTCATTGTCTTGGCGAACAGCAGGCCGCCCACTGTGCCGCAGGCGAAGGCGACGAGGCCGAGGCCCAGTATCGCCAGCGTGTCGATGTTGAACACTCGCTCCGCCGATAGCTGCGTTCCCACCGTAATCATGAGGAATATGGTGGCGATGTTCAGCAGTTCGTTGGACGCCGCGTTTGTCAACCTGGGCACCACTCCGCTCTCCCTGAACAGATTGCCTATCATGAACATGGCTATGAGCGGCGCGGCGCGAGGCACAACCAGGATTATGATAATCATGCCAATCGCGGGGAAGAGGAGCTTCTCCCGCCGCGACACCTGCCTGAGCGGCTTCATGACTATCTCGCGCTCCCGGCGGGTTGTGAACAATCGCATGAGAGGGGGCTGAATGAAGGCGATCGTGGCCATGTAAGAGTACGCTATGACCGCGGTGATTCCGAGAAGTTCGGGAGCCAACTGAGCGGACAGGAATATGGTGGTGGGGCCGTCCGCGCCGCCGATTATGCCGATGGCGGCCGACTCCGGGAGCGAGAAGAGGTCCGTGGCGAGCGCGCCCCAGAAGGCCACGAATATGCCGACCTGGGCCGCCGCGCCCAACAGCAGCGTCTTGGGGTTGGCTATCAGCGGACCGAAGTCGGTCATCGCGCCCAGCCCCAGGAAGATGATGGGAGGCAACAGGTTCCAGAACGACAGCCCGTAGTGGAAGACGATGCCGAATACGCCCGACTCCTGGAACCCGGCCGCCGCGGTGGGGATGTCCATAAGGCCCGTGAGGGGAAGGTTCGCCACGATGATTCCCAGCCCTATGGGAATCAGTTCGTATGGCTCCATGTCACGGGTGATGGCAAGGTAGATGAATACGAACGCGACGCACAGCATGATGCCGTTGCGCCAGTCTATGTTGACGATTCCCGTAGAACGCAGGAAATCCAGGAGTTCGGTCAAATGCCTTCTCTCATAGTGGGTGGATGCTCAGGGGTTAGCCGTCCCCGGCGGGGCGCTGTGGGCGTTTTGTCAGGGCGGCCACGGCGATTACCGCCGCCAGAGCCTTGTCGCGGCCGTCGTCAACGAAGACAGGAGCCTCCTCGCCTGGGGCCTTATCACCAAGCAGGGTGGTCGAAAGCAGCCTCACCAGGGATATGGAGATAATCAAAAGCAGCAAAAGACAGAACGCGGTGCCGATCCCGATACCCGTTAGTATGGCTGCCTCTTGCGCGAGCTGCTGGTCGATGGTCGTCTCCTCAAGGCACAGCGTGAAAATTCACAACGCTGGGAATTGTACACCAATGCGTAGCTGTGGGCTAGTAACAGGAGCACATAATCGAGCCCGCAACGTCAACCCGCCGTAACTGTTCAGAGTTCGCGGCGAATTGCCTGTGTGCCCGGAAGGGTTGCTTTCAAACTGGGTAATTTTGGGTCATTCTGGGTCATGCGCTTCCTGTGTTCTCCGGCGGTCTCCAGTTTGCGGAACTATCACAAGGGCAGAGTAGCACGAATGTACGCGACCGTCAAGTATCTAAAGGCGCTGCGAAGAGCCTTTCCAAAGTCAAAGGCAGATGTCCCCGTCCACCCTGCCGTCACCCGCGTCCTAACCCCCTGCCGTCAGGGGCGAGGGACAATGGGCGGGCCTCCCACCAAATGTGAGCGGTTACAAACCGCCCCGCCGATATTGGCGAACATCATTCCAAACCTTTATAATTGGACGGTAGCGCAAGGACAACGACAACAGGAGACTAACAGATGCCGAACAGAATTGACTTCAACTGCGACATGGGTGAAAGCTACGGAATGCACAAGATGGGCTTCGACGAGGACGTTATCAAGCACATTACGTCGGCCAACGTCGCCTGCGGCTTCCACGCGGGCGACCCGATGTGGATGCGCCACACGGTGCGGCTGGCGGAAGAGCGGGGCGTGGCGATTGGCGCACATCCCAGCTACCCTGACCTCAACGGCTTCGGGCGCAGAGATATGTCGGTGTCGCCGGAAGAGGCGAAAAACGACGTGATATACCAGATTGGCGCACTGAGCGCGTTCACGAACGCCAAGAGGCTGCAACACGTGAAGCCGCACGGCGCGATGTACAACAAAGCTGTCAACGACGAGCCGCTCGCGCGGGCTATCTGCGAGGCGGTGCTGGAGGTCGATCCCGACCTCATCATCCTCGCCCTGGCGGGTTCCACCTGGATCACGATAGCCAGGGACATGGGACTTAGGGTAGCGCAGGAGATATTCGCCGACCGAGCGCTCAACCCCGATGGCACGCTGGTTTCGAGGTCCAAGCCGGGCTCGGTGATTCACGACGTGGAAGAGGTGCTCGAACGCAGCATCAAGATGGTCACGGAGGGCAAGGCCATCGCCATCAACGGCGAGGAGTTCGAGGTGCGGGCCGACAGCCTGTGCTTGCACGGGGACACGCCCGGCGCGGTTGACATGGCGAAGGCGCTCAAGCAGGGGCTCGAGAAAGCCGGCGTGGAGATTGTGCCGGTGGGGCAGCTTGTGTGATGTACGAAGGCCCGCGCTTCCTGCCGGCCGGAGACCAGGCGATCGTTGTCGAATTTGGCGATTCCATCAGCCCAGGCGTCAACCGGCGAGTGCACGACATGACGCTCGCCATCGAAAAGGTCAGGGTGCAGGGCGTGTATGATCTTGTGCCGACGTATCGTTCGCTACTGGTCTATTACAACCCGATGAGGACGTCCACGTCGGAGCTGGAAGCAAGCCTCAAACGAATAGCTGAAACCATGGGCGAGCAGTCGCTGGAGAGTCCCCGTGTCGTGCACGTCCCCACGCTGTACGGAGGAGAATATGGCCCGGACCTGGAGTTTGTGGCAGGACACGCGGGATTGTCGGAGGAAGAGGTTATCGAAGTCCACTCAGGAACGGACTACCTGGTTTATATGATGGGATTCAGCCCGGGGTTTCCTTACCTAGGCGGCTTGTCGCCACAGCTCACCACACCCAGGCTGGAGTCTCCGAGAATAGAGATTCCCGCGGGTTCCGTGGGAATAGCCGAGAGCCAGACAGGGGTGTATCCGGTGGCGAGTCCGGGCGGGTGGCAGTTGATAGGGCGCACTCCGCTCAGGCTGTTCGACCAGAACGAGGCGCCTCCCGCCCTGCTGGGCGCCGGGGACTACATCCGATTCGTTCCTATCGACGGCGAGCAGCACTATCTCGATCTTCAGCGGCGGGTCGAGAGCGGCGACTATGAAGTGGTTACCGAGTTGGCTGAGTGAGTATGCCTATTCTGGGGATACTGGAGCCGGGCCTTCTGACGACGGTGCAGGACAAGGGCCGGTACGGATTTCAGCGGTTCGGCGTCCCAGTTTCGGGCGCGCTGGACACGTTCGCGTTGCGCGCCGCGAATCTGCTGGCGGGCAACGACGACGGAGCCGCCGGTCTCGAAATGACGGTGCTTGGCCCCAAGATACGCTTCCTGGAGGACACCTGGATTGTCCTGACGGGCGCGGATCTGGCCCCCACACTGGATGGCAAGCCGATACCGACCTGGCAAAGGGTCCGAGTGGGCAGGGACAGCGAGCTAGGCTTCCAGGGCGCGCGGGACGGGATGCGTTCGTACCTGGCCGTGCAGGGCGGCATTGACGTGCCCCGCCTGATGGGCAGCAGGTCCACCTATACGAAAGGCGCAATCGGCGGGCTCGATGGCCGGCCTCTGAGGGCTGGAGACGCGCTCGACCGCATGGACGCCGGGGCGAACGAAGACTTTCGTGAGGTCGAGCTGCCGCCGGAGTTTGCGGTTCCGGCCTACGGCCATGAGCATCGTATCAGGGTGGTTTTGGGTCCACAGAATGAAGCCTTTACCGAGGGCGGAATCGAGACTCTTCTCCGCTCGGAGTACAAGGTGTCGGTGCAGTCGGACAGGATGGGCTACCGGCTGGACGGGCCCGCAATCGAGCACACGTCCGGCCCCGACATCGTGTCGGACGGAACGGCTCTCGGGGCCGTGCAGGTGCCGGGGAACGGCCAGCCCATTATCCTGCTTGCGGACAGGGGAACGACTGGCGGGTACGCCAAGATCGCCACCGTCATAAGCGTCGATATCGGCAAGCTGGCCCAGGCGTTGCCGGGCGATTCGGTCACCTTCCGCGCCGTCTCTGTCGAAGACTCGCACGCCGTACTGCGCGAGCAGGAGGCCGCGCTGCGCAAGCTGGCGCAGGCGGCTGGAGTGGGGCCACCGCAAGGGCTCACCATCACGGTGAACGGTGAGGCTTTTGAGGTAACGGACGAGGATGGCGATGTCATCGCACTGCCCAATGAGACGTCAGGCGATGGCGCCGCTTGGAGCCATCGCGCGACGGCCACAGTTGGCGGAGTGACGCATGAGTTCGACATACAGGTTCGGCAGGTGAGGTAGCGGAGCAGCCAGGGCAGCCACAAGTGATTGCCCCAACGGGGCTGAAATGGGGAAGCTAGGAGATAGAATGAGCAAGAGAATTGGAATTCTGGGTGCGGGCGCGGTGGGCAGCTATATCGGGGCGTTCCTGACCCGCGAGGGCCATGACGTTACGCTAATCGACATGTGGGGAGAGCACGTTGACGCCATGAACAGGGCAGGGCTCCGCGTGTCCGGCACCCAGGGGGACTTCAGCGTGCCAGTCAAAGCGGTTCACCTGACGGACGCGCAGGACTTGAAGGAGCCCTTTGACATCGCGTTCATTGCTGTCAAGTCCTACGACACCGAATGGGCAGCGCACTTTCTCAAGCGATTCGTCTCCCCGACGGGCGTCGTCGTAAGCTCGCAGAACTGCATGAACGACCGGTTGATAGCATCCATCGTGGGTTACGAGCGCGAGATTCCCTGCGTGATGTCGGGCATAACCGTCGCCCTGTGGGAGCCGGGCCACGTTACGCGCGGCGGGCAGCCGGGGCGCGAGCGAGGGCACGACGTGTTCCGTATCGGCGAGTTGCACGGTCAGATTACGAACCGCGTGAACGAACTGGTGCAGATGGTTAGCTGTATCGACGGCGCGCGCGCCACCACCAACATCTGGGGGGAGCGCTGGTCGAAGCTGACGACGAACGCTTCGGGAAATCCGATGCAGGGAATGACAGGGCTTGGCTCGGCGGGACTGTCCGAGATGGCGGCCGCGAGGCTCATACAGGTTCACATCTGCAAGGAGTCGGCCCAGGTGGGACTCGCCCAGAACATCCAGGTGGAGCCGATTAGCGGCGTCTCAGCGGAGGTGTGGGCGAATGCGGACCAGGGCGACGTAATGGAGGAGTTGGACGCCAAGTTCCAGAGCAGAGGAGGCGGGCAAGACTGGAAGTCCTCCATGGGGCAGGACGTGGTCAAGGGAAGGCGCACGGAGGTCGAGTACATGAACGGGCACATCGTGGAGAAGGGGCGTGATGCGGGTGTGCCGACCCCGGTCAACGATGCAATAGTAAGGGTGGTGAAGGAGATCGACGCCGGTCTGGCCAAGCCGGACCCGTCCAACGTCGAGAGGGTACTTGCCATTGCGGGCGTGTAGCGCGGGTTGTGCCGCAAAGAACGCGCAAGCCCAGGCTGAGGGCGAGCCAATGGCGTTTCCTCCCTGGCGCGCCCTCAGCCTGAGACGCTCGCATTCTCTATGACGGCGAGGTTGACCCTCGTGAGAGACTCCACCTATGTTTGAGTGGCTCCACGCGCTTTCGAACTGGACGCTCGACCTTGCCGATAGCGACGCCGCGATATTCGCGCTGGTGTTAGTGGCGTTCAGCGAGTCGATCATATTTCCGATTCCGCCCGACCCGCTGCTGATTGGCATAGGGATTCGACAGCCCGAAATGGCGTTGCCAATAGCGGCGTTCGCGACCATCGCGTCGGTGTCGGGGGCCATCGCCGGGCGGTGGCTGGGCCGGAGATTCGGGAGGCCGCTGCTGCATCGCATAGTGTCGGAGAGCAAGGCGGACGCGGCAGAGCGCCTGTTTCAGAAGTATGGGGCGTGGGCCGTGTTCGTTGCCGCCTTCACGCCGATACCCTACAAGGTGTTTGCGATAATGTCGGGAATACTCGACATGAACCTTCGCGGATTCGTCATCGCCTCATTGTTGGGAAGGGGCACGCGCTTCTTCACGCTGGGCGTCCTGCTCCTAGTCTTCGGAGAATCCATCGAGGAGCTAATAGACGAGAGTTTCGAGTATCTTACGATTGGCTTCGCGGTAGTCGTGCTTCTCGTCGGCGTGTTGTATTTCGTTCTCAAGCGGCGGGGAGCGCGCGGTGACCACGGGGCCGCATAGGGGCAATCCCTCGTGGGCGCTCAGATATGGGAAAGATGGCAGGCACAAGACCTGCCCCTACGGAAACGCCTACTAGATTGCCATAGGTTCGGGTTACGGACCTAAATTGACGATTGAGCCGGAGCGGGCTAAACTCAGTTCCGTCTGGCGGACGCGGCAAATCGAGGTGGTTGGAGATAGATGGAAACGCAGAACATAGTTAGCGACAGAGAGAGCGTCGTCGTATGTCCCTATTGCGGACACACCAACGACACCGAATCATCCAGATGCGGGCAGTGCTGGTCGCGTCTGAGAGGCGTTTCGGTGCTGAGCAGGGCAGAAGGCGCGGAGGTGGTCAGAAGACTGCTCTCGGTCCGCAGGTGGCGGAAGCGGGTTCGCTGGGGGATAATCGCGGGCGTGGCGCTTCTGCTCGCGGCCTGGATCGCATTCGTCAACATTGGCACGACGCGGTTTCTGCCTCCCGCCTCGACCACCATCAGCGCGTCCGCGGAGCCGGGCGACTGGCCGATGTTCCAACGCGATCACACCCATTCCGGCATCGTATCGGACAGCGTGGCGTCGCCGCGGGGAAGCCTCAAGTGGCAATTCGAGACTGCAGGCCCGCTCTTCTCGTCGCCAGCCATCGTGGATGGGCGGGTTTACGTAACGACGGGAGACCGCAGGATAGTCGCGCTGGACGAGCAAACCGGGGAGCTGATCTGGGAGCAGCCGGCGAGCGGCCCAATCAACTCCTCCCCTGCCGTCGCCGGCGACCTCGTCTTCTATGGACTGCGCGACGGCTCCTTCCATGCGCTCGATAGCTACACCGGAGAGAGGCTCTGGCAGTACAAGACTGGCAACTTCATCTTCTCGTCGCCCGCCGTGCACAACGGCGTCGTCTATATTGGCTCCGGCGACTCGATGCTTTACGCGTTCGATGCCCAGACGGGAGAGATGCGGTGGGCCTACGACGCGCGCAATCCAATCCTGACGCCCCCCGCCGTGAACGACGAAGTGGTAGCGGTCGTGTCCCAAAGCGGTGTGCTGCACATAGTGGACACCAACACCGGCAACCTTCGCCTGGATTACATGATGACCAGCATTTCCAACGGGTCCCCAGCCATCCTGGACAATCACGTCTTTACCGCCGACGAAGCCGGAGGCATCAGGGCCGTTGATTGGCGTCAGAGGGTAATTCCGTTCGAAAAGAGCGCAAGGTGGCTCAGGACACAGCTGTTCATATGGGGTATGGTCAACACCGTGCCGCCGCAGAAGGGCTATGTGTGGGCCGACCGCAAGCGCGGCGGGGGCTTCTCCAACACCCCGGTCATCGTAGGCGACTTGCTCTACATCGGCTCGCACGCGGGCATCCTGTACGCCCTCGACCACGCCACAGGGGACGAGGTTTGGAAGTTCAAGACCAACGCTCCGATCATGGCGTCCGCGTCAGCTGCGGGCGGCGTCGTTTACGTGGGCGACACCGACGGGTATCTCTATGGTATCGATGCCCGCACAGGCGAGGAGTTGTGGAGGTTCAAGACCGGCGCCCGCATTGACGCCGCGCCCGCCATCGCCAACGGCGTGCTGTTTCTCACGTCCCGAGACGGCACCCTGTATGCGATAGAGTGAGCCAACGCGAACACCCTCATCCCCTTGGGACGTACTTCACTATCCTTCTGCCGCCGCTGCCCTCGCCGGAGGTGGGCTGCACGAAGTAGATGCCGCCCTCGGAGTCGCCCGCCGCGCCGTGGCAGGAGCGGTATTTGTCGCCGCCCCAGCGCGCCAGCAGTTCGCCGTCCAGCGTCAGGACACTGAAGAAGCCGCCGTTGTGCTCCGGCACGAAGGCCACGTCGTCCTTGTTCACCCAGATCGTGGCAGGGCCTATCAGCTTCGCGTCCCAGGCGCTGATGAACTCGCCGGCTTGCGTGAACGCCTGCACGCGGTCGTTCTCGCGATCGGCGACCAGGACGCGGCCGCGGCTGTCGATCCAAATGCCGTGAGGCAGCATGAACTGGCCCGGCCCGCTGCCGGGTTCGCCCCAGGACAGCGTATGCTTGCCGTCCGACGTGAACCTGTGCACGCGGCAATTGGCGTAGCCGTCCGCCACGAACACGTCGCCCGACGGCGCCACGGCGACGCCTGCGGGCAGGTTGAAGGGCTCGCCGCCGTGCGTAACCTGCTCGTGCAGCGAGCCGAACTCCGCGTTGTCCGCGCCGGTGTCCGAGCGGTAGCCCTGAGCGCCTATCGTCATGAGCAACTCGCCCTCCGGCGTGAACTTCATAATCTGGCAGTCGTTCCGCTCCACAATCCAGACGTTGTCCAGCGGATCGACGTAGATGGCGTGGGGGAACGGGAACTGGCCCTCGCCCCAGGAGCGCAGGAAGTTGCCGTCGCTGTCGAGCACGATGACCCTGTGCTCTCCGCGGTTGAAGCAATAGACCCTGTCCTGAGAGTCCACCGCCACCGCCGCCATAGGCGCGTCCCAGCCCTCGGGTAGCTTTGCCCAGTCCTCGATAACCTCGTATGCGTGGCTGCCGTCACCAACGATGTCTGCCATAACGAGCTCCTTTCTTTAGTTCTTTAGTGCGCCAATTCTAGCCCAGCAACTCTGGGCGGCAGGCCCTCATCGCCGCAAGAGTCGATTCGACGCCAGGCCGCGCCGCGACCACCCTGACCATGGCGATGTCCAGCCCCTCGGCCAGCGAGCGGAACGCCTTGGCCGCGCCGTCGGCCTTGCCGAAGTAGCCGACCTTGAGCAGCAGTTCGGGCGGGAAGGCGTCGGCGACCTCTTCACGCGAGGCGCCCTTGCCGCGCATCTCGTCCAGCTCCCGCAGAGCGTCGGTGAAGCCCATGCGCTCGAAGTGGGCGCGGTACCCCCAACTGCCTCTGGCGCTCCGTCGGCACGCGGGGGCCAAGCGCGTAGCCCATCGTAGAAAGGGCGAATGCGCGCCGGGCCGCGTCAACGTCGTCATCGACGCACACGCGGATGTACTCGGCCATCTTGATTTCGGAGGGGTCGCGGCCCGCCTTTGCCGCGCCCTCGTTGATTCGCTCTCGGCTCCAGGCCACCTGCCCCGCGTCGCACCAGTTGAGGCTCGCGCCGTCGGCAAGCTCGCCCGCAAGACTCAGCATCCGCGGCCCCAACGCGCCGAGATAGACGGGCGTGCGCGGCGGCGGACTGATGCCCAGCCTCGCGCCGCGCAGCGTGACGGTCTCTCCCTCGTAATCGACCCGCTCGCCTGCCACGAGTTGGCGAATCGTCGTCAGGTAGTCGCGCATCATGGCGAGCGCGGAGACGCGGGGCATCCCCAACGCCCGCCGTCCCCTTGGCTGATAGACCGCGCCCGTGCCGATGCCCATGTAGAAGCGCCCGCCGGTGACCTGGCTCATCGTGCCGCCGCTCATGGCGAACGCCACCGGGGAGCGCCACATCACGGGCGACACCGAGATGCCCGTGCGCAGGCCGTCGGGGGCGACGTCGCGGGAGGCCGCCCAGCGATAGGCGCATACCTGGAAGGAGTCCTGACCCGTGCCCTCCGGAGTCCAGATGCTGGTGTAGCCCAGCCGCGCCGCTTCGCGCGACATCTCCATCTCATCCGCGATCGACAGCCCTAGGCTGCCATCAAGTCCAACGCCGAATTCCATATCGACTGTCCTCCTTATTTTCCTTCCCCTCGATGGGGGAAGGTTAGGATGGGGCGCTCCGCGAGGAAAGAGCGCACGGCCTTCGCAACACACTCTCGCTACGCTCACCCACCCCCTAACCCCCTCCCGTCAAGGGAGGAGGAATCTTCGCCATGCGCAACTCACTAACCACTGACTACTGACCGCTGATCGACGTGTTCGCCATGTCCTCGATGAAATTGGCGATGGCCGAGTGGTCCAAGTCTCCCTTGCCGTCGTTGACCAGCGAGCCTATCATCTGCTGGACGAGGCCCGTCACCGGCAGCGGCACACCGAGCTCCTTGCCCGTGAGCATGGCGTTGTGCAGGTCCTTCTGGTGCAATCGTATGCGGAAGCCCGGCTTGAAGTCGCCCGCTATCATCATCGGCCCCTTGGCGTTCAGCACGTTGCTGCCGGCGAGTCCGCCCTTGATCGCCTCGAACACGACGTTGGGGTCGAGGCCGGCCTTCTTCGCCAGCGTGAGCGCCTCGCCGACGGCCTCGATGTTGGCCGCGACGATTATCTGGTTGGCTAGCTTGGTGGTGTTGCCCGCGCCGTAGTCGCCGCACAGCACGATGCTCGCGCCCATGACGCTGAGCAGCTCCACCTGCGGGTCGAACACGTCCTTCTTGCCGCCGACCATGATGGCGAGCGTACCGGCGACGGCCCCAGGCTCGCCGCCGCTGACGGGCGCGTCGAGGAAGGCGACGCCCCTGGCCTCGCAAGCCGCGGCTATCTTCTGCGACGTGCCCGGCGCGATGGAGCTCATGTCGATGACGACCGAGCCTTTGCTCGCCCCGTCGAGCACGCCGTTGTCGCCGAGGATGGCGGCCTCCGAGTCGGCGGAGTCGGGCACCATCGTGATGACGACGGGCGCTTTCTCCGCGACCTCCCGCGCAGATGACGCCGCCGCCGCGCCCTCCGTGGCCATCTCCTCGACGGACGTGCCCACAATGTCATACACTGTCAGCGAATAGCCCGCCTTCATAAGGTTGCGCACCATGGGCCTGCCCATGATGCCGAGTCCAACAAACCCAATATCGCCCTGTGGCATGGTAGTGTCTCCTTTCAAATGTGAGTTGCAGGCCGCATGGAGCGGCGGCCAATGGGAATCTGTCGTCAATCGATTGTGGGCGGTGTCAGAAGGCGCCCAAGTTTGCAAGAGCCGGCCGACTGGACTTGCGCCGACTCCACAGCTTCACGCCAACGGGAGAACGCTTCCAGAGCGCGGGACTGGTATTCTTTCAGTTCCATTGCATGTCTGCCGCGCATGTTACAGGATGGTCAACGGTATGCCTAACTCAGCGCGAACTTTGATGCAGAGTGCGATAGTCTCTTGTATGTTGGAAAGTATAGCACGAAGCTCGTATCGGGTACGGGATGACCTTGCTACCTTGCCAAGCGCAACAAATCCAACTTCGCCCTGTGGCATGGTAGTTCTCCTTTCGAGGTGTGAGTTGCGGGCTGCGGCCATTGCTCAGCCAACGCGTAAGGCCTGCGAGCGGAGACGATTTACAAGACTGAACCTGCTCGGTGGATACAGTCTGTGACCGATAAATCTCTCCAAGCTGGACTTATACAGAGCCACGATGCCGCCGTGACTCGCGTCCTGGTCAATGAGTGTTGAGGGAACATCCTCCCAATTGAACGCCCGCCGTCCGAAAGCGTCCTGTGGTTCCCAAACGATTAACTTGTCTCCGTCAATAGTCCATCCTTTAGACGCTTCGCCCTCCTTCTTCACGTAGGCTGAGGGACGCAAGAGATTATCCAGGGCTGCCTTCACCCTGTCGTATCGTTTTTCGGCGTAATCCTGCCAGGTTACCTGTCGACACCATATTGGCGGCGTTCCGTCTATGGATTCCGACATTATACCGCTTATGATGCTTGACGAAATCGCCAGCCAGTCATCAGGAAGGTTCTCGCTGTCAATTCGGTCCATAGCCTCAATCAAGTATCGCCTATAGAGATGTCCGGTCAAGGCGCGACGAATTCTTTGTACGCCGCTCTGTAAGCGCTGCCTTGTTTCCTCATCGTGAGGCGGCAACGCAGTCGTCGTGTATATCATCATGCTGCGTTTGACTATCTCGTCAGGAAATGACTGAGGTTCCGCATTCATTGAAAGTACGAAGCAAGGAAACTCTGAAACGCGAGGTTGCAACTCCTCCTTTATCATATCCTTGCCGTACTGGGTGAATGCCCGCCGCCCTATGTCGTCGAAGACTACCGGAAACCGTTTGCGAGACTCCTGCAATCCACGCATCTGAGCAGTAGTGAAACTCCGTTTATCTACCGTGTTGGCATAACCAAACATCGACGTCATGAGTGTGTCCACCAGGCTGGTTTTGCCGCAGTTTGACTTGCCAAAGACGATTCCGAATGCGGGAAAGCGAATCACGTCGCTGTCGCGCACCATGGCAAGCGACCGCATGTCGCACATGAAAGGAGAGAAGTACAGCCAGGCCACCAAGGTGAAGTAATCGCGCTGAAGCCTCGATACGTCCCCTTCAAATGCGGCGTAGTTCTCGAAGTATTCCAAGAGCAGTCTCGCATCATTCCTCACCAACTCCGGGTCCCACTCCAGAGAAAACTCATCACCCGACAAAGCTGCCTGCCGGTTAGTTCTGTCAATGTGAAAATCGCGAGTATCTACTTCCTCGGCGGACTTGACCAGCCGCACGCGCGAAATCTCCCGCTTTACCTGGGGAGTGATATGCTGTTTGCCATTTTTCACATGGGGCATCACCGCAGACAGGGCCGGCGGGGAAGACGCCATCACTTTTTCTACTCGCTCTATTTGTGCCGAAAACGAAGCTTCAATCTCGCCGCCTGAAGGAACGTCAATTATGAGTGAGCCTAATCCATTGTTCAGTACCGGAGTGTCGGTCAATTCTATGCGCGCTTTCTTTATCCTTTCGTCAGGCAAGGGAATCTCGTCCGACGCCGAATCCCTTATCGTGTCGAACATCCGGCTGTAGTGTTCCCACGCATTCTCGTCGTTGTCGAACATGACCAGCGTCTCAGGCTGATTGCCGGAAAATGCTCGTTCAGACAGATTGGCGGACCCGACTATTACACGAGTCATTCCGTCAGCATTGGAGAGCAGATAGAGTTTTGCATGGGCGATGCTCTTCCTTAAGACCCTGAAGTGAGCCTGTCCGGAATGTACCTTCTCAAGAATTCGGACGTGGCGTTCGTCTTTCAGCCCCATAATAGCAGCGCGGATGTCGCCCACTACCACATTCTGAAACGCCAGGATACTCCTCATATCTCGCAATATACCTTCAAATCCGAATACACACTCAAACGTGCTAAACGAATAGTCGCCCAACATCCTAATAATCGCGTCAGCGCTCACCGAATAGGTCAGTGCCCGGAAACTGTCGAATCCCTCGAACACGTCCCATTCGAACTTTTGCTCAGACACGAAGTTCGCCCTCACCAAGCGGAGTCCTGTGCCGTCGTCGAGCGAAAAAGTGGGTTGAGCTGTTCGATTTAGCACTTTGCAAACCCTCCGGGTTGCGGAACGGCGAGCCATTGTGTGGATTCCGGCTTTCGCGGGAATAACGGAAGCCTTTAGATAGTCATCTGGCGCAATTCTCTTTGGCGGCTCACCTCCACTCCCTACCCGGCCGCCGCCATCACGTCGATTAGCTCTTGTACCGCGGCGGCGGAGCTCTGGAGGCGCGGACTCCTCCGGCGTCAGGTCGAACCGGATTGTCGCTTCGACGCCGCCCGCGCCCGGCTTGACGGGCACGCCCAACGCACGGGTGATTCGTGTGACGGTGGCAGAACTGGAATTGCCCTTGTTGGACAAGGCTTTGTAGTGTCCTTCGTGTGCCACTTCCGCTCAGTCGTCGTCTCAAGCGGGCTGATAGCGCTCGACTCTGATCTCGGCTGCCCTAGCGCGCATCCGCGAAGCGTCATGCCATGCCTGCATCCTCAGCAGCATGTCCATGCTCACGTCGAAAGCCTTCTCGATCCGCAGCGCCATTTCCGGGGATAGCGCTGCGTTGCCGTTCAGTAGATTCGAAAGCGTGGCACGCCGGACACCCAGAATGTCAGCGGCCTTCGTCACGTTCAGGTCCAGCCCTTCGATGATCTCCGCCCGTATGAAGTCTCCCGGATGCGAGGGGGTCATTTTCACTTCGATGCCACTGGCAGCCATCAGTGGTAGTCCTCCAGATTCAATCGGTCGATGCGGCCGTCCCGTTCCTCGAATGTTACCCGCCAGTTGCCCGATACTGAAACGCTCCAAAGGCCTTGCCGGTCGCCGGAGAGCCGATGAACGCGCCAGCCAGAGGGCGCGTTGGCTATGAAGTCATTCATGTCATCGGCCAGGATCAGCACTGTCAGAATTCTTCCTACCCGGCCGCGGCCATCACGTCGATCAGCTCTTGCACCGCGGCGGCGGAGCTCTGGAGGGCGTTGGATTCCTCCGGCGTCAGGTCGAACTGGATTATCTCTTCGACGCCGCTCGCGCCCAGCTTGACGGGCACGCCCACGTAGATGCCGCTTATGCCGTACTCGCCTTCCAGGTAGGCGGTGCACGGGAGTATCTGCTTCTTGTCGAGCAGGATGGACTCCACCATCTGGGCGATGGCGGCTGAGGGCGCGTAGTAGGCGCTGCCGCTCTTGAGCAGGTTGACTATCTCCGCGCCGCCGTCCTGCGTGCGCTTGACTATCTCATCGACGCGCTGGCTGGAAAGGAGCCTGCCGATTGGAGTGCCGCCCACGGTGGTGCTGGCGGCGACGGGCACCATGGTGTCGCCGTGCCCGCCGAGCACGAACGCGGAGACGGCCTCGACCGAGACGCCCAGCTCCTGCGCGATGAAGGTCCGGAAGCGCGCCGTGTCCAGGATGCCCGCCATGCCGAAGACGCGCTGCTTCGGAAAGCTGCTGACCTGGTAAGCGCGCTGCACCATGGCGTCGAGCGGATTGGTGACGACGAGCAGCATAGCGTTGGGGGAGCGCTTGACGACCTCTTCGACGACGCTGGTGATGATCCTCATATTGGTGAGCAGCAGGTCGTCGCGGCTCATGCCGGGTCTGCGCGCCACGCCGGAGGTGATGACGACGATGTCGGAGTCTGCGGTGCCGGCGTAGTCGTTGGTCCCGACGATGGAGGCGTCGGAGCGGAGGATAGGCCCGGCCTCCAGCATGTCCAGCGCCTTGCCCTGCGGCAGGCCCTCCACGATGTCCACGAGCACAATGTCGGCGTAACCCCTGTCGAATATCCGCTGGGCCGCGGTGGCCCCAACGTTGCCCCCGCCTACGATGGTCACCTTGCTTCGCATTAGTCCACTCCCACGCTTGATTAGATTGATTCGCCGTGTCTTGCGTCGATTGGGCCAACCCGTGCCGGCCTACTCCTCGAGGAACTCGTCGAGCCCCTCTTCGAGCTTCTCCTCCACCAGCCCTTGGAACGCGCGGAGCATCAGGGGGATGTCGAGATCGATGAGGTAGTCGGTATCGGTCACGCCCACCTTGCCCTTGAAGTCAAAGCCGCGGGCGTGAAAGGAGAACTCCATGACGTCGTCTTTCCAACTGTGGTTGACGTTCGTAACGGTGTCGTCGAAGCCGGTCAGCAGTTCGGAGAAGCCGCCGTCAATCTTGCTGACGGCGGCCTCCCTGGTCATGTTGTGGGCCTTGGTTACTTTCATTGCGCGATGCTCACCCACCCCCTAACCCCCTCTCGTCAAGGGAGGGGGAATGACTTCATACCGCCGGAGGGAATGACTTTGTGCTGCTGGGGGATGACTTTCTACCCCTGGGCGTCCACGAATTCCTGCCAGCGGGACTCTACGTTGGGGTCCTCGACGGTTGACATGATGTACTCGCCGTACTCTCGGCTGGTTGCGCCGGTGCTGCGCCCGGTGGTGATAATCTTGCGCTCGTACTGGCCGCATATGTCGAGGGCCTTGTGGAGCCTGCCGCCGAGGTCTTCGAATCCGATGTGCTCGAGCATCATTGCCCCCGCTCTCAGCAGCGAGCTGGGGTCGGCGTACTGCGCCCTGCCCTCCTGCACCATGCGGGGTGCGCTACCGTGAATCGCCTCGAACATGCTGTACTGCTTGCCCACGTTCGCGCTGCCCGCCGTGCCTACGCCGCCCTGGATCTGGGCCGCCTCGTCGGTGAGTATGTCGCCGTAGAGGTTCGGCAGGGCCAACACCTGGAAGTCCTTCTGGCGGGCCTCATTTATGAGGGCGGCGGTCATGATGTCGATGTACCAGCCGTCCCACTCGATGTCGGGGTAGCGTTCCGCCACCTGCCGCGCCATGTCGAGGAACTTGCCGTCGGTGGTCTTGACGATGTTGGCCTTTGTGACTATGGTTACCCTGCTCTTGCCGGTGCGCTGTGCGTGGGCGAAGGCGGCGTCGATAATTCGCTCGGAGCCCTGGCTGGTGATTACCCTGAAGTCTATCGCGAGGTCGGACGTAACGTTGATGCCCTGGCTGCCGACGGCGTACATGTCCTCGGTGTTCTCCCGGAAGAACGTCCAGTCCACGCCCTCGCTGGGGATGCGCACGGGGCGCACGTTGGCGAACAGGTCGAGCTCCTTGCGCATGGAAACGTTCGCGCTCTCGATGTTGGGCCAGCCGTCGCCCTGCTCAGGCGTGTGCGTGGGACCCTTCAGCGTTACGTGGCACTGCTTGATTTCCGCCAGAACGTCGTCCGGGATGGACTTCATCTGGGCGGCCCTGTTTTCGATGGTCAGCCCGTCGATGACCCGGAACTGCACCTTGCCGGACTCGACCTGCTCTCGGAGCAGATACTCCAGGACAGCCTGCGTCTCCGCGCTGATTGACGGGCCGATGCCATCGCCGCCCAACATGCCGATTAGGATGGGGCTGACCGAGGTGTAGTCCACCCAGTCGCCCTCCTGCTTGAGACGCTCTACTCTCTCCAGTTGCTGTTCGAGAACTGTGCCGAAGTGGTCTTTGGCGGCCTGAATCGCCTGTGTGTTTACCAATTGGGTCTCCTTTCTGGTTTGGCTTTCTTGTTTGCGACACTCCTCGCGGTGCGCCACACCTCGCCCCATTCACCCCAATCCTAACCTTCTCCTGTCAAGGGGGAAGGAACTAATCGCTACGGCGCGATTATAGCCAAGATGTCGTCTTTGGCAACCGTTACGCCTATCTCGAAGGGAAGCGATTTGACTGCGCCGCTGATGGGTGAGGGAAGCGTGTTCTCCATCTTCATCGCTTCAAGCACCAGCACAGGGTCGCCCGCGTTCACGCTCTGGCCCGCTTCCACGATGTACCTCAGAATTATACCGGGCATGGGCGCTCTTATGGTCGCTTCGCCGGTTTCTGGGGCCTGGGCCGCCGGCGCAGCAGGCGCGGGCGTTGGTGGTGGGGGAGACGCCGGCCGGGGCGCCAAGGCCGGGGCGGCGGGTCGCTCCGGCTGGACCGGGTCCACCTCTACCTGATAGACTTCGCCCTGGACGTAAACGTTGAAGGCGCGCGCCCTTGCGCTCTTGGGCGGCGCGTCCTCCGCCTTCTTCACGGCGGGGCGCGCTTTCATGGCTGCATCCTGGGTAACCTGTTCCAGCGTCTTGGGCTTCATCTCCTCGGGCACGGGGTCGAGGCCGTGCTTCATTCGGAGGAACCTCATGCCGGTCTGGGGAAAGAGCACGTAGGTCAGCACGTCCTCTATGTCGTCGGAGATGGCTTTGACGGCGTCGGCGGCCTGCGCCATCTCCGGGGCCAGAAGGTCGGCGGGTTTGCCAACGAACCGCTCGCTGCCACGCGCGTAGTCCTCGAGCGCCATCTGCCGCACGTCCGGGTCGAGCGGGGCCGGCGGGCGGCCGTACATGCCATAGGCGTACTCCCTCACCTCGTCTGATACCATTTTGTAGCGGCCAAAGAGCACGTTGCTGACTGACTGCGAGCCTATCATCTGGCTCATCGGCGTGACGAGCGGCGGGTTACCCAGCTCGCGCCGCGTCCTGGGTATCTCGGCCAGCACCTCATCGAGGCGATTCAGGACGCCGGCCTCGTTCAACTGCGAGATGAGATTGCTCGCCATGCCGCCGGGAATCTGGTGATCGAGAACCCTGGCGTCTATCACCGCGGCGCGCGGATGCTGCATCAGATGCCTGTACTTGGGCAGAACAGATTCCAGGTAGTCGCCCATTTGCAGTATCTTGGCGAGGTCGAGTCCGCACTCCCTGTCCGTGCCGCGCAACGCCACCTCCAGCGGCTCGACCGCGGGCTGAGCGGTACGCAGGGCCAGAGGCGCGAGGCAGGTGTCAACAACGTCTATTCCCGCCTCTATTGCCTTCAGGAGGGTCATCGAGGCCATGCCGCTGGTGTAGTGGGTGTGCAACTGGAGCGGCACGTTCAGGATAGCCTTTAGCGCGGCGACCAGTTCATAGGCGTCGTAGGGGGCCATCAGCCCGCCCATGTCCTTCAGGCAGATGCTGTCCGCGCCCATGTCCTGGAAGCGCCGGGCCTTTTCCACGTAGTAGTCGAGGTTGTAGATGGAGCCGCCGAGCCGCCCCTCTTCGGTGAGCGAGTAGCAGATGGCAAGCTGCAAGTGCTTGCCGTTCGACTTCACGGCCTGCGCCGCCCGCTCGAGATTCCATTCGTCGTTGAGGGCGTCGAACACGCGGAAGATGTCTATGCCCACGTCCGCGGAACGTCGAATGAAGGCATCCACAACGTCGTTGGCGTAGGCGCGGTAACCCACCAGGCTTTGCCCGCGCAGCAGCATCATCAGGGGCGTGTTGGGCATCAGCCGTTTGAAGGCGCGCAGGCGGTCCCAGGGGTCTTCGGCCAGGAACCTGGTGGCGGAGTCGAAGGTGGCCCCTCCCCAGACCTCTATGGAGTGAAAGCCCAACGCGTCCATGTCCGACGCGATAGGCTCCATGTCGGCGGTGCGCAGCCGCGTCGCCAGCAGGCTCTGGTGCGCGTCTCGAAAGGTGGTGTCGGTAATCTTAATAGGGTTGGCTGGCACTGTCGTCTGCCTCACTTAATCCCCTGGATACGAGGTGGAAGCGCCGGAGCGGAGATACGCACTCGCCAGCGCGGGACGCCCGGCACGGCGGCTTTCAAAAGCCCTTCCACGAGAGACCTCTCCGCAGGTGCATGTCGAACGTCGGATGCCACGCCGCCAACTTCCAGGCTCGCCCCTGTGTTGCCTGCGCGGTGGGCATGGATAGGGCTTCCTGGTCGAGGAACGCCTGGACTGCGGCCATGACGGCTGACATAAGCTTGGGGTCGGGCGAGGGCGGGTCGCCGCTCGGGGCGCTCAAAGCGGAATGCTCCCATGCTTTTTGAACGGCAGGGCCTCGCGCTTGGTAGCCAACATCTCCAGCGCGCGGACTATCCTCGGCCTGGTCTCCGCCGGATCGATCACATCGTCGATCATACCGCGGCTGGCGGCGATGTACGGGTTCATCAGCCGCTCGTCGTAGTCCCTGATAAGCTCGGCGCGCAGCTCCTCGCGGCGGTCAGAGGCGTTGAGTTCTCCCCTATATACGATGTTCACCGCGCCGTCCGCGCCCATTACGGCGATCTGACCCGTTGGCCAGGCGAAGTTGACGTCTCCCTCCAGGTTCTTGCTGCTCATCACGATATACGCGCCACCGTAGGCCTTGCGCGTTATCAGGCTTACCTTGGGGACCGTCGCCTCCGCGTAGGCGAAGATTAGCTTCGCGCCGTGCCTTATGATGCCGCCGTGCTCCTGCGTGGTTCCGGGCATGAATCCGGGCACGTCGATAAAGGTGACCAGTGGAAAGTCGAAGGCGTCACAGAAGCGCACGAACCTAGCCGCCTTTACCGACGAGTCTATGTCCAGCACGCCGGCCAAGTAGTAGGGCTGGTTGGCGACGACGCCAACCGGCCTGCCGTTTATCCTGGCGAAGCCGACGACCACGCTGCCCGCGAACCGCTCGTGCACCTGCATGAAGTCGCCGTCATCGACCACGCGGCCAATCACCTCCAGCATGTCGTAGGGCTGGTTGGGGTTGTCAGGCATGAGCGCGGCAAGCCCTTCGTCGGGGGCGTCCACGTCGTCGCGGGGCGGCAGACGCGGCGGCTCCTCCATGTTGTTCTGGGGCATGAAGCCGAGCAGCCGGCGAATCTGCGTGAAGCACTCGGCTTCCGAGTCGATGGCGAAGTGGGCCACGCCGCTCTTGGCCGAATGGCTGGCCGCGCCGCCGAGCTCCTCGTGGGTGACGACCTCACCGGTGACGGAGGTTATGACGTCGGGGCCGGTGATGTACATCTGGCCTACGCCGTTCACCATGAATACGAAGTCGGTGAGTGCGGGGGAGTAGGTCGCTCCGCCCGCCGCAGGGCCTAGAATCACTGAAAGCTGGGGAATGACGCCCGAGGCCCTCACGTTGCGATGAAAGATGGAGCTATAGCCCGCGAGGCTGTCCACCCCCTCCTGGATTCGCGCTCCGCCGGAGTCGATAAGCCCCACGATGGGCGCGCCGGTGGACATGGCGAGGTCCATTACCTTGCAGACCTTTTGGGACACGGCCTCGGAGAGCGAGCCGCCCAGGATGCTGAAGTCCTGGGAATAGACGAAGATGAGCCGGCCGTTTACCTTGCCGAACCCAGTGACGACAGCGTCACCGAGGTACTTCTGCTTGTCCAGCCCGAACTCAGTCGCCCTGTGGAGAACGAAAGCGTCGAGCTCTTCGAAGGTCCCCTCGTCGAGAAGCAGGTCGATGCGCTCGCGCGCAGTTAGCTTGCCGCGCCTGTGCTGAGCCTCGATGCGACGGGAGCCGCCGCCAAGCAACGCCTCGCTTCGCTTCTGCCGTAGCTCCTCTCGATTCTCGTCGACAATGCGGCGCACAACCATGATTCGATATAAGTCACCATAGGTGGAATTGTGTAAATCAGACCCTACCAGATAATCCTACACGCCGCAAGACCCGCAATACGGGGCGAAACCCGCTTCCTCTACACCCTCAGTTCGGGCGGCAGCATGTTGGGGATGGTATCCTCTATCGGAAACGTCTCATCGCACGAGGCGCAGTGCAGGCTTCCCTCTACGATTTCATCGTCCTCTTGCTTATCGACCGCGAGGGTCAGTGACCCCTTGCACAGAGGACACGCCAGTATGTCCATCAACTCAGGCTTCACGAGCTTCTACCTCCGACACATGGGGATGCTTCGACTTTCCCTTCCCTCGACAGGAGGGGGTTAGGGGGTGGGTGACGGGGAACGGGACATCTCGTCTAGCGTTTGCGGCCCATTATGCGAATCTGCGACGTGGCGAAGTACCAGTTGCCATCTTCGTCCTGCCCAATATCCAACTGGCGGCTCACCGATTCGGGCGGATTCTGGATGAGGGAGTAGATTCGGGCGCGATTCTCCGGAGGGGTGTCGGCGCGGTCCATCCAGCCCTCGAGCGACCTCATGCGGCCGTGCGTCACGTGCACCTCCGTCACCTCCAGGCCGGCGTCCTTGTAGGCCGCGTTCCACTCGGTATAGCTGTGATTGCAGACGTGGCTGGAGTCTCTCAGGCGTTCGAGTTCGTCAACATAGGCTTGCGCCTCGGCGTCCTCAGGGCCCATGCTGTCGGCTATGAGCACCCTGCCGCCCGGCTTGCACACGCGGGCCATCTCTCGCACGGCGGGCGCGTGGTCGGGAAAGTGCGCGGCAGCCAGGCGAGAGGTTACGAGATCGAAGGTGTCGTTCTGAAAGGGAATCGCCATGGCGTCCACGCCAATTCGCCAGAGGTTGGAGACGCCCTTTTCCTGCATCACGAGAGGAATCTCGCGCAGCATGAGCATCGCCAGGTCGCTTGCCACGACGTGGCGCACGTGAGGGGCGAGGGCGCAGGCCAGGTGGCCCGGCCCCGTGCCGACGTCCAGCACGAGCTCGTCGCCGTGCAGGGCCGCCATGCGCGCAAGCTGATCCAGCGCCTCCTCGTTCCCGTGGCTCTCGCGGTACCGCCCCGCGCGAGTTCCGAAATAGTCCATAGACGCCAGTTGGCGGGGCGTCCCGCCAGCCTCCCGTTGTAGCACCACGACGAAAACCTCACTTCTGCCGCGATTGCCGTTCCCAAAAAGCAGCGCACACAACGCGCCGCAACGCAAACGATAGCACCGCAGGGAGTATGCGTCAAACGCGGGGAGGGGCTGCGCCGGCGGCCACGGAGGCCGCCGCGATCGGCTGGTACTGCTCCAGGTCTCGCATCGGATTGAACCCCTCTGGCAGACGTCCGATGAAATCCAACAGCAGGCGGTGACTCAACGGGGCACCGTGATTCACTTGGGCTACCTTCACACTGACATCGACAACCATCCAGGCGTTGTCCTTGTGCATACCGTCAACGAGGTATCGAGGCAGCCAGCCAAGCATGTGGTAGTCGTGCGTGTAAACCAGGATGCCATGAGTGGCAACCGGATTGTTCAGTTCGAACGCGAGCCGGAGCTCGTCTCCAACTTCGAGTTTCTCAGAAGCCTCTACTCCATTCGGGTTGGTGTGGCGAAGTCCGTGCAATACAAACTGCGCCTGAAATCTGCCGTCCGCATCGGGCCTGATTGCTGGAAACGTTTCAAACCTGTCGGATTGAATGCGCCCTCCCGACAGGGAGAGTTCAGTGACCGCGTCCCAATCATTCACGCCGATACCCAATTGGCGAAGATACTCAGGGCGATCCGGGCGGCTGGGGTTCATTAGCCTATATCGGAACGCCGGGAAGAGTTCGCTTGCCCTGTACTGCACGTCCAGCTTGGGGAACCCGGGAATCTCCACGAATCTGGCGGACTCTTTTGCTTGTTCGGCTCCCCTGACGTATGCGAATTCGTACTTCTTCCGCTCAACCTCATTTTGAGTGAGTCGCCCCACGGGGAACCAGCGTCGGCTCCGCTCATCTTGCCATGCGAGGAAAAGTGTAGTCATCGGACGCTCCGTAACAGCTCGGTTCTGCTGGCGATTATCACTTCGTAGGCGAATTCTTTGGCGAGATCGGACATGAAGTAGGGCGGGACTTTGTCGATTGCTGTTCGTATGTCATTGTCCGATAAATCAGCGATTCTGTCTAACGTCCTACTGGTGAAACCAGGCTGCCACCGACTCAGCAACTGAGCAAGGCGTAAGGGTGAGGGGGCGCGTTGATGCCTGCTATTGACGAAGACACCTCCCCTTCCGCGTCGCAGATAGTCCAGCACTCCATTGGAAGCCAGGATCCGGCGGCGTCTATCATCGGTCAGTTCCCGGCCCAACGAAGAAGCGTGGTCGAATGACGGCGAAACATCGTACTGGCGGTCGCTGTCACCGTGCATGATAACGTTGAACATCATCCAGTTTTCGTGATGTCTATCCATGTTTGCGATGAGGCCGTCCAGCAGAGCGTATGAAGCCAGGTGTTCCAGAACCTCTTTCCATAGCGGCATGGGATTCGAGCTGTCGATGGACATAAGATGGGATAGCGCGAAGACTATGTTCTTGACATTGTGTTCTCGGTGGCCAAACCTCAACTCAGTGTCGTAGTCCTCTATGTACATCTCCAGAATTTGCCACCCATGAAAGAACTCGTACTCCATCTCTGCGGGGTCATACGACTCGAAAGCGGCTGGCACGAACGACTTGCAGATAGTGCCTTGTTGCCCCAGATACGCATCCCACTGCGCTATTCGAGCTGGCGTCTTTCCCGCTATGCCCGGATACTCAACAAAACGCGCCAATTCAACCCGCGCGCAATTCACGCCTATGAGATTGCCGATTTCCGACGCTATCTTTTCCGCCCAGTGTTCTCCCGTTTCGAGCCTGGGGAACTTCAACAGCCACCGCCCTTCTTCTCCTTCGACTGGTAGCCAGAACTTTGCCCTGCTCCCCCTGGCTTCCAGTTCATAAGGTGGCACCGGCACAGAGAAAACAGGGTAGTATTCTTGCGTCAAGGCTTCTGCACCAGTCCTAACCGTTGATTGGCTGCCCCATCAGCTTGCCACGAGAGTCGGCGGCGGCGTCCGCGCTTATGATTACCACTTCGTGAGGATGTGGTTCGCGATCTTGACGGCAATGTCAGCCCCGCGGGGGTTACTTGCCGCGAAGAAAAGTTCGAAAAGAGGCGCGTTAGTAGAATTGACCAGTGTTCGCGGACTTGGGGCAACCCTCGAAAACACCGACTCGAGACGCTCTCGATAGCGCGTCGCGATCTGTTCGCTGCCCTGATGCCGTACAAGTTGCGGCTCATCTCCTAACATCGACAACTGGCGCGAGGGTTGATAGAAGTCTGCCCAGTGTGAGCGGTCACCAAAAATCTTGTCAAGCTTCCGTTTCCACTCCTCAGGCGGTTCTCCTTGCCTAGGCATCATGCGGGCAATGGCGCTGAGCGGAAACAGAATCCAACAGTCAATCTTCTGAGTCTTGGCCAATGCCTCAACTGTTTCCCACGATACCTCAGTGGCATAGGGGTCAAGAAAAACCACCGCTCTATCTCGATTGCTTAGGCTATCGCAGACCCATGGGAGAGCAACGTTGGCATCGGAGTTCACTATCTCAATGTTTCGGTCTGGAAACTCCTTTTTAATCGCTTCAAGGCGCGCGCTCCGCTTCTGCTCCTTCTCTATCAGCACTAGGCGATCGAATTGCTTGTCAGAGACGCCCAGGGCGATTCTCGCAGAACCATCGTGTAGTTCTCTGAACTCTCCGTACACATTTCCCTGATACTCTGAGTTGGGTTGCCATGTGCCTTCCCCGGCAAAGGCATCGACGTACACCAGGCTAAAGAGTCGATTCTTTAGGGCAGTAGTGTATGCATCCAGGTACCTGCGAAGTATCTCGAGCTTTTGCTCCGTCCAAGGGCCTCCGAAAGTAGCCATAGCCTTCTACGCAACTCCAGGCATTTGCCGCCAGTGACCGCCGTCTATGATCGCGTCGTCTCCGCTGCGCTTGCCTCTACTTCCGCCCAACTGCTTGAGGAAGAACGGCACACCTGCTCTTAGCGTCTGGTCGCGCAGCTCGCGTACCCAGTCCAGTTCCATGGCGCGCGCCCTGGGACCGCTTTCGCCGCCGGCGATCACCCAGTGCAATTCGCCGCTGCCGAGCCACTCCGACAGATCGACCCGGCCCAGCAGCGGTTCGGCGGACACGAAGCGCACCGGCGCGGGCAGGCGCGCCAGCACCGTGAGCCTCGGCGCGTACTTCTGGCTTTCTACCGACGTGCCCATCCAGATGTTGGGCGGCCAGCCATCGGGAAACCTCTCCTCGTATCTACTCCACCAACCCACTGCCCTTCCAGGCCGCTTAGTGAGGACTTGGAACACGTGGCCCCTCGTGGACGCGGCCTCTCGCATTACCTCGAACATCTGGAAGACGAACTCATAGGGAACCCTGGGATGGAATACGTCGGACATGCTGTTGACGAACACTCGCCTGGGCCTGTTCCATGTCAGCGGGACAGCCAGACGGTCGTGCATCAACTCCACCACGTCGGGCGAGGCGGCGTAGCCGGGAACCTTCATCGCCCGGAGACGCGGATACATGGCGAACATGTAGCAGTTATCGCAGCCCGGCGACACGCGAGAACAGCCCGTCACCGGATTCCACGTCTCGTCAGTCCATTCGATAGTAGATGGCATGGTTGCCCCATCCTCAGACGTAAGTACGCCGCAAACGATTCAACTTGGCCTTAGAAACTATCTCAAAAGCGCCGTCTTTCCCGCGAAAGCGGGAACCCATCGCAATGGCTCGCCGCTCGGCAATCCACGTGCGTTGGGATGCGAAACTTTGATGCTCCAGAGTAGTTTTGAGATAGTCACTTAGAACACATATACTAGCATGGTCACCGTGTGCGGTCAATAGAAATTGTGCCGGGGTAACTGTTCACGTTTGATGGGAGGTCCGCCCATTGTCCCCCTCCCTCGACGGGAGGGGGTTAGGGGGTGGGTGATCGTAGCCCGTGGCAAATCCGTTCACTTTCCCCTCAAGTCTGAACAGTTACGTGCCGGGTCCAGGGCCTTTCGATTATTGCCATGGACACAATCCGAGCATTCTGAGAGCGCCGTTGGTCTGCCATCCAATGTTCCTGATAGCAGACCCTATGTTGGTAGCGCCAAACAATCTGAGGATGCTGATCACCACGTTTATCAGAGCTCCCATCACCTGCGGAACTGAGTCAATCCGTACCTGAGACCCGTCCTCCCCCATTGTCACGTCTCTCACATAGTGCAGACCATTCTCTATTCTCCAGTGGCCGCGTATGGAGTTGGAGACGCCCTTCTCCTGCATCACGAGGGGAATCTCGCGCAGCATGAGCATCGCCAGGTCGCTCGCCACAACGTGGCGCGCGTGAGGGGCAAGGGCGCAGGCCAAGTGGCCCGGCCCCGTGCCGACGTCCAAGACGAACTCGTCGCCGCGCAGGCCCGCCATTCGCGCAAGCTGCGCCAGCGCCTCCTCGTTCCCGTGGCTCTGACGGTACCGTCCCGCGCGAGTCCCGAAATAGTCCATAGACGCCAGTTGGCGGGGCGTCCCGCCAGCCTCCCGTTGTAGCGCCACGAGTTGGGCGAAGGGGTCTTCCCGACGCAAGATAATATGACTGCCTCGCTGTCGAATGAGGCGAAACCCGACTCTGCCCAAAGCCCTCACACACTCCCTGCCGGAAATGCGGGGTAATCGGCTCATACGGCCAGCACCAACGTCTCAAAGCGTTCCTCGGGAACCGGCAGGCCATCGTCCTCGAGGGCGGCGATGTATTCCCCTATCGCCTCCCTGATGTTGGCAATTGCCGCCTGCTTGGTCTCGCCCTGGCTGATACATCCAGCCAGGCTGGGACATTCGACAACCCAATAGCCGTCTTCACCCGGATAGAGAACCACTTGTCGCATTGTTTCAACCTCGATTAGCGAGATGGAGACCTCATTTCAGATTATCACAACTTGCCAGCACTGTGGACTGCCAGGTGGTGTGCCGGGTCCAGGGCCTTTTCAAAGTCCGGTTGCTGTTAACACGCGAAGGCGCGGAGGGCTGCCTTTTGTCCCTTCCCCCTGAAGGGAAGGTTATACCATTTCGTCTTGACTGCGCCATGAATCATCCAAATGCGTATGCGTCGTAAGAATCCCTACCGTCATTCCCGCGAAAGCGGGAACCCATCGCAATGGCTCGCCGCTCGGCAATCCAGAAAGCCGGCAGGCGAGAATACGGCGGCATCACCACAAATTGGTATTAGAGCCTGCCCTGAGCCTGTCGAAGGGATGGGGGGGCGACGTGGTGACTTTGGAATGGCCCTGCCGATTCTGACAACGCGGCCTATTGACATACACGAACACTCGTGCTAGTATATCCGCATCCAAACACAGGCAGCCGGCACGTCCCAACTCGACCACATCAACATCCCGTATAGCAGACCAACACAATCCCCATAATCCCGTAACCTCCGTAGGGGCTCGCCGCTCGGCAATCGCGACATCCTGATTCTGACAACAGTACGAAACCCACAGAGAGGAGTGTCTCATTTCCTATACAAACAACCCTAACCCTACTACATTCCAACCCAGAAACATCCCCTGAATCCTCTCACAGCGTCACATCCCCCAAGTAGAAATGAGTCACAATGAATCACAATGAGACACCCACAGGCGTTTTTCCGCCAGCCAAAACATCCATCCGTCCCGGTGCGAGCTAATCCCACACCTGGGCATAGAGCAACCCAAGACGCTGCATCCTGGAAGGCGCCGGGTCCCCGCCACGCTACACTGCCACCGTCGTCTCCGTGTCTCCCGCTGCCAGGGCGCTCATGTAGGCGAGGATCATCTCCTTCGTACGGTAGTGGTCGTGGGCCTTGTCGTCTTCGCGGCGGACTATTGGGAAGGTGTCCATGACGTAGGCGGCGTCTTCGCGGGAGAGGCCGTAGAGGTGGAAGTAGAGCGCGTCGAGCCGCGCGCGCAGGTGGCGGCGTTCTTCTGTGTCCCAGGTGAAGGGCGGGCCGTCGTAGCCGAGGTCGCGCCCGAACGCCGCCATGTCGTGCGAGGTGTACGTGAGCCTTAGCACGTGGTCGCGGACGAGCTCCCGCGCGGTCGTGCTCCCGAACCGGCGGTCGTAGGCGTCGGGCGCAATTACGGGAAGCTGCTCCAACGACGTCAGACTCATGCTTGTTCCCTGTAGTTTCTGCCTTGATACAAAGTCAAAGCAAAAGCTAGTTAATGCTGAAAACAGGCAAGCAGCGTCCAGACCCGACAACTCGTTGGTGAGATACCTTAGCATAGGAGTTGTGTAACTTACGCCACACCAAGGGACAATCGTCGCTATGGTTGTTCGAGCATTGGTTGGCGCAGTTATTCGCCGATACACGAGCGTCCACCCCATTGATTGAGGAAATGTCTCCGATACGGTCTCGGCCGGAACCCAAAAGGCTGGAGTAGGCGAGAAAGTCGGGTCCATTAACTCTTCAAGCGTGGATTCAAGCGGCTGACCAGACCGAAAGAGATTCTTGGCGTTGACTACCACGCTGGCAGCGCGGTGATCGAATGCCTGCACCATCTTGCCTTCGTACAGTGGCAGGTAGAGTTCACTCCCTCGTTGCCAGCGATTTCCTTCGACAGGGTAGAAGCCCTCGGCATCGAGCTGCACCGCCGTGCGGAAGATGTGCGAGTCGTTCGTCATATCAAACTGTCGAAGGTGACGCACCGGCCACGTCCTGCGCTCAGCGTCGCCGGAGCGGTCCACCAGTACTGGGTGACTCTCGTAGATGCGGCGTGTGATGTCCGCGTCGCGCCTGGTGCGGAAGACGGGCGCGGTGCCGGTGTTGGGGTTGACGCGGGCAAAGTCCGCCGGGGACAGCGGGAAGCAGCGCTCCGGGTCGTCGATGGCGTCGGTGTCGTGCAGGAAGAAGGCGCACTCCGTCTGCGGGAAGGTTCGCTCCGCACCGCCGAACACCAGCGCGCAGAACTTGAACGATGCGTGGACGTCCTTGAAGAATATCTTTCGGTTCTCGAAGTCGTACAGCCCCGACACCCTGCCGCTCGTGGATACGGACTTGAAGAATTGCGCCGCCGTCTTGTCCGCGTAGATGCCGGAAGGCGTGAGCAGTCCCACCAGGCCGTCGGGCTTGACCAGGCTCATGGCCCGCTCCACGAACAGGGAGTAGATGTTGATGTCGCCGCCGCCCAGCAGCGGGTAGTCGCCGGATGCGCGAACAACCTGGCCCAGGCTGTCGGCGCGGTTCTTGGCGTCGTCGAATTCGGCGGCCAGCGGGTCGCCTTGGGCGCGAAGCCGCTGAATCTGCGTCCTCCGCGCCGCGGCGGTGGGAGCGTGCGCCAGCTCGGGGTCGCGCGTGGCGAACCACTCCACCTCCTGGAGCTTGATGCGGTCCCAGGGCGGGTTGCCGATAACCGCGTCGAATCCGCCCTGCGGCCGGCTGTCCTGCCATCTCCGCCACACGCCGGGGAAGGCCGCCTCCCAGTGCAGGAACGCCTCCCGCTCGACGATAGACCTGATTTCGCTCCACACGTCCATGAATGTCGAGACAGATGTTTCCTGATTGCCTGGGTTCACGACTTCGAGCGCTCCGGGGCCGCCCGACAGCAGCTTCAACGCGCTCTGTGGGTCCTGCTCGAGGAGGTCAACCAGTGGGGCCTCGAATTCAACCCGGGCTTTCTTGGTCATGCCGGCGGTCAGCCAGCGCACACCAGTCAGGAAATCGAGAAGCCCGCGCAGTTCCGCCGTGGCCTCTTCCACGTCCTGGAACAGCTCCGCGGACTCGCGCACCTCGGAAACGTCCGCGTCCGACATCTCTTCTATCATCTGCATACCCTCCGCAGCGTTCTCGGCTGCCTGGATCGCACTGGACGCGAACAGCCCTCCGAGCCGGTTCAGCTCCTCCCGGCCGTCCAGTACGCGCAGGCCGACGAGCGAGTCGCCGTAACGCAGGTGGTGGTCGAGGAACGACAGCGGCGCGCCCACCGTGAAGCTGTGCAGCCAGAGCGACACCTTGGCGAGCTCAACCGTGAGCGCGTTCTTGTCCACGCCGTAGATGCAGCGTTTCAGAATCATACGCCGGATAATGGCCTGATCCGTAAGCTGCGCCTCGTCCAGCACCCAGTTGGATTCCCTGGCGCGATTCAGGATGTCGTCGCGGATTGCTTGAACGCGGCCAACCAGCGGCGACTCGTAGGGCTCGTCCAGCCATTCGGACACCGCAGGCGCGTACTCCAGCAGGTCAGCTACGTAGTCGGACAGGAAATCCACGGCGGTTACGAGGAAGTGGCCGCTGCCCATGGCCGGGTCCAGCACTTTGAGGTTCAGCACGGCCTCGGCGGGGTCGAGCTTCGCCAGCTCGGTGAGCCTGTCCTCTTTCGGCCTCCGGTCGCCCGTGAGTTCCTCGGACAACTTCTCGAACGCGCTGAGTCGCTCCTCAACTAGGGGTTTGAGTGTGCGCTCGACTATCAGGTCAACCAGCTCCTGGGGAGTGTAGAAGCTGCCGCTGTCCTTGCGGGCGTACGGATTCGGACGGATTACTATGCTGCCATTCTCGCTAACGGGTTCGCGCTCCAAGAGCCTCTCGTAAATCGAACCCAACTGCTGCACGGACATATCGCGGTAGTTGACAAAGCGGGGTTTGCCATCCGATTCCACGTGGCTCAGGGCGTACATGACATCGGCGACCAACGAGTCCGGCAGGCGCGCTGTGTTGAGAATCGGCGCGGCGGCCTCGCTGAACAGGCCGCCGTTGTACGGGGGCAGCCCGATGGATTGGTCGCCCCTGTCGATGAGGCGAAACAGGGTTGAAAGGTGGTCAAAGTAACTGGAGGCTATCTGGGAGAACACATCCCTGTCGCGCTTGCGCCGCGCCGCGTCATCACGCAGGCGCTTTCGCAGGCCGTACTCGCCGTAGTTCGGGTTATTCACCGGCAGCAGCCCGCGGTCCTCGGCGTAGAGCAGGAACAGCAGACGATACAGAAAGACGAGGGCGGCGTCGCGCGCCTGAGGCAGGTCGCCGCCCGTTTCCCGCGCGAGCGCGTTGACGAGCGCCGGGAAGACCTTCTCGAACACAACCTGGGAGAGGTCCTGCGCGACGCGCTCCTCGTAGCGGCGACCCTCCTCGATCGCGGACTCTATGAAGGTGGCAGTCGCGCCCGCCTCCGGCGTGAACGCTCCCCGGCGAAAGAGCAGGTAGAACACGCGCAGCCAGCGCTCGTCGTCGCGGTCGAGCATCGACACGAGGTCGGCCTCGAAGTAGGCGGTTGCGCGTGGGCGGGCGCGCTGGTCGTACAGACGCCACACGCCGCCGTTGGTGAGGATGCCCCAGCGGACGCGCCCGTCGGAGACGGTGTCGGCTGTGGACAGGTAGCGCAGTATCTGGCCGTGCGGCGAGCCGCCCTGTTCGCGGCCGTCGAGCGAAAGCGCGAAGCGTTTGTTCTCCTGCACCACCAGCGCGTCGGCGAAGCGTTCGGAGGAGTTCGCGCGCTGTGCGGCGCGAGCCTTCGAGTCGGCATCGGCGAACAGCAGATGATCGGGGATATCCTCGTTGCGCTCCGTGCCCTGTTGCGGCAGGTAATCGGCCCACCCAAGCGCCTCCAGGACGGGACGTATGAACTCCTGATCGGTTTCGGCTTCGTTCGGATTCCCCAACCGGCTGAAACCACCCAACAGCCGCGAGGCCGCCGCCCTGAAGGCGTCGAACGAGGCAGGACGCGCCTTGCTGTCCCGCCACTCCGGGGTTTCCCGAATGCCGTCTTCCACGAAATACTGTGTGAAAAGCCGTCCTTGCACGTCAGTTCCTCTATCACCCCGAGATTGCCATTTCGTACAGCGTCTTCAGCAGGTCCGCGAGCAGGAAAACCACGATTCCCAGGATGACCAGCAGGTTGTAGCCAGACAGCGCCCGGAAGACTCTCCGCAGCCGCCCGGCGCCGTCGGAAGACTCCGCCTCCGGCGACGGCAACGCGGCGCGGCGACGGCGACCCCACGCCAGCCCGAACATCCACGCCGACAGCACAATCTTGAGCGCGAGAACGGCCACGTACGCCGACCCGACAGTAGCCGCCGCAAGCCGGTTGAACGTCATGATAACGCCGGTCACGATGAGCAGCAGTATGCAGATGTCCACCAGCGCTCGGAACTCGGACGCGGCGGCGGCGCTGATGAGCCGAGAGGCTTCGGGCGACCGGCGCAGCGCGGGCCGCAGCACGATGAGGTAGAACAGGCTGCCCCCAACCCAGGCGGCGGCGGAGACGAGGTGCAACCAGCGGACTATCAGCGGGAATATATCGCCCTGGTCCATTTTACGATAGCGTCTCCACGAACGGCGACGTCACAGCCTGCGCAGCAGCCCGGCGATTGGCGCGTACTCCTCCTTCTGCTCGAGGCGCACCGTGGACAGCTCCGAGCCCTTCTTGTCCAGCTTGTACGCGCCCGCTCCGTCTTGGGACGTGATTACCCTGTAGGTATCGCCAAGCACCTCGATGGCGCAGTTGTTGTCTATCGCGATGCCCAGCTCCGCGTGGCGGCGCACCATCCAGCCGAAGTCGTCCTTTCTCTCGACTCCAGCCGTGTCGCTGTCGAAGTGGGGGCAGCCGAGGGCGTCTATCAGCCCCATGCCTCTCACTCTAACGTATGACCAGTCTTCGGGATGATAGAAGGACATGGAATCGCTGTGCCCCCAACTGAACCAGCAGATGCAGCCCGCGCTCAGGCCGGACAGCACAATACCCCTGTCGTATGCCTCTCTCAGCACGCTATCCACTCCGAGCCTTCGCCAGCGCCTCATCATCTTCAGCGTGTTGCCGCCGCCAACGTAAACCAGGTCCGCGGCAAGTATCTTCGACTCCAGCTCTTCCCTGGTGGGATTGACGCGGAGAAGGTAGAGCACGTCGGTTTCGCAGCCAAGTTCCCCGCCGTAAACCTGCTGAAACGAATGCCAGTAATCTCGCCTGTCGCTGCTGGCGGTCGGGATGAACAGCGCCCTGGGACGGCTATTGCCCGTAAGCGCCACGACCTCCCTGTCTATGGCGAGCGTTTCGAGCTCGGCCATGTTTCCGCCGCCGATAGCCATTATCTTGCCCATGTCTAAATTGCCCTTTCTGGATTACATTGCCGCCCGGCGCAAGCCGCCCCGGTCACTCCCGTCCCAACCTTCCCCCTCAAGGGCTGACAGCGGTAGGTATTTGGCGTCTCATAGCTACGAGCCATAGCCAAGACATCACAATTCAGCTCAACGCATGTCATTCCGAGTGAGCGTAGCGAACCGAGGAATCCAGGATGGCGCATCCGCAGACAACGCCATGACGTTGCCTCACTGGTTGACTTGTTACAAGCATGGAGGTGGTTGCAATCGGAGACTCTGGATTCCTCGGCTGCGCTCGGAATGACATGTGCACAGGCGTACTTGCAATTCGTGCTTTACCTACCCCTGTCAGCCCCTCAGGGGGAAGGGACCTTTAGGCACCGTCCGCGCCGCTTGCCACCTCGCTCCGCTGGAAGGCGGGCATGACCTCGCCGGCGAATACCCTCAACTGCTCCAGGAAGTCGTCGCGCGGCATACCCTCGGGCCAGTGAAGGATGATGTGCTCCAACCCCGGGTACCTGCTTTCGAGTTCGCGCAGGTAGTCCACGAACTTGTCGGCCGGGCCGCAAATCCAGGCCCTCTGCTGCGCGCCGTCCTCTACGCGCGGCACGCGAGCGGGCGCGCCGGGCGTTCCCCAGGTACGGCCCTGCTCATCGGCATAGCGCACAAACCCGAACGGCGCGAACCACTTGTAGCGTTCGTCATGGAACGGGCGAAGCCTGTCGATGGCCTCCTGCTCGCTGTCGGCGATGTAGAACCCCAACCCCAGCGCGAGGTCCTCTCCCAACGCCAGGTCTCGGCCGTACCGGGCCGACGCCTCCTGGTACTCTCGGAACATGTTATCGACCAGCTTTTCGCCCGTGAGCGCCACCACTCCCTTGATGCTGTTCCTGGCGATGAAGTCGATGCTGCGTCCGCTGACGATGGGCTGCCACGTCTCCACCGGAAGGTTGACGGGACGGGGCACCAGCGTCACCTCTTCGAGGTCGTAGCCGCGATAGGGAACTTCAGCGGGAATCGTATAGTGCTTGCCCTTGTGGGAGAAAGACTCCTCGTTGAACGCCTTGAAGATAATCTCTATCTGCTCCTGGAACAGTTCACGGTTGGCGTCGTTGTCTATCACTGGAGCGGCGAACGTCTCCACCTCCCGGCTGTGGTATCCGCGGCCCACGCCAAAGATGACACGCCCGTTGGTGAGCACGTCGGCCATGGCGTAGTCCTCCGCGAGACGCAGGGGATGCCACATGGGAGAGATGTTGAAGGCGCATCCAAACTTCAGCCTTTCGGTCTGGCCCGCCAAGTGGGTTCCAAGCAGGATGATGTTGGGAATACACTCGTAGCCCTCGTGCTGGAAGTGGTGTTCCGCCATCCACAGGGCGTAGTAGCCCAGTTCGTCCATGAGCTTGGCGGCGCGAGTGGCGGTCTCGTAGGTCTCCACGAGGCGGTCGTTGGGATAGCGGCGCGCGTCCGCGGGAGTGCCGTCGCCGCCCACGTTTTCGAGGTCTATGTTGCCAACGTAGAGTACGGAGAAGTGCTTAATCACGTTACGCTCCTGATTCTCAAGCAGTTTGTGTCGGCCCGGAGCCGCTGACATTATACCCGACCGTGTCGGAATTTGTAGGGCACGCAGGCTGTGCGACGACCAACCAGGCCAACCACAAGGGTTTGCCCCTATGACCTATTCTGGAACGGCGGCGTGCGCAGACGCGAGTCTCGGAGGCCGGGCCGCCAACGCGGCAAGGCTGCTGAGCGCGAAGGCCGTGACGAACACCGTGAACGCCAGAAGGTAGTCGCCTCTCAGGTCGAACAGCAGCCCGCCCAGCACAGGCCCGCCTGCGCTGGACACCAGCCCGAAGGGTTGCGCCGTCCCGCGTATCGCGCCCTGCGCCTCTCTGCCGAAGTAGTCGGACCATGCCAGGCTGCTGACGAACGACTGCGCGCCTCGGGTCAGGCCGTACACCGTGGCAAACGCGACCAGACCCGCCAAGGTCGATGCCCCCATCAGCAGGACGATGCCCGCCGCGCCGCCGGCATAGCACGCGGCCAGGCAGAAGCGCACGTGCACACGCTCGGCGACGAAGCCCCACATGGGTTTGGCGACTGATTGTAGGAAGTAGAGGTAGGTGATCGCGCCCGCGGCCACCCGCGCGTCGATCTCCTTGTCCGTGACGTAAGAGAAGATGTGCAGATTGACCCCGCTGATGGCCAACCCGGCGAAATTCGTGCTGACCAGTAGCAGCCAGAAGGCCGGCGTTCGCATTGCCTCTCTCGCGGTCAGCGAAATCTCTTCGATCCGACCGCCGCCGCCATCGTTCGCGCCTGCGTCTCCGGCACCATCGGGGACCATGCCGTAGTCCTCCGGTCTCCGGCGCATGAGCGGCGCGACGATCAGCGCCAGCCCGATGACGAACACGCCCAGCCATATCCACGCGCTCCGCCAGCCAAGATTAACTATCAGGAAGGCGAGCGGCAGCGGAAGCACTACGCCAGCCGCGGACATCCCCATCGTGGAGAAGGCGAGCGCCCTGCCCCGGCGGCGTATGAACCACTTTGCGACGGTCGAGTCGGCGTTGAGCTGCCCCAGAGCCATGCCGCCCAGGGCCATGAGCACGCCGTAGACCAGGAAGAGATGCCAGGGGCTCCTCGTCAGCGCGAGAAGCGCCGCGCCCCCGGCGACCGCGACGCCGCCGAGCAGCACGAAGACGCGCGGGCCGCGCCGGTCTATCGAGCGGCCGATGACAGGAGCGGCCGCGGCCGAGGTTATGCGGGCGACCACGGTCGCGCTCGCGAGCAAGCCCCGGCTCCAGCCAAGCGATTCCGCCATGAACGGGAAGAATATGCCAAAGGCCACGACCATTGAGCCGTAGTTGATGAAGTGGGAGACGAACGCGCCTCCCACGACTACCCACCCGTAAAAGAACCGAGGCCGCAATGGTCACCCCATCCTTTCGATAGACTCGAGGCAGGCTCTAACATTCCCCCGGGTGGCCAGACCACCATCCCACGAACCAAAAGGCCCCCGGTTATCTCCGGGGGCCTTTTGTGATAACAACGTATCTTGCGGAACCCGCGCCGCCCAGGGCCGGGTTACTCCGCGCTTACTCCGACCGCCTCCTGCAGGTCCTTGATGGACTGCGCCCGGCTGCGCGTCGGCCTTCGCTCCCTGCGGCCTATTGGCTCGTTTTCGACCTCGGGCGTGATCTTCATCGAGACGAACACCGGCCCAGTCTCCTGCATGATGGCCTCGATGCTGGTGGCGAACTCCTCTAGGTCGTCGAAGTGATAGGTCGAGACGTAGCCCGCGCCCTTCGCCATGCCGGCGTAGTCGATGTCGTCCGAGTTGGGAACGGGCTGGCCGCCGGTCGTGGCGTAGCAGCCGTTATCCATGAGGAAGTGGAAGAAGTTCTCAGGCTTCTTGCCGGCTATCGTCGCCAGTATGCCCATGTTCATCAACAGCGAGCCCTCCGAGTCGAAGAGGGCTATCTTCTCGCCGGGCATGGACAGCGCGAGGCCCAGAGCCGCCGAGGTGGTGTGGCCCATCGCGCCGCCGAGGGCGATGTCTCGCTTCTCGTCGTCGCTGAAGTCCCGCCAGTGGCGGCCGGCCGTCCCCGTAGGGATGACTATCGCCTTGCCGCGATGGTCCTTGAATAGCTTGAACATTTCCGCCGCGTCAAACATCGTGATTCTCCTTGAAGTAGAATGTCTTATTCGGTTGCCTTAGCGATTGAAGCCGTGATACTCATCGCCTACCAGCACCGCCACCGGGCGCTTGGTGGCCTTTGCCTCCTCGAATGCCGTGGTGATGCGCTCAGCGTCTTCATCCTGCTCCACCAGGTAGTAGTTGATTCCCATGGCGTGCAGGAACGGCTCGGTGTACTTCGCCACCGTGTCCGGCGTCACCCCGTGGCGGGTCCATCCACGGTATCCGATTATCAGCACCATCGGAAACCCGGAATCGAGGGCCATACCACGAATCGAGTCGCCGGATTCCAGCATCCCGGTGTTCTGAATCAGGCACACGGGAACCTTGCCGCCTACCAGCAGACCGAGCGAGATTGCCATCGTCTCACCCTCTCGGCAGGCGGGAATGATGTCCAGCCAGGACTGCTTCGCCATGAGTTCGTACAGGTAGTTGGTCTCGCTGTCTGGTATCGTCACCACGTGGGTGACCCCATTCTCCTTGAACTGTTCGATAAGCGTTTCGGGTCTCAGAAGCGCCGCCTGTTGTTGTATCATCTGCGTCTATTCTCCTCCCTTTTGGTTTTTGTCCTCTACATGCCGTCCCGTCGAGGGGCCGCCAAAGTTGTGTGCGCTGCCCCATTATAAGAGCCGCGTTGCGATAGGTCAATTTTGGGTTGCGAACAAGACAACCACAAGGGCTTGCCCTACTGGGATTGCGGCCTTCCCTGTGCGGCAAGCCACCTGGTCTTTTGGACGCGCCTCGTCCTCTCGTCCGGCGGAACGAAGCGCTTTTGGAAGTCCGCTCGGTACGACTCGAACCTCCCGTCGATGATGGCAGAGCGCATGTCTTCCATAGTTTTCAGCACGAAGCGCAGATTGTGAATCGTCGCCAGGCGGTAGGCCAGCAGTTCCCTGGCCCTGAAGAGGTGATGCAGGTACGCCGCCGAAAACGTCCGGCAGGTGTAGCAATCGCAATCATCCTCGACGGGCGCGTCCTTCGTCCTGTACGGGGCGGTGTCGATGTTCACGCGGCCTTCCCGGACCAGCAGCGCCCCGTTGCGCGCGATGCGCGTCGGCAGCACACAGTCGAACATGTCGATGCCGCGAGCCACGCACTCGACGAGGTCTTCCGGTGAGCCGACGCCCATGAGGTAGCGCGGCGAGCCGGCGGCCAGCAATCCAGTCGTGAACGCTACCGTGTCGTACATCTGGCGCTTCGACTCGCCCACGCTCAGTCCGCCAACCGCGTAGCCGGGAAAGTCGAGCGACACCAGGAACTCCGCGGAGCGTTGGCGCAGGTCCTCGTAAAGCCCCCCCTGCACTATGCCAAAGAGAAGCTGGTCGGCGCGCGAATGCGCCTCCCGGCATCGGGCGGCCCAACGCGAGGTTCGCTCGGCCGCTTCCTCGACCGTGCGCCTGTCAGCGTCCGCGGGAACGCACATGTCCAGGGGCATGATGACGTCCGCGCCCAACCCTTCCTGGTAGCGTATGGCTGCCTCCGGGCTGAACTCGTGCATTCCGCCGTCTATGTGCGACTTGAATATGATGGCCTCTTCCGTGATAGTTCGCAGGTGTTCGAGGCTGAATCCCTGGAATCCGCCGCTGTCTGTGAGAATCGGCCCGCTCCAGCCCATAAAGCCGTTCAGCCCGCCCAGACCTCGCACGGTCTCCACACCGGGGCGCAGATAGAGATGGTAGGTGTTGCCGAGAACGATGTTCGCGCCGATGGCCCGGAGGTCGGACGGGTCGAGCGCCTTTACGGAGCCCTGCGTCGCCACGGGCATGAACGCGGGTGTCGGCACGTCGCCGTGCGGAGTGCGCAGAACGCCTGCGCGGGCCGTGCCATCGGTGTCTTGTAGTGTGAAAGCAGCCAAAGCAAACCTACCGACTACGCCAACCTGAGCGGTGGACCCGGTCTCCGCGAAACGGCGTCATTCCCATGTCCGCTTTAGCAACCGGGCCACATGTAGGGGCGTCCCTTGTGGGGGCCCAAGCCGTGGGATGCACAATTTGGGCAACCACACAAGGGATTGCCCCTGCAACCCCATACACGAAGACCGCCCTTAATGTCATCCCCAAATCCCTTGATGTATCAGCCGGATACCCAGGGCGAGCACCAACACCAGCAGCAGCCGCATTATCCAGACGCCTTTCAGCCGTCCGGCTAGCCGCGCGCCTATCTGCCCTCCCGCGATGAGTCCCAGCCCTGCCCACACGAACGTGGGGTACCATTCGACATGGCTCTGGATGGCATGGATTCCCGCGCCCACCGTCGCGTAGAATGCCAGTGTGAAGATCGACGTTGCCACCGCGACCTGAACGGGAAAGCCGAAGCCATAGACCAGTATCGGCGTGCGCAGGAAGCCGCCGCCCGTGCCGAAGAAGCTAGATATGAAGCCAAGCGGCAGGTTGAACGCTGTGCCCCAAAGTTCGTTCACCTGGTACGCGAACTCTTTGCCCTCTCTCGACCTGAACCGGCGGGCTTTTACGAGCATCCCCGTCGCCGCCTTCGCCTTTGGAGGGGCATCGTCCGACACGTTGGGACGGAATGCCAGAATTCCTGCCAGCACCAGTAACAACGCCCCGAAGAGTATGCGGAAGACGCCGCCGCTCACCGCTGACAGCGCGAATACGCCGTAGATGGTTCCCGGTATCGCAGCAGCCGCGAACAGCAGCCCGCTGCGCTTGTCAACCAGTCCCATTCGCAGGTAGGGAATCGCGCCGGAGATGCTGTTGACAGCCACCAGCGCAAGCGCCGTCCCAGCGACTGTCTCCCTGTCCATGCCGAAGAATATGAGCAGCATGGGGCCGAGGATAAAGCCTCCCCCGGCTCCCACCAATACCCCGTAGATGCCCGTGCCAAAGCCCAGCAGCAACAACACCAATTCCAGCCATGGCGACTCCATTACTTCAGCTTTGGCTTGGCGGCGTCTGAGTGAGCGATTTCAACGTTCGCCGCACCAGTTCCGGCGGGACGTCGTTTCGGGTAACGGCGTTGCCTATGCCGTCCAGAAGCACCCAGCGAATCGCGCCGGACGAGGTCTTCTTGTCGGAGCGCATCGCGTCCTCTATCGCGTCCACGTCCACGCCTCCGCACGTCAGGGGCAGGCCGAACGCTTCGAGCAGGGCGGTCTGGCGGTCCACCATATCCGCGCTCATCATTCCCATCTGCTGGCCGATGCGCGCCGCGCCCATCATGCCCACGCTGACCGCCTCGCCATGCAGGTACGAATCGTAGCCTGTGGCCGCCTCTATCGCGTGGCCTATCGTATGGCCATAGTTGAGCAGGACCCTGACGCCGAGCGTCTCCCTTTCGTCCTGGGATACGATGTTGGCCTTTATTGCCACGCTGCGCCGGATGAGCTCGGTCGCCACGTCGCGGTCGAGGGCCTGAAGCGCGTCGCGCTGCAGCTCGAACGTGGAGAGAAGCTGTTCGTCGAGGATCAGGCCATGCTTGATGGCCTCCGCCCACCCGGACGCGAGTTGGCGCGGCGACAGGCTGCGGAGAGTTTGCACGTCCGACAGGACGAACCTGGGCTGGTAGAACGCTCCCACCAGGTTCTTGCCGCGCGGGAGGTCCACCGCGACCTTGCCGCCGATGGACGCGTCCATCATGGCTAGCAGGCTGGTCGGGACCTGCGCGAAGGGCATCCCGCGCACGAAAGTAGCGGCGACGAAGCCGGCGAGGTCGCCAACGATGCCGCCGCCCACCGCGAGCACGAGGTGACCGCGCTCGGCCCTGCGATGGGCCAGCCACTCATAGACCAGCGCCACCGTCTCCAGCGTCTTGTGCTGCTCGCCGGTGGGCATGATGAAGATGTGGGCCGGGATGCCCGCGATTTCCAGGGAGGATTGGGCGCGGCGCGCCTGCGAGTAGATGTTCTCGTCGGTGATTATGTAGGCGGCCTTCGGGGAGGGCATCGTCTGCTTGACGCGCTCGCCAAGTTCGTCCATGATGCCCCATCCAACCCAGACGGGGTAATCGCCGGAGGTCGTTTCGACCACTGCGGCGAGGTCATCACCTTCCCACGGGGTCTTGGTTTCGCTTCGCGCGTTGATGATGCTCCAACCCCTCACTACTTCTTGGGCCGCCTGCGAGGGCGTCAATCCGTCCGTGTGCACCGTCCAGTGGGCAAGAGTATAGGCGAATTGACGCTCCCTTTTCAAGGAGCGTATCCGGGCAAGCCAGTCGGACGCCACCAGCATCGGTCGCACGCCCGCGCCCGCGCTCTCTTGACCCTGCTTCTGAAGCCTCTCGTATATGGTCCCGGGCCTCGCCTCCAGACAGATGACGGCTCCGCGGCCCCCCATCAGCCGGCGGTTGCGCTCGTCCATCACGATGCCGCCGCCGGTGGACACCACCTGCCGCTCGCCCTTGCAGACCCTGGCGAGACATTCGCTCTCCAGCCGCCGAAAGTGCGACTCGCCCTTCTTCGAGAAGATGGCGTCTATGGGCTGCCCCGCAGCGCTCACGATCTCGTCGTCCAGGTCAACGAATCGCCAGCCAAGCCGCGCCGCGACCTCGCGCCCAACCGTAGTCTTGCCAGAACCCGAGAACCCTGTAACAAAGATGTTAGGCTTCACCCTGAATCACACCACGCTTCAGAAGTTGCTACACTTCCTCTAAATCCCAATTCCGACAAACTGAAATGCTGAAATAGTGACCAACTAGTGGCCCGCCAGGGCCGTTTCCGCCGCGTCGAACATCACCTCGATTGGCGCGTCCTTGCCCGTCCACAGCTCGAACGCCGCCGCGCCCTGGTATATGAGCATGGACAGGCCGCCTACGGGGTTCGCTCCGGCGGCCCTCGCCTGCGACAGCAGCGGCGTTTCGGCGGGATTATAGACCATGTCATAGACCACAGCTCCGCGCGGGATATACCCTGCTTCCAGCGGCGAACTCCCCTCGGCCGGGCCGTGCATCATGCCGATGGAGGTAGAGTTGACTATCAGGCGCGCCTCCCCACCGGCTCGGCGCAGGGCATCGCCGCACAGCGCGATAGCCTCGACTCGACGCCCGGCGCCGCCAAGCTCGCCGGCCAGCGCTTGCGCGCGCTCCGGCGTGCGGTTCGCTATCACCAGCGACGCGACGCCCTCCTGGACCAGCCCGAACGCCGCCGCTCTCGCCGCGCCTCCCGCTCCGAGAAGCAGCGCCCGCTCGCCACGCGGCTCGAAGCCGCCGACCTCTCGCAGGGACTTGATGAAGCCGTGCGCGTCGGTATTGTGTCCGATCAGCCGCCCGTCCCGCTTGACGATGGTGTTCACCGCGCCAATCAGCCTCGCTAAGGAATCAACGTCGTCCAGGTGGGGGACCACCGCTTCCTTGTGTGGAACGGTTACGTTCGCGCCCAGGTACCCTGCGCCGCGCAGCTTGCTAACCTCGTCGCCGAGGCTCTTCGGCGACGTTGACCATGCGTGGTATCGCGCCGGCAGGGAGTAGAAGTCAAACGCCGCCTGCTGGAAAGCCGGGGAGAGCGAGTGCGCCAGCGGATAGCCGAATATGCCGGCCTGTTGCGTCATAGGCCCTATCCGCCGCCGGTGGCCCACTCCACGCCATTCAAGACCATCTTCTGAAACTCCGGCGTCTCGAAGCTCAGCCCATTGTGCCCCAGCAGCGTTACGAACACTCTCCCCTCGCCATACGTTCGAGTCCACCCAAGCGGGAACGTGCCGCCCGGCATGGACATTTGCTCGCTCCGCCAGGGATACGTTCCGTCCTCCGCATCGCCCGTGATGAATACCTCGTTGCCATCCTTGAATACGATGCCCATGTAGAGCTCGTCGTTCGTCACGAAGTCGGAGATGCCCGCGACGCCCGGATGGCCCGCTTCCTTCACGTTCACCGTGAACTGCCCATACGGAGGGTGAAAGCTCTTTGCCATGACCCATCCTCCGCCGGTGATGTCGTGGTATTCGGGCCACGACTCCGGGGCGCAGCCCGCGATGTGGATGCACACGAACCCCTTGCCATCTTCGATAAAGCTCTTCAGCCCCGCCTGCTCGCCCGCGGACAGCGTGGTCTCGCCCTCTCGAAGCGTGTTGAACACCAGCGCGTCGTATGCGCCCATCCTACCCGTATCCCCAAGAATGCTGGCATCCTCCGTCACGTTGGCGTCGTGACCCGCTGCCGTCAAGAACTGCTCGAGAATAGGCGTTGACTCCTCATAAGGGTGGCGTCCACCGGAAATCACAAGTAGCTTCATCAAACTCCTCCTGTAAACTCACAAAGACCGCTGAATTACTCACCAACCAACTACTGCGCAGTATAGCCGCCATCTACCACCAGTTCGCTTCCCGTCATGTATGACGACTCGTCCGACGCCAGGAACAGCACGCCGTAGGCCACGTCCTCCGGCTCGCCATATCGTCCCAGGGGCGTCATCGTCAGCGTCCTGCGGTAGCTCTCCGGGTCCATGCGCCCCGCTTCGGTCATTGGCGTGGCGATGGGGCCGGGATGCACTGAGTTGACGCGAATGCCCTCACCGGCGTGTTGAAGCGCGGTCGATTTGGTCAACAGCCTCACCGCCCCCTTCGAAGCGTTGTAGCCGGGGTGGATGTTGGTCTGCCCAATCATGCCGGATATGGAAGAGATGTTGACGATCGAGCCGCCACCCGTCTTGCGCATTTCCGGTATGGCGGCCTTGGTGCCCAGGAACACGCCTTTCGCGTTAACGTCCATCACGCGGTCCCACTCCTCTATCGTGGCGTCGTCGCCCGTGCCCCTCACGGCGATTCCTGCATTGTTCACGAGGACGTCCAGCCGCCCGAATCGCGCAACTGTCGCCGAGATAGCCGCGTCCCATGAGGACGGCTGCGTGACGTCCAGGTGAACGTACAGAGCTTCCCCGCCCGTCTCGTTGATTTCGGCCTCCACCTGCCGCCCCTCGTCGTCCAGCACGTCGCCAAAGACGACCTTCGCGCCCTCACGCGCGAACAGCCGCGCCTCAGCCGCGCCCATTCCGCGAGCGCCGCCGCTGATGAACGCCACCTTTCCCTCGAGCCTCATCTGCCAACCTCCTGATACTCAGCCTTGCAGCCAATTGCCTGATACTCAGCCTTGCAGCCAATTGTAGGAGCGGCCTCGGCCAACGTCAACCGCCCCAACGCGGGATAGCTGTTCACGTTTGATGGGATGTCCGCCCATTGCCCCCCGCCCTCGATGGGAGGGGGTCAGGGGGTGGGCGCCTGGAGCCTGTGGCAAATCCCTTCACTTTCCCTGAACTCTGAACAGTTACTCAACAAGGGCAATTGTTGACAGTCTTGGAGTACGCTCCTACACTAACACTTATTCAACGGAATCGGGGGGAACGTATGAAACTAGGCGAATTCGAGGTCCTGGAGCCGCTCCCGGAGCTGCGCGACATAATCGCGATTAGCATATTGCGCCCCTGGATTAACGTGGGAAGGGTCGGCACGCTGGTGCTGTCCAGCCTGGAGCGTCACCTGGGAGCGACGGAATTGGGAAGGCTCGCGCGGCCTGGAACCTACTTCGACTTCACCAGGTACAGACCACGCACCCGCGTCGTCGAAGGGCGGCGCACTCTGAACATTCCCAACACCATCGTGTATCACGCGCACGACGATGACACCGGCAGAAACTACATGTTCCTGCACATACGCGAACCCCACGCCAACGGCGAAGATTACGCCAACGCGATTGTCTCCTTTATGAAACATTTCGACGTTTCCGAACACTGCCGCATCGGCGGCATGTACGACTCCGTTCCCCACACGAGGCCGGTATTGGTGACCGGCACGTTGGGAGACGACAAGGCAGAGCGCGCCGCGGGCCTCGTCTCGTTGCGCCGCAGCAACTACCAGGGGCCGACTAGTATCGTCAACCTCGTCAGCACGCTGCTCGAAGAATCTGAGATCGAGTCCGCCAGTCTCATGGCTCACCTGCCGCAATACGTCCAGTTGGAGGAGGACTACATGGGCCAGTCTCGCCTCATGGAAGTCCTCTGCTCAATATACGGATTTCCCGAATCGCTCGCCAACCCCGACCGCGGACTCAAGCAGTACGAGGAGATTAGCAGCGCCATCCAAAACAACTCCGAGGTCAAGGGGTTGATACGGCAGTTCGAGGCGTACTACGATCGTCTCCAATCCAGGCAAAGGCCCGTGGAGCAGACGGAAGACATCACCCTCGCCCCCAACGTGGAAGGCTTCCTCCGCGAGCTTGGCGAACGCCTCACCAACAGGGACGGCCAGCAGAGCGAAGAAGGGGATGAGGACGGCGAGGAGTAGCCGCGATTCTAACCAATTGAAACACTGAGAAACCAACTCCCTTGCCACAATACAACACGACGGCAGACCCCATACTCGATGTTCTCGAGGGCCTGGAGGCCGAGAGCTACATTGCCGACGCCTCGATTGCCACGTCCATCTACATGGCGCAGGCCCTGGAGCGTCCGCTGCTCATCGAGGGCCGGGCCGGTGTTGGCAAGACCGAAATCGCCAACGTGATGGCGCGGATGCTGGATACCAACCTGATTCGGCTCCAGTGCTACGAGGGGCTTGACGTCACCACCGCTCTCTACGAGTGGAACTATCCCAAGCAGCTTCTGTGGATCAAGCTCAACGAGCAGAGTGGACGCGCCGCGGCCGAGCAGGAGCAGGAGATATTCAGCCAGCCCTTCCTGCTCGAACGCCCACTGCTGGCCGCGCTGACCCAGCCGCACAAGTCGCCCGTGCTGCTCATCGACGAGGTTGACCGCGCCGACGAAGAGTTCGAGGCATTTCTGCTGGAGGTGCTCGCCGACTTCCAGGTAACCATCCCGGAGATTGGCACGCTCAAGGCCAGACACCGCCCGCTGGTCATCCTGACCTCGAACCGCTCCCGCGACCTCTCGGACGCGCTGCGCCGCCGCTGCCTCTACCTGTGGATGGACTACCCCGACCTCGCAAAGGAACTGCGTATCGTCAGGAAGAAGGTGGAGGGCATCGAGGAGCGGCTTGCTAGGCAGATATGCCGATTCGTCGAGAAGACGCGGGAGGTCGGGCTCGAAAAGACGCCCGGCATCTCCGAAACCCTCGACTGGGCGAGAGCCATGTTGGCCCTTCATCTCGACCACCTCGACCATGACGCCGTATCCCGTACACTCGGCGCAATCATCAAGGACGCCGACGACCTGGAACGATTCCGGCGGGAGACCATTGACGAAATCATCGGCAAGATATAGTTTGTGCGAGCCGGCGGTAACACTCAAACGCCGACCGCTAGGAGCGATAGGAGGCCACTCATGACCAAGATGACAGGCAAAAGAGCGCTGATGGAGATGCTGCGGGCTGAAGGTGTGAAGCACATATTCGGCAACCCCGGCACCAGTGAAGGCCCCATACTGAGCGCCCTCGAGGACTTCCCGGACATTGAGTATATGCTCACGACCCAAGAAGGCGTAGCAATGGGCATGGCCGACGCCTACGCCCGCGCCACGGGAAAGCCATCGTTTGTCAACCTCCACATAGAGACCGGGCTTGCCAACGGTATCAGCCTGCTCCACAACGCCAACGAGGGCGGAACGCCGCTGGTACTGACCTCCGCGAACAAGGACATTCGCGCACTTGCACAAGGCCGGACGGAGTTGGCGGAGATGGTACGACTCTTTACCAAGTGGACTGCGGAGGTTACGCATCCCGAGCAGGTCCCGTCTGTTATGCGCCGCGCCTTTAACGAGGCCAAGACACCCCCGACCGGGCCGACCTATGTCGCCTTCTCGGCGAACGCTCTGGACGACGAGGCGGACATGGAGATCGTGCCATCGCCTGCCGGCTACTTCCGAACGGCGCCCGACGGGAGCGCTATCGAAGAGGCCAGCCGCATGTTGGCCGGCGCGTCCAATCCCATGATGGTGATTGGCGATAGGATAGCTCAATCCGACGGCAGCGCGGAGGCTGTGAGGCTCGCCGAACTGCTGGGCGCCAAGGTGTACGCCACCGTTTACTCTGAGATGAACTTTCCAACAGGCCACGGCCAGTTTATGGGACGACTGAACTCTGTGTTACCCGCCACGAGGGAGCTTTTCTCATCGGCTGACGTGGTACTGGCGGTAGGAACGAACGTCTTCTCTGGCTACTTCTACTTCTCAGGCCGCGCCCTTGGCCCCAAAACAAAGCTGATTCACATAGACCAAGCCTACCGTGAGATAGGCAAAAGCGAGCCGACAGACGTGGGCATCATAGCCGACCCCAAGGTAGCCCTCGGGCAGCTTGCTGACGCACTGGAATCCTCGATGTCGGGTTCCGATAGAGAAGCCGCAAAGGGACGTGTCACGTCAGCCGCTGAAGAGAAGGAGGCCATGAAGGCGGCCTGGGAGCTCAGCCTGAAAAAGGAATGGGACCTGAGGCCGATGTCCGCCGGACGCATGATGTCCGAGATAGCCGGGGCTCTGCCCTCAGACACGATAATCGTGGACGACGCCGTGACCACGGGAGCCGCCCTGCATCAGTCGATAGAGTTCAATGAGCCGGGCAGCCTCTTCGGCGGACGTGGGGGCGCGCTGGGCTGGGGAATGGGAGGAGCCATGGGAGTGAAGATGGCACACCCCGAACGTCCAGTGGTAGCGATCGTCGGGGACGGTAGCTCCATGATGACGGTGCAGGCGCTCTGGACCGCGTCCACCACCAACATTCCGGTGGTTTACGTCATCTGCAACAACAGCTCCTACCGCGTGCTCAAGCTCAACATGAACCTCTACCAGACCCAGATCCTAAAACAGGAAACCCCACGCAGCCAGTACATTGCGATGGACTTCCCAATTCCCTTGAACATCGCCGGTATGGCCGAGGCCAACGGCGTCTATGGTCGCAGAATAGAAGACCCATCAGAGATCGCGCCCGCGATCGAGCACGCCCTGGGACTTGGCAAGCCCGCCGTACTGGATGTGGTCATCAATGGCTCGATATAGCGCCGTCAAGTTGTTGTAAAACACCAACCGCATCGCTATTTTACAGAACTGGCAGGTTTCTTTGCCCTTTCGGTGTTGGCATTTTAACCCCCAAAGATGAGGGGCGATGAGTGTCTCTAGACAATTGTCCCCGTCGGACGGTATCGTACACAAGATTGGGAGGCAATCCCACGGAGCAGCCGCATGGAACGCCACCTGAGAGCCGCGCTTCTGCCCTTCATCGTAAGGACGCTCATGGCCCGCGAGCGTCTGGAATCGGGCGTCTCGTTCAACCTGTTCTCCGCCGGACTGGCCGCCGACCCATATCCCCTGTACCGCCGATTGAGGGAGCGAGACCCCGTGCATCGCAGCCGCCTGATCGACGGCTGGGTGGTTTCGCGCCACGCCGACGTGGACGCCGCGCTGCGCGACCACAAGCGTTTCGGCAACGACCGCGTCGCCGCCAGCGACGAGAACCTCAGGTTCTCCCCGGACCACCCACGCAGCATGTTGTACCGCGACCCGCCCGACCACACGCGCTTGCGCTCTCTGGTCAGCAAGGCGTTCACTCCCCGCTCGGTGAGCGCGCTGCGCCCCCGAATCGAGAAGATAGTGGACGGCCTGCTGGACGCGCTGTACGGCACGGAGAGTTTCGACGTCATAGACTCGCTGGCCTATCCAATGCCCGTAATCGTCATCGCCGAGATGCTGGGGATTCCGCCGGAAGACAGGGACGAGTTCCGCGGCTGGTCGGACGACGTGGCGCGCTCCATCGAACCCCTGCTGGAAGAGAAGGTGGCCCGCAGGGGAGAGCAGTCGATGAAGGCGCTGCAGGAGTACCTGAGCGCGATTATCGAGCGGCGCCGCTCGGATCCCCGCGATGACCTCATCAGCGCGCTCATCCAGGCGGAGGAGGAGGGCGACAAGCTCACGCACGAGGAGTTGCTGCTGACGCTCGTGCTGCTGCTGGTCGCGGGCAACGAGACGACCAAGAACCTGGTGGGCAATGGCCTGCTCGCGCTGCTGCGCCACCCGGAGGAGCTCGCCGCGCTGCGTGAGAATCCCCAGCTGATGGAGTCCGCCATAGACGAACTGCTGCGCTACGACAGCCCCGTACAGACGGACGGGCGGACGGCGCTCGAGGACGCGCAAATCGGCGGCCAATCCATCCAGAAGGGGCAATACGTCATCCTGCTAATCGGCGCGGCAAACCGCGACCCCGATGTGTTCGACGACCCTGACAGGCTGGACGTGCGGCGCGACGCGGGCCGTCACATGTCGTTCGGACGCGGCATCCACCATTGCCTGGGCGCGCCGCTGGCGCGCATAGAGGGCGAGATAATGTTCCGCAAACTGCTGGAGCGATACCCGCGGATTAACTTGAGCGCAACCCCCAGGTTCCGCCGCCAGATAGTGCTGCGCGGTGTAGAGTCGCTGAGAGTCCAAGCCACCCCGGCAAGAGTCCCTATTTCAGCACGATAGGCTGAGAGCAGCTCCAAACCCACGCCGTCATCAGCGCCCTCTCCGGGAGGCAACTCGCCGCCCTGCTCTTCCTCTTCCTCTAACCCACCTTCCCTATCCATCAGGCCAATAGCGCCGCCCAACACGCGGGGTCGTCCCTCGTGGGCGCTCTGGGCATGATGACCGACGCGGACAACCCAAGGGATTGCCCCTACGGGCATCTGACCGACCAGGTTGATACAGCCTCCCACAGCGGACCACTTCTTGACAGCCGCCGTTGCCATGCCTAGACTACGCCTTACGGACACTATCTCGTGGTCGGACGTTTTGATTCGCGCTTGGCCGTGGGCGTGAGACGGGGAGGGAGTCATGGACTTTCGCTTTGGCGAGGCCGAGGAGGACTTTCGGCGCGAACTGCTGGAGTTCCTCGACCGGGAACTGCCGGACGATTGGGACTCTCTGAGTCAGCAAAGCCCCTACTCTCCCGAACGGCTGCCGTTCACCAAGGAGATGTCCAGCAAGCTGGCCGGGAAGGGCTGGCTCACGCTGGCATGGCCGGAGGAGTACGGCGGCCAGGCGCGATCCCACATGGAGCAGCTCGTATATCGCGAGGAGATGACCTACCGCAACGTCCCGGGCACGGACCTCGGCGTCGGCGCGATAAGCTGGGTCGGCCCAACGCTGATGCTAGCGGGCACTGAGGAGCAAAAGCACGAGCATCTGCCGCCTATCGCAAGGGCGGAACGCTACTGGTGCACGCTGTACAGCGAACCCGGCTCCGGCTCCGACCTGGCATCTCTCCAGACGCAGGCGGTGCAGGACGGCGACGACTACGTCGTCAACGGCTCCAAGATCTGGACGAGCGCGGGACACATCGCAGACTGGGGATGGCTGGCTGCTCGCACCGACAACGACGCGCCTAAGCATCGCGGCATCAGCCTCTTCCTGCTGGACATGAAGACCCCAGGCGTAAGCGTGCGGCCCATCTACAACATGGCCGGCTCCCACGAGTTCAACGAGGTGTTCTTCGACAACGTGCGTGTTCCCAAGCGCAACCTCGTCGGCGAGGAGAATCGCGGCTGGTACACGCTGGCCGTCGCCCTGGACTTCGAACGTTCCGGCGTCGGCTACTCCGCTACGGCAAGGCGCACGCTGGAGGCGCTGGCGACCTACGTCAAGCAGACCATACGCAACGGCCATCTGATGGCCGACGACCGCATGGTTCGCGCAAAGCTCGCGCAGAGGGCATTGGAAGCGGAGATCTCGCGTGGACTCTCGTACAAGGTGGCCTGGATGCAGAGCCAGGGCATGGTCCCGAACGCGGAGGCGTCCATGTCAAAGCTCTACGGCACCGAGCTAACCCAGCGAGTGGCACAGACCGGCATGGAGATACTGGGACTCGCCGGACAACTTGCCGTCGGCTCCGTGTGGGCGCCGCTGGAGGGCAGCATACAGCGCATGAGCCTGTCCAGCGTGTCGAGCACGATCGCGGCGGGCACGTCGGAGATACAGCGCAACATCATCGCCACGCGCGGGCTGGGACTCCCACGAGCGTAGGTGACGAGTAGTCAGTCTGTCAGTAGCGCCCTCCGTGCGTCTGGGGGAGGAAGTTTGTCCCTTCCTCCATCAAGGGGGAATGTTAGGATGGGGGAGATGGCGGCGCAGGGCCCGGCGCAAGCAACTACCAATGGTTTCGACAGGGGGCAGTGCATAGCTGGCCCTGCTTTCGCAGGAAAGACGGTTGCGCGACCCCCACCACTGGAAAAGGACTTTGTTGTAGCTGTTCAGAGTTCAGGGAAAGTGAAGGGATTTTCCACAGGCTACGGTCACCCACCCCCTAACCCCCTCCCGTCAAGGGAGGGGGACAATGGGCGGGCCTTCCGTCAAAGGCGAACAATTACATTGTATTCAGAGGACTGACTTCGAGGCAAAACGATGCCCGACAGCGCACAAGTGAACTCGGCGCTCGGCCCATATCGAGTCCTGGACCTGACCGAGGGCGGCATCAACTGGTGCGGCAAGCTACTGGCCGACCTGGGCGCCGACGTAATCAAGATCGAGCCTCCCGGAGGCAGCCCCACGCGCAACCGCGGGCCGTTCTACAAGGACGAGCGCCATCCCGAACGCAGCCTCTTCTGGTACGCCTACTGCGTCAACAAGCGCGGCATAACCCTGAATCTCGAAAGCAAAGAGGGCCAGCGTCTCTTCAGAAAACTGGCGTCAAGCGCCGACTTCGTGCTGGAGTCATTCGCGCCGGGTCACATGGAGAGTCTCGGTCTAGGCTACGAGCGTCTAAGCGCGACGAACCCCGGCCTCATCATGACATCGGTAACGCCGTTCGGACAGACGGGGCCGCACGCGCACTACAGGGCGACGGACTTGATCTCGTGGTCCATGGGCGGGATGCAGTACGCCAGCGGCGACGAGGACCGTCCGCCGGTTCGCATCAGCTTCCCACAGGCGGAGTTTCACGCGGGAGCGCAGGCAGCTGCTGCGTCGCTGACCGCGCTGTGGCACCGTCAGAACAACGGCGGTGAAGGCCAGCGGGTGGACGTCTCGATGCAGGTGGCAGTCATGTGGACGCTCATGAACATCGCTTCCCTGCCCCAACTGCATGGGACGAACATGGAGAGGGCCGGAGCGTTTCGCAGGCTCCCAAGAGTGGACGGTCCGCCAATCAAGCTGCGCGCCGTTCACCCGTGCAAGGATGGCTTCGTTACCTCGATGATAAGCGGCGGCCGGCGCGCCAACTCCTCCATGACTCCGCTGGTTCGCTGGATGGAAGAGGAGGGTGCCTGCCCCGACTTCATGTATGGCAGGGACTGGACGACCTGGGAGATGGACGACCTGATTGCGCGCGGGGAAGAAGGCGCCAGGGAGATAGAGGCCGTCCACCAAGAGCTAGACAGGTTCATTCTCACAAAGACCAAGGCGGAGCTTTACGATCGCGCGCTCAAACACCGCTTTCTGCTGGCTCCCTGCAACACCCCGAAGGACATAACCGAGGACCCGCAGCTCCAGGCAAGGGACTTCTGGCCAAGCTTACATCACCCGGAGCTGAACGAATCGGTAACCTATCTGGGCCCGTACCTGAAGCTCGGCGAAGCTCCCATCGAGCTCAGGCGGCGCGCGCCGCTCATAGGGGAGCACAACGATGAGATTCTCGGCGAGCTTGGGCGCGCGCCGCAGGCCCTGGATTCCCGCTTTCGCGGGAGTGACGGAGGGGTGAGTGGGAATGATGCGGGCGCGAGCGGGAATGACGCTGGAAATTCTGAGATGACTACCAGGTCAACCGCGGCCATGCCGTTCGAGGGCGTGCGGGTGCTGGACTTCACCTGGATTGGCGTTGGCCCCGTAACCATAAAGTACCTGGGAGACCACGGCGCGGACGTCGTCCACGTCGAATCGGTGAGCCGCCCGGACGGGTTGCGCTCCGGGCCACCGTTCAAGGACGGCAAGCCCGGCATCAATCGCAGCCAGTTCCCCGCCAACTTCAACACCAGCAAGTACGGGCTTGGCGTCAACATGGCGAAGCCGGAGGGCGTGGCGTTGATAAAGCGCGTAATCGCCGAGTGGCAGCCCGACATCATCGCGGAGAGCTTCACGCCCAAGGCGATGCGAAACTGGGGACTGGACTACGACAGCGTGCGAGAGGTCAAGCCGGACGTGATATTCTTCAGTACGTGCCAGCAGGGTCAGACCGGCCCGCGCGCCATGTATCCCGGCTACGGCCAGTTGGCGTCCTCGATGGCGGGCTACTACCAGCTGACCGGCTGGCCGGACAGGGACCCGGTCACGCCCTACGGGGCTTACTCGGACTTCGTGAATCCGCCCAACGGCTTTGCCGCGATCGTGGCCGCGCTCGAGTACCGTCGCCGCACGGGCAAGGGGCAGCACCTCGACCTCTCGCAGTACGAGGGCGCGACCCATTACAAGGCGCCCATCATCATGGACTACCTGGTAAACGGCCGCGTCACAGTGAGGAACGGCAACCGCGACGAGGCCTACGCGCCCCACGGAGTCTATCGCTGCGAGGACGAAACCCGCGCGCTCACCGGCAAAGGCGAATCCTGGTGCGCCATCGCGGTCACCACGGACGACGAATGGCGCGCGCTGTGCGAGGCGGTGGACGCTCCCGCCTGGGCGCGGGACTCCCGGCTGGCCACGTTCGCGGGCCGGAGGGAGCACGAGGATGAGCTCGACAAGCTGATAGGCGAGTGGACGGCGCAGCGCGGCGCACAGGAGGCCATGCGTCTGCTGCAGGACGCGGGCGTTCCCGCCGGGGCCGTGCAGAGCCAGGCAGACCTCTGGCAGGACCCGCAGTTGGAGCACAGGAACCACTTCCAGTGGCTCGAACACACCGAGTGTGGCCTGATGCCCTACGACGGTCTCCAGTTCAAGCTATCCAAGACTCCAGGCAGGCTGCGGATGCCCCACGCTCTCATCGGCGAGCACAACGAGCTCATCCTAAAGCAGTTCGTGGGCCTGACCGACGACGAGATCGGCGACCTGGTGGCCCAGGAAGTCCTCGAAACCTCGATGTGAAATCCCGGCTCGCAACCGAGTCGATTGAGGAGACGGCAAATGAACAACGTGAATCCCGGCCCGCTCGGTCTGGCGAACCTGCGCGTCATTGACCTGACTCGGATGGCCCCGGGCGGCTTCTGCACGATGATTCTCGGAGACCTGGGAGCCGACGTCATCCGCGTCGAAGAGCCGGGCGGCGGGCGCATAGGACGTTCACGCATGGGACGGGACAGTGAGCCAGACGAGAGGGAGCGGCGCCGGCGAGCGGCCTTCACCGCGCTCAACCGCAACAAGCGCAGCATTACGCTGAACCTGAAGGTCCCGGAGGCTCAGCGGACCCTTCAGCGTCTTTGCGTGGACGCCGACGTGTTCATCGAGGGGTTTCGCCCCGGCGTCGTTAAGCGGCTGCGCTGCGACTACGACACGCTGAGCGAGATGAATCCGAGACTGGTCTATTGCTCCATCTCCGGGTATGGGCAGGACGGCCCCTACAAGAACCTGGTGGGCCACGACATCAACTACATCAGCGCGGGCGGCGCGCTGGGCATCATCGGCGCGGAGGGCGGCCCGCCCACGATACCGTACAACATCATCGCCGACTACGCCGGCGGCGGTATGCAGGCGTCCATTGGCATCCTCTCCGCGCTCATGGCGCGCCAGCACACGGGCCGCGGGCAGTACGTTGACATATCCATGTCCGACGGCGTGGCCTACATGCTCGCGGCCTCGCTGTCCGACTACTTCGGCAACGGCACCGTGGCCCGGCGCGGCGTTATGAGCCTCAACGGCGGCGTCCCCTACTACAACGTATTCGAGTGTAAGGATGGCAAGTTCCTCAGCATCGGCTGCATCGAACCCTGGTTCTGGGAGGCCCTGTGCGTCGCGCTTGGAAGGGAAGACTTCGTAGAGCACGAATTCGACGCGGACCGATACCCGGAGATATTCGACGCCTTCCGCGAGATTTTCAAGACGCGCACGCGGGACGAGTGGTGGGATTACCTGCGCGACTCCGGTGACGTGGCAGTCGGCAGGATATATGGCATCGACGAACTGGCCGAGGACCCCCAGCTCCGGCATCGCCGCATGGTGGAAGAGGTCGGCGAAATCGACGGCGAGACGGTAAGGCAGGTCGGCATAGGCCCCAAGCTGTCGGACACGCCCGGCTCCATACGCAGCCTGGGCCCGGAGATCGGCCAGCACACGGACGAGATTCTAAAGGAGATAGGTCTGAGCGCGGAAGAGATAGCCCAATCCCGCCAAAGTGGAGCCTTCGGCTAACCCCTACCGGCCAACTGAAAAGCTGACATACAGGCCAACTCGTCATGCGGCACATAATTCACGCCGACTTCGACGCTTTCTACGCTTCCGTGGAGCAACTCGACAACCCTCGACTGCACGGCAAGCCCGTTGTCGTCGGGGGCAGTCCGGAGGGCCGTGGTGTGGTGGCGTCCGCGTCATACGAGGCGCGGCGATTCGGCGTTCGCTCCGCGATGCCAATGCGGACCGCGCTGAGGCTCTGTCCCGATGCCATCAGGACGCCTGCCAACTTCAACCGCTATCGTGAGGTGTCGCGCCAAGTGATGGAGATCTTTCGTGAGATTACGCCGCTGGTCGAGCCGCTCTCGCTGGACGAAGCCTACCTGGACGTCACCGCATCCGTAACGCCGCAGCGCGGGGCCAGCGACATCGCGGGCGATCTGAAGCATCGGGTGAAGTCCGAGCTTGGGCTTACCATCTCCGTAGGCGTGGCAACCAGCAAGTCGGTCGCCAAGATAGCCTCCGACTTCGACAAGCCCAATGGCCTAAAGATGGTTCCGCCAGGCTCCGAGCGGGACTTCTTGGCGCCGCTGGCGGTGGGCCTGCTGTGGGGCGTCGGCCCAAAGACGGTGGAGCGGCTTCACGCCGACGGGATTCACACAGTCGGAGAACTGGCGTCGCAGCCGGAGGAGTGGTTCGCGCTCAGATTCGGAAAGACGGGGCCGCGGATGCGCTCGCTTGCATTGGGCGACGACGAAAGTGAGGTTAAGGTCGAGCGTGAGACGAAGTCGATCAGCGCGGAGACCACACTGCCCCACGACACCGGTGACCCCGAGGCCTTGCGGGAGTTGGTGAGGCGGCTGAGCCACAACGTTGCGCGCGACCTCAACCGCAAGGCCCTGCGCGGGCGGACGGTCAAGCTCAAGCTGAGGCTTGCCGACTTCACCACGTTCACTCGCCAAAAGACGGTTGCCGAACCCGTTGAATCCTCGGACGAAATCGCGCGGGCGGCCAGCGCTCTGCTCGATGCAGAACTGTTTCAGCAGAGGCTGTTTCGCCTCGTTGGAGTCGGCGTCTCAGGCTTCGACGACCAGCGACAGGAGCAACAAGAAGTGTTTCAACTGAAACTCGCAGGTTTCGAGTAAGGAGAAGGGCATGAACGAACTCATCTACAGGTCGGCGAAGTCGATTGCGAAGGGAATTCGCGACAAGGAGTTTTCAGCCGCTGAGGTCGTGGAGGCGCACCTGGCGCGCATCGAAGAGGTCAACAGCAGGCTGAACGCCGTGGTGCAGTTCGCCTCGGACCGCGCGCGCCTCCGTGCGCGCGCGGCGGACGAGGCACTGGCTCGCGGTGATATGCACGGCCCGCTGCACGGCGTTCCCATTACGCTGAAGGACTCGCTGGACACCGAGGGCGTCATCTCCACCGGCGGCACAATGGGGCGCGCCAAGTTCGTCCCGGAGCGGGACGCCACCGTGACGGCGCGCCTGCGCTCCGCCGGCGCAATCCTGCTCGGCAAGACGAACACGCCGGAGCTAACGCTGGCCGGCGAGACGAACAACCTGGTTTACGGGCAAACGAACAACCCCTACGACCTCTCGCGAATGCCCGGCGGCAGTAGCGGGGGCGCGGGCGCGATCGTCGCGTCGGGAGGCTCGCCGCTGGATATGGGCAGCGACACCGGAGGCAGCATCCGCCTGCCCTCGCACTTCTGCGGAATCGCTGGAATCAAGCCCAACTCCGGCCGAGTGCCCAGAACGGGCCACATCGTGCCGTTCGGTATGGGCGCGGTGGATTCGCTAACTCAGATAGGCCCGATGGCGCGCTACGTCGAGGACCTCGCGCTCGCGCTGCCCATCATAGCCGGCCCGGACTGGCGCGACCCCGCCATCGTGCCGATGCCGCTCGGCGACCCCAACGACGTTGACGTAAGGACACTGCGCGTTGCCATGCACACCGATAACGGCCTCATGTCTCCCACTAAGGAGACCGCGGATACCGTGAACGCCGCCGCGAAGGCGCTGTCCGAGGCCGGCGTGGCGGTCGAGGAATCTGTGCCGCCGGCATTGGCGCAGCTACCCGATTTCAACTCCAACTTGAGCAGCGGGGACGGGCGCGCCTGGACTCGAAGACTGCTCCAAAAGGCGGGCACAACCGAGAGCCATCCCTGGCTGCAAAAGCGGCTGGACGAGGCAGAGGCTATCCCCACGCCCGACTTCACCGCATTGCTCGAAAAGGCCGACGCCTATCGCAGCGACATGCTCGCCTTCATGGAGAACTACGACGCGATACTCTGCCCCACAGCCGCCTTCCCGGCAACCGAGCACGAAGGCTCGTTCGATGAGAGCCGCAGCAAGGGTTTCACATACACGGGCGCGTACAACGTAACCGGCTGGCCCGGAGCAGTGGTTCGCGGCGGCACGTCGCCGGAGGGTCTGCCCATTGGCGTGCAGGTAGTCGCCCGCCCCTGGCGCGAAGACGTGGCCCTCGCCCTGGCCCAGCTCCTGGAGGCAGCCCTGGGAGGCTGGCAACGTCCTCCGCTCTAACAAGATGCGGATAGAGCAAGAGTCCCTGCCTCTCTCAAAGCGAACGATGGGGCTAATGCCATGCGTCCGCAAATCAACGTCAGCCCGAAAGGATGCACAGGTGCAGACGACACGGTTGCCCGACGAATACACCGTCCTCGCGCCGGACGGCTCAGAGATACGCGAGCTGGTGGCGGTCAAGGCTGGCAGCATGGTCCACTGCAAGCTCCCTCCGGACGTCGTGTCGATGGCCGTGAAACACCGCACAGTGGAAGAGGTGTGGTACTTCCTGCAAGGGTGTGGGGAGGTCTGGCGCGAAGACGGCGATGGGGAGAAGACCGTGAAGGTGGAGCCTGGAGTGGCCCTGACCATAGACATGGGCGACCACTTCCAGTTTCGCAACTTGGGCAGCGAAGACCTCTGCTTCATCATCGTCACTATGCCGCCCTGGAGCGGCAGTGAGGAGGCGGTCAGAGTCGAAGACCACTGGCCTCCCCCATAGCGCCCGCGGCAACTATTCGCCCAGGCGCGCGCCTACGAAGTCCTGGCGACCCCGCACGAATTCCCGCGCGCTAACCGCGGCACGTCCCTCGATCTTGAGCCGTGTGACTTCAAGAACGCCGCCACCCGTGCCGATGCCGATCCGGCCATCGGCGAGCAGCAACGTCTCTCCAGGAGCGGCGACCGGGGCCGGGGCGGACTCAGCCGCTGACGCCTCGATTATCTTGAGCGCCGCGCCGTGCCAGCTTGTGTACGCGCCCGGCCATGGGTGATAGGCCCGCGTCTGCCTTGCGATGCGCGCCGCCGGTTCATCCCACGCTATCCTGCCGTCCTCTTTCGACACGAGACGGGTCACGCTCGCAAGCGACTCGTCCTGGGATTGTGCATCAATCTCGCCTCGCTTCCAGCTAGGCAGGACTTCGACAAGCAGCGCAGCGCCCATCTCGAACAGGCGCGCCGTCAGGCCCTCGGCGGTCTCGCGTGGACCAATGAGAGTTTCTCTAGTCGCCAGCAGCGGCCCGGAATCCATGCCCTGGTCCAACTTCATCACGGAGACCCCGCTAACGTCGTCGCCATTGAGAATGGCGGACACCACAGGCGATGGCCCGCGATACTTGGGCAGCAGCGAGGGATGAATGTTCAGACAGCCGAGCCGTGGCAGTGCGAGCATGTCGGCTGGCAGGAATAGCCCGTATGCCGCCACGACAATCACGTCGGGGGACAACCCCTCAATCTCGCGTCGGGCACGCTCGTCTCTCCTTAGAGAAGCGGGCTGCGACACCGCGAGGCCAAGCTTCAGGGCCGCCTGTTTCACGTGGGGAGCCGCAAGCCTCTTTCCTCTGCCAGCGCGCCTGTCGGGGCGAGTGTACACGCCAACAACGTCGTGCCCCGCTTCCACGAGCGCGGTCAACGCCGGGACGGAGAACATTGGCGTTCCCATGAATACGATTCGCAATTGACCTCCTACTAACGGACCAACTGAAACGCTCCCCCCTAGCATCCGCCGCCCGGCACGTCTCGGAAGCGGACGCCGTCCCCAATGCCGATGCCGCGCCGCGCCGCTTCACCCGCGTTGATTTCCAGGTTGTATAGTGCGGGTTCGCTTGGGCTGTACCTCGGCAGATCGCTCTCCGGGGTTTCCAGTGGTGGGTTAGGCACGTCCCTGGTTATGTCCACGACTGTGCAGTCCTCGCCAATCCAGACGAAGTCCAGCGGAAAGCGCATTTCCCTCATCCAGAAGCTGGGGACATGAGCGTTCCGAAAGACGAACAGCATCCCCGTCCCGTCTGCCAGACTCTCGCGGTAGGACAGCCCCTCCGACCTTTCATACGGACTATCGGCGACCTCCACTGGGAACGTGCCCTCACCTATCTCCACGTAGTGAAGCGGCGTCGAAAATACGGGCGCCGGCCGGCTGATTGGCGTGGGCGCCGGCTGACGCTCAGTGTCATCGTGGGCGCAGACGCCGGAGACAAGCGCGAGGAACACCGCCAGCGGAGGGTAGAGACAAGGCGCAACGCGTCCCTGCGCCGTCCGGCGAAAGAGCGAGTGAATGGCGTCAGGGCGAGCTATCATGCGCCACTTCCTCAACACGCCTCACGCCAACTCTACCGCTGTTGCCCCGTTGCCGCCGCGCTCCGGGGTCTCCCGCTCGAACGACCTGACCAACGAATGGTGGCTGAGGTGGTCTCTCACCGCGTCTCGCAGCGCGCCCGTGCCCCGTCCATGTATGACGCGAACCGCGCCCAGCCCGTCCCTCACCGCGCTGTCCAGGAACTCCTCCAGGCGAATCAGCGCGTCAGCGGCTCGAAGACCCCGAAGGTCGAGCTCCGTGGTCCCCAGCGCCGGTCCAAGCTCGAAGCGCACCCCGGGTTCCTCGTCCTCCTGTACCGTCTCCTCTGTTCTCGAAAGGCGTCTGAGGTCGATTCGCAGGCGTACCTTGCCGATGTTGACCTCCGCTTCGCTGCCCTGCTCCGGCAACGAGACCACGCTGCCCTTCAGGTTGAGTCCTCGTATGTCCACGCTGTCGCCGATCTCTATCGGACGCTGCTCAACGGCCCTGCGCAACTGCGGAGTCGCGGGACGCACGTTCACTTCCTCCAACTCTCGCCTCACCTCGGCAATCCGGGCCTGCGCGTCTCCGGCGGCGTTGGCGGGGACGTCCCAGGAGAGGGCGGCGTCGATGCGCCGGAGCCTGCGCCTGGCGTCCTCATACTGCGCCAGCGCCTCCCTGCGCGTGCTGTCGAAAATTTCCTCTTGATGCGCCGCGAGATAATCCACCTGCGCCTCAAGCTCCCTTCTCACGGTCTCAGCCCTAGCGCGGGACTCTTCGGCTTCTTGCAGCCGCGTTTGCAGGCGTTGCCTGTCAGCCTGGAGCTCGTTCAGCCAGTCCTCGAATCTGAGGTGCTGCGGCTCCAATAGCGACTTTGCCCGCTCCATGATTTCATCGGACAGGCCCAAGCGCGACGCGACGGCCATCGCGTAGCTTCTGCCCGGTATGCCCATGGTGAGCGTGTAGGTCGGATCCAGGGACGAGGGTTCGAGTTGGACGCTGGCGTTCCTCATGGCAGGCGAGGCTTCGGCGTGAGTCGCCACGCTGCGGTGGTGCGTTGTGGCGATCGCGCTCACGCCCATTAACGCCAGATGTTCGAGCACGGCCTTCGCCAACGCGGAACCCTCTTCTGGGTCCGTGCTGGTGCCCAGTTCGTCCAGCAGCACAAGCGAGGCGGGACTGACTTCTGCCAGAATCTCCACCACGTTGCGCATGTGGGAACTGAAGGTGGATACGGACTGCTCTATGCTCTGCTGGTCGCCAATGTCCGCGTAAATGCCATCGAATACAGGCAACGAGCTGCCCTCATCGGCCGGCGTTTGCAGCCCCGACTGGTGCATCAGGGCGAGCAGACCCACGGTCTTCATAGCGACCGTCTTGCCGCCCGTGTTCGGCCCCGTGATGACCAGAGCCGACCAGTCCGGCCCGAGGCTGACATTGATTGGAATGGCAGACCTGCCCAGCAACGGATGCCTCGCTCCTAGCAGCCGCAACGACATGTCGAACACTTCCGATGCCCCATCATCCTGCCGCCCGGCGCGTCTGGACGGGAGCGAGATTCCGCGAATCGAGATGCTGTAACGCGCCCTTGCGAGAACGAAGTCCAGCCTTGCGGCAAGCTCGTCGCCCCGACGGATGTCCTCGGCCAGTTCGCCGACGAGAGTCGAGAGGTCGCGCAGCACCCTCAGCGTCTCCCGCTGCTCTTCCAACGCGAGCTCACGCCAGTCGTTGCCCATGTCCACGGTGGCGAACGGCTCTATGAACAGTGTGGCGCCGGTGTTGGATGCGTCGTGCACGATGCCGGGCACGCGGCTGCGCATCTCGGACTTGACGGGAACGACGACTCTCTCGTTGCGTGTGGTGATGATCGGCTCTTGCAGGGCCTCCTGGCCCGCCGCGGAGCGAATGAGACTTTGCAGCGTGCGCGTCACGCGGTCATACGCCTGCTGCGCCTGCCGCCTCACGGCGCGGAGCGTGGGCGTGGCGTCGTCGGCCACCTCGCCACGCGCGTCTATCTTCTTCCTGATTTGACGACGCAGCTCCTGCAGCTCAGGAATTCCCTCCACAATGTCCGCAAGCATCGGGAGCTTGCCCCGCGACCGCAGCACGGCGGCGCGAGCCCGTCGATGCACCTCAAGCGAGTCGGCCACCGCCAGCAGCTCAGCGCCGCTCAGCACGCCGCCGATGCCGGCCCGCGCGACCAGATCCGACGTATCGACTGCCGAGTGTAAATCGACCTCGCCGACCAGTTGCAGCAGCGCCAGCCCCTCTGCGGTCTCCTGCTGAAGCTCCTCCACCTCCATGCGCCGGTACGACGGCGTCATGGTAAGCGCGAGTTGCCGCGCCAGGAAGAAAGTGACACGATTCGCCACGTGCTGCCGCACCTGGTGAAAGTCCAGCAGCCGAAGCGCCCTGTCACGCAGGCCATCGGCCTCCGGTTCCTCCAACTCCTGACTCTCAGCCTCCAGTCCTCCCGCCTCTTTAAAGGAACCGGGTCGAAGGCCATCGCCTATGCCTGAGTTGCCGCCCGCGCCAGACCATTGATATTCCCCCAAAAACTCCTCCAACATATCCTCACAATCTTAACACACACCTCTAAAGCGGCAACCACTTCACAGATGCCCGCAAGCCCGTCAGTCCCTGGCAAGCGAAACCAGAGTCAGCGCCATACCACGACAGCACACACACTCTATCAGCAGCAAGTCTGATTCTCACAACGCTTCCACTAAACACTCGCCCGCCATAATTCCAAAATACTGACTCTGACAACCCGCCACCCTTTCTCCCTCCACCACTCAGATGCTATACTTCCCAGCGTCTGCTATGAGAGAACGACTAACTGTAAGGGTTCCCGCCACGACCGCCAACATGGGCCCCGGCTTCGACTGCCTGGGGATGGCTTTGGATGTCTGGAATAGCGTCAGCGTCGAGCCAAGCTCCTCCGGCCTCGAGATCATCGTGGAAGGAGAGGGCGCGGACTCCCTGCCAACCGATGCCTCCAACCTGATGTACAAGGGCTTTTGCTTGCCTTTCGACGGGCTTGGAAAGCCCGTTCCGAGCGTCAGGATGACCTGCCACAACGAGATTCCCCTTGGCCGGGGACTCGGCAGCAGTTCGGCGGCCGCGGTCGCAGGTCTGCTCGCGGGCAGCGAGATGTGCGGCGCGTCCCTTTCGCTCCAGAGGCTGTTGGAGCTTGCCGCCGAAATCGAGGGCCATCCCGACAACGCCGCGCCCGCTCTGCTGGGTGGATGCCAGGTAGTCGTGCGAGAGAACGGCGCGCTTATCGCCGCCTCCGTGCCCGTGCCCGACGACCTGATGGCGGTGGTGTTCGTGCCGGACGTGCCCATGCCAACCGCGCAGGCGAGAGACCTGCTCCCCCTTGACGTTGACAGGGGCGACGCCGTGTATAATATAGGCAGGGTTGCGCTGCTCGTCAGGGCCTTCGCCACGGGCGACCTGGCGCACCTGGACGTCGCCACGGGCGACCGGATGCATCAGCCAGCCCGACAGGCGATATTCCGCCCGATGCGGAACATCTTCCGCGCCGCCCTCGACGCCGGAGCGTTGGGGGTGTTCCTGTCAGGCGCGGGTTCCAGCGTGCTCGCGCTGACTCGCGGCCGGGAGTACACCATCGGCTACGAGATGGCGGACATAGCGGCCAAGTCCGGCGTCGGTGGCTCAATGCTGATAACGAAGCCGGCAGGCAAGGGCGCTCACGTTGACGACAACACAGACTAGATTCTTCCCGCCCCTTGCACCGGGTGGAAGAGAACCTCCACGGGAGTTGAATAGGTAGTTGGCGCTCATAGTCCAGAAGTACGGCGGAAGTTCACTGGCCGACGCGGATAAAATCCGCGGCGTCGCGGGCCGTGTCGCCCGGGCTCACGACACCGGCGACCAGGTCGTGGCCGTCGTTTCGGCGATGGGAGACACAACCGACGAGCTAATGGGACTAGCTCGCCAGATCTCCGACAGGCCGGAGCCGCGTGAGCTCGACTTGCTGCTTTCGACTGGCGAGCTAGTCTCCTGCACACTGATTGCGATGGCGCTTCGCTCCATGGGCTACGAGGCCATCAGCCTCAGCGGCGCTCAGGCCGGAATTCGCACCGACACCAGCTACGGCAAGGCGAGGATAGCGGGCATCGAGCCAGAGCGTGTTCAGCGTGAGCTTGACAGGGGGCGTATCGTCATCGTTGCCGGCTTCCAGGGCATCACCGAGGACATGGACACCACGACCCTCGGGCGCGGAGGGTCCGACACTACCGCCGTCGCTCTCGCCGCCAGCCTGGAGGCCGCGCGCTGTGAGGTCTATACCGACGTGGCGGGGATTTACACCGCAGACCCAAGGCTGGTGCCGGATGCGCACAAGCTCGACGAGGTCGAGTTCGAGGAGATGCTGGAGTTGGCGAGCTACGGCGCGAAGATGAACGCCCGCTCTATCGAAATGGGCATGGTTTACAACGTGCCTATCCTGGTCGCGTCCAGTTTCGCGGACGCTCCGGGCACGCTTATTCACGAGGGAGCCGACATGAACACCAGGGTTGGAGAGATTAGGAACCGCATAAGAGGCATAGCCACCGACACCAACGTAGCAAAGATAACCGTTCGCGGCGTCGTGGACCGGCCCGGCATCGCCGCAAGCCTATTCGAGCCGCTGACCAACGCCGACATCAGCGTGGACGTAATTGTGCAGAATGCCAGCGTAGATGGCACGACGGACATGACGTTCACCGTCAAGAGAACGGACCTTCAGCATGCGCTCGAGGTGACCAGAGAGGTCGCCATCGAACTCGGCAGCGGCGAGGTGGTGAGCGCGGACAATCTCGCGAAGCTCAGCATCGTCGGCACGGGAATGCAGGACTCGCCCGGATATGCCTCGACGATGTTCCGCACTCTGGCCGACAACGGTATCAACATTGACATGATTACCACGTCCGAGATTCGCATAACCTGCATCGTCGGTGAGACACAGGTTGCCGAGGCGGCCCGCGCCCTCCACAAGTCCTTCCAACTGGATCAGCCGGCCTGAAGCGCGTGAGCGTTCGCCGGCCGCACCTGACTACGCGAGTAGCCGCCAGCGTCCAATCCCCATCTGACGGCCGGAGTTTCCGTTGCCAAGTCCATTCCTCTCAGTAATCATTCCCGCGTTCAACGAAGAGACCCGCATCATCGCCACTCTCGACGGCGTCGCGCGTCACCTGCTCACCCAGCCCTACTCTTGGGAGGTCATCCTGGTCGATGATGGAAGCGCGGACGATACCGCCATGCTGGTTCGCCGGTGGACGCAAGACAACGCGCGGGTGCGCGTGGAAACGATACCTCATGCCGGCAAGGGCTGGGCCGTCAAACATGGAATGTTGACCGCTAGGGGTGAGTTCCGCTTCATGTGCGACGCCGATCTCGCCATGCCCATCGAGCGGCTGGACGACTTCCTCGCTCGAATGGGCGAGGGTTATGACATCGTCATCGGCTCGCGGGAGACGTCCGGAGCCAGGCGTTTCAACGAGCCGCCTATGCGCCACCTCATGGGACGCCTGTTCAACTGGTCAGTGCGACTTCTCGCCGTCGGTGGGATACGGGATACCCAATGCGGCTTCAAGTGCTTCCGCGGAGGCGTGGCCGATGAGCTCTTCGCGTTGCAGCGAATCAAAGGCTGGAGTTTCGACGTGGAAATCCTCCATCTTGCCCTGAAGAGGGACATGCGCGTCCTGGAATTGCCCATACACTGGTACCACCAAAAGGCGAGCAAAGTCCGCATCGGCATAGACCCCATGCAAATGGTCCGAGACACCATCCTCATAAAGTGGAACGCCCTCCGCGGCAAATACAAGCCGAATCCCTAAACCGCGCATTGCATCATCGCCATCCATGCCCTGCTGTCGTTCGGTCTCCACAACACCCTCTATAGACCCAAACAACCCGCTGCTCACAAACACTGAAAAACGGACAGACGGACAGATTGACAAATTAACCCCAACCCTTCTTGCGCGGGGCTAGAGTTTGCGCTACAATTCGCAAACTCTGTTGAGGTATCAGCTATGAACATGACCGGAATCCAAGACAAAGAGAAGACCAGAAAGGACAAGGCCAAGAAGGCCGTAGCCTTGGCAATGCAGAGCCGCTGGAAAGAGGCGGTGCTGATGAACCACTCGATCCTGAAGGACTTCCCACAGGACATGGAGGCGCTCAACAGGCTGGGCAAGGCCCTCAGCGAATTGGGCCGCAACAGGGAAGCCAAGGAGGCCTTTGGCCGCGCCCTGCAGGTCTCGCCTCACAACAGCATCGCCAGGAAGAACCTCAACCGACTGACGCAACTGGGCGACGACGCCCCGGGCTCCGGCGCCAAGAGCGGCACGACGCCCCAGGTTTTCATAGAGGAAAGCGGTAACACCGGCGTCACCTCGCTGGTCAACTTGGCAGCGCCCAACGCGCTGCTCAAGCTGGCTCCGGGGCATCCCGTGCAATTGCGGCTCGAGGGAGGCGGTCTGAATGTGACCCGTCCCTCCGGCGAATACGCCGGTCAGGTCGAATCGAGGTTGGCGTCCAGGCTAACCAAGCTTATGAAGGGCGGCAACCAGTATGACGCCACCGTCACCAGCGTCTCTGAACGAGAGCTGACCATCATCATCCGGGAGGTCTCCAAGCATCCCTCGCAGGCGCATGTCGTATCATTCCCGGCGCGAGTCGCCGGACCTTACCCGATGTACATACCAAGCTCCATCGTTGACTACGAGCTGGCCGACGAGATCGACGAGTCGGATTCGGTCACCGTGAAAGACTGGTCAAACGACGACACCGAGCCGGGAGACGACAAGGCATTCTCCCCGGTGTTTCATCGCATCATCAATAACCCGGGGAACGAACTGGAGTCAGACGAGAACGACGACTTCTAGGCGTCGCGCTGTCTCCCGACTCAAGCGCGCCGTCTTACCGGGTTGCAAGGCCCGCCTTCCCTTTCTACTTACACCCCGTCCCGGGTAGCCAGTGGACGCTCTCGGTAGTACAGGCCCCAGCGTTGCATAAGCTCCTCGACCCGAGGGTCGTCGAGTTCCACGAGTTGCTTGAAGAAACCGGCGATGGCGTGCGCGTGAAGCATGTCTTCGGAGCACACCCAACTAGCTTCACTGGGAACGACGTACAGCAGCCCGTTCTGGTGTTCGCACTGGAACACCACCCGTTTCCCGCCTGAGTCGTGCTTTACGTTTAGACCGAAGTCGACCATCTGGACACCTCGAGTAGTTTATTAGTGCGTCAGTATGTCAGAACAGGGATTCGCGGAGTCTATAGGGATTCGGGATTGTGGCGTGAGCCAAGTAGTCTGGCAAGAGAATCCCGTAAATCCTGAGTATGGCGATTCGGGCCTCCCGTAAACCCGCGCCGCGTCGGAATGACATCGATGGCATCCCCTGCTATAATCACATCAAACCCCGTACTGCTTGGAGGGTCGCGGCGCCTTGCGGGAACCAGGCGTGCGCGCCCATTAACATCAAATGCCAGGAGGCCGCGAGATGTCCCCGCACTACCAGGACGACAGCATTACCATTCACAAGTACGAATGTGGCCCCTACGGCAACAACGCCTACCTGCTCGTCTGTCCACAGACCAACGAGAGCATCCTCATAGACACCCCCGCGGAACCCCATAAGCTGATCGAGGCCGCCAACGCGACCGACGTCAAGGCTATCCTGATTACGCATAATCATCAAGACCACCTGCTAGGGTTCGACGAGGTTATGTCAGCCATCGACGCTCCCGTGGGCATAGGCGAGGCCGACGCTCACGCCTTGCCAAGCGCGCCGGCGCGTCTGCTGCGAGACGGCGACGAGGTCGCAGCGGGCACGCTAACCCTGAAGGCCATCGGAACCCCTGGTCACACGCCCGGCTCGACCTGCTACACCATAGGCCGCGCGCTGTTCTCGGGCGACACGCTATTTCCCGGCGGCCCAGGCAAGACGGGCTCGCCGGCGAATCTCGCGCAGGTCATCGAGAGCATCACAAGTAAGCTCTTCGTTCTCGCGGACGACGTGGCCGTCTATCCCGGGCACGGCGACGACGGCGACCTGAAGTCCTCGAAGGAAGAATATGCCGTATTCGTGTCCAAAGACCATCCCGATGATCTCTCGGGCGATGTACTTTGGCTCACCAGCTAGGGCGGCAGCCAATCCCCTGGAAGCCTATCGATATATTCGTCGCCACCGGTTTGGCGGTCGGTGGCTTCTTGGCGCTGATATTACTCCTTATGTTCGTGATAGAAGCCCCAGGGTTTGGCGAAGAACCGTTCCTATCGCCCTGGATTCTCGGCCTATTCTATGGGATGGTCCTGCTCTCAGTCTGGGTGTTCGGCATACGGAAATATCGCGCTCGATGGAATAGCCTCGGATTCGGTCGGCCCACTCTGCGGTGGAGCTATGCGTTGTCGGCGCTGGCGCTGCTCGGCAGCCTGGCCTTCACTACGGCGTATGTCCTGGCAATCGACGCGCTAGGAATCGGCTGGCTCGAGCCGCCGGAGGTGCCGCAGGAGGCGTTTGGGCAAGGCGTTCAGAGGGTTCTGAATTCGTTCACAATCGTCGTGTGGGGGCCGTTCGCGGAAGAGGTGTTCTTCCGGGGGTTTGTGCTGGGCGGACTGCTCGCCCCCCTGGGCGTGACGCGGGCCGCGCTGGCAAGCTCCGCGCTGTTCGCCGCTGCGCACGTGTCGCCCGGCTCGCTAATTCCAATCTTCGTAACCGGCCTGCTGTTCGCGTGGCTCTACCTCAGAACGCGCTCCCTATGGCCGCCATTCGCGGCACACGCCGCCCAGAACGCGCTCGCGATAGCGGCCGCGCGCCCTGAATCCACACTTTGGTGAACTATGACCAATAGAATCGACTCGACACTTCAGGCACTGGGGAATGAGGGACAGACCGCGCTGGTTCCCTTCATCACCGTGGGGTTCCCGGATGTCGAAACGTCCGAGGCGCTTGTCGAAGTCGTTCTGGACGCGGGCGCCGACATGCTGGAGCTTGGCATCCCATTCAGTGACCCTCTCGCTGATGGTCCCACCATACAGATGACCAGCTTCAGGGCGCTCCAGCAAGGCGTCACAGTCGCTTCGGCCATCGAGATGGTCGCGCGCCTTAGAGAGAGTGGCATGGATGCCCCGCTCATATTTATGGGATACTACAATCCCTACCTCCGCTATGGCCTGGAACGCTTTGTGGCCGACGCTTCCGACGCCGGCCTCGACGGCCTCATCGTCCCTGACCTGCCCGCGGAGGAGTCCGGCGCGATACGCGCACTCTGTGAGCGGCACAATCTGTACCTGATTCCCCTGCTCGCGCCCACCAGCACCGACGAGCGAATAGCCGCAGCTTGCAAAGAGGCCAGGGGGTTCATATACTGCGTTAGTCTCACAGGGGTTACCTCGGCGAGACATGAGTTGTCCAACAGGGTGGAGGGCCTTGTAGAGAGGGTTCGCGCCCACACCGACCTGCCGCTCCTCGTGGGCTTCGGGGTTTCGCGGCGAGAGCACGTAGAGGCCATCGGCGGATTCGCCGACGGCGCGGTGGTCGCCAGCGCCCTGCTGGACGCCATCGACAGGTCTCCAGAGGAGCAGGTTTTGAGTACCGCCGCCAACTTTATCAGGAGACTGAAGCAAGGATGAGCAACGTGTCGAAAGTGCGAGGCCTGCGCGGCGCGACAACCGCCGACAGCAATACCAAGGAAGCGATCCTGCAAGCCACCAAGGAGTTGCTGACGGAGCTTATCCAGGCGAACGACATTGATCCCGACGACGTGGCGGCAGCCATCTTCTCCACCACCCAGGACCTCAACGCTGAGTTCCCCGCCGTCGCCGCCAGGCAGATTGGCTGGACGCAAGTCGCCCTCATGTGCGGCCACGAGATGGCGGTTCCTGACGCGCAGACGCGGTGCATAAGAGTCCTGGCGCTGCTGAACACGGAGAAGTCCCCTCAGCAACTGAACAACGTCTATCTAAGAGACGCTAAGAACCTGCGCGCCAGGGGCATGGAGGAGGCTTGAAGGGTGAACCGGGAAATGGAATGCGGTTACGCCCCCGGCAAGAGCGGCGGCGCATGCTGACGGTCTAGCCATAGAGGCGCGTCCCAGACCCGGCGTCGCCCGCCACGGCGGTTCGTAGTCCCTTCAGAGACTACCTCAGAAGTCGTACTCCCACCAAACCAGGAATCCAGGCGGCGCCTCGCCGCTCAGCAATCCGGAGGGATTGCGGAACGCGATTGCGACGCTGGAAGGTAGTTCTGAGATGGTTTCTTAGGCGGAGATGTTCAGCTTTCTAACCAACGCGCCGCCCTCTCGCCGTACGCTGCTCTTTGGCTCCGTCATGCACGTCTGGAATGACCTCTTCGTGGCGTTGATGGCGCCACTCCTGCCCCTTATCAGGGAAGACATGGGGCTTTCGTTTACACAGGTGGGGCTGCTCAGGTCCGTGTTCGGCGGCGCGACCGCCATTCTCCAGATACCGGCAGGCTATCTCGCCGAGGTGGTCGGCGAGTTTTGGCCGCTGGTCTTGGGCAACGTCTGGATGGCGCTTGGCCTCGTGGGAATGGCCCTCTCTCCTGCGTTCCTGACGCTTCTAATCGCGGCGTCTGTCAGCGGGCTTGGAGGCGGCGCGCAGCATCCCCTGGCCTCGAGTATGGTGTCCCGCGCCTACGACGAGAAAGGACGCTCCACCGCGGTTGGAACGGTCAACTTTGCGGGAGACCTTGGCAAGATATTGGCGCCAGTCGTAGCAGGGGCCATCGCCATTCAACTCGGATGGCGCACCGCGATGTGGGTAGTAGGAGTGGCTGGCGTCATTTTCATGGCCCCGTGCATGGCATTGCGCCGCCGCGTTGATATAGCCAGGCCCAGTCGCGAAGAGTCGAACGACGGCGGCGGGGCCAGGAGCGGCGTCCTCATGGGCGGATTCATCACGCTGAGCGGTGTCGGCTTCCTGGACGCGGCCACCAGGGGGGCGTCAATCGTATTCCTGCCGTTTGTGATGGACGCCAAGGGCATGGGAGCAGGGCAAATCAGCGCAATGCTGGCGTTGCTGTTCGTGGGAGGGGCCGCGGGCAAATTCCTGTGCGGCTGGCTGTCAGATCGCTACGGCGCGTTCAGCATCATATGGGTCACCAAGGGGCTGACGGCATTGCTGTTGGTCGTGTCATTGTGGACATCGCCGCTTCTCCTCGCGCCGCTGATGCTCGTGCTGGGTATCGGACTAAACGGCACGTCGTCGGCTCTCTACGCGGCGGTGGCGCATTTCGTCCCGCCGCACCGGCGCGCCCGGCTCTACGGCGTGTACTACACCACCAACGAGGCCGCCGCCGTCATCGCGCCGATAGCCTACGGCCTCATCGCGGACCTCTCCGGCCTGGATGTCTCCATGATGACAATGGGACTCGTTACCGCTGCCATCTTGCCCTCCAGCCTCATGCTCAGGAAGCGCCTCGCGAGCAGTGGAGCCACCGGGTAGGCTTCAATTCAGTAAATATCGCCTGTGGCCACCGGGCCGTGTGGAGGCAACCACAAGGGATTGCCCCTACGGGTGATGCGCGTTTCCCATTGAACGGCGTCAACGTGGAGCGTATCCTAGAACGGAACGCTAGCCCGTAGCCCGAGGGCTAGCGGATAGAGATAGGAGGGAAGCCTGATGACCACAGCACGACGGCGGTTGACAAAGACGCAGCCCGACAGCGCCGTCACGGGCTACGAGTCCGAGCTTTGGCGGATGGCCGACGCGCTGCGGGGCAGCATTTCCTGCACCATCTGGCGCGGGAAGGACGGGCCTGTTGAATACGCCGACGTTCCAGGATTGTGAAAGAGCGCGACGCTGGAAGAGGTCCGCAGGCACTGGCGCATGCTCACTCCCGGCCGCTACGTCGGAGCGGAGCCGCAACATGACGACGGGGAAGCCTTCGAGGATGAGATGGCCCGCCTCACCGCCCAGGGCGCCAGCGGCAGGCCGAGGCGCAGCGACTCAACGAAGCGATAGAGGCGAATCTCAAGAGTCTAGGACTTGGTGCGAACCGGGAGGACAGGAGATGATCCCCGTCATTCAGAAGCGAGCCTATAAGCAGACGGGAACTCCCATCCATGAGGCTTGAAGCAAGCTGGCCGCGCCAAAGGTTAGAGAAGCTATACAATTGATACAGCAGGACGGGTGGCGGCTGGTTCGCACCAGAGGAAGCCACTGCCAATTCAAATACCCAGTCAAACCTGGCCGTGTAACTATTCCTGGCAAGCCAGGTGATGACCTACCGCCTGGTACCTGGAACAGCATCTTGAAGCAATCCGGGCTAAAGGAGTGAACCGGGCCATGAGATACACCGTCGTAATTGAAAGGACCCCCAACAACTACGCGGCCTACGTGCCCCACCTGCCTGGTTGCGTGGCTACGGCGAGCACCCGCGAGGAACTGTTGGAGGAAATCCGAGAGGCCATCGAATTCCACATAGAAGGTATGCGTGAAGACGGCGAACCAGTACCAGAACCCCAGACCACCGCGGCAGTGGTGGACACCACAATCACGGCAACACGGTAAGGAATGGAGGCGGTTGCAGCGGCCATGAAATCGACAAGATAACTCGAAAAGCAAATGCCAGGGAATGGCGGGAAGTTTCTGTCTAGGATGTTGCTTCAGCGACAATTGGCGGAACACCGAGTCGCGCTGTGGTGGACTACTGGCAAGGAAACATCCCTTGGGCGACTGCAAAGGACGTTGCCAACGCTGGCTCCAGATACTTAGACAAGGTCCAGGAATCGATCGCTGAAAATGGTTTGACCGACAGTGCTGCCAAACTCATGCTCAAAGGAACTGTTGGTGTACTCGCGCAGTTTTGGCGAGAGATGGCGTTCAATCAGACCTGCTATGTCCTCACTCCAACCAGTAGAATCGATAACAATTTCCTGTACTATGCCCTGAAAGGCACCCTGCCGATAATGCAAATTCTAACATACGGCACGGTCTTTCAGACCATCACAAGAAAATCCTTCAATGAATGGCGCATCTCCTTCCCACCCCTCCACGAGCAGCGGGCCATCGCCCACGTAATACGGACGCCGGACGACAAGGCCGAGCTGAACCGGCGGACGAACGAGACGCTGGAGGAGATGGCGCGGGCGCTGTTCAAGTCGTGGTTCGTGGACTTCGATCCGGTGCACGCGAAGATGGGGGGCCGCTGGTGGTGGGGCGAGTCGCTGCCCGGCCTGCCCGTCGAGTACTACGACCTCTTCCCTGATCGGCTCGTCCACTCGGAGCTAGGGGAGATACCGGAGGACTGGAAGGTGAAGACTCTGGGGGAGTTGGCTGACGTGTCAAGTGGCAAACGACCTGGTCGTCGCTTTCCTGCGGCAAATGATGAAGCACGAATACCTCTTTGGGGTGGTAATGGCCCTATGGGTTTTGTAGCTACACCACTGATGGACTCCCTTATTTTGCTAACCGGCCGTGTTGGGACTCTTGGATCAGTTTTCAGGATCACTACGCCGTGTTGGCCTTCTGATAACACCTTGTTCGTAACTGCGAAATCTAGTCAATTCTTTAGCTACCTGTTCTTTCACATGGAGATGATTGACTTTGATTCACTCAATAGAGGATCAACACAACCTTTGCTAACCCAGAGTGACTTGAAAGCGCAACTGGTGATTCTGCCTCTAGAAAACGTGCTAAAGTGCTTTCACAGTTTGAACGAGCGATTGTTCGACAGCAACGACCTAAGAAAACACGAATCCCGCGTCCTCGCGGCCCTGCGTGGTACAATGTTGCCGAAGCTGATTTCGGGGGACGTGCGTGTGGGTAACTGAGCACTCGATTGGTGAGGTGCTATCTCCATGACTATCACAACCCAACAAATCGATCTGTGGCGTCAGTCTCCTTCCGAGGACCAGCGCCTAGAGTTCAAAGAAGCAAAGAAGCAGTTCGACAATCAAAAGCTGTACGAGTACTGCGTGGCAATCGCTAATGAGGGAGGGGGATACTTGCTACTAGGTATCGCTGATAAGCCTCCTAGGCCCGTAGTCGGGACGCAAGCATTTCAAAATCCGATAAAGACAGAGGAAAGAATTTTTGAGAAACTCCGCTTCAGGGTACGGGTTGAGGAGGTCAGCCATCCCGAAGGAAGAGTCATCGTTTTACATATTCCGTCGCGGCCTCGTGGGACAGCTTACAACTTGGATGGGAAGTATCTGATGCGAGTGGGCGCGATGTTGGTGCCAATGACCGAGGACCGGTTGCGTACCATCTTCGCCGAAATTGGACCGAACTGGAATCAACACTCATACACTTCCGATTTAGTAATTGCTAATCTTCTCGGCGCATGGAATGAGAAAAACAATGCTGACTTTGAGGTCGTTCGGCAACTTGCCTATAACAGGGACTTAGATTCTTGGATTTCGGAAATCCGGGGGTCTCTGCAACATCCATTAAGCCCCATAGCCCTAAAAAATGGACAATGGCATATCAAGGAAAGGAAAAGTTTATGGCAGACTTTGGGACCAAGGGTTTTTGATAGTCATTTGGATATCCTGAAACAATGCACTGTATCGGTCCTATCAGAGCTCGACCCTCAGTTTGAATTACCACCCCAAGAACGATATGCCGCCGTGATTCACGGAAAGGTATTGAAGCATTCATACGAGCTTCGTAAGGGTCTGGCCGAAAGTCTGGCGCTACTCGGCACTCAGCCGTCTGCTTTGAGTAACTGCTCACAACATAAACCTGAGATCACTGCTTTTCTTGCTGTTCGGGAAATCTTTGAGAATGCCGACTGGAAGTTATGGGGCAGCTTGAATAATCTGCTTCCAATCTTGGCTGAAGCATCGTCTGATGAATTTTTGAGGGCGGTAGAAGAAGCATTACTACAAACTCCTTGCCCATTCGACGAGCTTTTCGCTCAAGAGAGCTCTGGTATCATGGGCGGAACATACATTACCGGCTTGCTCTGGGCATTAGAAACACTAGCTTGGGATGAAAATTTCTTGGTTCGTGCGTGCGGGATTCTCGGTGAGCTAGCCGACCGTGATCCCGGTGGCAGTTGGGGCAACCGGCCTGCCAATTCGCTCAGGACAATTTTGCTCCCGTGGCTTCCACAAACCACCGCGTCCACCGAGAAACGAAAGGTCGCGCTACAGACTCTTCGAAAGCAAGTTCCGACAGTCGCATGGAGGCTCTTACTCGCCTTGTTGCCAGATCAGACTCAAGCATCTAGCCCTACCCCTAAGCCTTCGTGGCGCAACACGATCCCCGATGATTGGAAAGAAGGTGTGAGTAACAAAGAGTATTGGGAGCAAGTATCTTTTTGTGCCAACTTGACGGTTGAGATGGCAAGTGATGACTTGAAGAAATTAGAAAACCTCATTGGTCAATTGCACAGCTTGCCCGAGCCTGCTTTCGATCAGGTTCTGGAACATCTGTCATCGGAGGCTGTATCCAACGGACCTGAAGATCAGTATATTGGCCTTTGGACTCAATTGACCATGTTTGTCCGCAAGCATAGGCGTTTTTCCGACGCAAAATGGGCTTTGAGTGCCGAGACCGTTTCCAGGATAGAAACCGCTGCCTACAAACTGGCCCCACAGAACCCATTGAACCTACATCGCATGATGTTCACAAGATTTGTCCTTGACCTCTATGAAGAAAACGAAAACATCGAGGAACAGGAAAGGAAGCTTGGCGAACGGCGTCAGCAAGCAGTAAAAGACATCCTGTCCTATGGCGGCATGGATGCAATCCTGCAGTTTGTCGAGGACGTTGAATCACCTAGCGATGTAGGACATTCTCTTGGCGCTGTAGCTGAAGCAACAGTTGATGAACAAATACTTCCCGCACTTCTGGAAACAAGTGACCAGAAACTGGCAGAATTCACAAAGGGCTATGTTTGGAGTCGCCGATATAGTAATGGTTGGGAATGGGTTGATGGTCTGGACCGATTGAGTTGGTCAACTTCACAGATCGGCAGGTTTTTAAGCTACCTGCCATTCACAGAAGAGGCTTGGAATCGAGCCACGGACTGGCTAGGTGGGGATGAAGGTGAATACTGGGGCAATGCTTGGCTTTCCCCGTATGTTACAGATGGCGATATGGGCTTTTCCATAGGCAAGTTGATTGAGTACGGGCGACCTAGAGCCGCCATCAGATGCCTAGAAGGGATGCTCCACGGCAAACAGCCACTTGATAACGCCCTAAGTATTAAGTCATTGATTGCCGCACTCTCTTCATCAGAGCCATTCGACTCAATGGGCACATATTACATCAATGAGATCATAAAAGCCTTGCAGGACGATCCTGAAACTAACCCTGACGACCTGTTTATGGTTGAGTGGGCCTATCTGCCGTTGTTAGATGGCCGAGAGGGTACTTTGCCCAAGACGTTGGAAAGCCGACTTGCTACTGACCCGGACTTTTTCTGCGAAGTGGTACGTCTTCTTTACCGTTCACAGAGAGAAGATAGACCGAAGCGAGAATCCAGCGAACGGGATAAGGCTATCGCTGAAAATGCATGGAGGCTTCTTGACGAATGGCGAATATCGCCAGGCACACAAACTGATGGCACATTTTCACCGGACCAATTCGACAGGTGGCTTTCACAAGTCAGAAAAACCTGTAATGAATCTGGGCATCTTGATGTAGCCTTTACGCACATAGGACAAGTCCTCATTCACTGTCCTCCTGATCCTGAAGGACTGTGGATGTACCATTCCGTAGCAGACGCACTGAATGACAGAAGCCTCGAGCAGATGAGGCGTGGCTACAATGTTGGAATCATCAATGCTAGAGGTGCACATTTTATTGACCCTTCGGGCAGGCCGGAACGTGAACTTGCCGACCAATACAGAAAGAAAGCCGAGGACATTGAAAACGCGGGGTACCAACGTTTCGCCACAGAATTGAGGAGATTAGCTGGCGATTTCGACCGCCAAGCTGACGAAATTGTCGCCAGACAGGGAAGAGAAGAGCACTCAGTATGACAGCGTTACTCACCGAGGCCGATGTTGATCAGGCCGCTCTCGACTGGCCGGAGCCGGTTGGAGCGTTGCGGACGGACGGGACATCGCGCCGGGTACGCCCGGGGCGGAGCGCGGCGAATACATCAGCACCTACGACATCCAGCGCACGGTGGAGGATGGGGCCACGCTGCCCTTATATTATGAGGGCCGCCTAGCCAAGATGGCCCTGGACCAAGCAGAGCGACCTACCATCGCCCCTGAGTTCGAGGAGACCACCGAGGGCAAGGAGGTAGAGCGCAAGGAGGGGCTCAATGCGAGGTGGGCGCGTAAGAAGAGTTAGGCGCCGTTTGTCATGAGCTCTGCCATGCGCCTGCGGTGGTGAACCGCGTCGCCCAAGTAGTGCTGTAGCGTGCGCGCCTTCTGCGTGTAGTACGCCAGGCCGTAGTTCATGTCCACGCCGATGCCGCCGTGAACGTGGTGCGCCGCCTCGCACGCCTTGAAGTATTCGTCGCTCGCCACCGCCTTCGCCATCGAAATCGCCAGCGGCGCGTCCGGCATCCCTTCGTCCAGCTTCCACAGCGCCTCGTAGGTCGTCCAGCGAGTGGACTGCTCGGCGTTGAGCGCGTTGATAAGGTGGTCCTGAACGCGCTGGAAGTTGCCGATGGGCACGCCGAACTGGATCCTGGTCTGGCTGTACTCGACGCTAATCTCCAGGACGCGCCGGCAGCCGCCGACGATGTAGGCGCACAGCAGAATCGTAGCTCTGTCCAGCGCCTTTGCCAGCGCGTTCCACGCGCCGCCGATTTCGCCGACTGCCGAGGACGCCGGAACCGTTACGCCGTCCAGCGTAACCTCGCTCAGCACATCGCCCAACCAGCCGGTGTGAGGACGAATCACAAGGCCGTCCGCGCCCTTATCCACCAGGAAGACCGAGACGCCGTCGCCCGTCTTGCCCACCACCAGCAACCGGTCTGCCAGGTGAGCGTCGGGCACGAACGCCTTGGTTCCCCGCAGAACGTAGGAGCCGTCGCTGGGCGTCGCGCTCAGGTCTATGGAGTCCGCGTCCCAGCCGCCGGCGGCCTCGGTGAGGGCCAGCGCGACTATCTGGTCGCCCCGCGCGATGGCGGGCAACAGCGCCTGTTTCTGTTCGTCAGAGCCGGCCTCCAGTATGTACTGCGCGGAGAGGGCCGAGGAGGATAGCAGCGGGCTTGGGCAGAGCGACGCCCCGAGTTCCTCGTACAACACGCCCATCGTGGTGAAGTCGGACGCCTGCCCACCGTACTCCCTGGGGAGCAACATACTCGTCCAGCCGAGGTCGCACATCTTCTTCCAGAACTCGGGGTCGAAGCCGTCCTCTGAGCGAAACAGTTCGTCAACTCGCTCTTTGGGCAGCTCCTGCCGCAGGAATTCCGCGGCGGCGTTCTTGATCATCGACTGCTCATGGGAAAGGGAAAGGTCCATGACCGCTCCTCACTGGATTCCCGCTTTCGCGGGAATGACGGTACCTATGTCCAGGTTGCTTGATATGGCTTCAGGCGCGAATCCGCGCTTCCGGCGCTACCTTCTTGCGGCGGCGGCCGTGGATGGCGTGGGCGCGGCGCGCTCCCGTGTGCGGCTGACGCCGAGACGCCGGGCGATAATGACCTTCTGAATCTCGATGGCACCGCCAGGATGCGCCGCCGTGAGGCTCGCGCGCTGGTGCACCTCGAGCTCGCCGTCGATTGGCGCGAGCGAGTCGTTGAAGTCCAGCATCGCCCTGATGCCGCCCACCTCCCGGATGACGTCCGCGGTGCGCAGGCCGGCCTCCCTGCGCCACAGCGACAGGTGCGAGCCGTGGAAGCTCATCTCCTGGTGTGTGCTGTACATCCAGTGGTTGCGCGCGCCAAGCAGCCGCTGAATCTCATTGTCGATGTGGGCCTTCATCAGCAACTGCCGGTTGTGCTCGTCCCTGTCCAGGCCCGTTTCGCGGCAGTAGTCCAGGAACTTCTTGAACGTGGAGTTGCGCGGGACGACCTCACCACCGCCGCCGTGCTCGATTTCGAGCGTGGTCTGCGCCACCTGCCATCCCTGCGTCTCGCCGCCTATGAGCCGCGTGGCGGGAACCCGCACGTTGTCGAGGAACATCTGCCGCTTGCCCTGGCCCACCAGCAGGTCCAGCGTCTGTACGCTGATGCCCGGCGTTTCGCTCGGAATCATGAAGTAGCCCATGTTGCGGTGCCGTGGCGCGTCGGGGTCGGTCACTGCCAGCGTGAAGAGCTCGCCCATCTGCGGCTCGTCCGGCACCTTGGTGGAGGGGTCAGCGTAGCCGGCGTCCGCGCCGACGAACACCTTCTGCCCGGTGATGACCCAGTCGTCGCCGTCTCTGACCGCCCGCGTCTGAAGGCTGGCGAGGTCGGAGCCCGCGCCCGGCTCGGTGAATAGCTGCCAGCCCAGCTTCTCGCCGCGCAGGCGGGGGCCAAGTATATCCTGCTTCTGCTGCTCAGTGCCCCAGACCATGATGGCTGGCAGGTCGAGGCTGTTGTCGTAGAAGGGAGGCAGGTCGGCCTTCTCGATCTCCTCGCGGATGACCACGCTCTGCTCGGTGGAGAGCCCGCCGCCGCCGTACTCCTCGGGGAACGACGGGTGCAGCCATCCTTTGCTCCCCAGCCGAAGGCGAAACTGCCTCATCTCCTCCCAGGTATGCGGGTCAACGTAGCTCGACTCCAGCGGGCGGTTGATGTCCCGGGGCAGGTTCTCCTCGAGCCACTCCTGCACCTCTTTGCGGAAGTCTTCCTGCTCCTGAGTGTAGCGGTACATGAAGTCCATCTACGCAGCCTCCTTCATTTTGTCGATCGCAAGTCAAAGATACCTTTGCGGTGGCGCGCTGTCAATCTCTCTGCCGTGGCGACAACTGTTCAGAGGTGGCAGTGCATTGGCCGAACGCGCGTGGGGAAATTATACCATTTCGTCTTGACTGCGCCACGAATCATCCAAATGCGTATGCGTCGTAAGAACCCCTACCGTCATTCCCGCGAAAGCGGGAATCCAGAAAGGCGGCAGGCGAGAACACGGCGGCATCACCACAAATTGGTATTATACCATTTCATGTTGACGAGGCCGCATAGTGTGCCGGAAGACTTCGCGTTGTGTGTTCGATCCAACTCCACGCCGTGAGCGACCGCACCCGACCCGGATCAGATTCAAGCTCACTCAGGTAGGCGTCAACCGCCTTCATCTTCTCCTCTATGCTCCCGTATATCCTGCCCTCCACCCACCTGCGGACCTCTTGGAAGACCCGCTCAGCGGGATTCAGCTCAGGACTATATGCAGGCTGCACGATCGTTGCCACTCCAACAGTCCGTACTATCTCACCCCGGTGACCACGCGCTCCATCCCACACCAGGGCCTCGATGTCCGAGTGATGCTTCAGGCCATCGACTGCCACCGCTATAGCCGCAGACTTCATCGAATCGATCCAACCCCACAACAGCTTGCCCCTCCGAACGTCTACCACCAGGAACAGGTACATCCACTTGTAGACCATCTGCACTCGCTGATGCACCTTCACTCCACGACGACCCCACACCCTACGCACCATCCCCCGCAGGCCCACTCGCATCTCATCGGCAAAGCCAAAGGCCGTCTCAGAACTCACGCCCGCTTCGGCAAGGCAACAACCAAGCCCCCCTTTTTCCACGACTCCTGCGCAGCTACGTCTGCCTTCTCATGACGGCCCCTCGGGACCTTCGGGCTGCATCCCAACCTCTCAAGCAGACCATAGACGCTGCCCGACTTGTAGCTCACCCCATACTCGGACTCTATCCAGTCCCTGATCTCTCCCGCCGTTCTGAACCGTCCCGTCGACACCTCCTCGGTCAACTCCTGCTCTTCATCTGTGCTCAGAAAGCGCGGTTTGCCCATGCCTCCCATCTTGTGGGACAACACTCCTTCCACACCTCCCTCTCTATACCAGCCCACCCACGTCTGTACCGTCCGGTAGTGGACTCCCACCGCTCTTGCCGCCTCACCGAACTGCCATCCCGACCGCACCAGCCACAGTCCATGGAGTCGAGTACGAAGGCTAGTGTCACGTTCTGCCCGGTAGGCCGCCTTCAGCGCCTCCGGTGTATCCTCCCCATGCCAATCTATTCGAAGCGGTCGTCCGATCATCTGATACCCTCCAACACTGTATGTCGGCTAGAGCATGGATGAACTATTAGGACATCGCTAGATACTTCCAGGTCTTGTTATCATCAAATGGTATTAGTTGCTTTGGCCTGCCAGCCTTCAAGTGAATTCTCAAGTGTGACATTTTGTGACATTTCAGGACATTTCGTAGCTGAGTTCTCAGGGAGTTTTGCACCTTTTGTCACCTTCAGGATTCTCCGGGCTAAGGGTTGTTTCTGAATGTTCGGCGTTGGCATTGGCAAAGGAGGTGTTAGTTGCCTTCGCGCCGGTGTGGTGTGAGGTTGGGTTGGGTTGTCACTGGATTTGGTAGATCCATAATAGCACGACTGTTCGCGTGTGTCAATGGCGGGGACAATGGGCGATCCTCCCGTCAAACGTGAACAGTTACCCTCGTTGCGAGGCCTTGCCCGCGGGCATACGCCTTTGCTACGATGCCCAGGCATCTCAACGTTTCCGGGACACCGAGGAGGGTTACGCAATGGCCGCTGTCAACTTGAAGACCGCCATTGGCGACTATGGTCACACCAGGCCACTGATTGATGGAAGTGTCACCTCTGAAGGGGTAGCCTTCGATTGGGCCGAGTACGCTTCCATTGTGGGCGTCTTCCGGACGATGGTCAGGACTATGGAGTACGAAGTCTCGGAGATGGCGCTCTCCACGTACCTTTGCGCCAGGGCGCACGGCAAGCGCATGACGGCCATTCCCGTGTTCGTGACGCGGAGTTTCAATCACGGCGACATCGTGTATAACACGAGGTCCGGCATCGAGTCCCCGCGCGACCTGGTTGGCAAGAGGGTAGGGGTGCGCGCCTACACGGTGACGCCCGGCGTCTGGGTCAGGGGCATCCTGCAACACCGGTACGGCGTTGACCTGGACGGCGTTAGCTGGGTGCTCGGCTCCGATGAGCACGTGGCGGAGTTCGTGGAGCCGCCCTACGTGGTGTCCGCGCCAGCCGGCAGCGACCTCGCGGCGATGCTGGTTGCCGGCGAGATCGACGCGGCCATCGGCGTGGGCAACCTCGACTCGCCGGACATACAGCCGCTCATCCCGGACGCCCGCGCCGCGGCGGCCAGCTTCTTCGAGGAGACCGGGGTGTATCCAATCAGCCATCTCGTGGTCATCAGGGACGAGGTCATAGCCGCGAACCCCTGGCTTCCGTCAGAGCTCTTCTCGCTGTTCAAGGCGGCTAGAGACACCTACGAGAAGGGGCTGTCGTCCGGCGAGAAGCCAGACCCGCGAGAGGCGTCGATAGCCCCGCTGCGAGGAGTCGGCATGGGCGACCCGCTGCCCTACGGTATCGAGCCGAACAGGGTAACGCTGGAGACGTTCATCGACTGGAATGTAGAGCAGCGCATCATCCCGGAGAAGGTGGACGTGGAGGGCGTGTTCTCGGATACCACGCTGGATATGGTGTAGGGTAGGGGCGCAAACGCGATTTGGGACTCCGGTCATTCGTGGTATGCGAGAACACGACCGGTTGAAGACGCAAGACGCAAAAGGTAAGGGCGGGTCTGAAAACCCGCCCTTACGCTTCAACACAGAACCCAGGTCTCTTTAGAGATTGAACTGCGGGTCCATGTAGTCCTTTTCCTTGGCATAGACCTGGAGCCTGTTGCGGATGGTCTCGCCGATTATGACGCGGTCCTGGTCGTCCACCAGGATGCTTACGGGGCGCGCGAAGCGTCCCACAGGCGTCATGTCCTTGATTCTGCGGTAGGCCTTCACGACGTCGGGGTTCGCCTCAACCACCTCTCTGGCCCAGTTGGACCATTCGGTGGCGTCGCCGTACAGCGCGGTGATGACGTCGCCCTCGGCGCTGTATATCTGCACGCGGTTGTTGCCGAAGTCGACCACGTACACGTCGCCCTCGCTGTCCACCGCCACGCTGGACGGATGGCTGAGGTCTCCGCCCTGTTCCGAGGCGGTGCCGAAGCTGAGCAGGAAGTCGCCGTCGGGGGAGAACTTCTGCACCCGGTCGTTGCCGAAGTCCGCGACGTAAACGTCGCCATTCCGGTCGGTCGTGATGCCCCAGGGCCGCCGCAACTGGGCCTCTCCGCTGCCGGAACTGCCAAAGCTCGCCAGGAACTTGCCGTCCTTCGTGAACTTCTGCACCCGGTCGTTCTGGCTGTCAACGACGTAGAGATTGTCCTCGCTGTCGAATTGCAGCCCGGAGGGGCCGAGGAGCTGGCCTTCCTCGGAGCCTGCCTCTCCCCACTGGCCCACTCGCTGGCCGTCGGTGTCGTAGATGATGATGAGATTGTCGTACTCGTCGGAGCAATAGACGTTGCCGTCCTTATCCACGGCAATGCCAACGGGCCACATGAAGTCCTTCTTGGCGAAGTCGCCGATGAACTCCTGGTCCATGGTTACCAGTCCGATTCGCTTGTTCTCGCCGAGAGTAACGCCCTGGCCGACGCGCTCCGTGCCCCGGTTCAGCACGTATATCGCGCCGTCGGGAGAAAACGCCATGTCATAGGGATTGGCGAACCCAGCTCCCGCCGCCGCGCCTCTGCCGATGGCGTGGCTGAAGCTCCAGGTGCGGCCGGCCACCGTGGTAGTTAGCATTTCAAACCTCCTTGCGTTGCCGTCGTTCCCGGTTTTTGGGGAATCCACTCGCTGTTCGGCAATCCACCGTAGGGGCGACAGGCCTGTCGCCCCTACTCAGGTGGAAGGAATCAGCGCCTACCCACCGTTCTTGATGAACTTGGGCTGCTCGAACTGGCCGTTGACTATGGGGGCCGGGTCCAGGTGCATGAAGTCCTCGAGCATCGTGGAATAGACGCCCCGGTAGTCCATGTTCGGGACCAGGTCGCCCTGCTCGAGCGCTTCGGGCCGCGTGTCGGGATAGGAGCTATACATTCCGCCCTTCACGTTGGGTCCGATGGCGAACGCAACTCCGGCGGCGCCGTGGTCGGTGCCGGAGCCGTTGTCGCGCACCCTGCGCCCGAACTCGGAGAACAGGAACATCGTCACGTTCTCATCGGCGTCGTGCTCTCTGAGGTCGTCCCAGAAGTCCGCGATCGCCTCCGAAACCTGGCTCCAGAGATTCGCGTGCATCGCCGACTGGGCGGCGTGCGTGTCGAAGCTGCCATGGCTGGTGTAGAAGACGCGCGTGCCGAGATCGGCGGTGTGTATCATCGCGATGTCGCGGAGCTTCTTCGCTACCGGGCTCTCCGCGTACTCCACGCTGGAGGTGTACTGTTGCGGCGCCACCTTCAGGATGTCCGCGCCCTTGAGCGCGTCGAGTCCGGTCTGGCCGAGGTAGTCCATCACCGGTCCGCTGCCGACGGCTGGGCCGTACATGTTGGCGAAGCGTTCCAGCACCTTGAGGCGTTGCTCTTCCTGCTCGATGCTGGTCAGCAGCCCGTAGGTCGAAAGGTCGGCGACCGAGGCCACCGACACGCCGGGGGCCACGAGTGCCCTAGGCAGGGCCTGGTCAACGTTCACGCCTGTTATGGGGTTCTCGCCGTCCGGGTCGATCTCTCGGATAGATCGACCCAACCAGCCCTCTGTACCCACCTTGTCCGGCTCGCAGGTGTGCCAGATGTCCATCGAGCGGAAGTGCGAGCGGGGCGAGTTGGCGTATCCGATGCCGTGGATGATGGCCATCTGGCCGGACTCGTAGATGTCCTTCATCGGTCCCATCGCAGGGTGCATTCCCAACTCGCTGTCGAGCTGGAGGACGCGCTGCTGGGGAATCTGCAAGGAGCGCCTCGAGTCGTAGTAGTTCTGGTCGTTGTAGGGGATTATGGTGTTGAAGTAGTCGTTGCCGCCCGTGAGCTGGAGCACGACTATTACTGGGGGCTTGCTGGTCGTTGCCATTGTCATCTCCTTCTTTCAGGGTGATTCATTCTGAACCCAACGTTTGAGCACTCCGGCCTAGCCGAACTGGTACTCCCTGGTCGCCGCTATCAGCGCCAGCGTCTCGCCGACGCGCCGAGCCGACTTCGCGTAGTCCTCTTCAGACGCCCACGAAATCGCACCCTCGCCCTCTACGTTCGTGATGAGTTCCTTCCGCGTGGACTCGGCGACTTCCAGCGGCCCTATCAGGTCCAGGCACTGTTCCACCAGCGTCTCCGCGCTCATCGCCTGCCCGTTCGACTCCGCTATCCGCTTCACGATGCTCTTCACTCCGGGCAACTCCACGTTGTTCACGCGGTCCGCCACGAAGTTCACCCGCTTCACCAGCGAGCCGCTGTTTATCCACTCAGCGCCCGTGTGCCAGCCCTCAACGCTCGGCGGGTCCAGTATCTCCTGGCCCATGTAGCCCGCGTGGTTCGCCATCTCCTCCAAACGGGGATCCGCGCCGAGCAGATCCTGCGTGAACCGCAGCGTGCCCACGACCACCTCGATGGGGCTCTTGACCTTCTGGTACATCGACTCCTTGAAGTAGTCGGAGTTGAGCAGGGTCCTCAGCACAGGCTTCATCTCGTAGCCCGAACTTACGAACACCTCCGACAACTCCCGAATCGCCTCCGGGTCTCGCGGCTCCTCGATGTCCCATGCCGGAACCTGCGGCTCGTCCGCCACGAAGAAGTTGTACATGTGGCGGGATATGAAGCGTGGGCACGCCTCCTGGCTCACCACGATGTCTATGATGTCCTCGCCGTTGAGGTTGCCCGTATGACCCAGGAAGGTCTTCTCGCTGAAGTCGTGGTCTTCGGGTCGGAACTCGAAGCTCCAGGGATGGCGGCCATACGGGAAGCGAGGTATCTTCGCGGCGATGGTCCAGCCCGTGAAGGCGCGGGAGCACTCGAAGACGTCGGTCTCGGTGTAGTTGCCGACGCCGAGGGAGAAGAGTTCGAGGAGTTCCCTGCCCCAGTTCTCGTTGGGGGCGCTCTTGTGGTTCTCGTTGTTGTCCAGCCAGAAGATCATGGCCGGGTTGCTGGCGAGCTTGACGAGCAGGTCGCGGTAGTTGCCCATGCCGTTCTCTCGCAGCATGTCGATCTGCAAAATCATGTTGTCGCAGTTATCGACCTTGCCGTTGCCGGTGGCGAACACGTGATGCCAGAAGAGGGCCATCTTCTCCTCCAGCGGCCTCTGGGTGTTCAGCAGGTAGTAGAGCCAGTGGGCCTGTCCTCCCGCATAGTGCTGCGCCGGGAACTCCGTGCCGGGATGGTAGCGATAGAGCTCGACCTCATCGACCGGCGGCAGAGTAGGATTTATCAGTTCCTCGACCGTCGCCTCATAACCCTTCTCCGCGCGCATCTCCACCTCTTCACGTGTCGCGCCAAAGCCGGCGCGCCGCATGAGATGCGACATAAGGGCAATATCTTCTTTGTTGGCCATCAGCTACTCCTCCTTTCTACGGTGGTTTGCTTATTGTTTCCAAATCTCTTTAGCGAGTTACGGATAGACTTGTTACAAGGAATAGCCACCCCCATTCGTTCAATCAATCGCCCGCGCTTCAGAACAAACAATTCCGTCGCTAAACTCAAGCCGCCATAGGTGTAGTTGTCAGCGTCAAGGCAACGCCGGTCAAAGATCGGAGTTAACCCTCCGCCTGGCAATCGGGGCACACGCCGTAATAGTCCGTCCGGCGGCGCGTGATGTTGTAGCCCGTCGCTGAGGACACGTCCTCCAGCGGCTCCTCCGCCCCGAACGCGTCCATATCCTCAATCTTTTCACACTCCAAGCAGATGAGATGGGGATGAGAGCGCGGCCTCCTACCATCGTAGCGGTTGGAAGCGCCGCTGAACTCTATCTCCAGCACCTGGCCCGCGTCCTTGAGCAACTCGATGGTATTGTAAACTGTCGCCAGGCTCGTGCCCGGGTGAAAGCGTTTCACCTCATGGTGAATCTCGCTTGCGCTTGGGTGACGCTCACTGGCAATGAGTACCTCGAGCAGCTTCGCCCGCCTGGGCGTCAGGCTCATACCGTTCTCCTTGAGAGCCGTCGTCATCTCCAACAATCTGTCTTCTTGAACTGCATTCAATGCGCTGATTCCCCTGGATGGCTGCAAGCGGGCAATCCCTAAAGAGAGGCCCAAATTAGAATTATTCTAAGTCCGACTTGCCTAAACATTAATCCAAAGGTCGTGGGTTGTCAATAGCCAGTCCAAAATCCGATTCTCAGTCAACTAGGACAACCACAAGGAATTGCCCCTACAAGAGGGTGTACGGGCAGAACGTCTCCGTAGGCACAGGTGATACCTAGTAAACTGATACAGCTACGCTCCCCGTTCGAGGGTTGCCACGCCGCCCGCAAAGCATGACAATGGTGAAGCCCTATGCCAATCGACCAGGTATCAAGGAGGAGAACGTGAACATCGGCGTATCCATGCCCCTGCCCGCCTACACTATCAGCGCCGCCTTTATGGCGCGCAAGGCCGAGGAGCTCGGCTTCGACTCGCTCTGGTACGGCGAACACCCCATAATGCCAGTCCACTCAGACAGCCCGTTCCCCGGCTCGCCGGACGGCGTGATTCCCTGGACGTACTCCCACTTCGCAGACCCCTTCATCGCTTTGGCCCAGGCGTCGGGAGCCACCACCTCTATCAAGCTCGGCACAGGCATCACCCTCGTTCCCGAGCGCAATCCCCTCGTGCTGGCGAAGGCGGTCGCGACTCTCGACCTGCTCAGCGGAGGGCGCTTCCTCTTCGGCGTTGGCGCCGGATGGAACAGGGAGGAGACGGAGCTTCTGGGAGGCGACTTCGACCACCGCTGGACACAGACGCGGGAGTCCGTTCTTGCCATGAAGGAGCTCTGGACAAAGGATGAGGCCGAGTTTCACGGCAGGTACTACGACTTCCCTCTCGTCAGGTGCTACCCGAAACCGGCGCAAAAGCCTCATCCTCCAGTGATACTCGGCGGCATGGCGAAGAACGTGCTCAGGCGCATCGTGGCTTGGGGCGACGGCTGGCTGCCCAACCGGCTCGCCCCGGAGCAGTTAAAGGAAAGCCGCGCAATACTGGACACCCTGGCCGCCGAGGCCGGAAGAGACCCCGCGTCTCTCACGATAACCGTGTCCGGCCAGCCCCCTGAGCGCGACCTCATCGAGGCGTATCGTGAAGCGGGGGCAAATGGGGTTGTGATTAGGCCGGAGCACATGGAGACCGAAGAAGAGATGGCTTCAGAGTTGGAACGCATCGCGGAAGCAGTACTGCGCTAGGCTCGCCCAAGAGTCACAAGTCGAAAGGAGCATCGAAATGTCGCAAGACCATGAGAGCTACATGCGGGTCGCCCTAGAGGAGGCCGCCAAGAGCGCGGCGGAAGGCAACTCCGCCGTCGGTTCCATCATCGTGAGGGGCGACGCCATCATCGGGCGGGGCGGAAACCTCGTCACCTCCACGTCGGACCCGACGGCCCACGCCGAGACGGTCGCGCTGCGAGTCGCCGGGGAATTGCAGCGCGAGGTGGACTTCAGCGGGTGTACGCTATACACCACATTCGAGCCCTGCCCGATGTGCTGCGGCGCGATAATGGTCAGCGGCATAAGCGCGCTGGTCATGGGCGCGCGCCCCGATCCGGTCGCGCGCCAGTGGGGCGACTACTCGGTGGAGAGCCTGATAGTGCTAGCCAACTGCGGCGACAGGCTGCAAGTCGTAACGGGCGTGCTAACGGAGGAATGCGCCAACATAAGGCTGCCGTAGCGGGCTTGCATACCCAAGGCGATGTGTAGGTACGAACCCTTGTGGTTGCCTTGGTTCATCATCCCATAGCCTAGGTGTCACAAGGAGCGCCCCTACTCAAGCCGTTCGTTGACACGCTACGCGCACGCACATAGAATTTGGGCTATCCGAGCGCGGGTCCGCCCGCATTATCATCATGGAGGAGACTATGAACAAGACCGCCAGACTCAGGGAGCTAATGAAGAAGGGCCTTGTGGTCGCGCCCTTCACCTTTGATGCCTTGCAGGCCAAGATTGCCGAGCAGGTGGGGTTCGACGCCGTTTACATGACGGGCTTCGGCACCGCCGCAGCCCGCGGCTACCCCGACGTGGGCCTCATCACGCAGACTGAGATGGTCCAGAACGCCAAGTACATTGCCAACGCCGTGGACATTCCGCTCATTTGCGACGCCGACACCGCCTACGGCAACCCCATCAACACCTGGCGCACCGTCCAGGAGTACGAATCCGTCGGCGTGGCTGGCATCCACATCGAGGACCAGGTGTTTCCCAAGAAGTGCGGATTTTTCGAAGGCAAGCTCGTCGTTCCTATGGAAGAGCACGTTCAGAAGATTCGCGCCGCCCTGGACGCCCGCCGGGACAAAGATTTCCTCATCATCGCGCGCTGCGACGCCCTCGCGGTCAACGGCTGGGACGACACCATCCAACGCTGCAAGGCCTACCATGACGCCGGCGCGGACCTCGTTTTCGTCGATGGCATCCGAACCGACGAGGAGTTGGAGACGTACGCCAAGGAGCTCGCCGACCTTCCCCGTTTCTACAACGGCGGGCTGCGGTCCACCCAGGAAGTAGAGAGGTTGGGCTTCAAAATCAACATCACCGGCAACACCTTGGGCGTAATCTACGATGCCCTCAAGGAGTCCCTAACCTCGCTGAAGGAGACCGGCGCGGTGGAGCGGAACGGGCAGCGGAACGGCTTGACGGACATGCTCGGCCTGCCGAGGGTGTATGAGATGGAACGCCAGTACGGGGTCACGTAGGCCGCGAGTCATTGCATTTCCCATAGCCGGGCGTATAATCAAGGCGAACCCACAGGCGAGTCGGGTTCGCGTCAGCCATGAACGGCGGACGGCTGCGCGGCAATCATCCAGCCTAATTGAGAATGAGGAGGACGACTTGAAGAAAACCACAAAGCTCCAGGAGCTTTTCAACAGGGAGAAGATATTCGTTATAGCCGGGGGTGGCTGCGCGTTGCACGCCAGGATAGCGGAGGCTACCGGCTTCGAGTGCGCCTACATGTCAGGCGCGAACACCGCGGCCCACATGCTTGGCATTCCCGACGCGGGCCTCATCACCATGACCGAGATGGTGCAGAACGCCGAGCGCATGGCGAACGCCATCAGCATCCCCCTCATCTCCGACTCGGACCAGGGCTTCGGCACCGCGATCAACGTGCGCCGCACCGTCGCCAGCTTCGTGCGCGCGGGCGTGGCCGGCATCCACGTCGAAGACCAGCCCTTCCCCAAGCGCTGCGGCTTCGTCAAGGGCAAGGAGGTCATCCCGCTGGAGGAGGCCGTCGGCAAGTACAGGGCCGCGGTGGACGCGAAGAACGAGATCGACCCGGACTTCGTCGTCATTGCCCGCTGCGACGCGCGCGGGGCGACCGGCGGCTCCCTCGAGGAGCTCATCACCCGGCTGAAGGCGTACAAGGCGGTGGGCGTGGACGTTCTCTACGCCGAGGCGCTGACGTCCGTGGAGGAGATAGAGACGGTGCGAAGCGAGGTCGAGGGCCCGCTGATGGGCACGATGGGGTACATCGAGCCGGACCCGACGCCGGAGCAGTTGGAGAAGTGGGGCTTTGCCGCGTCCTTCAACCCCGGCCTGATAGGTAGCGCGGGCGCGCGCGCGTCCTGGGAGTACGCGAAGGCATACATGGAAGGCCCGGAGGCGCTCCAGGAATACGATGAGCGCATATCCAAAAACTACAAATACGAGATGCCCCACCTGTTCGACCTCGTAGGCTTCCCGGAGGTCGCCGAGTGGGAGGAGATGTATCTCCCCGAAGAGCAACTCAAAAAGTACGAGGACTCCATAGGCGGCTACGACCCGCGGGCGGCAGCCAAAGTGGCCGTGAAGGCCTAGCGACAGTTCCCCCTCCCTCTTGCCAAAGGGATGAACGCAAAACTCCCCCTCCCTCGACGGGAGGGGGTTAGGGAGTGGGTGTCGGGGCCGCGCGGGGTGTTACGCAAATGCCCCCTTATTGGCAGCAATCGCAAAGTTACGAATGGGAGAGGTGTAACATGGGAATGACAATTGCCGAAAAGATACTGGCTGCCCACGCGGGCAGGAACGAGGTCAAGCCGGGGGAGTTCCTCTGGTGCAAGGTTGACGCCTCCGTCGGCATTCCGGCGGAAGCGCTGGCGGACTTGGACGTCGAGAGGCTCTTCAACCCCGACAGGACCTACGTGGTAGAAGACCACCAGGCGCCGCCGCCAAACATCCGCGCGGCCAACAACATGAAACTGCTGCGAGAGAACGTGAAGAAGTACGGAATCAAGAACTTCTTCGACTATGGCAGGCAGGGCATCCTGCACCAGGTCTTCCCGGAGAACGGCATGATAGCGCCGGGAGAGTTGATCCCCATGCCCGACTCCCACTCAACCGCGGGCGGCGTGTTCAACGCCTGCGTCACCAACGCGGCAATGGACAGCATCCTCGGCCACATCTTCGGCGAGTACTGGTTTCGAGTGCCCGAAAGCCAGAAGTGGAACCTCGTTGGCGAGTTCCCCGGCCCGGAGGGTTTCATCGTTGGCAAGGACGTCGTGCTGAAGATTACGGGAACATACGGTACGGACATCGGGCTCTACAAGTCGATGGAGATGACCGGCCCCGTAGCCAGCCAGATGAGCCTTTCCAGCCGCTGGACCATCTCCAACATGGGCGTGGAGATGGGCGCGAAGTTCACCATCTTCGAGTACGACGAAAAGACCGAGGACTTCCTGCGCGGCAGGATAAATCGGCCCTACACGCCCGTCTTCGCCGATGCCGACGCGGAGTACGAGGACGAGTTCACGCTGGACGTCACCGACCTCGAGCCACAGGTTGCCTGCCCCCACGACCCCGGCAACGTGAAGGGTATAACCGAGCTGGAAGCCGAGAAGATCAGGATCGACCAGGGACTGATCGGTTCCTGCACGAACGCCCGCTTGGAGGACTTCGAGATGGCCGCCAGGATACTGAAGGGCAACCAGATTCACCCCGACGTTCGCCTGCTGTGCAGCCCCGCGTCCATGAACGTATGGCGCGAGGTTCTGGACGCCGGCTTGTGGCAGACGTTCTCGGACGCCGGCGCGAACATCGAGCACTCCACCTGCGGGCCGTGCTACGGCGGGCACATGGGCGTGCTGGGCGATGGCGAGGTCTGCATCGCGTCCACCAATCGCAACTTCCAGGGCCGGCAAGGCAGCTCCGAGGCGTTCGTGTATCTCGCCAACCCGGCCGTTGTCGCGGCCTCCTGCGTCAAGGGATACATCGCAGACCCCAGGAGCTTCCTCTAGGCGTACAGGGCTAGCGCATATTCGAGAACCATCCTCGCGGCCGTCACACTCCCGCGAAAGTGGGAACCCACACCGTGGATGGCCGCTCCTCCCCCTCCCTTGACGGGAGGGGTTGGGGGAAGGGTGACGTTGGAGGTAAGGGCGCGGTCGCCAAGTTGAGTATGGTTTCCGAGGCTCGCTCGCCGCAACGTCCCGTTGGAGCGGTTGCATGCAAGACAATTCAAGGAGAAACAAGCATGGCAGACGACCTGATATACAAGGGCAAGGTCTGGAAGTTCGGGGACCGAATCAGCACGGACCTGATGATGCCGGGCGCGCAGGTGCTCGCGGGCGGCGGCATGGACAGAGAGCCGCACAAGTGGTGCTTCAATGCCAACCGCCCCGGCTGGACCGACGAGGTCCAGGAGGGCGACATCATCGTCGCCGGGGTCAACTTTGGCTGCGGCTCCAGCCGCAACGGCGCGCAGGCCATCCAGAAGAACGGCGTCGGCGCAATCATCGCCGAGTCCACCTCCCGTATCTTCTTCCGTAACGCGGTCAACAGCGCCCTGCCGACGCTATGGTGCAAGGGCGTCATGGCCGCCTTCGACGAGGGCGACGTCGCCGAGATAAACATGAACACCGGCGAGATCAAAAACCTCACCAAGGGCACCTCCATCACCGGCGAGGCCTGGGCAGAGGACAGCCCGCCGATGCAGATTCTCAGGGCCGGCGGCTTCTACCCCTACGTCCGCAAGATGATCCAGGAGAGGGGCCTCCCCGAGCCGGTCAGCTAGGGTACACCCTCGTAGGGGGCGACCGGCTGGTCGCCCCCCCTACTCCAAAGGAGAAACGATGCCCAATCCAAACATGCGCCTCGCCTTGGAGCAGGGGAAGATGGTGGTGGCCCCAGGCGCTTACGACGCCATAACCGCTCGCCTATTCAGGCACATGGGTTTCGAGGCTCTCTACATCCCCGGCTCCCAGACCGGCACAGTGCTGGGAACCACCGAGCCGCTGACATCGCTCACGCAGATGGCCCAGGTGGGCGAGACCGTCGCCAAGGGCGTGCGCTTCGAGCTTCCCGTCATCCTGGACGCGGGCGCGGGCTTCGGCGAACCCGTCCATGTAATGAACGCCGTGGAGACCCTCGAGGACGCGGGTATCACCGCGATTCACATCGAAGACCAGTTCTACCCCAAGCGCGTCTCCTACCACCGGGGCCTCGAGCACATCGTCCCAATCGAGGTCTATCAGCAGCGGCTGGAGTACGCGCTCAAGGCTCGCCGCAGCGAGGACTTCCTCATCATAGCCCGCAACGACGGCATCCGCGCCGTGGAGGGCGGCTCGCAGGAGGAAGCCGTCCGACGCGCCCACGCCGCGATGGAGCTTGGCGTTGACATAATCATGCCGCTCGGCGTGCGCGACAGGGCGCAGTACGAGTACCTGCGCCGCGAAATCAAGGACATCCCCATGCTCGCGCTGGCCGGCATCGGCCCGCTGGGCGTGAAAGAGTTCGAGTCCATCGGCTACCAGGTCGTCATCTATCCAGGAACCACCATAGGCAGCGCGCTCAACGGGATATACCACGCCTACAAAAGCGTGCTGGGCACCGGCCACGCGAGCATGACTGAGGAACAGAGCGCTATGGCGCGCGACCTGACCAACACGCTGCTGAGGTTCGATGAAATGTGGGAAGTGGAGGCCGCCACGACCGAGCGTGGAGGCTGAAACTCCTCGACCGCACGTTTCGAAGTGAGTGATGACCAGCTGAGTCATCGCTCGTCTATGGGGGCGGGTTTCAACCCGCCCCGTCGCATTTTGCGAATCTCGCCATGTCCGGGCGTTCGACTACGCGACCGTACAACCGCCTACCACAAGGTTGAATGTGAAACGCCTAGTACGTTACCATAGGGCAAGGTGGCGGCTGAGACGCGCCCGCAGACGCCGCGCGTTTATTGCGCGTCAGCCCAACGAGACGCTGGACTTAATCCGAAGGCTTGCGTCCCCCGTGAGCGCGCTGATTGCGGGCATCGTCGCTGTGCTGAACCTGATTGTACGGCTTGATGGAAGCTGGACAGAGGCACTATCAACTGGCGCGTCAGTCGCCTTTCTCACGTTTCTGTCAGTGGAGGTGCCAAACATGGTTCTCAACGAGTATAGAGTACGGAGTGAACGGGAAGCGCGCGAGAGGGCTGCCGCCGAGCTCGAGCGCGAACGAGAGGCGCGGTTGGCCGCGGAGACAAAGGCAGAGGCCGCGGAGACAAAGGCAGAGGCCGCGCAACGGCGCTCAGACCGCCTGATGGCGGTCCTTGTAGCGACGCTCAAAGACAAAGATGTTGACACCCAACTGCTCGATGCCTTGCTGGAAGAGTGATCGCATGGCGCGCTCGTTCCGCGGCTAACATTCGACAGCCGCCCCGGTCACCCCCAGCCCACGAAACCCAAGGAGGCGCACCATGGGACTTACCGATTCTATCGCCCGCTGGATTATCGCCACAACCTACGATGACCTTCCCCGGGACGCGGTTGTCGCCGCCAAGCGGGCCATGCTCGACACGCTCGGCGTCTCGCTCGCCGGCGCGACGCAGCCCGTCGGCAAGATAGTCATCGACTATACGCGGGCAGCTGGAGGGGCACCGGAGGCCAGCGTCATCGCCGGCGGTATGCGCACCAGCCTGGCCGACGCCGCCTTTGCCAACGGCGTCCTGGCCCACGCCACCGACTTCGACGACACCTGGCTGCCCGTGGGCCATCCCACTTGCACCGTGTTCCCGGTCGTGCTCGCGCTTGGTGAGAAACTCGGCGCGTCGGGCCGCGACATCATCAACGCCTTCGTCATCGGGCTTGAGATTCACGGCAAGATAGGCATAGGCCATCACACGCCGGGCTTCCACAGCACAGGCGCCTACGGAGTGCTGGCCGCCGCGGCCGCCGCGTCGAAGATGCTGGGGCTGGACGAGTGGCAGATTCGCATGGCCCTGGCAATCGCGGCGTCTCACGCCAGCGGCATCGGCAAGAACGTGGGCACGATGATCAAGCCCTACCACTCCGGCAACGCCGCGTCCGGCGGTCTCCGCGCCGCCCTGCTGGCGAAGGCGGGCTTCACCGGCGACCCCGAGCCAATCGACGGGCCGCGGGGCTACGCCGACACCTTCATGGACGGGACCTACGACGCGCAGGCCACCATCGCCGCGCTCGGCAAACCCTTCCATGTGGTCAGCCCCGGCATCGGTGTCAAGAAGTATCCCACGTGCTACCTGAATCACCGCGCCCTGGACGCTATCCTGAAGCTGGTCATCGCCAACGACGTGTGCCCCGAACAGGTGGAGGAGGTCGTGGTCACCGTTCCCTACGAGGGCTGGCTCAATCGCATGGACCTGGACTTTGGACTGCGAGCCAAGTTCAGCTTGCAGTACAACATGGCGGAAGCCATCCTCTCGCGCAAGATCGTCATCGAGAGCTTCGATGACGAGTACGTCAACCGCCCTGAGGCCAGGGAGATGATGGAGCGCGTCCGCTTGCAGGAAGACCCTTCCATCCCGCGCGAGTACCAGGACGCATCCAATCCAGTGACGCTGCACCTCAAGGACGGCCGCACCCTCTACGAGACGGTGGACGTTCCCCACGGCGACTGGGACGACCTGCTGAGCCAGGAAGAGCTCCTGTCCAAGTACCGCGACAACGCCAACCGCGTCCTGGCGCCGGAGGACGTCCAGCGCACGATAGACTCGACGCTGGGGTTGGAAGACCTGCGGGAGATAGGGGAGCTGGCCCAGGTATATTCGCAGCCGGGCCTCGTGGGGGTGGCATAGCCGGAGCCCCAACACTAAGCGACGATTGGTAGGCCAATATCGAGGAGACCAGCGAGAATGACAGGCGAGTATCTGCCGGAAAAATCCGGCGGCGAAAAGACGTGGGAGAGAATACTGAGGGTGTCTATGGCACTCCCCGGCGCCAAGGTAGACCGTACTTCATTTCTCGCTTCCCAACTTTGGAACTATTGTGATGAACAACAGGTCAGTAGGGCGATTCAGTGCAGGCCTGCCTCGGCGGGCATATCGCCTGACTTGATTGACAAGATGGCAGATTCCTGCATAAGGTCACATGTGCTCAAGGCATCCGGCATATCGTTTGCCGCTGGCTTGCCGGGCGGCTGGGCCATGGCAGGGACTATCCCAGTCGATGTCGCGCAGTTCTACTGGCACGCATTGGTTCTGGCCCAGAAGTTGGCGTACTTGTACGGTTGGCCAGACCTGCTTGAAAAAGGTGAGGTCGATGAGCAAACAGAGCTTCAGCTAACCCTACTGGTCGGCTCAATGATGGGAGCGGCGGCGGCCAACCGGGGATTGACAGAGTTGGCTAAGCGCTTCGCCGGACAAGTTGCCCATCGTCTCCCGCGGCAGGCGCTCACAAAGACCGCATACTATCCCATCGTGAAACAGGTAGGCAAGTGGATCGGAATGAAGACGCTGTTACGAAACGGGGATTTGCTGGAGGAGTGGCCAAAGTGGTCCCAGTGATAGGGGGCTTCGTCTCAGCTGGTGTGACAGCAGCAATGATGCTGCCAATGGCGAAGCGACTGAAGAACCACCTCAGGAAGCTGAGGTATGCGCTTCCTAATGAAGAGGAGAAGCCACTATAGCCACCGAATATAATAGACGCTGACTAAATGCGGAACCATAAGATTCCCCCGCCCTTGACACCCGTCGAGGAGGAAGTAGTTCCCTCACCCGTCCAGGCCCAGCACCTTGCGATAGTCCGGGTCGTACAGGGCTATGCTGCCCATGCGGAGCTGCCCCTCGATGTCCGCGGGCTGCGGGTTGAGCTGCTCCACTTGCGTTGGCACCGTGCCCACTATTCCCGCCTCTATCATGCTGGCTATAGCCGATTCGTCCATTGCCAGCAGTTCTTTCAGCGCGTAGTCGTTGTGCTGGCCGAGCTGCGCCACCATGCGCATCTGTCCGTGCGACTTGGAGAACTTGTAGGGCCGCCCCGCGTACCATCGCGCCCCAACGCCTTCCACCTCTGGCGGGTCCGTGTATTTCTCGAAGAACTCGCGGCTCCTGAAGTGGGGGTTCGTCAGCACGTCGCGGGAGTTGAGCACGGCCCCGGCGGGCACGCCCCGCTCCTGAAGCGCGTGCATCACCTGCAGATGGTCGAGTGTCCGCGTCCACGCCTCTATGATGCCGTCCAGCTCCTCCCTGTGCCTCCAGCGAGCCTCATTGGAAGAGAAGCGTGGATCGTCCGGCAACTCCGGGAGATTCATGACGTCGCAAAGCGCCAGCCACTCGTGTTCGTCGCGCGCCGCGATGGTGACCCACCTGTCGTCACCGGCGCACTCGTAGCAACCATGCGGCGCCATCCAGCGGTGCAGGTTGCCCGTCCGTTCCGGGTTGGAGCCTCTGACCTGCCGCTCCAGCAGCGCCACGCCAACGTTCGACACGCCCGACTCGTACATGGACATGTCGATGAACGCGCCCTCGCCCGTGCGGTTGCGATGGTGCAGCGCCATGAGGACGGCCAGCATGTTGTTCCAGCAGGTGGTGATGTCCACGTAGGAGGTATTCGCCCGGACCGGTGGGCCGTCGGGAAAGCCGGTCATGTGCGAGAGGCTGCTCATCGCCTCCACCGTGCGCGCGAACGCGCCGTAGCCGCGCCACTCGCCCGTCTGCCCGTAGCCGGTGGTTCTCAGCATGATGATGTCCGGCTTCACCTGCCGCAACGTCTCGTAGGTTAGTCCGAACCGCTCCATGATGCCGGTGCGATTGTTCTCAGTAACCACGTCGGTTATGGCGACGAGCTCTTTGAACGCCTCCGCGCCATCCGGGGTTCGCAGATCCAGCGTAACGCTCTTCTTGCTACGCGACCAGGTGTGATGCGTGCCGCCCTGGTTCCAGAAGCGCTCGCCGACCTTGTTTTCGGGATACGGCCCCAGGTTGCGCACGACCATGCGCCCCAGCGACTCTACCCTGATAACCTCGGCTCCCATCTCGCTGAGGTTGACCGTGGCCCAGGGAAGTTGCAGCCACTCCTCGATGGTGAGGATTCGCACGCCGCGCAGGGGCATTCGCTTGGAGTTAGGATTCATATTAGCCTCACCCTGGTTTGAAGTGGCATAGCCCGCTTCGCTCACGGCGACGCCGGGCTAGATAACGCCGGCGGCTCTCAGCCGGGCCAACGCTTCCTTCGGCTGGCCCAGCCAATCGCAGAGTATCTCTTCATTGTGCTGGCCCAGCAGGGGAGCGGGACGCACGTCCGTGCACTGCTCGCCATCCACGCGGAAGCCCGAACCGGTGTACTTGAGCGCGCCGAGGACGGGATGCTCGACCTCCTGGTAGAAGTCCCTGTCGGCGAGGTGAGGACAGTCCAGAACCTCTTGAGGCGTTTGCGCCATCCCGAACACGAAGCCGCTCTGCATGGCCGCGTTGAAGACCTCGTGCTTGTCGCGGTCCTTCAGGCGCGACACCATAAGGTCGCGCAGTTCGTCGGCATTGCGAGAGCGGTTGAGTCGATTGGCGAACCTGTCATCCAGCAGCTCCGGCGCATCGAAGAAGATGGCGAGCTCTTCCCAGGTATTGCCGCCGCTGCTCGCCATACAGATGTAGCCGTCCCTGCATGGCAGGAAGTCGCCGTCCACAGGCACGTTGACGCGCCGGTTGCGCTTCGACACCACGCCCAGGAAGTTGTACTGGGTGAAGTGCATCGGCGGCTCGGTCGCCACCGCTTCCACCATCGAAACATCGATGTATTGGCCCTCGCCGCTCAGCGATCGCTCCATCATGGCCAGCATGATGGCGTTGGCGGCGTTGCGTCCGCCCATTATCTGCCCCTGCTCCAGCGGCGCCTGCGCAGGAGGCTTGTCCGAGTTGCCGCTCAGGTAGAGAAAGCCGCTGAGGGACTGGAGCGTGATGTCCTCCCAGGCGAAGTCTCGGTAGGGGCCGGTCTGTCCAAACGGGGTAATCGAGACGACAATCAGTCGGGGATTGAGCGCGGACAACTCCTCGTATCCAAGCCCAAGAGCGCTCATCTCGCCGGGGAGCAGATCTTCGATGAGCACGTCCGAACGCCGCGCCATCTCCCGTACAAACTCGACACCTGTGGGCGCGTGGATATCCAGCGTAACGCTCTTCTTGCCAGTGTTGAAGAAGGCGAACGTCAGGCTCTGCTCGATGTCCGGCGTGTCGGACGCGAACGGCCCGCGCCGCCGGCTGTAGTCGCCGTTCGGGGGCTCGACCTTGATCACCTCCGCGCCCTGGTCAGCCAACAGCTTGGACGCGAAAGGCCCCGCAACCCCTTGCGAAATGTCCAGCACCCGCAGGTCGCTAACGAAACCTCTATTCATTATCACCTATAGCTCGTCGTCGTAGGGACGCCACAAGGGACGTCCTCGCCGCGGGGCGCTCCAACAGGGCGACCACAAGGGTTTGCCCCTACGGTGGGGGCAGGTTTGAAACATGCCCCTACGATGGGCGAATCGCGAAACCGCGCCGCCATTCCCGGCCCTAGTTCGTGCGCGGCACGATCGCCGGAACCTCCAGCTCGTGCACCAGGTTGTCGAACTCGGACACGTCCTTGTCGATGACCTCTTCCAGCCGCTGGATGTACGGGTCTATTAGCTCCGAGAAGTACACGAGCACCTCTTGCGTCTGAGTCGGCGGGGCGTAGTCCGCGCTCGACACCACGTCGGTCAGCCCGGACAGCTTGGCGTTCAGCTTCACCGGCTGGTTCAGGCGGTCGCGCGCTCCCTTGTAGTTCGTCTGTATCAGGTCTTCCTCGATGGTGGTCAGCTTTTCCTTCAGAGAAGTGGCCCCGTCCGTAATCGCCTGCTCTGAGGGATGACCCTCGGCGCGCTTCGCCCACTCCTCTACCTGCTGCCTAACGCTGCGCAGCTTGTTGACAGAGTCGTGGGTCTCCGAGAGCTTGTCGCGTATCTTCACCAGCAACTCGAACTGCGCGTCGAAGTCCTCCTGAGTAGCCGCTACGCGCGGGTCCTTTATCAGGTCGAAAGACTGCGTCTCCGTCTGCCCGGCTACGCTCAGCGTCACCTGGTAGCTGCCTGGAGGCGCGAGCGGCCCCGCCAGGCCGTCGCTCACCGTCTTGTCGTCGGGAACCTTGCTTGCCTCGGGGTAGCGCATGTCCCAGAGGAAGCGGTTCATGCCCGCCTTGGCCGGAACCCTCACAGGCTTCTTCTCGTCCGAGTCCTTGGAATCATCCTTCTCCGCAGCCTTGCTCGAGAACGACTTTATCAGCTCACCCGTAGAGTCGAGGAGGCTGAGCGTAACCTCGTCCTCCGGCTCCTCCGCAAAGTAGTAGGTAACGAGGACGCCTTCCGGCGGGTTCTCGCCCGCGTCGAGGAACTTCCGAACCTTCTGGCCATACTCGTCCTTTGTTTCGTAGTAGCACACAGCGCCGCCCAGGGCGAGTTGGTAGCTCTTGCCAGTCGTGCCCTCGCGGAAGCGGAACGGCGTGGCGAGCCTGTACGTCGTGCGGGGCTTCATCAGCTTGGCCGCGCTGCCGCTCACCTCGTCCGTTATCTGGCGAAGCTGTGTCAGGTCGTCCATTACCCAGAAGGAACGCCCGTTGGTCGCGGCTACGAGATCGTCTTCCTTGACGATGAGGTCATGCACGGGAACCTTGGGCAGATTCGCGGACATCGACTGCCAGGAGGCGCCGTCGTCGAACGACACATACGCGCCCGTCTCGGTTCCCACGTAGAGCTGTCCAGCGCGCGCCGGGTCCTCTCGGATGCAGCGGGTGTAATCGCCCTCCGGGATGCCCGCCGAGATGTCGCTCCAGGTCTTGCCGTAGTCGTTGGTCTTGTACAGCATGGGCTGGGTCTCGTCAAGGCGATAGCGCGTCGCAGCCATGTAGGCCGTCGCCGGGTCGTGGTGGGAAGCCTCCAACATACTGACGAGCGTGAAGTCGCCCAGGTCCGGCGGGGTGATGTTCTCCCAGTTCGCGCCGCCGTCGCGCGATACATGCACGAGCCCATCGTCGGAGCCTGCCCAGAACACCTTTGGGTCGTGATGCGACTCCGCGAACGCGAAGATCGTGGCGTAGGTCTCCGCGCCCGACGTGTCGTTCGTGATAGGCCCGCCGGACACTTCCAGCGTGGAGGGGTCGGCGCGAGTCAGGTCCGGGCTGATGGCCTCCCAGTTGCTGCCCAGGTCGGTGGACTTGAACACCAGGTTGCCCGTTACGTAGAGCACGCTCGAGTCGTGACGCGAGAACACTATCGGGTAGGTCCACTGGAACCTATGCCTCATCTCGCTCGCTCCCAGCCCGGTATTCAGTTCGGGCCACACGGTGATGATCCTCACCTGGCCCGTCTTGTGGTCGTAGTGCAGCATGTTGCCGCCGCCGCCCGGCGAGCTTCCGATAGACCCCGAAATCACCGTGTTGTGGTCTTCGGGATGCACCGCGATGTAGCCGCTCTCGGAGCTTCCCGTCGGATAGCAGTCCGTCCAGGGGATTGTCCCCTTGTGCGTCATGCTGGGAACGCAGATGGCCGAGTTGTCCTGCTGAGTGCCATAGACGTGGTATGGGAACTGGTTGTCGGCGTCGATGTGATAGAACTGCGAGGTCATCTGGTTGTAGATTGTGGACCAAGAGTCGCCGCCGTTGAATGTAACGGTCGCGCCGCCGTCGTTGCCCTCGATCATGCGCCGCGGATTGCGCGGGTCTATCCAGAGGTCGTGGTTGTCGCCGTGCGGGGTGCCCACGGTGGCGAACGTCTTGCCCGCGTCGATCGACTTCCAGCAGGAGTAGTTCAGCACCCAAAGGGTGTCGGGGTCCTGCGTGTCAGCGAACACGTGCTGGTAGTACCAGGGGCGGCCCTGGATGTCGCGGCTGTCGCTGGCGACCTCCCAGGTGTCGCCGCCGTCGTCCGAGCGGAACAGCCCGCAGTCTTCCGCCTCCACCGTGGCCCACACGCGGCCCGACTTGGCCGGCGACGCCGCGAGGCCAACCCTGCCGATGAGGCCCTCCGGCAGGCCGGGGTTGCGCGTTATCTCGGTCCAGGTGTCGCCGCCGTCGGTGGAGCGGTAGATGCCGCTGTCAGGCCCGCCGCTGGCCAGGCTCCAGGGATTGCGCCGCACCTGCCAGATGGCCGCATACAGCATCCGGGGATTGATGGGATCCAGCGAAAGGTCCGCCGCGCCGGCGTTCTCGCTCTTGAACAGCACCTGCTCCCAGTTCTTGCCTCCGTCGGTAGAGCGGAAGATGCCGCGCTCCTTGTTCGGCCCGAATGCGTGGCCCAGGGCCGCCACGTAAACGATGTCGGGGTTCTTGGGATGAATCCGCACGCGGGAGATGTGCCTCGTGTCCGAGAGGCCCAGGTGCGTCCAGGTCTTGCCGGCGTCGGTGGACTTATAGACGCCGTCGCCGTAGGTAACGTTGCTGCGAATGCACGCCTCGCCCATGCCGACGTAGATGACGTTGGGGTCGGAGTCCGACACCGCTATCGCGCCGACGGCGGCCGTGTTTATCTGGCCGTCGGAGATGTTTTGCCAGTACGTGCCCGCGTCGTCCGTCTTCCACACGCCGCCGGCGCACGCCCCGAAGTAGAACACTGCCGGGTTGACCGGGTCGCCCGCGACAGCAACCGTGCGCCCGCCTCGCGGTGGGCCGATGCACCTCCATCGAACAGCATTCAGAAGACCGGAATCCTTCCCGGCAGACTCTTGCGTCATGTCAGCACCTCACATTGTTGTTTCACGTCAAGACCCCAATGACAGACGCAGCAAAAACCCACGTCAATCGCCCGTATTCTCTCACAACAAACCCCACGCTTCAACACCGAATGTCAGAATGATGCTGTATGTTTAGTTGGCAGGGGCGTTCCCTTGTGGCGCCCAGGTATGGGAAAGAGGGCAGGCACAGGACTCGCCCCTGCATGGGCCTCCTGATTCTGATAACCCTCTTGAGCTAATCGCACCTTGCCGATATAATACCCAGCAGCACCCCAAGAGGCGAACCATGACAGATAGACTCAAGGACAAGGTCAGCATCATCACGGGCGGAGCGTCGGGCATCGGCCGGCAGACCGCCCTGCGCTTCGCGGACGAGGGCGCGCGCGTGGTCGTCGCCGACCGCAATCGCGGCGCGGGTGAGGAGACCCGGCGTATGCTGGAAGAGCAGGGCGCGGAGGCCCTCTACGTGCCTGTTGACGTGTCCAAGTCGGATCAGACGCGGGCGATGGTGGAGCAAACGCTCAGCCGATTCGGACGGCTGGACGTCCTGGTGAACGCGGCCGCTATTCTCATCCGCACGCCGCCACTGGCCGAGGTGGAGGAACGCGACTGGGACATGATGATGGACGTCAACCTCAAGGGCTTGTTCTTCTGCTGCAAGCACGCCATACCCGCCATGCTGGACAGCGGCGGCGGTTCCATCGTGAATATATCCTCAGCCGCCGGACTGCGGGGTTACGGCATGTCGCTGCCCTACGCCGTGGGCAAGGCGGGCGTCATCCACCTGACCACCACGGCCGCCAACCAGTACACCGAGCAAGGTATCCGTATCAACGTCATCGCGCCCGGCTCCGTCGATACGCCGCAGTTCCGCGGAAGCACGGCGAGCAGCGACGCGGTCAGGGAGCGCGAGGAGAATCACCCTATGGGCCGCGTGGGAACGCCGGATGAGATTGCCAACGTCATCCTATTCCTGGCGTCGGACGAGGCCTCGTACATCAGCGGAAGCCTTTTCGTAGTTGACGGCGGCCTAGCCAGTGTAGGACGCTAATCTGAGACTGCCGTTCAGAGGTGGAGCATGGGCGCACTGAACGAAATCGCCAACAGGTCGATAGCCGACTACGGCTTCAGGCAGGTCGCGCTATGGAGCCCGGACGATCTGGCGGCGCAGTGGGCGCTGTCTCCCGATGAGGCCCGCGTGCTCCAGGGCGCGCTGCACGACGCCTTAGAAGCGCTGCCCGTCCCGGTCGAGCCGCTCGACATCCCCGCGGAGCAGGAGCGCATAGCCGCCCTGATCAGCAATGCCCTGTCGGGCTAAAGACAGTCTTTCACCACCTCGCCGCCCTTGACCACCAGCGGGATGTTGGCGGCGTCGCTCATCAGCTCGATGTCGCTCATCGGGTCTCCCGCGACCGCGATCATGTCCGCCTCCATGCCCTCTCGCACTACGCCGATGCGCTCTTCAAGGTTGAACAGCCGCGCGTTGGTCTGCGTGGCGCTCACTATGGCGGCCATCGGCCCCATCACCTTGGCCTTGAGCGCCAACTCGCCCCCTCGACCGCTCTGGCGCGCGCCAAGGATGTCGGAGCCGGAGCCGAGCGAAACGCCCGCCCGCATCGCCACGCCCACGCTGAGCGGCATCTGATCGCGCACCTGCGCCAGTTTCGTTTGGCTGTAGTGCGAGACGCCCTGCGCCTCCGGCGAGCGAGCCAACTCCTCGATGACCAGCAGCGTTGGCACGATGAACGCGCCCTGCCTGGCGACGCGCCGGGCCGTGGCCTCGTCCAGGATGCTGCCGTGCTCGATCGAGCGCACGCCCGCGTCCAGCACGTTGTTCATCGATGGCGACGTGTGGCAGTGGGCCAGCACGTAGGTCCCAGCGGCGCGCGCCTCATGCACCGCGGCGCTTATCTCTTCCACGCTGAACTGCACGCTTTCCAGCTTGTCCATTTGCGACATCACGCCGCCGGACGCCATCATCTTGATCTGCGTAGCTCCCAGTCTCAGTTGCTGGCGTGCGGCGGCCCGCACAGCGTCCACACCGTCCACCAACGCGGTTGCCGCGAGTACGCCGGGAATCGCGCGCTGCGGCCCCTCGTCATACCGGTTGCGGTGGTCGCCGTGCCCGCCCGTCTGCGAGAGCGCGGAGCCCGACGGCAGGATTCGCGGCCCCTTTATCAGCCCCTGCTCCACTGCCCGCGCGAACGCCGGGTCAAGACCCGCCGCGTCCCGCACCGTGGTGAAGCCCTCCTGGAGCGCGAGTTCGATGTTCTCTATCACGCCCAGCACGTAGGTAACGAGATTGTCATCGTCGGAGCGGTTGGACCCTCCGTTCAGCCCAACCAGCCCAAAGTGCACGTGGGCGTCGGTCAGGCCCGGCATCAGCGTCATGCCCTCGAGGTCGAGCCAGCGTCCGTCCGACGGCCGGCGAATCTCGCTGGCGGAGGCGACTCGCGCTATGCGACCGTCCTCCACGAGCACACTGGCTCCATGCCTGGGGTCGGCCCCGGCGCCATCTATGAGAGTGGCGTTGTGAAGAAGCAATGTGGTCATGTGGCTGCACGCTCCATTTGTTGTGTCACTTTCCTGAAAATAACCCAGCCACCGAACCACCGCAGGGGTTTGCCCCTAGGCGTTGGCCGAGCTGCCAAATTGGCGCATCATCGAACCCTGGGCTGATCCCTTCCGCTAGGAGCCTTCGCCGCTAGCGAAACCGCCGCATGACCTCGCGGAAGCCCTGAAGCGAACCTTCGAGCGTCCTGTCGTCCACGCAGAACGAGATGCGGAAGTGGCCCGGCAGGCCGAAGCCGCGCCCCGGCACGACCAGCACATTGTGCTCCCTGAGCGCGTCCACGAACGCGACGTCGTCTTCTACGGGCGACTGTGGGAACATGTAGAACGCGCCCTGCGGCTTGGGCATGGTGTATCCCATCTGGGTGAGGTTGGCGTACATGAAGTCGCGTTTCGCCTGGTAAACGCCAACGTCGATGGTAACCGATTGCAGCTTGCTCACGATGTGCTGCATCAATGCCGGCGCGTTCACAAACCCAAGGGTTCGGTTTGCGAAGGCGAATCCGTCCATCAGCTCGGCGCGGTCTTCGTATTGAGGATGCGCCGCGACGAACCCGATGCGCTCACCGGGCAGCGCCAGGTCCTTGGAGTGCGAGGTGGCCACTATGCTGCGGACGTGGTGCGGGAACACGTGCGGGTAGCTCAGCCCATCGAATAGCAGCTTGCGGTAGGGCTCGTCGCTCACCAGGAATATCTCCCGGTCGTACTCTCGCTCCTTGCGGCGAATGATCTCACCCATACGCGCCAGAAGCTCCGCGCCGTACAGCACACCGGTGGGATTGTTAGGGGAGTTTATGAGCACGATCCGCGTATTGGGGTTGACGCTGCCCTCGAAGGCGTCGAGGTCAGGCAGGAAAGCCTCGTCCGGCGGGACCACGCGGCAGGTTCCACCGTGGTTGTCGGCGTAGAAGTTGTACTCCACGAAGTAGGGCGCGAATATGACCACCTCGTCGCCGGGATCGAGCAGGGTCTTGAACACCACATTCAGCGCGCCGCCCGCCCCCACCGTCATCAGAGTTTCACTGGCCGTGAAGTCGAGGCCTGTCTCTTCGCGCAACTGGGCTGCGACGGCGGCGCGCGTTTCCGGGTAGCCGGTGTTCGGCATGTAGCGGTGCATTCCGGGAGATGGGTTGTCGGCGATGCGGCGGAGTTCGTCGAAGAACTCTCGCGGCGGCTCCATGACAGGATTGCCCAGCGAGAGATCGAACACGTTGTCGTCGCCGTATTCCTGTCGGAGAGCGATGCCATCCTCGAACATCTTGCGAATCCAGGAGCCTTGCTCCATGAATTGCCGAATCTTCTTCGCGACCGCCATGCGCCCTCCCAAGCCAAAATCCTGCCTAGCCAGACTTTACGCCAGCCCCCTAAGCATGTCAACAAGCCCGCTGACGAACTGAAAACTGACCATACGACAGCCTCCCTAGATTCCCCACCTAGATAAGAGGAAGACCTCGTTGGAGCCCGCCGTAAGGCGGGCTAAGATGTTTGTTGCGAAGACAAAACGATCACCAACGAGGTGCACCTATTATGAAGCAAGGGGTTCTACCGTTCCAGTACGAGCAGGAGAAGAGTTCGACAGGTATGACGGCGCTGTCCGGCCTGATTACCTACTTGGAGTTGATACACGCATCCGGCTTGAAGTCATCGGTAGAGCGCCACGTGGGACTCAGGGAGTGTGGTCAGGGCTGGACGGACAGCCAGATAGTCAACTCGCTGATACTGCTGAACCTGGCAGGGGGCGAGTCGGTGGTCGCTCTCGATGTCCTGGAGAAGGACGCGGGGTTCTGCAAGGTAGTTCGCGAGGTCGAGACTTGGGGGATGGGTCGTAGAGAGCGCAGGGCGTTGGCAGAGCGATGGCGTGTCGAGCGGCGTCGGAGCGTGCCGTCGGGCTCGGCGGTGTTCCGGTATCTGGAGAGATTCCATGACGCAGATGAGGAGTCCAAACGGGAGGGGCACAGAGCCTTCATACCTTCCCCGAACGACGCTTTGAAGGGGCTGTGGAAGGTGAACGCCGACCTGGTGAGCTTCGTACAGAGCCGTTCGCCTCATACCCAGGCCACGCTGGACATGGACGCCACCCTGGTGGAGACGCACAAGCAGGAGGCGCTCTACAGCTACCAGCCGCTGACGACCTACTGGGCTGAGGCCGACCAGATAGTGCATTCGGAGTTTCGAGACGGCAACGTACCTGCGGGCCATCAGCAGTTGCGGGTGTTGACCGAAGCGCTGGAGCATCTGCCTGCCGGTGTGGACAGGGTGATGCTGAGGTCTGACACGGCGGGGTATCAGCGGGAGTTGTTGCGGTACTGCGCGGAGGGGAGAGACGAGCGATTCGGGGTGATCGAGTTTGCGGTAGGGGTTGACGTGACGGTCGAGTTCCGCCGTGCGGTGTCGGAGGTTGCCGAGGAAGAGTGGCAGACGCTGTAGCGCAAGTCGAGTCAGTATCGAGTGGATACAGGTCAACAGTGGGCAGAGGTGAACTTCGTGCCCAACTGGATAGGGCACAGCAAGAAGAGTCCTGAGTATCGGTTCATAGCTGTCAGGGAGCGGTTGAACGAACAGCCACTGCTGGGAATGGAGGGGCAGATGGAGATGCCCTTCCCCGCGATGGAGTTGTCCGGCAGGGGTTGGCATAAGGTATTCGGCGTGGTGATCAACCGGAGCATTGCGGGAGATGAGTTGGTCTGCTGGTCGAGGCAGAGATGTGGCAAGGGCGAGGAGGTCCACGGCGTTCTGAAGAATGACTTGGCCGGGGGAAGGCTTCCGTCGGGGCTGTTCGGGGCCAACGCAGCATGGTGGGCGATAGCGGTGTTGGCCTTCAACCTGAACTCTGCGATGAAGCGTCTGGTGTTGGGGGGTGAGTGGGTGAGCAAGCGTCTGAAGGCAGTCCGCTTTGCACTGATCGCCCTTCCGGGCCGTGTGGTGAGGCACGCCAGGAGGTTGATCATCCGTCTTACGAGTTGCTGCTGACGGCGCGTCGCAGGATATTGGCGCTGGCTGCCGAGCCGTACCGAGCATAGGCGACCTTGCCCAGACCATCGGTTGATGGCAACTCAGCCAAGTTGCCCAGGCCGCCCCGTGCCTTCTTCGGCCTGAGAACAGTCATAATTGGCGTGGGAGCGATGCCAATACCCTCTGAACCACCGACCGAGGCCCTGCCTACGTCCTGAACTGACCATACGTGACCCCGAGTCGACACCGAACACGTGCTGTAAGACCACGAAGACCACCTCCAACAATGTTACGTGGGGAATCTGGGCCTCTCCTCGCACTTGACGTTGCCGCTTTGCTGGAATAATATCTCTGGTGATGTTTCTGGACTTACACTCTCATTCGACCTCCTCCGACGACTCGCGCGCCACGGTAGAGCAGTACGTGAAATGGGCGGGCGTGATTCGCCGGAAAGGGTATCAGATCGGCGGATTCGTGCTGACGGAACACCGCAAGTTCGACTTCGACAAGGACTACTCCGCGCTCGCCGACGAAAATGACCTGATCATACTCAAGGGGTCGGAACTCGACACCAACTACGGGCACTTCCTCGTTTACGGCATTACCGAGGAGTTGGCGCGCCGCGTAAACTTCTCCGACGTGAGCATGGACGCACTCAGGCTGGTTGACGCGGCGCGGGAGTGCGGCGGCATAGCCGTACCCGCGCATCCCGGGCGCTTCGGCATCGGCCTGTACGAGTTCATAGACAACGGCGCGGACTTTGGCGCGATAAACGTCGTGGAGCATCTCAACGGCAGCAACCGCCCTGGCGAGCAAGAGCGCGCCGAGGAGCTCATCGAGCGCCACGGATACCTGACCGTCGGCGGCAGCGACGCGCACTCGGTGAGCGCGATCGGCGTCTGTATGACCCAGTTCGACAACCCCATCGCGGACGTTAACGACCTGGTTCGCGAGTTGAGGACGGGCAACTTCCGCCCCGTTCGACTGGAAGATACAAGTCAGGGCAAATAGATAACCGCAGCCTGGACAGGAGACGACATGACAACAGACCTAGATATAGAGTATGACCGCAGTTTGCTTGGAGTGGAGCATCCCGTCGGCTCCTTCGACGTAACCAAAGAGATGATAGTGGGCTTCGCGCAGTCAACCGGCGAGACCAACCCCATGTACCTGGACGAGGAAAAGGCCGGGCAGTCCCAGTACGGCGGACTCATCGCGCCGCCCACCTTCTGCAACATCTTCATCTCCGGCGCGAAACGTCCGGACGCCAAGATTCAGTTCGGAGAGCTAAGCTTCTTCGCGGGCCAGGCCATAGAGTCCCTGTCTCCAGTGAGACCCGGGGATACCCTGGAAGCCAGCACGAAGCTCAAGGAGGTTTACGCGAAGACGGGCCGCTCAGGCAAGATGGTCTTCGCGGTGTGGGAGACCAGTCTCACCAACCAGACGGGCGAAACCGTGGCGCTGGTGCGTGAGTCTTTCGTGCGCAGAAACAGGAGCAGGAGCAACTGATGGCCGCAGTGGAGCTTTACTACGAAGACGTAGAGATTGGCGACGACATAGGCCCCGTCGAGCGCGTGGTCACTGATGAGCAGGTAATCGCGTTCGGCGCGGTGCGCCAGCAAGACACCGAGCCCAACCGCTTCAACAGCGCGGAGGTCGCCAGGAGCGAGGGCCTCCCGGGCCCCATCGTGCCAGGCGCGATGAACATAGCGATTCTGTCCCAGGTCATCACCGGCTGGTCAACGAACGTCACGCTCCGCCTGCTGGACGTGGTCTTCCGCCAGGTGGTGCTCCACAACATTCCGCTCAAGCTGAGCGGAATCGTCACCGACAAGAACGTGGTAGATGGCGAGCCTCAGTTGGAGTGCGACGTGTTCATCCAGAACGAAGAGGGGACACGCCTGGTAATCGCCCGGGCCATCGCGGTTCTGCCCATGAAGAGCGCCTAGTTGCGGCCTTCGACTCGGCAGGGCGTCTGCGTCTGGTTCACGGGTCTGAGCGGCTCAGGCAAGTCGTCCACGGCCGAACTGCTTTCAGCGCTGATAATGGAGCGCGGGCGGCCAGTGACACTGCTCGACGGTGACGTGGTTCGTGCGCAACTCTCCGCCGGGCTTGGGTTCAGCAAGGAAGACCGCGACGTCAACGTGCGGCGCATCGGCTTCGTTGCCTCCGAAATCGTGCGTCACGGCGGCGTGGTCATCTGCGCCGCAATCAGTCCCTACAAAGCGGCCCGCAACAACGCGAGAAGGCTGGTTGGCTACGACCACTTCGTCGAGGTGTTCGTGAATACACCGCTCAGCGTTTGCGAAGCGCGAGACACGAAAGGGATGTACAGGAAAGCGCGGCGCGGAGAAATCAAAGGCTTCACCGGCATCGACGACCCCTACGAACCCCCAACACAACCTGAGATCGAGCTCGACACCGTCAACCACTCGGTACAAGAAAACGCCGCGCGAATCCTGGATTTCCTAGAGTGCAAAGGTTTTATACACGCCGCCGGGCCGTAGGGCCGGTCGCCCCTCGGTATGCGCCCATATGCCGTATTGTGACAATCGCAAGGCGTTTCACTCCGATTGAGGAGCCCGCATAAGCATGTCCAAGGAGACGTAGATTGGCATTCGATTTCGTGAAGACGGCCCCCAAGAGCCTCCACGACTACTCAGCCGCCGCGCTTCCGGCTCACCTCCGAATGGCGTCCGACAAGGGGAACGCCCTCAAGGACGCGCGCGTTATTCACGTCAACTCCACCGCTGTGGGCGGCGGCGTCGCCGAGGTGCTCAAGAGCCTCGTCCCACTGATGAGCGACTCTGGACCGACCAGCGAATGGATGGTCATCCGGGGAACAAACGAGTTCTTCGAAATCACCAAGCGACTGCACAATCTGCTCCAGGGTGCGGAGGGCACGCTGACCCAGGACGAACTCGACCGGTACGTTGACCACAACGCGCGAGTGGTAAAGGAGATACAGGCGCAGGGCATCTCGCCGGACGTCTGGGTGCTGCACGACCCGCAGACACTTCCGATGACGACGTTCTTGCCTCCCGATTCACAGGTCATCTGGGTGTGCCACATCGACACTACGCTGCCGAATCGACAGGTCATAGAGCAGCTTGTGCCCTTCATGCGAATGGCAAGCCGCGTAGTGGTCTCGCTGGCCCACTACGCGGTTCCCGACCTGGACGCCGGTCGGGTACGGATAATACCGCCCGCCATCGATCCCCTGCTGCCCAAGAACGTGAGGCGGGACGCGAGCGAGATTCGCCGGACGCTGGCCCGGCTTGGGATCGACCCGGACAGGCCGCTGATTTCCCAGGTTTCGCGGTTCGACTACTGGAAAGACCCCTGGGGTGTCATCGACGCATACAGGATAGTCAAGGAGAGTATCCCCGGCGTTCAACTGGCGATGCTGGGCGTCATCGAGGCAAAGGACGACCCCGAAGCCTTCGACGTGCTGGAGACGGTGCGCAGCCACGCCGGCGACGACCCCGACATCCACCTGTACTCCGATCCCGCGCAGGTGTGGCAAGCGGAAGTGGGCATAGTCCAGCAGGGCGCGGACGTGATCGTGCAGAAGTCGCTGCGCGAGGGCTTCGGTCTCACCGTCACTGAGGCTATGTGGAAGGGCACCCCTGTTGTAGGCGGGAACTGCGGCGGCATTCGAGTTCAGATCGAAGAGGGCCGCACCGGATACCTGGTCGATTCCATAGGGGAGTGCGCGCAGAGGGTGATACACCTGCTCCAAAACCCCGAAACGGCGCGCGCAATGGGCGATGCCGCGAGGGAATCGGTGCGCCGGAACTTCCTGACGCCCCGCCTGTTAGCCGACTACCTTACCGTGGTCGCCGAAGTCGCAACAGGCGCCGGGACGGAGCCGCGACACTCTACCGAACCCGGCGCTTACAAGGTAGTCACACCAAGGGCTATTGCGGCCGACAACTAGCGCACTCCGCGACCGGCGCGAAAAGCGGTTCGCACAACGCCCTCGCCGGCAATACAGCCCGCCAGCCCGTCGTTCACGCGAAAGCGGGGACTCACTTGCGACAGCCCTCAGACCGCGTCGCACTATCCACAGTCGGCCCTCTCTGCTAGAATCTGAACGTCGCGCAACTTATGAAGCAACGTCCACCAGGAGCCGCCATGCCAGACACACAAGAACTGAAAGCAAAGGCGCAGGCCGAGATAGACCGACGCGGCGAGGAGCTCGTTGGAGTAGCTAAGACCATCCTGGCGAACCCCGAGCCGGGCTTCCGCGAGGAGAAGACATCCCGGCTCGTTGCCGAGAAGTTCCGGGAGTTCGACATTCCGTTCCAGGACCGAATCGGCATCACCGGCCTCAAGGGTATGCTGGAGGGCGACGGACCAGGCCCAACCATCGCGGTAATGGGCGAGTTGGACTCGCTCAAAGTCCTTGGGCATCCCCACACCGACCCGGACACTGGCGCGGCCCACGCCTGCGGCCACCACTGCCAGATAGGAATGATGCTCGGCGTCGCGGTGGGCCTGCAGGCGGCGGGCGTGATGGAGAATCTGGCTGGCCGCGTCGCTCTGATAGCCGTTCCTGCCGAGGAGTACATCGAGATCGAGTTCAGGGACGAGCTCAGGAAGCAGGGCAAGCTGGAGTTCCTGGGCGGCAAGCCTGAGTTCATCCGGCTGGGAGCGCTGGACGACGTTGACCTCGCCATGATGACACACACCTCCAGCAACCGGGACGAGGGCAAGATAGCCATTGGCGGGACCAACAACGGAATCGTCGCCAAGCGGATTCAGTTCAATGGCCGCGCGTCCCACGCGGGCGGGGCGCCGCACGCCGGCGTCAACGCCCTGAACGCGGCGATGATCGCGCTGGGGGCAATCCACGCGCAGCGTGAGACCTATCGCGACTACGACACCATTCGCATTCATCCCATCATCACTCGGGGCGGCGCGTCCGTGAACTCCGTGCCCGCGGACGTTCGCATGGAGACCTTCGTGCGTGGCAGGTCCGTCGAGGCGTTCCTTTCGGCAAGCGAAAAGGTTGACCGCGCGCTGAGGGCCGGGGCGATGGCCGTGGGTGGCAGCGTTGACATAACCACGCTTCCCGGCTATATGCCCATCCGCAACGAAGAGGCAATGCTCAGCCTCTATCGCGCCAATGCCGCCGGCCTCGTAGGCGAGGAGAATATCGTCCGGCTGCGGCATCGCACCGGCTCCACCGATATGGGCGACGTTTCCCAGCTTATGCCTGTCATTCATCCCTACGTGGTGGCGGCGAGCGGCAACGGTCACGGCGACGACTACGTTGTTCAGGACTACGAGCTCGGCGTGCTGGCCGGCGCGAAAGCGATGGCGATGACCGTGATAGACCTGCTCTCGGACGGCGGGCGCCGCGCCAACGAAATCAAGGCCAACTACGACGCCCCATTGACCAAGCAGGAGTACCTCTCGCTGATGAGAAGTATGCACAGCGAGAAGACCTATACCAAGTAGGCCACCGCAATGGGCGCCGGTCGCCTGAGAATCGGCTATAGGGAGGATGAAATGGCGAGCATCGAGGAGTTGAAGTCCAAGGCGCAGGCCGCCATTGACGAGCGCAGCGACTGGCTCGTCAACATATCCAAGACGATTCTGGACAACCCCGAGCCGGGCTTCCACGAGTACAAGACAGCAGCGTTCGTAAGCGAGAAACTGAACGAGCTCGGGGTCGCGCACGAAAGCGGCATCGCTCTAACCGGGATCAAGGGCGTCCTGCGCGGTGGGCGGCCCGGCCCAACCGTGGCCGTCATCGGCGAGCTGGACTCCCTCCGAGTCCTCGACCACGCTTACGCAGACCCGGACACCGGCGCGGCCCACGCCTGCGGTCACCACTGCCAGATAGGAATGATGATGGGCGCCGCAGTCGGCCTCATGGTTCCGGAGGTGGCGGAAGCCCTCGCCGGAAACGTCGCGCTGATAGCCGTGCCCGCGGAGGAGTTCATTGACGTCGAGTACCGTTGGAACCTGCACCAGGAGGGCAAGCTGGGACTGATGGCAGGGAAGCAGGAGTTCATCCGTCTGGGCGCGTTCGACGACGTGGACATGGCGATGATGGTTCATACCGCCTCCTCGAACGAGGAGACCAAGTTTGCCATAGGCGGAACGAGCAACGGCCACGTGGTGAAATACATCAAGTTCGTAGGCAGAGCGGCGCACGCGGGCGGCTCTCCCGAACTGGGCGTAAACGCGCTGCAAGCGGCCATGCTCGCGCTCAACGCACTCAACACGCAGCGGGAGACGCTCCGCAACGAGGACACCATAAGGCTTCACGGCATCCTGACTCACGGCGGCGTCGCCGTCAACTCGATTCCCGCCGACGTCAGGTACGAGGGCCGCGTGCGTGGGAGGAACGCCGAGGTCATCGCGGACGCAAACGGCAAGATGGACCGCTGCCTGAGAGCAGGCGCGCTCGCCATGGGCGCTAAGGTGGAGATTGTCACGATTCCCGGCTACCTGCCGATGGTCAACAACGAAGAGCTAATGGACACCTTCAGGGGCAACGCCGTACAACTGGTTGGCGAGTCGGAGGTGGGAACTCATCCCAGCGACAGGAATCGTGGCGGCTCGACGGACATGGGAGACCTTAGCCAGATAATGCCGGTCGTCCACCCCTACACCAAGGCGGCAACCGGAACGGGTCACGGCACCGACTACGTGGTCCAGGACTATGAGCAGGCGGTCATCAACCCGGCCAAGGCCATGGCGATGTCGGTCATAGACCTTTTGTACGGCGACGCGGAGAGGGGCAAGGAGGTCCTCGCCAAGAGCCCGCCCAACATGACGAAGGCGCAGTACCTCGCCCTCCAGGACAGCCGGCTGATCGAGGAGCTCTACGAGGGGAAGTAGGGGTAAGATTCTCTCACCCTTGACGGGAGGGGGCTAGGGAGTGGGCGATGTTCGTTTTTCACCATCCGGCTGCGCGCAAATCCAAAGCCGCTCTACCCCGCGAACCAAGCCTCCAGCTCGCCGCCGTTGCGTTCGAGCCAGGCGACGTTGAGCCGGACCCTCTCCAGTGACTGCCTGATGCTCATGTCCGCCGACGGCGTCGGATGGTCGCGGAAGAACCGCTCCACGTCCTCCAGTCTTTCCCGCGTGGTGAAGCCGGAGGTTATGGACACCAGCCGCATTATCTGAAAGCCGCCGTCTCCGTAGCGACGGTCGAACTCGGCCCAGTTGTCCTTGACGAACTCCCAGGTCAGGTCGCGCCCGCTCCTGCTCAAGGCGGCGCGCACGACCATCGTGATGGTGTCCTGCGCCCTCACCTCGTCGGACAGCGACTTTTCGAGCGCGTCACGCACCAGTCCCGGCTGCCCGAACTGCGTCAGCGCCACCAGCAGCCGCACCTGCTCCTCCTGTGAAGCCGCCTTTCGCTCCAGGTCCCATATCGTTTCGTAGGTGGAGCCGTCCCCCTGCTTCGCCGCCAGCGAGAAGACGATGGAGCGGATGTCAGGGCGAACCCTGGACGGATCATCGACGTACCAACCGAAGCGCCGGCTAGCCTCCCGCAGCGTGGCGTCGTCGTCATAGCCGCCAAGCTGGGCGAGCGCGGTGCCGCGCAGCAGGGCGTCGAGGGGGCCTTCGTCCGGCTGAACGTCCCATCCAACCCTTGCGCCTATAGGCTGGAAGATGGCCCGCGCGAACTCCTGGAACCTGGCGTAGTATGGCGCATCCCAAAGCAGCCTGTCGATGCCTCCCAAGTTCGACGCAAGGTCCGAGCACACCGAGGCGTCCGTTTCGTGCCTGTAGGCCTCGGCTATCCTGAGAAAGTCGGTTGCCGGAACGTGCCCGGCCCTGGCGAGCGCGTAAGCGTCGTTCTGGATGCCCAGCCGGTCCATGGCGGGCAGTTCGCGCTCCCGGATGGGCGTCGTCAGTCTCGCCAGTTCGTCGCCGGGGTACTTCACGCGATAGAACCCAGTCTGTGACGGATTGACCTTGACCCATTCCTCCGTCGATGCGGGCGTGAGCCGGATGCCTGCTTCCGCTTCCGCTATCAGGACGGAGACCGGCTCGGAGTCGCGCGCCGTCCTGACGCTGAACGGAACCTGCCACAGCGTCGGGTCGTCCTCTTGCCCGCCCACGATGTCCTCATAGACGAACCTCTTCTGCGAGAATCCCACCTCGATGCCATCCGCCTGCCGGTCGATGCGCACGTCCAGAGCCGGGTAACCCGTCTGCTTGACCCAGCTATCCATAATGGTCGCCACGGGCTGGCCGGAGGCGTCGCCAAGCGCGTTCCACAGGTCTTCGGTGCGGGCGTTGGCGTACTTGTGCGTGGTCAGGTACTGGTGCAGCCCTCTCTGGAACGCCTCCGCGCCGAGGAAAGTCTCCAACATCCGCAGGATAGAGCCGCCCTTGCTGTAGCTGATGGCGTCGAACAACTCACCAATTTCCGCGGGGTTGTTGACCTCCTGCTCTATGGGGTGGGAGCTCTTCAGCCCGTCCAGGCTGAGCGCGGTGTTGGTGTCCGCCGTGAGGAACTGTGTCCACATCTCCCACTCCGGGAAGAGGCTGTCCACCGCCTTGTCACCCATCCAGGAGGCGAAACTCTCGTTCAGCCAGAGGTCGTTCCACCATGCCATCGTCACCAGGTCGCCGAACCACATGTGCGCCATCTCGTGCGAGATGATAGCCGCCACGATCTGCTTTGTCAGCGTGGAGCTGTTCTCCGGGTCAACCAGCAGCGCAGTCTCTCGATAGGTAATCGCGCCCCAGTTTTCCATCGCCCCGGCGGCGAAGTCCGGTATGGCGAGATGGTCCAGCTTGGGCAGGGGAAAGGGTATGCCGAAGTAGTTGTTGAAGTAATCGAGCAGCCTGACGGAGGTGTCGAGCGCGTAGCGTCCCTGCTCTTCCTTGCCGCTGGTGGCCCACACGCGAATCAGTGTGCCGCTCTCCGCGCGCCGCTCCACCGCTTTGAGGTCGCCGACGATGAACGCCAGCAGGTAGGTGGACATGACGGGCGACTCTTCGAAGCACACGGTTTTGATGCCCGCGCCCTCCTCGGTCTCGCTGGCTATCGGCATGTTGGAAACGGCCACGAACTGCGTGGGAATCCTGAGCGTGACCTCGAAGGTGGCCTTGAGCGAGGGCTCGTCCCAACAGGGGAAGGCGCGGCGCGCGTCGGTCGGCTCGAACTGTGTCGTCGCCATTCGGCGCTCGTCGCCGTTGACGTCCGTATAGAGGCTGCGGTAGAAGCCCCGCAAGCGGTCGTTTAGTTCGCCCGTGAACTCGATGTCGAGTTGCGCCGTGCCAGTGGGCAGCCTCGAATCGAATTCAAACGTTACTTTCTCTTCCTTCTCGTCGAACGCGGTGTCTCGCGGCGCGAGAACGCCGCCATCGGCAAGCGTCAGCGAGCAGGACTGGACGAGGATTTCGCACGAGTTCAGCGCGATTCTGGACGTAGCCTCCAGAATCTCCACGTCAACGGATACCCGACCGCGAAAGGTGAAGTCGTCCAGGTTGGGTTCGAGCGTCAGGCGGTATTTGATGGGCCGCACGTCGGCAGGAAGCGCGACCGCGTTAGATTTTGGCATAGGATCCCCCTTGTGAAACCTTTACGTATCCCCACGAGACGAAACTGTATCAGTTTCGTCGGTGATGTTGTTTACAGGATGGCGATGCCTTTCAGAGTCGTCATTCCCGCGGAAGCGGGAATCCATCGCAATGGCTCGCCGTTCGGCAATCCACGCGCCGACTACGCGCCCGTCCAGTTCGGCTTGCGCTTCTCGGCGAACGCCTTTGGGCCTTCGATGCGGTCCTGCGATGCGACCGACTTCTGGAGCTCGCTGTAGTTGCGGCTGAACGCTATCTCGAAGGGCCAGTCGAGTCCGCTCGTCGCCATCTGCTTGCTTGCGCGGACGCAAAGCGGCGCGGCCTCCAGGATTTCGCCGGCCCAGCGTTCCGCGGTCGGCATGAGTTCGGGGAGAGGGACCACCTCGTTGACGAGGCCTATCCGGTACGCTTCCTGAGCGGGAATCCTCCGCGCCGTGAGCAACATGCCCATGGCTACCTTGTGCGGCACGTGGCGCGGCAGCCGGTGCACGCCACCCGCGCCCGCGATAAGGCCGACCCTGGGTTCGGGCAGCCCAAGCTCCGCGTGCTCCGCGGCGATGATAATGTCGCACGCCATCGCGAGCTCCAGTCCGCCGCCGAGCGCGTAGCCGTTCACAGCGGCGATGATTGGCTTCCAGCAGGTGAACTCCGTGGTAATGCCGCCGAAGGGCGCTCTCGGCCCTGGCCGCGTTCCGCCGTGCTGGGCTGTATATACGAGGTCGTTGCCCGCGCTGAACGCCCGCTCGCCCGTGCCGGTGAGAATGGCGACCCAGACGTCCGGGTCGTCCCGAAAGTCGGTGAACGCCTCCAGCATCTCCGCGTTCGCGTAGGGATGCAGCGCGTTCATCCGCTCCGGCCGTTGAATGGTAACGTAGGCGATGCGCCCCTTCTTTTCGTAAGTGAGAAACTCGTAAGACACTGATCAACTCCTGATTTTATGAATTGCTAACCCCCTCCCTTGACGGGAAGGGAACCATGCCCCTTCCCTCGTCAAGAGGAGGGTTGGGATGGGAGTGACGCACCCCAATGCTCCCAACTGGTGATCTGCTCCACCGGAGCGCGCCGCGTTGGACCGTAGCGGACGCCCTCCTGTGGAAATCCTATGGGAAGCAGCGCGGCCGTCTCGACGTTCTCCGGGATTCCCAGTATATCCTTGATCTCCCGCTCGTAGCGCTTGTGGAGCGTCGTAACAACGCTGCCAAGACCAAGCCCCCTCGCCGCGAGCAGCAGGTTCTGCACCGCCGGGTATATCGACGAACCCCGGGACATCGCGCTGGGTGAGCCGTCGTGCTCGATACATGCCATTATGAGCGCGGGCGCGTCCGCCATGGTCTCGGCAAGGTGCGCCGCTGATGCCCGCACGTGCGTCTGAATCGCCGGCGGGGCCGCGGCCTGGCTGCCATAGGCGGACTCCCACGACTGCTTGTAGTATTCGCCGATACGCCGTTTCGTCTCCGCGTCTCGTATGACGAGGAAATGCCATCTCTGGCTGTTCGCGCCGCTGGGCGCCTTGGACGCCGCCTCGATGAGCTTGTGAATCATCTCGTTGGGCACGGCATCCGGCTTGTAATGCCTGATGGCGCGCTGAGTGTAGATTGCCTCGAAAAGGCCTATCTCCTCCGTCATTCAAGAAACCTCCGAGTTGCCAGTTATCAGTGGTCAGGCTGCAAGTATTATATCCCATATCCCCAAAATCCCATAATCGCCAAACCCCCGTAGGGGCTCGCCGCTCGGCAATCCCGATTCTGAGCCCTCTTGACATATACGAACGGGCGTGCTATCATAGCCGCATTCACACACAGGCAGTCGAAGCGTCCCAACCTGACCACCTTCACATCCCGTATAGCGGGCCAACCCAATCCCCATAATCCCGTAACCCCCGCAGGGGCTCGCCGCTCGGCAATCTCAACATCCTGATTCTGACAACAGTACAAAACCCACAGAAAGGAGTGTCTCATTTCCTATACCAACAACCGCAACCCTACTACATTCCAACTCAGAAACATCCCCTAAATCCTCTCACAGCATCACAGACCCCAAGTAGGAATGAGTCGCAATGAATCAAAATGAGACACCCACAGGTGTTTCGCCCTAAGCGAAAACACCTTACCTTCCAAATGCGAGCGAATCCCACACCTGGGCCGCCCCGCATGAGCGGCCTGTAGGCATCCTCGACAGCCATCAAAATCCCCCAATACCTTAACCCCCCACAGGGGCTCGCCGCTCGGCAATCCCAAATCCCGATTCTGACAAACCGACAAACTGACAACCACCCCGCGCCTTTGGTAGAATGGCTAGACCGGAACATGGAATATGGAGGCCACGAATATGAGAGTTGGCACAGGACGCGACGGCGGCTCACTCGCGGAAGTCCCAGCGGCGGCGCGGCGCGCGGAGGAACTCGGCTACGACTTCTTTTCCTCCAGCGAGACGACCCACAACCCCTTTCTGCCCGTAACCCTGGCCGCGGAGCACACCGAGCGAGTCGCGCTTCGCACTTCGATCGCGCTGGCGTTCGCCCGCAGCCCCATGGACACCGCATACACCGCCTGGGACCTGCAAGCGCAGTCGGACGGCAGGTTCGTGCTCGGACTGGGAAGCCAGGTGAGAGGGCACGTCGTAAGGCGCTTCAACATGACGTGGTCGCCACCGGCCAGGCGCATGAGGGACTACGTGCTGGCCCTTCGAGCCATCTGGGACTCCTGGCAGAACGGCACGAAGCTCGACTACCAGAGCGAGAACTACAACTTCAACCTGATGCCGCCCAACTTCAGCCCCGGCCCTATCGAGCACCCCGACATCAAGGTGTGCCTTGCCGCCGTGAACACCAACATGATGCGCGTGGCGGGCGAGGTGTCCGACGGCGTCTTCCTTCACGGGTTCAACACGCCCAAGCACACCAGGGAGGTCATTCTGCCCAACCTGGAGCGTGGGGCCGCAAAGGCGGGACGCACACTCGCCGATCTGGACATCAGCGGCGGCGGATTCGTCGTCACTGGCGCGACTGAGGAAGAGATTTCAGGGAACATGGAGAAGGCGCGAAACCAGATAGCCTTCTACGCTTCTACGCGGGCCTATGCCCCCGTGATGAACACGCACGGCTGGAACGACACGGCGCAACGGCTTTACCGCATGTCGGTGGACAACCGCTGGGGCGAGATGGGTAAAGAGATAACCGACGACATGCTGGAGCAGTTCGCCGTCATAGGTCACTACGACGGCATCGTCGATAAGATAAAGGACAGGTTCGGCGAGTTCGACACCTCGTTCAGCTTCTCAATCCCGGTGCGCTCCCCGGAGGACGAGGAACGCCTGAAGTCGATGATACGGAGCCTCCAATCGGACTGACGAGTGGTCGGGTTCCTTGTGGGCAGCCAGGCCGTGGGCTGCCTAGCCTCCTACCGCGTATTCGCGTCGCTAAACCTGTCCGTGATCCAGCCGCGAACCAGGTCGCGAACCTCGTCCTTGCACTGGTACAGGCCGTGGCCCGCGCCCGGGAAGATGACCTTCTCCTTTGGCTCACACGCCCACTGGTAGATCATCTCCGTGCAGTAGGGCGGCAGGCGCGTGTCGTCCTCGCCATGAACGAGCAGCAGTGGGCGCGGCGAGACGTCGGCGGCATTGGTCGCGCCCGCGGTCTGGCTGGAGAGGGCCACGACAGCGGTAACCAGCGGGCTGAACGGCGCGGCGGAGATGACCACCGCGCCGCCAAATGAGTGCCCCACGAGGACTATCTCCGTGTGCCCCGTAGCCTTCAGGAACGAGACTCCGGCCAGCGTGTCCATGACCGATTCGGGCAGAACGCCCGGGTGGCGATAGTTGACGCGCAGCGATGTTACGCCCTGCTTTAGCTTCTCCGCCAGCGCGCCATAAACGCCGTCGGCCGGGCCGTCGAAACCGCCACGCGCTCCCCAAACCCAGACGATGCCCTTTTGAGTGGGAGTCTCGTCATCGTGGTGCAGGATGGCCTCAATCGGGCCGCGCGAGGTGTGCAGAATCATGCCGCGCCCAGCCTGTCCCTCGGGCGGCTGCCAGTCCTCCACCCTCAGGATCTGTATCGCCAACTCGTCGTTGGGACCGCCCATATGCCTACCTGTAAATCCCATAATCTGAATCTGACAGATATCGCCAGCCCATCCTACAACGCCGGCCTGTGCTTGAAGCGCCACCCGGTGGCCTGCTCATAGGCGTATGCGATGCGCAGTATGGTCTCTTCGCCCAGCGGTTTGCTCATTATCTGGAAGCCCACCGGCAGCCCGTCCGACATCCCGCCCGGAACAGAGATCCCGGGGATTCCGGCGATGTTGGCCGGCATGGTCAGAATGTCGTTGAGATACATCTGGACGGGATCGGCCGTCTTCTCGCCCATCTTGAATGCCACCGATGGCGACGTTGGCATGACCAAAGCATCGAAGCGCTCGAAGGCTGCCTCGAACTCCTGCCTTATGAGCGTGCGAACCTTCTGCGCCTTCAGGTAGTAGGCATCGTAGTAGCCGGCGGAGAGCGCGTAGGTTCCGAGCATTATGCGCCGCTTCACCTCGGGGCCGAAGCCCTGCTGCCGTGTCTTCTCCAAGGCGTCCCACATGCTCTCGGCGTCCTGCGCGGAGTAGCCGTACTTCACGCCGTCGTAGCGCGCCAGGTTCGCCGACGCCTCTGAGGGCGCGATGATGTAATAGACCGCCAGCGCGTATGAGGTGTGCGGGAGCGAGGTCTCCTCGACGGTCGCGCCCAGCTTCTCGAGCGTCCGTATGGCCTCGCGAGTGGCTTCCTCGACACCCGGCTCCATTCCTTGCACGAAGTACTCCTTCGGCGCGCCCAGCCTGAAGCCGGACAGGTCGCCGTCCAGGGAGCGCGTGTAGTCCGGCGCGTCATACTCTATGGACGTGGAGTCGCGGGAGTCGTGACCGGCAATGGCGTTCATCACTATGGCGCAGTCGGTAACATCCTTGGTTATTGGGCCTATCTGGTCGAGCGAACTGGCGAACGCCACCAGTCCGTACCGGCTGACCAGTCCGTAGGTGGGCTTGAATCCCACCACTCCGCACAGGGCCGCGGGCTGGCGTATGCTTCCGCCCGTGTCCGACCCCAGGGCGTAGATGCACTCGTCGGCTGCCACGGCCGCGGCAGGGCCGCCGCTGCTGCCGCCGGGAACGCGCTCCGTGTCCCAGGGATTGCGGGTCGTAAAGAGCGCGGAGTTCTCGGTGGAAGAGCCCATGGCGAACTCGTCGAGGTTGCCCTTGCCCAGCAATACCGCGCCCTCCGCGTACAGCCGCTGGGTGACCGTCGCGTCGTAGGGAGGAACGAAGCCTTGCAACATGCGTGAGGAGCAGGTGGTCGGGATGCCCTTCGTCGCCATGTTGTCCTTGAGTTGCATGGGGATGCCCGTAAGGGGATGGGCGTCGCCTGACTCGATGCGTTCGTCGGCGCGCCGCGCCTGCTGCAGGGCGAGTTCATCCGAGACCGTCACGAACGCTTTGACTCGCCCATCAACGCCTCGGATGCGTTCTAGGTGCGCCTGCGTCAACTCCACGGACGAGATCTCTTTGCGGTCGAGAGACTCTCTTGCGCTGTGAGCGGTCAATTCCGTAAGTTGATCGGTAGATGGCATTGCCCGCTACTCCAGGACGGCCTTGACCCGGACGAAGTCGTCCTCTCTGGACGGGGCGTTGGCGAGAATATCGTTGAGTGGGAACGACTCGGCAACCTCGTCCTCTCGCATCACGGAGACCACGTCCACCGAGTGGCCGGTGGGTTCCACGCCGTCGGCATCGACCTGGTTCAGCACCTCGAAGTGGTCCAGTATGTTGGATAGCTGATCGCGCATCAACTCCATCTCGTCGTCGGTCATGGCGATTCTCGCCAGCGCGGCGATGTGGCGCACCTCTTCGTCGGTCAGGCGCATACTCGCAGAACCCCTTTCATTCAAGTGTGTGAAGGCCCAGGGCAGTGTAACAAATCGCCGCATAGCCATTCAAGCCGACGGGGAGCCGTGATGCTGTCGCTGTGCTTGACCTGAGTTGGGGCTGGCAATATAATTCCGTTCATGTGGAGTGGGTTCAGGTGGGCTGAGATTGTGTTACGGAGGTTGCAGAAGATGAGAATTGGAACCGGGCAGCCGGGAGCTCTGAAGGGCGTGCCGGAGGCTGCCCGCCGCATTGAAGAGCAGGGGTACGATTTCATCACCACTGGTGAGAGTTCCCACAATCCCTTTCTGCCCATCGCGCTCGCGGCTGAGCATACGAAGCGCGTCGATCTGGTCACGTCCATCGCACTGGCCTTCGCGCGCAGCCCTATGGACACGGCGTACATCGCCTGGGACTTGCAGGCGATGTCGAGTGGCAGGTTCGTGTTGGGGCTGGGCAGCCAGGTTAGGGGGCACATCGTCAGGCGATACAACATGGACTGGTCCGCTCCCGCGCGCCGCATGAGGGACTACGTGGTGGCAATGCGCGCGGTGTGGGATTACTGGCAGAATGGCGGGAAGCTGGACTTCAAGAGCGAGCACTTCAACTTCAACCTGATGCCTCCATTCTTCAACCCCGGCCCGGTCGAACATCCCAACGTCCGCGTCTATCTGGCCGCGGTGAATCCCTACATGCTGAGGGTGGCTGGGGAGGTGTGCGACGGCGTATTGCTGCATCCATTCAATACTGCCAAGTACACGGAGGAGACCGTGCTGCCGAACGTCCGGCGCGGCGCGGAGATGGCTGGGCGGTCGCTGAAGGACATCGACGTGAGTGGGGGGATTCTGCTGGCCACCGGAGTGACTGACGAGGAGATAGAGTCCAACAGGCAGGCGATGAAGAGCCGCATCGCGTTCTACGGTTCGACGCGAGTTTACGCTCCCGTGCTGAACGCCCACGGCTGGAACGACACGGCCCAAAAGCTGTACCGCATGTCGGTGGATGGCAGATGGGCCGAGATGAGCGGAGAGATAACCGACGAAATGCTGGAAACCTTCGCGGTCACGGGTGACTACGACCATATCGTGGACAAGATAAAGGAGAGGTTCGGGCCATACGCCAATTCCACGACATTCTCAATTCCAGTCCGCTCCCCGGAGGACGAAGAGCGTCTGAAGGCGATGGTCAAGAGCCTGCAAGCGGCTTAGGCGCCTGCGGGGGTAGTCGCCCTTGCACAAATGCGGGGTCTGTAAGGATATTGGCATGAGGATAGGGGAGTTCGAGGTATCAGAGCCGGTTCCGGAGTTGCGCAACACCTGCGCTATCGTGATGCTGCGTCCCTGGGTTGACGTTGGACGAGTGGGGACTATCGTGCTCACGAAGCTGGAGCGTTACCTGGGCGCCAAGGAGTTGGGAAGGCTGACCCGCCCGGGAACCTTTTTCGACTTCACGAGGTACAGGCCTAGAACGCGAGTCGTAAAGGGGCGCCGCGTTCTCAACACTCCCAACAGCATTGCGCATTACGCTCGCAGCACGGAGGGCGACAAGGACTACCTGTTCCTGCACCTGCGAGAGCCTCATGCAATGGGAGAGGACTACATCGACGCTATTGTGGAGCTGTTGAAGCGCTTTGACGTGAAGGAATACTGCCGGATCGGCGGCATGTACGATTCGGTTCCGCACACCCGTCCGCTGCTGGTTACTGGCAGCCTGCTGAAGGAGCAGGAAGCTCGCGCGGAGGGGGTCGTGTCTCCCCGCCGCAGCACCTACCGGGGACCAACCAGCATTGTCAATCTGGTGGGCGATTCTCTGGATGAGGCAAAGATAGAGAGCGCCAGCCTAATGGTCCACCTGCCGCAGTACGTACAGTTGGACGAGGATCACATGGGCGCGGCGCGGCTGATGGAAGCGCTCTGCGCCATGTACGGATTCCCCACGTCGTTGGCCGACCGGACACGGGGCCAGCAGCAGTACCTCGACATCAGCCGCGCGGTGGAAAACAACACCGAAGTCAAGGGTCTCATCGAGCAGTTGGAAACGTACTACGACCGCGTGCTATCCGCGCCGGAATCTCCGTCGGAAGAAGAAGGGGAGAGCGTGTCGTTCGCTCAGGAGGTTGAGGATTTTCTGAATGAGATGGGTGATAGGCTCGAAGGGGAGCAGGAGCGATAGGCTGGGATTGCCGGGGGGCCGGACGGCCAGGTTGTGTTGACATTTGCCGAGCGGCGAGCCATTGCATGGATTCTCGCTTTCGCGGGAGTGACGAACGGTACTAGAGTCGGAGGAGGCGTTCGAGTCGGCGCCTTCCCCGGGAGGGGCCTACGACTGCCACGTTCAGCTTTTCCGTAAGGAGCAAAGTGTTGCTCACACGCCGCAACTCCTCCGTTGTAACGGCGTTGACCCTCTCCACCACGTCGTCTATGTCGAGGATGCGTCCCACCAGCAGTTCCTGGTTGCCTATCCAGCCGGAGACGGCCCTGGTGTCCTCCATGCGAAGCATTAGCCTGCCGGAAATCAGCCGCTTGGCCCTATCCAGTTCGTTCTCCGGGACGCCGTCTCTCAGCGCGCCCACCTGCGCCAGTATCATCTCGACCGCGTCATAGACTCGCGCGGGGTCCACGCCCGCGGTTATGATGAACGCACCGCAGTCCAGAAAGTGAGTTACGCCGCTATGGACGTCGTAGGCCAGCCCCTGTTTCTCGCGCAGCTCGACGAACAGGCGGCTGCTCATGCCTTCGCCCAGGATCACGCTCAGCACGTCGAGGGCATAGCGGTCCGGGTGCTCCATTGAAAGGCCCGGAAGGGCGATGGACAGATGCGCTTGCTCGGTCTTGCGGTACTCCAGGCGAAACTGAGGCTCTGATTGCGTATGGGTGACCGGGTTCCAGCCGTTGGCGTCGGGGGCGGGCCATTCTTCGCATAGGGCTTCGACCTGGCGCACCACCTGTTCGTGGACCACGTTGCCGGCCACGCTCAGGACGATGTTGCGGGGCGTATAGTGCTCCGCCAGATAGTCCAGCATCATGTCGCGGGAGATGTCGCTGACGGACTCCCTGGTTCCGCCGATGTCGCGGCCAAGCGGGTGGTCGGGCCACAGCATCTCGTCAATCAGAGTGTCCACGCGATAGTTGGGGTAGTCGTTGGACATGTTGAGCTCCTCGATTACCACGAGGCGCTCTTTTTCTATGCTCTCCTCCTCGAACAGGGAGTTGCGGAGCATGTCTATGAGCAGGTCCAGGCTTTCCTCGAGGTGAGGCTGGGCCACCTTGCACCAGTAAACGGTCAGCTCGTGTTCAGTGCCCGCGTTGATGACGCCGCCGGCGCCCTCGACGGTGGAGCTTATCTCAATGGGGGTGGGACGCCGTTGCGTGCCCTTGAAGAGGAGATGCTCGATGAAGTGGGAAATGCCCGCCTGCTCCACGGTCTCGTAACGTGAACCGACGCCGATGTACATGTTTATGCTCACGGAACGGGTGAGGGGCATTTCGCAGGTTACAATCCGCAATCCGTTGTCGAGGGTCGTTTTCCGGAAGGGGATGGTGTTGCCGGTTGGTTGTGAAGTCATGCGCAGATTCTATATTCGCGCCTTGTCACGCGTCAATGGTGGGCTTCCTACGCCTTATTTCCATGATGTTGGCCTATTATCCTCGAATCTCAACGCCCGCTCGCTGCTCCTGTACGCGGGCGACCGCACCGGCGGCCTGCCTGCCCCAGCCCTTGTTCTGCCCATCTATGTAGCGCTGCTGGACTATGTTTCCGAGATCCAAGGGGACCCTCAGACGTCGCGCCATCTCTGTGGCGAGCCCGATGTCTTTGGCGGCGAGGTCCAGTTGGAAACCCGGGTCGAAATTGCCCTTGAAGAGGCCGGTAGGGAGACCTTGCATCGACTGGGTGTTTCCTGAGCTTCTCGAGATGGCGTCGAACAGGGTCTGCGGAGGAACGCCGGCCTTTACGCCGAGCGTGAAGGCCTCGGACAGCAGCACTCCCACGCTGAGGCCGATGAAGTTGTTCATTATCTTGCAGATGGCGCCGGAGCCGAGTTCGCCGCAATACATGACCTGGTTTCCGATGAGGGCCAGCGCCGACTCGTACTTGTCGTAGGCAGCCCTGTCGCCGCCAACCATTACGCAGAGCGTCCCCTTCTCGGCTCCGGCCGTGCCGCCGCTTACGGGCGCGTCCAGCACGCTCACGCCTTTGGCGGCCGCCTGCGCGGCGATGCGGCTGATGGTGTCGGGATCGGTGGTGCTCAGGTCGAAATAGACGCTGCCGGCGGCTGCGCCGCTGAGGATGCCCCCTTCTCCGCTGGCGACCTCCTCGACGTCCTGTGGCCTGGGAAGCGAGGTGAACACGACCTCGCAGGCCTCGGCGACGGCGCGAGGGCTGTCGGCCCACGTCGCGCCCATCGACAGCAGTTCCTCGGCGGCCTCCTTGCGTATGTCAAACAGCGTGAGGTCGTGGCCTCCGGTGACGAGGTTCCTCGCCATGTGGCGGCCCATGTATCCTACGCCGATGAATCCTATCTTCATGTCATCTCCGTTCGTTGTATATATTAGGGACAAGCGCCGGTGTGAATGCCGCGCCCCAACGCTGGGGCCGCGTTGGCGTAAACAGCAAGCGGTCCCGATTGACGGAATCATATCGGTGATGGCAGCTAATGACAAGAGCGGCGCGGATTGCGCGCAGGGGGGCAGGAGTGGACGGATTTGTTATAGAATAATATGCGGGCGCGTCATGGAGGCGTCGGGCATCACCGAGTTGATGCCGGAGCTTATTTCAATCTACCGTCGATTGCCGGAAGATCTGGGAGGGTCAATATGAAAACAATCGGTATTCGCTTTATCATGCTGGCCTTCCTGTCGCTCATTGCGCTGGGCGCGATGGCTTGCGGTGGAGATTCAAACGATGTCGCACTGGAGGGCGTCGCCACGGTCACGCCAACGGCGCCCGCAGCCGACGCCGCCACGCCGCGCGTAGTTTCGATTCCCACCTCGCCCACGTCGCAGGCCGGGAGCACTCCCACGCCCGCGCCCACGAAGGCCGCGGAGCCGGCCACTTCGGGGCGTTCGGAAGACGACGAGTTGGCGCCGGAGTTCAGGAACATCACCAGCTGGATAAACTCGGAGCCGTTCACCATGGAGAGCCAGCGCGGGAAGGTTGTGCTGATAGACTTCTGGACCTATACCTGCATCAACTGTATTCGCACGCTGCCTTACATCAAGGAGTGGCACGAAAAGTACGCGGACAGCGGCCTGGTGATCGTTGGAGTTCACACGCCGGAGTTCGACTTCGAGAAGGACCGCGAGAACGTGCTCGACGCGGTGGCGGAGTTCGAGATCAAGTACACCGTAGCGCAGGACAACGACTTCGGAACGTGGAGAAATTTCGAAAACCGCTACTGGCCCGCGAAGTATCTGATCGACAAGGACGGCTACATTCGATACAACCACTTCGGCGAGGGCGCGTACGATGAGACTGAGGAAGTGATACGCCAACTGCTCGAGGAAACGGGCGCAGACCTGAGCCAGATATCCGCGGTCACCGCGCCGGAGCCGGAGCGCGACATGAGCGCGTTTGTCTCGGACTCGACGATGGGCCTGACTAGAGAGCTGTACGCCGGCTACGAGCGCAACTATGGCGCGCTACAACGCCAGACCAGCCCTCCGTACATACTGCACCCCGAATACTACCAGGCGACGGACACTGAGGTCTTGTACAACGACCCCGGCGATCATCAGAATCAATTCCTGTACCTGCACGGCCTGTGGCGAAACGAGGCAGAACGTCTGGTTCACGCCCGGGAAACGGAGGGATTCGAGGACTACGTGGCCCTCAAGTTCTTCGCTACCAGCGTGAACGTGGTGATGGGCCAGGAGGGCTCGGAGTCCTACACCGTGCGCGTCACAATCGACGATGGCCCCCTGACGATGGAACAGGCGGGTGTCGATGTTATGTTTGACGATGACGGCGAAAGCTATGTGCTGGTTGACGAATCGCGGATGTACAACCTGCTCAACCTGCCCATGTTCGAGGGCAATGAGCTTAAGCTGAGCTCTGTTTCGGACGATTTCGCTATCTTCGCGTTCACCTTTGGAGCGTACATGGGCGGTGAGCCGCGCTCATCATAGGAGTCAATTTTCGGACCATGAAACTCAAGCTATTGGTATCGGCGACATTCCTGTTGCTGGCGGCTGCTGCCTGCTCGACCAGCGCTGAGCGTGAGAAGGCAGCCCCTGAGACGGAGGATACGCCGGCCGCCGCCGCACTGACCGGGCCGGAGGCTGTTCCTCTGATCAAGGGTCCGGTTTCTCCTGACGGCCTACAGGTGATATTCGGGACACCGGACCTTGGAGTGGGCGAAAACCGCATCGGCTTCGTGCTGACTTCGGTCAAGGGCCTGGTTCGGTCGCCGGCGGTGAGCGTGTCTTCATTGTTCTTCCCCGACGAGGGCGACATTGGGGAAACCCGGCAGACGGCGCTGGCAGTGTTTCGACTGTGGCCATATGGGACACGCGGGATGTACACCACCGGCCTGACGTTCGACACGCCAGGACGCTGGGGTCTGGAGATAAGCGTGCTGGACGCCGAGGGAGGAGGAGGGACGGCGGAGCTGTTCTTCGAGGTGAACGAGACCGCGTCCGCGCCAACCAAAGACCAACTCGCCATAGCGAGCGAGAGCAAGACGTTTGGAGATGTCGCGGGATTCGAAGAGTTGACGACGGGTTCGCTGCATGATCGGGACCTCTACGAGTCCTCGATTGCCGACGCGGTGAAGAGTGGCCTTCCCACGGTGGTCGTGATGGCCAGCCCGGCCTTCTGCACCAACGCGGTCTGCGGGCCGCAGGTGGAGGTGTTGCAGGAGCTAAAAGACAGATACAAGGGGCAGGCCAACTTCATTCACGTGGACTATTACGACAATCCCGGCGAGATACAGGGCGACCTCAACAGAGCCGTCGTCTCCCCGACGGTGTTGGAGTGGCGGCTGCCGAGCACAGAGTGGTCATTCGTAATAGACGACAAGGGCATTATATCGGCTCGTTTCGAGTCTTTCGCCACGCTGGAGGAACTGGAGCAGGCCCTCCGGGACATGCTGTGATTCGCGTTAGGGCGCATTCGTGGGTTGTGGGTTTAGGAGAGATTGAATCGACGGCAGTTAAGGGTTACGATTCACACGCGGCGTTGACTACAGGATGCGGGTTGACCACCGTGGCAACGGGGTTCACGCTGCGAGGTGTAGGGCAGCGGGAGTAACTTTGCCGTTGAGAAGAGATTGACTTGATTCCCACATTATTGAAACGGGCGTCCAGCGGCGTGAAGCGCTGGCTATGGACCCTCGTTGACGCGGTCCCACCCTATCGACGTGTTGAGGGCTTTCTCGAGACCAAGGAGACGGACGCAGGCGGCGGAAAGCACTATATATGGGTGGCCTCTACCAAGATTGAGGTCGATAGCAACACGTTTGAGTTGCTGATCGTCGGCGAGAACATGCGAGTGCTTTGCACCAGGAGCAACCGCGCCATCAACATAGACCGACTTGTGCCCGGGAGCGGTCCCCGATAGTCATGAGCGAACGCGCCGGTGGAGACGCTTTGAACATGGCGCGACTCACGCGGGTCAAATCGCGTCGGCGAGCACCTCCACCAGGTGCTTAGCGCGTCTGCCGGTTCCCTGCTCAATCTGCTGCCGACAGGAGACGCCCTCGGTCACCACCACTACGTCGTCTTCGTGAGAGCGTATGGCGGGAAACAGCGTGTGCTCGCCAATCTGAAGCGAGAAATCGTAGTGCTCTTTCTCGAACCCGAACGATCCGGCCATGCCACAGCATCCTGAGCTTATCTCGACGGCGTCGCAACCCGGAATGGAGCGCAGCACGCTCATCGCCGGCTGAGTGCCTACGAGAGCCTTCTGGTGACAATGCCCGTGAAGCAGAAGCTTCGCGGGCGGCGTTTTGAATTCAAGGCTCGCGCTGTCTTCTTGCAGAGCGTGCAGAACGAACTCCTCTATCAGCATGGCGCTTTCGCTCACCTCTTTTGCGGCGTCGCTGCCGAGAAGGTCCACGTAGTCGTCACGGAAGCTCAGAACGCAGCTTGGTTCGATACCCACGAGCTTGGCTCCGGCTCTCAGGAACGGCAGCACCGAATCGACGTTGTTGGCGGCGTTGCTTTTGGCTTTGTTCAACATGCCTTTGGAGAGCATTGGCCGCCCGCAGCACTTCGATCCTGGCACGATGACCTGGTATCCAAGCGCTTCCAACACCTTGACGGCGGCTTTGCCGAGATTGGGGTGGTTGAAGTTCGTAAAGGTGTCTGGGAACAGCACTACCTGCCCTCTTGTGGGCGGCGTGTCTGGCAGGCCCGCCCTGGTCTTGAACCACTGAGTGAAGGTCTGAGAGACAAAGGACGGCAGCGTTCGCCTATGGTCGATTCCAACATAGGCGTCGAGCAAGCCCCTGAAGAAGCCGGACTTTAGCGGCAGGTTGGACAGGGGAGCGAAGAATGAGCCGAGCGCGCTCCATCGAGCGATGTCGCCGAAGAGCCTGTCGCGCAGCGAATAGCCGTTGGCCTCGTGGTACTTGCCTAGAAACTCGTACTTGAGCTTCGCCATATCCACGTTCGAGGGACACTCGGCCTTGCAACCCTTGCATTCGAGGCAAAGGTCCATCACGTCGTGCATACGCTGGCCGGTGAGCGACTGCGTGGGCAGCGCGCCGGACATGGCGGCGCGAAGGGCGGTCGCCCTGCCCCGGGTGGAGTGCTCCTCGTCTCGCGTCGCCATGTAGGAGGGGCACATCGTGCCGCCCAGGACCTTGCGGCACGCCCCCTGGCCGTTGCACATCTCAATGGCGCTGGCGAAACTGCCCTCCGAGGAATAGCTAAACCCGGTTCTCGTTTCGATCGTGCTATACGTGGGGCCGATGCGAAGGCTGTTGGTCATCGGAGGGGAGTCCACTATCTTGCCGGGGTTCATGATGCCCTTGGGGTCGAAAGCCGCCTTGACATCTCGGAAGGCGTCGTATATTTGGCTGCCGAACATCTTCTCGTTCCAGCCGCTGCGAACTAGGCCGTCGCCGTGCTCACCGCTCATCGAGCCGCCGAACTCCAGGACGAGGTCGCTTATCTGCTCGGCAATGGAAACCATGCGCTCCATGCCGTCCTGTCGTTTGAGGTCTATCAGGGGGCGGATGTGCAGGCAGCCGACGCTCGCGTGGCCGTAGTAACCCGCCGTGGTGCCGTGTTCGCGTACGATGTCGTCGAAGCGGCGCACGAAGTCGGGGAGCACGTCAGGGGAGACCGCGGTATCCTCCACGAACGGCAGGGGCTTGGCGCTTCCGGGCGTGTTCATCATGAGGCCCAGCCCGGCCTTGCGAACCTCCCACACCTTCGCCTGCTCGGAGGGCGTCATCAGCCGCCGCATGGCGTATCCCAGCCCACCGCGTCTCATGCGCTCCTCGAGCCGGTCCAGCTTGGCGACTAGCTCCGGCTCCGAATCGCCCACGAATTCCACCACAAGGATTGATTCGGGGTCGCCTTCGAGGAAGTCCATCATGCGAGAGTAGGTGAGGTTGTTCCGCGCCTGTCTGAGGATCATGCTGCCTATGTGCTCGACGGCGGCCGGGGCCATCTCAAGGGTGGCGACGGTTGCCTCCATGGATTCGATCAGGTCGTTGAAGTGCAGCACACCGAGCGCTCTCATCTTGGGACGCGGCACGATACGCAGCTTGGCCTCAGTAATGGTTACGAGCGTTCCCTCGGAGCCTACTGCGAAGCGCGCCATGTTGAAGGCGCTGCCGCCGACGAACTCGTCAAGGTTATAGCCGGACACTCGACGCTGAATCTTAGGGTAGCGCGCCAGGATTTCGTCCCGGTTGGCGTCGCCGATGGCGAACAGCTTGCGATAGATCTCGCCTTCCAGACCCTCACGGCGCAGCTTGAGTTCGAGTTGGCCGCCGTCGAGAGGGCCAAAGTGGGCCGGGTCGCCGTTGGACAGGATGACGTCCATCTCCCGGACGTTGTCCACAGTCTTACCCCACAGAATGGAGTGTGCCCCGCAGGAGTTGTTACCCATTGCGCCGCCCACGTTGCCCCGGCTGCTGGTGCTGGGGTCGGGAGTGAAAAGCATACCGTACGGGCCGAGATGGTGATTGAGCTCGTCGAGGATGATTCCCGGCTGGGTGCGGACCCAGCCCTCCTCGGCATTGACCTCGACGACGTGTCGCATGTACTTGGAGAAGTCCATTATGATGGACCGGCCCACCGTCTGGCCCGCGAGGCTGGTGCCGCCGCCCCGCGGCAGCACGGAGACGCCGTGGCGGTTGGCGGTCTCGACTACGGCGACGACGTCTTCAGCGGACTTTGGGATGACCACCCCGACAGGCTCGATCTGGTAGATGCTGGCGTCGGTGCTGTAAAGAAGGCGCGTCATCTTGTCGAAGCGCACCTCACCGGCAACCTGGCGTTTGAGTTCGTCAACCAGGGTTTGAGTGTCCGCGTCAACTTGAGCAACCATGTGGATTCCCTCCGCAATGCGACGGATTCGGCATTCTCAATACGCCCATACAGCATAGACGCATCGGGGCGGTTTGGAAAGAGCGAGGGGGCGTGAGCCGGTCACAAGGGATTGCCCCTACGAGCGGCGGCGGGCGTGTATTGGAGGTTGAGGACTGGATTGATATGGCACGAAGTCTGAGAAGTTACGGGTCGGCTGCTTGGTTGACATGCCAAAGCTCCGTAGCTATCATAATTTTGCCGGATATTGTTCGACCTCGTAGCACGCCCTCCGTTCGTTAGCGTGCGCAGTCTGTACACAAGGAGAGAAGGCATGGCCGAATACACCAAGGGCGAGGCCCTCGATTGGGCTCGGGAGAACCTGCGTGGTCAGTGGACCACTCTTATGACCCCCTTCACTCCTGACGATGAACTGGACGAGGAGGGTCTGCGTGGGAACGTCAGGCACATCAGGCAGCTTGGCACGCACGGAGGTGGATGCACCTGGGGAATGGGCGAGTTCTGGAGCCTCACACGCGAGGAGCGGATGCGCGTGTATGAAGTGGTTGCCGATGAGGCTAACGGAGAGTGGCCCATAGGCGCGCACGTTACCCACACCTCGTACAAGGATATGCTCGCGCTCGCCGATCACGCGGAGGAGGCGGGGTTCGACCTGCTGATTGCCGCCGCGCCCTACATGGTGACCAAGACGGAGCAGCAGGTTATCGACTTTATCGCCATGTTGGCCGACAATACCTCGCTCGCCATCATGTTCTACAACTCGCCGCAGTTCGGCATCGTCATGAGCGCGGGCGGGCTTCAGCGGATATGCCAGATTCCTAATGTCGTCGGGGTGAAGGAGGCCAGCTTCAACCAGGAGTTGTCGATAGAGACTCACATGCTGGTGGGCAGAGACGCCATCATTAGCACGCCCGACGAATGGATTCTGAGCAAGGGCAAGGAGTTGGGCTTCGAGCAACAGGTGATGTTCGCCAACACCTCGGATTGGCGGTTCGACATGCCCGGTCGCAACTACTACGTGCAGTTCATAGATAGGGCGATGAGGGGCGACCTGGACCAGGACTTCTACGAGGCCCACATTCGACCAGTCAAGAATGTGTCGGACAAGTGGTGGGGCAGGACGGTGCAGAAGTTCGGCGGCGCGCTTCCAGTGCCACTGTGCAAGTACTGGGGCGAGTTGATGGGCATGGCGGGCGGGCACGTTCGCGCGCCGCACGGCAACCTCAGCGACGAAGATAAGGAAGAGCTCAGAAATGACCTCGAGGGGATTCTGTAAGCCGGGTTACGCCGAGTCATTGGCTCAATAGGCGGCGCCCCGCTAAAACAAGGGCGGGAGAAGCAGATGATATTGATGGTTAGCGTCCAAAACCTGGACGAGGCCTTTGAAGCGGTCAAAGGCGGAGCGGACATCGTAGATGTCAAGAACCTGCAGGAGGCGCTGGTGGGCTCAGCCCATCCACATGTGGTGAAGCAGGTGCGAGAGGCCGTCCCGATGGCCAATCACGCCAGCGTCACGCTGGGCGTGGTCCCCAACCAGGTAGGCACGGTGGCGATGGCAGTCTATACCGCCGGCGTTTTGAAGGCCACTTCGGTAAAGGTGGGATTCATGAACACGGAGTACGACACTGCCGTAGAGACTCTTCTCGCCTCACGGGAGGCGCTGAAGGGGTTTGACACCAAGCTGATCGGGTCTCTTTTCGCGGACAATCCGCTTTACGACGGCCTCGATGCTCATCACATGCCTCAACTGGCGAGGGACGGGCAATGCGACGGCTGGCTCATCGACACGCTGACCAAGGACGGGCGTAATCTGTTCGACTTTCTCACGGAGTCCGAGCTCCGGGACATGGTGTTCGAGGGCAAAAAGTTGGGCATGAGCACAGCCCTTTCAGGCCATCTCAGGATCGACGACCTCGATGAGCTTTCCCGCATCAACCCGGACATCGTGGGCGTTCGCGGCGCGGTGTGCTCCAAGGGCGAGCGCACCTCCGGCGTCTATTGGGAGGCGGTCGCCGAGTTCAAGCGGCAACTGGAAATGCGACAGACGGGCGAGATCGATGTGTTTGCCGACGCCTCACCGGTTGCCGCCAATGGTAGCGGCGAGGACAAGGGTTCGGAAAATGGCTGGATCGTCATCGACGGAACGGGCAAGACGTGCGCCGGCATAATTGCCGCGCTCTCCGAGCAGATGGCGGGGGATAAGGCCTCTTTCGTTGAGGTCGTCATTCCCGACGTGCTCAATACGTATGACGTGATCGTTTGGGCTGAGAAAGAGAGCCACAACATTCTCACCCAGCGACGGGACCCCAGCGGATCGATGAGGATGTTGATACAGCCCTGAGCCGGTTTCGCCGCGCCGCTCGCCAGTCTTACCCCACCACGCCATCGGTCCTTACACAGGCGATTCTTGCACTTGCCACTCATCCGGCGGAGATAGGCTTGGCCTATCTCTCCGCGATACGCAATCCGCGCTTCGAGATTCGATAGCATCCGCTCCGCCGTGTCCCTCAATCAAGTTGCGGGAGCAATTGCGGCATGTTACGATGAATCATATACCAACCCGGAAGCGGAGAGCCACTTGGATACGGTTTCAGACGTAGCAGTCATCATAGGTCTAGTGAGAGACATTTTGCTATTGGTACTGCTGGTGGTGGCGCTTCTGGCGGTTATCGTACTTCTTCGGAAGGTGACCAATCTTCTCAATTCGGCCAAGCAGATTATGAGTGACGCTCAAGAGCTCGTCTCGACCTTGACGAGTGGGGTGGCTAAACCGGCTGCCTCGGGATCAGGCGTAGCCTACGGGGCGGGAAAAGTGGGAGCCTTTCTTCTGGGACTGAAGAGACGAAAACGACGGAAAGGAGAAGATAGCAATGGCAAAGGATGACAACGGCAGTTCGTTTATCGTCGGGTTTTTGGTGGGGGGTTTGGTGGGGGCGGCGATTGGCGTTATGCTTGCACCCAGGTCCGGCTCGGACACCCGCGCCGAGTTGGCGGGACGCAGCGAGGCGTGGCGCACGAGAGCCGAAGAGATGGCGGCTACGCTACGAGAGCGAGTTGGCCCGACCGTCGAGGGCGTTCGAGAGAGAGTTACCCCTGTGATGGACCAGGTGAACACCCGGCTTGGTCGGACTCAACAGACCCCGAACCCGGAGGCTGACGGGGCGGCAGAGGCCGCGTCGCCGAGCAGTGGCAGTGAGCAGCCGGCCGAAGGGCGCGCGTAACTCCATAAGCTTAAGGAGGCAGACGGCAACGAGAGAAGGCCCGGCGCAAGATCTGCCGGACCTTCTTTCATTGCTGGGGAAAGCGCGGGGGAAGGCCTATTCAGGTTGCGGATGAGACCTGCATGGGGTATGAGCCGAAGATTCTGAACATCGAGGCGCGGGGCTTCATAGCTTCCAGGGCCTCGCTTACTATGGGGTCTAGCCTGTGTCCCTCTATGTCAACCAGGAAGATGTAGCGGCCCAGAGACTCCCTGGTGGGGCGGGACTCTATCTTGGTCATGTTGATGCGCCGATTGGCTATCTCCGACAATAGGCCGTGCATTGTTCCTGGGGCGTCATGGTCGAAAGAGAAGCAAATGGATGTCTTGTCAGTGCCCGTTGGGGCATGGTCTGAAGGGGCCAGGATGACGAAGCGGGTGAGGTTGTTGGAGTTGTCCTGTATGTTGCGGGCGATGATTTCCGCGCCGTGCAGAGTGGCAGCCCTCTCATTGGCGATGGCCGATGCGGTAACTTCGCTCTTCTGCATCTGGTCGACCGCCGCCGAGGTGCTGAGCGACGCCACCTGCTCCGCCGTAGGAAAACAGTTCTCGAGGAAGGTGCGGCACTGCGCGAGCGCCTGCGGGTGCGAGAACACGGCCTCGATGTCCTCCAACATTGTGCCCGTCTTGACGACCAGGCAATGCTCAATTGGTATCACCAGTTCGTTGCTTATGAATAGCCTGGAATGTTGTATTAGCAGGTCAAGCGTAAAGGTGACCGAACCCTCAAGGCTGTTCTCGATAGGGACGACGCCTTCGTCGGCAAGCCCTGTATCCACCGCGGTGGCGACAGACGGAATAGACGGGAAAGGAAGCAGTGTCGCCGACGGGTCGTAGTCGATAGCGGCCTGCTCAGCGTAGGTGCCCGCGGGGCCGAGATAAGCCAGTCGTTTGGTCATCACGCACTCCCCATTCGCTCGGCAAGCATTACACTCAGCTCTTCCTGCATCTTGTTCACCACGAGGCCGGTGGCGCTTATGGTGACGCCGACGCCAAGCAGGTCGAACAGGCGCTCGTGATCGGGAACGTTGACGACGGCGACGATGCGTTCGATTCCAAAACGGTGTCTGGCCATCTGGCAGGCGACGAGGTTTTCGTCATCCCTCGCGGTGGCCGCGATGAGTGCGTCGGCCCTGTTAGCGCCCGCCCTCAACAACACGCCGGACTCTGTGCCGTCGCCCAAAACTGTAACGCTTCCCAACTCTTCGTTGACCGCGTCGCAATTGGCAGCCTCCCTGTCAATGAGGGTGACTTCATGGTCTTTTTCCAGGAGCCATTTCGTCAGGGAGGCCCCGATTCTAGTTGCGCCAACTATGACGAAGTACATTGAACTGCTCCGAGGCGCCGGTGGACGCGACTCGCCACGGGACCCTCGTCATACCGTGTTCAGGTAGCCTCCGACAAGATCATGTCGCTGACGAATTGTGTAGCGCTAATGGCAACGATGCCAAGTCCATTATACATTTCTGTTCTGGTGGTGTCATTCATGCGGCAGATGACGTTGGGAACGCCAAAAATACGCTTTGCCGTCTGGGCGCACAATGCGTTGAGCGTATCTTTGTTGGTCACCGCAATGAAGACGTCCGCCTCCTGGCAGTTGGCCTTAACCAGGGGGCGGTTCAGCGTGCCATCTCCCACGATAGGGATAATCTGCCTGTCGGTGACCATCCCAGGGGGGAGCCGCTCGAAGGCCTCGGCGTTCACGTCTAGGATGTGTACGGTGTTCCCGCGCTCAGCCAAGGCGATGGATATGGAGGCCCCAAGCCGCCCGCAGCCCACGACGACTACACGCTTTGCGCCTGAGTCGCTTTGTGCAAATGGCGTTAGCATTTTGTCTCAAACGCAGCCTTCGAAGGGAGTATGGCGGCGACCGGCCTATTAGCTGCTCAGGGAGCCGCCTGAGCGGGCGGTTGTCAGAGACGCGAAGGGGCGGCGTTGTCGGCGTGCCCGTCGGCGTTGACCGTTGTGGCCGTTGCCGTTGGCGCGGGGCTTCGAGGCCGAGTCTCGCCACACTATGACACGGCAGGGCGCGTTTTTGAGAACGTAGGGGATGGTGTCGCCCAACGAAAAGACGCCGTAACGCTCGGCGAACGGTGTGCCGAGCACAACTGTGTCCACGCCCTTATCGACGGCTTCACGGACGACCGCGGCGCCAGTCTGCCTTGCCTGGACCAGTTCTGCTTCCGGCTTGCACTTGAAGAGTTTTGCGACATCCTCCACGTGCTTCAGAACCTCTTCCCCCTTGGCGGTCGCGGGGGCTATCTCCGCGTCAACCGGCAAGCCCCTTTCCACCTCGATCACGTACACTATGTAGAGCTTGTCCTTAGGGGAATTGATCAGTTCGCACGCCAGCTTTACCGCATCTTCATCACTAGGTTCTCCCTGCACCGCTACCAGGACAGATGACGTAAGCATCTCACTCTCTTCTCTGTGCTTAGAAACTATCTCAGAAATAGGCTTGGGCATGGAAATCGCGTTTCGCTAACCCTGTGGATTGCCGAGCACGGTGAGCCACAGCGGGGGTTCCCGCGAAAGCGGGAACAAGGAACTTTTGATATAGTCTCTTAGCGCTCACGAACTACGTGGGCCGCATTAATACTAAGCGCCATCCGGAGCGGTTCGCAAGGTGATTTACGGCGCGTCTTTCTGTGATGTCACCAATATACGGAGGTTCAGGCGCGTCGCGTGATGAGGTCCCCATAGGGCATCAGTCGGCCGCGAGCTCCAACCTCTCCACCAAATCGTCCCTTCCAGCCAGCAGAAGCCAGTCACCCTCCTTGAACCTCTCGCCCGGGTCCGGATTGAGAGTGATGTCGTTGCCCCTCTGAATGGCCAACACGGCAAGGCCGTACTTGTCCCGGGGGCTCGAGAATCCCATTTCCTTGAGGCTCATGTCGGCGAAGCGGTCGGGGATACGCAGCTTGCTTACGCCGAAGTTAGGCGTAAGCTCCAGGTACTCCTGCACGTTGGGGTTGAACATGTTGTGCGCCAAGCGGACGCCCATCTCGGATTCGACGTGTACCACCTTGTCCACGCCAACGCGCTCCAGCGTGTTTTTGTGAAGGTCGTTGTGGGCTCTGGAGACCACGTAGGGCACGCCCATGGTCTTGAGAAGCACAGACGCCATGACGTTTGAGACTATGTCGAGGCCAATGGCAACCACGGCGGCGTCGTAATCGTTTATGCCAAGCTCTCTGAGTATCGCCTCGTTGGTGGCGTCGCCCGCCAGGGCGTGAGTTGCCTGGCCCATAATGTCCTGGACGCGACTCTCGTCCTTGTCCATCGCCAGCACATCGTGCCCGAGGTTGTACAGCGATCTTGTGACAGCCGAACCGAAGCGTCCAAGTCCTATGACAACCACTTGCCTTTTCATCGCATCTCACCTGAAGGGATCAGAGGATAGTCGCCAGTGGCGATAGAGTTGCACTTGCCCCATCATTTCAACCTATTGTAACGCTTTCTTGCGCGTAGCGGTAGATGTCGCCCTCCGTGCGTTGGGCTAGAGCTAGACCCAGGGTTACGGGCCCGATCCTGCCGATGAACATGGCCCCAATGAGAATGAGGTGTCCCCAGGAAGAGAGGAGAGGAGTAACGCCCATGCTCAGCCCCACCGTGCCAGCGGCGGAGACGCTTTCGAAGAACAGGTCGATGAACTGGAGTTCGCCTTCGGAAAAGCTGAGCATGAGCGCGCACAAGAACACAAACGCGGTAGAAGCGGCACCAATGACCATCGCCCTCTGCACATGCGCCTGTGGTATCTCTCTGCCGAACGCCGATGCGTGCGCCCTGCCTTTGAGTGTTGACAATACCGCCACAAGTATGACGCCAAACGTATTTACCTTGATGCCACCAGCCACCGAGCCGGAGGCTCCTCCGACGAACATGAGGCTGCTGAAGAAGAGACTGGTCTGCTGCTCCGTTTCCCCAAAGTCCACAGTGCTGAAGCCGGCGGTTCTGCCGCTGGTGGACTCAACGAATGAAACCAGCAGTTTGTCTTTCACCGGCAGCAGGCCTAGAGTGTCTGCGTTCTGATACTCTGAGGCGAAGAACATTCCAGCGCCTATCAACAGCAGCGCGCCGGTGACAATGAGCACCAACTTGGTGTTGAGGGTGAAGAGCGAAAACCTGCGAAATCGCGCAAGGTCTGCCATTACGGCATAGCCGATGCTACCCAAGATTATTAGCAGCACCATTGCGCCTAGGATGACTACGTCGTCCTGGAACCCGGCCAGTCCGTCGGGCCCGGTGAGCGCGACGAATCCAGCGTTGTTGAAGCTCGACACCGAGAGGAAGGCGGCCTGCCAGACGGCCTCAGCCGGCGGGAGGATGAACCAGAATCTCAAGAGCAGGATCGCGAAGCCGACCAACTGGATCGCCGACGCCACGAGAACGATTCCGACCGTTAGTCGAACCAGTCCACCTAGCTGGTTGACTCCCAGACTCTCCCTTACGAGAAGGCGCTGGGCCAGGGTTACGCGCTGTCCAATGAGTATCAGGAGGAATGTGGCGATGGTCATGAATCCCAGCCCGCCCACGAAGACCATGGCCAGGATGAAGACCTGCCCAATCCGCGTCCAGTAAGCGGCGGTGTCCTCGATTACGAGGCCTGTAACGGTGACTGCCGACACGGCAGTAAAGAAGGCTTTCATGAAGGGTGTGAAGCCCTCTCCGTGATGCACGAAAGGCAGGAGCAGAAGGGCCGTGCCAAGCATGATGAGGCCCGCAAAGGCGTACACGAGAATCAGAGGAGAAGCCGATGCCCTCGACGTCGACTTGCGCGATGCGACGGTCAGCCGCACGGGGCCTATCTGGGCCTGTCGAGGATGCCGGACTACCGTATCGCCGGGCTTGGGACTCCAATTATCTCGCAATGCGTTCCTCTTGCATGCGCTCGTCTCGTATGTATCCGTGCACCGGTATGGGCGCGGCATCTCTGGGATTCTATGGATGAGCTTGCGCAATGTCAATTATCAGTGCGTAAGTTGGCCCGTCAATACGCTTGAACTTTGTAAGGGGTTATATTAAGTTGCGCGTTGAACGATAGTATCCCCTGTGGAGAGATAGCCGCGATGAATCTGAGGAAACGTCCTGTTGGGACCTTCGAGAACATAATGGCCGGTTTGTGGGACAGGGAAATTGGTTCGAGGTTCCCTAACTGCGCCTTTCAGTGCGGCCTGGCGACGGTCTCTCTCATCATCATCCTACTGCTAGAGGACGCGGTGTTTCACGCAGCTATAATCGTAGCGGTGGGTTCAACGGCGTTCGTGGTATTCATTGTGCCGGACAGCGTGGCGGCGACTCCGCGCAGGGTGATTGGGGGACACGCCGTAGCCGTCGTCTGTGGCACGGCGTTCGCGTTCGCGTTGCAGATTTCGGCGTTGGCGTCGATGTCCGAAGGGTTTCCCCAGGCCCGTGAAGTCTCCGCGGCCCTTGCGGTAGGCATTAGCATCTTCCTTATGGTGCTCACCAACACAGAGCATCCGCCGGCGGCTGGAACGGCCCTGGGTCTCCTGATACCTGACTGGTCGATATCCGCGGTGGCCTTCATACTCATCAGCGCATTGGTGCTATCCATCGTTCGCATCATATTGCGGCCCAAGCTCATAAACCTTCTCTAGCCCATATATCGGAGAAACTCGCATTAGATGAAGATTCTGGTTACCGGCGGCGCGGGGTTTATCGCCTCTCACATAGTTGACGCGCTGGTGGAGGCGGGCCATTCCGTAGCGACCGTGGATGACTTTTCGGCGGGCCAGGAGGACAACCTGAACCCCCGCGCGCGTCTGCACAGGATCAGCGTCACCGACTTCGACGCGCTCGACGGCGTATTCGCAAGCGAGAAACCAGACGTCGTCTATCACCTTGCGGCGCAGACCAGCGTTCGTCGCTCCATGGCGGACCCCCCCTTCGACGCCTGCGTAAACATCCTGGGTTCCATCAACACCCTTCAGAGTTGTGTGAATCACGGCTCGAAGAGAATCGTGTTCTCATCGACCTGCGCGGTCTATTCGGAGCCGGGACACGCGCCCGTGAACGAGTCTCACTCCGTTCGTCCCCAGTCGGCCTACGGGATGGCCAAGCACACCGTGGAAAGCTACATCAGGTTCTACTCCGAGACTTACGGGTTGAGATACAAGGTCTTGCGGTACGGCAACGTGTACGGTCCCAGGCAAGACCCGCTCGGCGAGGCGGGCGTGGTGGCCATATTCACGAACCAGATGCTGGGCGGCGTCCAGCCCGCGATATTCGGCGACGGCACGAAGACTCGCGACTACGTCTTCGTAAAGGACGTGGTCGCGGCGAACACAATGGCCCTGGGCGAAAGGGGAGACAACGAGGTCTATAACATCGCGCGGGGCATCGAAACGTCGGACTTCGAGATTTTCGACGCGGTGCGCGGCGCGACCGACTCGAACATAGAGCCGGTCTATCTGGAGAAGAGACCGGGTGAAGCCGACAGGATAAGCCTAGACTGCTCGAAGGCAAAAAGCCTCATGGGGTGGTCGCCCACCACCGGGCTGGGCGATGGGATTCTCCAGGTCGTGGCTCACGTCCGCCAGCGCCTCGAACAGGACAATCGGTAGAAAGACGCTCCCCAGCGACGCCTATTCCGCATCCTAACCTTCCTCCTCCTTCGACGGGGGGTAGGGAGTGGGTGACCGTAGCCTACCCTCTGCCGATGTAGGGCATCGTGGTGGCCATGATGGTCATGAATTGCACATTGGCTTCCAGTGGGAGGTTCGCCATGTAGAGCACCGCGCGCGCCACGTCGTCCGAGTTCATGGTAGGCTCGGCCATCACCGAGCCGTTGGCCTGCGGGACGCCGCCGCTCATCCTGGAGGTCATCTCTGTCGCGGCGTTGCCGATGTCGATCTGGCCGCACGCGATGTTGTATTTGCGCCCATCGAGGGACGCCGACTTGGTGAGGCCGGTCATGCCGTGCTTGGTGGCGGTGTAGGGCGCGGAGTTCGGCCTCGGGACGTGTGCCGAGATGGAGGCGTTGTTGATGATGCGGCCGCCCATGGGCTCCTGGCTCTTCATCATCTTGAACGCCTGCTGGGTGCAGAGGAACGCGCCGGTCAGGTTGGTGTCCACGACGGACTGCCATTGCTCGAAGGTCAGGTCTTCCAGCAGCACGCCGGGCGCTCCGAAACCCGCGTTGTTGAAGAGCAAGTCGAGCCGACCAAACGCCTCCTTTGTACTGGCGAACAGCGCTTGGACCGAGTCTGGGTCGCCCACGTCCGTTGGAACGACGAGGGCGCGGGAGCCGGAGTCCCCCGCTTCGCTCTTCGTAGATTCGAGAGGCTCCCGCCTGCGCCCGGCAAGCGCAACGGAGTATCCTTCGCTCAAGAGAAGAAGCGCCGTTCGTTTGCCGATTCCGGTTCCCGCTCCCGTGATAATGGCTACCTTTCCATCTGAGTTCATCTGACACCTCGTCTCCGAATGGCACAACCTGGCGTTGCTTTGAGAGCGCCGGTTGCCTGCTGACGTTCCCAATCGTGCGAGAATCGTCGCGTCCGACCGCATCGCTCTTCTAAGTTAACACGTCTCCGAATCAATGCCAACGTAAATGCGGAATGGGGAGCGAGTTGTAGTCCCTGTAAGCGAGCGCGAGCATTGGCTGCATTTTGGGGATGTAGTATGATATGATTTGGAACCGGAGTACATAGGCAAGCCTCCACAGGCAGGGGCTGCAAGAAGGCTGAGCCGCGGAGAGCCACAATGACCACTGTTCAATCGAAGCAAGACGCGAAACTCATGGCGCATCTGCTCAGGCGCGCAGGCTTTGGAGCGACGCCGGACGAGTTGGACCGCGCTATGCGGAAGGGGTACGGGGCGACCCTGGAAGAGCTTCTGAATCCCGACAAGGCGGACTCGATGCCCGACGACCTCATTCGCAGGTATCACGTGGACCAGTCTGATCTGCGCGCGGGGGGCGCGGCCGCGGCCCACTGGGTCTATCGCATGGTCAAGACGGAATCGCCCTTGCGAGAGAAGATGTGCCTCTTCTGGCACAGGGTGTTCGCCACGGCGGCGACGAAGCTCATCCAAGCTCGTGTCGTAACCTCCCAGATAGACATGCTCAGGGAGCACGGTATGGGCAACTTCAACGAGCTCCTCGTGCGGCTTTCGCGCGATCCCGCCATGCTTATGTGGTTGGACAACCAGGACAATCACGGGGCGTCGATCAACGAGAACTACGGCAGAGAGATACTGGAGCTGTTCTCGATGGGCGTGGGCAACTACTCCGAGGACGACATCAAGGGGTGCGCGAGGGCGTTCACCGGCTGGAGCGTGGTCAACCCTGATTACATGTCTATCAAGATGCGTAACAATACCGCCCGGCCCTATGGCTACATCGCCTGGCAGTTCGAATACAATGAGGACGACCACGACCACGGCGAGAAGACGCTGCTGGGGGAGACGGGCAACTTCAACGGTGAGGAAGCCGTGGCGATAATCTGCAAACAGGAAGCGACAGCAAGGTTTCTGGCGCGTCACCTGTATCACTTCTTCGTCGCGGACGAGCCGCCGGTTCCCCAGTGGCCCCACACCCCCCCAAGGGACCCGGAGGCCATCGACATCATGGCAAGGGCCTACTTCGACTCCGGGCACAGCATCAAAGAGGTGCTTCGCGCCATGTTCAACTCCGACTTCTTCAAGTCCGAGGCCTCCCGGTTCGCCAGGATAAAGAGTCCCGCAGAGATGGTGGTGGGCACAATGAGGCTGGCAGGCGGAGTGGAGATTCCGTCGGACGACACCTACGCGGCCGCGGCCACCTGCTCCAACATGGGACAGGGGCTGCTGGCTCCCCCCAGCGTGGAGGGCTGGCAGGGCGGCAGCGAGTGGATAAACACGGGCACATACGTGCAGAGGGTCAACTTTGCCGGCAAGATACTCAACGACACCACCAGACCCGGCGTGAGGGCGATCATCGACCGCATAGCCCGATATGCCGGGGGGTCGAGCGTGTCGCCGGAGAGGCTGGTGGAGATATGCCTCGAAATCCTCGGCCCCCTGGACGTGCTGGACAGCACGCTCGCGGGGCTGACCGACTTCGCGCGCAAGCACGGCGACCTGAGTTTCGCGGACGAACGGGCCACCTCTGAGGCCGATAGGGCGATAGCGGCCCTCATCCAGCTGATAGTTTCTACACAGGAATACCAGATGGCGTAGCGGGAGCTTGGCCCGCCGCCGGCTCTTCCCAGGCTTCCAGCGGGCGAAGCGCGGACCGGCGGGCACGGCCCATCGGAGATGGATTCTATGACGACGACAGCGTTCGAGCTAAACTATCTGACCAACGTTGGGTTCTGCGCGGACCAGGGCGGTCGCGGCTTCATGATGCCCACCGCGATGACGATCAGGGACGACGGGCGAATCTTCGTAGCGAGCCGCAGCAACACCACCGCCCTTCAGATCGTTGGCATCCAGATGGTGACTCGCAATCACGACTACTTCGGCCAGATCGGAACTTACGGCAAGGGAGCAGGCCAGATGATTTGGCCATCGGCGCTGGCGCTCGACAGCGAGGACAACCTCTACCTGGCTGACGACTTTCTGCACAGGATAACCGTCTTCGACAGGGATGGCGGCCTCGTCTCCACCTGGGGTACGAAGGGAAGCGGTGACGGCGAGATCGACGGCCCGTCAGGTCTGCTCTTCGACGCGGAAGACAACCTCCTGGTCGTTGACCACCGGAACCACAGGGTCCAGAAGTTCACCAGGGACGGCAAGTTCCTCGCCAAGTGGGGTTCGTTCGGCGACGGGGACGGCGAGTTCAATCTGCCCTGGGGGATAACCCACGACCCGGAGGGCAACCTCTACGTCGCCGATTGGCGCAACGACCGCATCCAGAAGTTCACCACTGGCGGCGCGTTCCTGGCGAAGTTCGGCGAATCGGGCAGCGGCGACGGCCAGTTCAGCCGGCCCTCCGGTGTGGCGGTCGATTCCGAGGGCAACATGTACGTGGCCGACTGGGGCAATCAGCGGGTGCAGGCGCTCGACTCCGGCGGGCGCTTTCTGTGCAAGCTGCGCGGTGAGGCGAGGCCGAATCCCTGGGCGTTAGAGTACCTGGAGGCGCAGGCGGACGAGAACAGGGCGCGCGCCAGCTACGTCCCCGTATTCGACGTTGACAGCGACGACCAGCACGAGGTCTCCGCGCGAATCGAGCCGTACTTCTGGGACCCAGTGGATGTGGTGGTGGACGGCGAGGACAGGGCCTACGTGCTGGAAACCTGCCGACACCGCTTCCAGGTGTACGAAAGGGCGTAATCGAAAGCGCACGACGCACAAGACGCTCGCAATCAAAACCCCGCAACGCGGGGGGTATACGGCGGGCTCTTTGCGGCGGTGGATGAAACCAAGTCAGACGTAGGAGAGGGCTCAGATGGCTGAAAGCAAGAAACGTAAGCTCGTTGTTGCCCAACTTTCGGGCGGAAATGACTACCTGAACTGCGTGGTTCCGTATAGCGACTCGCGCTATATCGACAGCCGGCCGAACGTGCGTATCACGGAGGACAGGGTGATTCCGCTGGACAACGGCTATGGCCTGAACCCGGGGATGCAGCCTATCAAGGACCTGTACGACCAGGGCAAGGTGGGCATTATTCACGGCGTGGGATACCCCGTTCCCAACCGCTCGCACTTCCGTTCGATGGACATCTGGCACACTGCTGAGCCGACCAAGGTGGGCGACGAGGGCTGGCTCGGCAATGCCATCAGGCAGATGCACCCCGACGGCGACAACGTGGTGGCTGCGGTCAACTTTGGAGCGGGTCTGCCGAGGGCGCTGGCGGCAAAGGGCGCGCCGGTCGCGTCGGTGACCGACCTGGCAACCTACGGCCTAATGAACCATATAGACGTCGATGAACAGCGCAACGCAGCCCTCGACGCCTTCAGGAACATGTACTCCCAGGCCATCGGCAGCGGTCCAGTGATAGACTTCCTCAGCCAGACGGGGCTGGACGCCCTCCGGGGAGCGGACATCCTGAGCGCGGCACCGGCGGCATACTCGTCCAGCGTCGAATACGCCTCTAACTCGTTCGCCAAGAGCATGAAGGGGGCGGCGCAGGTGCTCCAGGCCGAGGTAGGCACGCGAATCTGCTATGCCCAACACGGCAGTTTCGACGCCCACACGAATGGCATCGACCTTCAGGAGGGGTTGCTGAGAGACGTTTCCGGCGGTATCCACGACTTCTACATGGATATGAAGGAGCATGAGCAGAGCGACGACGTGCTCATCTTCGTCTTCTCCGAGTTCGGCCGAAGGGTGAGGGACAACGGCAACGGCACAGACCACGGCTCGGGCGGGGTAGCGTTCGTCATCGGAGACGGCGTCCATGGAGGACACTACGGCGAGTATCCGTCGATGGACGCGGACAAGCTGCTCGAAGGCGACCTGGAGTTCAACCTGGACTTCCGCAGCGTCTATACCGAGATCCTGGAGGACTGGCTGGAAGTGGACGCCCGGCCCGTAGTCAAAGGCGAGTACGAAAGGGTGGGCTTCCTGAAGGGCTGAGGCTCACGCCCCCTGGGTTCCCGCTTTCAAAGGAATGAAAGCGCGCAGCCGAATATAACATTGCATCACGCAACATGGGTGGGTTATGAAACCCACCCCTTTCGGTTTCTGCAGGCGTCTTGTTAGCTCTTCCAGACGGCTAGCCGCCTCTCCCAGTTCGCTTGGCTTTACCTTGTGAAGCCGCCGCGTTGTTCTACTCGAACATGTCCTTGACTGGCATTTGCCAGCCGGGGACTACGTCGCTAAGGTCCAGCGTGTCCGCTTCCGTCAGATCGGCTGCACCCATGGTGGGGCGATGCACTTTTGCGGTGCGCCTGCGCGGGTCGATGACTACTACGGCCAGAGTTCCGGAGGCGAGCCAGTCGGCCACCTTTTCCTCAACTTCGCTGTAACGGTCGCTTGGAGAAACCACCTCGATGGCAAGGTCGGGCGCGCCGGGGAAGAAACCTTCCGTATCCGCCGCCGCATCCGCTCTCTCTTGCCTAACGAATGCTACGTCGGGGGCGCGAACGTGGTCGGGGTTGGATGCCAGCAAGAACCCCGTCTCGACAGCGTAGGTCGCGCCAAGGTCGTTCGCTTTCGTGTGCATCTTCAGTTGGGCGGCTATGGAGGCGGCGATTCTTCCATGATGGTGTCAGGCGGGCGGCGTCTTCCTCAACTCTCCTCTCACTAACTCATAGCGGAAGCCGTCGCCTGGCATGTCCAACAGGTCAGCCGCGGTCATTAGCTGTTTTGTCGCGGTCATGGCGAACCTCTCCTTAGCGGAAGCGTGGGCGTTGGAAACGCATCCAACCGGCGATTGCGGGCGGGGGCGGCGTGTGGCTCCGGAGGGTTCGGATGTTAGACATCTGCCAACGCACTGCCGTTGTCGATCTTCATGCTGGTGCCGTACTTGGCGGACATGTCCTGCATCCGCTCGAGCACCGAGTGGGCGACGTCGCCGTCGGCGAGGAGGGGGCGTCCGCGAGAGCCGCGAGAGCGTTGGAATCCGAGGTCCAGAGGGATGAGGTGTATCTTGTGAAGCCGCCTCTTCTTGAAGATGACCTTCGCCATGGTGCTCTCCCACTGGAGCGGGTCGGCGGGCATCCCCTTCGTGTCCAGGCTTGAGCGGTTGTCGTAGAAGTCGGCGGGTACGGCGTCCCAGTTGAGGTCCTGGCGCAGGTAGTTGTCCTGCGGCATCAGCAGCACCGTGTCGTTCTGCATGATGAAGTCGCCCAGGCTGTGGAAGATGGGCTTGCCCTTGTAGATTTCCATGCCCCTGTCGCGGTGCGGGCCGTGGCCCACGTAAACGTCCGCGCCGTGGTCGATGGAGGCCCTGGCGAGGGCTACGGCGTGGTCGCCGGGGTCTGCGGCGGTCGCGCCGCCCTCGTGGTTGTGCATGGTTACGATAACCCAGTCGGCCATGCGGCGGGCGTCGGTGACCCGCTGGAGTATCTGCTCCATGTCGTAGGGGTCGGGCACGCGCCGCTTGCCGAAGCTCTCGCCCAGCACGTACTTGAGCGTGGGCGCGGGGCTGTACATTGGCTGACCCATGAGGTGAAACTCGGTGTCGGAATCGCCCGCGAACCCCCTGGCGCGCTTCTGCTCCTCGAAGCCAAGCTCCTCGCTCATGCGTCGTAGAGCGTCGAACGTGGGGCGGTCCACCGTGTACTCGGGCGTGCTCCGCAGCCAACTGACGCCTGGGCGGCCAATCATATCTCGGCGCTGCTCGCCCGCGCGTCCCTCGGCGGGGCCGGAGTCGGTGGCTGAGACGAGCGCGACCCTGCCGGCGTCGGTGTCGAGATAGGCGGGCGCGCGCGCCTCCGCCAGGTTCCTGCCGCTGCCGGCGTGGACGAGGCCCGCAGCGTCCATGTGTTCGATGTTTTCGAGCACGCCGCCCTCGCCAAAGTCGTAGCCGTGGTTGTTGGAACAGGAGACTATGTTGACACCCAGCCACTGGAGCTCTTTGATGTTGGCGGGGTCCGAGCGCATATAGGTGCCAAGCTGGTGCGGATTGGGCGCGTGGGCGTAGTTGTGAAAGAGCATCTCCGCGTTCGTGAATGTCACGTCCCCGCCTCGGAGGACCTCCACCATCTTCGTGAACCGCTCTTCAGTGAACACGCGCATACTTCTGCTGATGAGAGACTCGCCCGTGAGCACCATGGTGATGTCGCCGGACTCGGAATTGTAGAGGCTCATGTCATGCTCCTTTGCCTGCTGTGGTTGGGCAAAGGATACGCCGGTCTCGGGGGAGCGTCAAGAAAGGGCGAGTGACAAAACCACGCCAGCGTGGATTTCAGAGCGGCGAGTCGCAGAGTGGGTTCCCGCTTTCGCGGCAACGACGGATTGGCGCGCCAGGCAGCCTACTCATGCTCTTTGAGCCAGTACATCTTGCGGTCGAACGAGAGTACGAACAGCTCGCCCGACTGGTCTTCGCCAAACGACGCGATTCGCAGGTCGGTATCAGCCAGTTCGAGAACCTCGGTAACCCGCGCGCCATCGTAGCGCAAGGCCCATATCTTGCCGCTACAGAAGTCTCCATAGACGTATGCCCCGTAGAGGGTAGGCAGCCGCGAGCCGCGGTACACATAGCCGCCGGTGATGGAGCAGCCGCCATCGCGTCCGTATTCGACAACCGGCATCTCCAGCCCCTCGGTGGGGCAGTTCCTCGAAGGCAGGAAGCAGTGGGCGCCCTCCATCGTGTTCCAGCCGTAATTGCGTCCCGGCCGGATGAGGTTGACCTCTTCGTAGAGGTTCTGCCCAACGTCCGCCGCCCACAGGTCGCCCGTCTCGCGGTCGAAGCTGAACCGCCAGGGATTGCGAAGTCCATACGCCCATATCTCTTCACGCGTGTCCGCTCTGCCAACAAAGGGGTTGTCGGGAGGCGCAACGTAGCCGTCCTCGCCGTCTGCGGAGCTGACGTCGATGCGCAGAATCGTGCCCAGCAGTGTTGACACGTCCTGTCCGTTGGAGCGCGGGTCGCCTCGACTGCCACCGTCGCCGAGGCCAACGTAGAGGTATCCGTCGCGGCCGAACACCAACTGGCCGCCATTGTGATTGGAGTAGGGCTGGGGAACTTCCAGGAGAACGTGCTCACTTTCGGGGTCTGCGAGATCGGGGGCGTCGGAGCTGACAGAGAAGCGCGACACCACTGAACGCCTGGGGTCAGCCGCCGAGTAATAGACGTAGAAGCGCCCGTTGCTAGTGTAGCGGGGGTCGAACGCCAGGCCAAGAAGGCCCTCTTCGTTGCCCCTGTCGCTCACGCGCTCCCGGATGTCCAGGAACACGCTGGCGGAGCCGACATCTTGAGCGTTGTCGAACACCATTATTCGGCCGGGTTGAAGCGTCAGGAAGAGCCTGCCGGAGGCGTCGTCCGGAAAGTTCAGTCCCACCATGCGCTCGAAAGAGATGGCAGGGAACGCCCGCTCAACGCTCATCTCCACCAGCCGCGAACCAGGGGGCGGCGCTGAGGGCGCGGCCACGGGCGTGTTCGTGGGCGAAGTATCGACTGGGACCAACGAGCCTATCTCGCACGCGATCACCACGATGGCGATGAGAGCGGCTGCCCACGCGCCAATCATCCGCAAGCGCCACACGCCGGCCCGATTATGAGCGGGCCGCCGCACACTTTCGCGCGATTCGCCTCGTGTGAAGTCTCCACTGTCCACTCTCCACTCCGAACCCTGACACATGGCTCGCCCGCCGTAACTGTTCAGAGTTCGTGGCGAATTGCCTGTGTGCCCGGAAGAGTTGCTTTCAAACTGCGACATTTTGGGACATTCTGGGACATGCGCTTCGTGTGTTCTCCGGCGGTCTCCAGTTTTGCGCAACGATCATGGCAGCAGAGTAGCACGAATGTGCGCGGGCGTCAAGTATCAACAGGCTCTCCGAGCGAGGCAACCACAAGGGATTGCCCCTACGGGCATCTGACCGACTAGGTTGATACAAGCTCCGCCCGTGGCGCAATTTGAGCGCGCCGAGCCGCTGATGTACAATGTATGAGCAGGTCATCGGTATTTCAGAAGAGAGCGGAGGGGCAATTCATGCTCAAGAAGTTTGGGCGCATACAGACCATCAGGCAAAGCCTCAAGGGCGCGGATGTTCCTCCCGGCCAGTTCGTGACCGAAAAGTTCCCGGTGCTGACGTTCGGCTCAACGCCGAGGATAGACCTGGACACATGGCAATTCAGGATATTCGGCCTGGTCGAGAAGGAAGTTACCCTCGACTGGCGCCAGTTCAACGACCTGCAGAAGACCGAACTCGACGCCGAGTTCCACTGTGTCACCCAGTGGAGCAAGTTGCAAAACGCCTGGGAGGGCGTGGCATTCAACGACGTGATGAAGCTGGTAGGCGTCAAGCCAGAGGCGAAGTACGTCATGGCCCACTGCTACGGTGGATACTCCACCAATCTTTCACTGGAAGTCGCCACTGACGACGACGTGCTGTTCGCCTACAAGCACGACGGAGAGCCGCTCTCCCCTCAGCATGGCGCACCGTTGCGGCTGGTAGTGCCGAAGCGCTACGGCTGGAAGAGCGCAAAGTGGGTCAACGGGCTGGAGTTCATGGCCGAGAACGAGCCGGGCTTCTGGGAGATGCGTGGCTACCACATGGAAGGAGACCCCTGGAAAGAGGAGCGCTTCTGGAGCAGCCTCTCCTGGTAGCGTGTCCACCTGGTTTTGTCGATTGAAAAACTGACACACAAAAAGCGGGCCGCCTCGAATCAGGCGGCCCGCTTTCGCCGGACCACGGAGCGCGCGCCGCCCCCGTCATGCGACCTTCTCCTTTTCGCGCGCAACCTGCGCGGCGAACCGACTCTCGGCCTTCTCGACGTCCAGCATGTATCCGCACTGGAGACACTCCTTGTACTGCCCGTACATGTCCCTGTTGAGGTGCATGTCTCCTTTGCACCGCGGACAACCCTTGAAGTAAACCATGTCAGAAATCCTCCTTTCAACGTTCCACCGATTCGCCTGGCGCCCCGATTGTCGTCGCGTTGGATGCGGTGGTATGATTCTGTGAATCGCGCGCCAATAGCCGCATGACGCATTAGCATGTCTTATACGCGGAGATTATAAGGCTTGACATGCTTTGTGTCAAGTAGTAAAATATCCGCAATTGCTAGGGATTGGAGAGACGGACACCGCCCGCTCCTTCCTGGTAATACAACGTCATGGCGGCATCTTTGGTTAGCTCTGCCGCCAAGACAGCGAGGGATTCCCGACTAACTGCCCTCGCAAACGGAATGTTGGAGGACGAACGCGCAGTGTACGAGAGACGCGAGCAGTTGGAAGAAGTGCAGGGCGTGTACATCATAAGCGTGGCCGCCCGCGTGCTGCAAATGCACCCGCAGACGCTACGCAAGTACGAGAGGATTGGCCTCGTATCGCCGTCTCGCACGGTGGGGATGCTGCGGCTCTACTCGGAGGAAGACATAGCCCGCCTGCGGCTGATCAAGCACCTAGTAGGCGACTTGGGCCTCAACCTCGCCGGCGTAGAACTGGCCCTAAACCTGTTCAACCGTCTCATTGGTATGCGCGGCCAACTGCAAAGGCTGGAAGGAGAGGCCCTCAGGGTCTCCCTGAGGGAGAGCGTCCAAGACATGCTAGGCCTTCTTCAGGGCAAACAGCGATAGTTCGTGGCTGCTGTATCAGTTTAGTCGGTGGTCCGTCCGCAGGGGCGTCCCTAGTGGGCGCCCAGAGCGTGATGACCAACGGGGGCAACCATGAAGGATTGCCCCTGCATCCGACCGACCAGGTTGATACAGGTTATAATTCGTGGCAGAGGTTCTATCTTATGACTGAACAGAAGGAACCCGAGTGGCCGGGTTCGTCACAAGAAGAGGGCGCGTCCTCGCCGGAGGTTCCGGAGGCTGAAGAGGCCGATCTGCTGGGAGAGCAACTCAGCGAGGCTCTGAGAGAAAAAGACCAGTTCAGGGCGTTGGCGCAGCGCGCGCAAGCGGACCTGATCAACTACAAGCAACGCGCCATGGAGGAGCGGGAATCGCTGAGGCAGAACGCCAACGCTCAGCTGCTTCTCAAGATGTTGTCAATTGTGGACGACTTCAACCGCGCGCTTGACCACGTTCCGGGGGACGCGGTAGCCCCGGGATGGCTCGAAGGATTGCTGCTGGTGCAGCGCAACGTCGAACACGTCCTCGACTCGGAGGGCGTACGCAAGATCGAGGCCGAGGGGCAGGTGTTCGAGCCGCGTGAGCACGAGGCGGTCTTCTATGAGGAGACGCCGGACTGCGAGGAAGACATCGTCACCAAGGTCGTCCGTGATGGCTACATGCTTCATCAGAGGGTCTTGCGAGCGGCGCAGGTAGTCGTCTCAAAATCGCCCGAACAGCGGGACGAATCAGAAAACACCAACCAGGAGGCGCAATAATGCCAAAGGTGCTTGGAATCGACCTGGGAACGACAAACTCGTGCATGGCCGTCATAGAGGCCGGTGAGCCGCGGGTGCTGGAAAACGCCGAAGGGGGCAGAACAACGCCTTCCGTGGCCGCCTTCAACACCAGAAACGGAGAGCGCTACGTTGGACTGACAGCCAAACGCCAGTCGGTGACCAACCCCGGCAACACGGTGTACTCCGTCAAACGCTTCATGGGACGCCGCTTCGAAGAGGAGAGCGTTCGGCGAGACACGGGCCTTGTGCCTTTCAAGGTCAGCGCGCACACCAACGGAGACGCCTACGTTACGATGGGAGACAAGGAGTACGCCCCTCCCGAGATCGCGGCGATGGTGCTCCAGAAGCTGAAGCAGGACGCCGAGGACAAGCTGGGCGAGGCCATCACGCAAGCCGTAATCACCGTGCCGGCGTACTTCAATGACAGCCAGCGCAACGCCACGAAGGACGCGGGGCGAATCGCCGGTCTGGAGGTGTTGAGGATCATCAACGAACCGACGGCGGCGTCGCTGGCGTACGGGCTGGACAGGAAGGGTGACGAGACGATAGCGGTCTATGACCTCGGCGGCGGCACGTTCGACATCACCATCCTCCGCATCGGCGGCGGCGTGTTCGAGGTCGTGGCCACCAACGGCGACACCCACTTGGGCGGAGACGATTTCGACCAGCGTATCATCGACTGGATATGCGAGGAGTTCCGGCGCGAACAGGGCATCGATCTGACGCAGGACCGCATGGCGTTGCAGCGTCTCAGAGAGGCGGGCGAGCGCGCCAAGATCGAGCTTTCCACCGTCATACAGACGGAGATCAATCTGCCCTTCATCACAGCCGACGCCTCCGGCCCCAAGCACCTGGTTATGACGCTCACGCGCTCCAAACTGGAGCAGATAGTCAACGAGCTAATCCAGAGGTCGATTGAGCCGTGCAGAAAGGCATTGAGCGATGCAGGCGTCGCCGCGAGCGAAGTGGACGAGGTCATACTCGTTGGTGGTATGACTCGAATGCCGTCCGTCCAGGAAGCCGTGATCGCGCTGTTCAACAAGGAGCCTCACAGGGGTGTGAATCCCGACGAGGTAGTCGCCATCGGCGCGGCTATCCAGGCGGGGGTCCTCCAGGGCGAGGTCGAGGACATCGTTCTCGTTGACGTGACGCCGCTTACGCTGGGAATCGAGACTCTCGGGGGCGTGGCTACTTCGCTCATCACCCGCAACACCGCTATTCCGACTGCCAAGAGCGAGACCTTCACCACGGCCGCCGACGGGCAGACCAGCGTGGAGGTGCACGTCGTTCAGGGCGAGCGCAGTATGGCCCAGGAGAACAAGAGCATCGGCCGCTTCATGCTCGACGGCATTCTCCCCGCGCCGAGGGGCACGCCCCAGATCGAGGTAACCTTCGACATAGACGCCAACGGCATCCTGAACGTCTCCGCCAAGGACAAGGGAACCGGCAAGGAGCAGCGCATCACCATCACGGCGAGCTCCGGTCTCAACGAAGATGAGATTCAGCAGATGGTGCAGGACGCCGAACAGCACGCCGAAGAGGACGAGCGCAAGCGCGAAGAGGTGCAGATGCGGAACACCGCTGAGAACGCCGCATATGCCGCCGAAAAGCTGCTCAAGGACAATGAGGACAAGATTCCCGCCGAGCTAAAGTCCGAGATCGAGGGCAAGGTCGCCGCGCTGCGTTCCGCGCTCGAAGGGCAGGACATGGCGGCCATCAATACCGCGCTGCAAGACCTCACCGCCGCCGTGCAGAGGGTCGGCGAGGCAGTCTATAGCCAGGCGGGCGCGGGGCAGGCGCCGGGCGACGCGCCTACGGACGAGCCCCCGGAAGGGACGGTCGAGGGCGAGTACCGCGAGGTGTAAGCAGACGCGATCGCGCGGGGCAGACCAAAGCCGCCTGCCCCAATCTGACGGGACTGCGGGCCCAGCGGGCGCACCCGCGGCATGGCCCGACCGAGAGGAACAATGGACTTCATCTGGGGTCACAAAGTGGCGTCTAGTGACGGCTGGGCAGGCCGCCTCGCGGGCGTTCTGGTGGCGTCGGAGCCTCGTCATGCCACCCACCTTATCGTGAAGCGGGGCCTTCTTCCGCCAACACGCCTGGCAGTGCCCATCGGCAGCCTCGACCATTGCGACGACGAGAGCATCTACCTCAGCCTTCCTATCCTGGAGCTTCTCAAGTTCCCCAAATGGAGCGGTTCGAGCCTCCAGTCCGGCTTCACTGCCCTGAACCCGAACACCCGAATACACCTCGCCGACGGGGGAAGCCTGCGCCTCAGAGGGCTTCGGGTCGCAAGCGAAAGCCATCTGAGCACCCATCTCATAGCACGGCGACCGGGCCGGGGCAATCTGCTTTTGCCCATTCAGGCTTCGGACGAGGTCAGCGCGAGCAGTGTGCGACTCGGCGTAGATGCGGCGGCCCTGCTCGAATTGCCCCTTCACCGCCTCGACCTCAACATTGAAAGCGATCTGATGGATGCCCTTGGTGAAGCCGAGCAGATCCCCGAGGTGGACCTGAATGAGGTTCGAGTAAGCGTAGCGGAAGGCGTCATAACGCTGGAAGGCAACACCCGAACGCCGTCGGTCAACGGTGAGGTGGAACGGATAGCCCGCGCGGTCGAGGGCTGTGTGGCGGTCGAAAACAGGCTCGCAAGCGATTGGGAGATAAACCTTGCCGTAGCTACATACATTTCGCGCCACGCGCCACGGCTGTCAAACAGCGTAGTGGTCAATGCCCAGTTTGGAACGATAAACCTGGAGGGCACAGTGCAAGCCGTAGAGGACAGGGATACGCTGTTACAGGGCGCGAAGTCCATAGACGGCGTGAGGGGGATCAACGACCTCACCGAGGTTCACAGTCCAGCCCCGGCGGCCGCGGACCCGCCAACGCCCGCTGAGGGCGACGCCGCTGAATCCAAAGAAGAGTAAGGCCCCGGTCAACCAGGGCCTCGCGTTTTTTCTAGAGCACGTGGTACATCAACAGGTGGTCTCGGAGCACGTCCCCGGCGAAGTCGTTCTCAACCTCGCGCCACACCGAATGGATGTGGTTGGCCCCGTTCTGCCGGTTGTCGAACTCCACGACGAACTCCCCGCCGTGAATCCGGTAGTAGTGCGCCTTGCTCGTGTCGAGCGGGCCGGCCCAGGCGAAGTGAAGCTGGTCGAAACCTCCCTCCTTCAGCGCCGTGAGCCTCTGTCCCGCCAGTTCCTCGTTGACCTGGCTCACGTACTCGGTCACCAGGCCCATCAGAATCTCCCTCTGGGTCCCGGACATAGCGGACACGGGCAGCCCTTCCTCTTTAGGCAGCGAGACCTTGGAGCTATTGTAGGTGAGGATGTCATAGGGGGCGTCGTCGTAGAGAATCGTCTTGGCCCTCTGACTTGAGTCCAGGCTATTTATCAGCTCGTAGGCCATGTCTTCCCGCGCGCCCAGTATGCGCAGCCCCGCCTTCGGGCCCTTCCTGACTTCGGCGGGGTTTGCGCCAAAGAAGAAAGGCGTCATGGAGATTACATCGTCGCCCCAGACGCTGAAGTGCAGCGAAACGTGATGGCCTTCCGCCCTCCAGCCCCAGGGGTCATCGCCGCCGGGCTCTCCGAACAGCGTAAAGTAGTACAGATCTGGGTCTCGAACGAACGAGATTCTGCCCTCTTCCTTTTCCAGCGGCCCTAGCACCGACTCGTGCTCGATAATCTGCTTGGCCTGGTGGTAGGACTTCTCGGTTAGGCCCGTCGCCATCAGACTGTAGGCCAAATCCCGCTGGTTCGCGTCCATGTCGCGCAGAGGCAGCCCATGCCGGTTCATGGGAGGGTAGTACCAGAAGACGCGCTCGCCATCCAGGTAGGGATACGTCGTTTTGGCCCTCTGGTCTGCGTCAAGGCTCTCCAGGAACCTGGCGCCGGCCTCGTTCATCTTCGTGACGGTTGCCGACCCATTCGAAGCGGTTGTCATCATAGGCCTCCTTCGCAATCTTCCGCTTGGATTGTCGCTCTACTCCAGCCGTGGAGGGCAGCCCCAATAGTTTGCATGGGCCGCGTCCACGTTGTCAGCCAGAGTATAACATGTTCGAGGGATGTTGAAACACCCTCGAACTCCGGCATCGTGGACTCGCCTGCGCGACCGCCCGGTTCCCGAACTCCTCGGCCAGCCGGTCGACCTCATCGTCGAAGACGTCGGATGGGCGCTCGAGGAAGAGGAGCGGCAACAGGTAGTCCTCGAACTTGGCCGCGTCCTTCTTGCCAGGTATGGAGCAGGCGGCATCCCAGAGCATCTGCTCCATGGGCTTGGTGGAGGGAACGGGCGCCTGACGGCGGCGCTCCCGCCGACACTTGATGAGTTGGTGCCGGTCAATAAGTTCCAGTTCTGCGAGGCGGAGCAGGTAGTCGGGATGGTTGGTGCCCTCGACTCCGCATTGGGCGGCCAGCTTGCGGTACTCCCTTTCAGCGAGCGGTTTGCGCGGGTTGATGCGCCAAAAGGAAATCGCGCACCTGGTTTATCGTCTTGGCGAACATGTCCTCTGACTCCTTCCATGGATATGCCGTCACCTGGGCTTTAGGCGCCAACGCCACCAGGTCCATGGCGGCCTCGTAAGAGTGCGCCGGAGTGTCATCAGGCATGACCAGCATCGGTGTCTGGCACGAACGCGCGAAGTCCCGCGACACGCTGTACATGAAGTCCGGCTGGACGCGGTAAAGGTTGTGCAGGTACTCTTCGACGACCTCCATGGTCACGTCAGGCCGCCGGGTGCATAGCTCGAGGCCCCAGCTATCGCGTCCAGAGTTATACATGGCGTCCGGTGTTTCTCGGTTGTGTCCAACCGGCTGGCAGAGCACACTGGCTACGACGCGCTCGGGTGCCCGTTCCATGAGCTTGAGTGCGAAAGGGCCACCGATGCAGTAGCCCATGAAGAAGAACTCCTGAATGCCCAGGTGATCCATCAACCCCAGTTGGTCGTCAGCGAAGGCTCCCCATGGGCCGTCGACCTGGACCGGCCCGCTGGACTCTCCGCCATTCGCGTTGCGTTGGTCCATCGTGATGCAACGGAAGTCATTCTTGAACTCCTCCATCGCGTTGAACACCTGTGCAGGCCAATTTTTGACCACGGAGTTCAGGCCTCCGCCGGGGGTCACTAGAAGCGGGAAACCGGAACCAACCTCCTCATAGTGGATGCGGACATCGCCCTTGGTATAAAACGGCATTGCAGTGTCTCCTTCTTGACCCCAGCATAACGCCCGCAGACAATTGTAGCTTGGGAGACCGGGTTGTCAAGGCAGAAAACGCCGGTTGAAACTGCGGGAGAAGCCGGCTTTGTACGCTTGTAATTCCAGGGGTGGCTTGCCTTTTTCAACTACCACAGCCCCACTGAGATGGCTTATACTATGGTGCAGTCCGCCTGCGACGGGACAGTTCGCCCAGTAGCGGGCTGTCCTCTTCATTGCCATTTCATTATCCGCGAGGGGCTGAGGAAATATGGCTACAACCGAAACGACGGAACGAGTCGATTGGCTTCGCAACGAACTTAACAGACACAACCACCGCTACTATGTGCTGGACAGTCCTGAAGTCAGCGATTCCCAGTACGACGAGCTTACCAGGGAGCTGCGCCGCCTGGAGGAGTCGCATCCCGAGCTCGTGACGGCGGACTCCCCCACGCAGCGAGTTGGCGCGGAGCCGGCGGAGGGCTTCGAGTCCGTTCAGCACTCCAGGCCGATGTTCAGCCTGGGAAACGCCTTCGACGACGAGGAGTTCTACGCTTGGCACAGGCGCGTCTCGAGTCTGCTGGAGCAGGAACAGTTCGAGCTGGTTTGCGAGCTGAAGTACGACGGCCTCGCGGTCGCGCTCACCTATGAGAACGGACTGTTCGTTCAGGGGTCCACGCGCGGCAGCGGCCTCGTTGGCGAGAACGTTACCCTGAACCTTCGCACTATCAAGAGCATCCCTCTAAAACTGCTTGGAGGGAATCCCCCAAGCCGCCTGGACGTGCGCGGCGAGGTCTTCTTCCCCAAGTCCCTGTTCGACCGCTTCAACGAGGAGCGTGTGGCCAGGGGCGAGCAACCCTACGCCAATCCCCGCAACACGGCGGCGGGCTCGCTGCGGCAGCTCGACCCGCGCATGACGGCCGCGCGTCCGCTGGACATCTTCATATACTCGCTCGGCTATGCAGAGTCCGATGACATTCCCGATGATCACTGGGACACCCTCCAATATCTGAAGCAACTCGGCTTCAAGGTGAGCGGCGACAACAAGAGGGTCTCCACCCCGCAGGAAGCGGCCCGCTACTACAAGGAATGGCTGGAAAAGGCGGAATCGCTGGACGTAGCCGCCGACGGCGTGGTCATCAAGGTCAACCGCTTCGACTTCCAGGATCACCTGGGCGTCGTCGGACGCGAGCCGCGCTGGGCCGTCGCCTACAAGTTCCCCGCCACGCAGTCCGTCACCCAGCTCCTGGACATACGCTTCAACGTCGGTAGAACGGGCAGCATCAACCCCTACGCTGTCCTGGACCCGGTTGACATCGGCGGCGCGACTGTGAAGCAGGCGACGCTGCACAATGAGGACTATATACGCGGCAAGGACCTTCGCATCGGCGACTGGATTGTCGTGGAGAGAGCGGGCGAGGTGATTCCACAGATAGTGAGCGTCATAACGGACCGCCGCACCGGGGAGGAAGTGCAACCCGTGATGCCGGCCGCCTGCCCAAAGTGTGAACAGCCCGTGGTGAGGCCGGAAGACGAGGCAATGTCTTACTGCGTCAACGCGGCGTGCCCGGAGCAGCTTGCGCGCGCGGTGGAGCACTTCGTCAGCCGGGGCGCGATGGACATCGAGGGCGTGGGTGGAAAGCAGGGACAGTTGCTGATCGAGAAGGGCATGGTCGAGGACGTAGCAGACCTGTACCGCCTCGACAGGGACGAACTTCTGAAGCTGGACCGCATGGCGGAGAAGAGCGTCTCAAATCTGCTGGACGCCGTCGAGCGCAGCAAGGAGAGACCGCTGAGTCGCGTCCTCGGGGCGCTGGGTATCCGGCACGTAGGCTCCGAGGTCGCGGAGCTTCTCGCACGCCACTTCCCTGCAATCGACGGCCTCGTCAAGGCTACGGAGGATGAACTTACCGCCGTGCCCTCAATCGGCCCCAAGATAGCCGAGAACGTCGTCGCCTACTTTGGGAACGAAGGCAACCTGAAGGTCATCGAGAAGTTGCGCGAGGCGGGGGTTCGCCTTCAGGACGATGTCGCGGCCGAACCCGTAGAGCAGCCCTTCAAGGGCCTGCGGTTCGTGGTGACGGGCAGGCTGCCCAGCTTCAGCCGCTCCCAGATAGAGGGGCGAGTCAAGGAGTTGGGCGGCGCAGTGAGCGGCAGCGTCAGCCGCCGAACCGACTATCTCATCGCGGGTGACGACGCCGGCTCGAAGCTGGACGATGCCCAGAAGTTAGACGTGAATGTCATTGACGAAGAGGGGTTTATGGACCTGGTTGAGCATATGTTGAGGTCACGGGAATTCGCAGCGGAGCTGTCTTGAGGTCGTCCCATTTACATCGACTTCATAAATCTCATCAACTTCCGCAACTACGAGAGCGTGGAACTGCCGCTCGAGCGGGGAATGGCGCTCGTACAGGGGAAGAACGGCCAGGGCAAGAGCAATCTGCTCGAGGCCATCTACCTGCTGGCAATAGCCAAGTCCGCGCGGGCCTCGACGGACAGGGAGATGGTGCGCTGGCAGCCGGACGAGGGCGAAGTCTATACGCGGGTCGCGGCCAACGTCCGGCGAAACGGTGAGTCTCTGCGCATCCAGATCGATCTCACGCGCCCCCCCCGCGCAACGGACGGGGAGCCCATCCCCAGAGGGTGGCAGCGGCGAATCCGCGCACCCTCTAGCCGACGTAGGCGGCCCGGACGGCAGGTTCCTTCAGAAGCACGTCAGGGTCAACGGCGTGCCCAGGCGCGCGTCCGACCTGGTCGGCCAGATCAACGCCGTGCTGTTCACCGCCAATGACCTGGAGACGGTGTACGGCCCTCCCTCCGTGCGCCGCCGCTATCTCGACATCCTCATCTCCCAGTTGGAGCGTCCCTACCTCAGAGCATTGCAGCGATACCAGCGAATAGTGTATCAACGCAATCACCTGCTCAAGATGGTCAGAGAGCGCAGGTCGAATTGCGATGAGCTGGATTTCTGGAACGATGAGCTCGTCTCGGAGGGCAAGCGCATAATGGCTCAGCGGTCCCAAACCATCCGTATGCTGTCGGAACTGGCGCGGCCCATCCACCAGGAGCTGACCGGCGGCGCGGAGGAGCTCGCGCTGGTGTATCGCCCCAGTGTTGACATTGGCTCGGAAGACTCTGAGGAGGCATTCGCCAAACGATACCACGACGACATCACCGCGCGACTCGACAGGGAGATTCTCCAGGGCGTAACACTGGCCGGCCCGCACCGCGACGACCTCCAACTGCTGATAAACGGCATGAGCGCCGGCGCGTACGCTTCCAGGGGGCAGTCCCGCACCACCGTGCTGTCGATGAAGCTCGCGGAGGCGATGCACATGACGACGCAGCGCGGCCAGGAGCCGGTACTGCTGCTCGACGACGTCCTCTCGGAATTAGACGCCGCGCGGCGCGCCCAGGTGCTCGAGAGGGTCAGCGGGTATCAGCAGAGCTTCATTACGACCGCGGACGCGGACTCAATCGAGGAGCGTTTCCTCTCCAGGATGTCAAGGTTTGTGGTGCGGCGAGGCTGCCTCTCGAAGATGAGCGCGACCGCCGATGAGGATCCAACGTGAACGTGCAGGAGGCCAACCATGCCGGATGAACTGGCGCAGGCGATTGAATCCGCCGCGAGACTGATTGTGGAATCGACCTACGTTGTCGCGCTGTCGGGCGCGGGGCTATCCGTGGAGAGCGGCATACCCACGTTTCGAGGAGAAGGCGGACTATGGACCCGAATAGGCGAGCCCAGTATGAGCGGCTATCAAGAGTTCCTGGCAGACCCATCTGGCTGGTGGAGGCGGCAGCAAGACCACGAGGCCGGCCCGGAGCGCAGTCACTTTCGAGAGGCAATCGAAAGCGCCGAACCAAACCTGGGGCACTACGCCCTGGCGGAGTTGGAGCGGCTCGGCATACTCAGGATGACCATCACCCAAAACGTGGACGATCTGCACAACAGGGCAGGCTCGCGGCGACTCACGGAGATTCACGGCAACCGCACCAGAGTGCGCTGCATAGACTGTGAAGCGCGATGGAGCAGGAGGCAGTTCGAGCTTCAGGATGGCCGCGCGGATTGCCCGGAGTGCGGGGGTCTCGTCAAGGGCGACACGGTCATGTTTGGCGAGCCGATTCCCCGCAGCGTGCTGGACACGTGCTTCCTAGAGACCGAGCGATGCGACTGCATGATCGTCGTCGGTACGTCGGCAACCGTGTACCCCGCGGCGAGTTTTCCTGAGATGGTGAAGGGGCGCGGCGGGCTGGTAATCGAGGCCAATCCCAACGAAACGCCGCTGTCCGGCATCGCGGACGTTGTGCTGCGGAGTTCGACCAGCGAATCCCTGCCCGGCCTCGTGGAGCGCATCAGCGCGTTGAAGCGGGTCTAGGCGAGCTGTATCCGGGCGGGCCGAATCGGTAGCCAGCTTGAGACGAATGTTGTAGAATCCCCAAGACTCGAACGCTTGGGAGGTCAGCCGGCACACTGAGACGAGCAAACCCACTCACGGGAGTCTCCGGCCTGTGAGGATGTTCAACCGCAAGGAACCAACGCCCGCTTTGCCTGGGCCAACCCCGACTCGAAAGCGCGGGATATTCTATGGTTGGTGGATCGTCATCGCGGGCGGCTTGGGCATGTCCTTCTCGGCCGGGGTCAACTTCCACGGCTTCGGCAACTTCATCATTCCTCTTCAGCACGAGTTCGGCTGGAATCGGACGCTGATTTCGGTCGCCTTCTCACTGGCCCGCCTGGAATCCGGCCTGTTCGGCCCCGTAGAGGGGTGGCTGGTTGATCGGCTGGGGCCGCGTCGCCTCATCTTCATCGGCGTACCGATCATGGCCCTGGGTTACGTTCTTCTTAGCCGGGTCGGAGGGTTCTGGAAAATCAGCGCGTTCTGGTCTTTTGCCATCGTCTATGTTCTCCTCATTTCGCTAGGCAACAGCATCGGCATGGGTATGCCAATGACGACGGCGGTAGCCAACTGGTTCAACAGAAAGCGCGGGCTGGCATTCGGGCTGATGTGGTCCGGCATAGGACTTGGCGGGGTGTTCGTGCCGCTCCTGGGATGGCTGGTGGAGAATTTCGGCTGGCGTGACGCGGCCCTGATAGTCGGCATCTTCGTCTTCGTGGTGGGCACGCCAATCGGCCTCGTGATGAGGCACCGCCCCGAACCATACGGTTACCTTCCCGACGGGGACGAGCCCAAGACCCAGCGCGACGGGGTGAGTCGAGCGCGCGCCATGCAACCCGACCTCTCGCATGACTTCACGGCGGGCGAGGCGATGAGAACGTCGAGTTTCTGGTACCTGACGCTCTCTATTGCGGCGCGTTCGCTCGTAAGTGGCGGCGTCGGGCTGCACCTCGTCCCCTACTTCGTTGGGCTGAGGGCGTCGCCGGTGTTCGCGGCTACCCTGGCGGGGTCGGTCGGCGTGATGAGCATCCCCGGCAGGCTTGGACTGGGCTGGCTCGGCGATTACGTCAACAAGCGCTACGTCATGGCGTCCTCCCTCATCCTGATGACGATAGCCATCGTGATGATGGCGCGGGCCACCAACATCAACAGCGCAATGCCCGCGCTGCTTGTTTACGCCGCGGCCCAGGGCGGCATCTCGGTGATTCCGCAGGCCCTGTTCGCGGAGTACTTCGGGCGCAAGTCATACGGTACAATCCAGGGGTTCCGCAGCAGCATCCAGATGACCGGAATAATCATAGGGCCGGTAGTCTCCGGGTTCATATTCGATCAGACGGGCAACTACTCGATCGCCTTTTTTGGCTTTTCCGTGGCTACCGTCGTATCCTTCGTGCTGGTGCTCCTGGCAAACCCTCCAAAGACACGAACCACGACCAGGTCCGCCACGCCATAGGCATGGCTATCCAGCGCAAGGTCTTCGGAACCCTCAAACGGGGCTACGGGTACAGCCGAGTCCGCTACCTGGGTCTGGTGCGGAACGCTGTGGAGATGTGGTTCAAGCGGATGGCCTACAATTTGGGGAAGGTGGTCAAACTGTCCGGCCCCGAGCTGTTAAAAGGTCTCCGTCCGCGGGAATGACGGCGGAGCGTAGGCGAGATGGGCCGAAACGGCGTCTGTTTGCTGGCGTCCCCCTTGAGATGGAAGGGATTTATACCAATTTGTGGTGATGCCGCCGTATTCTCGCCTGCCGGCTTTCTGGATTCCCGCTTTCGCGGGAATGACGCTAGGGGTTCTTACGACGCATACGCATTTGGATGATTCGTGGCGCAGTCAAGACGAAATGGTATTAGCTGTGGCCGCGCATGGAGAGGTTGCGCAGGACGGCAGAGACCGAGTAGCTTCTGTTTAGAACGTAGAAGTGTACGCCGTCAACGTCGCTGTCCCAGAGGTCTCTTACCTGGTTTGTAGTGTGCTCTATGCCTATCTGCCGCACGGCGTCGTTGTCGTCGGCGTGCTTGACCAGCTTGGCGTTCAGCCCGGGAGGGATGGTCGCGCCGCACAGAGCGGCGAAGCGTTGTATCTGGGGAGTGCTCAGTATGGGCATGACTCCCGCCAGGATGGGCACGTTGATCCCGGCCTTTCGCGCCCTCTCCACAAACGAGAAGAAGTCGTCGTTGTCGTAGAATAGCTGCGTGATGAGAAACTCCGCACCGAGGTCGACCTTTCGCTTGGTAAACTCCATATCGACCTGCGCGTTCGGCGACTCCAAGTGTGTTTCGGGGTAGCAACCCGCGGCGATCCCGAAGTCGAAGTTGGCCTTGATGTGCTCAATCAGGTCCGTCGCGTGGGCGAACCCTCCCTCTACGGGCACAAAGTGATCCTGACCCCTGGGCGGGTCTCCGCGCAGCGCGATGACGTTCTGGATCCCCGCGCTCTCCAGCCGCTCCAGCACGTTGTGGACGGCCTCCCGGGTCTGCGCGGCGCAGGTGAGATGGGCCATGGGAAGCAGCGGCGTCTCTCGCAGCACACGGACGACCATCTCCTCGGTGAGGGCCTGCGTGGAACCACCCGCCCCGTAGGTTACTGACACGAAACTGGGCTTGTGCTTGATGAGCCGGTCAATCGCTCTGAACAAGGACGTGATGCCCTGGTCTGTCTTGGGAGGGAAGAACTCGAAGGAAACTGTGCGTTCTGAGGCGAGGACGTCGCGTATCTTCATAAATGGCACTACCTGCGTCGGAATTGGTGGGCCCTGGCCGTCGGAGAGCTAACCGGGGATACCTTGACTATGCCAGTTTACCACAGTTGTGCGCCTGGCATGAAAATGTCCTACAATAGGACAACGGCCTTGTAGAGGCAATCCTTGTGGTTGCCCTAGTCGGGCTATTTATCAGAACCACACGGAACTAGAGGACGACCAGAATGGCAACTAACGAATCCGGGACGGGAGCCGACTTCGTCCGCGGCATCGTCGCGGATGACGCTGAAACGAACAAGTACGGTGGACGGGTGCATACGCGCTTTCCGCCGGAGCCGAACGGTTACCTTCACATCGGACACGCCAAGTCCATCTGCCTCAACTTCGGCGTCGCCTCGGAATACGGCGGCATGTGCAATCTGCGCTTCGATGATACCAACCCCAGCAAGGAGAACATAGAGTACGTGAACTCGATGAAAGCCGACATCGAATGGCTGGGATTCGATTGGGGGGACAGGGAGCTCTACGCCTCGGACTACTTCGAGCAGCTTTACGACTTCGCGGTTCAGCTAATCAAGGACGGGAAGGCCTACGTCGATTCGCTTAGCGCCCAGGAGATGAGGGAATATCGCGGCACGCTGACGGAGCCGGGGAGGGACAGCCCGTATCGGGAACGGTCACCGGAGGAGAGCCTGTACCTGTTGGAGCGTATGCGCGCGAGGGAGTTCGAGGATGGCGCCCACGTGCTCCGCGCGAAGATAGACATGGCCTCCCCAAACCTGAACATGCGAGACCCCGTGCTCTACCGCATCCGGCGGGAGAGGCATCACAGGACGGGCGACGAGTGGTCGGTCTATCCCATGTATGACTTCGCGCACGGCCTTTCAGACTCTATCGAGGGCATCACTCACTCTATCTGCACGCTGGAGTTCGAGGACCACAGACCACTATACGACTGGATTCTGGACGAGTTGAACGTCTATCATCCTCAGCAGATCGAGTTTGCCCGCCTCCATATAAGCCACACTGTGCTTAGCAAGCGAAAGCTGCTCGAGGTGGTCAACAGCGGCCACGTGTCGGGGTGGGACGACCCGCGGATGCCGACGCTGTCGGGGATGCGCAGGAAGGGCTACACGCCGGAGTCCATCCGCAACTTTTGCGAGCGTGTTGGCGTGGCGAAGAACAACTCGGTTATCGACATAGCGTTGCTCGAGCACACCCTCCGCGAGGACCTCAACAAGCGTGCGCCTCGAGTTATGGCCGTGCTGAACCCGCTCAGGGTCGTTATAGACAACTATCCCGATGGGCAGGTGGAGGAGTTGGAGGCGGTGAACAACCCCGAAGACCCCAGCGCGGGCAGCCGGAAAGTACCGTTCTCCCGCGTGTTGTTCGTCGAGCGGGACGACTTCATGGAGGCCCCCCCAAGAAAGTTCTATCGTCTCGCGCCGGGGCGCGAGGTTCGGCTGCGCTACGCCTACTACCTCAAGTGCGTGGGCGTGGTCAAGGACGAGGCCACCGGCGAGGTCTTGGAATTACGCTGCACCTACGACCCGGAGACAAAGGGAGGCTCCGCTCCCGACGGGCGCAAGGTGAGGGCTACGCTCCACTGGGTGTCGGCGGAGCACTCACTGGAGGCCGAGGTGCGGTTGTATGACCACCTCTTCCTGGACGAAGACGACGGAGACGACGATGAGAGTGAAAGCGTCAGACTGAACGTCAACCCGAACTCGCTGGTAAGGCTGACGTGCTGCCGCGTGGAGCCGAGCCTGGCGGGCGCGGCTCCGGGCAGCAGGTACCAGTTCGAGAGGCAGGGCTACTTCTGCGTCGATTCGGTCGATTCCACCGAGGACGCGCTCGTATTCAACCGGACGGTCACGCTGCGCGACGCCTGGGCGCGCATACGAGATAGGGCGAGCGGATAGCGAATAGTGGAGAGTGAACAGCGGGATGGCATGGGTTGGGGAGCGACGGTCCGGGCGCGCTCTGGAGACAGGCGGTAGATAGTTTGCGGGAGGTTCAAATGGCGGGGTTCAACATTGCGGGCAAGGTTCAGACTGTTCTGGGTCTGGTGGGTCCCGGCGAATTGGGCGTTACATTCACGCATGACCATCTGCTGGTGGATACGGCGCACATGCTCGAGCCGCCAGCAGAGGCGAGCGCGCGGAACCTGTTCTACGCGCCGTTGACCCTGGAGACCCTCGCCTACCGGCGCCATCACGGCGCGCGCAACGCGGCGGTCGGCGGGCTCCAGGACATCGACGTCGCCATCGACGAGGCGAACCTGTTCAAACAGTACGGCGGCGGAACCATCGTGGAGCCGTCCAGCATGGGCATCGGACGCGACCCAGGGGGCTGGCTCGCATCTCCCGCGCGACCGGGGTCAAGGTCATCATGGGCGGCTCCTTCTACGTGGACGCCTCTCATCCAAAGGACATGAGCGAGCGAGACGAGTCGGAGCTGGTCGAGAAGATAGTGCTCGACATCATCGAGGGCGTGGACGGAACCGGCATCAGGTCCGGTGTCATAGGTGAGGTGGGCTGCACCTGGCCGCTTACCGACAACGAGCGCAAGGTACTTCGGGCGTCCGGCAGGGCGCAGCAGATTACTGGCGCGCCGCTTCTGATTCATCCGGGCAGAAACGAGATGGCCCCACTGGAGATTATCGAGATTCTGAGCGAGGTCGGCACTGACTTGAGCCATACCATCATCGGGCACCTCGATCGCACGGTGTTCGAGAAGCAGACGCTGAAGCGGATGGCGGAGAGCGGTATCTACATGGAGTGGGACCTGTTCGGAAGAGAGGAGTCGTACTACGGCGCGAACACCGAAATCGACATGCCGGGCGACGCCAAGCGCATGGACGACATCGGCTGGATAGGCTCAGAGGGATACGAGGACAAGATAGTCGTCGCCCACGACATCGACTCCAAAGACCGGCTCACGCTCTACGGCGGGCACGGCTATTTCTACATCCTGAACCACATAGTTCCTCGTATGCGGGCGCGCGGCTTCAGCGACGATGCCATTCAGAAGATACTGGTTGACAACCCCGCCAGGGTGATGACTTTTTCGGAGCCAAAGGGAGCGTAGCGGCGAGAAGTCAGTTGTCAGTGGTCGGTTGTCAGCAAGGAGGAGAAGCATGGGCAAAGCTATTGGGCCGGATTTCGTCTATCAGCTTGTTAGCGCCTCGTCGCCGTCGATTTCGGCGGACGGCGGGCGGCTGGCGTTCGTCGAGACGCGCGTGGACAGAGATGCGATGAAGTATCGCGCCCGGATAATGGTAAAGGACTTGCCCGACGGCGTCGCGGCGGCCTTCACCTCCGGCGACAGCGACGGCAGCCCCAAGTTCGCGCCCGATGGCGCAAGGGTCGCCTTCCTGCGCCCGGACGATGGGGGAAGGCGGCAGGTCTGGCTCATCTCGGCGACGGGTGGTGAGGCCAATCAGCTGACCACCGAACCGGGCGGGGTGACGGAGTTCGCATGGTCCCCGGATTCCGCGACACTGGCGTTCAGCTCCGACGTTGACCCAGACAGGCTGCCCGATGACCACGACCACACGAAGTATCCGCAAGCGCGCGTGGTTACGCGGATTCGCTACCGCGCCGACTCGGTGGGTTGGCGGGGCAACGCCTTCCGCTGCCTGTTCGCGGTCGATGCGGCGACAGGCGCGGTCCGGCAGCTCGTTGGCGGCGAAGGGGACGACGGCTCGCCCGTCTGGTCGCCCGACGGCAGCAGAATAGCGTTCATATCCAACCGCCGAGAGGACAAGGACACACGCAGTTTCACGGAAGCCTACGTCGTTTCGGCGGGTGGCGGCGAAGTCGAATGCTGGTCTGAGGGGCTGGCATACGTGGGCGGGCTAGCGTGGTCTCCCGACGGGAGCAGGCTGGCGGCAATCGGCTCGGAGGACGAGAAGCTCGCCGCGTCCTATGGCGGGATGCTCTACCTGCTGGAGCCGGGAGTTGCGCCGCAAAGGATCACCGACGGTTCGGTTACGCCAGCCGGAGGGTCTCCGCCGATCTCGGCCTCGGCGGAACTTCGCTGGACCGCCGATGGCAGGGCGGTGTTCCTTGCCGATGCTCATGGCGAATCCTACATCTGCGAGGCTCCTATGTCCGGGGAAGGCGCTCGCAAGGTGGCGGGTGGCGGCGCGCAGTTCAGCCAGGCGACGTTCGATGCCGAGGGGCGCATCGCGGTCGTCTCAGAGCGTTCTCCCACAACGTGGGACGAGCTTCGCCTTCTCGACACTAAGGACGGTTCCCGGGCCGCGCTGACGGACTACAACAGGGAGTATTTTGCCGAACACCCGCCGGCGGTAGTGGAGAGGGTCTCTATCGAGCGCGGCGGTTTCGATATCGATTCCTGGCTGTGGTTCCCGCCCGACTTCGATCCTTCCAAGAGCTATCCCCTGGTGCTGGACATTCACGGTGGGCCGAACGGTGCGTTCTACAACGCTTTCGACCCACGCCAACAGACGCTCGCCACGGCGGGGTACATCGTGCTGACGGTCAACCCCAGAGGATCGTCAACCTACGGAATAGACTTCGTGAGAGCCGTTCAGGAAGACTGGGGCGGGGAAGACTACCTCGACCTCATGGGTGTGGTGGACGAGGTATCGTCGCGGCCCTACGTCGATTCCTCTCGCATGGGCGTGCAAGGGTACAGCTACGGCGGCTACATGACCAGTTGGGTGGTGGGCCATACGACCAGGTTCGCGGCGGCCATTGTGGGCGCGCCGGTGACAAACCACTCCAGCTTCTACGGAACGTCGGACATCGGCGTATGGTTCATGGAGGCCAACATGGGCGGCATGAGAAAGGACGTCCTGGACAAGTACTTCGAGCACTCCCCGCTCACCTATGCTCCCAACGTGGAGACGCCCGTGCTGCTCATGCACAGCGAGGATGACCTGCGATGCCCTATGGAGCAGAGCGAGCAGTATTTCGTTGCGCTCAAACGGCTTGACAAAGAGGTGGAGTTCGTGAGGTTCCCGATTGGCTCTCACGGGTTCTTCCGCACCGGCCATCCGCGAATGAGGGAGGAGTACTTCGAGCGGACACTGGAATGGTACGAGAGATACTTGGGAGGGTAGCTAGCCTTTCAGTTAGCCGGTTGGTCAGCTTCGTTTCGGGCGTAGGCTGGGAATCTAGGGTGTGGGCGCGCGCTCCGGGAGCATAGCCTGCTCTTTGAGCTCGGCCCAGAGGTCGTGCGGAATCGGGAACTCGAGCATCCGCACGTTCTCCTCCACCTCGGCGGCGGACCTCGCGCCCGGTATCGTCGCGGCCACCGCGGGATGTGCCAGTCCGAACTGGAGCGCCGCGGCCTTGAGAGGGACTCCGTGCCGGTCGCATATGGCCTTTATGTCCCGTGCCCGCTCCAACGTCTCTTGCGGGGCTTCACGATAGAAGTAGGTCGTTCCGGGCTCCAGGTCGGAGGCAAGAATTCCGCTGTTGTAGGGGCCGCCCAGGATGACACTCACCTGTCTTTCTTCACATAGAGGCAGCAACTCTACCAGGCCGGATTGGTCCAACAGGGTATAGCGGCCCGCGAGGATGAAACAGTCGAAGTCGGCCTCTTTGGCGAACCGCGCAAGAGGCTCCCAGTAGTTCATTCCGGCGCCGATGGCCTTGATGACGCCCTGTGAGCGCAGCTCCGCCAAAGCGGGGAAGGCTTCGTTGAGGGCTTGCTCGTGGTGGTCGTCGGGATCGTGGATGAGCAGGATGTCCACGCGGTCGAGCTTCAGGCGTCGAAGGCTCTCTTCAATGGACCTGAGGACGCCGTCTCGGCTGAAGTCGAAGACAGCTTCCAATGAGGGCCGGTTGGCGCCAGCACCCGCGTTGGACGCGATAGGCTCGAGCACGCGGCCCACCTTGGTGGAGAGCACATAGCTGTCGCGAGGAACCCTAGCCAGAGCGTTGCTATAGTACCGCTCGCTGCTGCCAACGCCGTAGAGGGGCGCTGTGTCGAAGTAGCGGATGCCCAGCCGCAAGCCCAGTTCAATGCTCTCCACCGCTATCCGCTCGGCGTCCTCGCCTGGAAGCCCACCGAAAGGCGCCCCTCCAAGGCCCAGCCTGCTTACACGCAGCCCTGTCCTACCGATCTCCGCAGTGTCCGCGACGTTCATGTCTATCTCTCCCAGGTTTATGGTTGTGTCATGCGCGACAGGCGCGGCCCGACAGAAAACTCACACCTTTTTCGACCCTTGACTCATCCTCTTCTCTTTGGCCGCATGTCCCGCCGAGTCTGGTCGTCAATCCATTCGGGAGCCGCCGTTGACGTTGATGGACTGCCCTGTGATGTTCTTGGCGTATTCCGATGCCAGGAAAGCCGCCAAGTTGCCGATGTCTTCCGGGGTCTGTTCTCTCTTGAGTGGAATGCTATTCTCCACGTTCCTGATGAACACTTGCCTTGGGGTCAACTCGTCGAGCACTCCTTCTATCAGGCCGCGCCGGTACGCGATTCGCTCCCACATCGGCGTCCAAAGAAGTCCTGGGCAGATCGCGTTGACGTTGATGTTGTACGGGGCCAGCTCCAGCGCGGATGACTGTGTCAAGCTGATAACGCCAGCTTTGGACACGTTGTATGGAGGATTCCAAGGGGAGCCTTGTCTGCCTGCGCCCGATGAGATGTTGATTATCTTGCCGTAGCGGTTCTCTTTCATGTGAGAAGCGACCGCGTAAGTTATCCTGGAAACCCCTTTGACGTTGACCTCATAGATCATGTCCCAGTCTTCCTCGCTCGACGTGTCGCGATGCTCCCAACCGGGCGCGGCTACGATGCCGGCGTTGTTCACAAGGATGTCGATGCGCCCAAAACGGGAAATCACAGCCTCCGCCATGCGCTCAGCCGAGTCTTGGTCTGACACATCAACGTGAGACCGACAACGATTTCCGGCCTAGCTGGGCCACCTCTGCCGCAACTTTCTGCGCGTCATCCAGGTTCAGGTCGGCCACGGCAATGTCAGCGCCGTTCCTGGCTAACACCAGGGCAATACTTCGCCCGATGCCTCGCCCACCTCCTGTAACAATCGCTATTTTGCCGGTAACGTCCATAATCAAATCTCCAAAAGCGCGCGAATGGTGAGCCGAATCGAGCCCATACACTTCACCACGTCTATTCAACCTGGTGTTGCGGCGAATCTATCGGGCGCGAACGGGGTGACGTCCAACGAAGCTGCGCCGTAGGTTATCAGGTCGGCGACCGCTTTGCCTATCCCGGGGGATAGCAGTATGCCCTTCTTGCCGGCGCCCGTCGCAAGGTAGGCGTTCTGCCAGCCTGGGGCCTTGCCGATTATGGGCAGCCAGTCGGGGGTTACGGGTCGCAGGCAGGCGGTGTGCTTGACCAGTGCGGCCTCCGCCATCGCGGGCACAAGCCTTGCCGCCTTTTCGACGAGCAAGCGGCGCACCGCGTCGCTCGGCTGCCGGTCGAATCCCCGTCTCTCCTCGGTCGCTCCCACCCACGCGAGGCCGTCAGACCTTCGATAGAGTGAGACCCCCGCGCCCGAGAAGTCGTGGGCCAGGGGAGCGTCCTCGAGTCTCATTCGCAGAATCTCTCCCTTGAGCGGCTCGACGGGAATTGGCGTTCCAAGCCACCGCTCGGCCTCCCCGGACCACGGCCCAGTTGCCATCACGACGCCTTCGCAGGAAATCTCGCCATCCTCCAGCAGGACTCCGGTGACACGCTGCCCCGAGCTTATCAGACCGGTCGCGTTGCCGTATCGGACTGTGGCCCCCAGGCTTTCGGCTGCCCCTGACAGGGCCAGCGTGTAGAGGTGGCTATCAAGGGCCGCGTTTCCATATATGCGCAGCCCTCGCAAGACGTCGCTCGACAGTCGCGGCTCCAATTCCATCATCTCAGGGGCGTCCATCCAGTCGGCGGAAAAGCCGTCAGCGGACTCGAAGATTCTGAGGGTGGTTTTCCAGTTCGGGCATGTCCGATTCACGGAAGGCCACGTTGACGGCGTGGATTTGCTGTGGGTGGAAGTCCACGCCGGACTGTTCGATAAGCTCATCCCAGGTGTCGAGGTGCATCTGAAAGGAGTCCATAGCCAGCGGCGCGAGAGGGCCGGGGATGTCCATGCCTTGCAGCGGGTTGAGTCCCCCGGCAGAGAATCCGGAGGCCTGCGAGGCTACGCCCTCTCTCTCCACGATAGTGGCGCGGACGCCCGCCCTAGCGAGGTAGTAAGCGACGGCGCAGCCCGCCGCGCCTCCCCCGATGATGGCGACTTCAGTGGTTTCGACCATGGCGCGCCTCCCAATTGAGATTTGACCGAAAGGGTCCGTTAGCTCTCGGCCGGGTGTCCTTCGGCGATGGCCCTGCGCGGCAGCCTGGGGCGCCGCGCGGCGTATATGAGCAGTATGGCGATTGTGTATGCCGCGACGCCGAACAGGAAGAGGGAAGTGTAGCCCGCCGTAAGCTGGAACAGCACCGCGCCGAGCGACGGGCCGAGACCAAGCGCCACGGTCTGGAACAGCCCAACGGTGCCTATTATCGAGCCAAACGACGCTCTGCCAAAGTACTGGGCCAGCATCATGCTGCCCAGTATGCCCACGCCTCCCGAAGCCGTGCCCCAGATGACTACGACCAGGAAGCCTTGACGTTGGGCGTCTATGGCCAGGAAGAGCATGGTAGCGGCGCAGGCGAGCAGCAGGACGGCGATGGCCATCAGCCTGGGGGAGTACCTGTCCGACAGAAAGCCCCACGCGGGGTTCGCCAGCGCGCCCATCATCGACGATATGCTCAGGGCGAGGGCCGCCTGTGGCCGCGACACGCCGGAGTCCAGCAGGTAGGGCACGACCTGGTAGCCCAGCGCGCCTGAGATCATAATAGAAAAGCACTCGGCTGAAACGATGGCCCAGAAAGTGAAGGTGAGGGCCGCCTCTCCGGCGCTCCAGCCAAACTCCCTGTCGCCCGGCGGGCGTTGCCGGGTGGCGCCCGCCTTTGGGGGCAGGTGTTCGGCGGAGGGCGCGCGGTTGTCGCCGTCGGGCTGTAGTCCGATGTCCTCTGGCCTGCGCCGCAGTATCAGCCAGAGGGGAACAGCCAGCAGGAGCGAGAATGCGCCCAGCAGCCAGTAGGCGACGCGCCAGCTATGGGACTGGGCGATGAGCGAGAATAGCTGGATGTTGATCGAGCCGCTCACCGGGCGGGCCATGCCCGTGAGTCCCATGGCGAAGTTACGCTTCCTTTGGAAGAAGTTGACCGACAGGGTGCGCGGCACGACCGATATGAGAATGGGATTGCCCAGCCCTCGGGCGATGATATAGGCGGCGTAGAAGTGCCAGACCGCCTGTATCCCAGAGAGGGCAAAGAGGCATAGGCCCGTAAGAATCGTGGCTGCCGGCATGAGTCCCCGAGGGCCGTGACGATCGGCCAGCCTGCCCACGAACGGCGAAACCGCCCCCGCCATCCAGGTGCCGGCGGTGACTGCGTAGGCGATTGTGCTGCGCTCCCACCCCATGTCCACGAAAATCAGGTCCTGGATTCCCCCAAGAACCACCTGCGCCACCCCGGTTGCTCCGAAGGTTCCCAACGACGCAACGCCCAGCACCAGCCAGCCATAGTAGAACCTCGTGCGAGGTCGCCATTGCGTTATGCTTCGTATGAGGGACATGAACCTCCGGGACATGGGAGGCCAGCGTTCGGCTGGCGGTGCTTCACGTGGGTGGCCCGCGTCCGGCGGGCCTGATTCGCGATTAAGCGGCATATTGGTAGGCTGCAAGATTGCCGCGACACAGATGATAACACATTCGTTGTTAGAATCAGCTTGATTGAGAGGTTAGCAGGATTCTACTTGCGCGGAGTGAGCCTGATAGGACATGATAGCTCGAGGGCATCGAAGGTCGAAGGAACTACGGAAGGGGATCACCCATTGCGCTGCCCAAGCTGCGGCTCGGAAAACGCTGAATCCAGCAACTTTTGCATCTTTTGCGGCCATGCCTTAGAGGCAGAGGAGGCCGACGCCCCCGTCGAAGAGCTTTCGCCTGCAGATCTTCAGTCTGCTGTGCGCGAGCTGCGTTCGGAGGTCAGGCAGATACGCGCGATCCTGTCCAGCTACGGAATGGGCCGGTCTTCCGGAGAGGAGCTCCGGGAGCGCAGAGAACGGCCGCGTCCGGCGGTCGGCGCTCCTGCTCGCGCCACTGCCGTGAGGCCGTCGCCTGAGGCTTCGTCCGCCGGCGCTCCGGGTGTGCCGCCACAGCCTCCCGCGTCCGCGCCATCCAGGCGTTTCCAGATGGACTGGGAGCTTATCCTGGGTGGAAACTGGCTTGCGCGAATTGGCATACTCGCGGTCGTAATAGGAGTGGGCTTCTTTCTGAAGCTGGCTTTCGACAACAATTGGATCGGCGAAACTGGCCGCGTCGCGCTCGGAATCGTGGGCGGACTTGCCCTCCTTGGAGCCGGCGAATACTGGTTCAGGAGATACCCGGTTTACTCGCAGGCTCTTACGGGCGGCGGCATCGCGATTCTCTACCTGTCCATTTTCGCCGCATTTGCCTTCTACAGTTTGATTGGAACGTATCCGGCCATTGGGCTGCTGCTCCTCATCAGCGTTGCGGCGGCGGCGATCGCGCTACGGCAAAACTCGATGGCGCTGGCGGCGATCGGCATTGTAGGGGCTTTCTCAGCGCCATTCGTGATCGGCACGGCCGGCGAAAGAGCGCAAGAGGGGTTGGGGGGATATGCCAGCATCGAGGTCATGCTCTACGTCATAATGGTTGACTTGGGCGTTCTCGCGCTTTCGACGTTCCGCAACTGGCGCTGGTTCACGCTGTTGGGGCTTGCGGGGTCGTTGCTCTCGTTTGGCGTCTGGCTCGAGTACGAAGGGCCGGAGGTGAACGCGGCGCTCGCCGAGGGAAGCCTGACGGCCATGTTCCTGATATTCGTCGGCGCTACGATGCTCTACCACGTCATCTGGCGGCGCGTGTCGCGGGCGTTCGACCAGGCCCTGATGATCATCAACGCCTCCGCGTACTTCGGAATAAGCTATGGGCTTATGTGGGACGACTTCCGTGAATGGATGGGCGCGTTTACGCTCGCGCTCGCCCTGTTCTACGGGCTTATCGGTTACCTCGTCTTCAGGAGAGGCAAAGAGCAATTCTACCTGAGCTTGATAGCGCTGGGCATAGCCCTGGTTTACCTGACTATAAGCGTGCCTGTACAGCTTGGCGGCCCCTGGGTCAGCGTGGCCTGGGCCGCGGAAGGGTTGGCGCTCATCTGGATGTCCTTCAAGCTGGAAAGGTGGCAGATGCGGGTGACCGGCGTGGGCGTGTTCGCCTTGTCTGCCGTGTGGCTGCTCATAGTGGACACTCCGAACGCGCTCTCGCTGGAACTGACGCCGCTGCTCAACGCGCACATGGTATCGTATGGGATGGTCATCGCCGCCGCCTACTTCGCGGCCTATCTGGTCCGCCGCAATAGGGATAGGCTCGAAGAGCGGGAGAGCGAGATGTTCCCGGCTCTCCTGACGGCGGGCAACGTTTTCTTGACCTTGCTCGTTCCGATTCAGCTGGACGGCGCCTGGGTATCCGTCGCGTGGTCGTTCGAGGCGTTGGCCATGGTATGGCTGTCCTACCGGCTGGGTCTGTGGGAGATGCGGCTGTTCAGCGCGGGCCTATTCGCGATTCTCGCCGCGCGGCTGCTGGTCTGGGAGACTCCGGTAGAATTGGACGGCTTCAGAGTGTTCCTCAACCAGCGAATGATGGCCTTCGCCGCGGGCGTTGCCGCCCTGTACCTGGCCGCATTGGTTGTGTGGAGGAGGCGGCGCGACAATACCGAGTGGGACATCGCGCTCATGCTCCCTACTCTTGTGGTTAGCGCAAACTTCCTGACGCTGTGGATTCTCAGCGCGGAGGTCATCGCGGTCGTGGACAGCGGGATTATCGCCGTGGCGGGCAGCGCGGCGTTCTACACGAAGAGCCTCGCCCTTAGCCTGGTGTGGACCGTGTACGCGAGCGTCGGGCTGACGCTGGGCGTCGTCAGGAGGTGGCGTGTAGTGCGGATTGCCAGCCTCGGCCTGCTGGCGATTCCCATCCTCAAGCTCTTCCTGTTCGACTCCTTCGCTCTGGACCAGGGCTACCGCGTGGCCGCCTTCCTGAGCCTGGGCGGGATACTGCTTGCCGGGGGCTTCCTGTACCAGCGCTATGGCGAGGCGATACGGGGGTTCCTCTTCGAGGAGCGCACCGTGGATGGGTAGGGGGGTGATGGCGTCCGCAGCGGCTCGCCTCGAAGCGTCGTTGGCATCGCTGCCACACCGCAGCCCGATCACCTAGCTTGTTACTCGCCAGGCTCTGACCGGACTAAGTGACTGTCTCAAAACTACTCTGGAGCATCAAAGTTTCGCATCCCAACGCACGTGGATTGCCGAGCGGTGAGCCATTGCGATGGGTTCCCGCTTTCGCGGGAAAGACGGCACTTTTGAGATAGTTTCTAAGCGTAGCCCTATTGCGGGGGCGGTTTGTTAAATGGGCTGTTGTCTGGCGGGAGGCGGAATGGTGGGGCGGTTGCCGAAACGAAGACCAGTTTCTCTTCGCCGATGTTGCGGATGGAGTGATTGGAGCCGGGCGGCACCAGGATCATGGTTCCCGGTCCGACTTCCTGCGTCTCGTCGCCTACATTCATTGCGCCGCGTCCGTGGACTACGACGTACACCTGCTCGCTGTCTGGGTGGGCATGAGTGGACTGCTCGCTTCCGGGTTCGCCCTCCACCCAGGTGATGAGGACGTTCTCCGCGCCGAACTGTCCGGGCGCCAGAAGCAAGTGGGAGACCTGTCCGCCGCGATGGTGACGAGGGCTTTGGGCCAGGGTCTGGATGTTCATGGCGGGAACTCCGGCACGGCGCGGTAAATGGCGAGCGACGCCCTTGAGGATGATGCGGTATGGCGACCCCGACCGGATTCGAACCGGCGATCTCTGCCTTGACAGGGCAGTATGTTAAAACCACTACACCACGGGGCCACATGCGAGAGGTGGGCAATGCGCCCACCTCTATCAATTGTACCGCCAGGGAGGGCTTGCGGTCAATGGCAATTTTGCGCGCGTTGGCAAAGGACACGTCAGGGGCGTGCCTGGCATTCGGCCATGCCGGGGAACGCCCGACCAGGGCAACCACGAGGGATTGCCCCTACGGGTGTCCGCGCGATTACGGGGCTGCGGGCGTGACTACGCTATGCCGGCGGCCTGGAGCGCCTCGTCCAGCTTGGCGGGACTGTATCCCACTACCCTGGCGTCGCCGATAACGGTGACCGGGGTTGTGCGGTAGCCCATGCCCACGAGGTTCTTCAGCGCCTGTCGATCTGTCGATACGTTATAGTCCGCGAACTCGACGCCCTTGCGTGAAAGATACACCTTCACCATGTGGCAGGGGCCTCAACCGTTGGAGCTATACACCTGGATTTCGTTTTCCATTTGCGTTTCCTTTCCTATGAATCGGATGATTGGGCGGTGTCTGCGCCTTCGCGGCGTCGCTCGTTGAACTCGCGCTTTCCGCCGGTATCGCCGAACAACTCTTCGCCCACTGGCACGGCCACGTCAACGGTTTGGACGATGTCCTCGCCGGATTCGTACTTGCGAAGAAACTCTTCGCTCACGAAGAACATTCAAATGCAGAAGCCGTCTCGCTCGATGTCTTCGTGATGCCTTTCGCAGGGGCAAATCTTCTTGCGATCCTCATCGGGATCGCCGCTCAGTGGCATTCAAGGGCAGTAGCGGTAGCCATACTTCCTTTCGTTTTCGCCCAGCCCCTCCTGCACGACCTGGACGACTTCGGTCTCCGGGAAGAACTCGTATGGCCCCTTCTCGACGTATCTCTCCGAGAAGCGCACGGCTCGCTGGAGGGCCTCCTCTTCGGTTAGCTCGCGTCGTTTACGTGGTGGCATCGTAACACTCTCCGGTGTCATTCCACGACGAGCGTGGTCCGACTAATTCGGCTTGCTGGCCACAGGTCCAAGCCTCATCCTGGTGTGCATGTCGCAAGGCATATTGTAGAACGACCTTGCCTGGGCTTCAAGCCTGCTGACGAGCATTGGCAGCGCGCGTTCCACATCTTGGAGCGTTTTCTCACCGGACACCTCTACGCTCAGGAGCGCGACGGTCTTGCACTCGCACCTGGCGGAGAAGAAGACCTTGCGAAAGCCCGGGTTGGCCGAAAGGTCCATCTTGAATCCGCTCAGGGGCGATAGGCCCAACTCAGAGGACGCGGCCTCAGACACCAGGCGGCGAAGTTGCTCTTCGCTGATCGCCTCGCCACTGGTAGGGACCTCTTGTGAAGTAGCGTTGGAGTTGTCTATGTTCTGCCTCGTTTCTGGTTCTTTATGGTTGCGGTTGTCAAGCGGAGTGAATGGTGGGCGGTATAAGATTTGAACTTATGACCTCTGCGATGTCAACGCAGCGCTCTAGGCCGCTGAGCTAACCGCCCACTATGGTCAAGCAGCTATAAGTTTAGCAAGCGCAGCGAGCGTGGTCAAGAATCATTGGCCACACAGCCGGGGAGAGCGCTTCATCGAAAAGTGCGACATTTTGGGACGTTCCGGGACATTTCGTAGTGGAGCGGCTCTGGGTCTGGGGGAATGGCGGTCACCCCTCTAACCCTCCCGTCAAGGGCGGGGAACTTGTGGATTCATAATAGCACGACCGTTCGCGTTCGTCTAGCGGCGTAACGGATTCGAACCCATTTCAATCTAGCTGGCGGCGCCTATGCAGGGGCGTCCCGTGTGCCGCCCACAAGGGATTGCCCCTACGGGTGGGTGGCGATGGCTTTAGTCTGCTGGGGTGGGGGCTGCCTCCATCGCCTCCTGGGTTTCGAAGGACATGGCGTCGCTGGGCGGCGGGCCGGACAGGATACCCAAGGGGTCTTCCTGGTCTTCGGCTTGCTCCGCTATGCCCAGCAGTTCGCGGCCCTCTTCGGTGCCGTCGAGGCGGGCGGGAATGAGCCTGCCGATTATGACGTTCTCCTTCAGGCCGCGCAGGTAGTCCACGTCGCCGTTAATCGCCGATTCGGTGAGCACCCTGGTGGTCTCCTGGAAGGAGGCCGCGGCAAGGAAGCTCTCCACGTTGAGCGAGGCCCTGGTGATACCAAGCAGTACAGGGCTGGCGGTAGCGGGCTCGCCGCCCTCGGCCAGTATCCCGGCGTTAATCTCTTCGTAGTGCTGGCGGTCGATGAGCTCCCCCGGAAGCAAATCGGTGTCTCCCGGGCCGTCGATGTGCACCTTGCGGAGCATCTGGGATATTATGACCTCGATGTGCTTGTCGTGAATGGTCACGCCCTGGGAGCGGTAAACCCTCTGAACCTCCGCGATGAGGTAGCGCTGCACGGCCTCCCGTCCCTGGATTCTCAGTATCTGCTGAGGGCTCTTGGGGCCGGAGGTGAAAGCCTCCCCTGCGGTGACTTTGTCGCCTGACCTCACCGAGATGTGCGCCGCGGCGGGAATCGCGTACTCGCGCTGCTCGTCGTCAACCCAGTTGATGGTGATGGCATCCTTGTCCACGCGCACGATTCCCGACACCCTGGCGGCGATCTGGTCCGCAGGCTGGAGGGCGGCGGTCTCGGCGTCGGGGGCTTGCTGGGCGGCCGCCAGGGCTGCGCCGACATTCACCTCTTCCCCGTCCGAGACGAGAACCTCATAGCCGTCGGACAAGGGATACTCGTCGCTGTACTCTTCGACGCTGAGCACCTTGACGCTGCGTCCCTCCGGCAGGTCGGTTACCTCAACCGTACCGTCTATCTCCGAAAGGACGGCTTCGCCCTTGGGCACCCGTGCCTCGAAGAGCTCCACCACCCTGGGAAGGCCGCTGGTGATGTCCACGCCCGCGATGCCGCCCGTGTGGAACGTGCGCATCGTAAGCTGAGTGCCAGGCTCGCCGATGCTCTGGGCGGCGATGATGCCAACCGCCTCGCCCAACATCACGGGCTGCATGGTAGCCAGGGAGCTTCCGTAGCACATGCGGCATACGCCTCGCCGGGCTTCGCACCTGAGAGGCGACCTGACCATCAGGCCGGTTACCCCGGCTGCCTGCAGGCGTTCTGTAGCCTCCTGGTTCACTTCCTCATTGCGTTCCACGATAATCTCGCCGGTGGCTGGGTCTCCGACAGGGGCTGCGGTGAAGCGGCTCTTTATTCGATCCGAGAACGAGGTCATCAGACTGTCGTCGGTGTCGTCCTCCAACCAGATGCCCCCCGCGGTCTCGCAGTCGTCGCTCAGCACGATGATCTCCTGGGCGACGTCTATCAGGCGCCGTGTGAGGTAGCCGCTGTCCGCCGTTCGCAGAGCGGTGTCGGCCAGACCCTTGCGCGCGCCGTGAGTGGACAGGAAGTACTCGAGCACGCTGAGGCCTTCCCTGAAGTTGGACTTGATTGGGCGTTCGATGATGCGCCCCTTCGGGTTGGACATCAGGCCTCTCATGCCGGCCATCTGCTTTATCTGGGCGATGTTTCCCTTCGCGCCGGAGGTTGCCATGAGGTAGATGCCGCCGTAGTCTCGCAGGTTGTCTTCGATGACCTTTGTGAGGTTGTCGTTGGCGGCGGTCCACGTCTGGACAGCGTTGTTGTAACGCTCGTCCTCGGTGATGAGGCCGTCGAGATACTGCTGCTCGAGGAGATTGACCTTGTTCTCCGCGTCGCTGACGATGGTCGCCTTCTCGGTGGAGACCTCGATGTCGTTGATCGCGATGGTGATGCCCGCTCTGGAGGCGTATTGGAATCCCAGCCGCTTGATGCCGTCCAGCACTTCGACGGCAGCCTCGTTGCCCAGCGTGCGGTAGCACTCCGCCGTCACGTCCTTCAGGGCTGTCTTGTCCATCTCCTGGTTGCGGAACCCCAGCTCGCGGGGCAGTTCGTCGTTGAAGATGATGCGGCCTACGGTGGTTTCCAGCCACTCCTTGCCGTTGGCGGTGGACTGGTGTCTGACCGTGAGTGGAGCGCGCATGTCCACGATACCCATCTGGTGAGCCAGGCGGGCGTCGTCAAAGCTGGCGAACTGGCGGCCGGCGCCCTTGGCGCCCTGCTCTATTATGGTCATGTAGTAGCAGCCGAGCACCATGTCGAGCGTGGGCGCCACGATAGGCTCGCCGGAGCTTGGCGAGAGCATGTTGAAGGTGCTCATCATCATGCGTGTGGCCTCCAGCATGGCCTCCTTGGAGAGGGGCACGTGAACGGCCATCTGGTCGCCGTCGAAGTCGGCGTTGAACGCGGCGCACACCAGCGGGTGCACCTGTACCGCGCTTCCCTCTATGAGTCTGGGCATGAACGCCTGGATGCCCAGCCGGTGCAGCGTGGGGGCGCGATTCAGCAGGACGGGCCTGTTCGCCACGACATCCTCCAAAATGTCCCAGACCTCCGGGCTGGCCCTTTCGGCCATGCGTTTGGCGCTCTTGATGTTGTGGGCGTATCCACGCATGACGAGGCGGTTCATGACGAACGGCTTGAAGAGCTCCAGCGCCATTCTCCTGGGAAGGCCACACTCGTGCAGTTTCAGGTCCGGACCCGCGATGATAACTGAACGCCCGCTGTAGTCCACGCGCTTGCCCAGCAGGTTCTGTCTGAAGCGTCCCTGCTTGCCTCTCAACAGGTCGGAGAGAGACTTCAGCCTGTGGTTGTGACTTCCGGAGACCGCGCGGCCCCTGCGGCCGTTATCCACGAGTGCATCTACGGCCTCCTGCAACATGCGCTTTTCGTTGCGCACGATAATCTCGGGGGCCATGAGCTCCATGAGCCTCTTGAGGCGGTTGTTGCGATTGATGACGCGGCGGTAGAGGTCGTTCAGGTCGCTCGTGGCAAATCGCCCGCCATCCAACTGCACCATGGGGCGCAGTTCCGGCGGCAGCACGGGAAGCGTGGTCAATATCATCCACTCCGGCTTGTTGCCGCTCTTGCGGAAAGCCTCGACCACGCGGAGGCGCTTTATGGCCTTTTTGCGGCGTTGCCCGGACGTATCGCCAATCTCTTTCTGGAGTTCGTCGCGCTTCGCCTCGAGGTCGATTCCTCTCAGCCCCTCCAGCACGGCCTCCGCGCCCATGCTGGCCTTGAAAACCTCGCCGTGCCTCCCCTTCAGGTCTCGGTGGCGGCTCTCGGTGAGTAGCTGGCCGACGCGAATGTCTTCCAGGTCGTCTATCTGGCTATCGACTTCGATGCTGCGTTCCTTGAGGTCGTCCTTTAGTTGATGCAGCATCTTCATGGCGGCTTCGAACTCTTTCGGTTCGGAACCCGGCTCTTCTTCAGCGCTCTGCACAGGGGACTCATCGTCTTGCGTGTCGCCGCCCTTTTCCGCTTCCGACTGGGCTCTCTTCAGTGTTTCCCTCTCCTCGAAAGCCGCAATGTCATCTTCGAGCTGGTCCAAGAAGCGATCTACCGCCTCTTCGAGGCTCAGGGCGTCTTGTTCGACGGTCGCCTGCGACTCCTCCCCCTGTTCAAAGGGACCTTCACCCAGCAATTCGACAATCCGCGCTTGCGCCTCTTCTCGCGACCTCGTAGCGTCGTCGAGAAGCTGCCGCCACAGACGGCTTTTGGCCTCGGTACGCAGGTCTTCGTCAACGCCGGTCACCAGGTACTGGGCGAAGTAGAGCACGCGGTCCAGGTTCCTGGGCGAAAGGTCTAGAAGCAGCCCGAGGCGGCTGGGCGTGCCCTTGGAGAACCAGATGTGCGCCACCGGAGCGGCCAGCGCGATGTGTCCCATGCGCTCTCGCCGCACCTTGGAACGCGCGACCTCCACGCCGCAGCGGTCGCAGATTACTCCGCGGTAGCGGATCTTCTTGTACCGGCCGCAGTAGCACTCCCAGTCCTTGGTTGGGCCAAAGATGCGCTCGCAGAAGAGGCCATCTTTTTCAGGACGGAGGGTACGGTAGTTGATGGTCTCCGGCTTCGTGATCTCACCATAAGACCAGGTCTTGATCTGCTCGGGAGAGGCCAGTGAAATCCGAATAGCGTTAAAGTCGTTGCCGCTTTGGGCCATGTATCACGCTCCTAATGCCAAACCACGATTCGAGCTTCCGCCTGCCGCAAGGTCTTGCCGGCACAGCGCTAACTATCGTCGCCGCTAACCGCCTCCTCTCTCGAAACTTCAGCTATGCCGTCGTCCTGCTGCTCCGCGTTGGAGGTGACGGTGAGCTGAGGCTCAGGGTCGCTGACGATTTCGAGCGGGTGCAACGAATCCATTGAGAACTCGTCGCCATCCAGGTCGTCAATCCCGTCGTGCTGGAACATCATCTGCTCCGGCTCTTCGTGCAGCAACTCCACGGATAGGCCAAGGCTTTGCAATTCTTTTAGCAGCACGTGGAACGACTCTGGGATACCTGGCTGGATTACGTCTTCGCCCTTGACGATGGCCTCATAGGTTTTGACCCTACCAACGACGTCGTCTGACTTGACAGTCAGCATCTCCTGGAGGTTGTGGGCCGCGCTATAGGCTTCCAGCGCCCACACCTCCATTTCGCCGAAGCGTTGGCCCCCGAACTGCGCCTTGCCGCCCAGGGGCTGCTGCGTTATCAGCGAATACGGGCCGGTGGAGCGGGCATGAATCTTGTCCTCGACGAGGTGAATCAACTTCATCATGTATATGTAACCCACCGTGATAGGCTGGTCGAAGGGATCTCCCGTTCGGCCATCGAGCAGGATGGACTTGCCCATGATAGGGGCCGAAATCTGCTCGTCCCTATTGAGGCGAATGGCCTCCTCCCGCATGTCGTCTATCGAGAGCTTGGAGGTGTCCATACCCCTGTCCGTTCTGAGCCAAATCGCCAGGCAGGCGTTGCGCGCCTCGCCCAGCGCGCCGTTCGCGAATACCGTGTCGAAGTCCTGACCCCACTCCGCAAGCCATTCCCGCACCCTCTCGAAGTCGATTTGCTTCACGCCATCATCGTCATGGGGCCCGGGGGCGACGGCGCCTGACTGCTCTATGATCCAGGCCTGTGCGAGGGCGTCCTCGATAGCCGTGTCGGGAGCGCCGTCAAAGACGGGTGTCACTGCCCGGAAGCCCAGCGAATGCGCCGCCCATCCAAGATGAGTCTCCAGCACCTGTCCAAGATTCATCCGGGAGGGCACGCCAATCGGGTTCAGGATGATGTCCACGGGGGTGCCGTCCGGCAAGAACGGCATGTCCTCTTCCGGCAGGATTCGCGCTATCACGCCCTTGTTGCCGTGCCGTCCCGCCATCTTGTCGCCTTCGGTAACCTTGCGCGTCTGGGCGATCCATATACGCACCATCTTGTTGACGCCTGGGGGAAGCTCGTCCCTGTCCGCCCTGTTGAGCGTCTTGACGCCGATAACCTTGCCCTTCTGCCCGTGGGGCACCCGCAGCGAGGTGTCCTTTACGTCCCGCGCCTTTTCTCCGAATATCGCTCGCAGCAGTTTCTCTTCCGCGCTTAGCTCGGTCTCGCCCTTGGGCGTGATCTTCCCAACGAGAATGTCGCCAGGGCCTATCTCAGCGCCAATACGAATGATGCCCTCCTCATCCAGATCGCGCAGGCTGTCCTCTCCAACGTTGGGAATGTCTCTGGTTATCTCCTCCGCCCCCAGCTTCGTGTCCCGCGCCTCCACCTCGTGCTTCTCAATGTGGATGGAGGTGAACTTGTCGTCCTTCACCATACGCTCACTGATGATGATTGCGTCCTCGAAGTTGTAGCCTTCCCAGCTCATGAAGGCGACCAAAACGTTCTGCCCCAAGGCGAGCTCTCCGTGGCCGCTTGAGGAACTGTCCGCCAGCACCTGGCCCTGTGTTACGTAGTCGCCCCTGGAGACGATGGGACGCTGGTTGACGCAGGTGCCCTGGTTGCTTCTGATGAACTTTAGCAGACGGTACTCCTCCCGCTCGCCCGCTGCGTCCGTGACGACTATCCTGCTGCCGGTGGACTCGGTGACTATCCCTTCGCTGCGCGAGAGGATGACCTGACCGCTGTCCTTCGCCACACGTTCCTCCATCCCGGTGCCTACCAGCGGCACCTCCGGCCGCAGCAGCGGCACCGCCTGGCGTTGCATGTTCGAGCCCATCAGGGCGCGGTTGGCGTCGTCGTGCTCCAGGAACGGGATGAGTGACGTCGATACGCTCACAAGCTGTATCGGAGATACGTCCATGTACTCCACCCTCTCGGGCGGCTCCATCGACACGCCCTCGCCGATACGGGTTTCAACACCGGTCTCTATGAACTGACCCAGGTGGTCCAGAGGCGAGTTCGCCTGCGCGATGTGAGCGTGCTCCTCCTCGTCCGCGGGAAGGTAGAGAATCTCATCGGGATCGGACGACACGTAGGGCTTGACCGCGAGCATCCTTTCGGGAAGCGACGCGATGCGCCGGAGAGTCCGTCTCGTGATCTCCTTCCCGCTCCTGCCCGCCCTCAGAATCGCCTTCCCCTCCGTGTCTATTATGTCATCAGTTACCGTTCGCCCCTCCAGGTCCGGAGCCTTGTTGGAAATCTCCCTGTATATCCTGCGGTAGGGCGTCTCGATAAAGCCGTAATCGTTCGTGCGGGCATAGGTAGCCAGCGAGCCAAGCAGCCCGATGTTCGGGCCCTCAGGAGTCTCGATAGGGCAGATGCGTCCATAGTGGGAGTGGTGAACGTCGCGCACGTCGAACCCGGCGCGTTCTCTGGATAGACCACCGGGGCCCAGGGCCGAGAGCCTGCGCTTGTGCGTCAGTTCGGCCAGAGGATTCGTCTGGTCCATGAACTGCGAGAGCTGCGAGCCGCCGTAGAACTCCCTCACGGCCGCTACGACCGGCCTGATGTTGATCAGCGCGGCGGGCGTAGTCGTCGCCGCGTCCAACTGAGTAGTCATGCGCTCCTTGATGACGCGCTCCATCCGCAGCAGTCCGACACGAATCTGGTTCTGTATCAACTCACCCACGGCCCGCACCCGCCGGTTCCCGAGGTGGTCGATGTCGTCCGGTTCGATCATCCCGTTGTTGATCTGTATCATCATCCTGAGCAGGCCTATGATGTCTTCCCTTGTCAGGGTGCGTACCTTGAACTCGCTGTCGCGCTTGAGTCGGCGGTTGAGCTTGTAGCGGCCAACCCGTCCCAGGTCGTAGCGGCGCTTGTTGAAAAAGAGATTATCCAGCAGCGTCCTGGCGTTTTCCACGCTGGGAGGCTCACCTGGACGCAATCTGCGATAGAACTCCATCAGCGCCTCGTTCTGGTCGGTGACGCCGGTGTCCTTGGATATTGTGGTCTCGATGTACTTGTGCTCTTCGTCTGTGTCAACGTCGGCGAAGAGTTCCTCGAGCTCGTCGTTGGTTTCGTAGCCCATTGCCCTCAACAGCGTGCTGACGGGCGTCTTGCGCTTGCGGTCCACCTTGACCGAGACCACGTCCCTGTTGCTGGTCTCGAACTCCATCCACGCCCCGCGATAGGGGATGAGTTTGGCGGAGGAGAGCGGCCGGCCGGTGTTGGGGTCCTGGTCCACGGTGAAATACACGCCGGGCGACCTCACCAGTTGGCTGACCACCACGCGCTCGGCGCCGTTGATGACGAAGGTGCCGGTGCTAGTCATCATGGGTATGTCCCCGATGAAAAGGGTCTGCTCTTTGACTTCGCCCTGCCCGGGTCCAGCGGCCTTTATTCTGAGGTTGACCGTGACGTGCAGAGGGGCGGAGTATGTGATCTCCTTCTCTCGGCACTCTTCCTCCGTGTACTTGGGCTCCTCGAAGAAATGCTCGTCGAAGCTGAGTTCGAAGCGACCGCCCGGGGTGTCCTCGATTGGAGAAATCTCCTCGAAGAGTTCGCGCAGCCCGTCCGTCTTCAGCCAATTGAAAGAGCCCAATTGGACCTGCAAGAGATTGGGAACGTCGAGGATGCCAGGAATACGGGCGTAGGACCGTCGGTTGCCGGGAATGCCGTTGCCAACACGCAAAGTGGATGGGGTCATCCGCTATCACACTCCTCACAAGTGAAGCTAACTGAAGCGTATCCAATTCCAAAAATGACGCGGAAAACGACCGAGGTAATGAAAGACAAAAGGCTGCGGAAAATGCAAATGGCAGTTGGGGACATAACTTGACTAGCTACTGATAGTAACATACGCTGGGGAGCATGTCAATAGCCGAGTTGACGGTTCGGTATGGAGTATCCTCGCTGGTGGTTATGCGAGCAAGATTCGTGAAGCAGATGGCGCTTTGGGGCATCGTCGTGACGCTCGCGGCGGCGGCTTGCGGCGGCTCTGGCGCGCGCGAGACGCTGACACGGACGCCGGTTGCGGCGGAGACACCCCAGCCCGCCGCCGGGGGCAACTTGCGCCTGCTCTTGGCGTCGAGCGATATTGCCGTTGGGCGTAATCGGGTAGCCTTTGGTCTCGTGGACGACGAGGCGGGGCCGCTGAGAAACGCCGGTGACGTCCAGGTCTCTACCTTCTTTCTGACGAACGAGGGGCGGGAAGGACCTATCGAGCGAGTTGGAGCGGTTTTTCGCAAGTGGCCGTCCGGCGCAGGCGGAGTGTACACAACCAACCTCAACTTCGATAGGCCGGGCAACTGGGGCATCGGGGTGGCAGTCACGCAGGCTGAAGGCCCCGCGAGGACAGGCTCCGCTAGGGTGAGTGTTCTGGAGGCCAGCCGGACGCCCGCCCTAGGCGCGCTGGCGCCGCGGAGCCGGAGCAAGACTTCGCGCGACGTGACCGGCCTGGAGCAACTCACCACCGACGCACAGCCCGACCGGGCGCTATACGAGATGACCATCGCGGAAGCCCTGGACTCCGGCATCCCGCTGGTTGTGACGTTCGCCACGCCGGCCTACTGCACCACCGCGACATGCGGTCCCCAACTGGAGGTGATCAAGGAGTCGAAGTCGCGGCATCACGGGAAGGCGAACTACATTCACGTCGAGGTCTATGACAATCCCCAGGACATCCAGGGCGATCTGTCGAACGCGAAGCTGTCGCCCACGCTGGTGGAGTGGGGACTTCCAAGCGACCCCTGGACGTTCGTAATCGACGCGGAAGGACTGGTGTTCGCCAAGTTCGAGGGCTTCGCTACACCTGAAGAGCTGGAGGAGGCCGTGTTAGAGGTGCTGAGGTAGAGAAATGGTTGCCAGGCGCGACTGGCTATTCCCGGAGGGCTTCAATCTGGTACAGTAGGGAAAAGGCAGGGATATTTTCACAAAATGGGAAGCAGGAGGGCGTCAGATGAGCGGCGGCAAGGACTTCCATGGGTGGCAGGACCATTGCACTACGGCTGGCGCGACAGGCTCCGCGAGCGCGGACGGGCACGCCCTGATAGGCAGCACAAGCGATGACCCCTTTACTACTAGAACGCGGCTCTTGGTGGACGCTTCCAACGGAGATTATCACTTTATTGGCACGCAGATAATCTCCCAGGACCTGGACACGGTTGCGGACTTCAACCACATGCACACGCGGGGCCTGAACGAAAAGGGGTTCGCCTACACGTGGTCAGCGGCCCGGCCCAACCCCGAGATCGAGCCGGACAGCTCGAGGGCGGTCGGCGTGCCATACTACCAGTTTGGCGAACTTTTGCTGAGCCAGGCCAAGTCGGTGGAGGATGCCATCGGACTGCTCGAGTCGTATCCGAGGGCCATCCACGGCAACTTCCTGCTTGCCGACTCCGCCGGAGAGGTCGCGCTCGCCGAGGTGAGCACGCGCTCGCTCAATATAGAGACTCGCACCGCTGATGGCTGGGTAGCCCGCTCGAACCACTGGATTTCACCACGCATGGCGCAGATAGCGCACACTCCAACCTCGAACGACTCAACGGTGGTGAGGTTCGACAGAATCTCTACCTTGATGGAAGAGGGCGCTGGCAGCATCGACCCTGCCTACCTGGCCTCCTGTTTCAGCGACCACGCTACGCTGAAGGACACGGGCTGGTCGATATGCGCTCACGGGCACACCATGCGGCCCGGCGGAAACGGACGCGGCGGCACGGTTAGCTCCGAGATTTTGCAGCCCACCAAGGGCATCATGCACTACTGCTACGGCTGGCCGTGCGGCGGCCCGGTCGATTACGCCGACGAGCAAGTGTACCAGGAGCGCTCCTGGGGCAAGTACGTCGCATTCCGGTTGGAAGACCTGGAGCCGGGCGAGTACGTTACGGTGGATGGCAGGCTGACCCCGCTGGCGGTGCGCTACCTGGCGTCCAGGGTCGAGTAGGCCGGCGTCCCCGGTTGCCCGCAACTCCGCGGTCATGCCATCCTGGCAGACGTCGCTGTGCCGCCTTGTCCAAGCTCCTATCCAATGGCTTGTGCAGTAGTCTATACTATTCGCAAATGATCTGATTCCGGTTCACAGAGGAACATGTAAGGAGGGCGCTCATGGGTGATAACAACCAGGAGGAACGCGGCAGCCCGATGTTGCGCAGGTATCCGTTCGTAGGCATTCCATCGTTTCTGCGCGCGGACATCTGCACGGACCTCGACAGTTTGGACGCTGACATCGCCGTGATGGGCGCTCCGACCGACGAGGGTTCGCCTTTCTTGCCGGGCGCGCGCTTTGGGCCGCGCGGCATTCGCGAGCACTCGCTGCGCTTTGGCGCGAACGGCTACTTCGACCAGGACGCCAACAAAGTGTTCCTGGAGCGTGAGTTGACGAACCGCCGCATCGTGGATGTTGGCGATGCCGACGTGCTGCCGACGAACGTGGAGCTCACGTTCGAGAACATCACCGACTTGACGCGGCGGGTGCTGGACAAGGGCGCGCTGCCGGTGGTTCTGGGCGGCGACCACGCCATAACCTTCCCCGTAGTGCGCGCCTATGACGTTCCGCTGCACGTGATACACTTCGACGCCCACATAGACTACGCCCCGTTCATGCACGGCTTCGAGTTCACCAACGGCCACGCATTCCGCCACATCTACCACATGGACCACGTGGAGAGCCTGACCCAGGTTGGCATTCGCAGCCTGAGAAACAACAGGGAGTGGTTGGAGGATTCCATCAACGACGGCAACCGCGTCATCGGCATGGCTGAGGCGCGCAGCCTCGGCCCACGCGGGGTGGTAGAGGCGCTGCCACGAGACGCCAACTGCTACGTGAGCATCGACATCGACGTTCTCGACATGCCGCTCGTGCCAGGCTGCGTGTCCGCCGAGCCCAATGGGATGACCTACTCGGAGCTGCGGGACTCGCTGATCGCGATTGCCGAGCATACCAACGTGGTTGGCTTCGACCTGGTCGAGGTCAACCCCCAACTCGACGTGGGCACGGGCATCACCTCTTACCTGGCCGCTCATACAATCCTGGAGTTCCTCGGGCGAATATGCGACCAGCCGCGTTGGGACGGCAAGGCGAAGGCTCGGCAATAGCCGTGCCGTCCTGAGCCGGCCGCCTCGATGCCCCGACTGCAAACGCTAGACTCCTGGATTGCGTACCGCGACTATCGACTGATCTGGATAGCCAACTTCTTCGCCAACAGCGCACAGTGGCTTCAACTGCTCAGCGTTGGTTGGTTGGTGAGAGAGTTGACCGCCGGCTCGACCGCCTCGTCGTTGTTGGTGGTGACCGCGGGTGGGCTGAACACGCTTCCGGGGCTGATAGTCGGCCCTTGGGGCGGTGTGCTCGGCGACCGCGTGGACCGGCGAAAGCTGGTCATGGCGATACAGTCGCTAATGGCCGCGCTCGCGCTCCTGTTCGCCTTCTTCGTGCTGTCGGGCCGCGTGCAGGTCTGGCACGCCTACGCATACGTGCTGATAAGCGGAGTCTGCCTGTCCGTTACGCAGCCCATGTGCCAGACGCTCATCGCCAACACGGTTCCGCGGGACGCGCTAGGCAACGCCTACGCGGCCAACGTGCTCACCATCACGGGCACGCGATTGATTGGCCCCTTCTTCGGAGGCGTGCTAATCGCGACGTTCGGGTTCTTCTGGAACTTCACGGTCGAGGCGCTCCTCTATGCCAGCGTCGTGCTCGCCCTGCTGCCAATGAGGACGCCGTATTACCAGGAGAGGAGAGCAGGCCCGCGGCAGTCGCTAATCGTCGATCTGAAAGAGGGCTTGCGATACGTCTGGAGCGGCAACAGGGCCATATTTATACTTATCGCGCTCGGCCTCATCCCCAACGTGGTTCTCCAGCCGCTCATGTTCACGCTGCCGGTCTTCACCGACGAGGTGCTGCGCAAGGGCGTGGACGTTGGCGGGTACATCCTCGCGGTCAACGGATTCGGGGGACTGGTCGCCGCGTTCCTGATGGCCTCCGTGGGCTTTATCTTCAAGAAGGGTCCAATTACGCTGGTGACCGCGATCACGAGTTCGCTGCTGGCGCTGATATTCGCACAGTCGCAGTGGATCGCGCTGGCGTTTGTGGTAATCGCGCTGTTCGCGTTCAGCCAGTCGGTCTTTCGCACAACCAGCGGCACGCTCATACAGACGCTGGTCCCGGACGAGCTGCGCGCCCGCGTAACCAGCTTGCAGGCATACGGCCGGGGATTCGTGGTTCCGGCGAGCCTAGCGGTCGGCTGGCTTACTGGAGCAACGTCCGTGCCCTTCGCGATCTCGGCGATGGGACTGGTGAGCCTGGCGGGTGGCGTGGTCTTCTTGCTCACCGCTCGCGGCCTGCGGCGGCTCGAATAGGCGGCGTCACAGACTAACCCGGTTCGTAGTAGCAAACCCTTGTGGTTGCTCTGATCATGGCAGCCACGAGGGTTTGCCTCTGCAACCCCCGATCGTCACGGCGATACCTGCCCGATTGCAACGAGTTCGTGGTGTATGCGGCGGTTGCCACGCCACTTGCCCGCGACTATACTGGGCGAGTGGGCAGTCCTCAGTATCCGCTAACCACTATTCACTGCCCTGGAGGGCGATATGCGAAGCGAAAGAGTTGACACGGTTGTGCGCGGCGGCGTGGTGGCTACGGGTACGGGCGTGTATGAGGCCAGTATCGCCATCAAGGGCGAGCGAATCGCGGCTGTGGGCCCGGAGGAGATGCTGCCGGAGGCGGACGCCTACATCGACGCCACCGGCAAGCACGTTCTGCCCGGAGCCATCGACTGCCACGTGCACTTTCGACCCGCGCCCGGCGACGATTGGGACGTGGGTACGCTCGGCGCGGCCCACGCGGGGCTGACCACCGTAATCCCCTTTGGCGCTTATAACGCGGACGCCCGTGAGACGCTGCAACAGGCCATCGAACGCTGGAAGAAACAGGCCGAGAGCGAATCGGTCGTGGATTTCACGTTCCACTACATCCTGAGCAACACGCCTTACGTCATCGAAGGCCTGCCGGACGCCATCAAGATGGGCGTAACCTCGTTCAAGATGTTCATGACCTACGATCACCGCGTTCCGGACTCGCTCATTGCCAGGGCGATGGAGCTCGTGGGTGCGAACGGCGGGCTGGTACAGCTTCACGCGGAGAACGGCGACGTTATCGACTACCTGATGAACAAGTCCATCGCGGAGGGCCGCACCGCGCCCACAGACTTCCCGCCTACCTGTCCACCTTGGGCGGAGGCTGAGGCTATCAACCGCGCCATCCTGATGGGCGCGATGACCGACTGCCCGATTTACGTCGTTCACCTCAGCACACAGATGGGCTTGGAGCGAATCAAGGAGGCGCAGCGATTGGGGCAGCGGGTCTGGACCGAGACTTGCCCGCAGTACCTGCTGCTGAACGAGACTGAAATGGAGCGATTGGGGCCACTGGCTAAGATAGGGCCGCCGCTTCGTCCCGCCGATGGGGTCAACCAGGGCGCGATGTGGGAGGGAAGCGAGCAGGGCTACATCTCGGCCATCGGCAGCGACCACTCGCCGGGGCCGCCAGAGCGCAAGCAAGGCGGCTGGAGTAACATCTTCCGCAGCCCCGATGGGCAGCCCATTCCCTTTGGCGCGCCGTCAATCGAGACGCTTGTGCCGTTGGTTTATAGTGAGGGTGTCGCCAAGCGAGGGCTTCCCCTGTCGTGGATGGCGCGGGTGCTATCGGAGAACCCCGCCCGCATATTCGGGCTGTACCCGCGCAAAGGCGTCATTCAGCCAGGCTCAGACGCGGACCTACTCATAATCGACCCCAATGCCGAGACGACCATCGAGGCCGCCGCCCACAAGGGCCGCTCGGGTTTCACCCCCTACGAGGGTTGGAAGCTGAAAGGCAAGCCGTGGATGACGCTGCTGAGAGGCCGCGTGCTGCTCAATCAGGGCAAGCTGGAGCAGCAGCCGGGGTACGGGACGTTCCTCCCGGCCGGCGGCCCAACGCCGCCAATCGCGGGAAGGGTGCGCTAGTACCGCTCGCCCTCGAACATGACAGGCACTGAATGATACTCGTCTCTCCCGCGAAAACGGGAGTCCAGTGTAGAAGGCAGCCAAGATACTATCGAACGCATCTGGAACCAGTACCAGGAGGCGGACATGAGCGACTATCTCGACACACTATCCAAGTTCATAGCGGAAGTCCGCTACGAAGACCTGATGCCCGGCGCGGTGACCGCTGTCAGGGACGTCACTCTGGACACGCTTGGCGCGATAGTCGCCGGCAGTCAACTCGAGGAGAACGCCGCTTTCGCCAGTGCGATGGCTCAACGCTCCGGCCCTGCCTCTGCCACCATCTTCGGTCACAGGCTCAGGGCTGAGCCAATGCTTGCCACGCTGGTCAACGCGACGGCGGGCGTAGCGCTGGAGATGGACGAGGGCAACCGCTTTGGCGGGGGTCATCCCGCGATACATTCGCTCCCGGGATCCATCGCGCTTGCCGAGGAGATGGGCGCGAGCGGTCAGAGGTTCATCGAAAGCGCGCTGGTTGGCTACGAGGTCGAGTCGCGCATAGGCGGTGCAACCAGACCCCGGCCCAACGTGCACTCGCACGGGCATTGGGGCGTCATAGGCACGGCGGTCGCGGCGGCCAAGCTGAAGGGATACGACGCCCGTCAGGTTAGAGACGTAATCAACATCGCCGCCTCCATGAGTCCGGCGAACACCTGGGAGACGGCCTTCAGAGGCGCAACCATCCGCAACCTGTACCCCGGCCGTTCTGGCCACGACGGAATCCTGGCGACCCAGGTTTATGAGTCCGGCTTCACCGGCCTGGACGACGCGCCCTCCGATGTCTTCGGCACGATCCTGGGCGATGGCTTCAACCCCGATGGGGCGGTTGCGGACATGCCCGGCGAGTACCGCATTCAGCAAAACTACTTCAAGTTCTACGCCTGCTGCCGCCTCAACCATCCCGCTCTTGACGCGACGTTCGACGTGCGCAGGCAGGAGCCCTTCGACTCCGGTGACGTGCTGGCCGTTGAAATCGTCGCACCCAGTATGCTGGAGGGTATGCTGCGCGAGTATCCCGCCAACATGCTCGGGGCCAAGTTCAACGTCCCCTACGCGGTGGCGGCGGCGATAGTGCGAGGCAGCGCGGACGTGACCGCCTTCTACTCGGACGCCAGGGGCGACGAGCGCATCCGCGAGCTTGCCGGCAGAGTCAGCGTGAGCGTGGAGCCAAGCCTGGCGACGGCGCGAGAGGATGGCCCTCTCACCCAGGCGTTCGTGCGGCTGAAGGACGGGCGCGTGCTGAAGGGCGCCGCCGCCATCGTTCGCGGCGACTACGGCAATCGCCTACCACGCCAGCAATTGCTGGACAAGTTCCACTCACTAAACGACGGCATCCTGGGCGCAGAGCGAGCCGCTGAGGTCACGGATGCGGTAGAGCGTTTGGAGCGGTTAGCCGACGTGCGGGAGCTAACTCGGCTGTTGGGTGGATAACAGAGCATGTGGGGAGTCGGGGCGCGGCCGTTTTCACTCCTTATGAGGACTAGCAATTGAAGGGCAAGCCATGGATGACGCTGCTGAGAGGCCGTGTCCTCCTGAACAACGGCAGTCTGGAGGGAGGGCAGGGTGTGGTGCGTTCGTCCGCGCGGGCGGCCGACACCGCCAATCGCCGGAAGCGTACGCTAGGGGGTCTGGGACTGCCCAGCAAGGGCGCAGGCAACTCAGGCCGCTGAGCTTATGTTGAAGAGGCACTTACAAAATAATGCAAAGCCTGCCAAGTTCTCATCGGGGTACATCACCTACAAGCGTTTCACCGAAAATACCTGTAGATTTCGTCGCGAGGCAAGACTCTGAGCAGTGTTATAACATCGCCTTCAACGATGAACCCAAGGCGGTAACTGCCCACTCGGATGCGAAAGCTACTGCTCCCGCCCGCCATTCTTCTAACTCCCCTGACCTCTTCGATGGAGGACGAAGCCCTTAGCGCATCAAGAGTCCTGTCAAGTCTGCGACGTAGTTCGACGCTGCGCACGCGCCGAAGGTCTCGGGCAAATGAGGCTCTGTACTCAAGCTTCATCCGTCCCACGAAGAATCTTCAGAATGCACTCCTCGCTGACCCGTTCGGTCTCGAGTCCCTCGTCCATGGCCCTGGCCATGCCAATGTCCTCGACTAACTCTAGGTCTATTCCGTCAGCGACGGTGATGAGCAATTCCTCGCCTTCTTCCACGTCAAGCGGCTCCAAAGGAATCAGCGCACCCTTGGTGAATCTTGCCATCACCGTCCTGAGCATGATGTGCCTCCTCCTTGGTTAGTTACGCAGTTCATAGCTCCGCTTAGTGTCCCTCGGTGAACAACACCCTGCTCACCTTCCTACGGCGCCTCCGTCAGCTTGATGGAGCCGCTGCTTAACACCGCTTTCTCCACCGCCTGGTCCACGATTACCTGGTAGGTGAAATCCAGGATGTAGGAGGAGCCGTTGAGTTCCAGTGGCAGCTTGTATTCCGCGTCCGCGCCGTATCGCCTCATCTGCGTGGTCTTGCTGATCGCAATCTCGATCACCCGGCTCACCTTGACCGTCGCTTCCCCGGGCAGGGCGGCTTCCGCGGCCTGGGCGAGGGCGGCCTTATCTACAGGCTCGTCCGTCTTTGGGTGTTTGATGTCTGTGAACAGTCCCTCTATGTCTTCCGGAAGCGCCGTCTTCAAGTCGGTCTGTGTCCACTCTTCCATGAACCTCTGGACGACCTCCTCCTTGACCGGCGTGGGGCCGGGCGTGGGTGTGGGGAACGTCGTGCGGTCTGCGATAGACGCTCCGCTTCCGCGCGACCCCCCACCACATGCCAGCGCCAAGAGCAAGACCAAAACTGGTATCAGGATTTTGAACCACGCTCCCATGTCATTCTCCTAAAGTCGAACTCGATTGTGAATAAAGTAACCAAGTATAGTTTAGCTTGACAAGAGACCGCAATCAACCTTCCAAGGCTCGGATTTGGCGGGTTTCGCTTGGGAAACAAACGGGCCGCTGGCGAACATACTCGGTGCCTACTCCCCTGTGCACGCCTCCATTACTCGCATGGTGTTTTCGCCCAGTATCTTCTTGATGTCGGCCTCGGAGAACTCCCTTCTCAGCAGTTCCTCGGTTATGGCGGGGAACTTGGAGCAGTCCTCCAGGCCGACCGGGCCGGCGGGAATGCCGTCGAAGTCTGAACCCAGGCCCACGTGATCGACTCCAGCCACCTTGGCAACGTGCTCTATGTGGTCCACGACGTCGGACAGCGTGGGCTGCGGCACGGTGTGCCACTCCGCTCTGCGCCGCTCCTGTATCGCGGCCTTCTGCTGTTCGACGTACTCCGCCATGCCCGACCAGTGGCCCGCCGGCGCGCGACGGGCGAACTTCTCCAACTCCTCTATCTCCTGCCAGGTGTCGTCTTGAAGCTTCTCCGTGGCAATCCTCGTCTCCTCGGAAATGAACGCAGGGTAGAAGTTGACGTTGACAACGCCACCATTGGTGGCGACCGCCCTGAGCATGTCGTCCTTCATGTTGCGCGGGTGCTGGCAGATCGACCACGCCGACGAGTGCGACGCCATTATTGGCTTGTTGGCAACCTCTATAGCGTCCCAGAAGGTCTTGTCCGAAACGTGGGAGATGTCCACCACCATGCCCAGCCGGTTCATCTCGCGCACCACGTCGCGCCCGAACAGGCTCAGCCCGTTGTTGCGCTCGGCGTCGGTGGAGGCGTCGGCCCAGGTGTTGGTGTTGAAGTGGGTGAGGGTTATGTAGCGCATACCCAGATGGTAGTACTGGCGCAGCACTGCGAGGTTGTCGTTGATGGCATGGCCGCCCTCGATGCAGGGAACGGCGGCGTGCCTACCGTCGGCGACGATGCGCCGGCAGTCGGCGGCGGTGAGCGCTATCTCGAAATCGTCGGGATTGGCGGCGCAAAGGCGTTTGAGACCGTCCAGAAGCTGGAGGCACCGGTCGATGGTGTTCTTGACGGGAATCTCCTTTGCCGCCACGTAACACGACCACCACTGCACGCCCAGGTTGCCCTCTCGTATGCGCGGCAGATCGAGATGGCCTTTGGCGGTCGCCGTCGCCAGGTCGTCCCCGTCGTCGGTGAGGCGGCTGATGGTGTCGGCGTGCGTATCCACCACCAGCGACGAGAAGTGCAGGTCTCGCGCCCGCTGGCTGATCGTATCACTGCTGGTCATGTAAACCTCCCTGTTTTGGATATGAACTCTAGCTCCGTGACAAGAGGCGAGCCTAGCCGACCACGTCTCGGAAGACGCGCAGGTAGTTCAGGCCGAGCAGCTTGCGCAGTTCGTCCTCGTTGAAGCCGCGCTCCGCCAGCTTGACGGTCAGGTTGGGCCAATCGCTGAAGTCATCGTAGCCCACTATGTGGTAGTCATCCGTGAGCCTGTGCTCGACTTGCCTGAAGCCACTGTAGTTGAACACTCCGGGGCGCTCTTTGGGCATGTCATCCGGCCAGCGAATCAGCGAGTCCGTGCCCGGCCCCGGCCCTGCCTTGTCCGTGCCGACGCCAACGTGGTCTATCCCCATCACGTCAACCAGGTGAATCACGTGGTCCACGAAGTCGTCCAGCGTGGCCTCCGTGCTGGTCTGTATGAACCCCGGAATGATGACGACACCGAAGAACCCGCCCTGTTCGGCTATCGCCCTGGCGATTTCGTCGCTCTTGCCCCTGTCGTGGTATGCGACAGCCGCGCTGCATGAGTGAGAGACGATGACAGGCGAGGTGGAGATTTCCATCGCGTCCCAGCCCACCTGCTCGCTGCAATGGCTGACATCGACGATTATGTTCAGCTCGTTGAGACGCTGCACCACGGCTTGCCCGAAGTAGGTCAGCCCGCTCTTGTGAATCTCGGTGCAGCCGTCGCCCACCAGCGTTCCCAGGTTGTATGTTAGCTGGCACATGCGGAGTCCCATGTTGTGGAACAGGTCTATGCGCTCCAGCCTGTCGCTGAACGGGGTGGTTTCCTGGAAGTCGATGACGATGCCATGCTTGTTCTCGCGGTGGGCGCGTTCGATATCATCGGCCTTGAGCACGAGCAGCATCTTGTCGTCCAGCGCGTCGATAATTCCCCGCGCCTGCGCGATTCCCGTTACCGACGTCTCGAACGCCTTGTCGAACGGCCCCGGGCCCGCGTATGTGCCGCCCGCCACGTTGACGCCGGACGCCGCCCACAGGTCCAGGTACTGCTCCCGCGCGGTACCCGACGTCTTGATTTCGTGCGCGGCCATTGCCTGCAGAAGCGGCCCGGCCTCGGTGCGCGTCATGCCCTGCGCGTGGAACTCGTGCAGAGCTTCCTTCATAGTATCAGTGAACAGGAAGCCATTGGTAACGGGCGGCTGCTGGCTGTCGATGACCAGCGCCTGCCGATGAAGCTGCCGCGCCTCCTCCGCGCTCAGAACAGGGTTTCGCATGTTCTTTCGTTCGACCATTTCATTGCCCTCCTGAGATGATTCGTCCCCGCAGGGGCGACCGCCGGCCGCCGCTACCGTATGCCGTGCGCGGGCCGGTTTGCCACTACCGCGGCAATCCGCGCGACCAACCCTCTGAAAACTGAAAACTGACCACTAGCCTAACCGCCAAAGCCACGTATTACCTTGCCGGGGGTCTGTCCAGTGAACTCATTGCTTTCGACGACCATGACCCCGTTGACCGCCACGTGGGGAATGCCTTTCGCGTAGCTGTGGGGCGCCTGGAACGTGGCGGTGTCCGTCACGCTGTCCGGGTCGAGCGCGACGATGTCGGCGGCAAAGCCCGGCGCGATTCGGCCTCGGCGCGTCAGACCGAGCCGCTGCGCCGGCAGCGTCGTCATCTTTCGTATGGCCTCCGGCAGCGAGACCAGCCCGCGCTCCCGCTGGTATCGCGCGAGAAAGCGGGGATTCGTGCCGTAGCTGCGCGGGTGCGGCAGTCCGGTGGACAGCACGCCTTCGGTGGATATGGACGTGCCGTCCGACGCCACCGAGATGAGCGGATGACGCGCGATGACCTCGACGTCCTCCTCCCGCATACCGTGGCTGATAACGCTGGCGTCCCCGTCCAGGTAGAGGCTGAGGACGGCCTCTTCCGGCTCGGACTCCATCTCCGCGGCGATTTCGGTCAGAGTCATGCCCTCGAAGCGCGGCCGCGGCACGTACCGAGCGATGACTGTCGCATCGGGGCCGCGTCCTACGTCGAAGCGCGTCTTGACGTCGGCGAGCATCCGGTCTCGCTGAGGCGGGTCTGCCATGCGGCGCAGGGTGGCGTCGCGCCCGCCGGACAACGCCCAGCGCGGGAACATCGCGCCGGTGAGCGAGGTGCTCGACGCCGCGTAAGGATACTGGTCTCCCGCCACGTCGATCCCCTCGTCTCTCGCTCGCTCGAATACTTCCAGCGCGTCAGCGGCGCGTCCCCACATGAGGCCGCCCACGCACTTGACGTGCGAAATCTGCACGCGAATTCCGGTGCGCCGGCCCACCTCTACCGCCTCGTTGATGGCGACGAACAGCCCCACGGTACCCGCGCCCTCGTCGCGCATGTGCGTCGAATAGACGCCACCACGCCGCGCCGCCTCGTCCGCGAGGGCGATGACCTCTTCGAGCCTGGCGTAGCTGCCCGGCGCGTAGAACAAGCCGGTGGAGAAGCCCATGGCCCCGGCGTCGATGCTCTCGGCGACCAGCGCGCGCATCCGGTCCAGCTCCTCGCCGGTGGGCGCGCGGTCCTCCTGCCCGATTACGCAGGTGCGTATCGTCCCGTGCCCTACCTGGAAGGCCAGGTTGAGCGTGGAGCCCGCCCGTTCGACCGCGTCCATGTAGCCGCCGAAGCCTTTCCAGGTCACTTCGAACGAGTCTGTGTAGGCTGAGAGCCGTCCCCTGAAAATCTCCTCCGCCTCGCCGAGCAGCGGGGCGCAGAAGCTCATGCCGCAGTTGCCGGTTAGCTCCAGCGTAACGCCCTGCCGAACCTTGCTCTGCGCGGTGGAGTCGAGCAGAAAGGACATGTCGCTGTGAGTGTGAAGGTCTATGAAGCCTGGCGTTACCACCAGGCCGGACACGTTGATAGTCTTCGCCGATTCCGCGTCAAGCCGGCCGATGGCGACGATTTGCCCGTGCTTCACCGCGACGTCCGCGGGGTAGGCCGGACTGCCAGTGCCGTCGATTACCGAGCCGTTCTTGAACAGCAGGTCGAACACTAGCTGACCTCCGGACGCTTCTCGGCCCAGGGCCGCGCCTCCTCGAACGCCGCCGACGCTCGCAGCACGCTGACTTCGTCCTTCCTGCGGCCCACGATGTGCAGTCCCAGCGGCAGGCCGTCGGACGAGAAGCCGCACGGCGCGCTGGCGGCGGGGTTGCCGGTGCGATTGAACAGCGCGGTGAACGGGGAGTAGCCGAATCCCGACACGTCGCGCCCGCCGATGACCTTGGGCGCCTCCCCGCACGGGAACGCGGGAACGGCCAGCGAGGGCGTGAGCAGCAGATCGTACTTTGTGAAGAAGTCGGCGACATAGGCCCTCATCTTCTCGAGCTCGCAGAGCGCGAGGCCGTAGTCCTGCGCCGAGATGTGCTTGCTGCGCTCGATTGAGTCGCGCACGTTGGGCATGAGAATGTCGGCATTCTCTTCGTAGATTTCGCCGTATTGGATGTAGGTCATCGGGCCAAGGTTGTCGGCCCATCTGCCCATCTCCTCCAGGTCGATGACGAAACGGCGCGTCCTCCACCGACGCGCCAAGCTCCGAGAAGACATTGGCGGCGCGCTCGGCGGCGTCCCGCGCTTCGGGGTCAACCGCGGCCGACCCGCCAAAGTCGGGGCTCCAGCCAATGCGCAGGCCGCCAACGCCGTCGTTCAGCGTGGCCGCGTAGTCCGCCGGCTGTTCCTGTATGGTGCCGTGCTCGGCGTCCGAGTGCGGGCCGGACATTATCTGGAGTAGCAGCGCGGAGTCCAGCACCGTGCGAGACATCGGCCCCATGCAGGAGAAATTGACGGGGTGCCAGCTTCCCAGCCCAGCGTCCAGGCGCGGCACCCGGCCCTGCGTCGCCTTGATGCCGTAGATTCCGCAGAACGCGCTTGGGATGCGTATGGAGCCGCCGCCGTCGCTGCCCTGCGCCACGACGTTCATGCCGGACGCTATCGACGCGCCCGCGCCGCCGCTGGAGCCGCCGCTAACCCTCTCGGCGTTCCAGGGGTTTCGGCAGTCGTCGCCAAGCTTGTTCTCCGTCGTCCCCGACATGCCGAACTCCGGCGTGTTCGTCTTGCCGAGTATGATCATGCCGGCCTCTTTCATGCGCCGCACGGCAAGCTGGTCATAATCGGGTACCCAGTCCTTGAAGGCCAGCGAGCCTTTCGTGGTTCGGACGCCCTTCGTGGGTTCGAGGTCCTTGATGGAGGTGGGTATGCCGTGAAGTGGGCCGAGGTCGTCCCCGCGCGCCACCGCCCGCTTCCGCCGCGCGCGCATCGGCCATCGCCTCGTCGGCGGTCACCGTCAGGAAGGCGTTCAGCTTGGGGTTCATGGCCTCAATGCGGCGAAGGCTGATTTCGGTCAGCTCCACCGGCGAGATTTCCTTGCGGCCTATCATTTCTCGCAGTTCGTAAGCCGGGGTGAAAGCAATTTCTTCTTCTCTCGTCATGGGATCGCCCCCCTATTTCAGGATGGCACAAGGATAACATAGCCCGCGCGGCGCGACCAGCCGCGTCCTGTACCCCGCTCGACTCCGGCAGGAAGAGGACATCCGGACCGCCCTCGACTCCGCGGACGACCTCCGCTGGTGGGTGCACGGCTCGCGCGGCAAGCCACTGGACGAGCGCCTCATCCGCACCGGCTCGGTCGCCGACATTGCCGACAACCTGCGAACGCTGCCTCTCGAGCTGGAAGGCGTGGACCGCGTTGCCGCAGTTGCCGGTGCGGTCGAGTACGCCCTGGATCAGGCTGCGACCCTGATTAACAAGCACGCCCGCATGTCAAGTGCCCACCAAGAATGTGAAACATATGACAATCCGTTGTGTTACGCTGGAGGCAGATCAGAGCTTTCGGCGCGAAAGGCGACCTTTTCGGCGACCGGAGAAAGGGGGCACCAATCGGGAAATGTCGAATAACCGACTTAGAGGGTGTGTGAGAAGTCTTGGATATGTATTAGAATGGAGGCATGAAACGCAAAGCATACCCCAGTGACCTGACTGATGAACAGTGGAAGATGCTCGCTCCGCTACTCCCGGCAGCCAAAACTGGGGGAAGGCCACGTACTGTAGACCTGCGGGAAGTCGTCAACGGCATTCTATACGTTCTGCGCAACGGTTGCACGTGGCGAGCCATGCCGCATGACCTCCCGCCTTGGGGTACTGTATGGTGGTATTTTCGGGAGTGGGAGAGAGGATGGTACATGGGAACGAGCCAATGACGCTCTCCGAGTCAAGGTCCGGCAGGCCGAGGGGAGGAACCCGACACCTAGCGCTGCTATCATAGACAGCCAGTCGGTCAAGACTACGGAAAAAGGGGGCCTCGTGGCTATGACGCTGGCAAGAAGGTCAACGGTCGAAAGCGACATATCATTGTAGATACCATGGGGTTGCTGCTGGCGGTGGTGGTGCATCCTGCCAATATCCAGGATAGGGATGGGGCGAAGCTGGTCATCGATAAATTGATAGGGAGGTTTCCCCGCATGAGGTTGGTCTGGGCCGATGCTGGCTATGCTGGAAAGCTGGTCGAGTGGGTCTGGGCCCTGACAGGCTGGGCACTCGAGATTGTCAAGCGCCCCAGGGACAGCCACCGTTTTCAAGTGCTGCCGCGAAGATGGGTGGTCGAACGAACATTCGCGTGACTCAGCAGGTGCCGTCGGATGAGCAAGGACTACGAAGCTCTGTCCGATACAACCGAGGCGTGGACCCATATAGCTATGATTCATCTCATGCTCCGACGCTTAGCACCAACCTAATTTGAACTTCTCACACACCCTCTTAGAGCCTATCCGACAACTCCGGCAGCGCGATATGTTATCCAGGCACAGGCAAAGTGGAGCATAGCAAGATAGTTGTCCAAACGCTTCTCCCAACGGATGAGCAGGCGTCTGAACCGATTCAGCCAGCTATGGCTGCGCTCGACCACCCAACGGCGGGCGCGGTAACCGGGGAGGGTCTGTTGTTCCTTCCGCTCTTGGCCTCGGCTGCGGATGTGGGCTGTGTATCCGTACCGTGCCGCCAGCTGCTCAACCTCAGCAAAGTCATATCCCTTGTCCAGACACAGATGCTGAGGTTGTCCGGGTCGGGGAACCGGACGTTCCGCCACCATAGATTCGAATGTCGGCTCAACCATCTTCATGTCGTGGCGGTTGGCTCCATCCACACACACCCCTATGGGAATACCGTTCCCCTCTGTCAACAGGCTGCGTTTGGTACCCTTCTTACCCCGGTCTGTAGGGTTCGGGCCAGTGCCCTCACCCCCCGAGCGGAGCCTTTGTCATGGCTCCATCCATTGCCTGCCACTGCCAATCTATTCCATGCAGTTGGTCGTATTCAGACAACCCCTGCTTCCATAGCTCCTCGAAGACTCCGGCGACTCGCCAACGCTGGAACCTGTCATGGACAGTGCTCGGAGCACCGAACGTGCGAGGCAACGCTTTCCACTGGCAGCCGGTCCGCAGCACGTAGAAGATTCCATCCATACACTCTCGAGCAGGTTTCCACGGCCTCCCGCCCTTCGGACCCGCCGTCTCGGCAGGCAATATCGGCTCAATCCTCTCCCACAGAGCATCGGGAATCCGCCAATCATCGCCTACGCCATCATGATCGATCTCCGACATGTCTTTCCTCCACTCAAGTAGAATGGAGAAAGTTTATGCAAAGTCTCAGATACCCACCAAGGACAATCAAGGTTATCGGATAGGCTCTAAGTGGACAGATACCTCCGGAGCTTGGCAACCTCACTAACCTGGAGACGTTGTGGCTCAATGGAAACCGGTTCACCGGTTGCATCGCGGCGGAGCTTTCGGAGATGTGGGTCGAGGAGACAGGGCTGGAGCGCTGTGAGCCGGCAGGAGAGGCCAGTCCATGAAGCCGGAGTATCCACGATAGGGTGGCTACCCTACGGGCAGTGTCGAGGTCTCGCTCTGGCTGGAGAACCACATGAGAACGGCTCCGGAAATCGTTCGATGGGAAGCCACGAACACGGTTCATTCCCACGCGGCAGCTCGGTCGCAAAGCAGAACGGGACCAAAATCACAGCAAGCGGCCAGCCCAGAGTACGTTCCGCCCCCGCTCACGCCGC